>CAWHBC010000038.1:0-172272 GCA_963827465.1 uncultured Alphaproteobacteria bacterium
CGTTTGGCTGAGCCCCGACTCGCCCGAGCCCTGGTGTCGCTCGGCGATAGCGGCAGCTTTAGCCCGTGCCAACAGGACATGACCGCGACAGACCCGTCCGCCGACATCGTCGCCGCGCACACCTCTGGGGACTGGGGCTCGTTTTGGCCCTGGCGGTGACCGGCTGTAGCGAAAGCGGCGGTGGAGGCGGCAGCAGCAGCGGGCCGCCGGTCGTCACCGGCGAGCAGGTCGTCACCGCATGCACCCACGCCTACTTCTACAACGGCATCCTGCCCCGGTCGGCCGCGCAGGCCAACTGCCTGCCATGCGTGGTCGATCAGCTGCGCAAGCTGGGAGTTCGGCCGGCCAGCGGCGAGAACGTCGCGGACATGCTCACGGGCGATCGTCTGGCCGACTCGGACATCCAGTCGCTGCAGAACACCTGCGAGGTATCCGACGCCAGCTCGCAGTAGCACAACCTCCGGACGGCCGTAGGACACATGTTTAGGTCGTGTTAACGGCCCAAAGGCCCAGTATCTCTGGGTTTTCCCTGCAAACGCGCATTCCGCCACTCAAGCCCCGGGCGATTTAAACCGATCAGCCCCCTAGTCCACAAAACCCCAATTTCCGAATTTGGAAGACGGGCGAAGGTTTGCGGCGGTCCATCGGGGACTTCCGGGCCGATTACGGACTGGAAAGGGGTGCTCCTATGCGCTTCAACAGAATGACCCGGATCGCCGCTGCAGTCGCCGTAATCGGCGCCGTGGCCGCCGGCGGTGCCGCCTTCACGGACACGACGGGCCAGGCCTCTGGTTCGGCCCTCGGATATGGGTCACGTCGGTGACCGGCGGAACGCTCACCGGGATCAGCTACCAGCTGAGCGCGGATGGCACGACCATCGACACCGCGACGCTGACGACCACCACCGATCTGCTGACCGCCGGTTATCACGGCACCTCAGCCAAGGTCTACCTGGCCTGGAACAACGACGGATTCGGGTCGGGCGGCGACGCCGCCTGCGTGATCCAGACAGGCGGCCTCTCGGTGATCTGCACGCCCAACGGCGGCGCCGGCGAGCCGGTGCAGTCCGTCACCTCGGTTCAGATCGCGATCACCAACGGTAACGACACCTTCGCCAGCAGCTAGGGCGTTGGCTTAGAAGTTCGCAGAGGCTGGTCCGGACCATCCGGGCCAGCCTTTACTTTTGGGTCGGTTCTGGAGTGAACGACCGCACCCATGAGATCCAGCCGCATCCGCTCCCTGCTCCTGACGGCTGTCCTACTGGCGTTTTGCGGCCTGGGCTGGTTCTACCTGGCGCCCACCCAAATCGGCGGCTCGACCCATTATGTGATCACCCACGGGATCAGCATGGAGCCGATGCTGCACACGGGCGACCTCGCCCTGGTGCGTCCCGTCAGCGATTACCGGGTCGGGCAGGTCGTCGCCTACCACAGCACGCTTCTGCACACGGTGGTCCTGCACCGAATCATCCGCATCGCGGATGGCCATTACACGTTCAAGGGCATCAACAACAGCTTCATCGACCCGACGCACCCGACGAGATCGATGCTGATCGGCGCCATGTGGCTGCACATCCCCCACGGCGGCACGGTGTTGAACTGGATCCACAAGCCGTGGGTGGCCGCGGCTCTGACCGGAGCGGTGGCGATGATGCTGCTCTTCGGGGGAGCAGCAACGACGCAGAAGGCGACGTCGCGGCCGGCAGGCGGCCACTCCTGCAGCCGGGCCGCCACGAGGAGCCAGTCCGGTGATCGGTAGGGGTCTGGCCGCGGTCGCTGCCGTGATCGCCCTGCTCTTTGCCGGGCTCGGGGTGTATGGCTTCCTGCAACCGCAGACGAGCGTCAGCACCACCTCGATCCCGTACTCACAGCAGGTGAGCTACGGCTACAGCGCCCACGTCAAGCCCGGACCGGTCTATCCCGGTGGCATTGTGAGGACCGGTGATCCGTTGTACAGCCCACTGGTTCGTGACCTTCGGGTCACCGCCGGCGACCGGCTCACGAGCCCTTCGGCCTACGAGCTAAGGGGGACCGTCCGCCTGCGCGGGACGGTGGCCAATTCATCCGGTTGGAGCCGCAGCTTCTGGCTCGGGCCGCCCGCTCAGATCAAGTCCGGACACGCGCTGGCCACAGCCAACGTCCCCGTCGCGCAGTTCAACGCACTCGTCAACCGGGTCACCTCCCAGATCGGTCTCGCCGCCGGCAGCTACGCGCTCACGATCGTGCCGCAACTGAGCCTTTCCGGCGAGCTGGGCGGCCAGCCGATCTCGAACGTCGCGCAACCGTCGCTGAGCCTCAACCTGAATGGCTCGCAGCTGCTCGCGGGTAGCTCGGCGAGCGGTTCGACGGGTCCGAACCCGGCGCTGGTCCACACGACCACGGGAAGCGTGTCCACGGCGCACAGCACCGTGGACACGCTGGCATCGGTGCCGATCAAGACGGTGCGCCTGATCGGCATCGCCGGCGTGGTCCTGTTCGGAGCGCTCGCGCTGCTGCTCGGGTTGCGCCCGCCCGGGACGAGGCCGGACCAGGCGGAGCACATAAACAACCGCTACAGGCATTTGATCGTGCCCGTGTCGGAGATTCACACCGATCCCGACAATCCGCCGATCGAGGTGACCACGATCGAGGCGCTTGCCCAGCTGGCGCAGCGCAGCGAGCGGCTGATCCTGCACGACCACCGTCCCGATGTGGACAACTACCTGATCGACGATCAGGGCACCCTGTTCCGCTTCCAGGCGCTGCGCGTGAGTCACGCCAACGGAAACGGAAACGGTCCGCACGAGTCGGCCAAACTCGAGGCTGGCGTCGCCGCGGGCCGGGCCGCGGCGGCGGCAGCGCAGGGGTCACCGGAGACTGACGCGAGCGCCGGCGCGGAGGCGCTGAGCGACACGGCCCCGCCCGAGTCACCAGCCAGCTCGGCTGCCGCGCCGGAGGCCGATTCCGGATTGATGGCCGAAGAGGCCGGCGTTGCGGTTCACATGAACGGCTTTGCCCCACTCAGCGACCCGGTCGAGGACGCCGAGGCGATCCGTCTGAGCAACAAGGTGACGCCGGTCGTGCAGGGGCCACAACCGCGTCGACCTCCGATCCCCACCTACACACACTGGAGTCAGCGGCCCGAGGTGCGTGTTGGCTTCACCCTGGGTCCGTTGCTCACGCTCTTGGCGGTCATGCGCGTGCGCGCTCGACGCGCCGAGAGGCGGACGGCCGAGGTCGATGAGCAGAGCTCACCCGAGCCCAAGCGCTCGGCCGGCTACCCACCCCCGCGCTCGGCAACGCGCCACCGAACCCGCCCCCGCGTGTCCGGGGACAGGCCCCGCGGTGATCGCCGCCGCAACCGCTAGCGGACAAGGTCGATGACCGAACTGAAACGCGACGCCACTGACCGGTGAAAGATGGCCGAAGGCGGCCACGCAGGCCGGAGATCAAGCGCGAGCGTCCCACCTGCGGCGTAGCGGGACGAGCAAGGCGCCGCCCTGCCCGCGACGTGAGAGTTACCTTACCCACCATGCTCGATCCGCTCGCTCAGGCCGATTAACCGGGTGACGTTCCAATGAAAAGGAGCAGGTATGAGCGTTCAACCGATCGGTGGGCCAACCCGACCGTGGCGGCACAGTCGCTGCAGCCGGCCGTCAAGCCTGAGGCCGCGGAGCAGCCGGGAGTGCCCGACCACGACGGCGACAGCGACGACGCTGCCGTCAAGGTCACGCTCTCCAAGCCATCCTGAGTTCATGGCGTGTGCCGCACCGGCGGCGTAACCGTAATCGGTCGCCGTCACAGTGCTCGAGCCGACCGTGGCATTGCCGTCGGTGGTGCTCGAACCGCCGAAGCCCGAAGCCCAGGCGCTCCAGCGCTGTTCGAAGTCCGGCGGCTGCGCCGACGGCGCCGGCTTCTGTCGCAGCGCATGCGCATAAGCGAGTGCAATGTCGGGCGGCAGGCTCGCCTGGTCGTCCGGCGCGAACTGTTGCGGACCGCTCGTCCCTCCGCCACCGCCGCCGCCCGCCGTCGGATCGGACAACAGATTGAGGAAGTCGGTCATCAACTGGAAGGCGCTTGTCTGCGCGCCGGTGCCATCCTGGCCGTCGAGCTGTGTGAGCGCATTGCTCAGCGCCGGACCGGACAGATTGCCGAGATTGGTAAAGCCCGGCGGCAGGCTGTCGCCCTGCAGGATCGCACTGTTGATGCCGCTGAGCACGCTTAGCTGGTTCTGATTGAGGCCGACCGGCGCCGACAGCAGCGAAAAACCCGTGGTCGTGATATCGAGATCGACGTCGTTCGGCGCGTCGGTCGCGTAATCGAGCGCCATCGTTCCGCTGAAGCTGCCATTGACCGTCAGTCCGGCAAAGGTGCCGGCGCCGGCGAGCGGATTGGTCGTCGTCAAGATCTGATAATGCGTCCCGGCCGTGTAGCTGCCGAGCTGCGGCGTTACCACGACCGTACCGCCGTCGATCGTGGCGGTGCCCGTCACCGCCGCGCTGGAATTGTTGTTTGTGCCCGGGACGATATTGATGGCGTAGAAGCTGCCCGCAAAAAACTGCAGGCTGCCATCGATGGTGAGCGTGCCGAGGCCGCCCGGCGTGCCGGGTGCGAGCGTGCCGCCGGAGAATATCTGCAGCGTCGGATCGAGGGTGCCGGTGCCGGCGAGAATGCCGCCGGAGAACACCGTCACGAAGGTGGCGCTGTCGGTGCCGTTGAGCACCACGGTGCCGGAATTGATGTTCACCGTGTCGAAATTGGTGAAGTTCGAATTGTAGGTAAAGGTCTTGCCGGCGCCTAGCGTGAAACTGAGAATGTCGCCCGACGCCAGTCCGGCGCCGAGCATGTCGCCATTGACCGAGCCGCCGGCAATGCTGACCGACACGGGGCTTGTCGCGGCGGTGAGATCGATCGCGGTGCCGCCGGTGCCGGTAATGACGCCCGTGTTTACGATCGCCGCGCCGCCGGCAAAGGCCACGCCGGCGCCGATCACGATGCCGGTCTTGGCGGTGATGGCGCCGGCATTGCTGATGTTTCCGGCGAAGGTCGAAATCGTCAGCGTGGAATGCGACGAGGCCCCCACGAATATGCCGACGCCCGATTTTGCCGCGACCGATCCGCTATTGGTGATGCCGCCGGAGAACGTCGAAATTGTCACTGTCGAGGTCGAAATCGCGCCGACAAAGATTCCGTAGGTGCTCGCTGAAATGGTTCCTGAATTGCTGATGCCGCCGCCGAAGCTCGAAAGATTGTAGGTGGCGCCGCTGGTGGCGCCGACGAAGATGCCGGCGAACTGCGCTGAAATCCTGCCGCTGTTGGTGATCCCGGCCGTCGCCGCACCGCCGCCGAACACCGCATTGGTGACGGTGATCGCGCTCCGCGTGGCGATGCCGACGAGGATGCCGTCATAACCGGCCGAGATGGTGCCCGCGTTGGTGATGCCGCCGATAAAGCTCGTGACATTCTCGGCAAAGATGCCGATGGCTTGCGCCCCCACGCTGATCGTGCCGGAGTTGACGATGTTGCCGGTGAACGTCGAAATGCCGCAGGTGCAGCCGACGTCGATTCCGGTCCCATGTGCGGCGATAAGGCCCGCATTGCTGACATTGCCGGTGAACGTCGCTGTGTCGTCGACCCGAATGCCGCTGCCATGCGCGGCGGTGATCGTCCCGCTGTTGACGATGTCGCCGGCGAAGTTCGAGACCCCGCTGACGATGATGCCGTAGCTGTTGTGGGCGATGATCTGGCCCGAGTTGCTGATATTGCCGGAGGTGAAATCCACGACATTGTTGACGGCAATGCCGGCGAAGGCCGCGGAAATCGTGCCGCTGTTGGTGATGCCGCCGGCGAAGGTCGAAATGACCACCGATGCGAAGGCCGATGCGCTGCCTCCGACGACGATGCCCGCGCCTGCGTTGATCGTGCCCGCGTTGCTGATGCCGCCGGAGAACGCGGAGATGGTGACGGAGGCGGCGAAGCCGAACGCGCTGCCGCCGACCAGGATGCCGTCTTTCCCACCGTGCGCTGAGATCGTACCGAAATTGGTGATGCCGCCGGCAAAACTCGATATCGCGACCGAGGCGACACTGCCTGACGCATAGCCTCCGACCAGGATGCCCGGGCCGAACGACGCGTCGATCGAGCCGCTATTGGTGATGGCGCCGCCGAAGGTTGCAATCGTGACCGAGGCGAAGGCGTCCTCGGCTCTGCCGCCGACCAGGATCGCCGCCGGACTGGCGGCGGTGATCTTGCCCGAGTTGACGATATTGCCGCCGAACGTCGAAACGGTAACCGAACTGCCGGTGCCGCTCGCCCTGCCGCCGACGACGATTCCCGCGCCGAAAAACGCGGCGATCGTGCCGGCATTGCTGATATTGCCGCCAAAGGTCGAGACCGTGACGGTCGACGGCGTAAAGCCGAAGCCGGGGCCGATAGCTTTGCCGCCGACGATGATGCCGTTGCCGCTGAAGGCAGTGATCTTGCCGCTATTGGTGATGCTGCCGCCGAAATTCGACACCGCGACCGACGCTCCGGAATGCGCCGTGCCGCCGACCATGACGCCGTTGACGGCGGCCGTGATCGAACCGGAATTGCCGATGCTGCCGGCGAAGCCGCCCACCGCAACGCTTGCGCCGGTGCCGGAGATAATGCCGCCGACGAGAATACCGTTGCCCGACGTCGCGGCGATCGTGCCCGAGTTCGCAACGCCCCCGGAGAAGGTCGAAATATTTCCGACAGCAATGGCGGTGTACGCCGCGGTGATTGTGCCGGAATTGCTGACGCCGCCGAGAAAACTCGTGACATCGGAGACGGCAATTCCCTCATTTCCAGCCGAGATCGTGCCGGAATTGCTGACGAAGCCGGCGAAGGTCAACGTGTCTCTGACAAAAATTCCTTGCTGGCTGGCGCCGACGAGCATGCCGGAATTGCTGACGTTGCCGAGGAAGGTCGAAGCGCTGACGAAAATATCGTTAGCGCCGCCGACCGAGATCAGGCCGGAATTGCTGATGCTGCCGGCGCCGGCGACGCCGAACAGGCCCACGCCGTTGACGAATATCCCCGCCGTATTGGCGACGATTGTGCCGGCATTGGTGATACCGCCGACGAACGATGTCACGCAGTTGCAGATCTCGATCCCGGCGAAGCCGGCCGTGATCGTGCCGGTCGCGGCGTTGACGATGTTGCCGACAAACGACACGGTCTGCTCGACCCTGATGCCGTTGGCGCCGGCCGAGATCGTGCCGCTGTTGGTGATATCGCCCGAAAAGGTCGAGACGCCGTTGATCTGGATTCCGGTGCCGCTGGCGGAGAGGATGCGCCCGGCATTGGTGATGCCGCCGGTGAAATGCGACACATTGTAGACGCCGGGGCCGTTAGGTGCTGCCGACGACAACGCCGACGCCGAAACGGGTCGCCGTGAGGGTGCCGCTCGCCGCGTTGACAATGCCGCCGGTGAACAGCCCGGCGCTTTGGACATTGACGACATTGCCCGAGGCGGTGATCGCGCCTGAATTCGTGATGCCGCCCGAGAACATCGACGGCCCATTGACGACCATCCGGAGCCGGCGGCCGAGATCGTTCCGGCGTTGGTGATGCCGCCGGTGAAGGTCGGTCCGGTGACGGCGATCGCGGTGCGGCTGGCCAGGATCGTGCTCGCGGCGTCGATAGCTATGCCGTGACGCGACGCCGTGATGACGCCGGAGTCCGAGATGCCGCCGGTCGATCGTGCTGCCGACGATGCTTATGCCGGTCGCGGCAACGATGGTCCCGGCATTCGAAACATAGCCGGTGAAGGCGGGCACCGTACTGATGTCGATCGCAATACCGCCGGCCGAGATCGTGCCGTAATTGGTGATGCCGCCGGCGAATGTCGGGCCGCTGACGACGACGGCGTTGCCCGCGGTGCTGATCTTGCTGGCGCTGTCGATGAAGATGCCGCCCGACAGCGTGCCGGTATCGAGGATCTGGCCGACGATGGTGCTGGAGTTGACGGCGATGCCGCCGGCCACGGTGCCGGAATTGATCAGCGTGCCGGTGATGGTGCTGTTGAGAACCGTGATGCCGGTCTGGGTAACGTTGCCGGCGGCCGCATTGCCGACCGTCTTGTTCACGCTGGTGTTGGCAACCAGAATGCAGGCCACGGTCGCCGTGTTCGGCGGATTTCCCGTACGCGCAGCCGAACGGCGCCAAAAAGCTCAGAGTGACGGAATTTGAAGTGTAGCCGACCGTGCCGGTCAGGTGCTCGAAGCTGACCGTTGAATTGCCGAAAATGTTGCCGCCGCCGAGATCGCCGGCGGAATCGGTCAGGATCGTGTAGGTCGTGCCGGTTTGCACCGTGCTGTCGCCGGCGAGCGCCACGGTGGCGCCGCCGAGCGTCGCGGTGCCGCTGATCGTCGTCTCGCTGGCGGCTCCGCCGATGATGGTGTCGAGATAATTCGCGGTTGCCGACGCGAAGGTCAGCGCGCCGGCGATAGTCAGCACGCCGCCCGCGGTGCCGGGCACGCCCGGCAAGAGCGCGCCGCCGCCATCGATGGTGACCGACGACATGATGACGCCGGTGCCGGCGAGCGTGCCGCTGTTGCTCACCGTCATGCCGGCGGCGGTGTCGTTGCCGTTGAGCACGACGGTGCCTGACGTGACGTTCGCGGTTTGGAAACCGGAGAAGTTGCTGGCGTAGGTGAATGTTGCCGCTGCCGAGCGCGAAATTGAGCGGTGTCGCTGACGCAGCCCCATTGCCGACGATATTGCCGCTGATCGTGCCGCCCTTGATGTCGACTGCGATACCGTCCGGCGCCGCGCTGATGTCGATCGCGGTGCCTCCGGTGCCGGTGATGGTGCCGTAATTGACGATGTCGCCGTCAATGAAGTTCGCAACGGCCGCTCCGACGACGATGCCGGTCCGGGCGACGATCAGGCCGCTATTGCGTGATGCCGCCATCGAAAGTCGATATCGTGACCGTGCCGTGATTGGTGAATCGAGGCGCCGACCAGAATGCCGGCCCTGGACGCGATGATCGTGCCGGAATTGGTGATGCCGCCGCTGAAAAGTGAAACGGCCACCGTATCGCCCGTTGCCGCTCGTGCCGCCGACGAAGATGCCGTCCAGCCCGGCGCTGATGGTGCCGGCATTGGTGATGCCGCCGCCAAAGCTGGATATGGTCGTCGGCCCGGCGCCCGTTCCACCGCCACCGACCCCGATGCCCCATCCGCTCGGCGCCACGATCCGTCCCGTATTGGTGACGCCTCCGAGGAATGTGGCAATCGCCAAGATGTTCGAGCTCAAGGCATAATTAGAGCCGATCATGATGCCGGCCGCGGGCGAGGAACCGCCGACCGAAATCAGCCCGGAATTGGTGATGCCGCCGGCGAAGGTCGAAATTGTAAGCGTGGCAGTCGCAAAGGCGACCCTGCCGCCGACGATGAATACTTTCGCCATTGCTGTCGATCGTGCCGGAATTGGCGATGCCGCCGCCAAAACTGGAAATCAGAACGTGCCGTTGCTGCCGTTGGCGGCGCCGCCGAGCCAGATTCCGGTTCCGCTATTGGCCGCCGTCACGATCAAACCGGAATTGGCGATGCCGCCGCCGAAGCCGCCGATACGGTCACCCCGCCGTTGCCGCCGACAAAAATGCCGGCCCGAGCTAGCCCACCGGTTATCGTGCCGGAATTGGCGATGCCGCCCGAGAAAGTGGAAATCGTGAGCGGGTTTCCGAATTCGGTTTGGCCGACGAGGATGCCACTGCCGCCAGGCCGAGATCATGCCGGTATTGCCGATCCGCCGGAGAAGTTCGCGATCGTTACGCCGCCGAAGCCGCCGCCGACCGCGAATGCCAACCTCGCGCCGTGATGGTGCCGGAATTGGCTGATGCCGCCCGAGAACGTCGAAATGACCAGCTTCCGTTGGAAGCCGTGCCGCCCGACAGAATACCGGCGCCATCCGCCGAGAGCGGCCGACATTGCTGATGCCGCCTGAGAAGGCGCCGATCGTCACCGATCCGCTGAAACGGCAGATCCGCCGACCAAGATACCGTTATTGTTGGCGGCCAAGAGCGTGCCGGCATTGGTGATGCCGCCGGAGAACACGTCGATGGCGATTGAACCGTGCTGTAACGGGCGTTACCGCCGACGACGATGCCATTGGTGCCTGCCGTGAGCATGCCGGCATTGAGGATGCCGCCGCTGAAGGTGGGGATTGCCAGGGACCCGCCAAAGGACGCGTCGCCGCCTGCGACAATGCCGTTGAAGCCCGCCGCAAGCGTTCCGCTATTGGTGATACCGCCGGTGAAGCCGCCGACGGTGATCGAACCATGGGTTTGGGCGGTCCCACCGACGACCACACCATCGCGGCCGGCCGAGAGCGAACCGGAGTTCACCACGGGCCCGCCGAAGGTCCCGATCATGACCGATCCGCCGGTCGATGCGTTGCCGCCGATGACAAGGCTGCCGGTCGTGATGGTGCCGGAGTTGGTCAGCCCGCCGGCGAAGGTCGAGACCGTCACGCTGCTCGAGATGACCGCTGTGCCGCCGACGAAAATGCCGGCGCCCATCAGACCGGAATTGCTGATGCCGCCGGAAAAGTTCGAAACCGTCAGGCTGACGCCCGAGTAAGCCGCGTTGCCGCCAATGACGATGCCGCGGCTGGCGAAGATCGTGCCGGAATTACTGATGCCGCCCGACACCGTCAAGATCGACAGGTCGGCATTGGAAGCCGCGGCCCGGCCGCCGATCTGAATGGCATTGTTGCCCACCGAGATCGTGCCGGAATTGCTGATGCCGCCGGCGAAGGTCGAAACCGTGAGCGTGACATTGTTGATCGCCGACCCGCCGACGACCACGCCATTGTTCGATGTGGCCTCGATCGTGCCCGAATTGGTGATGCCGTTCAAAAACTCCGAAACCGAGAGCGACGCGGTACCTGCCTTGGCCACGCCGCCGACGATAACGGCGGTCGATACCACCGAGATCGTGCCGGAATTGCTGATGCCGCCGCTGAACGCTCCAATGGAGATGGCGGCGTTGCTCGCGTTGCCGCCGATTTCAATCCCCGACGCCTTTTGAGCCCCCAGTTGCTCCGCGACGATCGTGCCGGAGTTGGCGATGCCGCCGGCGAAGGTTGAAATCGTGAGACTGGCCGCATTCGTCACAGTGCCGCCGACAAAAATACCCTCGCCGTCGCGGGCGACGATCTTGCCGGAATTGCTGATGCCACCGCCGACGGTGGCGTTGCCGGTAATGAGAATGCCGTTGCCGGAGGCCGAGATCGTGCCGGCGTTCGAGACCGTGCCGGTGACGGTGCCGTTGTTGACGGTTATTCCGGTGCTGCTCGGCGGGCCGTTGGTCGTCGTGATGGTGCCGAGGCCGGAATTCGTGACGCTGCCGCTGATCGTCGAATTGGAAATAAAGATGCACGAGATCGCAGCGGAGTTGGTCACGCTGCCCTGGGAAGCGCCGACCACGGCGATGCCGCCGAACTCACAGGGCTGAACCGCGTAAGCCGGCGGCGCGCCGGTGCCAATCAGCAATGCGGCGACCGAACTCGTCGCCAGCAACGCGCTCAGCCCCAATGCGCTCGGCCTTGACCTTCGCATTCCCACGGCCTTCAGACCCGGCCGCCACCAGCCGAGCCAACTGTGCTTCAGACGTCGGCCCAGATTAGCCGATGGCACCGGGAAGTGGACTGGTGTTCGGGCTTTTCGCTTGTTAATTCAGGGTATTCGGCGCGTTTTTTCAGCCGCGTGGCGAAAATACCACAAAAATTCTTGCGTAATTTTGGTCGGCCGCGCTTGGCGCGGCATTTGGCTACCGCGTAGGGTTCTGGCCATGGCAGCAAGAAAATCCCTTCAGCTCGGCCGCCCGACGGCGATTCCGGCGTCGCCCGGCGAGGCCGTGCTCGACCGGGTGCGCAATCCGCATCGCGGACACGAACTACGTGGCGCGGTTCACGTTCCCCGAATTCACCTGATGTGCCCGGTGACCGGGCAGCCGGATTTCGCCACGCTCGTCATCGACTATGTGCCGAAGGCCTGGCTCGTCGAATCCAAATCGCTGAAGCTTTATCTCGAACAGCTTCCGCAATCACGGCGCTTTCCACGAGGACTGCACCGTGTCGATCGGCAAGAAGCTCGTCGCACTGCTCAAGCCGAAATGGCTGCGCATCGGCGGCTATTTCCATCCGCGCGGCGGCATGCCGATCGACGTGTTCTGGCAGGCGGGAAAACTTCCGGCGGGCGTCTGGGCGCCGGACCAAGGCGTCGGCCACTTATCAGCGCGCGCGGATAGCCTTGCAGCGTGGCGAGGAGCGCGCCGACCTCATGCGCCGGATCGGCCGCGCGCATCACGCCGCCCATCACCGCGACGCCGGCGCAGCCTGCGGCGATCACCTCGCCGACCCGCGCGGTATTGATGCCGCCGATGGCGAGGAGCGGCACGCGGCACTGCGCGGGCGATTTCGGCAAGGCCCTTGCGGCCGATTTCCGGGCCCGTAGCCGGGCTTGCTCGGCGTCTCGAAGGCGGGTCCCGCCAGCGCATAATCGGCGGCTTGCGGATCGATCGCCTCGGCTTCGGTGACGGTGTGGATCGACACGCCGATGAGCTTTTCCGGACCCAGCAGCGCGCGCGCCGCGGCGGCGTCGCTGCCGGAGGGCAAATGCACGCCATCGACGCCGGCCAGTTCTGCCAGCGCCGCTTCGCCGTGCAGCATCAGCCGCGCACCATGTTTGCGCGCCATCGGCAGACGAGCATGCGCGCCAAAACGACTTGCTCGTCTTCGGGCAAATCCTTTTCGCGCAGACTGACCCAGCGGCAGCCGCCGGTCAGCGCCGCCGCGACGATTTCCTGCAGCGGCCGGCGCGCCTGGGCGCGGTCGGTCACCAACAGCAGCGGGGGATCGGGAAGCCGCATCGTCGTCGCTCCTTGTCGGCTCGAGCGCGATTATGGGAAATCTGTTGGGCTGAAATGAACGGGTTGCGTAATGGAAGGCTGACGCCGTGCCGGTGAAATCAACTGCGAGGATCGCGCCTCGCCGGCGCGCTGATCCTTGTCGCTCGGTTGGGCATCGCCGTCTCCAGTGCTTGCTGCAAAGCACACAAAGCTGACCGGCGCCTGCGCGCAATCGAGCGGCCGCTGCGTGGCCGATTGCGATGAACTTCATTGGTGCCAAGTCTATACCTGCGTCGGCGGCAAATCGACGGCGGTGCCGTTCTGGCGTTGCTTTGAGCCGAGCGGGCTATGCCTCGCGCCGCATTGCTGAGCGCTATAGCGCCTGGGATTTAGCGCCCGCCGGCGCGTAGCTCGTGACCGTGCTCGGCATTGGCATCGGCACAAGATGGCGCGGCACGACGATGCGCTGGCCTTCGGCGAGCGGCTCGCGCTCCGGCACGGATTGATCTGAGCCAGCGCCCAGAGCGGCACATGATAGGTCGCGGCCAGCGTCTTTAAGCGTGTCGCCGGCATGCGCCGCCACCGGCAGGCCGGAATCCCATAACTCGATGGCGGCATCGGCGGGCACCTCCAGATGGATCGGCACCGCTTCGCCTTCGGCATCGGCCGGCGTCTGGGCAAGCTGCGCGATCTTGCCGACCAATTGCTCCTGGATGCGATCGGCCTTTTCGATATTGATATGAACGATCTCGGCGTGGTCCTTGAGATTGTAGCTCGCATAATGGCCGTGGAAGCGCGAGCCCTGCACGACATTGCCGCCGCCCATGAAGTTGGACGATTGGTAGATGTTGATATAGCGCTCGACATTGGGCGGCACGTCGTCGGCGATGCGGGTGGGATCGTAGGTGACGAGCAGGCTGACCGGGAATGCCGGCCTGGTTGAGCATTTCGGCAAAGTCCAAGACGCAGTCGCCGCCCATGGAGTGGCCGATCAGCATGATCGGCTGCGGATCGCGGCGATAGTCGCGGATCGCTTCGTCGACGGTCGGGCGCCACAGCAGATAGGTCCCCACGCTTGCCGGGATGCCGGTGCGCCTGATGCGCGCCGCCAACGTGTCGATGCCGCGCGAATAGATCAGGCCGGCGACGCCGCGAAACAGATAGGCGCGGCCGCGCGGCTGCGGTGATCTTCTCGCCGGCTTGCGGTCCGGCGCGGCGGCGCGCGGGGACCGGAACGGCAGTGTCGGCGGCATCGGCGACAGTGATCGGCTTTGCGCGGCCTGCGGGAGCGGCGGAGCGGCGCGGAGCGGCGAGCTTGGTCTCGGAGGCTTGCGTGAACAGCGAACTTGGCCGGGGTCGGCTTGCTCGATGCCGCCGTCGTGTTCGGTTGTCTCGTAATCCGCCGCCTCGCGCCGTCGCTTGGCCGCCGCTCTTCGTCCAATCGGCTTGTTTGGCGGGCGAAGTGAACGCGGCGCTCGGATCGAACATGGCATAGCCGCCGCAGCCGCTCGAGCCAGGCGGCCAGCAGCAAAACGACGAAAGTGCCTCGGCTGCACCATGGGCTTCCGGCGCCGATGTTCACGCGTTAAAACAGAAACGACCGGCCGATCAGCTCTGCGCTGCGCCGGTTCGCTGGCAAGACTTTCCGAAAGAAACGCGCATTCCAAGAATCAGGCACCCAGCCACTCGGCAGGCCGGAGGAGACCGTCAAATCCTTAATTTCCCCCGAATAGGCCGGCACGTGCAGCTGCCTGAAAGCAACAGCCGGTTTGCCGGGCTTTTTCGTGGCGAAATGCCGTTGCATGGCCTATCTGCGCGGTAACCAAATCCGAGCCCTGCGCCCTAGGCAGCCATGCTATGAACCGCCGCAAATGAACCGCGCTCCCCGTATTTCCTTCGTTTCGCTCGGCTGCCCCAAGGCGCTGGTCGATTCCGAGCGCATCATCACGCGGCTTCGCGCGGAGGGCTATGAGCTCACGCGCGAGCATGCCGGCGCCGATCTCGCCATCGTCAATACCTGCGGCTTTCTCGACAGCGCGCAGGCGGAATCGCTTGAGGCCATCGGCGCCGCGATGGCCGAAAACGGCAAAGTCATCGTCACCGGCTGCATGGGGGCGGAGCCGGAAAAGATCACGGCGGCACATCCCGGCGTGCTCGCCGTCACCGGTCCGCAGCAATACGAAAGCGTGCTCGACGCCGTGCACCGCGCCGCGCCGCCGGCGCACGATCCGCTACACCGATCTGATCCCGCCGGAAGGCATCAAAGCTCACGCCGCGGCATTACGCTTATCTAAAGATTTCAGAGGGTTGCAACAATCGCTGCACCTTTTGCATCATTCCGAAATTGCGCGGCGATCTGGTCTCGCGGCCGGCCGCCGACGTGCTGCGCGAGGCCGAGCGGCTGGTCGCCGCCGGCGTCAAGGAACTCCTGGTCATTTCGCAGGACACCTCGGCCTATGGCGTCGATCTCAAATACGCGGCGAGCCCCTGGAAGGACCGCGACGTGCGGGCGAAATTTCTCGATCTCGCGCGCGAACTCGGCGAGCTCGGCGTCTGGGTGCGGCTGCATTACGTCTATCCCTACCCGCATGTCGACGAGGTCATTCCGCTGATGGCCGAGGGCAAAGTGCTGCCCTATCTCGACGTGCCGTTCCAGCATGCGAGCCCCGACGGTGCTCAAACGCATGCGCCGGCCGGCGGCGCAGGAAAAAACGCTGGAGCGCATTCGCGCCTGGCGCGACATCTGTCCGAGCCTCACCATCCGCTCGACCTTCATCGTCGGCTTTCCCGGCGAGACCGAAGAGGATTTTCCGCTGCTGCTCGATTGGCTCGACGAGGCCCAGCTCGATCGCGTCGGCTGCTTTCGCTACGAGCCGGTCGCCGGTGCGGCCGCCAACGATCTCGCCGCCGCCGTGCCCGACGCGGTCAAAGAAGAGCGCTATCACCGCTTCATGGCGCGCCAGCAGGCGATTTCGCAGAAGCGGCTCAAGCGCAAAGTCGGCGGCCGCGAGCGCGTCATCATCGACGAGGTCGACGCCAAGTCGGGTATCGCCAAAGGCCGCAGCAAGGGCGACGCACCGCAGATCGACGGCGCCGTGCACTCTCACAGCCACCGTCCGCTGCGCGTCGGCGAGATCGCCACGGTGAAGATCGAGCGGGCGGACGCTTACGATCTGCACGGCACGGCTGTCGGCTTCTAGGGGCGACGATTTGCGCGCGCTTCGGCTTGCATGCCGCGAGCACGTGTGATAGCGATGGCCTCCGAAAAATCACGAGGACATCCGCCCATGCCGCTTTCCGACACCATCAAGACGCTTGATCCGCAATGCCTGGGACGACGGCTGTCCCTGCCTCGTCGCCACCTGCGGGCCGGCGGGGCCGAACATCTCGGTCAAGGGCAGCATGATCGTGTTCGACGATACCCACCTCGCTTATTGGGAGCGCTCCAAGCGCACCGCGCTCGAGAACCTGGCGCACGACAAGCGGGTCTGCGTGATGTATTCGAACTTCAAGGCGCAGCGCGACGGCGTGCTGGAAAGCGGCTTCCTGCGTTTCTTCGGCACCGTCGAATTGCACGAGAGCGGATCCATCCACGACGCGATTTTTGCCAAACTCTTGCCGCGCGAGCAGACCCATGTCGGCGCCGATACCGGCATCGGCGCGCTGCTGAAGATCGAGAAGGCCATCGATATCCGCGGCAAGCCGATCATGTGAGGCGTCCATTCCGCCTACGCCGTGTCGCAGACGCCCGGTTGCGGTCTGGGAGGTTCGGCGATGGAAACCTGCGGGGGATATCGTGCCGCATCCGGCATAAAGGCTCCGGTCATTGGGCTCTCGGCTGCGGCGCGTTGGCGGCCTCGATTGCCGGCGACGCTCCTCGCGATCAGGTCAATATGCCGTTAGGCACGATCGCGCTTAAGGAGCGGCGTAAAGTACTTCGACACTGGCCGACGTCTATTACGTCAGTACGAATTGCAAATCGCTGCTGAAAGATACGCCAAAGGTCGAGATCCTGGACGGCCCTCCCGAAGTCACGGCCGCCATCAATCCGGCCAAGGTTGTGCCGCGCGTTCTCGGCTGCGCCAACCCGGTGGCCGGCGGTAAGCTCGTCATTACCGCCAAGGACATTGAGGATTACAGCTTCACGCGAATGGTGCTTCGAATTGATTACAACACTTCGAGCGGCGAACGGCAGAACAGTGTGAACGTCAACGTCACGCTCTTTCCACAGAACTAACCGGCCACCGAAAGCCTGCGCGGATCAGAATGCCCATGCGAACGCGATCAATGGTAATTGTTGCGCCAGTCCTATTTGCTTTCGCGAGGTCTCGCCCTCGTCGTCGATGCCAGTGCTCAAAGTCCGCCCCGGCGGCTGGCCGTCAAAAACGGCGAGACCATCGAAATTGGCTCGGTGTACTATGTCGCCAATTGCCGATCGATCATGGTTGGTCTCCCGGAAGTCGAGGTGCTCGAAGGCCCTCCAGAGGTGACACTCAGCATCAGGCAGGAGCCTGTCATGCCACGGCGGCAGGGCTGCGGCGCCAAGGTGGCCGGCGGTACGCTGCTGCTGACCGCAAAAGGCGTTGCTGAAAAAACCGAAGCGCCGTTGACCTATCGGCTGAAATACAAGACCAAAGACGGTCCCCGCGAGTCCAGTAACGCGTTTATCGTGTCACTATTTCCCGATCAAAGCAGTCAGTGACCGCAGTTCACGCGTCTTAGCGGCAATCGGCGAGCACACCGTGAATTGCGTTCGTTAGTTTGGTCAGTTCATCCTCGGCAATAGTGAAAGCCGGCGTCAGATAGACGATATTGCCGAACGGCCGGACAAAAACACCTTCGGCAACAAACCGTTGCCGAAGAGCGTTCAGATTTTCGATGCGGTCGAGCTCGACCACGCCGATGGCGCCTTTGACGCGGACCTCCTTGACGCCCGGAAGATCCCGGCATGGCTCGAGGCCTTGCTTCGAGCATGGCCGAAAGCTTTGCCACCTGGTCGAAGCCGCGGCTCGCGCTCGAACAGATCGAGCGAGGCATTGGCGGCGGCGCAGGCGAGCGGATTGGCCATGAAGGTCGGGCCGTGCATCAGCGCCTGCGCCGGATCATCGGACCAGAAGGCATCGAACACCTTTCGGCTGGCGATGCGTGGCGGCGAGCGGCAGGGTGCCGCCGGTCAGCGCCTTGGACAGCGTCAGGATATCCGGGACGACGCCGGCGTCCTGAAAAGCGAACATCGCGCCGGTGCGGCCGAAGCCGGTGAAGATTTCATCGAAGATCAGCAACAGATCGTAATGGTCTGCGAGCGCGCGCAAGCCTTTGCAGCACGCCGGCTCATGAAAAGCATGCCGCCGGCGCCCTGCACCAGCGGCTCGACGACGATGCGCGGCCATCTCACCGGCTCGCGCGCCAAAGCGTCGTCTCAAGCGCGGCGAGATCGCCTCGGTCCGGCGGCAGATCGGCGAAGATCTGCTCCGGCAACAGTCCGGCGGAATGCGGCGTGGAAGCCTTCCTTCCGGGTCGCGACACCGCCATGGCGCCCGGTGGTGTCGCCGTGATAGCCGCCCTTGAACGCGACGAAGCGGCTGCGCCCGCGCAGGCCGCGATTGCGCCAGTACTGCACCGCCATTTTCAGCGCGACTTCGACGGCGACCGAGCCGGAATCCGAGAAGAAGACGCGGTCGAGATCGGCTGGCGCCATGAGCGCCGTCAAGCCGCTCGGCCAGCGTCAGCGCCGGTTCGTGCGACCAGCCCGCCGAACATGACATGCGGCATTTTGCGCCAGTTGGCGCTTCCACGGCGCCCGGATATGCGGGTGGTTATAGCCGTGGCAGGCGGTCCACCAGGAGGCGATGCCGTCGATCAGTTCGCGCCCGTCGGCAAGCGCGATGCGGCAGCCCCTGCGTGGCACGTCACCGCAAGCGGCGGATTTGCCGTCTTCATCTGCGCATAGGGCAGCCAGATATGGTCGAAGCCCCGGCGGTATACCAATCCGGTTGCGCATTCTGTCCCATCCCCTTGTTTTCGCTGGCATTGCCCGGCATTCGGCGCTTTCATGGAAGCTGCTGTGGCGCCATTGTGCCTCGTCGGCCCGTCGCAGGTCACGTTTGTTCGAGGGCAGGAAGATGATGCGAATCGCTTGATGATTTTGCCGGCGAGCAAGCTCGCCGCGCTGGAACGGAGGGACGGCTGCGCCGCAGTCCGGCAGTGACCGCGCGCGACGGCATCTGGGCCGAGCGCGACGGCCGCCGGCTGCTGTCGTTCTCTTGCAACGATTACCTCAATCTCAGCCAGCACCCGCGCGTGATCGCCGCGGCAGTCGAGGCCACCAAGCGCTACGGCGTCGGCGCCGGAGCCTCGCGGCTCGTCACCGGCAATCATCCGCTTTATGCGGCGCTCGAAAGTCGGCTGGCGCGGCATCAAGGGCACCGACGCCGCGCTGGTGTTCGGCTCGGGCTATCTCGCCAATACCGGCATCATCCCGGCGCTGGTCGGACCCGGCGATCTGATCCTGATCGACGAATTCTCGCATGCCTGCATGCATGCCGGCGCCAAGCTTTCGGGCGCCGCCGTCGCAGCCCTATCGCCATGCCGATGCGGACCACGTCGAGGCGCTGCTGGACGGCGCATCGTGCGCGGCAAAAAACATGCGCTTTGATCGCGACCGACGGCGTGTTCTCCATGGACGGCGACCTTGCGCCGCTGGCCGCGCTGTCGCAGCTGGCGCAGCGCTTCGACGCCTGGCTCCTCACCGACGATGCCCACGGCCTCGGGGTCGTCGGCGGCGGCCGCGGCTCGCGCTTTGCCGATGGCCCCGCCGAGGTGCCGCTGCAAATGGGCACGCTGTCGAAGGCGGTCGGCGCCTATGGCGGCTATCTGTGCGCCTCGCGCGCGGTGATCGATCTGATGCAGACGCGCGCCCGCACCTTCATCTATTCGACCGGATTGCCGCCGCCCGTGGTGGCCGCCGCCATCGCCGCGCTCGACATGATCGCGCGCGAGCCGGCTTACGCCGCCGATGCCGCTGCGCAAGGCCAAGGAGTTCGCCCGCGCCCTCAATCTGCCGCAGGCGCAGAGCGCCATCGTTCCGGTCGTCATCGGCGAGACCGACGCCGCGCTCGCCGCTTCGGCGCTGTTGCGCGACGAAGGATTTCTGGTGGTCGCGATCCGGCCGCCGACGGTGCCGGCGGGCACGGCGCGGCTGCGCTTTGCCTTCACCGCGCAGCATCCCGACGCCGACATCGCGCGCCTTGCCGAGGCGGTGCGAAGCCGCGTGCTGAGGCATTAATTCGTGAGCGGCGATATTCATCACCGCGACCGGGACCGACGTCGGCAAGACCTATGTCGCCGCCTCGCTGATCCGTCATCTGCGCGGCATGGGCCGCCTGGTCGACGCCATCAAGCCCGTGGTCATCCGGTTTCGATCCGGCCGCGCTTGCCGCCAGCGATGCCGGCGCACTCTTGCGGGCGCTCGGCCTGCCGGTGACCGAGCAGGAAATCGACCGCATTTCGCCGTGGCGGTTTCAGGCGCCGCTGTCGCCCGACCTTGCCGCCGCGCGCGAGGACCGCAGCATCGATGTCGATGCCGTCATCAGTTTTTGCCAGAACGCGATCGAGCGGCGGCGCGATATTCTTTTGATCGAAGGCGTCGGCGGCATCATGGTGCCGCTCTACAACGAGCGCACCATTCTCGACGTGATGATGGCGCTGCAATTGCCGCTTATTCTGGTCACCGGCTGCTTATCTCGGCACCATCAGCCACACGCTGACCGCGCTCGACGCTTTGTTTCGCCGCGGCCTGCACGTGCTGTCGATCGTGGTCAGCGAAACGCCCGGCTCGACCGTGCCGCTCGACGATACCGTCGCCGCTATCGCCCGCTTCGCCGAACCGGTGATCGGGTTGCCGCGCCAGCCGGCCGCGGCCGGCCAAACCAACGGCACGACCGAAGCATTGAGCCGCTTGTTCGGCCGGTGAAAAGCCGCGTGCCGGATCTATTTGCTGAAATAATGCACATGCACCACGGTTTCGAGGGTGCCTTCGAGGTTGAACAAGGCGTGGAGGATGAATGTCAGCAGCGTCGAGCCGGAACGCAGCCGCATCCAGCCCAAAAACAGGCCGATGACGAAAATCTGCAGCATGCCGGTCCAGTCGTATTGAACGTGCAGGCTTGCCCACAACACCGAGATGACGAGGATTGCCGGCCAGGCGGATCGCTCCGAACGCGCCCAGCCGCGAAACAGAAAGCCGCGGAACATGAGTTCCTCGCCGGCGGGCGCGATGACGATGGCGGCGAACATCATCGCCGGCGCCCAGCCCTCCGCGACCGCGGACGTATAGGATTGGAGCTGGAAATCGGTCACCAGATCGCGGCCGCTCAAGTAAAGCAGCCCATCGCTGACCGCGATCAGGCCGACGAGGCAAATAACGCCGATCACGACATCGATCTGTCGCGGCCGGTGCAGCGCGAAATAGTCGCGTTGCGGGGCTGGCCGCAGCCAGACCGCCAACGCCAAGACGCCGACCGTGACCGGATTGGAGATGGCGACGAACAAGGTGACGAGAATGCCGTCATAGGGCGTTTGCAGGATCGCGGTCCAGGCTCCCGCATGCAGCCCAAGGACCACGGCGAACCCGATGACCTGCCCCGCCAGAAAGGCGAGAACGGCCCAGCCGAGCGTCGCCCAGTAGCCCCAAATTTTCATCGCAACCTCGTCATTCCGGGACATGGGCGAAAGCCCGGGCGCGGAATCCATAAACACGATTCGTGAAGATAAGTACTCGGCGCGAATTCGACGCGGAAATAGGCGCCAAAATTGACGCGGCGTGATTATGAATTCCGGGCTCGCCGCCGCCGGGCGGCGCCCCGGAATGAGGTTGCGCGATGGCAGCCTATGGCAGCAGGATCGACGAACCCGTCGTGCCGCGGCTTTCGAGGTCCTTGTGCGCTTTGACGGCGTCCTTCAAGGCGTATTTCTGGTTGATCGGGATTTTGACGGCGCCTTTGCCGACGACGTCGAACAGATCGTCCGCGATGGCCAGCAAGTCCTCGCGCTTGGCGGCGTAGGTGTTGAGCGTCGGCCGGGTCGCGAACAGCGAGCCTTTGGTCTGCAGGATGTTGATGTTGAAGGCTTCGACCTGTCCGGAGGCGCTGCCATAGCTGACGAAATAGCCGAGCGGCGCGAGGCAATCGAGCGAGGCTGGGAATGTGGTCTTGCCGATGCCGTCATAGATCACGCTGCAGAGTTTTCCCCCGGTGATTTCCTTGGTCCGCGCGGCGAAATCCTCTTCGCGATACAGGATGGTGTGGTGGCAGCCGTTGGCTTTGGCGAGTTCGGCCTTGTCCTTCGAGCCGACGGTGCCGATGACGTTGGCGCCGAGATAGTTGGCCCATTGGCACAGGATCAAGCCGACGCCGCCGGCCGCGGCGTGGACGAACACGTTCATGCCCTTCTCGACCTTGAAGGTGCGGCGCAGCAGGTATTCCGCGGTCATGCCTTTGAGCATCATCGCGGCCGCCTGCTCGTAGCTGATGTTGGCCGGCAGCTTTACGGCGCGGTCGGCGGGAACGTTACGTTCGGAGGCGTAGCAGCCGAGCGCAACCACATAGCCAACGCGATCGCCGACCTTAAGGTCGCTGACGCCCGGGCCGACCGCGGTCACTTCCCCGGCGGCCTCGTTGCCGGAGACGAACGGCAGGCCGACCGGCGACGGATACATGCCCATGCGGAAATAGGTGTCGATGAAATTGACGCCGCAGGCGTGTTGCTTGACCCGAACCTGGCCCTGGGCGGGCGCCGGCAATTCGATCTCCTCATAGGTCAAAACCTCGGGCCCGCCGACCTTATGGACGCGTACTGCAGCAACCATTTTTCTCTCCTTGGAATCCGTTCGGATTTCTCTGAAAACCGAAAGTCGGCCGGGATCATAGGCGCCGAAACGTCGAACACAAGGCGGACCCGGTCCTGCCGGGTCAACGCGCTCCTGACACGTTGAGCACGGTGCCGCTGATATAGGATGCTGCGTCCGACAATAGAAACAATATGGCTTCGGCGATCTCGTTCGGCTCGCCGGGACGGCCCATGGGCAGGAGCGGGGTGATCCGTTCGAGCCGCCCGGGCTCGTGGATGTCGGTCCTGGTGGGGCCCGGCCGTATCGCATTGACGCGCACGCCCTCCTTGGCCACTTCGCGCGCCAAGCCGTTGGTGAGCGCGTCAACGCCGCCTTTGGCGGCGGCGTAGAATACGTATTCGCCGGCGCCGCCGGTCACCGACGCGATCGAGGACAAAAACACGATCGACCCGCCTTTGCCGCCCTGCGCCGTCGACATCCGGCGCACCGCTTCGCGCGCGCTGATCAGGCAGCCGAACAAATTGATGTCGATCACATCGCGGATGGTGTCGGCGGCCGCGGCGTCGAGCCGCGAATTCTTGCCGCCGACGCCGGCGCTGTAGACGAAATGGGTGATCGGCCCGAGCGCGCGCGTGGTCTCGCCGAACACGTTGACGATGTCGTTTTCCTTCGCCATGTCGCCCTGCAAGGCGACGGCGTGGCCGCCGGATTTTTTGACCGCTTCGGCGACCTCGGCCGCGGCCTTGGCGTTGCGCATGTAATTGACGGCGACGTCGTACCCGCGTTCGCCGGCGAGCCGCGCCGTCGCCGCGCCGATACCTCGGCTGCCGCCGGCAATAAGCAAAACGGGTCGAGCCACGAAGCGTCCTCCCTGATTATGGCCGATGGCGGCGCAGGAACCCGACGCCGACGAAGTAAATCGCGAGAAGACACAAGGCGGCGACGGCCCAGAGGCCAGGTTGCAGATGTCTTACCACGGCAAAAGTCGCAAGTGCGGTCCATAGTACCAGCGCCACGACCGTGAGCGCGCGCCAATGCGCGATCCGCACCGGGTGGACAACGTGAAACGGCACGAAGGTCAGCACCGCCAGCCCCACGATCGCGACCGCGCCGAGCCACGGCGGCAGTCGCAGCAGAAATAGATAAAATGCCGCCACGTTCCACAGCGCCGGAAAGCCGCGGAAATAATAGTCCGACGTCTTCATCTGCCGATCGGCGAAATACAGGGAACCGGTGACGACCACGACGATGCCGAGCGGTACGGCGGCGGCTTGCGGCAACAGCCCGGCCGACGACAGCGCAAAGGCCGGCACGAACACGTAATTGAGGATATCGACGACGAGATCGAGGATATCGCCCGACCAGCGCGGCGCGATTTGCGCGACCCGCAGCCGCCGGGCAAAGGTGCCGTCGATGCCGTCGATGAAAAGCGCGATGCCGAGCCAGACAAACATCGCCGGCCAGTCGGCGTGCACGGCCGCGATGAGAGCCAAGAGCGCGCAGGCCGCCCCGCAGCGCGGTGAAGACGTGGACCGCGAAGGCAGCCGTCCGCAGCGGCAACCCGGGCTGTTGAGGCGATCCAGTTGAGGCCATTATTTAAGCTTACACGTTAAATCGAACAACGTGCGCAAGCCTGCTGTCATTGCTAGGGTTCCGATCATACGTCAAAGCGTACGAGACCAACCCGCAATGAACGATTTACCGACCGAAACCGGAAGCTTGAGCGCCGAAGTCGCCGTGGTGGGCGGCGGACCGGCCGGTCTGGTTGCCGCCATCGCACTGGCCGCCGCCGGCGTGGAGACGCTTCTGATCGCGCCGTTTGCCAAGCCGGATCACCGGACCACGGCGCTGCTCGCAGGCTCGGTCGCGGCCTTGGACACGCTGGGCGCCTGGCAGGCCTGCCTGCCTCATGCCGCGCCGTTGAAAAAACTTCGCCTGGTCGATGCCACCAACCGGCTGTTTCGGGCGCCTGAGGTCCTGTTCGACGCCGCCGAAATCGGCCTCGACGCGTTCGGCCACAACATCGAGAATCGGTACCTGTTGGCCGCGCTCGAGGCGCGTGCCGTTGAGTTGCGAATACCGCGGATCGCCGATCCGGCTTCGGCGATCGAACAGGAACCCGCCGGCCTCGTCGTCGTCCATGCCGCCGGCCGCTCGCGCGTGCGTCTCGTGATCGGGGCCGACGGCGCGCGCTCGCTGTGTCGCGCGGCGGCCGGAATTGGCACGCGGCGGCGCAACTATCCGCAAACGGCGATCACGCTCAATCTTGGCCATGCGCGGCCGCATAACGA
Organism: uncultured Alphaproteobacteria bacterium; assembly: GCA_963827465.1. GTDB lineage: Bacteria > Pseudomonadota > Alphaproteobacteria > Rhizobiales > Xanthobacteraceae > BOG-931. Next base: position 24,996 of record CAWHBC010000038.1, read on the forward strand.
CACCTCGACCGAATTCCATACCGCAAGCGGCCCATTCACGCTGGTGCCGTTGCCGGGCCGGCGCTCGAGCCTCGTTTGCATGCTCGATCCGGCAGGCGCGTGCGCTTGCTGATCTCGACGATACTGCGCTCTCCGCGGACATTGAGCGCCGCGCGCATTCGCTGCTCGGCAAAATGACGGTGGAAGCCGGTCGCGGCGTCTTTCCCTTGGCCGTCGAGACTGCGGATGTGTGCGCGCGCGACCGGATCGCGCTGATCGGCGAAGCGGCCCACGTGGTGCCGCCGATCGGAGCCCAGGGCCTCAATCTCGGACTGCGGGATGCCGCGACCCTTGCGGAAATCATCGTCGATGCGCGGCGTCAGGCCCTCGACGTGGGCGGCCAGGACGTCATGCGGCGCTATGAGGCGGCGCGGCGCGCCGACACGATGAGCCGCACCGCCGCCGTCGATGTGCTGAACCGGAGCCTGCTCACCGGCTTTTTCCCCGTGCATGGCGCACGCGGCCTCGCGCTTTATCTCATCGACCGCATCGGGCCGTTGCGCCGCGGCTTGATGCGGGAAGGGGTGACGCCAGCGGCCTCGCAGCCTCGCCTGATGCGTGGCGAGATGGTGTGAGGCGCAATCTTTGACGGAGCGCTCTCACCGGTGTCGTACCGCCGGTACTTATACAGACGTCGCGGCTCCTGCCGCGAAAAGTTAGTGTTAGATTAGCGTGCTGCGCGCTCGCGCCCGCCGCCGATGTCGATCGACGTCACGATACCATCGTGCAGATCGACATAGCGGTTGTTAGGATAAACGAATTGCTCGCGGAGGCCTTTTGCCAGTTTCCGAGTGTTGATGTGGTCCGGCATGCCCCAGCACGTCGCTTCGACTTGCAAGGCTGTCATGCCTAGGCGCGGATCGCCGCGGCGCTTGCATTCCGCTGCCGCAATGGCGGGATCCTGGTCAGTGACCAGGGAATGGAAAGCGAATGCATTGGTGAAGCCTTCGCGCCCGTCGTCGAGAACAACATGGAAAAAAGGATTGTCGTCATAGTAGATGATTTTACCGTCGGCTTTAATATAGCCCTCGACGATGTCATCGATTTTCAGATGGGTATTGGCCGCCAGCAGAGCGCAGTCATGTGGCAGGGTGGCTGGACCATTACACAATAAAAACTGTCCGTTGACCCAATAGTCCTTGCCGACATCGGGTTCGTATTTTGGCTTTTCCGACGCATATCGGGCCGCGGCCTTTTCGGCAGCCGATGTGCAGGCCGCAAGGCCGCCAAACAAAAGCACCGCGACAATGATGCCGACACGCACTGGGACCCCTCCATGATACAGCTTACGCAACTTAAGCGCGAAGACAAGCGGCCCATGCCTGCTTTTCGTCGTCTCGCCGCGATACGAATTTCTGGGCATCGTGGCGTGAAAAGCGGCTTGGCTGAGCCCACCCGTTCATCCTACCGTCGCGCTTCCGGAGCTGTGGGATGGGCGCATGAAGCTGCCGCGTAATTTCTTTAAACCGCTGGCCATCGGCGCACCGGCGCCGCTGCGCGACCTGCCGCTGCGGCTTGAGCGCATGATCCACTTCGTGCCGCCGCATATCGAGAAAGTGCGCGCCAAAGTGCCGGAATTGGTCGCGCAGGTCGACGTCGTGCTCGGCAATCTTGAAGACGCCATTCCGGCCGACGCCAAAGAAGCTGCGCGCAAGGGCTTCATCGCCATGGCGCAGGCTTGCGAGTTCGGCGAGACCGGGCTGTGGACGCGCATCAATGCGCTCAATTCGCCCTGGGTGCTGGACGACATCACCGAAATCGTCGCCGCCATCGGACAGAAACTCGACGTCATCATGCTGCCGAAAGTCGAGGGCTCCTGGGACATTCATTACCTCGATCAGCTTTTGGCGCAGCTTGAGGCCAAGCACGGCGTCAAAAAGCCGATCCTGATCCACGCCATTCTGGAAACCGCCGAAGGCGTCGACAATGTCGCCTCAATCGCCACGGCCTCGCCGCGCATGCACGGCATCAGTCTCGGCCCGGCCGATCTCGCCGCGTCGCGGGCGATGAAGACGACGCGGGTCGGCGGCGGCCATCCCGATTACAAGGTCTTGGCCGATGCCGGCGCCGCGGGCGCCCCGCGCGCGGCGTTCCAGCAGGATCTCTGGCATTACACGATCGCCAAGATGGTCGATGCCTGCGCCGCGGCCGGCATCAAGCCGTTCTACGGTCCGTTCGGCGACTTCGCCGACGGCGCCGCCTGCGAAGCGCAATTCCGCAATGCCTTTCTCATGGGCTGCGTCGGCGCCTGGACGCTGCACCCGAGCCAAGTGCCGATCGCCAAGCGGGTGTTCTCGCCGGACCCGGCGGAGGTGGCCTTTGCCAAGAAGATCATCGCCGCCATGCCGGACGGTTCGGGCGCGGTCATGATCGACGGCAAGATGCAGGACGACGCAACCTGGAAGCAGGCCAAAGTGCTGGTCGATTTGGCCGGGATCGTTGCCGAGAAAGATCCCGAAATGGGGCAGCGCTACGGGCTGTGAGAGTTCCCCGACGGCAAAAAACTACGGCATAATCGTTGCATATCTCCCCCGTTAGGGCTGTAAACTGCGTCTCGCGATGGAAAAGATTCGACAAGCCAAATACCAGATCGGCCAGGTCGTTCGGCACCGGCTGTACCCGTTCCGCGGGGTCGTGTTCGACATCGACCCGGTGTTTGCCAACTCCGAGGAATGGTACCTGGCGATCCCGGCCGACGTGCGCCCGCGCAAGGATCAGCCATTCTATCACCTGTTCGCCGAGAACGAGGAAACCGAATACGTCGCCTACGTCTCGGAACAGAACCTGTTGCCCGACACCAGCGGCGAGCCGGTGCGCCATCCGCAAGTCGCCGAGGTGTTTATGAAAGACGCCAACGGCGGCTACCGTCCGCGCGCGGGGCGAATGCATTGACGCGGGCGGCGCCGTCTTGGCGGGCCGGCTCAATTGGCAGCATGGTCTTCGGATAAATCCAATCGGTCCGGCGGACTTAACGCTGCGCGTCAAACCGCCGGAGCGAGTTACCTTCGCGAGGGCCTTATGGCTTCGCCGGCGGCGCGGCAGCCGCACCGGCGCCGCCTTGCTGCTGCTCGAGCTTCAGACGGGCTTCGTCGGCGCGCTTCTGCAACTCTTCCTGCAGTTTCTTCTGCTGTTCCTCAAACACCTTCGGATCGGTCGGCGGACCGTCATAGGCCTTGGCGAAATCGGTGAGCGGCAGCACGAGTGAAATCGGCTGGCCGGTGGAATTGATCGCCTGGACGACGAGACCCTGACCCTTCTTCATCTTGTTGATCATGTCGGTGGTCGCGTCATAGTCCGCCATGCATCCGTTTGTGAAGCAGATCACATAAGGCGCGGTCATCGGCTGGTTCTGGTCGATGATTACACGGGTGCCGTGGATGAGCTGCATGCCGAGCGGCAGCGTGACGCGCAAAATCTTTTTCGGCTCGCCTTCCGGTTCGATCAGGACGGCGGCGACCACCGGCATGCCGGATTCGATGCGGGCATCCTTGCCGGTGAAGCACACTTGCTTGGCGTTGGGGTCGTTCTGGTTCTTCAAGCAGAACTTGGTCCACGGCGAATAGATCAACTGGACCGGCTGCTGCTGCTCGGGCTGTCCGGCCTGCGCCGGGGCTTGCGCCGCGGGAGCTGCCGGTGCCGCGGCCGCGGGCTTTTTTGCCGCCGGCTTTGGCTGGGCCAGCGCCTGCGAGCCGATGGTGAGGCAGAGTCCGGTGGCGAGCGCGCCGCCGAGCAGCGCGCTATGTCCGGCCGCCTTGACGATGGCAGCGAGCGTGCGGCTCACCGGCCGGACCGGCGCCGACGCGTTCCGATAAGTCATGCGACGTAGTTCCTCTTTAGTCCTGCCACCCGCAACCGGCACGGTTGCCTGGTCAGATTTGCCCAAATGATTCGATATTGCCGCAGCCGGCATTCGTTGCCGCGCCGTCCTGCCCCCGCGCAGGGTCAATCGACGCAGAATGCGGCAACACCGTGACCCCGTAGAGCCCCGGCATTGCCCACGGTGCGGCCAATAGCGCAATTGGACGCTTAGATAAAGCCTGTGATTGCGCAGCCGTCTCGCCACGGCGCGCTTGTCCGCGGATACCATCCCGTCGCGTGCTAGATGTTTTCGATCGGGAACGAATCGTCTTTAACGCCAGTCCGCCGAGGTCATCCTGCCAACGAAGGGATATCGACTGCGGGCCTTACCATGCGGCCCCCTTGTGCTGGCCGCCACGCTCCTTGGCGCGGTGCGTCTTGCCGCGGCCGACCCGCCCCAAATCCCGGCCACGGCGGTTGCCGCCACCGCCATCGCCATGCATGGCGCGGCTGCCCTGCCGGATGGCTTTAGCGCCCTGCCTTATGTCAATCCGGATGCGCCCAAAGGCGGCCGTTTGACCGAAGGCGTGCTCGGCACCTTCGACAGCTTCAATCCTCTGATCGTCCAGGGCCTCGCGGTGCAGCCGATCCGCGGCTATGTCATCGAAAGCCTGATGGCGCGCAGCTACGACGAGCCGTTCACGCTGTACGGCTTGCTGGCCAAGACCGTCGAGACCGACGCGGCACGCAGCTACGTGATCTTCACGCTCGATCCCGCCGCGCATTTTTCCGACGGCACGCCGGTGACGGCGGCGGACGTGGTGTTTTCCTGGCAGCTCTTGCGCGATCACGGCCGGCCCAATCACCGCAGCTATTACGCGCGCGTCGCCAAGGCGGAGATTCTCGATCCTCGCACCGTGCGGTTCGACTTCGCCGATACCAGCGACCGGGAAATGCCGCTGATCATCGGACTGATGCCGATCCTGCCCAGGCACGCGGTCGACGTCGCGACGTTCGAGAACTCGACGCTCAAAGCCGATCGGCAGCGGCCCTTATGTCGTCGCCGCCGTCGACGCTGGCAAAAGCGTCACTTTCAAACGCGACCCCAATTATTGGGGACGCGATCTGCCGATCAATCGCGGCTTGTGGAATTTCGACGAGTTACGCTTCGATTTTTATCGCGACGACAATGCCTATTTCGAGGCCTTCAAGGCCGGGCTCTACGACGTGCGCGCGGAAACCGATCCGACGCGCTGGCAGACCGGTTACGATTTTCCCGCCGTCAGCGACGGCCGCGTGCTCAAAGAATCCTTTCATAGCGGGCTGCCCAAGTTCGCGTCCGACTACGTCTTCAATACGCGCCGTCCGATCTTTTCCGATATCCGCGTGCGGCAGGCGATCGGTTTGTTGTTCGATTTCGAGTGGGTCGATCGCAACTTTTTCTATAATCTGTATCGGCGCAGCGCGAGCTATTTCGACGACTTCGAGCTGTCCGCCTATCATCGGCCGGCGGATGATAAAGAGCGTGCGCTGCTTGCGCCGTTTCCCGATGCGGTCTTGCCCGGCGTGCTCGATGGCACTTGGTCGCCGCCGGTCAGCGACGGCAGCGGGCGCGACCGCACCACTTTGCGCAAGGCGCTCGCTTTGCTGCGATCCGCCGGTTACGAGATCAGCGGCACCGTCTTGCGCAACCGCGTCACCGGCGCGGCGTTCACCTTCGAGATCATGGTCGAGAGCCGCGACGACGAGCGGCTGGCGCTCGCCTTCTCCGCCATGCTGGCCCGCGCCGGCATCAATGCGCGGGTACGGCTCGTCAATTCCGTGCAGTACGAACAGCGCCGGGTGGCGTTCGATTTCGACATGATCGAGTATCAGTGGGATCAGTCGCTGTCGCCGGGCAGCGAGCAGAGCTTTTACTTCGGCTCGGCCGCGGCGGATCAGCAGGGTTCGCGCAACTATATGGGCGTCAAGAACGCGGCCGTCGACGCCATGATCGCGGCGGTGCTGCGCGCCCGCACCCGGCCCGATCTGGTCGACGCCGTGCGGGCACTCGACCGCGTCTTGATCTCCGGCCGTTACGTGGTGCCGCTGTTTTATCTGCCCGAGCAATGGGTGGCGCGCTGGTCGTATATCAAGCATCCGGCGCGCACCGCGCTGTTCGGCTATCTGCCGGAAACTTGGTGGCGGCAGGGCGGGCGCAATTTTGCGGATGATACGGCCATGATTCTCGGGGAGTCCCTCCGCGCCGCCGGCGCGCCCTCCCCCGGGCACGGCCGCATCACGCTTGACGATCTGTTTCGCCGAGCGGCGGCGCGCCGGCCCGGGGCGATCGCGCTGGCCGATCCGCCGAACCGGCAGGCTTTCACCGACGGCCAGCCGCTGCGGCTGTCCTATGCCGAGGCCGACCGCATGGTCTCGGCGATTGCCGGGCGGCTGCGCCGGATCGGGTTGCCGACCGATGCCGTCGTCGGCATTCAGATGCCCAATATCGTCGAGCACATCCTGACGCTGCTTGGCGTATTGCGCGCCGGATTGATCGCGGCGCCGCTGCCGCAGTTGTGGCGGCGCGCCGAAGCCGTGACCGCGCTGGCGCGGGTCGGCGCGCGGGCGCTGATCGCCTGTGGCCGCGTCGGCAATTTCGAGCCGTGCCTCCAGGCGACGCAGGTCGCCGCGGAGGTGTTCTCCATCCGCCATGTCTGCGGCTTCGGCGACAAGCTGCCGGACGGCGTCGTGGGTTTGGACGATCTGTTCGCCGCGGCGAAACTCGACCCAATTCCCTCGCTCGACCGCGACGGCGATGCCGCGGCGCATCTGGCGGTGGCGACCTTTGAAATCGGCGAGGATGGACCGCTGCCGGTGGCGCGCCGGCATCTCGAGCTTTTGGCCGGCGGCTTGAGCGCCTTCCTGGAAAGCCGCCTGGAGCAGGACGCCAGCGTTCTGTCGGCGGTACCGCCGGCCTCGTTTGCCGGGCTGTGTTTGACGCTGGTGCCATGGCTCTTGGCGGGCGGCACGCTCGCTCTGCACCATCCGTTCGATGCCGAAGTCTTCGCCCGGCAGCGGCGCAACGATCGCGCTTCGACGCTGATCTTGCCAGCTCCGGTGGCGTTCCGCCTCGCCCAAACCGGCTTGTTCGCCCGCGAAGGCCCGACCACGGTTCTCGCGGCCTGGCACGCGCCGGACCATCTTATGGCGGCGGCAACGGACTGGCCCGCGCGCGACGCCGTGCTCGTCGACGTGCCTATCTTCGGCGAAATAGGCTTCGTCGCCGCGCGGCGCGGCAGCGGCGGCCGGCCGGTGCCGCTGAAGCCGTCCGCCGTGGCGGGGGATGGCGACAACGCGGTAACGGTCGCCGAACTGGCCGAGAGCGCCGCCGGCACGCTGATGCTGCGTGGGCCGCTCGCGCCCCGCGCGGCGTTTCCGCCGGGCATCGAACGATCCGATCAGCCGCATTTGCGGATCGGCCGCGACGGTTTTGTCGATACCGGCCTTCCCTGCCGCATCGATCCCTTGCACCAAACGGTCACGATTACCGGGCCGCCATCCGGAATTGTCAGCGTCGGCGCCTATCGCTTTCCGCTCTGTACGCTGCTGGCCGCCATCGGCCGCATCGATGCCGGATCGGCGGTCGCCGCTTTGCCCGACGCTTTGACCTGCCAGCGCCTGGTCGGCACCGCCGCCGACCTTACGGCCATGCAGGCGGCGCTGGCGGCGCTTGGCGCCAATCCGCTGGTAACGGCCGCTTTTGGCGAGCGCGGCGCGCAAGTCCGGCGAGAGGCGGTCGCCTGAAGGCGGACAAACCGCCAGTTCGTTGACGCACAATTAACAGCCCTTTGGCATGCTTTACGGGTCGTATCCGTAAAACCGCGTGCCTGCGTATCATGGCGTTGCAAGGTCCGTTCGCCGTCATTGCCGACAATCCGGCGCCGGATGTCGTCGACGCGTTGCGCGCCGCAGGTGCCTCGCCGGTCATCGAAACCGGCTGGGCGGATGCCGCCGGGTCGCTCGGCGCGGTGGAGCCTGAAGCCATCATTCTGGCGGATACCTGCTCCGACCAGGGGCGCGTTGCGGCGCTGAGCGCATTCTTGGGCGAGCAGCGGCAAAAAGGCGGCGGCCTGTTCATGCCGGTCATTGCCCGCGTCCGCGACGACGGCATGGCTTGCGTGCCGGACGCCTTCGCCATCGCGCTGAACGCCACGCCGCAACGGCTGGTGCGGCGGCTGTCGACAGCGATCCGCATTCGCACTTTGCACGGCACCGTGCTGCGCCGCATGCGCACGCTCGCTTCGCGCGGCGAACAGCTGCCGGAATTGTCCGCCGCCGACCCGCTGGAGGAAGCGACAGTCCTGATCGCCGGCCGCGGCCGGTCTTATCCGGAGCTGTCGGTCGCGTTTGGCGAGCAGGTCGGCGTGGTCGGCGCATTGTCGGTCGAAAGCGCCGCGCGCGCGCTCAATGTGCGGGACATTGACGGCATGGTGATCGGCGACGGCTTTGGACCCAAAATCGTCGAGGCCTTGCTGACCGTGCTCGCCGAGGACGTGCGTTTCCGCGATCTTCCGGTCGCCGTGCTCGGCGGCCATCCGGCGGTGGTCGAACCGTTCGCCGTCGAGCTCGCCAATCTGGAGCGCATTTCCGAAGGGCCGCAGCGGCTGATGGAGCGCTTCCTGCCCTATGTTCGCGCGCACGCTTTCGGCCAGCGCCTCAAACGCATGCTCAAATCGCTCGATGCCAAGGGCATGCTCGATCCCGACACCGGGTTGCTCGGCCATGAAGCGTTCTGGCGCGACCTCAACCGCGCCGTCGACGATGCCGAAAAGCGCGGCGTCGGCCTGTCGATCGCGCGCTTCTGCTTTGACGGCGGCGATCGCCGCGCCAGCCTCGACGCGGCGCGGCTTCTGAGCCGGCTGATGCGCCAGGTCGACTTCGCCTGCCGCGAGGCCGACAGCTCGATTTTCGCGGTTTTTACCGAGACCGACCTGCGCGCCGCCCATATCGTGGCGCGCCGTATCGCCAGCGTTCTCAAGAACACCATGCTGGCCCCGGAGCAGAAGAAAAACGGCATCGACGCGGCGGTGACGCTTGCGACCTTGAAGCCGACCGACAACGTGGAATCGCTGCTCGCCCGGGTCGTCGGCGACCTGGCGGCGGGCTAAAGCCGGTTCGGGGCTCTGGCGATTTGGCCGGGGCGCTACGACATATTACGCTGGATCGGCATAAACGGACCAGGTTTGGCGATGGCTGACAAATCCGACGACCGCGCGACCGTTCACATCGAAGTCGTGTCCGACGTGGTGTGCCCCTGGTGCTATATCGGCAAGCGGCGCCTGGAAGGCGCCATCGCGCTGTGTCCCGACGTCGATGTCGAGATCAATTGGCGGCCCTATTTCCTCAACGATTGGATTCCGCGCGACGGCATCGACCGGCAGACATATCTGGAAACCAAATTCGGCTCGGTCGAACGCTACAATGTGATCGCGGAACGCATCACTGCGGCAGCCGCGATGGAAGGCCTCGTCTACAATCCGGACAAGATCGGCCGCCAGCCCAATACGCTCGATTGCCACCGGCTCATTCTGTGGTCGCGCAGCGTGACCGATCCGGGCCGCATGAAGCAGCGGCTGATGGAGCTGTATTTCGCCGAAGGCGCGGATCTCACCGATCCGAGGATGCTCATTCAGGCGGCGGTCGATTGCGGCATGGACGGCGATCTGGTGCGCCGGCTGCTGGCGAGCGATGCCGACGTCGAGCGAATCGAGGGCGAAGCCACTTCGGCGAAGGAGGCCGGCATCGACGGCGTGCCGTGCTTCATCTTCGGTTCGAGCGTGATCGTCACCGGCGCGCAGTCGCCCGAATATCTCGCCAGCGCCATCGAGCGCACCTCCGGACGGCACACGCGCCTGCGCGCCTGACGCGCCTGATTCAGGCGAAGTCGATTGCCGCCGTCGATATTTCGCTGCGTCCGCGGATCATGACGTTGAAGGCGACGACGATGCGGTCCTGCAATTCGTCGGCGCTGCCCTCCTCGACGGCGTGAGGCACATGGCTCGGCCACATCACCATGCGTCCCTTCTCCGCCGGCAACACGAAGACGTCGGCGTTGAACTCGTTCTTCTGCAGGTAGGTCGGCTCGAGACTCTTCGCCAGCTGGCGCGGCGAGGCAAACACCGTCGGCCCGCAATTCTTCGGCGTCTTGATATAGACGATGCCGCTGAACAGGCAGTTCGGGTGGTTGTGCATGGAGTGGCGGCGATTGGGATGGGCGATGTTGGCCCACATATTGGTGATGTAATGCGAGGTCCGCTTGATGGCGTAGATGTCGAGGATTTGCTCGGCTTCCTTCATGATGACGTCGACCAATTCCTGCATCTGCGGCAAAGTGTGCAGGTCGTCGGGCGTCATATAAGCGCGCATGCGCGCGCTCGAAGCCGCCGTGGTGCCGCGCCCCGAACGCTGCAAGTCGCGCAGCGTCTTCTCGACTCGGTCGCATAGCGTGAGGTCGGACAGCTTGCCGGTGAACAGCGGCGTTGGAAACAGCCGAAACAGCTGCTTGTCGAGCAGTTCGCTGGTTTTGATTTCGGGTTTGGCGCCGGCCGGAATATCAAGCATCGGTTTTCTACCGTTGTCTCGCCCCAGATTGCCGGCGCAATTTGAACCAGGAGACAATGCCGACCAACCCCCGGAAATGGGCACAGCATCGGTAGAACTGCGCCGTTCCCCAGTTCTGGGGATAAGGGCGCGCTTGCGGGGCGCGCGGCAACGTGCATTGCACAAGCGGGCGTGGCGCGTGCCTGCATCGGGACTGGACGCAATGTGACTCCACGATTCTCGCCGGCTTCCTTCGGTCGGTTTTCGCGCACCGCGATCGTGCTGGTGTGCGCGGCGTTTTCCGCCGTCGTGCTGGTGCTGTGCGTGCTCGCCGGACTGCATTTTCGCCGCTCGGTCGAAAGCGAGTTCTATCGCGAGACTGAAAACATCGCGCGGGTTCTGATGGCGGGGTTCGACGACGATGCCGCCACCGCCGACGCCATTCTGTCGCAACTCGCCGCGGAAATTCCGCAAAGCGAGGTGTCCGCCGCCAACGAAGCCGAGTTGCACCGGCTCCTCGCCCGCTATGACTTGCAGCCGTCGATGATCGGACCCGGCATTCTCGACCGCGACGGTACGCTGATCGCGAGCGCGCGCGTCGAGCCGATCCCGAAGATCTCGTTCAAGGGCCGCAACACGTTTCAGGTCCACGCCGACAATCCGGGCGAGACGCAGCTTTACATCTCGGCGCCGATGCGCGGCGCGCTCACCAAGGAATGGTCGATCCAGTTCTCGCGGGCGCTGCGCGATCCATCGGGCGCGCTGTACGGCGTCGTTCTCTTATCATACCGGCTCGAGCATTTCGTCAGCCTTTACGAAAAGCTCAAACTGACCGACCGTGGCCTTGCCGGGCTCACCGGCAAGGACGGCGTGGTGCGCATCCGCACTTTGAACGGCGTCATCGGCTACGGTTCGGCGGTGTCGCGCGTTCCGCTGGTCTATAACCGGGTTCTGGCCGGAGAGAAAAGCGGCACTTTCTACAGCCGCGGCGGTCCCGACGGCATCACCCGCATCGGCGCCTTCGTGGCGTCGCCGTCGACGCCGTTTTACGTCGCCGTCGCCTACGGCAGCGATTATCTGCGCGCGCAATATATCGGCTTTTTCTATCTGCTCGGCCTGTGCTGGTTCGTGCTCACCGCGGCCATGATCGCGGCTGCGGCTTTCGTTCACCGGCTCGGCAGGCTCGGCCAGCAGGCGCAGCTCGAGATCGTCAATTCGGCGACCGCCGAACGGCAGAAGATCCAGGCCGACATGCATGACAGCATCGGCGCGAGCCTTGCCGTGCTGCTCGCGGCCTTCACGACCGATCATGTCGACTTGGCCGACGTCAAGCGCCGCGTCGGCGAGATCCTGATGGAATTGCGCTTTCTGGTGGACAGCTCGGAGACCCCCGACGGCGACGTCAATCTGCTGCTCGGCAATGTGCGCCACCGCATGGCGAGCGGCATCGAATTGGCCGGCATTGCGCTTGGCTGGCAGACAGCCTTGTTGCCGAAGATCGCCGGCCTCACCACCCGCGACGCGCTGGCGATCAAGCTCGTGCTGATGGAAGCGCTGAGCAATGTGCTGCACCATTCTCACGCCAAGACCGCCGATTTGATCGCGAGCTACGATCTGGAAAAATCGGCGATAACGATCGCAGTGCGTGACGACGGCTGCGGTTTCGATCCGGCCGGGGCCGCCGTCGCCGGGCGGGGGCTTGCCAATATGCGAAAGCGCATCGCCAGCATTTCGACCGGCGCGGCGATTGCAATCGAACTCGGCACCGGGCTGCGGCACGACCGTGCGCATCGAATTGAAGGTGCCGGCGGCGCCGTAGCGCTCCAGCGCGTCTTCAATGAATAAGGCTGCGGCGGCGCGCCTCGTAGACCGCCTCGGTCTTGGAGTGCACTTCGAGCTTGCGGTAGATGCGCTTGAGATGGCTGTGCACGGTTGCGGTCGAAATGGCGCAAATCGCCGAGGTCTCGGCGTAGGAAAATCCCTTGGCGATCATTTCCAGGACCTCGCGCTCGCGCGGCGTCAATGCGGTGTCGCCGCCCTCCGGGGCGGCGACGGCGGCTTTGCCGTTCAGCCGGTCCAACAGCTTGCGCGCGATCATCGGCGACAGCGGCGAGCCGCCGTCGCGCAGCGCATGAATGTCGCGCCGCAACTCTTCGAGCGGCGTGCCCTTGAGCAGATAGCCGTCGGCGCCGGCCTCGATGGCCGCGGTGACCGTCCGCTCGTCGCCGAAGGTGGTGACGACGAGCGCGCTGCAGCCCGGCGATATCGCTTTCAGCCTGCGGATGACGTCGATGCCGGAAATGTCCGGCAGGCCGAGATCGACCAGGACGATGTCGAGGGCGAGTTCGCCAACCGCCGCCACCGCCGCCTCGCCTTCGCCGAACTCGCCGACCACCGCGTAATCCGGATCGGCCTGCAGCAGCGCCGCCAGCATTTTGCGCAGCGTCGGATCGTCCTCGACGATCGCGGTGCGGATCGGTTTCCCAGCCTTAACGTCGGTCAATATCGAATCCTCGCCGGCCACGAAGCCTAACACGTCTTCACGACTGCATTTGTGCCGCGCAACGGGCATTTCAAGGCAATAAATATCCTAACGGGCGGGAATAAAATGGGGCATGCGGCGCAACGAAGGCTTTAACGTCATTGTGTTTAAAATGCCGGGCATTCGCCAAAACGCGCGCAACGACGCTCATGACAGAAGCTCTGGCCTACACGGCTTCGCCGCAGGTTGCCTCGGACGGCGCCAAGGACATGTCGGCGCCCTGCCCCAGATGCCGGGCTGGTATGATTTTCGTAACCGCGCTGCCGCACCCGCATGCGCCGGCCATGCGGCGCACGGTGTTTCTGTGCGCGCTCTGCAATCAGACCCGCAATTATTCGCTGTCCGCGGCGATGGCGGAGAGCTATGCGGCGCTGTTTTCGCCGCCGGTGTGACGGCGCGTTGAGGAAAAGCCGGCGCTGGCCGATTGAGCCTGGCGGCCGGCGCCAGGCTTCGCTCCTTGGCTCGACATGAAATAGCGGCTTGACGCTTGCCGTCCGGTTGGCAATAAAATACAAGTAAAAGTTGCGGTACGGGCCGCGCGCCACTTGGCTCGCGCCAGTTTCGATGGGGGGTGCGAGCGGCGTCCGGCAGCCGCCCGTCACGGCATATCTTCACAAGCAAAGGGAGGGCGTCATGATCAAGGTGTTGAGACGAGTTCTACCGCTGCTCGCCGTCATCGTCGCAATAAGCGCGCTTGCGGGCGCCGGCGCTCCGGCGCAGGCAGCCAAGGCAGCGCGCTGCAATCAGGCGTGGGACTGCCACGGGCCATTGCCGTTCATCTGCATGCGCTGCAGCAGCGGCTCGTTCGAGTGCGCGCACTGGACCTGCGTTCGCCACCACTGCGCCGTCGAGACCTGTCCGAAAAAATAGCGTCTGCCCGCCAGTCAATCTGATGCTCGCCTCTGCCCCGCGCGCATTTGCGCGAACGGCAGCGCGTTCCCATTTGTCTGCGGAGCGAGCACGCAGACATGAAGCACGAGCAGCTTTCACTTTTTGCCGAAGCGGCGCCGGTCGAAGCGCCGTCGATGCCGGACGGCTTTCGCCATGCGCCTGACCTGATCGACGCTGCCGAGGAGACGCGCCTCGTCGCGGCCTTCGCCGACTTGCCGTTCAAGGAATTCGAGTTTCACGGCTTTCTTCGGCAAGCGCCGCGTCGTCTCGTTCGGCACCCGCTACGATTTCAACTGTGGCGCGCTTGACAGACGCCGCGCCGATGCCGGCGTTCCTCGAAGGCTTGCGCGAACGCGCCGCCGGTTTCGCCGGGCTTGCGCCGGACCGCCTGGCGCACGCGCTGGTCACCGAATACCGGCCGGGCACGGCCATCGGCTGGCATCGCGACCGGCCGCACTACGATGACGTGATCGGCGTCTCGCTTCTCTCGCCCTGCATTTTCCGCATGCGCAGGAAGCGCGGCAGCGGCTGGGACCGCGCGGCGGTTCGGCTTGCTCCGCGTTCGGTCTATCTGATGCGCGGGCCGTCACGCGAGGAATGGGAGCACAGTATTCGCGCCGTGGCGTCACTTCGGTATTCGGTTACGTTCCGGTCGCTGCGCGAGCATCGCGCGGGTTAGCCGCGCCTATGCGTTCGGATGCTTCGGTTGTCGCGAGGCCGTCGCAAGCCGGCCCTTAATTCGCCTTAAAGATGCATTACTTCGTATTGTAACTAAGAATAGAAGCTTCGCCAGAAGAAAACCAAACATCATTTCAAAAATCGAGCGGTCGAAATCGACTTAAACCGCGGGGCGAACACGAGCCGGCAGCGGCTCGGCACGATATTACAAGAAAGAGACCAACATCATAAGAAAGAGACGTTGAAGTTTCACTGCAGCGAACGGCCTTGACCGTTCTCGGCGGCGATGAAGCCCCGCTCCGGATCTCTATCAACCCCGATCGGAGGGCGACACATGGAATCTTCGATGAACTTCTTTCGTTTCATGCCGGCGTGCGATGGATTCATTGTCCGCACGCTGACGATCGCGAGCCTTGTTTTGGGGCTTGCGGCGACCGCCTCTTCTGCGGCCGAGCCGGAGAAGCCGGCGCCGGCGGCGGCTGCTAAAGCCACGGCAGTCGAACCGACGGTAGCCGCGCTCAGCAGTGAGGAACGCCAAAAACGGGAAGATTGGCGCAAGGCGCTGTCGGCGGTGCCGCTGCCGAAGAAAGGCTGCTTCCGGGGCGTCTACCCGAGCATGGAGTGGCAGGAGATCAAGTGCGTGCCGACGCCGCATTACCCGCAGCCGCCGCGCAACGGCGGCCGGCCCCAGGTCATCGGCAATGCCAACGACGTATCGGCCGAGGTGCCGACGTCGGGCCAGTTCATCTCGCAGGTGATCGGCTCTTTCAGCACGGTCAGCAATGTGACGAGCGAAAGCGGTCCCATCGCCAACAGCGGCCCCGCGGTGACCAACGCCTACACGCTGCAGATCAACACCAACTTTATGTCGAGCAAGACCTCGTGCAGCGGCTCGCCCAACGCGAATTGCCAGGGCTGGGAGCAATTCGTGTTCGAGAACGACGGGTCGTCGGCCAGCGCCTACATTCAATATTGGCTGATCAAATACAACAAAACATGCCCGCCGAACCAGAGCTGGAACCAGTTCTCGTTCACCGGCTTCACCGACATCTATTGCTGGAAGGACGATGCCTCCGGCGCCGTGCCGATCTCTCCGGCCGAGCCGGTCTCGAACCTCGCCAATATCAGCCTCACCGCCAAAGTGAGTGCCAGCGGCGACAGCGTCAGCCTGTACGATGCCAAGAGCGGCATGACCTTTCCGGTGACGGGCGACAACGCCGTCAACGCCGGGGCCGGCTGGCAGTTTGCCGAGTTCAACATTTTCGGCGACGGCGGCAACAGCTCCGGCGGCGGCCAGGCTTCCTTCAACAGCGGCGCCTCCATCGTTCCCCGCACCGAGATCACCTATGGCGGAACGGCGGCCCCGCTCTGTTCGGCGCAAGGCTTCACCGGCGAGACCAATAATCTGAGCTTCGGGCCGAACGCGCCCGCGGCATCGCAGCCTGGACCGGCATTATTGTTCACCGAAAGCAGCGCCGGCGGCTCGCCGACGAACTGCGGCGCCGCAACCAGCGTCGGCGACACGCATCTGTTGACCTTCAACGGGCTGAAATACGACTTCCAGGGTTCGGGCGATTTCCTGCTGGCGCAGTCCGGTCCCGACTTCATCGTGCAGACGCGGCAGGCTTTGGCGGTGACGGATCCGAACTGGATCAAGAACGCCACCATCAACAAGGCGGTCGCCGCGCAGATGGGCAAGACCCACGTGACGTTGACCATCTGGCCGGCAAAGCTGACCATCGACGGCAAGGACACCACGGTGGCCAACGGCAAGACGCTGCTGCTGGCCAGCGGCGTTCAGGTGTCGCTCAAGGACAATCTCTACACGATCGTCGATCCAGCCGGCGACAGCGTTCGCGCCTGGGTCAATAACAACGGCAAGAATACCTGGCTCGATATCGCCGTCGGGCTGGGCAAGAGCGCCGGAACGCAAACCCGCGGTCTGCTTGGCGGCGACACCAGCGCCGATGCCGGCACGCTCAAGACCGCCGCCGGTCATCTGTTGACGGCGGTGACGTTTACGGATCTCTACCACACCTACGCCGATGGGTGGCGCGTGGCGGCGAACGAGACGCTGCTGCCGGCCGACAGCGCGGTCCAGCCGGGCATTCCGGAGAAGCCGCTTTATGCCAGCGATCTCGACGCGGCATCGGCCGCGCGGGCGCGCGCGACCTGCACGGCGGCCGGCGTGACCGATCCGACGCTGCTCGACGACTGCATCCTCGACACCGTGGTGCTGGGCGGGCCGGCCGGCGACGCCACCGCCGCCAAAATCTACGTCCGCGCCATCGCTCCGCGCGCGGTGATGCCGCGCCTCGTGCTCCAATAGGACGCGAGCCGCAGCGACCGCAACAACGGCGAAGCGATCCGGGCCGTCTGGATCGCTTCGTTCGCGTTCAGCCACCTGGCGCACGCGCTTCTCACCGAATACCGGCGGGCACGACCATCGGCTGGCATCGCGACCGTCCGCGCTACGAGGACGTTATGACGTCTCGCTCCTCTCGGCCTGTATTTTCCGCATGCGTCAGATGCGCTGCACCGGCTGGGAGCGCGCAGCGGTTCGGCTTCCTCCGCGTTCGGTCTATCTGATGCGCGGGCCATCACGCGAGGAATGGAAGCACAGTATTCCGGCGGTGGAGGATTTTCGCTATTCGGTGATGTTTCGGTCGTTGCGGGAGGCTGCTCCGCGATAGTTAAATGTAGCCCGCATGAGCTAAGCCATATGCGGGATGAACCCTTTCAGAGGCACATCCTTGCTTCGGCAATCCATTCGATCCATCTGAGACTGCCGTGCATATTAGTTTTGCGTGGGGTAGAATTACCTCATGGCGAAGAAACTTTCCCAGCGCGATGCACTAATTCTGAAGGCGGAGACTGCCGACCAGGAGTCTAAGCAATTGGACTTCAAGGGCCAGTTTGAGGACACGACCGAATGCTGGTGTGCATTGACGAAGGTGGCCTGCACCCGGTTCCGAAGACACCGAGTTAGGTGTTTTAATGGAACCGGAGGTGGGTCATGGAGAGGCGGAAGTTTACACGAGAGTTCAAGCTTGAGGCTGTGCGGCTGATCAAAGAGCGGGGCGTATCGTATGCCCAGGCCTCGCACGATCTCAGTGTGCATCAGTCACAGTTGCGGAGTTGGGTGAAGGCGCTTGCGGACGATCCGCAGCATGCGTTCCCCGGCCAAGGCCAGATGAAGCCCGAGCAGCTGGAGATCGCGCAGCTCAAGCGCGAGGTGATCCGGCTGAAGGCGGAACGAGACATCCTAAAAAAAGCCGCGGCCTACTTCGCGAAGGAATCGATGTGAAGTTCGGATTCGTTGCGAAGCACCGGGGGATCTGGCCGGCGGAGTGGTTGTGCGGGGCGCTCGGTGTCTCGCGGGGTGGGTTCTATGCCTGGCTGAGGCGGCCGCGCAGCCGGCGCAGTCGTAGTGATGAAGAGCTTGGCGCCAAGGTTCGCTCAAGCTTCCTTTCGAGCGACCGAACCTACGGCGCCAGGCGGGTGTGGCACGACATGCTGGCCGAAGGTGTGACGTGTGGACTGCATCGGATCGAGCGATTGATGCGATTACAGGCTCTCAAAGCCCGTCCGCGACGGCGTCGACTGCCGCCTGATCTGGGTGAGCGGCAGGTCGCCGCCGTCGCTGCCAACGTGCTCAACCGCAGCTTCGATGCGCCTGCTCCCAACCGCAAATGGATCGCCGACTTCACCTATGTGTGGACGGCAGAGGGCTGGCTCTATGTGGCTGCCGTCATCGATCTGTTCTCGCGGCGCGCTGTTGGCTGGTCGATGAGTGCCGCGATGACGGCACAACTCGTGACCGACGCCCTGGTGATGGCGATCTGGCGACGAGGCAAACCCGACGCGCTGCTCCATCACTCCGATCGCGGCAGCCAATACACCAGCGAGCAGTTCCAGAGGCTGATGGCAGATCACGGCGTCGTCTGCTCGATGAGCCGCTCAGGCAACGTCTGGGACAATGCGGCGATGGAGAGCTTCTTCTCCTCGCTGAAGACCGAGCGCACAGCGCGCAAAACCTATCGGACGCGCGACGAAGCCAAGGCCGACGTGTTCGACTACATTGAATGCTTCTATAATCCGAAACGCCGGCACTCGACGATCGGATATCTAAGTCCCGTGGAGTTCGAGATGCAGGCGGGATTCGCTTAGGCGGGTGTCAACCGAACCGGGTGCAGGCCAAGGATATCGTCGCAATGGCGAACTCAGGCGGCGGCATCTTGGTTCTCGGGGCAAATAGCGACGGTACCCCGTCAGGCGCTGACTGCAATGCTTTGCTGAAGTGCGACTTGGCGGTTATCTCGAGCAAGGTCTTCAAGTGGACCGGCTACGAATTTGCAGAGTTGGAGACCCTTATCGTTAAACGGAGTGACTGTAATTGTCCTGCGCTGATCGTGGGCGAAGCCGACGTGCCAATCCCTTTCATTAAGCCTGGGGAATGGGAAAAACCGGACGGCAAGAAGAAAACGGAGTTCGCGGAAGGTACCGTTTACTTTCGGCATGGTGCAAAAAGCGCCCCGGGCACCCGTGCAGATTTCAGCAAGTGGATCGAGCGCTATGCTTCGGCGGAGCGGCAGCGTTTGATGCGAGGAATGAAGAAGATTGTTGCTGCGCCTCCTGGTCATGTGGTGGCGGCAGTGACGACGACAGCTGATCCTATCACAGGCACCGGCACCACCGGGATGGTGGCCCAATTATCGAACGATCCAAAGGCTCTCAAAATTATCCCGAGGCGTGCCGCCGATTTTTATCCTCACCGAGGCGTCGAACTCAGGCAAAAGGTCAACAGTATACTTAAAGGCACGAAGGTAAATTCGCATGACATCGTAAGCGTAAACAATTCACAGAAGGTTTTTATCGACCATCCGGAGTTTGCGACCAAACCACATGATAAGACGGGACCTCTCTATAGCGACCAATATGTTGAGTGGCTCGTCGAGCAGATTAGAAGTAATCCGAACTTTCTATCGGATGCGCGACATAGCTATGCGGCTGCACAGCGAGAAAAGGGCGTCACCTACGCGCGAAAGCGAAAGTAACAAGTAGAGCCGGCGCGTGAAACACGCCTCAATTCGCTTTCAGCGACTGGAAAATCGGTATCGCTTGGCGGCGACATCCCAGGCCGTGTAATTGCGGCACTGTTGCGTAACCTCTTAGAGCAAGGAGGCATCCCGCTAACGCCGGAACCCGACCGGCTCGGGCAAACTCCCGGATGTCACGCAACTCATCGGGACGCCTTCAGTGACGGCCAAAAACGGCGATGGCGGTTGAAGCTAGTGATGCCAGAGCTGAAATTGCGTCGGTCACTACCGACCAAAGCATATATTGTACGTTCTTTTTTGTCGCCGTTGCTGTGTCAATCGCTGCTTTAGCCGCGTCGCTTTCAGCTTTCGCTGCCACTGTTGCAGCGCGCGCCGCCTCTTTCTCCGCTTCTGCCGCTTCAACTTGAGCCTGCGCAGCTTTTATCTGCCACTCCGTTTGGCGGCGCGCAATTTCCGCCATACCAGCGGAATGAGTTCAATGGTCGGCTTGTTGGGCAGCCGTGTAATCGATCACTTCATCAAGGTTCATCGCCCTGAGCTTAGCGATCGTATCAGCTTTGAAGTCCGGCATTGTCGTGACCTCCCATGGCCTCCACGACCGCTCAAAACCGGGAGCGGTAACGACCGTGAATATGGATTCCGGGTTCGCGCCTTCGGCGCGCCCCCGAGTGACGGCTACGCCGCCTTCTTCCCCTTCTCCGCAATCCCCGCCAACGCCCGCAAAATCTCCGTCGCGCCTTTGATGCGCGCCTTGGGCGTCTCCCATTCGTCGAAAAACACCACCTTCATGTCCGGGCGCACGCGGGCGCCGACCGGGTGCTTGGCGATGTAGGAGATCAGTCCCTCGGGATTGGCGAAGATGTTGTCGCGGAACGACAGCACGGCGCCCTTCGGCCCGACATCGATCTTCTCGACATTGGCGCGCAGGCACAGCGTCTTGATGGCGACGATCTGCAGGAGATACTCGACCTCCTCCGGCAGCGGGCCGAAGCGGTCGACGAGCTCGGCGGCAAAGCCGTCGATATCGCGGTCGTCCTCGATTTCCGACAAGCGCCGGTAGAGCCCGAGCCGCACCGGCAGGTCGGTGACGTAGTCTTCGGGTATGAGCACCGGCGTGCCGATGGTGATCTGCGGCGACCATTTGTCGGCGGCGGGCGCGGTGATGCCGGCCTTCATCGAGATCACCGCCTCTTCCAGCATCTGCTGATAAAGCTCGTAGCCGACCTCCTTGATGTGGCCGGACTGCTCGTCGCCGAGCAGATTGCCGGCGCCGCGGATGTCGAGATCGTGCGAGGCGAGCTGGAAGCCGGCGCCGAGCGTGTCGAGCGATTGCAGCACTTTGAGCCGGCGCTCGGCCTGCGGCGTGATCCTGCGGTCGGCCGGCAGCGTCAACAGCGCATAGGCACGCAGCTTCGAGCGGCCGACGCGGCCGCGAAGCTGATAGATCTGCGACAGGCCGAACATGTCGGCGCGATGCACGATCAGCGTATTCGCGGTCGGGATATCGAGGCCGGATTCGATGATGGTGGTGGACAACAGAATGTCGAACTTGCCGTCGTAGAACGCCGCCATGATGTCCTCGAGCACGGTCGGCGGCATCTGGCCGTGGGCGACGGCGACGCGCACCTCCGGCACGGCCTTGTCGAGAAACTCCTTGGCGCCGGCGAGGTCCTCGATACGCGGGCAGACATAGAACGCCTGGCCGCCGCGATAGCGCTCGCGCAGAGCGCCTCGCGCACCGTCACCGGATCGAACGGCGAGACGAAGGTACGCACGGCGAGCCGATCGACCGGCGGCGTGGCGATGATCGACATTTCGCGCACGCCCGACAGAGCAAGCTGCAGCGTGCGCGGGATCGGCGTCGCGGTCAGCGTCAGCACATGGACCTCGGCTTTGAGCTGCTTGAGCTTCTCCTTGTGGCCGACGCCGAAATGCTGCTCCTCGTCGACCACGATCAGGCCGAGATCCTTGAACGCGATCGATTTTCCGAGCAGCGCATGGGTGCCGATGACGATGTCGATCGTGCCGTCGGCAAGGCCTTTCTTCACCGCGGTGAGCTCTTTTCCGGAAACGAGCCGCGAGGCCTGCGCGACATGGAGCGGGATAGCCCTTCAGCCGTTCCGAGAAGGTCTTGAAGTGCTGGCGCGACAAGAGCGTCGTCGGCACCACCACCGCGACCTGCTTGCCGTTCATGGCGGCGATGAAGGCGGCGCGCAGCGCCACCTCGGTCTTGCCGAAACCGACGTCGCCGCAGACGAGCCGATCCATCGGCCGGCCCGAGCCGAGATCGTTGTTGACCGCGGCGATGGCGGCAAGCTGATCGTCGGTCTCGTCGTAGGGAAAGCCGGCGCAGAATTCGTCGTAGAGCCCGGCAGCCACCGCCAGCCGCGGCGCCTCGCGCAACTGCCGCTCGGCGGCGATCTTGATCAGCTCGCCGGCGATTTCGCGGATGCGGTTTTTCATCCGCGCCTTGCGCGTCTGCCAGCCCGAGGAGCCGAGCCGGTCGAGCTCGACGCCGAGCCTTCCGAGCCGTAGCGCGACAGAAGCTCGATGTTCTCCACCGGCAGGAACAGCTTGTCGCCGCCGGCATAATGGATTTCCAGGCAATCATGCGGCGCGCCGGCGGCCTCGATCGCGCGCAGTCCGGTGAAACGGCCGATGCCGTGATCGACGTGCACGACGAGATCGCCGGCCGCGAGCCCGGTCACCTCGGCGATGAAATTGTCGGCGCGCTTGGATTGCCGCCGCGCCCGGATAAGCCGCTCGCCGAGAATGTCCTGCTCGCTGACGAGCGCGAGGTCGGCGGTCTCGAAGCCGGAATCCAGCCCGAGCACGGCGAGCGCCACTTGCGGCTTCGGCAGCGCCTGCGCCGCCGGCCACGACGCGACATTGGCGAGATTGTGCAGCCCGTGCTCGGCGAGCACATGCGACATGCGCTCGCGCGAGCCGTCGCTCCACAGCGCGATCACCGCGCGCTTGCCGGCGGCCTGCAGCGCCTGGACGTGCCTGGTCACGGCCTCGAACACATTGGCGCCGGGCGCGGCGCGCTCGGCGGAAAAATTGTGGCCGGCATGGGCGCCGATCTCGATGGTGTCGGGCGCGCCGTCCGGCGCGGAGAACGGCGTGAGCTTGGCGAGCGCTAAGGCGTCCAGGCGCGCCTGCCATTCCGCCTCGGCGAAATAAAGCCGTTCGGGCGGCAGCGGCTTATAGGGCGCGCCGCCGTCGGTCTTATCGAGCGCCTCCTTGCGCGCGTCATAATAGTCGGCGATTTGCGCCAGCCGCTCATGGGCGGCCTCTTCGGCGAGCGGCTCGATGGCGAGCGGGCTACCGCCGAGATAATCGAACAGCGTTTCCAGGCTTTTGTGGAACAGCGGCAGCCAATGTTCCATGCCGGCGTAGCGGCGGCCTTCGCTCACAGCCTCATACAAAACATCGTCGGGGGTCGCGGCGCCGAAGGCGGCGACATAGCCGGTGCGAAACAGCCGGATGGTGTCGCTGGTGAGCTGGAATTCCGACATCGGCACGAGGTCGAGCGCGCGCAGCTCGGTGTCGGTGCGCTGCGTCTCCGGATCGAAGCTTCGGATCGATTCCAGCGTGTCGCCGAAAAAATCGAGCCGCACCGGCGCGTCCATGCCGGCGGCGAACAGATCGATGATGCCGCCGCGCACCGCATAGTCGCCCGGCTCGCGCACGGTCGAGGCGCGATTAAAGCCGTTGAGATCGAGCCAGGAGATGATGCCGGCCATCGGCAATATATTGCCGGGCGCGGCCGACAGCGATTGCTGGGCCATCACCGCGCGCGCCGGCACACGCTGCAGGATGGCGTTGACGGTGGTGAGCAGAATGGCCGGATGCTCGCGGCCTGTGACACTTGCCAGCCGGGCGAGCGTCATCATCCGCGCCGCCACCACCGCGGCATGGGGCGAGACGCGGTCGTAAGGCAGGCAATCCCAGGCCGGAAATTCCAAAATTTCGATATCGGGGGCGAAAAACGCCAGCGCCCGCTGCAGCGTCGCCATGCGCGGGCCGTCGCGACACACCACCGCAAGCGAGATCGCCGGCGGTTTCTCGCGCGCGGCGATGGCGCGGGCAAGGTCGGCCAGCACCAGGCCTTCGGCGCCGTCGGCGACGCCGCCGAGCGTCAGGGGACGCCCCGCGAGAAGGCGCGCCGCGGGCGATTGGACAAGACGAGAGGCCGCGGTCACGCGCCCTCCCCGGCCGTCGCATTGTGGGCGTGAAAGGCGACGAGCGCCCGCAGCACCGCGCTGTCGCGCTCGGCCGGCGCCCGCACCTCGCCGGTGACCCAGGCATAAAGCTCGGCGTTGGGGACTTCGATCAGACGCTCGAAATCGTCAAGCGCCGTATCGTCGAATGTCTCGATATGCGCGTCGGCAAAGCGGCCGACGATCAAATCCATCTCGCGCACGCCGCGCCGCCAGGAGCGGAACAGAAGCCGCTTGCGCCGCGCATCCAGGCCTTCGCTCGATCGTTCCGTCATGGTGTTCCGTTTCGCTGGCGCGCGACCATTCCCGGACCGCACGCAACGCCAAAAGCCCGGACGCGGCCGGGCCCGGGGTATATAGAGGGCGGCCCGATAATTGTCAGCGGCAATTCAGTCCCTGTCAGTTATTCTCTGCCGGTAAGGTCCAAGCCGCGTTTCCCGGATGCGGTGCAGCGCGCAGCGGTGCGCCGCTGATCCGGGATCGCTCCAGGCGCGGCGCTTGTAACGGTCCCGGGGCTGCAGCGCACCACTCGCTGCGCTTCGTGCTGCGCTGCGCCCGGGAAACGCAACGGAAGCTATGCGCCCGCCGATCCTCAATCCGCTGTTCGCCTCCGTCACGGCGCTGCCCGGCATCGGGCCGAAGCTTGCCAAGATCTTTGCGCGGCTTTTCGGCCGTGACGGCGAGCCGCCGCGCGTCATCGATCTCCTGTTCCATCTGCCGACCGGTTTCGTCGACCGGCGTAACCGGCCGAAACTCTCCGAGGTCGTGCCCGACACCGTGGCGACGGTGGCCGTCACCGTCGAGCGCCACCGGCCGCCACCCGCGCACCGGCCGCGGGCGCCCTACAATATCGACGCCGCCGACGACACCAACACGCTGACCATCACCTATTTCAACGCCCGCCGGGATTATCTGGAGAAGCTTCTGCCCGAGGGCGAGGTTCGGTATGTGTCGGGCGTCGTCACGCTCTATGACGGCCATCTGCAGATGCTGCATCCCGACCGCGTGGTGGATGAGGCGGGATTCGCCAATCTGCCGCTGCTCGATCCGGTCTATCCGCTGACCGAGGGTCTTGGCCCGAACCAGCTGCGCAAGGCGATCGACGGCGCGCTCGAACGGCTGCCGGCGCTGCCGGAATGGCAGGACGAGGCTTGGCGAAAGCGCAGCGGTTTCCCCGCTTTTGCCGACGCGCTGCGCGCCATCCACCGTCCGGCGGCGCCCGAGGACATCAATCCGGACAGCGCCGCATGGTCGCGGCTTGCTTACGACGAATTATTGGCGAACCAGCTCGCGCTGGCGCTGCTTCGCGCCCACATGCGCACGCGCGCCGGCCGCGGCGTTGCGGCCGAGGGCGCCTTGCGCGCCCGCATCGTCAAAGCGCTGCCCTATGCGCTGACGCCGTCGCAGGCGCGCGCGGTGACCGACATCGTCGCCGATCTGGCGCGGCCCGAGCGCATGCTGCGGCTTCTGCAGGGCGACGTCGGCTCCGGCAAGACCGTGGTGGCCTTGCTCGCCGCCGCGCATGTCATCGAGGCGAAACGCCAGGCGGCGTTCATGGCGCCGACCGAAATTCTGGCCCGGCAGCATTTCGCCACCATCGCACCGCTCGCCAAGGCCGGCGGCATCCGGCTTGCCATCCTCACCGGCCGCGAGCGCGGCCGCGAACGCGATGAGATTCTCGCGGGCCTCGCCGCGGGCGACATCGATCTCGTCGTCGGCACTCATGCGCTGTTTCAGGAGAACGTCGCCTTCCGCGATCTCGCACTGGCGATCGTCGACGAGCAGCACCGTTTCGGCGTGCATCAGCGGCTCGCTTTGGCGCGCAAGGGCGAAGCCGTGGATCTTTTGGTGCTGACGGCAACGCCGATCCCGCGCACCCTGGTGCTGACCTATTTCGGCGACATGGAGATTTCCGAACTGCGCGAGAAGCCGGCCGGCCGCAAGCCGATCGACACCCGCGCGGTGCCGCTCGACCGGCTTTCCGAAGTGATCGAGGCGGTGGCGCGCGCGCTTGAAGCCGGGCGCCGCGTCTATTGGGTCTGTCCGCTGGTCGAAGAATCCGAGAGCATCGATCTCGCCGCCGCCGAGGAACGCTACAAGGCGCTGCAAAAAAGGTTCGGAGACGCCGTTGATCTGGTCCACGGCAAGATGCGCGGTGCCGACAAGGATCACGCCATGGCGCGCTTCGCGCAAGGCGAGACGCGGCTTCTCGTCGCCACCACCGTGATCGAGGTCGGCGTCGACGTGCCGGAGGCAAGCGTCATGGTGATCGAACACGCCGAACGCTTCGGGCTTTCCCAATTGCATCAATTGCGCGGCCGCATCGGCCGCGGTGCCGAGCGCTCGACTTGCATTTTGTTGTATCGCGCGCCGCTCGGGGTGACGGCCAAGGCGCGGCTCGCGATCATGCGCGAGACCGAGGACGGCTTCCGCATCGCCGAGGAGGATTTGCGGCTGCGCGGCGAAGGCGACTTGCTCGGCACCCGGCAAAGCGGCGATCCCGGTTTCCGCGTCGCCCGGCTCGAGTTTCACGGCAAGCTTCTGGCCGCGGCGCGCGACGATGCGACGTTGACCCTCGCGCGCGATGCGAAGCTGCAATCGCCGCGCGGCCAAGCCTTGCGCGATCTCCTTTATCTGTTCGCCCGCGACGAGGCGATCAGGCTGCTGGGCGCGGGCTGAAATATTCGCCGCTTTGCAACTGGTCGGGGCCGAACCGGTTCGGACCGGCGGTGCCGCGTTTGCAGGCCCAATACAGCAAAACGAAAATGCCGATGATGGTGAAGGCGATCAGCACCCACCAGCCGGTGCGGTTGATGTCGTGCAGCCGGCGTATCGCGATCGCCAGGCTCGGCAGGAAGGTGAGCAGATTGAACACACCGTTGAGCGGCGACGCCGACGGCACATGGGTTGAAAAAATGCCGGCGTCGAGAATTTCGGTGGCCAACCCGCCCAATACCGTGAACAGGGCCCAGTACCAGTATTCCGAACGAATGGCGCGGCCTGAAAACGTCACATAGTTGGAGAATCCGGATACGATCGCTTGCCAGAAATTCATCGCTGTCCCCCCGTTATTACTCCTTCAGCTATTTCGCGACGGCGGCTTCCCCCTGGCGCGCGGCTTGCGCGGCGCGCGCGGTTTGCGCGAGCGCGGCGAGCCTGTCCTGGCTCTGGGCGTCGCCGCCGGGCTGCACCATGCCCGCCGACATGATCAGCGTCATTGCCTCTTCAACCGTGATGTCGAGATCGACCACGTCGCGGCGCGGCACGTAAAAGAAGAATCCGGTCGTCGGATTGGGCGTGCACGGCATGAAGGCCGAGAGGTGTTCGGTCGCCGGCAGCTTTTCGGAAATGCCCGCGCTCGGCGGTTGGGTGAGGAAGATCAGCGACCACATGCCTGGCGAGGGAAATTCGACGAGGCCGACGCGGCGAAAGCTCGATTCCGATTTCGAGAACAAAGTCTCGAAAATCTGCTTGGCGGTGCGATAGATCGGCCGCACGATCGGCATGCGGCTCAAAAGGCTTTCGCCGAATTCGACGAGCTTGCGCCCGATCAGGTTCGCGGTGAGAAAGCCGAGCAGCGTCAGCGCGATGAAAACGATGATCAAGCCGAGACCCGGTATGTTGACCGGCAAATAGGTTTCCGGCCGGTAGGCCACCGGAATGATCGGGCGCACCAGATTGTCGACCCAGGTGACGAACCACCAGATCAGCCAGAGCGTCACCGCGCCCGGACCGGCCACGACCAGTCCGGTAAGAAAATACGTGCGGATGCGGCTCATCAAGCCCGGCGATTTCGACCGCCGCGCTTGATATTTTCATCGTCTGATTGCTGTCGTTCGCCATCGGCTCCGTCGCCCCGCAAGTTCAAAGCAATATATGGGCCGATTCCGGCTTTGCACAGCACGGACGGTGCCGCGGGCCGTTCACGCGCCGGCTGCGCCCGGCTACTCGACGGTGACCGATTTTGCCAGGTTCCGCGGCTGGTCGACGTCGGTGCCCATGACGACGGCGGTATGATAGGCCAAAAGCTGCACCGGAACGGCATACACAAGCGGCGCCAGCGCCGGGTGCACCGCCGGCAGCGTCAGCGTGGTGAGCAACTGACCGTCGGCCTGTTTTGCGGCCGCGGTGCCGGCGGCGTCGGTCATCAGAATGAGCTTGCCGCCGCGCGCGGCGACTTCCTGCATATTGGACACGGTCTTGTCGAACAGCTTGTCGTGCGGCGCGATCACGATGACCGGCATGTTCTCGTCGATCAGCGCGATCGGCCCGTGCTTGAGCTCGCCGGCGGCATAGCCTTCGGCGTGGATGTAGGAGATTTCCTTGAGCTTGAGCGCGCCCTCGAGCGCGATCGGGAAGCTGGTGCCGCGGCCGAGATAGAGCACGTCGCGGCTCTTGGCGAGATCGCGCGCCAGCTGCTCGATTTGCGGCTCGAGCCCAAGCGCCTCGTTCAAGTGCCGCGGAATTTCGATCAGTCCGTGCACCAGCGCTTTCTCGTCGGCTTGCGCCAGCACGCCGCGGGCGCGGCCGGCGGCAATCGCCAGCGCGGCGAGAGCCGCCAGCTGGCAGGTGAAGGCCTTGGTCGAGGCGACGCCGATTTCGGGACCGGCGAGCGTCGGCATCACGATCGTGCTCTCGCGCGCGATGCTCGAGGTCGGCACGTTGACGATCGAGAGCACGTGCTGTTCGTGCGCACGGGCGTAGCGCAGCGACGCGAGCGTGTCCGCCGTCTCGCCCGACTGCGAGACGAAGATGGCGAGGTTGCCGGGCTTGAGCGGCACGTCGCGATAGCGGAATTCCGAGGCGATATCGACCTCGACCGGCAATTGCGCGAAGTTCTCGAACCAGTAGCGCGCCACCATGCCGGCGTAATAGGCGGTGCCGCAGGCCGCGATGGCGATGCGGTTGAGCTTGGCGAAGTCGAACGGCAGATCGAACGGCAGCGTCACGCGTTCCGCGGCCATGTCGAGATAATTCGCCAGCGTATGGCCGACGACTTCGGGCTGCTCGTGAATTTCCTTCGCCATGAAATGGCGATGATTGCCCTTGTCGATGAGCATCACCGAGGCTTGCGATTTCAGCACCGATCGCTCGACGATCTGGCCGTCGCGGTCGTGAATCTCCGCGCCGCGCTGGGTCATGACGACCCAATCGCCGTCCTCGAGATAGCTGACGGTGTCGGTGAACGGCGCCAGCGCGATGGCGTCGGACCCGAGATACATGGCGCCCTCGCCGAAGCCGATCGCCAGCGGCGAGCCCTGCCGCGCGCCGATCAACAAATCGTTCTCGCCGGCGAACAGGAAAGCGAGCGCGAAAGCGCCGCGCAATTTGGGCAGCGCCGCTTTGACCGCGGCAACCGGCGAGGCGCCGCGCTTCATTTCTTCGGTGACGAGATGGGCGATGACTTCGGTATCGGTGTCGCTCGCGAATTTGACGCCGCCGCGTTCCAGATCGCGCCGCAATTCGCTGAAATTTTCGATGATGCCGTTGTGCACCACCGCGAGCCTGTCGGTGGCGTGCGGATGCGCGTTGTTCTCGGTCGGCCGGCCGTGCGTCGCCCAGCGGGTGTGGCCGATGCCGATGGTGCCGAGGAGCGGCTCCCGCGACAGGCGGGCTTCGAGATTTTTGAGCTTGCCCTCGGCGCGCCGGCGCACGAGCTTGCCGCCTTCCAGCGTCGCGACGCCGGCGGAATCGTAGCCGCGATATTCCAGCCGCTTGAGCGCATCGACGAGCTGCGGCGCCGCCGGCTCCTGCCCGATGATTCCGATGATGCCGCACATCGCGCTGAAATCCACCCCTGCCGCGCCGCCAAAGCGCCGTTAACGTTTAAAGCGGAACCGTTGCAATCGCGATAATCAAAATAGTTTTCGGTTGGTGACATCGGGCGGCTGCGGCTAATCGCGTGCCGGCGCCTTCTTCTTGCCGAGCAACTTCAGTCCGCGCAAGCGCGATGCCCAGCCTTCCTTAACGGTCTGGCGGCCGCGCGCCAGCGCCAGCGCGTCCGCCGGCACGTTCTCGGTGATCACCGAGCCGGAGCCTATATAGGCCCCCTCGCCGATCTCGACCGGCGCCACCAGCGCCGAATTCGAACCGATGAAGGCGTTCTTGCCGATGGTGGTGCGGTGCTTGTCGCTGCCGTCGTAATTGCAGGTGATGGTGCCGGCGCCGACATTGGCGTTGGCGCCGACGAAGGCGTCGCCGACATAGCTCAAATGATTGGCCTTGGCGCCGGGCTCGATCAGCGCCTCCTTGATTTCGACGAAGTTGCCGATGCGCGGCGCCCTCGCCGAGCCGCGTACCCGGCCGCAACCGCGCAAACGGTCCGACCGAAACGCCCTTGCCGACATGCGCTCCGGCGATATGCGAGAACGAGTGAATGACGGCGCCGTCGTCGACCGTGACCTTCTCGCCGAACACCACATAGGGCTCGACGGTCACGTCGCGCCCGAATTTTGTATCGGCGGAAAGAAACACCGTTTCCGGCGCGATAAGCGTGACGCCGGCTTCGAGCGCGGCCTGGCGCAGCCGCTGTTGCGCCGCCGCTTCGGCCTCGGCGAGCTGTCTCTTGTTGTTGATGCCGCGCACGTCGTCCTCCTCGACTTCGACCGCGACCGCGCGCAGCTTCATGCCGCGTGCGATTTCGACCGCATCGGTCAGATAGAATTCGGCTTTTCGATTGCGGTTGCCGATCCGCTCGATAATCGAAAGCGCGCGATCGCCGGCGAGCGCCATGAGCCCGCCGTTGCATAGTCCGATGCCGCGCTCGGCGGCGCTGGCGTCGGCGTCTTCGCGAATAGCGACGAGTTCGCCGTCCTCGACGATCAGGCGTCCGTAACCCGATGGATCGGCCGGGCGAAAGCCGAGCACGGCGAGCGCCGCGCCTTCGGCGAGCGGAGCGCGCAGGCGCTCAAGCGTCTGCGGCCGGATGAGCGGGGTGTCGCCGTACAGGATCAAAATCTCGTCCGCACCCTCGGCGATGGCCGATTTCGCCGCGAGCACGGCGTGTGCCGTGCCGCGCCGTTCGCGTCTGCACGAAAATTGCGGCGTCCGGGCTTATGCGCTTCGCCTCCGCCGCCACGGCGTCCTGCCCGGGTCCAACGACAATGGCGGTCGCGGCGACGCCGATTTTGGCGGCGGCGTCGAGCACATGAGCGAGCAGCGTTTTGCCGGCGACCGGATGCAAGGCCTTCGGCAGCGCCGAACGCATGCGCGTGCCCTCGCCGGCCGCGAGCACGATCGCAAGACAGGTCCGACCGGACGTTCGGCGTTCCATTCGATCTTCTCGCAATCTTCTCGCAACCTTCGCGCAAAGGCCGCGGCTTAACGTCTTAGCGGACGCCAGCCATGGCCGAAAGCCAGGCGAATCCGGCCAGCAGGCACCAACCGCCGCCGCCGGGCAAGGCTGCGCCAACGAGGCCCCTAACCGGGGAATCTGCTAGATTTTTAGCACTGATTCGACCGACCGCTGATTCGTCTGCAATGCGGATTTGACCGGACTATCTTGGAACCTGTGCACTCGACCCGTGGCGGGCGCCGCATGATCGACCTCGTCGATGCCTTGAGAGCGGAACCGCCGCCACCGGCGCCGGCGCCGCTTCCGGGCATGGTGCGTGCGGAGGCGCTGAGGGCGCCCAAGAAGCGCTTCACCATGGAGCGTTTGCAGAGCGCGGCATTATGGGGCGCAGCCGCGGCGGCGACCGTGCTGATCGTCGTCCTGACGAGCCAAAGCCAGGTGGCCGAAAATCGCATCGCCGCGATCTTGCACCGGCCAAGGCCCGCCGCCAGCGCGCCATTCGATGCTCAGGCCGAGACGCAGCGCCTTGGCGAGGCGCTGCGGCGGCTTTCGGTCGACGACGCGCGGATTGAATCGCGGCTGGCTGCCGTTGAAGAGGACATGCAGGACGTCACCGGGTCGATCAGCAAACAGATCAAGGCCGCCAACGAAAGCCGTCACGACGCGGACGGACCTTCGGTGGCTGCGACCGCGGCGCTGTCGGCATCGGTGCCGGCGCTAGCCGATGCGCGGCTTCGCGGCACCGCCGGCTACCGTCAAGCCCGCGTCCGAGACTGCCGCGCCGTCGCCTGCGCCGCCGTCGCCGACCCATATGCAATTCGGCATCGATATCGGCTCGGGTCTCACGATCCAGGCTTTGCGGCTGCGCTGGGCCGCGATCCGCACGTCACATCCGCAATTTTTTGTCGGCATGGACCCGATCATCGCCGTCAGGGAAATTCCACATACCAACCGCATCGAGTTGCGGCTGATAGCGGGACCGATTGCGCAGCCGGGAGCGGCGGCGGAGCTTTGCAGTCAGCTCACGGTCGCGGGGCTCTATTGCCAGCCGACCATTTTTGATGGGCAGCATCTGGCGCTACGCTGATCTCGCCGCGCCGCGCGATCGGCCGGCGCGCCCGGCGGTTGCGCGATCGGGCTTCTCGTGATTTGGCTGATGGGCCAGCCGAGGAGACTTCGAGGACATTTAATGTGATGCGCCGTCTGTTTCTGCCCACCGCGCGCCAGACCAATTGGTTCCTCATCGTCGCTTTCTTGTCGGTCGGCGAGGCGCTCTATATCCGCTACATGGCGATCGAGAACACCAATGTGGAACTCGCCTGCCAGGCCGGGCTGCAGACCTGGCTGTGCAGCACGTTCCGGCTGGCGATCGTCCTGTTCCATCACCGGGTGTTCGGCGGCGTGGCGCTAGCCGCGGCCGTGCTCAATTTGATACGGCCGTCGCTCGTGCTGATGACGGTGGCGCTCGCGGCCACGGGTTTCGGCGTGGTCCTGCACAATGCCGATCTTGCGGCGCTGGCCGCCGGGCTCTTGATCCTCAGCCTGGCGCGGCCCGCGCCCGCTCCAGAATGAGGGCGAGCGCCAGCAAGCCGCCGCAAAGCCAGATGGCTTGCCAATTGGCCAAGCTTTCGTTGAAAGCGATATAGAGCGCCGAGAGCGCCAGCACCGCCGCGGCCACGCTCTCCGCCACGGCGCGACCACCAGCCCGCGGCGGCGACAGCAGCGCCAACAGCAGAAAAGGCAGTGCTGCCCCGCTTAGCGGCGCGAACGGCAGATCGCGGTAGCGCGGATCGAACACCAGGCCAAGCGCGGTCTCGACCGATAGCAGCGTTAGCGCGATCAGAATGAGGCCAAGGACAATGCTCAAGCCATCCAGCGGCACAGCCGGCCGCGACAGCACGGCGGCGAACACCGGCGCTCGGCGGCCGGTCGCGCAGGCGGCCGCGCAGGCCATCGGCGCCGCGGCCGCAGCCGCGGCAAAAGCCAGCGACCGCAGCCAGCCGCCGGCGGTAAAGCTGTCGATCGGCACACGCTCGAGCGTCCAGCCGAACAGGACGGCGGGCAAGAACGTCAAGCCGGCAATCCGCAACCATAACATTGGCGGGGCAAGCTTGCCGCGCGCGGCAACAGCGGCCGCGGCAAAGCTGAAGGCTGCGAGCAAAACTCCGGCAAGCGCCTGAAACATCCAGTCCGGATGATCCGACACGACGCCGTCGAAACTGAATTTCGGCGCCTGTGTTGCGCGGTCGAACACCCCCCAATAACCGCCGGTCGCGCCTTCGAGCTGGCGCTTCCAGGGTTGATCGAAAGCTTCGATCACGTTGACGCGGAAATTGTCCCGCGCTGCGAGCGCAAGCGTATCGGCGATGACGCGCGCCTGGTTGACCGGCGACGGCAGCGCGCCCTCGCGCATCCGGCCCTCGCTCGGCCAGCCGAATTCGCCGATCAGGATGTCCTTGTCGGGAATGGCGGCGGCGACTTTTTTGCGGATTTCGTCGACATGCGCCGCGGCCCGATCGGCGGGGATCGGGAAGTCCTCCCAATAGGGCAAAATATGGATGGTGACGAAATCGACCGCGCTTTGCAGGTCGCTGTAGCGCAGCCAGAACTCCCAAACGTCGGCATAAGTGACCGGCTGCGTCACTTGCGCTTTCACCTCGCGGATATCGGCTTCGAGATCGGCAAGCGAGAGGTCGCCGCGCAACAGCACTTCGTTGCCGACGATGATGGCGCGGATGGTGTCGGGATAGCGTTTGGCCAGAGCGACGGCGGTGGCGATCTGCTGGCTGTTGCGCGCGGCGTCATGCGACAGCCAGATGCCCTGCAGCACCGTCATGCCGTGACGCTGGGCGATGGCGGCGATCTGGTCCTGGCCCATGTCGACGGAATAAGTGCGGACGCAATTGGTGTAACGCGCCAACAGCGTCAAATCCTCGTCGATCTGCTGCGCGGTGACCCGTGTCGTGTCGATCAGCGGATCCTGGCCGCCGCGAAACGGCGAATAAGAGACGCAGTACAGCTTGCCGCCATGGGCAAGCGGCGAGGCCGGCAGCTTGACCGGCGCGCCAAGCCACCACCACACCGCGGCGACCGCGAGCGCGGTCAGCGCGAAATGCGCAAGCGCCGCGGGAGCATTGCCGTCGGGAGACCGTGACATCGTCTCGCATTAGCCTTGCCGCATGATCGTGCCAAGCGTCGCCGCGGCGTGCGCTGGACAAACGCCCGCAGTTGGGGTGTTGTCGGCGCGGCTCATTCGGGCGGACCGCCGCAATGGCGGCTCAATCCGGTGGCCAAAACGGTGCCGATCGGACTCAATCGATCGAACGTCAAAGCGCTGGCCGAACAAACGGCCACAACGGGTTCGGGGAACGTCCGTCTCATCGGCTAATCTTGGCCCAACGATCCAAGGGAACCATGCCCCATCGCGTGCTTAGCAGTGTCGGCGGATTGGCTATCGCCGCGTGCCTTTTCCTGCCAGCCGGTGCCTTTCTCCAACCGGCCGCGGCGCAGAGCACCAGTTCGGCGCCGGCACAGCCGACCCAGCCGCCGGCCGGACCGGAGGCCAAGAAGGAACCCCAGAAGGTTGACGAATACGCCGAGGCGCAGCGCGCCATCAACGGGCCGGCCGGCAACCCCGAATGCGTCTGGCTGGGCCGTCGCGTCGTTAACCTGTTGTGGCGCGACGACCTCGATACCGCATTCCGCCACCTCGACCTCTACGATCGCTTCGGCTGCCCGAGCGGCCATATCCAGGCGGCGTTCCGCTGTCTGGTGCTGCATTCCAATGCGATCGATCCGAAGATCCCCGACAGCTTGAACGGCCAGGTCCTCGCCTGCTGGATCAATCCGTCGCGGGAAGTTGCTGCAGCTCCGGCCGCCGCCGCCGCTCCCGTAGCCGCGGCGCCAACCCCGGCCGCCACGCACTAGCGGTTCCACCGTGAGTTAAAACCGCTATCTGGTCGCCAAATTTTTGCTGCGCTGCGCAAGTTGTCTTGAATTCGCCATTACCCAACGTTAGTTTAGTTCTGCCGTTCGCAAGGTTGCCTCACCCTTACGACCTAGTCGAACCTGGGGGCAGGTTCGGGCCCGTGTCGTTCCGCCCCGTTGGTAAGAGTCCATGCGCACCGTCGCTGCCGTGCTCGCGCTCGTAGCGTGCGTGCACGCCGGCATCTGGGCCCTGATGAGACCGGTGGCGACCGCCCCGGATTTCACCGGCCAACTCGCCAGCGTCTCCTATTCCCCGTTTAAGGATTCATCGCATCCGGATTCCGGGCCGCGCCCGACCGCGGAACAGATCCGGGCCGATCTGGCGGCCATCGCCCCCTACACGCGGGCGATCCGCACCTATTCCGCGACCGGCGGCGCCGAACTTATCCCGCCGATCGCCGCCGAATTCGGCCTCAAAGTGACGGTCGGCGCCTGGATCGACAAGGATCAGGCCCGCAACGAGCGCGAAATCGCGTCCGCCCTCAATCTCGCCCGGCACTACAGCAACGTCGATGCCATCGTGGTCGGCAACGAAACCACGCTGCGCGCCGAGATGACGGTTCCGGACCTGATCAAGCTCATCCAAAAGGTGAAGCGATCGAGCCCGGTCCCTGTAACGACAGGCGAAATCTGGACGGTCTGGATCGACCATCCGGAACTCGCCTCGGCGGTCGACTTCATCGCCGCGCATATCCTGCCCTATTGGGAAGGCTTTAGCGCCTCGACCGCGGTCGATCACACCATCGAATTCTACGACAAGCTCCGGCAGATGCACCCCGGCAAGCGGATCGTCATTGCCGAATTCGGCTGGCCGAGCGCGGGCTATAACTTCCATCAGGCCGTCCCCGGACGGATCGCGCAAGCCCAGGTATTGCGCGATTTCGTCAACCGCGCGGAATCCTACGGCATCGACTACAACGTCGTCGAAGGCATCGATCAGCCGTGGAAGACGATGGAGGGCGGCGTCGGTCCTTATTGGGGTCTGTTCGATGCCGATCGGCAGCCGAAATTCCCTTGGACCGGTGTCATTACCGATCCCGATTATCCCAAGCAGGCCGGGCTTGCCGTGCTG
The DNA here is from genome assembly GCA_963827465.1 of uncultured Alphaproteobacteria bacterium. GTDB lineage: Bacteria > Pseudomonadota > Alphaproteobacteria > Rhizobiales > Xanthobacteraceae > BOG-931. The sequence goes on from CAWHBC010000038.1 coordinate 61,162, forward strand.
TTCGGGCTGTTATTGTCGCTGCCGGTCCTAGCCATGGCGGGCGTAAGCTTCAGCCAGGCGTTGTTGCTGGCGGTGTCGGCCAATGCGGTCGGCGCCTGGGGTTCGGCCATCGTCGCCTTCTGGAAGGGCCATTACTTCGTTCCGGGAGCGGCATTTGCCCTTGGCCTCGGCATCGTTCTCATGGTGCCGCTGGTGGCGATTGCGCTCGCGCGCATGGAGGAGATCGCCGCCATCGTGTTCGGCCGCCCGCCGCGGCGGCTCGCTGCTGCGCCGCCCCTGGTTCCCGAGGTTTACGCGCCCAAAGTCTCGATCCACGTTCCCGCCTGCTGCGAGCCGCCCGAAATGCTCAACGCCACGCTCGATGCGGTGGCGCGCATCGATTATCCGAACCTCGAATGCGTGGTGGTGATCAACAACACGCCGGATCCGGCCCTATGGCGGCCGGTCGAGGACTATTGCCGTGAGCTCGGCGAGCGCTTCAAATTCGTGCGGGTGGAGAATTTGACCGGCTACAAGGCCGGCGCGCTGCGGCTGGCTTTATCGCATACCGCGCCGGACGCCGAGATCATCGCCACCATCGATGCCGATTATGTGCTCGATCCGGCCTGGCTGAAGGATCTCACGCCGCTGTTCGCCGATCCGCGGGTCGGCTTCGTGCAGTCCCCGCAGGACCATCGCGACGGCGACCGCTCGCTGATGCACACCGCGATGAACGCGGAATATGCCGGCTTCTTCGACATCGGCATGGTGCAGCGGAACGAATTCAATGGCGTCATCATGCACGGCACCATGTGCCTCATCCGCCGCGCCGCGATCGCCGACGCCGGCGGCTGGTCGTCGGAGACGATCGTCGAGGATACCGATCTCGGTTTGAGCATTCTCGAGCGCGGCTGGTCCGCGCATTACACCAACCGCCGTTACGGCCATGGGCTGTTGCCCGATACTTTCGAGGCTTACAAGCGCCAGCGCCATCGCTGGGCGTTTGGCGGCTTCCAGCTCGTGCGCAAGCATTGGCGGCGGCTGTTGCCAGGCGCCGGCGGGCTTACCCGCGAGCAGAAGCGCGAATACGGCTTCGGCTGGCTCAACTGGCTCGGCTCCGACGCGATCGGCGTCGTCGTGGCGCTGCTCAACATTCTCTGGGTGCCGTTCGTTGCCTTCGCCAATATCGCGGTGCCCGACCGTATTCTCACTTTGCCGATCATCGCCGCGTTCACGGTTTCGGTCGCCCATTTCGTCATGCTGTACCGGCTGCGCGTGCGGGCGACGCCCGGGCAAATGCTGGGCGCGGTGGTGGCCGCCATGTCGCTGCAATGGACCGTGGCGCGCTCGGTCGGGCTTGGCGTGATCCACGAGCGCATGCCGTTTTTGCGCACGGCCAAGGGCGGCGTCGGGCGCAAGGGGCCGGATTTCCCGGCGTTTTGGGAAGCGGTGATCGCAGCGCTTTTGCTGGTCGGCGCAACCACCCTGATCGTCACCAATTACAAGCAGGTTCACGAGATCAATATTTTTGCCGTTGTGCTCGTGGTGCAAAGCCTGCCGTTCCTCGCCGCGGTCATGCTTGCCGCCATCGAGGGCAGCCGCTTCAACGATTTCGCCTTCTGGCATGGCATGGAAGGCCGCATCGAAGCCGCCATCGGCGCCAAGGCCGCGGGCCTGCTGCCGCAGTCACAGGAGGTCATCACCCAGGTGATGGCCGACGCGCCCAAGGTTTCGACCGACAATATCGAAGCGGCGCAGTAGAGCGCCGCCGCTCCCGCGCGCGCTTTACGCTTCGAAATTATGCACGAAATCTTCGGGCACGTTCGGGCCCCAGGCGTAGAAGGAATCGTCCGGCTCGTGATCGCCGCTGGGCCAGTCGCAGGTCGCCGGGATGTAGTCGATGTCGGCGGAATATTCGCTGTAGCTGCCCCAGGGATCGCGCACGTAATGGAAATAATTGGAACCCAGCACGTGACGCCCCAGGCCCCAGCCTTTGGCAAATCCCTTGTCGAGCATGTGCATGGCGCCGACCCCGATCTCATCGACCGAGCCGACGTCCCAGCTGAAATGATGATGGCCGGGCGCCTCCGAGCGCGCAAAGGCGATCAGGTGATGATCGCTGCCATGGATGCCGTGCAGGAACGCGACATTGTCGCTCGATTTGTCGGATAGCCGCAGGCCGAGCACGCCGGTGTAGAACGCGATCGCCTTGGCCACGTCGCGCGTGAAGAACAGGACATGCGCGAGGCGGCGCGGCCGCGTGCGCCGGATTTCGCGGCGGAACGGAGCGCCGCGCTCGCCCGGACCGCTCGCCTTGAAGGTGAACTGCGACTTCTCGTCCGGCGACGATTTTTCGGCGACCTTGATCTCGACCAGATTGCCGTCGTGGTCGTGAAACCAAAGTCCATTGGAATCGATGCCGTTCGGCGGATCGAGGCGCTTGATGCCCATGGCCTGCAGGCGCTGGGCGAACCTGTCGATATCGTCCTCGAAGGCGGCAAATGACGCGTAGCCGTGCTTCTTGCGCGGACCTTCCCCGATCGTCCCCCATCGGTGCGGGTGGCCATGGGTGTTCATCGTCAGAAGATTGTTCTTCTCGCCGATATCGAGGCCGAACTCGGAATAGAAATTCTGGGCGACGGCGAGATCCGGTACGGTGAAGTGAAAATGATCGAGCGAATGAATCCCGAGTTCGCCGGGGCGCCGGTTCGCTTTGATAAATCCTTGCATTGCCGTCATCGCATCGTCCTTCCGTCTTTACGCGCCTTGCCGCCGCTTGCGCCGCGGTCGCACGGCGGCGCGATCATGCCGCAGATTTCTGCTTCTGCAGTCCAGTCCTAACGAAGATATTTGTCAACAAAAAATATATTTCCATTGCGTGTGTATTTGCGATGCCGCATCCTGCGATGCATGAACAGGCTGGCCAGCATCGAACCCGCCGCAACCCAGGCCGACCAGGCTTACGAGGCGCTGCTGGCGGAAATCCTCGATTGCCGCTTGGCGCCGGGCGTCAAGATCATCATCAGCGACGTCGCCGAGCGCCTCGGCTTCAGCCCCGGTTCGGTTCGCGAAGCATTGTCGCGTCTTTCTGCGGAAAAGTGGACGGTGGCGACGGCCCAGAAGGGCTATTCGGTCACCCCGGTTTCGGTCGAGGAATTGAAGGACCTGACCCGGACGCGCATTACCATCGAGCAGCTATGTTTGCGCTCGGCCGTCGCGCATGGCGACGTTGAATGGGAGACCGCCATAGTCGCCGCCTATCATCGGATGCATCGCATTCCGATGATGATCGGCCAGCCGGCCGCGCATTTGAATCCGGCATGGGTGGCGGCGCACACGACCTTCCACGGCGCGCTCGCGGCGGGCTGCGACAGCCCGTGGATGCTGACATTGCGCGCGACGCTTTATGCGCAGAGCGAGCGCTACCGGCTGCTGTCCGTGGCGCTGGCGCGCAAAAACCGCAACGTCGACGCCGAGCATAAGCGCATTCTCGATGCCTGCCTGGCGCGCGATGCCGGCCTCGTCGGCAGTCTCATCGAAGATCATCTCAAGCGAACCGCGGACATCGTGCTGACCTCGCCGCTGTTGCAGGAAGGCGCGCGCAGCCGGCAGACCGCGGAGTTGGAGCATTGACCATGAGCAAGCCCGCAAGCGTCCACAGCCTCGCCGCGCCCACCGTCCCGGAGCTTGTGGCCCGCGCCCGCGAGCTCGCGCCGCTGTTCAGCAAGAATGCGGCGGCCGGCGAAGCCAACCGGCGGGTCGAGGACGAGAGCATCGAGGCGGCGCGGCAGGCCGGTCTGATGAAGGTCTGCACGCCGAAGCGTTACGGCGGATGGGAAATGAACACCCGCGCGATGCTCGACGTCAGCGCGGCCATCGCCGAGGCCGACGGCGGCACGGCCTGGGTGGTGAACCTCAACAATATCTGCTGTTGGCTGACGAGCCTCTATCCGGTCAAGGCGCAAGACGAAGTGTTTGCCGCCGATCCCGACGCGCGGGTGTCGGGCGTCCTCAATCCGACGGCGACGGCGAAGAAGGTCGACGGCGGTTTTCGCATCACCGGCACCTGGCACTACAATTCGGGCGGCTGGCACGCGCAATGGGCCGTGCTCGGCATGCCGGTCGTCGACGATGCCGGGCAATCGGTCGACCAGGGCTTGGCGCTCATTCCGATGACGGATCTCGAGCGCGTCGACACCTGGTTCGTCGCCGGCATGAAATCCTCCGGCAGCATCTGCCTCAAAGCCCACGACATCTTCATCCCGCAGCACCGCATTTTTTCGGTGCCGCGCGCCATCGAGGGCGATTATGCGAGCGAAGCGCGCGACCGTGAGCCGTTCTATCGCTCGGCCTTCGTTCCGATCCTGTCCATCATTCTGGTGGGACCGATCCTCGGACTGGGCCGCGCGGCGCTGCAATTCGTCCGGCAAAAGGCCGGTTCGCGGACCATCGCCTATACGTTCTTCGAGAAGCAAAGCGCCTCGGTCGGCTTCCAATTGCAGCTCGCCGAAGCGGCGATGATGATCGACACCGCGCATTTCCACGCCTACCGGGCGGCCGACGACATCGACGATGCGGCGGCGCGCGGCGTCTATCCGGACATGCTGGTGCGCGCCCGCGTCCGCGCCGACACCGGCTATGTCGTCGAGAAGATCACGCAGGCCATCGACAAGCTTTTGTTCGCGCACGGCTCGGCCGGCTTCGCCGAGACGAGCCCGCTGCAGCGCATCTGGCGCGACGCGGCGGTGGCGTCGCGCCACGCCGTGGTGTTGCCGCCGGTCGGCTATGAGCTCTACGGCAAGGCGCTACTGGGCGTGGAAAACAACGTCACGCCTCTGATTTGAGCGCCGTCTCCGCGAGCCGCACCCAGTATGACGTGCCGAGCGGGATCGCCTCGTCGTTGAAATCGTAAGCCGGGTGATGCAGCCCCGCGCTGTCGCCGTTGCCGACGAAGATGAAGGCGCCCGGCCGCTCGTTGAGCATGAAGGCGAAATCTTCCGCGCCCATCACCGGCGGCAGCGCGGTATCGACCCGATCCTTGCCGGCGATCTCGCGGGCGACGTCGGCGGCAAACGCCGTCTGCGCGCTCGTGGTTGACCACCACCGGATAGCCGTTGGTGTAGGTGATCTTCGCGGTGGCGCCGTAAAGCTGCGCGGTGCCTTCGATCACCTCGGCGATGCGCTGGTGCAAAAGCTCGCGCACCTGCGGGCGTGAGGCTGCGCGCGGTGCCTTTGAGCTTGGCGTGCTGCGGGATGACGTTGTCGGTGTGGCCGGCCTGGAACATGCAGATCGACACCACGGCGGATTCCAGCGGATCGACGTTGCGCGCCACGATCGACTGCAGCTGGTTGATGATCTGGGCGCCGACCAGAATCGTGTCGATCGCCAGATGCGGCCGCGCCGCATGGCCGCCTTTGCCTTCGAGCTCGATCTCGATGTGATCGGCCGCCGCCATCATCGGGCCCGGTGCGGATGGCGAATTGGCCGAGCGGAATGCCCGGATAATTGTGCATGCCGTAGACTTCGTCGATGCCGAAACGGCTGATCAGCCCGTCCTTGATCATCGCCGCGGCGCCGGCGCCGCCCTCCTCCGCCGGCTGGAAAATCACCACGGCGGTGCCGGCGAAATTGCGCGTCTCGGCGAGATATTTCGCGGCGCCAAGCAGCATCGCGGTGTGCCCGTCATGGCCGCAGGCGTGCATCTTGCCCGGCACCGTCGACTTATACGGCAGGCCGGTTTCTTCCTCGATCGGCAGCGCATCCATGTCGGCGCGCATGCCGACACCTTGTTGCCGGGCTTTGCGCCCGCGGATGACGCCGACCACGCCGGTGCGGCCGATGCCGGGAACCACCTCGTCGCAGCCGAAGCTCTTGAGCTTGTCGGCGACCGAGGCCGCGGTGCGGTGCACGTCGTAGCGCAGCTCCGGATGGGCATGAAAATCCCGCCGCCATTCCTTGATCTCGCCGTGCAGATCGGCGACGCGGTTGACTATCGGCATGGCAAAGGTCCTTGATTTGGCGCCGGGTTCGCCCGGTTAGGCAATTAAGCCCAAATCTAGCAAAACCGCCGGGAAAAAGCGCGCAACGGGCCGCACGAGGCTGGTAAATGCCGCCCGACTTAAGTATCTGATGCGGCTTAGGTGGAGCGCGTAGCTCAGTCGGTAGAGCACGTGACTTTTAATCACGGGGTCCTGGGTTCGAGTCCCAGCGCGCTCACCAATCATAATCAAGAGCTTATGCGAACAGGCGCGAGGCCGAAGAGGATTGGAGCCGCCGTTAGAGGGACGCGCGCTCAGTTGCCGCGGCGCGGCGCCTGATAATAAGGGCCATATCCGTGCAACGATTGGTCCCACCAGATGGGGTCAAACGCTTGACCTGGCTGGCCGCCGAGCTGCGACGGCTCGTCCGAACGGACGCCGAGTTTGTTCGCAAGCTGGTCGTCCGGATCGGCGAATGACGAATTTGCGCTGCCGCCAGCCCCGCCATTTTGCACACTAAAGGCCCATGCGGATGGAGCGGTCAGCAGAAGGATGCCCGCCGCAATCAAAGCCAGCCGGTATCGAGACATCTTGATTCCCCATTTCCCTGAGGCTCGAAATTATAGATCTAAAGGCAGCGGAATGCCAGCCGAATGCCAGTACACCGCTACCCTTTGCTTTGATCTTCATTGTGAGCCCGGCCCTTCGATATGGGTGTTCCGCCGCTCGGAATTTCGCTGATGAAGGCAGGTTCGAGATGAGCCGGTCAGTTGGCGCGGCAACCCGTCATCCGCGAGTGATTTCACCTCGGCATCCGGCCGCCAATGGAAAAAGCGCGATTGTGTGACGGCAGTCACTTCCTCGGGCAGCGGCTGCGCGTATGTAGGATGCATGGTTCTGGCTGCTAGCTGAGGAGATCGCCATGACAGCCCTGAAACAGACGAATGCGCGCTTTGTCCGGTGGTTCAAGACGTTCCGCGACAAAAACCGGCCTCCGCATCGTTATTGGGAACATGGCCTCTACGACGCCTGAGCCGAACCGAAGGCTCCTTCTGGTCCCCGCGCCCGCCCGAGCCTGCCGTCTCGGGCGGGTTCGTTTTTGCCCGGCCGGCTCGCGCGCCCACATGGGTTTAAGAGCCCGGGTTTAAAAGCGCGGCGCTCCGGCATATTTTAGATAAATGTCCGATCGCAACAGCCAAAATGGAAACCAGCGCCGCTCGATGATCGCGCTGGGCGTGGTCGTTGTCCTGTTCATCATTGGCTGGATTTTGGCGCACGAGCTTTACGCCAACGAGAAGATCGAGGACTGCGTCATGTCCGGCCGCACCAATTGCGTGCCGATCGACACCCCGTCGCGCTAGCCGGTTTCTCGCCGCGGGCAAGCTCGCGGTTCCGTCGGCGGCGGCAGCCAGATCGTTCCATCGGCCAAAGGGTCAAATCTTCTGCAAAAGCCATCAGAGTTTCACGCCGCCGTCGCCATAGCGCCATAGACGGCGCGCTAATGTGGCGCCGAGGGTGCGGTGAGGGTGCGTTCGTCGAGGAGGATCGACGATGATCGTCCAATCCGCGTGCCAAGGTCCTCCAGTCCACGCGCGGGCTCTGGCGAACGAAAGCCTCGAGCCGGCCGAATTGCCCGCGTTGCGGCAGCGTTCTGCTGGTCGCCGAGGAATCCCGCTTCGACGCCAAGTGTCCAATGCCATGAGCCGGATCGACCACCAATGGTCCTGCGACGAGTGCGGCAAGGCGTTCGCCACTTCCATCCGGCTCGGTCTGCGTTAGACCAACGCGTAAGTAAAACCGCGTAACAGGCTGCGTATTTATTCAGTAATTCGAGCGTCCGCTTGTCCTTGGACGGCCGCCGATGTCCGGCCGATGGCCTAGGACGGCAGGCTAACAGGCAATAATGCCGCCCGACCCGGTGTTTGTGCCGTTGTCGAACGGAACCGTCCACAAGGAGGATCACATGCGTCAAACATTCGATCGCCGGTCAGATACTGGGGATTTGCGTCGGCAGCGCCGCCGGCGCCGCGCTGTTGGCGTCTGGCGCGCCGAGCTATGCCGCCGCCACGGCTTTCAAAGCCGATCTGAAGGGTTCGAGCGAAGTGCCGCCGAACACCACCGGCGGGACCGGCTCGGTGACGGCGAACTACGATCCGGCGACCAAGGAATTGACCTGGAGCGGCACTTTTTCCGGTCTGACCGGCCCGGCAACGGCGGCGCATTTCCACGGCCCGGCCGAGCCCGGCAAGAACGCCGGCGTCGCCGATCTGGATTTCGGAAAAGGGCAAGCCGTTCGACAGCCCGTTCAAAGGCTCGGCCAAGCTGACCGAAGCGCAAGCCTCCGACCTGATGAACGGCCAGTGGTACGTCAACATCCACACCAAAGCCAATCCTGGCGGCGAAATCCGCGGCCAGCTCGTGAAGTCGTAACCGCGCTGGACGTCGCGTCTTTACCAGTGCGTATGTGACCCGCCGGTCCCGCGTATCACGGACCGGCGGGTTCGTTTTTGTTCGGACGTCGAGCGAGGCTTGCATCATTGCCTCGGGATATGCGCGCTCTCGATCACCTTGGTCCATTTGGCGATATCGGACTTCATCCGCGCGTCGATCTCCGCGGGCGTCGAGGCCTCGGCGTCGATGCCGAGATCGAGCGCCCGCTTCTTCAGCTCCGGATCGGCGAGCACGTCGTGCAGCGCGCCGTTGAGCTTGTCGATCACGGCTTGCGGCGTGCCGGCCGGCGCATAAAGCGCGTTCCACGACGTGACGTCGAAATTCGGCACGCCGGCTTCGGCGATGGTCGGGAACGTTCGGCAATTCGGGCGAACGCTTGGTGCCGCTGGTCGCCAGCACGCGCGCCTTGCCGCTTTGCAGGCTCGGCGCGATCGCCGCATAAAATTCGACCTCGCTCTGAATGTCGTTGCGCAACAGCGCCACCAATTCGTCGGGCGAGGTGCGGAACGGCACGATGACGATGATCGGCGCCCGACATCGACTTGAACAGTTGCGCGGTCAGATTCTGCGTCGAGCCGACCACGATCGAGCCGAGATTGAGCGTGCCCGGTTTGTCCTTCGCGGCTTTCAGAAAATCGCCGAGCGTGTGATAGGGCGAATCCGCGGCGACGACGAAATCGAGATCGAAATAGCCGATGGCCGAAATCGGCACGAATTGCTTGATCGGGTCGAACGGCAGATGGCTGAACAGCGGCACGCTGATCGCCGTGCCGTTGGTGAAGAAGGCGAGCGTATAGCCGTCGGACGGGCCTTTGCAGCACGGCGCGCGCCGCGGCAATGCCGCCCGGGCCCGGCATGTTCTCGATGACGAAATTCTGGCCGAGCTTCTCGCTGAGCTTCTCGGCGACGAGACGCGCGGTGACGTCGGCAACGCCGCCGGGCCCGAACGGCAGCGATGACGCGGACCGGATGGTCGGGATAAGCGGCTTGCGCCGGCGCGGTCCGCGCTAGACCGGTCAGCGCTGCGAGTGCAATCGCAAAACCCGCAATCCGCCGGTTGACGACGTCCGCGCAAAAGTCAGCACACATACGAAACATGTCTTGGTCTCCGGATGGTTTCTACAGATATGCGATTTCAGATCGAGGCCGTAGCCGCTTACTGGCTCGCAATATCGCGCTTTGCCGACCATTGTTCCGTCGTTTGCGCGACATAATCGGCAAATCGTCCCGCCGCTATCGCAGCCCGCGCGCCCGCCATCAAGTCCTGGTAGTAGAACAGATTAACGACCGACAACAGCGTACCGCCGAGCGCTTCGCCGGCCTTGAAAAGGTGATGCAGATAGGCGCGAGAGAAATCGCGCGCGGCCGGACAGCGGCTCTCGGCGTCGAGCGGCCGCGGATCGTCGGCGTGCTGCGCGTTCTTGATATTGATCGGGCCGAAGCGGGTGAAGGCAAGGCCATGGCGGCCGTTGCGTGTCGGCAGGACGCAATCGAACATATCGATGCCGCGCGCGACCGCCGCCAACAGGTCGGCCGGCGTGCCGACGCCCATGAGATAACGCGGCCGTTCGGCGGGCAGCGCCGGCGCGGTCTCGGCGACAACGTTACGCATCACCTCCGGCGCTTCGCCGACGGCAAGGCCGCCGATGGCGTAGCCGTCAAAACCGATGTCGATCAGCGCGCGCGCGCTTTTCTCCCGCAAGCGCCGATCGTCGCCGCCCTGCACGATGCCGAACAGTGCCCGGCCGGGGCTTGCGCTTTCGAAGGCGCGCTTGCAGCGCTCGGCCCAGCGCAGCGACAGTTCCATCGCGCGCTCGATCTCGTCGCTGGCGGCCGGAAGCGAGACGCACTCGTCGAGCTGCATGGCGATATCGGAGCCGAGCAGGTTTTGCACCTCGATGGCGCGCTCCGGCGTCAGCTCGACCATGGCGCCGTCGATATGCGAGCGGAACGTCACGCCGGCTTCTTCACTTTGCGCAAGGCCGACAGCGACATCACCTGGAAGCCGCCGGAATCGGTCAGGATCGGATAGGGCCAGCGCATGAAGGCGTGCAGCCCGCCCAAGGCCGCAATCCGTTCGGCGCCCGGCCGCAGCATCAGATGATAGGTGTTGCCGAGAATGATATCGGCGCCGGAGGCGCGCACGTCGTCATGATGCACGCCCTTTGATCGCGGCCTGCGTGCCGACCGGCATGAAGGCAGGCGTGCGCACCACTCCGTGCGCGGTCGCCATTTCGCCCATGCGGGCGGCGCCGTCGGTGGCGGTAAGGCGGAAGGAAAACGAATCGGACATCGTGCTGGGCGCATCGTCCGGCGGTCGTCAGATGAGCGATGGCAGCCGATTGGGGGTACGAAAGCGCGGGCGGCTCGGTATGCTTTGCCAAGCGATCTGCAGATGCAGGTCAAAATCAAAGACGGGAGGAGCCCGAACGGAGGAGATAGACCATGGCTTACACGTTGACCAGTTCGCCGCCGATTGCCGCGCGGCGCTGCTCAAGGATCCTGGCCCCGCCGGCCGCGAACGCGTTCGCCAATACACCGAAAAAGCCTGCGCCGATCCCGAATTTGTCGCAACGCATCTCGGACCCGGCGCGGATGCCGACCGCAAAATTCTCTACGAGGATCCGGATCTGCACTTCTGCATTCTTGCCCACGTTTACAAAGGCGCAAAAGTGAGCTCGCCCGCACGATCACGGGCCGAGCTGGGCGATCTACGGCCAGGCCGTCGGCGTCACCGAAATGACCGACTGGCGGCTGCTTGAAAAGCCGGCCAACGCGGCCAGCCCGGCAAAGTCGCAAAAGTGCGCACCTATGACAATGACGCCGGGCATGGCGCATCTACTACGGCGAAGGCGATTTGCATTCGCCGCGCCGCGAGAACGACACCCGCCTGATCCGGATCGAAGGCATCGACCTGACCAAGGTCGAAGCGCGACAAGTTCGAGATCGCGGCGTAGCGCAGCGCATTACGTTAAAGCCTTGTAGATCATGTAAGCCGTCATGATCGAAACAAAGACGATCAGCGTGGCGTAAAGCGCCGCGCTGCCGATTTTGTTGGCGAGCCGCGCCCCGACGTCGTTGCCGACGACGAGGCCGCCGATCACGCCGGCGAGCGCAAGCCACGACCCGGACCATCCGTGGTTCCAATAGATCCACGCCGACGGAATCGTGGTCGGAACGAGAGACAGGACGAGGCTGATCATTTGCGCCCGGTGCTGCGGCACTCCGAGCACGGCGTGGAGGCCGACCACGGTCGCAAGTCCGCCGCCGATGCCGATGAAGCCCGATGAGACCCCGGCAAACAGCCCGACCGCCAGCAACGCCGCCCAGTGCAAGCGTGGCGTTGCCGAGTTGTCCTGATCCGCGGCGGTCCGCGCGCCGCGCGCGATCAGCATGACGTCGAGGCCGGCGAGATAGCCGACATAGGTCCATCGCAGCACCACATTCGATGCAAAGCTTGCCGCGTAAGCGCCGAGCGCGCCTCCGGCCACAAGACCGAACGTCAGCCACAGCAGCCAGCGCAGCGGGCTACGGCTGCCCTTTGCCACATATCGCTTGATGGCCGACACGCTGGTCGGCGGAATCTGGGCGATCAGCGAAATACCCTGCGCGACGTGCTGTTCCGCGCCGAGCAGAAAAACCGAAAAGACGACAAGCGCGCCTCCAGGGCTGACGCCGAGCAGGCCGGAGGTAAATCCCCCTATCAATCCAACCCCGATACCCGGCACCAGGTCGTGGAGGCTCATGTTTTGGCTGGGTCCTTCTCCTGCCTTTCATGTCCGCGCGGAACAGCAGACACGCATCGCCGTAGGAATAGAAACGATAGCCGCCGGCGATGGCATGCGCATAAGCGCGCTTCATGACGTCGAGGCCGCAGAAGGCGCAGACCAGCATGAACAGCGTCGAGCGCGGCAGATGGAAATTGGTCAGCATCACGTCGACGGCGCGGAAGCGGTAGCCGGGCGTGATGAACAAGGCGGTGTCGCCGGAATAGGCCGACAGCGTGCCGTCGGGCGCGGCCGCGCTTTCTAACAGCCGCAGCGAGGTCGAGCCGACGGCGACGATGCGGCCGCCGGCGCGGCGCGCCGCGTTAAGCGCCGCCGCAGTTTCCGCGGCGACGCTGCCCCACTCGGCATGCATTTTGTGGCCGGCGGTGTCGTCGGCCTTGACCGGCAGAAACGTGCCGGGCCCGACATGCAGCGTCACCCGCTGCAGATCGACGCCGCGCTCGCGCAAAGCCGGCGGTCAGACCTTCGGTGAAATGCAGGCCCGCGGTCGGCGCCGCGACCGAGCCCTCCTGGCGCGCGAACATGGTCTGATAATCAGAGCGGTCGCGTTCGTCGACGCTCGCGGCGGCTCGCGATATAAGGCGGCAACGGCATGTCGCCGCGCTCGGCCAGCGCCTGATCGAGCACCGCGTCGGTAGAACGAGAACGAAAGCGTCACCTCGCCGCCCTCGTCCCCCTGCCCTTTGTCCTCGACCGTGGCGTCGAGCTGATCGAGAAAGCAGACCCGGCCTTCGCTGCCGAAGCGCACCACGTCGCCGACCGCAAGGCGCTTCGCCGGCTTGACCAAAGCGCGGAAGCGCGAGCCGTCGAGCCGCTTGATCAGCGTCGCCGCAATGGCCGGCTCGTGCTCGCCGCGGCCGAGCCGGCGGCCGGACAGATTGGCGGGAAAGACCTTGGTGTCGTTGACGACGACGGCGTCGCCGCGGCCGCAACAGCGCCGGCAGATCGCGCATGATGCGGTCTTCGAGCTCGGGCGTCGCGCCCGGCCGCACCACCAAAAGCCTCGCGGCGTCGCGCGGCGCCGCCGGCCGCAGCGCGATGCGGTCTTCCGGCAGGATCGAAATCGAACAGGTCGGTGCGCATTGGTCCTGCGGATTATTCGGCGCTAAAACCACCAGTCGCAACCTCTGGCCGGCCGGCAGCTGACCTCCCATGCAGCAAGCCGTGATCCAGGTGAAGCCCGGCATCGGCGACGTCATCTGGCACCTGCCCTTCATCCGCGCCATCGCCGCCGTCGCGCCGGGCGCCAGCGTGACGTTTCTGGCGCCGCCGACCAGCCATGCCAAGGAACTTTTGCCGCCGAGCCGGCGTGGCGCGAGGTCCTTTATTTCGAGCATGGCGGCTCGGAACTGCGCCGCGGCTCAATCTCATCCGGCTCGCGGCGCTGTTGCGGCGCCGCCGGTTCGCGACTCGATCTGGATTCTCGATCGCACGCTGCGTCCGGCGCTGGCCGCACGGCTTGCCGGCATCCCGGCGCGCATCGGGCTTGGGCTCGGAGCGCAACGCTTGTTCATCACCAATCCCGGCATCGATCACAGCCATTTCCACGATCATCCGATCGATTGGCTGCGCGCGCTGATGGCGGCGATGAACGTGCCGCTGCCGTCGACCGAGCCGGATTTGCCGCTGCCGCGATCAACGCTCGCGGCCGTCGCCGCACAATTCAAGTCGGCGCCCCGGCCGTGGATCGCGCTCGGCATCGGCGCCTCGCATCCGGACAAGGATTGGCCGGATGCAGCATTGGGCGGAGTTCGTTGCGCTGTTGCGCCGCCGCATCGAGCGGCACGGTGTTTCTGGTCGGCGGCAAGGCCAACGCCGCGCGCGCGCAGAGCTTTATCGCCGGCAGCGGCGGAGCCGCCGCCATCAATGCCTGCGACTCTCGGTCTCGTCGAAGCGGCCGCGCTGTTGCGCCACGCCGATCTCTTCGTCGGCCCGTCGTCCGGTCCGCTAAACCTCGCCGCCGCCGGCGGCACGGATGCTTTCGGGCTATTCGGCTCGACGCCGGTTTTGACCTATTCGAAGCTTCATCCACGCCATCGAGCCGCCGGGCGGGCCATCGGCCGACGGCATGCGGCGGATTTTGCCGGCGCAGGTCTTGGCTGCGATCGAACCCTATCTGTCGCGGCAGAAGACGCGGACCAGCGAGACGTGATGCGAAACCGCGGCCGCGCCGCCGCTATTTCGCGTCGGCCGCCACCTGCATGCGGACGATGCGGTCGGGATTGGACGGCGGCTCGCCGCGCTTGAGCTTGTCGACCACGTCCATGCCGGAGACCACTTCGCCGATCACCGTGTACTGGCCGTTGAGAAAGTCGCCGTCGTCGAACATGATGAAGAACTGGCTGTTGGCGGAGTTGTTGCTGCCGCCCTTGCGCGCCATGCCGACGGTGCCGCGCACGAACGGCTTGTCGGAGAATTCGGCCTTGAGGTCGGGGTAGCGACGAGCCGCCGGTGCCGTTGCCGTTCTCGCCGTCGCCGGTCTGCGCCATGAAGCCGTCGATGACGCGGTGAAACGGCACGTCGTCGTAGAACTTCTCGCGCGCCAGCAGCTTCAGCCGCTCGGCGTGGCCCGGCGCGATGTCGTCATGCAGCTTGATGACGATCGTGCCGGGCGTGGTTTCCAGGATCAGCGCGTTTTGCGGGTCGACGCCGGCGGGCAATTCCTTGGTCATCGTTGAGTCCTTTGCTTGATGCGGGGCAAATTCAATGGCCGTCGGTTACGGCACGATCGTCGCGGTCTTGATGTAATCGAGTTTGGGAAACGTCTTGCGTCAGATAGGCGTTCCCCTCGCTTTGAATGCGGCCTTGTTCCGGTCCTGCGCCGCGCGGCGCGCCTTCGCCGTAACCGCTGTAAAGCGCGTCGACGACGTTCATGCCGGACACGACCTGGCCGAACGGCGCAAAGCCCATGCCGTCGAGCCGGGCATTGTCGGCGTAATTGATGAACATCTGGGTGGTGCGGGTATTGGGACCGCGCGTGGCGAAGGTGATCATGCCGCGGGTATTGCTCTGCTTCACCGGATCGTCGTTGATGCTGGCGTCGCGCCAGGCCGCCGAAACCTTCGGATCGGCGTTGATGCCGAACTGCACCATGAAGCCCGAGATCACCCGGAAGAACCGGGCATTGTTGAAAAAGCCGTTCTTGACCAGATTGTAGAACCGGTCGGCGCCGAGCGGCGCCCAGTCGCGATGCACCTCGACGACGAAGGCGCCCTTGCTGGTGTCGAATTTGACTTTGTAGCTCGCCGGCGCCTGCGCCGTGAGCGCCGCGGGATTGGTCAGCGCATTTGGCCGCCAAGGCCGGCACGGCAAGGTCAAGGCAAGCAGAAGGGCGGCAAGGCGGCTCATGACATTCTCCCGGATCAGGTTGTCAGGCTTTGGCGAATTTCTTCTTCAGCCGCGCCGCGACCTCTTGCGGGCACGAAGGCCGAAACGTCGCCGCCCATGCCGGCAATCTGCCGGACCAAGGTGGCGGTGATCGGGCGCACCGCGGGCGCGGCCGGCAGGAATATCGTCTGCACGTCGGGCGCCATCGCGGCGTTCATGCCGGCCATCTGCATCTCGTAGTCGAAATCGGTGGCGTCGCGCACGCCGCGCACCAGCACGGTGGCGCCGGTCGCGCCGCGCCGCCGTCGACGACAAGATCGGCAAAGGTCGTGCAGGCGATCTCGCATCCGGCGGCGCGGCCGAGCGGCGCACAAATCTCGTTGAGCATCGCCAGCCGCTCGTCGGCCGAGAACAGCGGCGTTTTGCCGGGATGGATGCCGATCGGCCAGCACCAGCCTATCGGCAAGCTTCACCGCCTTGCCGATCACGTCGAGATGGCCGTTGGTGATGGGATCGAACGATCCGGCAAACAGCGCCACGCGGGGCGAGGATGGCGACTGGGGACTCTGACATGGCGGCGGTCTAACCCGCGCGTTCCGGCGACCCAAGCTGGCTGCGAGGTGGCCGCGCTTCGGCATAGGCGCAAACGCCGAGAGTCAACAGCATAAAAACTCGGTGAATTCGCAGACGGCTTATGAGCACAAGTGCTGAGAATGTGACGTGGGTCACTGCTGGCTTCAGCCGCGTCGTGCTTAAAAATATAACATTGAACAAAGAGCAACCTTGGCGCCTCAGAACGCGTTGCGTTCTGAAGCGACAAAGGTTCAAACAGGGATGGGTGTCATGATCAAGACCGTTTACGCCATTGCGGTCGCCGCGATCGTGGCGGCTTGTTTTGTCGCGTTCCCGAGTTTGTCTTATTCAGGTGCAAGCGAGTCGCCAATCGCCGGGCGCCAAGGGCGACCGGGCCGACATGCGCCCGCTCGGCACCGACTGCTCGCAAAACGCCTGGCCGTATTTCGAGGCCGCCTGCCTGCGCGATGCCCGCCATCCGCTGCTGGAGCCGCGGCAGGCGCGATTCATCGCCGACAGCTAGCCGGAGCGGCGCGCCGCTAGCAGTTCAGTCGGCAAAGTCCTCCACAATTCCCCATGTCCGCGCGCGGCCCTGCGGCGGTTGCTGCCTGCGGCCAACATCCGCGTCTTTGGCGCCTCGTTTCGAGGCCGGCACCGCAGCATCGGCTCGACGCCCTCTTTGTCTCGTTCTTAAACGCACCGTAAACCGAGCTCGGCGATTGACCCCTGCCTTGACGCTTTCGCTTGCGCGTCGTTTAACAGCCGCCATTGTGCTGCTCCAAGAAGCCTAACCATGATTGTGCTGATCGACAATTACGACAGCTTCACCTTCAACCTGGTGCACTATCTCGGTGAACTGGGCGCGGAGGTCGACGTGCACCGCAACGACAAGGTGACGAGCGGCGGCGGTGATCGACGCCGACGCCCGACGCCATCGTGCTGTCGCCGGGGCCCTGCACGCCCAAGGAGGCCGGCATCTGCCTCGACCTGATCGCGCAGGCCGCAGCCACCATCCCGATCCTCGGCGTCTGTCTCGGCCATCAGGCGATCGGCGACGCCTTCGGCGGCAAAGTGGTCCGCGCGCCGGTGCCGGTGCACGGCAAGTTGTCGGACATCCGCCACCACGGCCGCGGCCTGTTTCGCGGCATCAACGGCCCGTTCAAGGCCACCCGCTACCATTCGCTGGTCGTCGAGCGCGGACAGCATGCCGGCCGAACTTGACGGTCACCGCGGAAACCGACGACGGCCTGGTCATGGGGCTTGCGCATACGCAAGCTGCCGATGCATGGCGTGCAGTTCCATCCCGAAAGCATCGCCTCCGACCACGGCCATCTGATGCTGAAGAACTTCCTCGACATCGCCGCGGCCTGGAACGCCGCGACCGGCGCGCCGTGCCGCAGCGCCGCCGGCATCGCGCAAAATCGCCGCGCCCGCGTCATTGAGGATCCGACAGCCGTGACCGTGGAATTCAAGGCGCTCATCGGCAAGGTCGCGACCGGCGCGGCGCTGACGCGCGACGAGGCGGCAAGCGCCTTCGAGCAGATGATGTCGGGCGAAGCGACGCCGTCGCAGATGGGCGCGCTCTTGATGGGCTTGCGCGTGCGCGGCGAGACCGTCGACGAGATCACCGGCGCGGTCATCGCGATGCGGTCGAAAATGCTGCGGGTCGAAGCGCCGCCGGACGCCATCGACGTGGTCGGCACCGGCGGCGACGCCTCGGGCTCGTTCAACATCTCGACCTGCGCCGCGCTGATCGTCGCCGGCGCCGGCGTGCCGGTCGCCAAGCACGGCAACCGCGCGCTGTCGTCAAAATCCGGCGCCGCCGACGTGCTGGCGGCGCTCGGCGTCAATATCGATCTTAATCCCGCAGCAGATCGGCCATTGCATCCGCGAGGCCGGCATCGGCTTCATGTTCGCGCCGACGCATCACCCGGCGACCAAGAACGTCAATCCGACCCGCGTCGAGCTCGGCACCCGCACGATCTTCAATCTGCTCGGTCCGCTGTCGAACCCGGCCGGCGTGAAGCGGCAGATGGTCGGCGTGTTCTCCAAGCAATGGACCGAGCCGTTGGCGCAGGTGCTGAAAAATCTCGGCGCCGAGAGCGTCTGGGTGGTGCACGGCTCCGACGGGCTCGACGAGAGTCACGACCTCCGGCCCGACCAGCGTCGACCGCGCTGGAAAACGGCGTCATCCGCAATTTCGAGATTACGCCGGAACAGGTCGGCCTGCGCAAGGTGCAAGCCGGAGGAGCTGCGCGGCGGCGATGCGGCGACCAATGCGCAGGCGGTGCAAGGACGTGCTGGAAGGCAAAGCAAACCGCGTTCCGCGACGTCGCGCTGTTGAATGCCGCCGCGGCGCTCGTCGTCGCCGGCAAGGCCAAAGACCTCAAATCCGGCTCGGCGCTTGCCACCCATGTCGGTGGATTCCGGCGAGGCCGAAGGCCGGCTCGACCGCCTGATCGTGGTGTCCAACGATGGCTGACATTCTGGCCAAGATCGAGGCCTATAAGCGCGAGGAAATCGCCGCGGCGAAGCGTCAGCGCCCGCTTGCGGCGCTCGAAGCGGAGGCCAAAGCCGCAGGCGCGCCGCGCGGCTTCCTGCGCGCCATCGCGCGGACGGCTTGCCGCCGGCGATTACGCGCTGATCGCCGAGATCAAGAAGGCGAGCCCGTCGAAAGGCCTGATCCGCGCACGACTTCGATCCGGCGGCGCTGGCGCGTGCTTATCAAGCCGGCGGCGCGACCTGCCTTTCGGTCTTGACCGATGCGCCGTCGTTCCAGGGCAGTCTCGATCATCTGCGCGCGGCGCGCGCGAGCGGCCACGCCTGCCGGTGTTGCGCAAGGATTTCATGTACGACACCTATCAGGTGACGGAAGCGCGCGCGCATCGGCGCCGATTGCATCCTCATCATCATGGCCGCCGTCGACGACGGCTGCGCCGCCGAGCTCGAACAAGCGGCCTTCGCGCACGGCATGGACGTTCTCGTAGAAGTCCATGATGAGAATGAGTTGGAACGGGCGCTTCGCCTGAAATCTCAACTGATCGGCATCAACAACCGCGATCTGAAAACCTTCGCACACCACGCTTGCGACCTGCGAACGGCTGGCGCGGCTGGTTCCGCGCCGGCCGCGTCATGGTCGGCGAGAGCGGCATGTTCACGCCGGACGATCTGGCGCGGCTCGCCACGGCCGGCATCGCGACGTTCCTGGTCGGCGAAAGCCTGATGCGGCAGGACGACGTCGCCGCCGCGACGCGCACACTGCTCATCGCGCCAGGCCGCGCTGGCGCCGGCCCGGTAACGAACCGTGGCCGCGGCGCGCCAAGAAACTCACGCATCTCGAGCTCGCGCGGCGAAGCCCGCATGGTCGATGTTTCGGCAAAATCGGTCACCGAGCGCGAGGCGGTGGCCGAAGGCCGCGTGATCATGCAGCCGAAGACGCTTGCCATCGTGCGCCAAGGCGACGCGAAAAAGGGCGACGTGCTCGGCACCGCGCGCATCGCCGGAATCATGGCCGCCAAGCGCACCCACGAATTGATCCCGCTGTGCCATCCGCTCGCCGTTTCCCAAAGTCGAGGTCGATCTGACGCCGGACGCCAAACTGCCGGGTGTCATCGTTCGGGCGCGGGTGAAGGTGTCGGGCAAGACCGGCGTTGAAATGGAAGCGCTGACCGCGGTTTCGGTCGCCTGCCTCACCGTCTATGACATGGTCAAAGCGGTCGAGCGCGGCATGCGCATCGAAGGCATCCGGCTTATCGAAAAGCGCGGCGGCCGCTCCGGCCACTATCGCGCGAAGGAGTAATGCCGTGGCGTTGATTTCGGTCGCCGAGGCGCTTGCGCAGGTGCTGGCGCACGCCAAGCCCGCTGCCGCCCGACGAGGTTCCCGCTGCACGGAGGCCGACGGCGGCGTGCTGGCCTACGATCTCAAAGCGCTGCGCACCCAGCCGCCGGCCGACGTCTCCGCGATGGATGGCTACGCGGTGCGCGCGGCCGATGTGGCCAACGCGCCGGTGCGCTTGAAGGTGATCGGCGAAGTTCGCCGCCGGCCGGCCGTTTAGCGGCAGCATTCGGCCCGGGACAGGCGGCGCGCATTTTTACCGGCGGCTTCGTGCCCGACGGCGCCGATACCGTGGTCATTCAGGAAGTCACCGCACGCGATGGCGACAGTGTCGAGGTGCAAAAGCCATCGAGCAAGGGGCGGCAACGTCCGGCCCAAGGGCCTGGATTTCCGCGCGGGCGAAGTCGCTGCTCACGCAAAGGCCATCGGCCTGACTGCGCGCGATCTGGCTCTCGCCGCCGGCATGAATCATCCGCTGCTGCCGATCTATCGCCGCCCGAAAATCGCGCTGTTCGCGACCGGCGACGAACTGGTGCCGCCCGGGCGCGAGCCGGGGCCGGGACAGATCGTCTATTCGAACGGCTTTTCGCTCGCGGCGCTGGCGCGCGCGGAAGGCGCCGAAGTCACCGATCTCGGCCTGGTCCACGACACGCTGGAGGCGACGTTGACCGCCATCGACGACGCGCGCGGATATTCCGGCCGACATTCTGGTGACGACCGGCGGCGCCTCGGTCGGCGATTACGATCTGGTGCAGAAAGCCTTCGCCAAACAAGGCATGGATCTGTCGTTCTGGAAGGTCGCGATGCGGCCCGGCCGGCCGCTGATGCACGGCCGGCTCGGCGCCATGCATGTGCTCGGCCTGCCCGGCAATCCGGTGTCGTCTTACGTCTGCGCTTTTTTGTTTTTGGTGCCGCTCATCCGCCGCATGAGCGGCCGCACCGATCTGGTGCAGCCAACCGAAGCGGCCGTGCTCGGCTGCGATTTGCCGGAAAACGACGAGCGCGCCGATTATCTGCGCGCGACGCTCGACCATGGGCGCCGACGGACCGGTGGCAACGCCGTTTCCGGTGCAGGATTTCATCGATGATGGCGCCGCTCGCCAAGGCCGGTTGTCTGGTCATCCGCGCACCGCATGCGCCGGCGGCAAAGGCCGGCAGCCTTGCGAGATGCTGCGGCTCGATCGCTGAAGCGTTTCCAGCCCGCGGCAGGACCGTCTGCGCTGCGGATCAGAGGCCGCCCCAATTAAAGCGCCAGACCAGACTGCTGGTGATCGTCTGCACGTAAGGCGTCGAGTGCTCGCCAAACGCGCCGCCGCCGGGGCCGAACAGCGGGAGGTCCTTCGCCCCGTAGTTGGCGAACCGATATTCGTTTCGCCAAAACAGTCCGCGAACCGGAAGCCAGGAGAAGTTCAGCGCATATTCCAAGCCGCCGCCAACGAACCAGCCGTTATAAGTCGTCGCCGTGATAAACCCACCGGACGGCAGGCCGGTATTCGTGGCGATAAAATTCTGAAGGCCGAAACGCGTCTGGGTGTAGCCGGCGTCGAAATACGACAGCAGCGTCGGGCTCACGAGATAGCCGACGCGGGCGCCGACGGACCAGGCATTGTCCTCTTTCTCGGGTGCGGCATTGGGCGCGCCGAACGCGCCGCCAAAACCGACATTGGCGACATTGTTGGTGCCCTTGAGATCCATCCAATCGTAGTCGCCGAACGCGCCGACCACCCAGTTCGACAGGCCGCCGCCGAGTTGATAATCGCAGCCGCCGCCAAACCGGCCGAGCAAGCCGCGGCCGCCGTCCGTCGTGTCGTTTGAGGTCGTCGCCACGGCGCCGGGAAACGCCACGGTGTGCTGCGACTGGTTCCAAAAGCCGTAGCCCCAACCCGCATTGACGGAGCAGCCGGTCCAGCTCGCGTCGCGACCGCCGGCGGTGGCGGTGATTTATAGGCCGGCGGCGGCGCCAGATCGCCGGCAAATGCGGCGCCGGACAAAGCGCCGGTCAAAACCAGCGCCACGAGATATGTCTTCATGTCGTCCCCCTGTTGTTGCGCTCGAAATTCCACAAAACCCGGCCGCACTAATACCGCAGCCGAGCCCCGGACACTGTTGCGCCGCCGCACCACCTGATCGGATTTCCACCGTTCGTTCCGCGCGCCGGCGAATTGGAGAAGCCGCGGTCTCGGACTGCGGCAGCCGTGAAGACCTCGCATGACGCGCGCCGCCGCACGCGTACCGAAGCCCGGAAGCGAGATGCAGAAAATTCAATGAAAGCGGCAGGTTTCTTAGCCTTAAGCGCTGGTTTGGCCGCGCCCGCGCTTTGTTCACTTCAAATTAAATGGCGACGTTACACTTGACAACCCCAGACGCTAGGTATAGGTTTGAGGCCATAGGAGATTTCGTCATGGCCCACCCCGTTTTAGCCGCCCCCCATTTCCACAATGAAGAGGCCGCTTTCGCCTATGTCGAGGCTCACTTGTGGCCCGAAGGCCCGGTTTGTCCCCATTGCGGCAATTGCGACGACAAGCGAATCGGCCGCCTGAGCGGCAAATCTAGCCGTCCTGGCTTGCGCAAGTGTTACGCCTGCCGAAAGACCTTCACCGTGCGGATCGGCTCGATCTTCGAGGACAGCCATTTTCCGCTGCACTTGTGGCTACAGGCAATCCAACTGATTACCGCCAGCAAAAAGGGGATCAGCACTCGGCAGGTCCAACGGGCGTTCAATTGCAGCATGAAAACCGCTTGGTTTCTGATGCACCGCATCCGCGAGATTATGAAGCCCACCAGCGCGATTCCCCCGATGGGCGGCGAAGGCAAGACCTTAGAGGCGGATATAACTTTCGTCGGCCGCAAGCCGGGAACCAAGGTGCGCCGTGGGGCGAGCCACATGAACCCGGTGTTCTCGCTGGTAGAGCGCGACGGCACCGCGCGATCCTTCCACATGCCGAATGTGCGCGGCGATAACCTGCATGCGGTCCTCGATCAGCACGCCTCGCCGAAAAGCCATTTCATGACCGACGAAGAGCGGTCATTGGTTGCTATCGGCTGGAATTTCAAATCCCACGGCACGGTCAACCACACCAAAGACGAATACGTGCGCGGCAACGTTCACACCAACACCGTTGAAGGTTTTTTCTCGATCCTGAAACGCGGCGTCTATGGCGTTTATCAGCACGTTAGCGAGGCGCACTTGCATCGCTATCTGCGCTGAGTTCGATTTCCGCTACAGCAACCGCGAGAAGCTTGGCGTGAACGATGTGGCCCGCGCGTCGCGTGCGCTCGCCGGGGCCAAGGGCCGGCGCCTTACCTACGAAACAACTCACTGAGCGAAACGTCAAGGGCGAGCGGTACGAGCAATACCGCAAGCGTCATTGGTTTCTCTACGATCCGCGCCAATTGCGATTGCCGTTCAAGGACGGGGACGGGCAATGACGCCCGCCCCCGCCGTCGCTATCCTAGCAGCTGCCAAGCCAACCAGGAGCGAATGTCATGGCCGATCTTGAAACGCGCCTCAAGGCGCTCGAAAAACGTGCACGAAATGATACCGAACGATGGAACTCAGTCGCAGGCGACATTAAGGGGCTTGTTTGTATTATTGATGCGATGGGCGCCGCAATCGGGGCTGACAACAAGCCGCTCTTGCGAACAATCATTGTAAACCTCAAAACATTCGAGGATGGCGCACGCTTACAGAACGAGCACGAGACGACGATGAAGCGTGTTCGGTATCAGCGCGAGTTTTTCGAGAGGCGATTGAAATTGGCGGAAGATAAATCCTCCGAATCCAACGGCGCGCCGAAGCGCGCGAGATAAGTCCGGCCTTGATTAAATCTTTCTCGCCCATCGTGACAAGCGCCTCCATGCGCGGTATAAGGTTTCCGCGCGGCGCAGCGCATTGCGATTTTCAATCGGCTCGGATGGCAGTCCGGGCCGATTTTGTTTTACCAAAGATATTGCAGCACGTTGACCGGAATGGTGCCTTGGTCAGTTCGTTTCCCGATCGGCCCTTTATCGACGACAAAACACCTCTTAGAGACGTCGAAATAAATGACCTCAATGTGTTCCCTCGGATCGACAGAACCGAAGTTTATCAGCGCATAGAACTTGCGATTGCGGGGTAAATTCATTGTGTCTTCCTCTTTGTTGGATCGAATCAATGAACCCCTGCGAGGATTAGACTAGCGGCTAAAGCGGACTACCGCTATATCTCCGTGATGCCTCGTAAACCCCTACCGAAGCCCGACGACGCCGAACAATCGAAGCGGTTCATCGAAACCGCCAAGGAAGTCGGTGCGGATGACGAAAAGGCTTTGGAGCGCGCATTCGCGAAAATCGGGCCAAACAAAAAGCCCGATAATGGCTCCCGGTCAGGTAGCCAATAAGCCGTCGCGCAGACGGGCCAACGTCTCTTCATCAATGATCGTGCGCGACAGCGGAATTTTGTGAACGTAGTAGGGCGGGTCGGATTCTCCAACCGGGGCGGCATCGGGAATGGTCGGATGTTGTGAATATCCGGCTGATTTCCGGAAAATTGCATAGGACAGCAAATCAGCAACTGCCAGCGGCAAAACTGCTTTGGTCTCGAAAGTTAGCGATCCGAAGATCCCATCATAAACGCTCCGCAGTGCTCTTTTTTCCTCGTAGAAAATCCGCGCCGCTTCCGCCTCATGGCCATTGCCATCCTCAAATACGAAATTGAGCGGCCAATCTGCTTTTCGGTCCTGCATGAATAGCAGCGCCTTCCAAAGAACGGCGCGCACACAGAGTCCATATTGCGAGTCGCGACCGGCATTCTGGATTAGCGCGCCAGCCCGATAAATTCGGTTGTACGCATCGGACGGCAGCACACCCGAAATCCCGCAAGCCAAGTGCTGGTCAGCCATCTGCAAAAATCGGGAGTTAAACTTGGCCTTTCTTGCCCGCGGCCAGCCTTTGAAATCGCCCTTGGTCTGGCGAAGTTCTTTGGCGTGAAACTTCTTCACGCCGTAGTCATCGAGCAGCGCCTTCAGGTCGCGCTCATAGGCATCCCATTGCTCTACGGTCGCGATAAATCCCCCCACGATCACCGCTGGCAACTCCGCGCCGTGGGTGCCGCTTTCGTCGAAGAAGCCTTTCATCGCCATGTAGAGACGGTCCGGGCGAAGCTGCCAGCTTAACGACCAGTCGAGATCGCCAACCCAGCCTCGGGCTTGGGGCTGTTTTGTGCACGGGATGTTCACAAATCAGCCCTCATATAAACCATACCCATAGGTGATG
This sequence comes from uncultured Alphaproteobacteria bacterium, assembly GCA_963827465.1. Classification (GTDB taxonomy): domain Bacteria; phylum Pseudomonadota; class Alphaproteobacteria; order Rhizobiales; family Xanthobacteraceae; genus BOG-931. Next base: position 86,347 of record CAWHBC010000038.1, read on the forward strand.
GGGCCGCCAAGTGTAACGTCGCCAATTAAATGGTTGCAGAACACATATGGAACGGATAGTGTCCGTTCATGCTTTGTTTCGACCCTGCGGGTCGGAATCCGCCCCGGGAGACAAACGCCGATGCTGACGCGCAAGCAAGCCGAACTGTTGCGGTTCATCCATGAGCGGCTCAAGGAGCAAGGCGTTCCGCCCTCCTTCGACGAGATGAAGGACGCGCTCGATCTGCGCTCCAAATCCGGCATTCATCGCCTGATCACCGCGCTCGAGGAGCGCGGCTTTATTCGCCGCCTGCCCAACCGGGCGCGCGCCATCGAGGTGATCAAGCTGCCGGAATTGGTCGCCCACGGCATGGGCTCGGGCCGCACGCGCGGTTTCACCCCGAGCGTCATCGAAGGCAATCTCGGCCGGGTGCGCGCGGCGTCCGAGGACGAAGGCGGCCGCCCCGTGGCGGTGCCGGTGATGGGCCGCATCGCCGCCGGCACCCCGATCGAGGCCATCCAAACCCGCAGCCACACCATCAACATGCCGCCCGATCATGCTCGTCGACCGGCGAGCATTTTGCGCTGGAAGTGCGCGGCGATTCGATGATCGAGGCCGGCATTCTCGACGGCGACATGGCGCTGCTCAAGCGCACCGACGCCGCCGACACCGGCGACATTGTCGTCGCCTTGATCGACGACGAGGAAGCGACGCTGAAGCGTTTCCGCCGCCGCGGCGCCTCGATCGCGCTCGAGCCGGCCAATACCTCCTACGAGGTGCGCATCCTGCCGCCCAACCGGGTGCGCATTCAGGGCAAGCTCGTCGGGTTGTTTCGAGGTATTGATTTCGTCATTGCGAGCGTTAGCGAAGCAATCCAGTGCGGCATCGAGGATCTGGATTGCTTCGTCGCGGACCTGTCATCGGGCCTCGCGCTTCGCGCCGACCCGTTGGCTCCTCGCAATGACGCTCACTGATCAGCCTCGATATCGTCCACCCGCGGCGTCGCATCCTGCGGCGTCGCATCGCGCCGGCGCTCGTCGCCGCGTCGGAGAATTTTGCGCTGCGTGAATGCCAGCCGGCGCCCACGGCCGATCGTAATTCTTCGGCCGCGCGGAATCGATGACAAAGCCCGCGCCGTCGCGGCGCAACGCCAGCGCGCCGCGGTCGTACCAGGTCTCGCGCCCGATCACTTTGGCGGCGCAGTCGGGCGGCGGATCGTCGTGCACGGCGATGATCAGCGGCCGCGCGCGGCGCAATCGTCCTCGAACGCTTCGGGCTCGATCGCATAGGCGACGATGGCGCCGTCGGCGAGCTTGCCGATGCAGCCGGACGGATCGCAGGCGGTGCCCTGCCGGAGGCTCTTGTCATGCGCATCGCGCGCATCGCCGTCGGCGACGAGCCAGTCCTCGACGGCGAAGCTGTCGCGGCCCACATGCAACACGGCAAGCCGTCCGTCGGCGCCGCGCAGCGCCGCGCTCTCCCCGTCCGCCGACACCAGCAAATCCGGCCGTGGCGTCGTCAGCGCCCAGGCTGCGGCGACCAGCATCAGCGGCACGCCGCCCAGCCGCAATGGCGTGCGCAAGAGACACAGCAGCAGCAAGCCCGCGGTGCAAAGCAACAGCGGTCCGGTGCCGAAGGCGGGAATGGCCCCGACCGCGCCCGGCAGATGCGCCACCCACAGCACGACGCCGATAATCCAGCTGATGCCGTCACCCATCAGCCGCCAGAACACGGCATCGAAGCCGAGCGGCAGCGTCAGTACGCCAAGAATGCCCATCGGCATGACCCAGACGGAGACCACCGGCATCGCCAGCACATTGGCCAGCACGCCGTAGGGCGCCAGGCGATGGAAGTTGTAGGCGGCGTAAGGCAAGGTGGCGAGCCCGGCGACCAGCGAGGTAAAGGCGATGGTCGCGACCTCGCGCCAGCCCCACAGCGCCATGCGGGCGCGCCAGCCGGATGCGGTCCCGGCATGCGGCAGCGGCAGCCCATAGTGATAGGCGGCGATCAAAGCGAGCGTTGCCGCAAACGAAAGCTGGAAGCTCGGCGTCAAGACCGCCTGCGGCGCCAAAGTCAGCACCACGAAGGCGGCGATGCTCAAGGTCCGGAACGTCAGCGTCGGCCGATCGACCATCACGCCGGTGAGCACGATGGCGACCATGACGAAGGCGCGCTGGGTGGCGGTTCCGGCTCCGGAGAGCACCAGATAAAACGCCGCGGCGAGCAACGCGACCGCGGCGGCCCATTTCTTGATCGGCTGACGGCTTGCCAGCCCCGGGATCAAAGCAAGCCCGCCGCGAACGAAAAAGAATATGAACCCGGTCACCACCGCCATGTGAAAGCCGGCGATCGCCAGCACGTGGACGAGGCTGGAGACGTAGAAGGCGTCTTTCACCGCGGGCGAAACCTCGCCGCGCTTGCCGGTGATGACCGCCGAGGCGATGGCGCCCTCGTCGCCGGGAATGACGGCGCGGATGCGCTTGTCGATGCCGTCGCGCATGGTCTCGACGGCCGCGGTATAGCGCAGCCATGCGCCGCCGCTCGCGGCCGGCGGCGGCTGCGGTCTTGATGCCGCCGAGCACGAAGCCCGAGGCGCCGAGCGCGGAAAAATACATGTCGCGCGCGAAATCGTAACCGCCGGGCCGCAGCGGCGGCAGCGGCGGCAACAGATCCGCTTTGAACGTCACGAACGATCCGACCGGCGGCGCGGTTCCCGCGACGAACGACGACGCGCACGCGCTGCAAGCGCGGGGTCGAGGCGGCGGCCTTCCATCGTGCGCGTGTGCACGACGATGCGGTCGTTGTGCTCGCGCTCTTCGCGCGCCGCGACAAAGCCGGTGACGGCGATGCCCCATGCCGGGTGGCGCAGCACCGGATGGGCGATCCAGGCGGTGTGCAGCGTTGCGCCGGCGAAGCTGACGGCAAGCGCGGCGAAGGCCGCCGCCAGCGGAAAGCCGAAGCTGCGCCGGCGCGCCATGATCGCGATCGCCACGCCGAGTGCTCGCGAGCGTCAGCGCCGCCCAAACCGCCGGTTCACGCTCGGCGGAGAAATAGACCACGTCGCCGAAGCCGTAAGCGACCGCAAGCCATGGCACCATGCGGCCGGCGCCGAATTCGGCCGCCGCCCAGTCGCGCATGCGCGCCGGACCGGCGAATGGCGATTGCCGGCCGATGACGTCCCAGCCGCCCGACCAGGGCGCGCGGCCGCCGCGGCCGATCGCCAACCGGCCACGTCGAAGCGCCCGCTCCGGCGCGGTTTTCGAACTTGCGTTGCCTGGTGTCTCGGTCGTCTTGCGCACGGCGCGCCCCCAGCGCGCTGACCCGCCCTCCTGCGCCGCAGCTGGCGCGTCGCCAAGCGCGCGGCAAGCTTCAACCCTATAGGGCTGGCCGGGGCGTGTGGGCCGATGGCGTGCCCTCCGCCGACCGGATTGTCGGGGAAAGTCGCGCGGCTCAGCGCTGCATCTGCATCATCATGGTCCAGTCGGCATCATGCGGCGTTGAGGTGATCCATGATCCACAGCGAGCCGCCGATGATCATGGCGACGATCAGCACGCCGAAGGCGAGCGCCAGCACGTTGTTGGTGTTGTCGGGCGCGGTGGTCAGATGCAGGAAGAAGACCGAGATGCACGCCGATCTGCGCGACCGCGAGCACGCCGAGCGCCACCGCGATGCCCGGTCCCCAGATCAGGTTGGTGTGCACCATGGCAAACGACGCCGACGGTGAGCCCGGCGGCGAGCACGAGCCCGAACAGATAGCCCTGGATTTCGTCCCAGGCGCTGTAGCTTGGCGGATCCTGATCCGGCGGTGAGGTCGCCTCGGTCATGATTGCCGTTGTGCTCGCTCATCGGCCTTCTCCTATCAGATAGACAATGGTGAACAGCGCCACCCAGATGATGTCGAGGACGTGCCAGAACAGATTGAAGCAGAGCAGCCGCCGCATGATGTTGGGCCGGAAGCCCTTGAAGAACACCTGCGCCATCATGGTGCCGAGCCACAGCAAGCCCGCCGTCACATGCGCGCCGTGACAGCCGACCACGGCGAAGAACGACGACAGAAACGCGCTGCGCTGCGGGCCGCGCCGTGCGGCGATCATGCCGGCGAAATCGTGCGCCTCGAGCAGCAGAAAAGTCAGGCCGAGCAGCCCGGTGACCGCCAGCGCAAGCTGGGTCAGGAGCTGATTGCGCGCGTCGGCCGCGACCGCGACAGCCCGCAGGTGAAGCTCGACAGCAACAGGCACGCCGTCTCGATCGCGATGCTGGTCGGGATTGAAGAGCTCGCGCCCGGACGGCCCGCCGGCGGTCGCGGTCTGCAGCACCGCATGCGCCGCGAACAGGCAGGAGAACAAGCACGATGTCGCTGAGCAGAAACATCCAGAAGCCGTAGCCGACGATCACGCGCTTCGAGGCGGGCCACCCTCCCCGTGGCCGGATGAATCGTGGCCGTGCCCATCGGCCGCCGCCATGACCGTGCCGCCGCCATGGCCGCCGCCATGTCCAGCACCATGGCCGCCGCCGCGTCGCCGCGCCCGAGCTTATAGGGATCGGCGTCGCGCGCGGCCGCCCGCGGCAAGACGTCGGTCGCGCTCATGCCGGCTCTCTCTCGCGCGCATGCGCCGCAAGCCACGCCGCGCGCGCGCGGCGGCGGGCGCGATCGATGCGCGGGCCACCTCCTCGGCGGGAATTTGCGTATTCCTCGACGTCGCGCCAGGCGAACCAGACGAAGACGCCATAGGCGGCGACGATGCCGACGCCGACCAGCCACCAGATGTGCCAGATCAGCGCGAAGCCGGTGATGGTGGCGAAGAACGCGGTGATAAAGCCGGTCGGGCTGTTGCGCGGCATTTCGATCGGCTGGTAATCGGGCTCCGCCGACAATTCCTGGGTCTCGATGGCGCGGCGCTTGATCTGCCAATAAGGCTCCTCGCCCTCGACATTGGGCAGGACGGCGAAATTGAACGGCGGCGGCGGCGACGGCGTCGCCCATTCCAGCGAGCGGCCGTCCCAGGGATCGCCGGTCAGATCGCGCAGCCGGCCGCGGCGGCGAATGCTGACGACGATCTGGATCACCTGGCAGGCCAGCGCGCACGCAATAGAGCGCGATGCCGACGCCCGCGGCGAGCACCCATGGCCGCCACTGCGCGACGTCGTAATGCTGCAGGCGCCGCGTCATGCCGAGAAGGCCCGCGGCATAGAGCGGGATGAAGGTCACGTAGAAGCGCCGCGATGGTGAACCAGAACGCCGCCTTGCCCCAGCCCTCGTGCAGCCGGAAGCCGAACGCCTTGGGGAACCAGAAGGTGATGCCGGCAAAGGCGCCGAACACCACGCCGCCGATGATGACATTGTGAAAATGCGCCACCAGAAACAGGCTGTTGTGCAGCTGGAAGTCGGCCGGCGGCACGGCGAGCAGCACGCCGGTCATGCCGCCGATGGTGAAGGTCACGAGAAATCCCAGCGCCCACAGCATCGGCGTCGTGAAGCGGATGCGGCCGCCATACATCGTGAACAGCCAGTTGTAGATCTTCACGCCGGTGCCGACGGCGATGATGCTGGTGGCGATGCCGAAGAAGCGCGTTGACGTCGCCGCCGGCGCCCATGGTGAAGAAGTGATGCAGCCACACCGTGAAGGACACGAGGCAGATGAACAACGTCGCCGCCACCATCGAGCGGTAGCCGAACAGCGGCTTGCCGGAGAACGTGGAGATCACCTCGGAGAACACGCCGAACGCCGGCAGCACCAGAATGTAGACTTCGGGATGTCCCCACGCCCAGATCAGATTGATGAACATCATCATGTTGCCGCCGGCCGTCGTTGGTGAAGAAATGAAAGCCGACATAGCGGTCGAGCAGCAGCATGCCGAGCGTGGCGGTGAGCACCGGAAAGGCGGCGACGATCAGAAGGTTCGAGGCGAGCGCCGTCCAGCAGAAGATCGGCATGCGCAGATAGCTCATGCCCGGCGCGCGGATTTTCAGGATGGTGGTGACGAAATTGATGCCGGTCATCAACGTGCCGACGCCGGAAATCTGCAGCGCCCATAAATAATAGTCGACGCCGACGCCGGGCGAATAAGTGAGTCTCGGACAGCGGCGGATAAGGCAGCCAGCCGGTGCGCGCGAACTCGCCGACCACGAGCGAGATATTGACCAGGAGCGCGCCGGTCGCGGTGAGCCAGAAGCTCGTCGAGTTCAGCGTCGGAAACGCCACGTCGCGCACGCCGAGCTGCAGCGGCACGACGAAATTCATCAGCCCGATCATCAGCGGCATCGCCGCGAAGAAGATCATGATCGTGCCGTGCGCCGAGAATACCTGGTCGTAGTGCTCCGGCGGCAGATAGCCGGGCGCGTCAAAGGCCAGCGCCTGCTGCGAGCGCATCATGATGGCGTCGATGAAGCCGCGCAGCAGCATCACCAGCGCCGAGCAGGATGTACATGACGCCGATGCGCTTGTGGTCGACGCTGGTGATCCACTCGTGCCAGAGATAAGGCAGATGGCCCTTGAGCACGATCCAGGCGAGCACCGCGAGCATGGTGACGATCACGACGAGGCCGGCGATCAGCGGGATCGGCTGGTCGCACGGAATGGCGGCCGAGCGACAGTTTGCCGAACATCTCAGCGATCTCCGATCGGGCCGCACCTGCGGCGCCGCCGCTGCCTGTTTGCGGACCGGGGCCCTGCGGCAATTGCTGCGTCACGATGGCGTCGAACAGCTTCGGCTCGACGCTGCGGTAGGTGAACGGCTTGGTGTTCTGGCTTTCCTGCGAGCAGCGCGAGGTAGCCGGCGCGGTCGAGGGCGGGTCCGGACTGGCGCGCGCGCCGGCGACCCATCGGTGAAAGCGTCCGGCCGGCACCGCGTGCAGGACGAAATGCATGTCGGAGAATCCATCGCCGCTGAATTGCGCGGACTCGCCGTAGAAATCGCCCGGCATGATCGGCCTTGCAGATAAAGCTGCGTCACCATGCCGTTCATGGTCGCGATCATGCTGCCGAGCTGCGGCACGAAGAAGGCGTTCATCACGGTCGCCGAGGTGAGCCGGAAATGCACCGGCACGCCCGGCCGGCACGACAAGTGCGTTGACGCTGGCGATGCCCTGATCCGGATAGATGAACAGCCACTTCCAATCGAGCGAGACGACTTGCGACTTCGGTCGGCTTGGTCTTCGCGGCGATCGGCTCGAACGGATCGAGCTGATGCGCGCCGATCCAGATCACGCCGCCGAGAAACAGGATGACCAGGAGGGGAATAGCCCAGACGATGATCTCGATGCGGCCCGAATAGACGAAGTCCGGCCGGTAACGCGCCCTGGTGTTGGACGGCGCGGAACCACCAGGCGCAAATCACCAGCGCGCGATAATGGTGGGCACGACGATCGCCGGCATGATCGCCACGGCGTTGAGCAGAATTTTGGCGTTGGCGGCGCCAATCGGACCTTGCGGCTGCAGAATGCCGCCGCGCGCAGCCGGTCAAGCGGCACGAGCGGCATCGTCAGAAGTGCAAGCGTGAACAAGCGCTTGCGGCCGCGGCACGAGGCGCCACCCAAGCGGCGGTGGTCTGAAATTCATCGCACGGTCCGCTTGGGTTCCCGAAGCCGAATGGCGCTAGAGGATATACAACGCGCAGCCGTAGAAATCGTTGCGGCGCACAAAGTCGCAGGGGGCGCGCTGTGCCGTCGCGCTATCCGGCCGACCGGCGGAGACCTTGGCCCAGGTGTCGCGCAGGCCGACGGTGCGGTTGAACACCGGCCGCTCGGGCGTCGCATCCGGGTCGGGGCAGAAATAGCCCTGGCGCTCGAACTGCACGGCGGCGCCGGCTGCCGTCGCGGCAAGCGCCGGCTCGACCCGCGCGTCGGCGACGACTTCGAGCGAGTCCGGGTTGAGCTCGGCGGCGAAATTGCCGATCGTCCGGCGACGGCTCGGCATGAACAGCGGATTGTAGAGCCGCACTTCGGCCGGCAGCGACATCTGCCGCCGACAGCCAATGCAGCGTCGCCTTGCACCTTGCGGCCGTCCGGCGCGTTGCCGCCTTTGGTGGCGGGATCGTAGGTGCAGCGCAGCTCGACGACCTCGCCGCGCGGCATCCTTCACCACCTCGCGGCAGGTGATGAAATAGGCGTAGCGCAGCCGCACCTCGGCGCCGGGCGACAGCCGGAAGAATTTCTTCGGCGGGTTCTCCATGAAATCGTCGCGCTCGATGTAAAGCTCGCGGCGAAAAGCGCAGGCGCCGCGTGCCGGCCGCCGGATTGTCCGGATGGTTGAGCGCTTCGAGCTCCTCGCTCTGGCCTTCCGGATAATTCTCGATCACGACTTTGAGCGGCCGCAGCACCGCCATGCGGCGCTCGGCGGTCTTGTTCAGCTGCTCGCGGATGGAAAAATCGAGCATGCGCCATGTCGACCACGCTGTTGGCCTTGGCGACGCCGATGCGCTTGACGAAATCGCGGATCGCCTCGGGCGGCACGCCGCGCCGGCGCAAGCCGGCAAGCGTCGGCATGCGCGGATCGTCCCAGCCGCCGACATAGCCGCCGCGCACCAGCTCGGTCAGCACGCGCTTCGACAGCACCGTGTGAGTCGAGATTGAGCCGCGCGAATTCGTACTGATGCGGATGCGACGGCACCGGCAGGTTTGCCAGGAACCAGTCGTAGAGCGGCCGATGATCCTCGAATTCCAGCGTGCAGATCGAATGGGTGATGCCCTCGATGGCGTCGGACTGGCCGTGGGCGAAATCGTAGCTCGGATAGATGCACCAGGCTTTGCCGGTGCGCGGGTGCTCGGCATGCAGGATGCGGTAGAGCACCGGATCGCGCAGATTGATATTGCCCGACGGCCATGTCGATCTTGGCGCGCAGCACGCGCGCGCCGTTGGGAAATTCGCCGGCGCGCATGCGGCGGAACAGATCGAGGTTTTCCTCGACGCTCGCGCTCGCGGAACGGGCTGTCCTTGCCCGGCTCGGTCAGCGTGCCGCGGGCGGCGCGCATGTCCGTCCGGGCTCTGATCGTCGACATAGGCCTTGCCGGCGCGGATCAGATCCTCCGCCCATGTCGTAGAGCTGCTCGAAATAATCCGAGGCGTGAATACAGGTTCTTGCCCCAGTCGAAGCCGAGCCAGCGCACGTCGGCCTCGATGGCGTCGATATATTCCTGCTCTTCCTTGACCGGATTGGTGTCGTCGAAGCGCAGATTGCAGTGCCCGCCGAATTCCTGCGGCGATGCCGAAATTCAGGCAGATCGACTTGGCGTGGCCGATATGCAGGTAGCCGTTCGGCTCGGGCGGAAAGCGGGTGACGACGCTCTTGTGCCGGCCCGGACGCGAGGTCGGCGCGCACGATGTCGCGGATGAAATCCTGGCCCGCCTCGCGGGTTATCGTCTCCGCAACCGACATCAAGCTTTCCCTGTGGCGACCGGCGTTTAGCACGCAGCGCGCGCGATTCTAAGGCATAAGTCGTGCCCGCCCCCCGATTGGACAAGTCGGCCCGCCCGGTCAAGGCCTGGAGTTGTATTGCCGTAGGATTGCCGTAGGATGGGTGGAGCGAGTTGTCATTATCCGCACGCTCTTGCTGTCATCATCCGCGGCGGCGGATGATCCAGTAATCACCGACATAACGGCGTGTACTGGATGGTCCGCCTTCGCGGACCATGACAGTAGGATGTAGGGTGGGCAAAGGCGCGCAGCGCCGTGCCCACGCGTTCATTCTCCAAATTGCCCTGACAACGTCGCGTCTCCCGCCCAATCGTCAGGTAACACCCCTTGTGCAACGTAACGATGGAAACTGCTGAACGGCCAGTCGATGACGCGCGTCACCAGCCCGTGTTTCACCGGATTGTAGTGGATGTAATCGACGTGGCGCTCGAGGTCGGTGTCGTTACGAATGGCATGCTCCCAGTACCGGCGCTGCCAAATGCCCTTCTCTCTCTTCCGTATCTTGCTCATTGAACGCTTTGCCGGCGCCAGGCCGCGCGAAAAACTGGATTTGAGCAGGCTCCAGCGCAGAGCGTAATCGGCATCGCCTTCCGGCAGCTGCCACAGCGCATGGATGTGATCCGGCAGGATGCAGACAGCGACAGTTTCGAACGGATGTTGCTTTTCCACCGCGGCGTAGGCGTTTCGTAGACGGTCGATGTGCCGGACCAACAAATCGCCGCCACGGCCGGCGAGCGCGAGCGTGAAAAAGAACATTCCCCCTTCGATCTTAAGCCGACGATAGCGTGACATCGGAGTTTGCCGCCACGGTTTGGTGGGCACGGCGCTACGCGCCTTTGCCCACCCTACTACGCTCGCCACGCTCGCTCGCCGCCAAAAACGCCTGCTCGGCGGGCGTGGTATCGCGGCCGAGCGCGCGGTTGCGCCCGGGAAACCGGCCGAATTTTCGCACCACGTCGCGATGCGCGATGGCGAAACGCAATTCCTCGGCTTCGCCGAACGCTTCATACAGGCGCACCGAACGGTCCTGGTCGCTCAAGCTCTCCGAATGCATGAACGGCAAATAGAAAAACGGCCGCAGCACCGGCTCCGTCGCCCGATCGAAGCCGCGCCTAAGTGCGCGATCGGCGACGGCGCGCGCCAGCGCGTCGGTTGCGAAAGCCCGCGCGCCGCCGCGAAACATGTTGCGCGGAAACTGATCGAGCAGCAGGACCAGCGCCAGCGCGCCCTCGGCGCTGTCTTCCCACCCGCAAGCGCGCCGTTGGCGGCAGCCTCATAGGCCGGCAGAAACCGCGACCGGATGGCTTGGTCGAAGCTCTCGTCTTGCTCAAACCATGTGTCGGCTCCGGCATCGCGCCAGAACGACACGATCTCCGCGGGCGCCGTGCCGGCCGTCATTGCGGGGACTCGTTTATTGTCGCGACCATGTTCCGGGGAGGCGCCGCTGCGCTCACCCGCCCTACCCTTGCTGCGGCATGCGCTTGGGCGGCGTCTCGGGCGGCAACACGATCCACGGATGCCGCGCCTCCTCCCACACCGCGATGGTCGGCGGCGGAAACGCCGGATCGGCAAAATTGCCGATCGCGATGGCGACATGTCCCGGAAAGCCTTCGCCCTCCCAATACACCGTCGAGCCGCAGGTCGGACAGAAATGAAACGTCAGCGCGTTGCCGCTTTCCGCGGTCCGCTTCCAGACCGCGGACTGGCCGGACGGCGTAACCTGCTCGCGGCGAAAGCGCGCCTGGTTGCTGATCGCAGCCCCGGTGCGGCGCTGGCACTCCAGGCAGTGGCACATCGAAATGCGCACCGGCTCGCCTTCCACCGAGAGCGAAAGTTGCCCGCAACTGCAGGCGGCACGTCGTAGCGTCATGGCACGGCTCCGTGGTTGGTGTCGGCGCAGTGCATACGAACACGATTGAGGGCTTCTGGTCGATTTTCAAGCGCGGCGTGGTCGGCACATTCCACAAGATGAGCGCCAAATATATGCCGCTCTATGTCGCGGAATTTCAGTTCCGATACAACAACCGCTTCAATCCCGACATGTTTGGAACGGCGATAGCAGGCCGCTGAGGCGTGGTCACTGGCATCCGTCTCAGCTAGACGGAAACGACGCCAGCGAATCGGAGCCTGAGCAACTGGAATTGCGATTTTAAGCATGCCCTCACCGGCCATCCTCATTGCCAAAATCAACCTCGATGCATCCCCCTTGCCCTTTTTGAGAAGAAAGACAACTTTTCAAATAATCCGGTGCATCAGAAATCTGAAGCCAGCGCAGTGGAATTATTAAAGAGCCACCAGTCTGGCTACGTCCGTTAAGAACGACCTGATTTGCTAATGTGACGCCACACGCCTTCGATTGAATTTCGTCAGCAAACATACGGATCGAAAGGCCTTTATCTATTGGCTCTGTAGCGAAATGTTGATCATGTTTCCAATTGATAACGTCCAATATCCTTCTGAAATCAGTCGCATAATCCTGTGCATACGAACTTTGGAGACTCACAATTGTCGCATGACAATTTGAGCTCAATAGGCCTGCCAATGTCGCCGATCTGATGCCTTCGGCGATTTTCCATTTCATCAAGTCCGCATGCAGCGGATTTATAAAAGCTTCCAATGTGGCCTGTTGCTGAGTCTGTTGTGTCGGTACGACAAATGCTTTCCATGACAGATAGCCGGAAAAAGCCGTCACAAAAATCCATATCGCTATTCTCCATATGGGGACTTTCTTCTCTTCGACAGGCGGTTGGATAACGGTTCTTTCCAGTCGAAAAAGACCATGAATTTTTGCCCCCAAATGCTCAAGAAAGCCCTCTCGTCATACCGAGGCCCATCCCTAGAGCGATAAGAATAACGGCAGTGATGGCCTCGCCCACAGCGAAACCAGACCCTTCGGCAATTCCCGAAAAAAAGACCCGTCAGCCATGACGATACCCTCCGGAGAATAGGATTCTCCGGCAGGTTGCGGTCGTAAAAAGGGGTATTCGTCGCCGTTTGTCACAGGGGGTAGGACCGTATTCCTTCTATTTTTGTCAACTGGCAGACAATCGCCCAGATTTTGTTTGTCCCAATTGCAGCGACCACCCCTTGACAAACGTCCCCGCCATAGTTACATGCCGAAAATCTCGTTCACGGAGGGGCCTTTCGCGAGGGTACTTTCGAAAGTGGAACGGGGGCGGTCCCTGCGCGCGGGGTTACGACCCGCGCCCGGGCGGCTCCGGGCATCAGTCACGCCGGTACTACGGCCGGCGCGGGAGGTGCAGTCCCTGGACTGGGACAGGTGAAGGCGGGTAACGCCCGCTGGAGCCGCGTCCCAGGAAGCATGGCCTGGAGCTGAGCCGGCTGGCCTTCGGGCTTCCGGCGAGAGCCGCGGTGGAGCGCCGAAAGGCGAGCGCGCCCGAAGCGCAGCGAGTGGCAACATTCGCTCAGCGTGGCGCGCGCCGCACTCGATAGCTGCGGCCTGCTAAGTACGCGCCTTTCGGCGCTTCGCCTCCCTCCATTTTTTTGGGGAGGTCTTGGGACGGGCTTTCTTACAGCGTGACGGCAACACTCGGATGCGAAGGCGCATCGCGAGGAACGGAGGAGACTGCCTATGTCACCTCTCCGCGCGTGCGAGCGAGCCTCGAAGGACGACGGCCGAGGTGCCGGGGCCGTCTCCTTCGAGGCGCGCCGATGGCGCGCACCTCAGGATGACGGAATGAAGCGCCAAACCCCACCCCACACAGGAGAACCATCCATGGGCGGCCCCATCGAACGACCCCGGCAGCGAGGGAGTGGCAGCGGCGCTTTGACGCCGCCTGCGCCGTCGTGGCGCGCAAATATTGCGACATGTTCGAATTCTGGCGCGAGTGCCGCTACAGGCCGTGCCGGGCGCCCGGCGTTGCGTCGGCGACGAAGGCGCTTTTGTCTGCAGGCCCGCTGCTGCGGACATTCCCTATGACGCGGGCGTTGCCGCGCACCTGCGGATGATCGCTGAGCTCCCGCCCGGCGCCGATGGCTGCTCTAAAACGGCGCATCATCAATCCGCCCACGTCGCTGCTGCCTGCACGATGCAAAGAATCAAAACCGCGCGGCGCGAAAGCATGATGGCCCGCGCTAAGCCATGACGGCTCGCTGCCGGCGGGCCGCGAGCGCGACGGCGCGTCGGCGCGGTTTCGGAAATGATTAATCTCGCCGCGCATCCTCACTTCCATTCGCCGCCGGCTGTGCTACACGGCGCGCAGCAATGCGGACGAAGATGACCGTCGTCACCCGCTTTGCCCCCTCGCCCACCGGCTTCCTGCATATCGGCGGCGCGCGCACCGCGCTGTTCAACTGGCTCTATGCCCGCGGCCGCGGCGGCAAGATGCTGCTGCGCATCGAGGACACCGACCGCGAGCGCTCGACGCAGGCCGCCATCGACGCCATCCTCGACGGGCTCTCCTGGCTCGGCATCGACTGGGACGGCGACACCGTTTATCAGTTCGCGCGCGCGGCGCGGCACCGCGAGGTCGCCGAAGCGCTGCTCGCCTCCGGCAATGCCTATTACTGCTACGCCAGCGCCCGAGGAACTGACGGCGATGCGCGAGGCGGCGCGCGCCGAAGGCCGCGCCAAGCTTTATGACGGGCGCTGGCGCGACCGCGATCCGGCCGACGCGCCGGCGGGCGTCAAGCCGACGATCCGGCTCAAGGCGCCGGTCACCGGCGAGACCGTGATCGAGGATCAGGTCCAGGGCCGCGTCGTCTGGCAGAACGAAAATCTCGACGACCTCGTGCTCTGCGCTCCGACGGCACGCCGACCTACATGCTCGCCGTCGTCGTCGACGATCACGACATGGGCGTCACCCACGTCATCCGCGGCGACGATCATCTGACCAACGCGGCGCGGCAGAAGCAGATCTATGACGCGCTCGGCTGGACGGTGCCGGTGATGGCGCATATTCCGCTGATCCACGGGCCGGACGGCTCGAAACTGTCCAAGCGCCACGGCGCGCTCGGCGTCGATGCCTATCGCGCCATGGGCTACCTGCCGGCGGCGCTGCGCAATTATCTGGTGCGGCTCGGCTGGAGCCATGGCGACCAGGAAATCTTCTCCACCGAGGAGATGATCGAAGCCTTCGACCTGCCGCAGATCGGCCGCTCGCCGGCGCGGTTCGATTTCGCCAAGCTCGAAAGCCTCAACGGCCACTACATCCGGCAAAGCGAGCGACGCCGAGCTCCTCGCCGCCATCGAGCAGCTGTTGCCGCATATCGCCGACGGCGCGGCGCTTGCCGCCAAGCTGACGCCGGACCTGCGGCGGCAGCTTCTGGCGGCCATGCCGAGCTTAAAGGAGCGCGCCAAGACGCTCCTCGATATCATTGACGGCGCGCAGTTTCTTCTGGCCGATCGGCCGCTTCCGCTCGACGACAAGGCGAACCGCCTTGCTGACCCCGGAGGCGCGCGATCTGCTGGGCGACGTCGCCGGCCAGCTCGCCGCGGTCGAGCCCTGGACGGCCGAGGCGACCGAGCAGGCCGTGCGCGGCTTCGCCGAACAGCGCGGCGCCAAGCTCGGCGCGGTGGCGCAGCCGCTGCGCGCCGCGCTCACCGGCCGCACCACCTCGCCCGGGATTTTCGAAGTGCTCAACCGTGCTCGGCAAGGACGGAAAGCCTGGCGCGGCTTGCCGATCAGGCGGCGCGGCACGACAGCCATAGACGCGCGGTCGGGCGTCGGGTGAAGCCCTCATGCGCTATGAGGTCGTTTGCACAAATTTTACCCTGCCCGGCGCCTTCCGCCTATGTCACAGGCTATTATCTTGCAGTGCACACGGTGTTGCGCTACGGCAATAATGCCGGGTGAAACACATGCCCAAGCCGCATTAGGCCAGATTCCGGCCGCACGCGGCCTGCCATCCGGCCGTCAGACATCGAGGATACGATCATGGACGCGAAGACCGGCGCCAACATCAAAACCGGCACGCTGACAATCGGCGACAAGACCCACAGTTTTCCCATCTACGACGGCACGCATCGGCCCCGAGGTGATGGACGTCAGCAAGCTCTACGCCGAAGCCGGCATGTTCACCTACGATCCCGGCTTCACCTCGACGGCGAGCTGCGAATCCAAGATCACCTATATCGACGGCGACGAAGGCATTCTGCTTTATCGCGGCTATCCGATCGCCGACCTCGCCGAGCACGGCGATTTCCTCGAGACCTGCTATCTGCTGCTCTACGGCGAATTGCCGACCGCCAGCCCAGAAGTCCGACTTCGTCGAGCGCGTGATCCATCACACGATGGTCCACGAGCAGATGAGCCGGTTCTTCCAGGGCTTTCGCCGCGACGCCCATCCGATGGCGGTGATGGTCGGCTCGGTCGGCGCGCTGTCGGCGTTCTATCACGACTCCACCGACATCACCGACCCGGCGCAGCGGATGATCGCCTCGATCCGCATGATCGCCAAAATGCCGACGCTGGCCGCGATGGCCTACAAATATTCGGTCGGCCAGCCGTTCATGTATCCGGACAACAAGCTCGATTACGCCTCGAACTTCTTGCGCATGTGCTTTGCGGTGCCGTGCGAGGAGTACAAGCCCAATCCGGTCCTGGCCCGCGCCATGGACCGCATCTTCACGCTGCACGCCGACCACGAGCAGAACGCCTCGACCTCGACGGTGCGGCTCGCCGGCTCGACCGGCGCCAATCCGTTCGCCTGCATCGCCGCCGGCATCGCCTGCCTGTGGGGCCCGGCGCATGGCGGCGCCAACGAGGCGGCGCTGAAAATGCTCGGCGAGATCGGCTCGGTCGACCGCATTCCCGGAATACATCAAGCGCTCGAAGGATCCCGAAGGATTCCTTCCGCCTGATGGGTTTTGGCCATCGCGTCTACAAGAACTACGATCCGCGCGCCAAAATCATGCAGAAGACCTGCTACGAGGTCTTGAACGAACTCGGCATCAAGGATCCGCTGCTCGACGTCGCCATGGAGCTCGAGAAGATCGCGCTGCACGACGACTATTTCATCGCGAAGAAGCTCTATCCCAACGTCGATTTCTATTCCGGCATCACGCTGCGCGCGATGGGCTTCCCGACCACCATGTTCACGGTGCTGTTCGCGCTCGCCCGCACCGTCGGCTGGATCGCGCAGTGGAAGGAAATGATCGAGGATCCGCACCAGAAACTCGGCCGGCCGCGCCAGCTCTATACCGGAGCCAAGGAGCGCGAATATCAGCCGATGTCGAAGCGGAAGTAGAACGGCGCGAACGGCGTCTGCCGTCAGCGCGCGTTATAGGCCCAGGTCAGATAGGCGCCGCCCCAGGTGAAGCCGCCGCCGAAGGCCGCCAGGATCAGCCGGTCGCCTTCCTTGAGCATGTTCTCGTAGTCCCACAGGCACAGCGGGATCGTCGCCGCGGTGGTGTTGCCGTATTTGTGGATGGTGATCATCACCTGCTTGGGGTCGAGCTTCATGCGCTCGGCGGTCGCTTCGATGATGCGCTTGTTGGCCTGGTGCGGCACCAGCCAGTCGACATCCGCGCTGGTCAGGTTGTTGCGCTCCATCAGCTCGCTGGCGACTTCCGCCATGCGGGCGACGGCGAATTTGTACACCGCGGCGCCTTCCTGATGGACGTAATGCAGCCGCTTGGCGACCGTCTCCGCCGTCGGCGGCATGCGGCTGCCGCCGGCCTTCTGATGCAGATGCGGCATGCCGGCGCCGTCGGAACAGATCAGCGTGTCGATGATGCCGTATTTCCGGCTCGGCTCGAGCAGCACCGCGCCGGCGCCGTCGCCGAACAGCACGCAGGTGGCGCGGTCGGTATAATCGATGATGGCCGACATCTTGTCGGCGCCGACGACGACGATCTTGCGGTATTTTCCGGTCTCGATGAATTGCGAGGCGATGGTGAGCGCATAGACGAAACCGGAACACGCCGCCTGCACGTCGAAGCTGCCGATGTTGCGGATGCCGCACATGTCGCAGATCAGATTGGCGGTCGACGGAAAGACGAAATCCGGCGTCGTGGTGGCGCAGATCAGGAGCTCGACGTCGGCCGGCGCGGTCTTGGTCTTGCTCAAAAGCCCGCGCACCGCCTCGGCGCCCATATGCGAGGTGCCGAGGCCCTTGCCCTTGAGGATGCGCCGTTCCTTGATGCCGGTGCGCTCGGTGATCCACTCGTCGCTGGTGTCGACCATTTTGGCGAGCTCGGCATTGCCGAGCACGTCGGGCGGCACGTAACCGCAAACCCCGGTGATCGCGGCCCGGATCGGGGACTTCCGGACCGTTCTTTTGGCTTTGGTCACGCGCGATGCTTCCGGCTACTTCTTGTTCGCATGATCTTTTCCGACGCTCCACTGGATCATGCTGGCTATAGGCGGCTTAGCAGGATGGCTGCGGCAATGGTAGGTCCGCGGCGGCCGCGCGGTTAACACCGTCAGGCCACCTTGCCCGACGCCAAGCGGCCGCGCCGGGCGACGTCGAGCACGATGGCTGCGGCTTTGGCGCTTGGGGTCGTGCCGCCGATCGCCATAATGTCGTCGAGACGCCGGAAGGCCTCGATCTGGCGCCGCCGCTCCGGCGTGTCGGCAAGGAGCGGCTCAAGCGCCGCTGCGAGATTGTCCGGCGTGCATTCCTCCTGCAGCAGTTCCGGAACGACGTTTTCGCCAAGCACCAGATTGGCCAAAATCACGCTCGGCAGCCTCGCCTGCAGCCGGATGAGCCGGGCAATGACGGCCTCGACGGCGTGCAGGCGATAGGCAGCGACCATCGGCACGCCGGACAGCGCAAGCTCGAGCGTCACCGTGCCGGACGCCGCCAGCGCCGCGCGCGCATTGCGAAACGCCGACCATTTTTCGCGCGGCTCGATCACGATGCGCGGCGTCACCGTCCAGCCAGCAACGGCCTCGCGCAATTGCGCGGCGACATGGGGCACCGTCGGGATCACCAGATCGATCGGCCCGATCCGTCGCCGCAAGGCGCGCCGATCGTTTCGCCGAAAATGCCGGCAAGGCGGCGGATTTCGTTCGACCGGCTGCCCGGCAAGCGCCAGCACCAGCGGCGGATCGGCCAGCTCGCCGGCGCGCCTCGTCGGCGTTGGGCCGCAACTCGCCGATGCGTTCGATCAGCGGATGGCCGACATAGCTGCAAGGCGGCCCGCCGAGCTTGGCATGGATTGCCGGCTCGAACGGCAGGATCGCCAGCACCTGGTCGACGTAAGCGCGCATGGCGCGCGCCCGCCCGGGCCGCCATGCCCAGACCGACGGCGAGACATAGTCGATGATCGGAATCGACGGCGACAGGCGTCGCACCCGGCGCGCCACCCGATGGGTAAAATCCGGACTGTCGATGATGACAAGCGCATCGGGCTGCGCGGCGACGACTGCCAGCGCGGTTTCGCGGATGCGCCGGAAAATCTTCGGCAGCCGCTGCGGGATGGCGGTCAGCCCGATGATCGACAGTTCGTCGATCGGAAACGGACTGCAGATGCCGGCAGCCGCCATGGCATGGCCGCCGACGCCGGACAGTTTCACTGCGCCGGCTTGCTGCTTGAGCAGCGCCTGCGCCAAAGCGGCGCCGAGCGCGTCGCCGGATGCTTCCGCCGCAACGATGATAAATCGACAGCGGCCGGGTCGGCGATGGCAGCGGCGCGTCATTCATGGCGGCGTCCTCGCGGACGCCGACGAGAAAGATTCCTTCGCGATCGGCGGCCGCGGTCACCGCATCGGCTTCCGCGATCATCGTCGAGCCGGCGGTGACGGCGAGACCGGCAAGCCCGGCGCGCGCGACATTCTCGACGGTTCGCGGACCGATCGAGGGCAGATCGAGGCGGCGATCCTGGCCGGGTTTTGGCGCCTTCACCAGAACGCCGGTACCCGGCGCCGAGGTGACGCGTCCAATCCGGCGCAATTCGGCGATGCGGTTAAGGAGATTGTCGGTGCCTTCCGCGGCCTCCACCCCGAGCACATTGTTGTCGGCGACGACAGCGGCCTGCCCAACATCGAAGGGCCCGAGCGCGGCGATCACATCGACGCGCGCGCGCGATATCGGCTCTATCGCGGTCGGACGGCCGATAGCGGCCGAGTACGCCTTCGGGGACCAAAACTTCGGGCGCTACATCCTTGACGCCGACGACCCGCAGGCCGCCGCTCTCGGCGATGCGCGCAACGCCGGAAATAAGTTTGTCGTCGCCGCCGCGATAGGCGCGGATGAGACCCGGCATCGCCCTGATCGTCTGCCAATCGAGCCGCAGTTGCGTAATCGGCGGCCGCAGCACCGTGCCGATGAACAGCACCTCGCGACAATGCTCCGCCCGCGCCAGCCGAAAGAATCGACCGGCTTGCCCGATGCGCGATCCAATGATGCGCGTAACGGCTCGATCACCGCGGCATCCGCCCAGCCCTTGATGCCGAACATCACCGGCCGCCGACCGCGCCGCGCCACCGCTTCGGCGACGGCGGCAGGAAGGCTGCCGCCGCCGCAAATGATCGCAAGCGGAACCCGCTCGGGCCCGCGTATCGGCTATGGTCGGCGCATCAGGCGGCATCGTCGGCAGGCTGCGCCGGCGGGCGCTTCGGCATGACGTTTGTGGCGCGGACGCATCAGCGGACGCTTGCCGCCGGCGCGAATGAAAGCCGACGATCTTGCCGACCATCGGATCGCCGGGGAATTCGCGCTCGACCGCCTCGATGCGGTCGGCAAGGCGGCCTTCGACGAAGAACAACGAGCGATACGCGCGGCGCAAGCGGTGCATCTCGGCCCGCGTCGCGCCGCGCCGCCGCAACCCGACAATGTTCAGTCCGACCAGCGCGCCGGTCTGGCCGAGCGCAAAGCCGAACGGAATGATGTCGTCGCGGGCGGCCGACATGCCCGCCATCATGACGCCCTCCCCGATGCGCACGAATTGATGAATGGCGACATGGCCGCCGAGAAAAGTGAAATTGCCGACACTGACGTGGCCGCCGAGCACGACGTTATTGGCCAGCGTGACATCGTCGCCGACCTCGCAATCGTGCCCGACATGAGAGCCGACCATGAACGAGCAGCGGTCGCCGACGCGGGTGATGCCGCCGCCGTCTTCGGTGCCGGTATTCATGGTCACGCCCTCGCGCAATTCGCAAGCCGGCTGCCGATCACCAGCCGGGTCGCGCCGCCGCGATAATGGACCGATTGCGGCGGCGTGCCGAGCGACGAAAACGGATAGACGACCGTGCCTTCGCCGATCGTCGTTACGCCGGTGAGGTGAGACATGGCCGAGCAGGCGCACGCCGCGCTGCAATTCGACCTGCGGGCCGACGATGCAATAGGGTCCGATCTCGACGGAGGCATCAATGCGCGCGCCGGCGGCAATGCGCGCGGTCGGGTCGATCGCCATTTCAAGCCTCGGTGATGATCGCGCCGACTTCGGCCTCGGCGATAAGGGCGTCGCCGACCTTGGCCTCGCCGCGGTACCACCACATGTTGCGGCGCTGCGTGATCTTGTTGACGTGATATTCGACGGTGTCGCCCGGCACGGCCGGCTTGCGGAATTTGGCTTTATCGATGGTGAGAAAATACATGGCGCGATGGCGTTCGCTGGAACTCATCTGACGCAGACACAGCACGCCGGCCGTCTGCGCCATGCCCTCGATCAAAAGCACGCCCGGCATCACCGGATTTCCCGGAAAGTGCCCCTGAAATTGCGGCTCGTTGAATGTGACGTTCTTGATGCCGATGCCGTGTTCCTCGCCTTGAATGTCGACGATGCGATCGATCATCAGGAACGGATAGCGATGCGGCAAGAGCCGCAGGATTTCCTGGATGTCGGCGGCTTCCGCAGTTGTCGCGCTCATTCGCCATCTCCCTCGGGCCCTTTTTCCGATTTGCGGCCGCGGCGCACCAGGCGGCGGATCGGTAGCGACGCCGCGTTTCCAATCGCCGACCCGGCTCGGCCGGAAAGCCGCCCCAGCGCGCGCCGGCGGGAACGTCCGACATCACCCCGGCTCGCGCGCCCAGCATGGCGCCGGCGCCGATGGTGATGTGATCGGCGACGCCCACTTGGCCGCCCAACACGGCAAAATCTCCGACCGTCACGCTGCCGGATATGCCGACCTGCGAGACGATCAAACAATGCCGTCCGATCGAGCAGTTGTGTCCGATTTGCACGAGATTGTCGATCTTGGTGCCCTCGCCGATGACGGTGTCGCGCGTGCGCGCCGCGATCGATCGTGGTATTGGCGCCGATTTCGACATCGTCTTGAATGACGACGCGGCGGGTTTGCGGAATTTTTTGATGGCCGCGCGGCGACGGCAGATAGCCAAAGCCGTCCTGCCCGATCCGCACGCCGGGATGGATAATGACGCGATCGCCGATCAGGGCGTGAACGATGGTCGAGCCGGCGCCGATCGCGCAATCGCGCCCGATGCAGACATCGGGACCGATCACGGCGCCGGCGGCGATGACCGTGCCGGCGCCGATTTGGGCGCGCGGCCCGATCACCGCCAGCGGATCGATGGTGACGTTGGCCTCGAGCCGGGCGGTGTGGTGCACGTGGGCCGCGGTGGCGCGTCCGCTGACGCCATAAAGCGACGACGGACGAAGCATGGCCGGCGAACAGCGCCCGCGTCACCGCGACAAAGGCCGGATAGGGATGCGGCGTTTCGAGAACGGCAACTCCGCGCGGCGCCGTAGCGGCAAAGCGCGGCGCGATCAGGCAGGCCCCGGCGCGCGTGCCGGCCAGATCGGTCGAGATATTTCGGACTGTCGAGAAAAGTTGATGTCGCGCGGCGCCGCCGTATCGAGCGGCGCGATGTTGCGGATGCGGCGATCCGCCGGATCGCCGTCGCGCAATTTGGCGCGCGTCAGCGCGGCGATTCGCCGGTCGTCAACTCGCAGTCCGGTTTGACAAAATCGGGCATAGCCGTCCGGCGTGGCGCCTACGCCGCGATCAGAATTGCGCTCCGCCGCCAAAGGCGAAGAATTGGGTGCGATCGTAGGACTTCTTGAGGAACGGATAGGCGAAATCGAAGCGCAACGGACCGAACGGCGAATCCCAGATGATGCTGGCGCCGACCGAAGCGCGCACCGAGGCGTCGTCGGCGAATTGCATGCCGCATTGGCAGGCGAAGGCAATGTTAGCCGGAGGCGGCGCCGGATTAACGGCGTTGATGATGCCGTTGATTTCTCCGGTCGCCGGACTCTGCGTTTCGCCCTTATAGCCCCATACCGAGCCGGTATCGATAAAGACGGCGCCGCGGAAGCCGCTATCCTTGGGCAGGAAGTAGAACGGATACTGGAATTCGAGGCTGGCGCCCCAATACATCGTGCCGCCGATATTGTCGTTGCGTGGTGCCGGCCGTGATGTCGCGCGGGCCTATGCCGGCCGGTTGGAAGCCGCGCACAAGATTCGGACCCATCTTGAAGTCGTCGAGCATGCGCACATAGCCGCCGCTCGACGAGCATTCATTCGTCGGACATTTGTTCAAGCCGATCATATCGCCGGCCTGCAGATGCAGCATGCTCACGAGGTCGGTGACGACCTCGTAGTAGCTGCGCGAATCGAAGGTCGAGCGGATGATAGGCGGCGTCGCCGCCGGCGCCGGCGAAATCTTGGCCGAAGCTGACATACAGGCCGCTGGTCGGATTTTTGTTGTTGTCGAGCGTATTGTAGGTCAAGCCCGTAGCCGAACATCGACGTCAGATAAGAGCCGTCGGCAAGTTCAACGCGCACCGGAAGCGACGCCTGGCCGTAGGTATAGCAGCTTGAGTCCGTGGCATAGGCCGCCGTAGGGCCCGGCGCTGCGCAGCCGCGTTGCGCCGCCGGCGTCGGAAACGTGTTGCGAATTATCCGGATTGATATTGTTGCAGTCGTTCAAATAGGACGGCAGCGTGATCTTCTGCGTATAGGCCGAATAGCGCAATTGGAATCGACAGGTCTTCGCGCAGCGGCAGACCCCATTTCAGCGTGCCGCCGAGCGATTCCGTTCCGTACGACAGATAAGTGCTGGCAAGCGTCTCCTTGGCGAACAGATCGACGCCCATGCTGGAGCGGGTATCGAGGAAATACGGCTCGGCGTAACCCAGCTCGACGCTGCGGACATATTGGCCATAGGTCGCGGCGGCCCGCGCAAAACGTCCGGTGCCGAGCAAGTTGCGCTCCTGGACCGAAACCTGCGCCAGCCAGCCGTCGGCGGTCGAATAGCCGCCCATCACGGA
Source organism: uncultured Alphaproteobacteria bacterium (assembly GCA_963827465.1). GTDB lineage: Bacteria > Pseudomonadota > Alphaproteobacteria > Rhizobiales > Xanthobacteraceae > BOG-931. The sequence goes on from CAWHBC010000038.1 coordinate 109,884, forward strand.
GAAGTCGCCGGTCGGCTGCTCGACCACGTCGATATTGATCACCACCCGGTCGGGCGCCGAGCCGGGCTCGTCGGTGATTTTCACCGATCTTGAAGAAGTTCAGATTTTTGATGCGCCGTTCGGCGCGGTCGACCAAGCGCGCGGTTGTACGGATCGCCTTCGTTGATATCCAATTCGCGCCGGATCACGTAATCGCGGGTGCGGTAATTGCCGCGGATGTTGATGCGCTCGACATAGGCGCGCTGGCCCTCGTCGACGACGAAGGTGACGCCGATCGTTCGCGTCGTGGGATTGCGGTCGCCGCGCGGCCGCACCGTGCCGAACGGATAGCCGCGCCGGGCGAGCGAAATGGTCATATCCTCGACCGTCTTCTCGATCGCTTCGCCGTTATAGATCTGGCCGGCAGACATCTGCAGATCGTCCTGCAACGACTGCGCGGCGATGGCGCGGACGTTGGATTGAATGTCGATCTTGCCGAAGTGATAGAGCGGCACCCTCTTCGATCGTGAAGGTGACGATGAAGCCCTTCTGCGCCGGGTCGTATTCGCCGGTCGCCGAGACGACCTGCACGTCGGCATAGCCGTGCTTGAGATAAAAGCGCCGGATCAGATCGCGGTCGGCCTCGATGCGGTCGGGATCGTAGACGTCCGTGGTCTGCAGAAAGCTCAGCCAGTTCGATTCTGGCCGTTTTGATGACCTGCTTGAGCCGCCAGTCGTGATAGGCCTGATTGCCGATAAAGACGATTTTCTTAATGCCGGTCTTTTCGCCTTCGGTGATCTGGAAGATGAGATCGACCCGATCGTTCGGCCGCTCGATGATTTCCGGCACGACCTTGACGTCGAAGCGGCCGTTACGCTGATAGATCTCGATGATGCGCTGGGTGTCCGCCTGGACTTTCGCGCGCGACAAGGCGCCGCGCTCCTTCGACTGGATTTCCTCCTGCAACTGCTCGTCTTTGATGCGGTGATTGCCCTCGAAGGCGATTTTGTTGATGACCGGCGCCTCCACCACCGTCACGATCAGCTTTGCCGCCGGCTTGCGAGATGCGGACATCTTGAAACAGGCCGGTGGCATAAAGCGCCTTCAGGGCGGCATCGATCTTGGCGGCGTCGAGATGCTCGCCGGGCGCTACCTTGAAGTAGGAGCGCACCGTATCGGCATCGATGCGGCGGTTGCCCTGGACGACGATGGAGCTTGCAGTCACGCCGGTATCGGCCGGCGCCGCAACGGCAACGCCCGACCAAAGCCCACAAAACACCAGCCCGAGGAGCAAGCCGGCCACGACTAGCCCTCGTTTTACCCGCACACACATGCCCATCCGCAAAGCGCCCTTTACCCCTCGTGGCCGCCCCCAGTGGCGGGTTACTCGGAAATCTCCCTCGGTTCTTGCCGGTCAGTTTCGAATTTGTCTTGATATTTCTATCACTTCTACCATCCCCGTAATGCCAAAGCCACGCCCCTCGGCCGCTTCATCGACCCCCGTCTCAGGAGGTCCGCAAGTGAACGATGTCATTGAAAGTTGCAAATATCATCAACATGACGACGATCGCGAGACCAATTCGAAACCCTACCTCCTGGGCCCGCTCCGACAGCGGCCGGCCGCGCATCGCCTCGATCGAATAGAACAAAAGGTGACCTCCATCGAGCAAGGGAATCGGAAACAAGTTCAGAAGCCCGATGGAGACCGAAAGTACGGCAGCAAGATGGATGAGCGCCACAAAGCCGAGGGTCGCCACCTCGCCGGAAATCTGCGCGATCCGGATTGGGCCGCCGAGCTGGTCGGCCGCCTCGCGGCCCACGACCACGCCGCCGATATAATTGAGCGTGCGATCGATCACGAACCAAGTTTCCTGCGGCTCCCATAACGAGCGCTTGCGGCGGCGGCACGGGATGCGGCTTAAGGTCGGTCGCCTCCATCGAACGGGTGATGCCCAGAATCCCCATGCGATGGCTGTTGCCGAAATTGTCCTTGACCTCTTTAAGCTGTGGCGTCGCGGTGAGCACGACCGGCGTGCCCTTGCGGTCGACCTTGATGTGAAGGGTCTCGCCGGCGCTATCGCTGACGATGCTTTGCATGTCCTCGAAATCGCCGATCGCCTTGCCGTCAATCGACAGCACCAGGTCGCCGGGCTGGAACCCGGCTGCAGCCGCCGGGCTGCCGGGTTGAACGGAGTCGACCCGGGCGCTCATCGTCGGCCGGCCATAAAGCATAAAGATCGTTGAAAAAATGGCGATGGCGAGGATGAAATTGGCCAACGGCCCGGCAACGACAATGGCCGCCCGCTTGAGCACCGGCTGGAAGAAGAAGCTTTCCTCCCGCTCGTTGGCGTTCATGGTCTCCAAACGCGGCGCGTCAGGGACGCTGCCGGCATTCTCGTCGCCAAAGAACTTCACATAACCGCCGAGCGGAATGGCGGCGATCTTCCAGCGGGTCCCGTGGCGATCGTTAAAACCAACGATCTCGGGGCCAAAACCAATGGAAAAGACCAGAATGCGCACGCCGCACAGGCGAGCGACCAGGAAATGGCCCAATTCGTGAAAAAATACGACCAGGCTCAGGACAAAAAGAAAAGGGACGAGGTAACCGAGCACGCCTCCCCCCAGCGCATGCAAATGCGACAGCAAATACGACCCCATGACGCTCGCCTGACGCCCCCAAGAACCCGCAGCCAATCCTTAACCCTAGGATGCCATTGCGGCAATTTCGGGCAATAGGTGGGCGGCTGTCCTTCTTGCATTATGGTCAATGGCGAGCGCTTCCTCGACAGATTGGGGCTCCGCCATCTCGCCGCGGCGTTCGCAAGCATCCAAAGTGGCCTCCACCAGGGAGGCAATGCCGCAAAAGCCGAGCCGCCGCTCGACGAATTCGCGGACCGCGACTTCGTTTGCCGCATTCAGGATGGTAGGCGCCGCGCCCCCGGCCGCCAGAGCCCGGCGGGCGAGCGCCAGCGCCGGGAAGCGGATCGTATCGGGTTCCTCGAAGGTCAGCGTCGCCACTTTCGCCAGATCGAGGCGCTGTGCCGGCGTGCCCATCCGCACCGGCCAGGCCAGGCAATGGGAAATCGGAATTCGCATATCCGGCGAGCCGAGCTGCGCGATCACCGAGCCGTCGCGGAACTCGACCAGGCCATGCACGATCGACTGCGGATGGACCACGACATCGAGCTGATCCGGGCCAAGCGCGAACAGATGATGCGCCTCGATCAGTTCGAGGCCCTTGTTCATCAGCGTCGCCGAGTTGATCGTGACTTTCGGCCCCATCGACCAGGTCGGATGTTTCAGCGCCTGTTCCAGCGTGACCTTGCGAATATCGTCGAGCGCCCAGGTCCGAAACGGCCCGCCGGACGCGGTCAGCACAATGCGGCGTATATCTTCTCGCCGACCCGCGCTCATGGCCTGAAAAATCGCATTGTGTTCGGAATCGACCGGCAGCACCGTGGCGCCGGTAGCCGCGGCACGGCGCATGAACAAGGCGCCGGCGCAAACGAGGCATTCCTTGTTGGCCAGCGCTACCGTCGCGCCGCGCTCGGCCGCAGCCAAGGTCGGCGCCAGACTTGCGGCGCCCGTAATCGCCGCCATCACCCAATCGGCGGGCCGCTGCGCGGCTTCGACGATAGCCGCAGCGCCGGCCGCTGCCTCGATACCGGAGCCGGACAGTTCGGCTTTGAGTTCGGCATAGGCCGCGGGGTCGGCGACTGCGGCAAAACGCGCGTTCAGCTCGCGCGCCAAGCGCGCCAGTGCCGCCGCCTCGCGATGCGCGGTCACCGCCTCCACGCGGTAACGGCGAAGATTCGCGCCGCAACAAATCGGCGGTGCTCGAGCCGATCGAGCCGGTCGCGCCAAGCAACGTCACCGATCGCGGCATAGGCGACGGCTCGGCCTGCGCGGGGGCGGCCTTTGCCGCCGCCACGGCTGCTTGTGCTTCATCGAGCTACCCATAGAAACCACTACCATATCAATAAGCCCCGGGCGGATGCAGCCATGCCCTGATGCAGCGAGCCGATCAGAAGGGCCACGCCAGCGGCGACCAGAAAGCCGTCGAGACGGTCCATCACGCCACCGTGGCCCGGAATAAGGCTGGCTTGCGTCTTTCGCGCCAAATCGCCGTTTGACCGCGGATTCGAATAGGTCACCGCCTTGCGCGACGATCGAAAGGACCATAGCCAGAAAGCCCGCGACCAGGGGTGCGGTTCCAACGCTCGCATAGGCGACCGCCGTGCCGGCGGCAACCCCCCCGACAAGCCCGCCAATAGCGCCCGCCCAGGTCTTTTTCGGGCTTACCGCCGGCCAAAGCAGCGGGCCGCCGACGGCGCGGCCGACCAAATAGGCCAAAATGTCGGTCGCCCAGACGATGGCGAACAGGAAAAGCGAGCGCCACAAAGCCCAGTTGCGCGATCGCCGCGCAGGAGCGCCGGGCCCAAGTAGCGCGACGCCGGCATAGACCACGCCGCCCAGCCGCCCATGCCGGCAGGATCGGCGGCGCAGTACCTGCGGGCGCGGCCAAGCCGCCACCGCCGCGCCGGCCAGCGAACGCCCCATGCGCGATTATGCCGATGGCGGCGCCGGCCGCCCTGCCCCGGTAAGCGCCGATGGCCAAGAGCAAGGCCGCAACTCCAGGCGCCAATACTCGCAGCTCGGCGGCGCGAAAGACGCAGCGACGGTCCATTCCCAAAGGATGAGCCAGCGCCGCGAGCGTGCAGAGGCCCAGAGAACAGCCAGCCGCCGAGATAGGCCAGCTGCGATCGCTGATCGGCGCCAGCACCAAGGCGGAAGCCGAGCCGCCGCATGAAAATTGCGCGCGTCGCCGCTGGCTCGGCTGCGACAGTCCCGTCTGCGCCAGGGTCGTGCCGGTCCAGTGTGATTACGATCCTGTCTGAGCGATCAAGCCGCCAAAGCGCCGCTCGCGCCGGCGGATACTCGGCAATGGCGCCTTCGAGCGCCGCCCGATCGAAATCGGGCCAATGGAGCGGAACGAAAACAAGTTCGCTATAGGCGGCCTGCCACAGCAGGAAATTGGACAGCCGCTGCTCGCCGCTGGTGCGGATGATGACGTCCGGATCGGGAATATCGGGCGCGTCGAGATGCCGCGCCAATGAGCTCCGGCGTGATCGCCTCCGGCGGCAAGCCGCCCTTGCGCGACTTCGACGCGAGGCGGCGCGCCGCGCGCGCGATTTCCTGCCGTGCGCCGTAATTGAACGCCACCACAAGCGTGAGACCGTCATTGTTGCGGCGTGAGGTCTTCCGCCTCTTCGAGAAGGCTGCGGATGTCGGGCGAAAGGTCGTCGCGCTCGCCGATGATGCGGACGCAGCACATTGCTCTTGTGCAGGTCGGCGAGATCGTTGCGGATGAAGCGGCGCAACAGCGACAACAGATCGCGAATTTCAGATTGCGGGCGCGACCAGTTCTCCGAGCTGAAGGAAAAAATAGTCAAAACCGCAATGCCGAGATCGCTCGCCGCGCGCACCGTCTTGCGCAGCGCCTCGACGCCGCGGCGGTGGCCCTCGACGCGCGGCAGGCCGCGCGCGGCGGCCCAGCGCCCATTGCCATCCATGATGATGGCGACGTGGCGCGGCATATCGAAGCCGCCTTCGCCCGTGCGCGTGCTCCATCTGGCTGCTGATCTTCGGTCGTCTTGGCCTTGGTTCTTGGGCTGCGTCACCTTGCTCCTCGAGCTTGCCGCTCGCTCACACCGTCATGATCTCCTTTTCCTTGCCGGCGAGCATTTTCTCGACCTCGGCAATGGTCGAATCCGTCACTTTCTGCACTTCGGCGGCGTTGCCGATTGTGCTCGTCCTCGCTGATCTTGTGATCCTTCTCGAGCTTCTTGAGAAGGTCCAGACCGTCGCGGCGGACGTGGCGGACGGCCACGCGCGCGCCTTCGGCGTATTTATGCGCGAGCTTTGACGATTTCGCGCCGCCGCTCCTCGTTGAGTTCCGGAATGCGCAACCGCAGAACCTGCCCTTCGGTCGATGGCGTCAAGCCCAGATTGGCCGCCGAGATCGCCTTCTCGACCGCATGCACCATGGAGCGGTCCCAAACCTGGACATTGAGCAGCCGCGGCTCCGGCACGCTGATCGAGGCGAGCTGATTGAGCGGCATGTGGTTGCCATAAGCTTCGACCTGGACATGGTCGAGCAATGCGGTCGAAGCCCGTCCGGTGCGCAGGCCGGACAGCTCCTGCTTGAGCGAGGCGACGGCGCCCTGCATGCGCCGCTTGAGATCGCTCATGTCGAAACTGTCGTCGTTGCCATGACACGCTCCTAATCCGCTCGTGGGCACCGGGTGGCGAGAACACGCTAACCCGACGGTGGTGAAGTGCCCCTTGCCGCGCAGCACGTTCTCGATCGCGCCATGCTCCCGGATCGAGAACACGATGATAGGCATACGGTTTTCCTGGGCAAGCGCGAAGGCTGTGGCATCCATGATTTTCAGCCGCCGGTCCAGCGCCTCCTGGTGGTCGAGGTGCTCGTAGCGGGTCGCCTTCGGGTCCTGCTTCGGATCGGCGGTATAAACCCCGTCGACGTCGGTCGCCTTGAGCACGGCGTCGCATTCCATCTCCGCGGCGCGCAGGATCGCCGTGGTGTCGGTGGTAAAATACGGATTTCCGGTGCCGCCGGCGAAAACGATGATGCGGTTATCCTCCAGATGGCGCAGCGCGCTCTGCCGCTCATAGGTCTCGCAGACTTGCGGCATGATCAGCGCCGACATGGCCCGGGCGCTGGCCCCGGCAACGCTCGATCGCCGCCACCAGAACCAAGGCATTCATGACGGTGGCCAGCATGCCCATGGCGTCCGCGGTCGGCCGCGACAGGCCGTCTTCGGAGACCTTGGCGCCCCGCAGCACGTTGCCGCCGCCGACGACGACGCCGAGATCGATACCGAGATCGTGGGCGGCGACGAGATCGGCGGCAAAACGATCGATCGTCGGCTGGTGAATACCGAATTTTTCAGGACCGCTTAAGGCTTCACCGGAGAGCTTGACGATCACCCGCCGGTAGTTCGGTTTCGCCATTGGGATATCCTGCCTGCCCCTCGCCCAATTCCCGCGACGCTAAGGGCTAGCGTATTTGCGGACGAAACCCAACAGGCGCGGTGGATTACGCCTACGACCTAATGCGTGCCGGCAAGGGCCGCGACCTCGCCGCCGAAATCGCCGCCCGGCCGCTCGATGCCTTCACCCAGGGCAAAGCGCCTGAAGCCCGCGATCTTGATCGGCGCGCCGGCCTTGGCCTCGGCCTCTTTGACCGCCTGCGCCACGCTCTGCTTGCCCTTTTCGTCGAAAATGAAGGGCTGTTCGAGCAGGCAGACCTCTTTGTAATAGGTCTTCAGCCCGGACTCGACGATCTTCTCGATCATGGCCGCGGGCTTGCCCTGCGCCTTGAACTTGTCGGCGAGCACGTTCTTTTCCCGCTCCACCGCTGCCGGATCGAGGCCCGGACGGATCGATCGCCTGCGGATTGGCGGAGGCGATATGCATCGCCACCGAGACGACCGAATGCTTTGAGTTCGTCGGCATTGCCGGCCGAATTCGAGGGCGACGATAACGCCGATGCGGCCGAGGCCGTCGGCTCACCGAGACTGTGGACATAGCTCGCGACAGTGCCTTTGCCGACGGAAAGCTCCGCGGCGCGGCGCAGCGTCATGTTCTCGCCGACCTTGGCGATGGTGTCGGCGATGGCGTCGGCAATGGTGATGCTCGCCGACGCGCGCGGCGAGAATTTTCTCGACGTCGGCGCCGGCGGTCGAGCGCGGCATCGGCGATCATCTTGACGAGGCCCTGGAACAGATCGTTGCGGGCGACGAAATCGGTCTCGGAATTGACCTCGACCACGAATTCCTTTGTTGCCGGCGAGCGCGATGCCGACGAGACCCTCGGCGGCGACGCGTCCCGCCTTCTTCGCCGCCTTGGACAGGCCCTTCTTGCGCAGCCAGTCGACCGCGGCTTCGAGATTGCCGCCGCTTTCGTTGAGCGCTGCCTTGCAGTCCATCATGCCGGCTCCGGTCTGCTCGCGGAGCTCTTTCACCATGGAGGCGCTGATCGGGGTCGTCATTTGCTGAAGTGCCTTTACACTTCCTCGGCGGTCAGTTCTTTGGCCTTGGCGATCCAACTCTCGACGCGGCCGGGCAATCCGACCTCTTCGCCGACATTATGGGCGGCCGTCGGGCGAGAATTCGGCGATCTGCTGGAAGTGGAAGATGCCGAGATCGTTGAGCTGCTTCTCGATCGCCGGCGACACGCCCGGCAGCTTTTTGAGATCGTCGGCGACGCCGCGCGGTCCCGACAGCTGCTCGAAGCCGAGCTTGTTGGTCTCGGCCGGCATTTCTTCCACGACTCGGCTCGGCCGCGGCGCCGACATCGATGCCATGGGAACCTTGCGCCCGCGAAATGCCGTCGATCGCCGCCTTGGCGACCAGATCGCAATAGAGCGTAATCGCGCGGCTGGCGTCGTCGTTGCCGGGCACGACATAGGTGATGCCGTTCGGATCGGAATTGGTATCGACGACGGCGGCGACCGGAATGTCGAGCCGGCGCGCTTCCTTGATCGCGATGTCTTCCTTGTTGGTGTCGATGACGAAGACGAGGTCGGGAAGTCCGCCCATGTCCTTGATGCCGCCGAGCGAGCGGTCGAGCTTGTCGCGCTCGCGCTGCAAGCGTCAGCCGCTCTTTCTTGGTGTAGCCCTGCGCCTCGTTGGACGACAGCATCTCCTCGAGCGCGCGCAGCCGCTTGATCGAATTGGACACCGTCTTCCAGTTGGTCAGCGTGCCGCCGAGCCAGCGCGAATTGACGTAATATTGCGCCGATTTCTTGGCGGCTTCGGCGATGGCGTCCTGCGCCTGGCGCTTGGTGCCGACGAACAGGATGCGGCCGCCTTGCGCGACCGTATCGCTGACCGCCTGCAGCGCGCGGTGCAGCATCGGCACCGATGAGCGTCAGATCGATGATGTGAATATTATTGCGGGTGCCGAAGATGTACTCGGCCATCTTCGGGTTCCAGCGATGGGATTGATGGCCGAAGTGAACGCCAGCTTCCAAAAGCTGGCGCATGCTGAAGTCGGGCAGCGCCATGATCGTTCTCCGGTTGATCCGCCGCGGACCGAGAGCCCGGCCAAACGGGAGACCCCTTGGCCGGACACCGGACGGCTGTTTAAGGCCAAGGTCCGCGTGTGAGAGTTGGCGGCGCTTATATAGGGATCGGCCCTGCCGGCGCAACAAGCCTCGCCGGTTTAATACCCCGCCGGCGCCGCTTCTAAGCGGCTTTCTTGGCCGCGAAGCGCGCCTCCTGGGCGGCCTTTTTGGCCGGCGAGCCGGGCAGCGTCGCGGGCATCGGCCAAACCGGCCGGCGCGGCGCGGCCATTGCCGTTTTGCGCCGGACCGCGCGCCGCCATCCTGGCGCGCTCCAGCACGAAGCGGGCGTAGTCGTCCATGTCGCCGGCGAACGGCTTGATCTGACCGTCGGCGGTGAGCCACAGCCGGTCGGCGACGAGCTCGATCAGCGAGCGGTCATGGGTGATGAGAATGACCGCGCCTTCATAGTCGTTGAGCGCGTCAAGCAGCGCCCGGCGGCTGTCGATATCGAGATGGTTGGTCGGCTCGTCGAGGATCAACAGATGCGGCGCCGCCATGGCGATGAGATTGAGCAAAAGCCGCGCGCGCTCGCCGCCGGACAGATTGGCGACGGTGGTGTCCTGCTTGTCGAAGGACAGGCCGAATTGCGCCAGCCGCGAGCGGCGCGACGATTCGCTGTCCTCGGGCCGCTCGCGGCGCAGAATGTCGAGCGGCGTATCTTCGGGATCGAGCGCCTCGATCTGGTGCTGATGGAACCAGCCGACCCGATGCGCTGCTCGCGCTTCATCGTGACCGGACATGAGCGGCAGCGCGCCCGCCAGCATCTTGGCGAAGGTCGATTTGCCGGCGCCGTTGACGCCGAGAAGGCCGATGCGGTCGTCGACGTCGAGCCGCAGATTGAGGTTGCGCAAGACCGGCTTGCCGTCATAGCCGACCGACGGCGCCTCGAGCGCCAGAAGCGGCGGCGCCAGCGGCCGTGCTCGGCGACGGCACGATGAACGGCGCCACGCGCTCCTCGACCACCTCCGCGATCGGCTCGAGCTTGGCGAGACGCTTGATGCGCGACTGCGCCTGCGTTGCCTTGCTCGCCTTGGCGCGGAAGCGGTCGATGAATTTCTGCAGATGCGCGCGCTCGGCCTCCTGCTTGGCCTGGGTGGCGGTCTGCAGCCGCGCTCTTCTCGGCGCGCCGCGTCTCGAAATTGTTGTAGCCGCCACTGTAAAGATTCGAGCTTGCCCGGCGCTCAAATGCAGGATCGCGTCGACCGAGTTGTTCAGGAGCTCGCGATCGTGGCTGATGATCAGCGCCGTGTTCGGATATTTCTTCAGCCGCGCCTCGAGCCACAGCGCGCCCTCGAGATCGAGATAATTTGTCGGCTCGTCGAGCAACAGCAGATCGGGCTCGGCGAACAGCGCCGCCGCGAGCGCCACGCGCATGCGCCAGCCGCCGGAAAATTCCGCCATCGGCCGCTGCAGGTCGGCGGTGCAGAAGCCCAGGCCGTTGAGGATTTCGGCGGCGCTGGCCGGCGCGCGATCGGCATCGATGGCGTTAAGATGCTGATAGATTTCGGCAAGCTCCTCCGGCGCCGCGGTCTCCAGCGCCGGCGGTCAGCTCTTCGCGCCGCGTGTCGGCCGCGAGCATGGTGTCGAGCAGCGTGACCGGCGTCGCCGGATGCTCCTGATCGACCGAGCCGATGCGCGACTGCCTTGGGCAGCAGGATATCGCCGCCCAGCGGCCGCAGGTCGCCGAGTAATGAGCTTGAACAAGGTCGATTTGCCGACGCCGTTGCGGCCGACCAGACCGACTTTGGCGCCGGCCGGTATCGCCACGCTGGCGCCGTCGAAAAAGCGGCGGCCCCAGGCGTCAAAAACGAGATTCTCAATCCGAAGCATGCCGGGATTCCAAGCGCCGCCGAAATGGTGGGGGATGATGCGGCCGCTTCTTATCGTGCGCCGCGCGAAATGGCGAGGGGAAACCGTCATCACGCCGGATCGCCGACACCGGCGATTTCTTCGCGCAGCATTTCAAGCTCCAGCCATCGGTTCTCCGCTGCCGCGATCTTGCGCTGCAGCTCGCCGAGCGCCGCGGTCGCTTGTTCGAAGCCGGCACGGTCGCGCGCATAGAACCCGGGCTCTTCGAGCCTCGTCTGCAGCGCGCTGGCTTCGCTTTGCAGGGTCGCGATGGTTTCCGGCAGCGTTTCGAGGGCGTGCTTGTCCTTGAATGCGAGCCGGCGTTTCGCGGCGCGCGGGGCGCCGCGATCGGCGAAGGCGCGTCATGGGGCGCTTTGCGCGCTGTCCGGCTTCGGCGCTCCGGCGCGCCAGATCGGCGCCGCGCTGCGCCAGCATGTCGCTGTAGCCGCCGGCATATTCGAGCCACCGCCCGTCGCCTTCCGGCGCGATCACGCCGCTCACCAGCCGGTCGAGAAAATCGCGATCGTGGCTGATCAGGAGGACGGTTCCTTTGTATTCGGCCAGCATGTCCTCGAGCACGTCGAGCGTTTCCATATCGAGATCGTTGGTCGGCTCGTCGAGCACCAGCAGGTTCGAAGGCTTGGCGAGCACCTTCGCCAGCATCAGCCGGCCGCGCTCGCCGCCCGAAAGCTTGCCGAGCGGGGTCTGCGCCTGCTCGCTCGTGAACAGAAAATCCTTCAGATAGCTGATGACGTGCCTGCGGCTTGCCGTTGACCATCACGGTGTCGCCATTGCCGCTGCCGATCGTCTCCGCCCGTTAAGGCTTGCGTGGCGGTCACGCCGGGGTCGAGGCTGTCGCGGTGCTGATCGAGCGCCGCAATCTCGAGGGCCGAACCGAGCCGCACCGTGCCCGTGATCCGGCGCCGTCACGCCGGTCAACAGGTTGATCAACGTGGTCTTGCCGCTGCCGTTCGGTCCGACGATGCCGATGCGGTCGCCGCGCCGCACGCGAATGGAGAAATCGCGGACGATCGGCGTTGTCGCCATAGGACTTGCCGAGGTCCACGGCGTCGATCACCAGCGCCCCCGACGGCGTTGCGGTGCCGCGATCATCGTCGCATTGCCGGCGGCGGCCCGGTAGTTGCGGCGCTCGTCGCGCAGCGCCCGCAATTCTCCGACCCGGCGCATATTGCGCTTGCGCCGGCCGGTGACGCCGTAGCGCAGCCAGTGTTCCTCGGCGACGATTTTGCGGCCGAGCTTGTGCTGCTCGCGCTCTTCTTCCGCCAGGACCGCGTCGCGCCACTCCTCGAAATGGCTGAAGCCGCGATCGAGCCGCCGCGTCGACCCGCGGTCGAGCCAGACCGTGCTGCGCGACAGCGTCGATAACAGCCGGCGATCGTGGCTGATCAAGACCAGCGCGGCGCGGCTGGCGTCGAGCGCCCGCTCCAGCCATTCGATGGTGGTCAGATCGAGATGGTTGGTCGGCTCGTCGAGGAGGAGGATATCGGGCGATGGCGGCCAGAACCCGCGCCAGCGACGCGCGCCGCGCCTCGCCGCCGGACAGATGGCCGGGCTCTTCGCTGCCGGTGAGCCCGAGCTGTTCCAGCATCGCGCGCGCGGCGTAATCGCCGTCGTCCGGCCGCAATCCGGCCTCGACATAAGCGAGCGTCGAGGCAAAGCCGGAGAAATCGGGCTCCTGGGGCAAATAGCGCACCAGCGCGCCCGGCTGCAGGAAAACCGAACCGCGGTCGGGCTCGACCAGGCCTGCCGCCATCTTCAACAGCGTCGATTTGCCGGAACCGTTGCGCCCGACCAGGCAGACCCGCTCGCCGGCGCCGACGCGAGCTCGGCGTCGGTCAGGAGCGGCGTCCCGCCGAAGGTGAGCGCGATGTCCTTGAGTTGCAGTAAGCGGAGCCATGTCGTTGGATTGCCGTATGGCCGGAGAATTGAGCGGAAGCTCGCCCGCGGCCGCGTCATATATTGTCGGAAAGCTGCGAAATAAAGCGCAATGCGGCCAAAATGCGGTGCGGAACGGGTCCACGCGTACGCGAGACGGCCGCAACTGGCGTTAGAAGCGCCTCACAGTGACCACGCCGGTCACCGCCTTTGATCGCGCCGGCGATCTGCGGCGAGACCTTGAAGCGTCCGGGCAACTTGACCTCGACCTCGCTGCCGTTGCGCAGCAGCAGGACCATGCTGACTTCGCCCTCGCCTGCCGCGCTCGCCGCCGTTGCGCGCGCCGCCGTTTTTCATCGACTGCAGCCGCTTGGCGACGCTCGCGAAGCGGCATCCAGGTCGCGCAGGAACACGCGCAGCCCGCGCTGCATCTTGGCCGCCGCCTCGTCGAGCGGCTCGACCGATTGGATGCGGGCGCGCACTTCGTCGGCCTGCACCTCGGCGGTGAGGAACAGCAGCACCGCCGTCCCCGGCTCCAACAGATCGCGATATTGCGCCAGTCCTTCGGCGAACAGCACCGCCTCGTAATGGCCGCTGGGATCGGACAGGCCGATGATGCCCATTTTGCTGCCGGTCTTGGTGCGCCGCTCGGTGCGCGCCACCACGGTGCCGGCGACGCGGCCGGCGCCTGCGCCGTTCTTTGACGGCGCGGGCGAATTCCGACCACGACTGCACGCGCAGCCGCTTGAGCGCGGCGGCATAATCGTCGAGCGGATGGCCGGAGAGGAAAAAGCCGACCGCTTCGTATTCGCGCTGCAGCCGCTCCGCCGGCAGCCACGGCTCGAGGCTGCCGGCACCATGATCGGCGCCGCGGCGGCGGCGGCGCCGCCGAACAATTCCGATTGGCCGCGCGCCGCGTCGTCGTGGGTGCGTTGCGCGGTGGCGAGCAGCGCATCGACGGCGGCATGGCGCGGGCGCGGTTCGGCTCGACGGTGTCGAAGGCGCCGGCGGCGACCAGGCTTTCCAGCACGCGCTTGTTGACGGCGCGCGGATTGATGCGGCGGCCGAAATCGGCAAGATCGGCGAACGGCCGTTTCGCCGCGCGCGGCGACGATGGTCTCGACCGCCTGGCGGCCGACGCCGCGCAGCGCCGCGAGCGCGTAATGGATGGTGTTGCCGCCGACCTCGAATTCGACGGCCGGAGCGGTTGATCGACGGCGGCTCGACCTTCAGATCGAGCCGTTCGGCCTCGGCGCGGAATTCGGCGAGCTTGTCGGTATTGCCCATATCGAGCGTCATCGACGCCGCCAAAAACTCGACCGGATAATTCGCCTTCATATAGGCGGTCTGATAGGTCAGAAGCGCGTAAGGCGCCGAGTGCGATTTGTTGAAGCCGTAGTCGGCGAACTTGGCGCAGGCCTCGAAGATCGCCTCGGCGTCGGCGTGGCCGATGCCGCGCTCGACCGCGCCGGAGATAAAGCTGTCGCGCTGCGTCGCCATCTCCTTGCGGATCTTCTTGCCCATGGCGCGGCGCAGGAGGTCGGCCTTCGCCGAGCGAATAGCCGGCGAGATCGCTGCGCGATCTGCATCACCTGCTCCTGATAGGTGATGATGCCGTAAGTCGGCTGCAGGATCGGCTCAGCTTGGGATGCAGATAGTCGGTGCGCTCGTGGCCGAGCTTGCGCGCGCAATAGGTCGGGATATTCGCCATCGGGCCCGGCCGGTAGAGCGCGACCAGCACGATCAGATCCTCGAAACGGTCGGGGCGCATGTCGACCAGCGCCCGGCGCATGCCCGCGACTTTCAACCTGGAACACGCCGACCGTTTCGCCGCGCGCCAGCATCTCGTAGGATTTCTGGTGTCGTCGAGCGGCAGATTGGAGAGATCGATGTCGATGCCGCGCCGGCGCACGAGCTTCACCGCGACGATCGAGCACGGTCAGCGTTTTGAGGCCGAGGAAGTCGAACTTCACCAGGCCCGCCGGCTCGACCCATTTCATGTTGAACTGCGTCACCGGCATCAGCGATTTCGGATCGCGATAGAGCGGCACCAGTTCGTTGAGCGGCGCGGTCGGCGATGACGATGCCGGCGGCGTGCGTCGAGGCATGGCGGTGAGGCCTTCGAGCTTCTGCGCGATGTCGAAGGCGCGGCGCATCACCGGCTCGGCGTCGCGCTCGCCGCCTGCAGCCGCGGCTCGTCCTCGATGGCGTTTTTCAGCGTGACCGGCGCCGTCGGATTTTGCGGCACGAGCTTGCACAGTTTGTCGACCTGGCCATAGGGCATCTGCAGCACGCGGCCGACGTCGCGCAGCACGCCGCGCGCCTGCAGCGTGCCGAAGGTGATGATCTGCGCGACGCGGTCTCGGCCGTAGCGCTCCTGCACGTAGCGGATGACTTCGTCGCGCCGGTCCTGGCAGAAATCGACGTCGAAGTCCGGCATCGACACGCGCTCGGGATTGAGGAAGCGCTCGAACAGGAGCCCGAAGCGGATCGGATCGAGATCGGTGATGGTGAGCGAATAGGCGACGAGCGAGCCGGCGCCGGAGCCGCGGCCCGGCCCGACCGGAATGCCCTGCGCCTTGGCCCATTGGATGAAGTCGGCGACGATGAGGAAGTAGCCGGCATATTTCATGCGCGCGATGACGCCGAGCTCGAAGTCAAGCCGCGCCTCGTAATCCTCGGCGGTCTGGCCCTGCGCGACGCCGTAACGCTTAAGCCGCCGCTGCAGCCGGCCTGCGCAGCGCGGCGGAGCGCTTCGGCCTCCTGCGACTCGTTGCCGTCGCTGCCGGCGGCGATGAAGCGCGGCAGGATCGGCGACTGGGTGCGCGGACGGAAGGCGCAACGCTGCGCGATCTCGACGGTCGCCGCCAGCGCCTCCGGCAGATCGGCGAACAGCGCCGCCATTTCGGCGCGGCTCTTGAAGCGGTGCTCCACCGTCAATTGCCGCCGATCGGTGTCGGCGATCAGCCTTGCCTTCGGCGATGCACAACAGCGCATCGTGGGCTTCGTAATCGTCGCGCGTGGCGAAGAACGGCTCGTTGGTCGCGACCAGCGGAATGCCGAGCGCATAGGCGATTTCGATCAGCGCCGGCTCCGCCGTGCGCTCCGCCGGCATGCCGTGGCGCTGCAATTCGATATAGAGCCGGTCGCCGAACAGCCGCTGCAGCGTCTCGCAGCGCGACAGCGCCAGCGCGTTCTGGCCGCCGACAATGGCGGTGTCGAGCGGTCCGTTCATGCCGCCGGTGAGCGCGATCAGGCCCGCGGTCTCGCCGTCGAGCCAATCGAGCTTAAGGTGCGGCCGCTCCTGCGGCGCGCGACTCGAGAAAAGCGCGCGACGAAAGCCGCATCAGGTTGCGATAGCCGGCTTCGTCGCGGCCAGCAGCACGATGCGCGGCCAGGTTTCCGCGTGCGTGCCGGCGCGGACCTCCACATCGCCGAAATCGATGCCGAGCGCGCAGCCGATGATCGGCTGGACACCGTCGCCGGCGATCTTTTCGGAGAATTCGAGCGCACCGAACATGTTGTCGGTGTCGGTCAGCGCCAACGCCGGCTGGCGGTCCTTTTTGGCGAGTTCGGCGAGCCGCGCGATAGTCAGCGCGCCCTCCAGCAGCGAATAAGAGGAGTGAACGTGCAGATGGACGAACGGCGGAGCGGCGGATGCTGATGCGGCCATGGCTACTCGCTGGCGGACGACGGCGGTTATCCCGTGGTCTCGCACAATTCTGGGCGCCAAAGGGACTCATGCGACCATCCGCGACGCTTTTGTCCCCGCAGTTTCGCGCCATACAGCGAAGCCGCGCTCAGAACACCCCGAGCACCTGCGCCCACACCGCAACCGTCCCCAGAAACAAGCTCAGCGATGCCAGTGCCATCGCTTCTTCGGCAAAACGGCGAACCATGTCCCCACTCCCTTCCACCATGAACGAACAGGGAACATAGTTCCTCTTACGTTCTGGAGTCAAGGGGAGGTAGTGGGTGGGAGCATTCTAATTACTTCGGATAGACCGCTTGGCATGGTACCCCGCCGCCGCAGTCGTAAACCGTCCCGGTCCAGCGGTCGGTTACGATCACGCCGAAGCCAGTTCCGGTGTGGGTTGTGCTTAGGCGCCCCATCCACGCCGCTAAAATCGCCCCAAGCGCAAATAGTACCAAGAAAGCTTTTGCGGTGGTGGTCATAGCACCTCTAGGCCGAGAGCTTTGGCCGGCGCCCTGGTCGAGGCTTGGCGCGATCAGCCGCAATCCAACGTACCGCCTCTGCACGACTTTTAAAGCCATACACCGGCTCTAGCGGGTCACCATACCGAGGAAGTGTTTTCACGTAAAAAGCGGCCGCCGCTCCTGTTTTCGCCGATCTCCTAGGAGCTTTCCTGCCGCGGCTTGCTCGGCCTCCATGCCTCTTACCATCAAGTAGAAATGGTTATTTGATTAAATGAAGTTGTGCGCCCGACCGCGCCTCTTGGAGCCCATAGAGGGACCGAAGGTCGTTTGGCTGCATGTGCAAAAGGTCTGAAAATTCGCTCATTCCATACCCAAGATCGTCAGAATGTAACTTTAGAATATGTAGGAATAAATTTGGAGGCTCCGGAGCGAGGTCGGTTTCGGCGGGCTCACGAGTTCGCCAGCCGTACTTCGCAATCTTTCTCCAGAGATATTCGGCTTGATACTGGCTCACACATCCGATCTCCTGCGCCTGATACAACAGGAATTGCATAGACACCCGCCACTTGAGCTTGAGGCGTGCGAGCGTCTTAAGGTCAAAGCGGATACCGATCAGATCCCGTCGCAATTCTTTTTCCGGTACCAAAAGCTCCGCACCGAAAGTGTAAGCTTCATCTTCCATCGTATCAGTGGGAACGCGGTGCATGACGGCGTGCCCCAATTCGTGTGCCAGAGACGCGCGCAAGCGATCTGCGGGTGCAGTTTTATTCAGGAAGACGCAGGGCGGCATGTGATCGGCCATCATGGTCACGCCATCGATGGCCGCGGCGAAGTCGCACCACACCACGATGATGCCAGCGCGCTCGGCGAGTGCGGTCAAATTTGCAATAGGCCCCGGAGGGGATTCTCCATGCTATGCGGATCGTGCGCGCGATCTTGCGCGGTCCGCCGCCTTCGTCAACATCGATCAACGGCAGCGGCAACACCTGCTTCGTGTCTATGGCTGTTAGGAATTTGCGTAAGTGGATCAGCCGAAAATTAAGTTCGGCATAAATTCGCTTCAGATCGCGGTCGGCGACGCTTTGCTTCTTCCGCGTAAAGGGATGCACGCTGAGCGGCATCCCGACAGCCTGTTCATTCTGATAGAAAAATGCCGTGGGGAACGATAGCGTCTTGGCGATCCGCGCCACGCTGTCTTCCGATGGTCCCTCGGGGAGAAGGCCGTTCTCAATTCGCGAGTAATGCCCTTGATTTAGGCCGGCCGCACGCGCGACCTCAGAGCTTGACTCCTCTCCCGATACTGCCGTGCCAGCAGCAGTAACACATGATTGAATTTGTCCGGCATCAGTCCCCATTGCCCGTCTTCCGGTCTGCGTCTTTTGCCTGATTCTTCAGCTTCGCTAAATCGTCGGCTGTCGGCTGCGCCGGCTGTGGCAGCGGCACGATGGGCGCAATCGCGGGCGCGACCAGTTCAACGTGCCAAATCTGGATATGACCGTCGCGAGCGACGATGCCCGTCCAGATGATGTCGGTGTCAAAGCGGTTCGGGATATAAACCGCCTCGATACGCTGTAATCCGGCAAAGCCGAACAGATCGGCTTCATGTTCATGGAAAAGCTGTGCTAACGGCGTCGGGTAATTGCTGGAATGCAAGCCCATGTCCGCCTTTTTCAAGCGAACCAACACCGCGTCATCGAAGATGAAGGAAACCGTATCGTGATGCTCGTGAACGTAGAGGCCGGGATCGCCCTGCGTCAGCTCGATCAGCTTATCAACCGCCAGCTCCCAAAAGATCGCGCGGCGCGTCCCCTTCCGCCGCCACGTAGCACTGGCGGCGAGCGCCGTCACAGTCATGTTCGCGTACTCGAGAGCTTGGCGGATTTTCTCGCCCCGGTCATGCTCAGCGAGCACTTGTTGGACGTATTCCTTCAATGGCTTGGACAAAACGTTCCCCTGAAAGTCTAATATCTGCAATCGTATAGGCGAAATTTACCAAAACGTCAACAATAATATGCGCGCGGTTATGCGCCCCGCGCCATCGCCTGATTGAGCATCCGCAGCACGGCCATGAGGCCGACTATGCGCGCCCGGGCTGAGGTCGCAAGCCCTATTCGGGCTGGCTTATCTCAAGCGACCCACTACCCAAGGCAGGAGGCCTGCAGCCCGAACAGTGTTAAAGCCGCGAGGTCACTTATCCACCTGCGTGAGATTGGCTTCGATCCAATCGACCGCCTCTGCTTTGCCGGCAAAGCCTTCGATCCGGCGTTCGTGGCCCTCGCGATAACGGATAATTACATGCCAGCCGGTGCCTTCCTTGTCGGGAAAGGGCTCCATGACCGGCCTTTTGTCAGAATCGACGTCCATCATCACAGCAATAT
Organism: uncultured Alphaproteobacteria bacterium; assembly: GCA_963827465.1. GTDB lineage: Bacteria > Pseudomonadota > Alphaproteobacteria > Rhizobiales > Xanthobacteraceae > BOG-931. The sequence continues at coordinate 129,295 of CAWHBC010000038.1, forward strand.
GCGCCCACGGCGGATAGGTTGCCAGCGCCGGCGCTATCGCGCCGCAGCGGGTTGCGCCGGGTAATAGGTAAACGGATCGCCCGGCCCGCCGTTGCCGCGCCGCTCGACCTTGCCGTCCTGGACCAGGGCGCGGCACGCGCCGCCGACGCGCTCGTGATAGCCGTCATCGCCGTACAGCGCCCGAGCGAGTTCTGTCGCCGTCAGGCCGGGCCTATCGCGGATCAGTTTTTCGAGGCGGTCGAACATGGCGTGCCGATCTCATGCACGTCGCCTGGTTGCCTTGATCGAGATCAACCACCTGAATTCATATGCGCGCAGCGCATGGCTCAACCGTCATGCGGCTACGTACAATTGCGTAATTTTCCGGCCGCCGTTGCGCTTTTATGAATCCGCGATGACCGCGTTCTTATTCCGATGTCCGGTGACGGGCTACAGCGTGCAAGGTCTGGTGTCCGATCCGGTGCCTGACGGCGACAGCTATCAGTCGATCACGTGCAACGCATGCTCTCGCACCCATCTGGTCAATCCCAAGACCGGCAAGGTCGCCGGCGCCGAGCGCAAATAGCGTCCGCCGCGTCGTCCCGTCAGTCGCCGGCGTTCCCGCTACTCCGATACCCATGCGCCGGCGCAGGTGCGCCATTGCGCGAGAAGAGCCGCGCCGCCCGCGCGAACTCGGAGCTATAATCGCCGAGCCTGCCCCGACCTGCGGCGCCGGAACCGGGCCTCGGAGAGTTGCGTTGTCGCCGCGCCGTAGCACTGCTCGTCTATAGGCCACACGTTAAGCCGACTGGCCGACAAACTGGTTTGCAAATTTAGGCTGGCAGCTTCGGGCTCACAAACTTGGACTCACCGATTTGGGCTTACAGATGAGGAGGAGAGTTTCATGCGAAAACTGACGCTGACTTTGACCGCCGCCGCACTGATGCTGGGCGTGACGGCATTTGCGGCCAATGCGCAAACCCAGGCCCCAGGCGCCGCCGGCATTCACGCCCAGGTCAAAGACTTCACGCCGATCGAAAAGGCCGCCTGCCGCGGTTTTGGCCGCTGGTGTCCGCCGGGCTTCGTCCGCGCCTGCGGTCCCTATCGCTGCTGGTGCCGCCCCTGCCGCTGATCCGCGGAATCGGCGAAAACTATCGGGCGGGGCCGCTGACGAAGCGGCCCCGTTTTCGTCCGGTGCCCGCCCGCTCACGAAAGCGCGACCGGCGCACCGCCGGGCGAATTGAACCCCGCCCGCGGTGTTTAAAACAGAAGCTCGCGCAAGCAAGCGAGGCGCTCCAAGGAGGCTTCCATGACGCGTTTGTTGTCGACGCTCGTTATCCTGGCCGGAGTCATCCTTACCGGCGTGCTGACGGCAAGCCGAGCCGAGGCGCAGAACTATCCCTGGTGCGCGCAATACAGCGGCAAAAACGGCGGCGGCATGAATTGCGGCTTTGTCAGCTTCGACCAGTGCATGCTGACGGTGCGCGGCATGGGCGGCTTCTGCATCGCGAACAATACTTACAAGCCGCCCGGGCCCGCGCGGCCGGTTCACCGGGTGGCGCCTCACCATGCCCGAAAGCACTCCTGAGCCGTTGCCACGGCCGCTGTGGACTGCAAGGCGGTCGCTGTTGCTCGCGGCCGCAATCATAGCCGCCGGCGCTTTAAGCGCCGGCGGCGCGCGGGCGCAAAATTATCCGTGGTGCTCGAATTTCGCCGACGGCGCCGGCACCAATTGCGGCTTCTCGACCGAGGCGCAATGCCGGATCACAATTCAAGGCAGCGGCGGCTATTGCGACCGCAATAACCTATACATCGGCCGGCGGCCGCCGCACAGCGCACGGCCCGCCACGCGCGCAAGCGCCGTCCCGGCCAGCATTCCTGAAACGCGAGCAATGCGGCCGCGATGAACGCAATCCGGCTTCGTGCGTTATCGAAACGAAAAGGAGAACAAGATGAAGACCGGACTGATTTCTATGCGGCTGTTCTGCATCGCCGGCCGCCGCGCTCGGCACCCCCGCGCAGGCGCAGAACTATCCGTGGTGCGCCTATTACGGCAACGGCAACGAGAGGCACCAATTGCGGCTTTGTGAGCTTTGCGCAGTGCCAGGCCGATGTCAGCGGCATCGGCGGCTTTTGCGAGCCGAACAACACGTATCATCCGCCGACCGGGCCGCATAAGCACCGCGTCCGGCCCTGAACGGATCAGGCCAGTTCGACGATCAAGCCGTCGCGAATGGTGACGCGGCGATCCATCTGCGCGGCGATGTCCATGTTGTGGGTGGCGATGATGGCGGCGAGCCCCGAGGCGCGCACCAACTGATTGAGCGTGGCGAAGACGTGATCGGCGGTGTGGACGTCGAGATTGCCGGTCGGCTCGTCGGCCAGCAGAATGCGCGGCGCATTGGCGACCGCGCGCGCGATGGCGACGCGCTGCTGTTCGCCGCCGGAAAGCTCGGCCGGCCGGTGGGTGAGCCGGTCCTTGAGCCCGAGATAGCTCAACAGCTCGCTCGCCCGCGCGCGCGCCTCGCGGCGCGACAGGCCGCGGATCATCTGCGGCAGCACGACATTTTCCAGCGCCGAGAATTCCGGCAGCAGATGATGGAACTGATAGACGAAGCCGATTTCAGTGCGGCGGATCCGGGTGCGCGCAATGTCGGAGAGGTGCGTGGTCGGCGCGCCGTCGATATAGACTTCGCCGGCGTCGGGATGTTCGAGAAGGCCGGCGATGTGCAGCAGCGTCGATTTGCCGGCGCCGGACGGCCCGACCAGCGCCACCGATTGACCGGCCCATACCGCGAGCTCGGCGCCGCGCAGCACGTCGAGCGTCGCATCGCCCTGGCGGAATTGCCGGCAGATGCCGTGCAGGAAGACCAGCGGCTGCTCGTCATTGTCGAGTATCGACGTGGCGGCCCCGGCTATCGTGGTGGTGTCATCCATTGCGCCCGATCATTCATAGCGCAGCGCTTCGACCGGATCGAGCCGCGCCGCGCGCCATGACGGATAGAGCGTCGCCAAAAGCGACAGCCCGAGCGCCATGACCACGACCGCGGTGGTTTCCTTGACGTTCATATGCGCCGGCAGCTGCGACAGGAAATAAAGCTCCGGCGAGAACAGTTCGGTATTGGTCAGCCACGACAGGAAGCGGCGGATGTCCTCGATATAGGCGCAGACGATCACGCCGATGACGAAACCGACGCCGGTGCCGACGACGCCGATCGAGGCGCCGGTGATGAGGAACACCCGCATGATCGCGCCTTGGGTGGCGCCCATGGTGCGCAGGATGGCGATGTCGCTGCCTTTGTCTTTGACCAGCATGATCAAGCCGGAGACGATATTGAGCGCCGCCACCAGCACGATCAGCGTGAGGATCAGGAACATCACATTGCGCTCGACCTGAAGCGCATTGAAGAAGGTGGCGTTGCGCTGGCGCCAGTCGACCATATAGATCGGCCGCCCGGCGGCGTCGGTGACGGCTTTGCGGAAGCTGTCGATACGGTCGGGATCGTCGGTATAGACCTCGATCGCGGTGACGTCGCCGGTGCGGTTGAAATAGGCCTGCGCCTCGGTGAGCGGCATGAAGACGAAGGCGGAATCGTATTCGGACATGCCGATCTCGAAGACCGCGGCGATCTTATAGGCCTTGATGCGCGGCGTCGTGCCCATCGGCGTCACCGCGCCGCGCGGCGCCACCAAGCGTGAGATTGTCGCCGGCGCGCACCGAAAGCTGCTCGGCAAGCCGGGCGCCGATGGCGATGCCCTGGCCGTCGTCGAAGCCGGCGAGCGTGCCCTGCTTGATGTTCTTGGACACCTGCGTGAGCTTCATCAGGTCGGCGCCGCGCATGCCGCGGACGACGACGCCCGAGGCGTTGAACGGCGACGACGCCAGCGCCTGGCCCTCGACCAGCGGCGCGGCGAGATAGATGCCGGGAACCTTGGAGACGCGGTCGGCGACGGCCGCGTAATCGGTCAGCGGCGATTCCAGCGGCTGGATCAGAAGATGGCCGTTGAGACCCAGGATCTTGGTCAGCAGCTCCTGGCGGAACCCGTTCATCACCGCCATGACGATGATCAGGGTGGCGACGCCGAGCATGATGCCGAGGAACGAGAACCCGGCGATGACCGAGATAAACCCTCTTTGCGCCGCGCCCGCAGATAGCGCAGCGATAACATCCACTCATAGGCGCGAAAAGGGTCGGGTGCCGGTCGAGTCGGCCATGTGCATGTCAGGTCCCCGTGAGTCACCCCGAGTTTCACACGATTCTGGCGGTTTCAAGCCGCATGAATTCGCGTCAAACCGTCGCCGCGCACAGCTTCATGCGCTCAACCGCGCGATGGCGTCGGCAACCGTCATGAGTTCCCGCTGCGCCATCGGCACGGCGCTTCACCTCGACCTTGCCTTCGGCGAGGCTGCGCGGCCCGACCAGGATTTGCCAGGGAATGCCGATCAGATCGGCGGTGGCGAATTTGGCGCCGGGCCGCTCGTCAAGGTCGTGATAGAGGGTGTCGACGCCCTTGCCGGTGAAGCGCGGCATAAAGCTGCTTCGCAGGCCTTGTCGGTGTCGGCGCCGCCCTGTTTCAGGTTGAGGATCATGACCTTGAACGGGAGCGACCGCCTCCGGCCATACGATGCCGGCGTCGTCATGGGAGGCCTCGATGATGGCCGCCACCAGCCGGCTCGGCCCGATGCCGTAGGAGCCCATATGCACCGGCCGCTCGACCCCGTCGTGGCCGGTCACGACGGCCTTCATCGGCTCGGAATATTTGGTGCCGAAATAGAAAATGTGGCCGACTTCGATGCCGCGCGCCGACGACGCGCTTGTCGGCCGGCAGCGCTTCGAAGGCCGCCACGTCGTGCTTCTCCGAGGTGGCGGCATAGAGCGAGGTCCACTTATCCACAATGGCCTGCAGCCGGCCGACATGTTCGAAATCGACCTCGGGGCCGGGAACTTCGAAATCGAGATATTCCCGGTCGCAGAACACTTCGCTCTCGCCGGTGTCGGCAAGGATGATGAATTCGTGGGATAGATTGCCGCCGATCGGTCCGCTTTCCGCCACCATCGGGATCGAGCGCAAGCCCAAGCCGGGCGAAGGTGCGCAAATAGGCGACGAACATGCGGTTATAGGCGTGCTTGGCGCCCTCGAAATCGAGGTCGAACGAATAGGCGTCCTTCATCAGGAATTCGCGCCCGCGCATCAGCCCGAACCGGGGCCGTACCTCGTCCCGGAACTTCCATTGGATGTGGTAGAGGTTGAGCGGCAGATCCTTGTAGGAGCGTACATAGGCGCGGAAGATCTCGGTGATCATTTCCTCGTTGGTCGGGCCGTAGAGCATGTCGCGCTCGTGGCGGTCCTTGATGCGCAGCATCTCCTTGCCATAGGCCTCGTAGCGGCCGCTCTCGCGCCACAGGTCGGCCGATTGGATCGTCGGCATCAACAGCTCGATGGCGCCGGAGCGGTCCTGCTCCTCGCGCACGATGGCGCAGACCTTTTGCAGCACGCGAAAGCCCAACGGCAGGAAGGCATAAATCCCGGCCGCCTCCTGGCGGATCATGCCGGCGCGCAGCATCAGCCGGTGCGAGACGATCTCGGCCTCTTTCGGCGTCTCGCGCAAAATCGGCAGGAAGTAGCGGGAAAGGCGCATGAAATCTCATCGCACTCGGAATGGGATTGGTGCCGCAGTGAAGCCGCAACGGCGGCGGAAATACAAGAGGCAGAGCGCGCCGTGGCCGGTTTCTGGGCCCGTCGCGGCGCAACGGCGCGCCGCTGTGCAACAAATTATTTTGCGCCGCGCAAGTGGTATCATGATGACAATGGCCACAAGATCGATTACCAATGGTGCGCGACCCGGTGCGAGCGGTCTCAACGCGGCATTTGGGGCTAGCGGTCCAAGTCTCGGGAGGATGACCCGCGAGCGTAAAGCATCGCCAGCCACGCCGTAATGCGTACTCAAAGAACTAAGCGTGGGATATGGGTTAGACGAGGATTTTTGGCAGGGCATTCGCCCTGCTTTTTCTTTTTTGGCGGCCCCGGACAGCCGCAGAGTCCAAGTCATGAAATTGCATAAGGCGCTTGATAATACATCAATATTTAGCATAGTCAAAACGACCCATCAGAGCGCTCAGCGTCACCAGATGCTGGCTATAGACCGCATAGCAGCCGGCATAGATCACGACCGCCACCGCCGTCGTCCACAGCAGTTTCCGCCCCAGCCGGAAACTGGTCGGCGCGCCTGGATCGGTGCCCGGGGCCATCTCGCCGCTTTCATGCTGGCTGCGCACGCCCCACGGCAGCACGGCGAACAGGCTCACCCACCAGATCAGGAAAAATGCCGCCAGCGCGGTGGCGAAGGTCATGGCTCACGCCTGCTCCAGTTCGACCAGCGTGCCGGAAAAGTCCTTCGGGTGCAGGAACAGCACCGGCTTGCCGTGGGCGCCGGTCTTCGGCTCGCCATCGCCTAGCACGCGCGCGCCTGCCGCTTTGAGCGCATCGCGCGCGGCGCGGATATCGTCGACCTCGTAGCAGATATGGTGCATGCCGCCGTCCGGATTGCGCTCGAGGAATTTGGCGATCGGCGAGCTCTCGCCGAGCGGCTCGAGCAGCTCGATCTTGGTGTTCGGCAGTGTGATGAACACTGTGGTCACACCGTGGTCGGGCTGCGGCACTGCGGCTGAGACATTTGCGCCCAGGATGTCGCGATAGACCGCCGCCGCCTTGCCGAGGTCGCGGACCGCTATCGCCACGTGATTGAGCTTGCCGATCATTATCGTCTCCTGCTCGCCCGGCAAACCCGGCAAAGCCATTATACCGTCAGCACATGCACGTGGCAGATGGGCTTCTTGTTCCAGCGTTCGGCGATCCGCCCGCGTACGCCGCGGCGGACCGCTTCGGCCACGCTTTGCGGATCGCGGCGGCGCGGCTTCGGCAGGTTTTCGAAGGCTTCCTCGACTGCGTCGCGGGCGATGGCGGACATCGACACGCCCGCGGCGTCGGTCTCGGGCAGTCCGATCAGCTCCACTTCGGGATCGGCCATGAGCTGGCCCTTGTCGTTTAGCGCCAGCGCGACGGAAACCATGCCGGCAAAGCTCAGCCGGCGGCGCGCCGCCACGCTGCGCGCCTCGGCGCTGATGAGGAGCGATCCGTCCTTGTAGAGCCGGCCCGACGGCACCTCGTCGACGATTTCCGGGCCGTCCGGCGCGAGCCGGACGAGATCGCCGTTGCGGCAGACCAGCACCTTGGGCACGCCGGCGCTGCGGGCCAGCTCGGCATGCTCGGCCAAATGCAGGGCTTCGCCGTGCGCTGGGATGAGGATTTGCGGCCGCACCCAGCCGATCATGTCGCGCAGCTCATCGCGCCGCGGATGACCGGAGACATGAACCAGATGCGTCCGGTCGGTGATGACTTCGACGCCCTGCTCCACCAGGCCGTTGATCACGCGCGGCGATGGCCTTTTCATTGCCCGGGATCGCGCGCGAGGAGAAAATCACGCGGTCGCCGCGCGACAAGGTGACTTCCGGATGCTCGTCCTCGGCGATGCGCGGCGAGCGCCGCGCGCGGCTCGCCCTGGCTGCCGGTGCATAGCGCCAGCACCTTGTCGGGCGGCAGATAGCCGTAGCTCTCGGCGCTGCGGAAATCCTGCACGCCGTCGAGATAGCCGGTCTCGCGCGCCACCTGCGCGACCCGCTCCATGGCGCGGCCGACCAGGACGACCTCGCGCTCGGCGGCGCGCGCGGCATCGGCCACGGCGCGCAAGCGGCCGACATGGGAGGCAAACGTGGTCACCGCGACGCGGCGCGGAGCGGTGCGGATCAATTCGGCCAGCGTCTTGGCGACCTCGGCCTCCGACGGCGAACGCCCTTCCCGGACCGCATTGGTGGAATCGCCGACGAGCGCCAGCACGCCTTGGTCGCCCAGCGCCTTGAGCCTGGCCGCGTCGGTCGGCGCACCGATGGTCGGCGTCGGATCGATCTTCCAGTCGCCGGTATGCAGCACGATGCCCGCCGGCGTGCGGATGGCGAGCGCATTGGATTCCGGGATCGAGTGCGCGACATTGATGAAGTCGATCGCGAAAGGGCCGAGTTCGAGATGCCCGCCCACCGGCACGACGTTGACCGGAATTTGCGGTGCGCCGGGCTCGGATGCGCGGCTTGGCCTCGAACAGCGCCGCCGTGAACGGCGTGGCGTAGAGCGGCACATTGAGCCGCGGCCACAGATCGATCAGCGCGCCCATGTGGTCTTCGTGGCCGTGGGTGAGAACAAGGCCGAGGATATTTTTGCGCTCCTCGATCAGGTAGCGATGTCCGGCAAGATGAGGTCGACGCCGGGCAATTGCTCCTCGGACGCAAACGACACGCCGCAATCGACGATGATCCATTGCCGGCGCCGCGCTTCGCCGAAGCCGTAGATCGCGAGGTTCATCCCGATCTCGCCGATGCCGCCAAGCGCTGCGAAAACAAGCTCGTTCTGGGCCATCATCGCGACCGGCTCGGAATAAGCCGGCGCTCGCAGCTATCGAGGGGAAACACGTCGCCCGCCGATATTTTTTCGGTACCGCCGCCGGGCGGTGTCTGCAGAACAAGCCGGCCCGATGGATCGAGCCCGACAAAGCGGCCGTGCTTTTCGCCGGAGCCATTGCGCACGGTGATCTCCTCGCCGAGGCCGCTCACGCAAGACAGCCAATCGCCGAGAATAGCGGAGAAAGCCTGCGCCGCGGTCCCACATGCGCAAGGCGCCGGCACATCGGCGGCGGACAGCCGCCCGAAATAGCCGCTCCGGGGCGATCGCGGCGCCGTGCGATGCAAGATCGGTTGCCGGATAGGCGGTGTCGGGGGGATGGCTTGCGCAATTGACGCCGATGCCGATGACGGCGTTCAGACGACTCTGTCCAGGCCGACGTCGCCTTCGATCAAAATGCCGGCGCATTTCTTGCCGGCCAGCAACAGATCGTTCGGCCATTTGAAGGCAAGCTGCGACGCGAGCGCCGGCGGCCTCGGCAATGATGGCGTCGCGCAGCGCCAGGGCGGCGACAAAGCCAAGTTCCGGCGCCCGCTCAGGCGGCGCCGGCTCGCGCAGCAGCAGGCTTGCATAGAGATTGCCGGGCGGCGAAGCCCAGGAGCGGTCCATCCGGCCGCGGCCTTGCGGTCTGCTCACTGCCGTGATCCACAGCGGCGCTGCTTCGCCGCGCTGCGCGCGCAAGCGGGCTTCCTTGTTGGTCGAGCCGACCGTGGCGAGGGCTTCCAGCCGCACCCCGGCCGCGACCGCTATCGGGTCAAGCTGCATCAGAACAAGGAATGCGCGGCCGCGCTGGCGACGCCGACGAGCGGCCCCGGATAGAGAAAGAACAGGATATTGAACAGGCCGCAGACCGCCAGAACGACGCGCAGCTCATAGGGCATGGCGTAGAAACCTTCGGCGGGTTCGTCGAAATACATGATCTTGATGATCGGCAGATAATAATAGGCGCCGACCACGCTCGCCAGCACGCCGATGACCGCCAGCACATAGAGCCCGGCTTTGATCGCGGCGAGGAACACGTAGAATTTGGCAAAGAACCCGGCGAGCGGCGGAATGCCGGCCATCGAGAACAACAGCATCGCCATGAAGAACGCCGTCGCCGGATGCGTGCGCGCGAGCCCGGCGAGCTGGTCGATCAATTCCACCATGCCGGTCGAGCGCCGCATCGACAGGATCACGGCGAAGACGCCGAGCGTCATGGTCATATAGATCGCCATATAGACCAGCACGCCCTGCACGCCCTCCGGCGGTGCCGGCGGCAAGCCCGATCAGCGCAAAGCCCATGTGGCCGATCGACGAATAGGCCATCAGCCGCTTGATATTGCGCTGGCCGATCGCGGCGAAGGCGCCGAGCGCCATCGAGGCAATGGAGACGAAGACGACGATCTGCTGCCATTCCGCGGTGATGCCGGGAAACGCCATGACAGCGATGCGCACGAACATGGCGATGCCGGCCACTTTCGGCGCGGCGGCGAAAAACGCCGTGACCGGCGTCGGCGCGCCTTCATAGACGTCCGGCGTCCACATGTGGAACGGCACCGCCGAGACCTTGAAGCAGAAGCCGGCGAACAGAAAGACGATGCCGAAGATCAAGCCGATATCGGCCGGGCCGCCCTGCCCCGCGGCATGCGCGATGCCGGCAAAGCTCACCGTGCCGGTGAAGCCATAGGTCAGCGACGCGCCGTAGAGCAGCATGCCCGACGACAGCGCGCCGAGCACGAAATATTTCAGCCCGGCCTCGGTCGAGCGCAGATTAGTCGCGATTGCTGGCGGCGACGACGTAAAGCGGCAGGCTCATCAATTCGAGGCCGAGATAAAGCGCGATCAGGTCGGCCGCCGAAATCAGCATCATCATGCCGAGCGTCGACAGCAGGATGAGCACGGAGATATTCGAACCGCTGCTGCCGCTCGCGCTCGGCGTAATCGAGCGACATGGCGATGGCGGCTGCCGAGCCGAGCAGCGCCAGGATTTTCAGGAACCGGGCAAAATCGTCGACGATGAAGCTGCCGCTGAAAGCCCGTCAGCTTGCCGGCCGGCAACAGCAGGAGAATGATGCCGGCGATCGCCAGCAGCGCGATGGCGGCATAATCGACCATGCGCGCCGGCCGGCCGTTCTGGAAAACGCCCAGCCATCAACAGCGCCATGGCGCCGACGCCGAGAATGATTTCCGGCAGCAGCGGAACGAGCCTGGCGAGGTGCGTCGGTGTCCATGCGCGTTCCTTTGGCGTTACTTCGTCAACGCCGCCGTCTGCACGGCGCTGAGCGCATGATGGTAATTGTCGATCAATGGCCGTCACCGACGACCGAGGAAATATCGAGCACCGGCTTCGGATAGATGCCGAACAGGATGGTGAGGATCACCAGCGGCGCCAAAATCGTGATCTCGCGCCAGCCGATATCCTTGATGTTGAGCAGGCTCGGCTTCTCGAGCTTGCCGAAAATGACCTTGCGATAGAGCCAGAGCGCATAGGCCGCCGACAGGATGGTGCCGAGCGTCGCCAGCGTCGCCACCCAAGTGTTGATGCGGAAGGTGCCGATCAGCGTCAGGAACTCGCCGACAAATCCCGACGTGCCCGGCAGACCGACATTGGCCAGCGTAAACACCAGGAAGACGAAGGCGTAGAGCGGCATGCGGTTGACCAGCCCGCCATAGGCGGCGATCTCGCGGGTATGCATGCGGTCATAGATGACGCCGACGCAGAGGAACAAAGCGGCGGAGACGATGCCGTGCGAGATCATCTGGAAAATGCCGCCGGCCACGCCCTGCGCCGTCACCGCGAAAATTCCCATGGTGACGAAGCCCATATGCGCGACCGAGGAATAGGCGATCAGCTTTTTCACGTCCTCCTGCACCAGCGCCACCAGCGAGGTGTAGATGATGGCGATGACCGACAGCGCGTAGATCAGCGGCGCCAGATGCTGGGAGGCTTCCGGAAACATCGGCAGCGAGAAGCGCAGGAAGCCGTAGCCGCCCATCTTCAGCAGGATGGCGGCAAGGATCACCGAGCCGGCGGTCGGCGCCTCGACATGGGCATCCGGCAGCCAGGTGTGGACCGGCCACATCGGCATTTTAACGGCAAAGGAGGCAAGGAACGCGAACCACGCCCAGGTCTGCAAGGCGAGCGGGAACGGATGGTGCAGCAGCGTCGGGATATCGGTGGTGCCGGCCTGCCAGTACATCGCCATGATGGCGAGCAGCATCAGCACCGAGCCGAGCAACGTATAGAGAAAGAACTTGAAGCTGGCATAGACCCGGCGCGGGCCGCCCCACACGCCGATGATCAGGAACATCGGAATGAGGCCGCCTTCGAAGAACAGATAGAACAACACGAGGTCGAGCGCGCAGAAGGTGCCGACCATCAGCGTTTCGAGCACCAGAAACGCGATCATATATTCGCGCACCCGGCTTTGGATCGAAGTCCAGCTCGCCAGGATCGAAATCGGCATCAACGCCGTGGTCAGGATCACGAACGGCAGCGAAATGCCGTCGACGCCCATCGCATAGTTGATCGTGCCGCCGAGCCACGGCCGCTTTTCGAGGAATTGGAAATCCGCGCGTCGAGGGATCGAAGCGCCAGATCAGGATCAGCGAGATGGCGAAGGTGATGAGCGTCGTCCACAGCGCCACCCAGCGCGCATTGCGCACGCCCGCCTCGTCATCGCGCAGGAAAGCGATGAACAGCGCGCCGGCGATCGGCAGGAAAGTGACGACGGAAAGAATGGGCCAGCTCGTCATCAGTGCGGCCCCGCGAACATGAACCAGGTGATGAACGCGGCGACGCCGATCAGCATGGCGAAGGCGTAATGGTAGAGATAGCCGGTCTGCAGCCGGACGACGTTCCGCGTCACGTCGAGCACCCAGGCAGAGACGCCGTCGGGGCCGAAGCCGTCGATGACGAAGCCGTCGCCGCCCTTCCAGAGCACGCGGCCGAGCCAAAGCGTCGGACGAACGAAGAGGAAGTCGTAGATCTCGTCGAAATACCATTTATTGAGCAGGAATTCGTAGAGCACGCGCTGGTCGCGCGCCAAGGCCACCGGCAGATCGGGTCGCCGGATATAAAATTGGTAGGCCACCAGAAAACCGCCGATCATCATCACCGTCGGCAACAGCGACATGACAGAGCGGCAGCTTTTCGGCATTTTCGAACAGCGTTTCGGCCGTGCCGAGCTTGAGCGCGTCGCGGAAAAATTGCTCGGCGCCGTGACCGGTGAAAACCGACAGGAACGGCCAGCCGGCGGCGATCGAGCCGAACGCCAGGATCGCCAGCGGAATGAGCATCACTTTCGGGCTTTCGTGCGCCGCTTCGTAATGATGCTGGTCGTGCGGCGCGCCGTGGAAGGTCTTGAAGATCAGCCGCCAGGAATAGAACGAGGTCAGCGCGGCCGCGCCGACGGTCATCAGATAGCCGTAAGACGCCATCGGATTGGTGCCGACGGCGGCGGCCTCGATGATGGCGTCCTTGGAGAAATAACCGGCGGTCAAGCGGAAAGCCGGTCAGCGCCAAAGTGCCGATCAGCATCACGGCATAGGTGAACGGAATTTTCCGCCACAGCCCGCCCATGTGGCGGATGTCCTGCTCGTGATGCATCGCCAGGATCACGGAGCCCGAGCCGAGGAAGAGCAGCGCCTTGAAGAAGGCGTGCGTAAACAGATGAAACATGCCGACCGAATAGGCGCCCACGCCCATGGCGACGAACATGTAGCCAAGCTGCGAGCAGGTCGAATAAGCGACGATGCGCTTGATGTCGTTCTGCACCAGACCGATGGTCGCCGCGAACATGCAGGTCGTGGCGCCGATGAAGGTGACGAAGGCCGAGGCGTCCTGCGACAGCGAGAACAGCGGCGACAGCCGCGCCACCATGAACACGCCGGCGGTCACCATGGTCGCGGCGTGGATCAAGCGCCGAGACCGGCGTCGGGCCTTCCATGGCGTCGGGCAGCCAGGTGTGCAGCAGGAACTGCGCCGATTTGCCCATCGCGCCCATGAACAAGCAGAAGGCACACCGCGGTCAGCGCGTTGACGTCCCAACTGAGGAAATGAAAGCTCTTGCCGGCCAGCGCCGGGGCCTGGGCGAAGATGGTGTCGAAATCGATCGCGCCGGTGAGATAGAACACGGCGAAGATGCCGAGCGAGAAGCCGAAATCGCCGACGCGGTTGACGATGAAGGCCTTGATCGCGGCGGCGTTTGCTTCCGGCTTGTGGAACCAGAAGCCGATCAAGAGATAGCTCGCCAGTCCGACGCCCTCCCAGCCGAAGAACAGCTGCACGAGATTGTCGGCCGTCACCAGCATCAGCATGGCGAAGGTGAAGAACGACAGATAGCAGAAGAAGCGCGGCTTGTAGGGATCCTCGTCCATATAGCCGATGGAATAGATGTGAACGAGCGACGAGATCGTCGTCACCACGACCAGCATCACCGCGGTCAGCGAATCGATGCGCAGCGCCCATTCGGAATGCAGGTCGCCGAAGCTGATGATAGGAAAACAGCGTGACGCGCGCCTCATGGCCCTCGATGCCGACGTCGTAGAACGCGAACCATGACAGCACGCAGGCGATCACCAGGAACGTCGAGGTGATGAGCATGGCGGGCAGCGAGCCGGCCGCGGACGGCTCCTGGGCTTGATGCTCCTCGACGTGCGTATTGGAGAACGCCGCATGCGCCCCGTGTGGATCCGGCGCCGCGTGCGGATGACCTTCAGGCACCAGCGGCGCCGCGTGATCGTCGTGCGGCGGCGGCGGATCCTCGCCGGGATGGCGTTGCGCGCGCCGATCAGCGTGACATGCCGGCGATGATCGCGCCAAGAAGCGGCAAGCGCAACGATGGCTTCGTACATTGCTAGAATCCTGCCCCATCCCGGTAGAACGCCGCCGCCCGCTGCTTTTGCCTGGCGCCATGAACTTGCACCGAAAACCGGTATCCGCTTTCCGGGGTCATGCGCTAGCCCTTCATCAGATTGATGTCTTCAACCGCGATCGAGCCGCGGTTGCGGTAATAGGCGACCAGGATGGCCAGCCCGATCGCGGCCTCGGCCGCCGCGACGGTGAGCACGATCAGGCATAGACCTGGCCGACGATGTCGCCGAGGAAACTCGAAAACGCGACGAGGTTGATGTTGACGGCGAGCAGGATGAGCTCGATCGACATCAGGATGACGATCACGTTCTTGCGGTTGAGGAAGATGCCGAAAATCCCGAGCGTGAACAGGATTGCCGCCACCGCCAGATAATGGCCGAGCCCGATGGTCATGCTGTCCCCGCGTCATGACAGAGCCCCTGCCCCGATTTCACCTTGACCATTCGATCGCGGCTTGCGCGGCTGCGCGCGACCTGATTGGCGATGTTTTGCCGCCGCACGTTCGGCTTATGCTGCAGCGTCAGCACGATGGCGCCGATCATGGCGACCAGAAGAATGACGCCGGCGGCCTCGAAGAAATAAACGTAGCGGGTATAGAGCACGAGGCCGAGCGCCTGCGTATTGCTGACCGCGCTCGGCGACGGAATCGGCGCGGCGATGCGCCTTCGCCACGTCCGGCCCGATAACCCAGGCGCCGACCACGAGCAAGAAGCTCGGCCAACAGCACGGCGCCGACCAGCGCGCCGACCGGCAGATAGCTGAGAAAGCCCTGGCGCAATTCGGCGAAATCGACGTCCAGCATCATCACCACGAACAGGAACAGCACAGCGACGGCGCCGACATAGACGACGATCAGGATCATCGCCAGAAATTCGGCGCCCAACAGCACGAACAAGCCGGCGGCGTTGACGAAGGCGAGGATGAGGAACAGCACCGAATGCACCGGATTGCGCGCGGCGATCACCATGACCGCGGACGCCACCGTGATCCCGGCGAACAGATAAAAGAAGATGGCGTGAATGATCATGGTCGGCGCGTCTCAGCGGTAAGGCGCATCGAGTTCGATATTTTTTGCGATCTCGCGCTCCCAGCGATCGCCGTTCGCCAGCAGCCGCTCTTTGTCGTAATAAAGCTCCTCGCGCGTTTCGGTGGCGAATTCGAAATTCGGCCCTTCGACGATGGCGTCGACCGGACAGGCTTCCTGGCACAGCCCGCAATAAATGCATTTGACCATGTCGATGTCGTAGCGCGTGGTGCGCCGGGTGCCGTCGTTGCGCCGCGGGCCGGCCTCGATGGTGATCGCCTGCGCCGGACAGATCGCCTCGCAGAGCTTGCAGGCGATGCAGCGCTCCTCGCCGTTCGGATAGCGGCGCAGCGCGTGCTCGCCGCGAAAGCGCGGCGACAGCGGGCCCTTTTCGAACGGATAATTCAGCGTCGCCTTCGGCTTGAAGAAATAGCGCATCGACAGCACGAAGGCCTGCACGAACTCCTTGAGGAAACAGCGAACGGGCGGCTTGATCGAGTTTCATATCAACCTCTCATGCCGCCGCGGTGCCGCCGGCCGCTCGGCCGATCCAATAGCCCGAGCGTGGCGAGGACGGCGATAGCGACGGCCAAAATCAGCCGCCGCATGACCGAGAGCCTTGTCCTCGAAAGCGGCGCGCTGTTCGAGCGTCTGCGGACCGCTTTGCGCGCGCAGTCGCCGCTCGACGATGCGGATCGCCGGCACGTAAGCGGCGACCGCGACGATCGTCCCGGCAAGACCGCCGAGCCAGGCCGGCAGCGAATAGCTCCATGCCGTCCTCCCGTCATTGCGGCGCCCAGCCGGTCAATTGCAGCACGCCGGCCACGATCGCCACCATGGCCAGCGAAATCGGCAAGAACACCTTCCAGCCGAGCCGCATCAACTGGTCGTAGCGATAGCGCGGCACGAATGCCTTCACCATCGCGAACATGAAGAAACACGAAGAACGCCTTGAGCACGAACCAGATGATGCCCGGCACCCAGGTGAACGGCGGCACCGCGAGCGGCGGCAGCCAGCCGCCGAGGAACAGAATCGTGGCCATGGCGCACATGGTGCAAATCGCCACGTATTCGCCGAGCATGAACATCATGTAGGGCGTCGAGCCGTACTCGACCATGAAGCCGGCAACCAGTTCCGATTCCGCCTCGACCAGATCGAACGGCGGCCGATTGGTCTCGGCGAGCGCGGAAACGAAGAAAATCGACCAGCATCGGCAACAGCGGCAGCCAGTACCAGTTCAGGATCGACAGCCACGGCAGCCCGATCACGGTCGCCAGTCCGCGATTCTGCTGCGCTTCGACGATGGCCGACAGATTGAGCGAGCCGACGCACAGCAGCACGGTGATGATGACGAAGCCGATCGAGACTTCGTAGGACACCATCTGCGCCGCCGAGCGCAGCGCGGCAAGGAACGGATATTTGGAGTTCGACGCCCAGCCCGCCATGATCACGCCGTAGACGCCGAGCGACGAGATGGCGAAAATATAAAGGATGCCGACATTGATGTTGGCGATGACCCAGCCGGCATCGACCGGGATCACCGCCCAGGCGGCGAGCGCCAGGACGCAAGTGACGAGCGGCGCCAGCAGGAACACGCCCTTGTTGGCGCCCGCCGGGATCACCGGCTCCTTGAGCACGAATTTGAGCAGATCGGCGAAGGACTGGAACAGACCCCAGGGTCCGACCACGTTCGGGCCGCGCCTGATCTGCACCGCCGCCCAGATCTTGCGGTCGGCGAGAAGCACATAGGCAACGGCAATGAGCAGCACGACGAGCAGCAGCACGCTCTCCGCCACCATGATGATCAGCGGCCAGAGATAATCGGACCAGAATGCGGCCATGGTCATGCGCTACTCCGCCGCCGTCATGGTCGCGCGCCCTTGCGCGATCGCGGAGCATTCCGCCATCACCGCCGAAGCCCGCGCGATCGGATTGGTGAAGTAGAAGTCCTCCACGCCCGAGGCGAACGGCGCCCGGTCGGCGGTACCGCCGAGCGCGGCCAGCTTTTGCAGCACCGCGCGTGTCGGCCGGCGTCACCTGGCCGATCCGCGTGAGATGCGGGTGCGCCTTGAACAGCGCCTGCCGCAATGCTGCGAGCGAGTCATAGGGCAGCCGGTGTCCCAGCACGTCCGACAGCGCCCGCAAGATCGCCCAATCTTCGCGCGCGTCGCCCGGCGGGAACGACGCGCGCGTCGCCATCTGCACCCGGCCCTCGGTGTTGACATAGGTCGCCGATTTTTCCGGATAGGCGGCGCCCGGCAGCACCACATCGGCGCGCATCGCGCCGCGGTCGCCATGGGTGCCGATATAGACGACGAAGGCGCCCGGCGCGATGTCGATCTCGTCGACGCCGAGCAGGAACAGAACATCGAGCGTGCCGAACGCCGCCATCTGCCGCGCGGAGAGCCCGCCCTGCCCCGGCACGAAACCCGAGATCGAGCGCGCCGACGCGCGAGGCGGCGCTGTGCAAGACGCAGAAGCCGTTCCAGCCTTCTTTCACCGCGCCGAGATCGAGCGCCGCTTTGGCCGCGAGCGACGCAATCGCCGCGCCGTCGCCGCGCGTCAAAGCGCCGGCGCCAAGCAGCACCAGCGGACGCTCGGCCTTGCGCAAGCGTGTCGGCGAAGGAATGCCGCGCGATGGCGGCGAGCGTTTCCGGGCCGGCGCCGAGATAATCGTAGGTGTAGGTGAGATCGGCCTTCGGCCCGATGACGCCGATCGGAAATTTCCCGGCGCGCCAGCGCTTGCGGATGCGCGCATTGAGAATGGCGGCTTCCTTGCGCGGATTGGAGCCGACGATGAGCAAGCGCGTCGGCGGAATCGATTCCGGCAATGGTGGCGTTGAACAGATAGCTGGCCCTGCCCCAGGCCGGATCGAGCGCCGCGCCGTCCTGCCGGCAATCGAGATTGCCGACGCCAAGCCGCGTCATCAAATCCTTGAGCGCGAAAATCTCCTCGACCGCGGCGAGGTCGCCGACCATGGCGCCCATGCGCTTGGGATTGGCCTTGGCCGACCTTGGCGGCGATGGCGTTGAACGCCTCGGTCCAGGTCGCCGGACGCAGCTTGCCGCCTTCGCGCACATAGGGCTGATCGAGCCGCTGCGTGCGCAGACCGTCGACGACATGCCGCGTCTTGTCGGAAATCCATTCCTCGTTGATGTCATCATTGGTGCGCGGCAGGATGCGCATCACTTCGCTGCCGCGGGTGTCGATGCGGATGGCGCGAGCCGAGCGCGTCCATGACGTCGATCAACTCGGTCTTGTTGAGCTCCCACGGCCGCGCCGCGAAACGCGTAAGGCTTCGAGGTCAGCGCGCCGACCGGACAGAGATCGACGACGTTGCCCTGCAGCTCGGAACGCATCGCCTGTTCGAGATAGCTCGTGATCTCCATGTCCTCGCCGCGGCCGATGGCGCCGAGCTCGGGAACGCCGGCGACCTCGGCGGAGAAGCGCACGCAGCGGGTGCACTGGATGCAGCGGTTCATCGACGTCTTGACCAGCGCGCCGAGATATTTGTCCTCGACCGCGCGCTTGTTCTCGCGGTAGCGGCTGGCGTCGACGCCATAGGCCATGGACTGATCCTGCAGATCGCATTCGCCGCCCTGGTCGCAGATCGGGCAATCGAGCGGATGATTGATCAGCAGGAATTCCATCACGCCTTCGCGCGCCTTGCGCACCATCGGCGAGCGGGTCTTGACCTGCGGCGGCTCGCCCTTGGGTCCCGGCCGGCAATCGCGCACGCCCCAGGCGCAGCTCGCCACCGGCTTCGGCGAGCCGACGAGCTCGACAAGGCACATGCGGCAATTGCCGGCGATCGACAGCCGTTCGTGGTAGCAGAAGCGCGGAATTTCGGCGCCCGCGGTTTCGCATGCCTGCAAGCAGCGTATATTCCGGCGGAACGTCGATCTCTTTGCCGTCGACGATGAGCTTGGTCATCGTTTTCTCACGCCGCTTGTCCCGTCGGACCCGCCGCAGCGCGCCGTCTTCCACAATTGCGCCGACGGAACGCTTTCCCAGCCGAACGCGTGATCGCTCGGGCCGTGCGCCGCGAGATGTTCGAGCCGCTCCTTCGCTTCGGTGCAGCGGCGGCCGATGGCCGACCGGCACCCACCACATGACGAAATGCGGCGCATCGAGCTTGTCAAACCATTCCGGGCGGCGTCCGTAGAAGCGCTTATGCACGGTCTGCCAGACGAAACGCTCCAGCGCTTCGACGCTCTCCCACACCGATAGATTGACCGCCATCTGCGGATCGGGAAACGGCCGGAAGCCGGTGGCGTTGCCGCTGTCGTCCTGCAGCCGCCAGACAAACCCCGCACTGCGTTCGGCGAGGCCGTTGACCAGCGCGAGATTGTTCATGAAATCGGCCATGCGCGGATCGTCGGTCGGATAGCGGAAGCGGCCGATATTGAGCTGGGCGAGATGGCGGGCGGCATCCATGATGCTTACTCCGCCGCCACCGCGACCGGCTCGGGATGCGGGTTGGCGGTGTATTGGTCGATGCGCCGTCTCGATCTCCGGGCGGAAGTGGCGCAGCAGGCCCTGTACCGGCCAGGCCGCGCCGTCGCCGAAGGCGCAGATGGTGTGGCCTTCGATCTGCTTCGAGACGTCCCACAGCATGTCGATCTCGCGCTTGGCTGGCGTGCCCGACCGCCATGCGGTCGAGCAGGCGCCACATCCAGCCCATGCCTTCGCGGCACGGCGTGCATTGGCCGCAGCTTTCATGCCGGTAGAAATAGGAGATGCGCGCCATCGCTTTGACGATGTCGGCGGACTTGTCCATGACGATCACGGCGGCAGTGCCGAGCGCGGATTTCTTCGCCAGGCAGCCGTCGAAATCCATCAGCAGCGTATCGGCCTGATCGGGGCCGGCGGGAATGAGCGGCATCGACGAGCCGCCGGGAATGACCGCCAGCAGATTATCCCAGCCGCCGCGCACGCCGCCGGCATGCCGCTCGATCAGTTCGCGCAGCGGAATGCCCATCTTCTCTTCGACATTGCACGGCCGCTCGACGTGCCCGGAAATGCAATAAAGCTTGGTGCCGGTATTGTTCTGCCGGCCGATGCCGGCGAACCACGCCGCGCCGCGCCGCATGATGTCGGGCACCTGGGCGATGGTCTCGACGTTGTTGACCGTGGTCGGGCAGCCGTAAAGACCCATGTTGGCCGGGAAACGGCGGCTTCAGCCGCGGCTGGCCTTTCTTGCCTTCGAGGCTCTCCAGCAGCGCCGTTTCCTCGCCGCAGATATAGGCGCCGGCGCCGTGATGCACGACGATGTCGAAATCCCAGCCGTGAATGTTGTTCTTGCCGATCAGCTTCGCCTCGTAGGCCTGATCGACCGCCGCCTGCAGCCGCTCGCGCTCGCGAATGAATTCGCCGCGGATATAGATGTAGCAATGGTTCGCCGCCATGGCGCAGCCGGCGATCAGGCAGCCCTCGATGAGAAGATGCGGATCGTGCCGCATGACCTCGCGGTCCTTGCAGGTGCCGGGCTCGGACTCGTCGGCATTGATGACGAGATAATGCGGCCGCTCCGACCTGCTTCGGCATGAACGACCATTTGAGCCGGTCGGAAAGCCGGCGCCGCCGCGGCCGCGCTGGCCCGATGCCTTGCATTCGTTGATGATGGCCGTCGCGGCCTCTTTCCAGGATGGCCTTGGTGCCGTCCCAGGCGCCGCGGGCGCGCGCACCGTCGAGGCCCCAATCGTGCTGGCCATAGAGATTTTTGAAAATGCGGTCCTTGTCGGCGAGCATCAGTTGCGCCTCGGATCGGTTGCGTCGGCGGCCGGCGGCTTCGGCATCGGCGCCTCATGAACATTGGCGGCGGCGCCCGGCTTCTTGCCCTCGTCGTCCAGCAATGACGGCGATGAGTCGTCTTCTGAGGTTTTGTCGGCCGCAAACAGCGACGGATCGGTCAGCGTATCGGGCCCGCCGATCGGCGCCGAATTGATGCGGTCGATCTGCGGTCCCGGCTTCGGCGTGCGGCCGTTGGAAAAATCGTTGATGATGCGGGTGAGAATTTCGGGCGTCGAGATCCTCATAGTAATCGGCGTTGATCTGCACCATCGGCGCGTTGACGCAAGCGCCCAGGCACTCGACTTCGGTCCAGGAAAACGCGCCGTCGGCGGTCACGGTATCCGGCTCGCCGATCATGCGGTGGCACACCTTCTTGAGGTCTTCCGCGCCGCGCAGCATGCACGGCGTGGTGCCGCAAAGCTGGACGTGGAAGCGCCCGACCGGCGACAGATTGAACATGGTGTAGAAGGTCGCGACTTCGAGCACGCGGATTTTCGCCATGCCGAGCAGGTCCGCGGTCGCCTCGATCGCCTTTTGCGGCAGCCAGCCGCCGCATTGCTCTTGCGCCCGCCACAGCATCGGGATCACCGCGGATTGCTGGCGGCCTTCCGGATATTTGGCGATCCGCGCCTTGGCCCAGGCGAGATTGTCCGGGCTAAACGCGAATGCCGGCGGCTGCTTTTCGGCGAGACGGCGCACGCTCATCGGTCGACCTCGCCGAATACGATGTCGATCGAGCCGAGTATCGCCGAAATATCCGCCAGCATGTGGCCGCGGCAGAGAAAGTCCATGGCCTGCCAGATGCGCAAAGCCGGGCGCGCGGATTTTGCACTTGTAGGGCTTGTTGCTGCCGTCGGCGACCAGATAAACGCCGAACTCGCCCTTGGGCGCCTCGACCGCGGCATAGACTTCGCCGGCCGGCACCTTAAAGCCCTCGGTGTAGAGCTTGAAATGATGGATCAGCGATTCCATCGACCGCTTCATCTCGCCGCGGCGCGGCGGCGCGATCTTGTGATCGTCGACGGTGACGCGGCCCTGGCCCTCCGGCGCGTGCAGCTTCTCGATGCACTGCTTCATGATGCGAACCGATTGCCGCATCTCTTCCATGCGGATGCAATAGCGGTCGTAATTGTCGCCGTTCTTGCCGATCGGAATGTCGAAATCCATCTCGGCATAGCATTCGTAGGGCTGCGCTTTGCGCAGATCCCAGGCCGCGCCCGAGCCGCGCACCATCACGCCGGAAAAACCGCGCGCCCAGGCGTCGTCGAGCGACGACCACGCCGATATCGACGTTGCGCTGCTTGAAGATGCGGTTCTCGGTGAGGAGTTCCTCGAGATCGTCGCACACTTTGAGAAACGGGTCGCAGAACGCGGCGATGTCGTCGATCAGTTTCGGCGGCAAATCCTGATGCACGCCGCCGACCCGGAAATAAGCCGCGTGCATGCGCGAGCCCGACGCGCGCTCGTAAAAGCCCATCAGCTTCTCGCGCTCTTCGAAACCCCACAGCGGCGGCGTCAGCGCGCCGACATCCATGGCCTGCGTGGTGACGTTGAGCAGATGCGACAACAGCCGGCCAATCTCGCAGTAGAGCACGCGGATGATCTGGGCGCGGCTGCGGCACTTCGATCCCGAGCAGTTTCTCCGCCGCCAGGCAGAAGGCATGCTCCTGGTTGATCGGCGCGACATAGTCGAGCCGGTCGAAATACGGGAATCGCCTGCAAATAGGTCTTATGCTCGATCAGTTTTTCGGTGCCGCGGTGAAGCAAGCCGATATGCGGGTCGACCCGCTCGACCACTTCGCCGTCAAGTTCGAGCACAAGGCGAAGCACGCCATGCGCGGCCGGATGCTGCGGCCCGAAATTGATGGTGAAGGTGCGCTGGACATCGCGCGTCGTGGCGTCGGCTTCCAGCATCACGCGAATTCCTTCACCTTCGCCGCTTTCGCCGCGACCCGCGCATTGAACTTGTCCCACGGCGACGACGAAGCGCTCATGCCGGCCCTCGCCGATCAGATCGACGCCGTCATGCGCCCTGACCTTGAACGTCACGCGCGGCCCGGCGACTTCGACGCATTCGACGTCGACCGTCACCGTCATGCCCGGGCGGCGTCGCCGCGAGGTGGCTGACGTCGACATGCACGCCAAGACTGCCCTCCCCGGGATCGAGATGCGTGCGCCGAGAAGCTGCGTGCAGGTCCATTCCATCAGGATGATCATGTTGCCGGTGGCGAATACTTTGGGCATCGCGGCAATTTCCGGCGCCTCGGGATAGGTATAGGGAACCGTCTTGTTCTCCGGCACCCGGTAGGCGAAGCGATGGGTGAATCCGGGCTTGAGGGTCGGTTTCATGTCACGACCCCCGCTTTGCCGCCGATTTCTCGTCGCCCGGCAGCACGTAATCGGTGCCTTCCCACGGCGACAGAAAATCGAAATTGCGGAACTCCTGCGTCAGCCGCACCGGCTCGTAGACGACGCGCTTGAGTTCGTCGTCGTAACGGACCTCGACGAAGCCGGTCAGCGGGAAATCCTTGCGCAGCGGATGACCGTCGAAGCCGTAATCGGTGAGGATGCGCCGCATGTCGGGATGGCCGGTAAAGACCACCCCGTAAAGGTCGTAGGTCTCGCGCTCGAACCAGTCGGCGCCGGGAAACACATCGATGATCGACGGCACCGGCGGTGGTCTCGTCGGTCTCGGCCTTGATGCGGATGCGCTGGTTATGTTTCGGCGACAGCAGGTGATAGACGACGTCGAAACGCCGCTCGCGGCTCGGCCAATCGACCGCGGTGACGTCGAGCAGATTGACGAACAGGCAGCTCGGGTCGTCGCGCAAGAACCGCATCACCGCGACGATGTCGGCGGCGCTGACGGAGACGTTGAGTTCGTGATGCGCAACCGCATAGCCCGTCACCGATGTGGCAAGCGCACCCGCGATGGTCTTGCCGAGCGTGTCGAGCGACTCATCCATTTGGCTAGCTTCGAATAATCTAGCGTTCGATGGTGGCGGTGCGGCGGATCTTCTTCTGCAACAGCAGTACGCCGTACAGCAGGGCTTCGGCGGTCGGCGGGCAGCCCGGCACGTAGATGTCGACCGGCACGATGCGGTCGCAGCCGCGCACCACCGCGTAGGAATAATGGTAGTAGCCGCCGCCATTGGCGCAGGAGCCCATCGAGATCACGTAACGCGGCTCCGGCATCTGGTCGTAAACCTTGCGCAGCGCCGGCGCCATCTTGTTGGTCAGCGTGCCGGCGACGATCATCACATCGGATTGGCGCGGCGAAGCGCGCGGCGCAAAGCCGAACCGCTCGGCGTCGTAGCGCGGCATCGACATCTGCATCATCTCGACCGCGCAGCAGGCGAGGCCGAACGTCATCCACATCAGCGAGCCGGTGCGCGCCCAGGCGATCAGATCGTCGGCCGCGGCGACCAGAAAGCCCTTGTCGGCAAGTTCGCTGTTGAGGCTATCGGCAGAACGGATCCGCCGCGCCGGCCGGCTTGCCGGTGCGCGGGTCGAGAATGTTCCGTCGCGGCGTGGCGATTGCGGGTTCGCTCAGTCCCATTCGAGCGCTCCCTTCTTCCACTCATAGATAAACCCGACGGTCAGCACCGCAAGGAAGAGCATCATCGACCAGAAGCCGAATAGACGCCGAGGTGCCGAACGCGACCGCCCAGGGGAACAGGAAGCTGACCTCGAGGTCGAAAATGATGAAGAGGATCGCCACCAGATAGAAGCGGACGTCGAACTTCATGCGCGCATCGTCGAAGGCGTTGAAGCCGCACTCATAGGCCGACAGCTTCTCCGGATTCGGCTCCTTGTAGGCGACGATGAACGCCACCACCAAGAGCACAAGCCCGATCACCCCCGCGACGCCGACAAAGACGATGAGCGGCAGATAAGCGAGCAGCAGTTGAGTCAGCGATTGACTCATCGGAAATCCCTTGACCGGCTGTCACGTCACCGGCTGTCGCGGCCCATCTTCCCGGGCTGGGAACAGGCCTTTATGCAGCGCCGTCCCGTCTGCCGCGCCGGTGCGCCGATTTGCCTCAAAATCAAGCGGATTCGCGCTGCCAACGGAACTTTCGACCCTTAGCGCAGTGCACAAAAAGGTGCAAGGCGCGCCTGTGCGTGACGGCCGCGTTGACGCCGTCCGCGGTGCGGATGCTACGATCCGCGGCAGAACTCTGGTGGATGGGTGACGCTGCCGATGTTGCGCCGAGTCCGTTTGCGTCACCTCTATTGGCGCCAAATCCGTAATTGCGTATCCGCCGCCCTCGCTCTGTCATTGGTGGTTCCGCTTACGCTGCAAGCCAAGCGCCGCGGGATTTCCCGACCGGCCGATCAAGCTCATGGTGCCGTTCGCGCCGGGCGGGCCCGCCCGATGTCGCGGCGCGCATCATCGGCGACTGGCTGTCCTCGCATCTCGGCACGGTCGTGGTCGAAAACCATCCCGGCGCCGGCGGCACGCTCGGCGCGCGGCTTGTCGCCGACAGCGCCGCCCGACGGCTACACGCTGATGGCCGCGACATCGGGCTCGCTTGCCATCAGCCCGCAACTCTACAAGAACGCCGGCATCGACCCGGTCAAGGATTTTGCCGCAGTCGCGCTGCTGTCTTCGACCCCGCAGGTGCTTGCCGTCAACGCCACGCTCCCCGTCCACAGCGTCAAGGAACTGGTCGCCTATGCCAAGGCCAATCCCGGCAAATTGAACTTATGGCGCGGTGATCGGCACGCCGCCCCATCTTCAGCGGCGAAATGTTCAAGCATCTCACCGGCGCCGACATCGTCTTCGTGCCCTATAAAGGCGCTATCGCAGGCGACGACGGATGTGCTATCCGGGCAAATGAACATGACGTTCGAGGGCGCGACCGGAATCCTGCCCTTTCTCAAGAGCGGAAAACTGCGGGCCCTGGCGGTGACAAGTCCGCATCGCCTGCCCGAAATTCCCGACGTGCCGACCATGACCGAAGCGGGCTATCCCGGCATGCCGCCGGACGCCTGGCAGGCGATCGTCGCGCCGGCCGGCACGCCGCCGGATATCATCGTCAAAATCAACGCCATCGTGAACCAAGGCTTGGCCGATCCGCAAGTGCGGGCCCGTATCATCGGTCTCGGCGGCGTTCCGCAGCCGATGTCGCCGTCCGATTTCGCCGCTTTTCATCGCCGAGCAGGTTCAGCGCTGGGCCGAGATCATCCGCGTCACCGGCGTCAAATTGCAGTGAGGAAAACAATGGTGCTGAAATTGACCCGCCGCGAGGCGGTGCTCCTGGCCGCGGCCAGTGCCGCCATGGCCGGGACAGCGGCCAAAACCGCGCGAGCCGATAATTATCCGGCCCGGCCGGTCAAGATCATCGTGCCGTTCGGCGCCGGCGGCCCGACCGACGTGTTCGTTCGCGAGCTTGCGGTCGAACTGGAAAAGTCGCTGCACGAGCCCTTTGTCATCGAGAACCGTCCGGGTGCCGGCACCACCATCGGCACCGATTACGTCGCGAAATCCGCCCCCGACGGCTACACGCTATTGATGGCGAGCGGCACGCAGACCGTCAATGAGACGCTGTACAAGAACAAGCCCTACCAGCTGTTGCGCGATCTCGTCCCGATCGCGCCGATGGAGGAAAACGGTCTGGTGCTGGTGGTCAATCCGTCGGTGCCGGCGAACAATCTCGCCGAGCTCTTGGCGCTGGCCCGGGCGAAGCCGGGAACGCTCAATTTCGGCTCATCCGGGCCCGGGCTCGAACTATCATATGGCCGCGGAGCTTCTGAAAAACCTCACCGGCATCGATATCGTGCACGTGCCTTACAAGGGCTCGACCGGCATGCGCGTGGATATTTTAAGCGGCCAGATCCAGATGCTGTTCGATTCGATCCCGACCATGGCCGCCTACATCAAGGCCGGCAAAGTGCGCGCGCTGGGTACCACCGGACTGACCCGCTCGCCGATTCTGCCGGACGTGCCGACGATCGCCGAAACCGTTCCCGGTTTTGAATTCACCCAGTGGGTCGGTTTCATGGCGCCCAAAGGCACGCCACAGCCGATCCTCGATCTCCTCAACAAGACGATTGCCGGAATTCTGAGCCGGCCCGCCATCAAGGACGCCTGGGAAAAGCAAGGCGCGACGCCCATGGTGATGTCGCAGCCCGAATTCGCCTCTTTCATGACGGCGCAAGTCGCCAAATGGGCTAAGGTGATCAAGGATAACAAGATCAAGCTGATCGACTAAGGCCCACACATCAGAGCGCAGATACCAGGTGAAGGCATGGATGAAATAACCAATCGCACCGGAACCGCCATCAAGGGCGAAGATCATTGGACGACCAGGGACGGCAACGTAAAGCTGTTCCTGTTTGAAAAATGTGCCGGCGACCCCAAGAACGCGGGCGGCACGATCCTGTTCGTGCATGGCTCGTCGATGGCGGCGCAACCGACCTTCGACCTTCATGTCGAAGGCCGGCCGGATTCCTCGGCGATGGATTGGTTCGCCCGCCGCGGCTTCGATTGCTGGTCCGTCGACATGGAAGGTTATGGCCGCTCGACCAAGGACCGCGACAACAATGCGCCGATCGCCCAAGGCGCCGACGATTGCTTCGCCGCCGCGTCCTACATTCATAAGCTTCGCGGCAAGCGGCCTCTCCTGGTCTACGGTATTTCGTCGGGCGCTTTGCGCGCCGCGTTATTCGCGCAGCGTCATCCCGAGTTCGTCGCTCGCCTTGCGCTCGACGCCATGGTGTGGACCGGCGAAGGCTCGCCGACGCTGGCCGACCGCAAGAAGCGACTGCCCGAGTTTAGCGCCAAAAACCGCCGCCCGATCGACAAGGCGTTCATCCATTCGATCTTCGACCGCGATCATCCCGGCACTGCGGATGAGGATGTCATCGACGCGTTTGCCGACGCCGTGGTCGCGCTCGACACCTCGGTGCCGACCGGAACTTATGTCGACATGTGCGCCCATCTCCCGGTGGTCGACCCCGAGAAGATCACGGTTCCGACGCTGATCATGCGCGGCCAATGGGACGGCATCGCGAGCTTCGACGATTTGATCAAGTTCTTCGCCAAGCTGCCGAACCCGGACAAGCATTTCGCCGTTATGCCCGGTATCTCGCACGCCAGCTTCCAGCAGAAGAATTATGCGATCGTCTATCACATCCTGTGGAGCTTCTTCACTCAGCCGGCGCCGGTCTATCGCGGCTGACCCCGCGTCGCCGGGGCCGGCTTCTTCGGTGGCAGCGGCCGGGCTGAAACTGGCAGCCGCCGCTCTCGCGGCCTTCGCCCTCCTGGCGATCGAGCCCGCCGTGGCAGCGCACCGGCCGCGGCATCACCCCGTTGCCCGCCATATAACGCAGCACCCCCGTGCGGTGCCGCGGCCGCGGCAGATCGCTTGCACCGTTCTCGGCTGCCAAACCATCCCCGCCGCCTGCACGCCGGTGGAAGGCAGAACGCCTGGCGGAATCCCGAGCGGCTTTGACGTCATCGCCTGCCCGCCGGGGCTATGGCCACTGAAGTAGCCGCCTCAAAAACTGCAATGTTTGGAAAGACTTGGCGGGAGCGACGGGACTCGAACCCGCGACCTTCGGCGTGACAGGCCGACGCTCTAACCAACTGAGCTACGCCCCCGCGGGCGCCGACGGCACTTAAGGCGGAGCCGCCGCCAAGTCAAGGATTTGAGGCCAAAATCGGCCATTTCCGGCCGCCTTACCCTCGCCACAGAACACCCTCAGATAGCCCCGGCATGCCGAAAACATCGGTGGAATCGGCAAAACAAGCGTGGTCAGCCGCAGCCGAATCGTTTAACTGCTCGCCGTGAGCGGCGCTATTTTCACGCCACCGCTTCATTGAGGAGGGACTAATGGCAAGCAAAACAACCGCTACTACCGTGACATTGAAGCATCTCGCCGCGAGCCTTGCGGAGGATAACGAGCTTTCGAAGAAGCAGGCCGAAGCCATCCTCGGCGGTCTGGTGGGCAATATCGTCAAGCATCTGAAAAAGGGTGAGCGCATCCGCATCGGCGGGCTCGGCATCCTGCAGGTCAGGAAGCGCGCCGCGCGCATGGGCCGCAATCCCGCGACCGGCGAACCGATTCAGATCAAGGCCAGCAAGAAAGTCGCGTTCCGCGCCTCGAAAGAGCTGAAAGAGGCGATCTGATCGCCGCTCGTCCGTTAGATCCGCGGCAAGCGCGGGTCTGCGCTGCTCATTGCCCGCTTGCCACTCGCAACTGAAAAGTTGCGTGGCGGCGGGCGATATTCTTTCCGGGCCCGTGCTGCCGAAAAGTTCAAAGGATTGGCGCGCCCTTTGGCTTCGGCGCGACCGTCTTCGCCGTAGCGCGCGAGCGACGGCTGGTGGGCGGTGACGGACTCGAACCGCCGACATTCTGCGTGTAAAGCAGACGCTCTACCAACTGAGCTAACCGCCCTTGCGCAGATGTATCGCCGCCGCCCGCCTTCGTGCAAGCGCGTCGAGCTTGAAGCTTCACCTGCCGTCAATCTGTGCGCAAAAATTTAATGTGTGCCGCCGGCGAAAAAATGTGGGATAAGAATCGAAGTCGCAAGGCGGGCCGGATGCCCGGAAAGGGGGGACATGTTCCGCGTATCAATTTTGACGATCGCTTTGGCGCTTGCCGCCGGTAGCGCCGCACTACGCCCAAACACTGCCGCCGCAACCGCCGCCGGTGAAGGGGATGGGCATGGGCGAAGGCAATCCTCAGGAACGTGCCGCCTGCCACCCCGACGTGACCAAGTTCTGCCAGACCCAGCTCGAGGTCAATCCGCAGGACGTGCTTGGCATACTGGGCTGCCTGCAGGCCAATCGCACCAAGATCAGTCCGCCTGCCAGCAGGTCTTGGCAAGCCACGGCCAGTAATCGGGCGCGAGACGATGGCCTGACGAGGCGGTGCGCTCGCGCCGCCCGGCGTGAGTTCAAGCCGCGTGGTCCGGCTCGGTCGTCGCGCGCAACAGGCTCAACAGGCAGTTCGGCCCCGGCGCGCGCCACATGCTCGGCGAGCCGCACCCATGATTGCGCCAGCGTCAGCCACAGCACCTTGTCTTTGTCGTCTTCGCACAATTGCGCCATGGCGACGCATTCCTCCGCACAGCGGCGGTGATCTTGGATAGTCCCCATCGGCCAAACCCCGACACAACGCAAAACGATACGCAAGCCAATTCGACCGCGCGACTATGGCGGTGGCTGGATCGATCCGCGGCCCAAGCTGGGCGAATGCGAGCGGGTCAAAAGGAGTCGGCGTCGATCAACGATCGCGCCATTTACCGATGCGTCATAAGCATGACAACCATGCTATTCATTGGCCATTTATGGCGAACTTTCTCGTCGGTCGTTGAATTTACTTAAATAATTGTTTCTTTAGCCATGCGATTTAATGACTAGCTGCACTGCACCATAAATATATTGCGACGCACCATCGATACTTATATTCCCCGTGCGGTTCCGGCCCATTCCGAAATTCAGGGCCGAAGAAAGGGAATAAGCCATGTTTTCGTCAATTGCCCGCTTCTTCCATGCCTGGAAGCGCTATGGCGTCGCCATGGACGAGCTTTCGCACCTCAGCGACCGTGAGTTAGCCGATATCGGCATCACGCGCGCCGACATTCCGCGGATCGCGTGGGAGCAGTCGCGTCACTAATCCTCGGTTTGGTTACGCCGGCGGTTGCCGGGCCAGACTGCAGGATCGGCATTCGGCGCCCGGCTTCGGCCGGGCGCTGCCGTTTTGAGGCGCGCTCAACGCGCCGCGGGCTCCATGCCTTTGGCCTTGATGATCGACAGGGCCTCCGGGCCCGACAGGAACTTAAGAAGCGCCGCGGCCGCGGCACTGTCACTTGGCCGCGGCGCCTAGCCCGGCCGCATAGACCGTAAAATTCTGGATCTCGGCCGGCAGCGGACCGACCAAGACTGACGCCGGCCACCGGCAGGATTTCGCTGATCTGATGGATGCCGAGTTCGGCTTCGCCATCGGCGACGTGATCGGCAACCGCACCGCCATGGACCAGTACCGCCTTGGCATTGACCTGACCGGCGATACCGAGCCGCTGCAACAGGGCTGCGACATAGATACCGCTCGATCCGCCGGCTTTGGGATCGATATAGGCGACCGATTTTGCGGCTAAGAGGCTTTGTTTGAAGGCATCGACGGTCGAAATGTCCGGCAATGGCGTGCCCGCCTTCACCACGACGCCGATTCCGGTCTTCGCCAGATCGGTGCGCGTACCCGGCGTCACCTTGCCGTCCTTGATCAGGCGCTCGATTGCCTCGGGGGTGAGAATGGCGACGTCGAACGGCTCCTTGCCGTTAAGGATCAAATCGAGGTGCTGGCCGACGGTGCGATAGGTGATCGCGAACGTATTGCCGCTGTCTTTCCGGTATTGCGCCGCGAGCGCATTGAGAACTTGCTTGAAGGCGCCGCCGCTGACGACTTTGATTTCGGCGGCATGAGCGGTCTGCGGCATAGCCAGGCACGATAGCGCAGACGACAGCGCGATTGCGACCGCACGCCGGTAAAATTTTCATTCGCGTCCCGCCTGCCCTCTTACCTTTTGAACAGCCCCATGATCGCGGCTTTCGCCAGAGTATTGAAATGCAGATTGAAGCCGACGACGGCCGCCGATGTATCGGCTTTGACGTCAAGCCGGTCGGTCTTCACGGCAAATACCGTAAACAGATAGCGGTGCGGATGATCGCCTTCGCGGCGGGCACGGGCCGCCATAGCCGGGCGCGCCGAAATCGGTGCGCGTCTGCAGTGCGCCGGCAGGGAGCTTGCCGTCAGCGCTGCCCGCGCCTTCCGCAAGCTCGGTTACATTTGCCGGGATGTTGACGACAAGCCAATGCCAAAAGCCCGATCCGGTCGGCGCGTCCGGGATCGTAGCAGGTGACGGCAAAGCTCTTGGTGCCCTCCGGCGCGCCGGACCATTTCAAATGCGGCGATTGGTTGCCGCCGGCGCAGCCGAAGCCGAAATCGGCTGACAGGATGAAGATGCTTCGCCAAATAGTCGCCGTCCTTGAAGCTCGTGCTGGTGACTGTGAACGCCATCCTCGACTCCTATGGCCTGTCTTCCTATCGCCGGACCGCCGGCAAATCCCAACTGCGCGCGGCGCTTACCATAATCACGTGCGGGAGCGACGGCAAAGGCCGACATTGTCGCCTTGGCGGCCAGCGCGTGCTAACGGGATGCTCCATGCCCGTCATGGAACTCCCTGACGCCGCCGCGCTCTTGCCGCAACGCGGCGCGCTGATCGGTCTCGATCTCGGCACCAAGACGATTGGCGTCGCCGCCAGCGATCCGGATCGCCGCGTCGCGGCGCCGGTCGAGACCATCGCGCGGCAACGGTTCCAGTCAGATGCGCAGCGCATCCTGGACCTGGCCGGCGAACGCCGCGCGGTCGGCTTCGTGCTCGGCCTGCCGATCAATATGGACGGCTCGGAAGGGCCGCGCGCGCAATCGACCCGGGCCTTCGCCCGCAACCTGGCGCAACTCACCGAACTGCCGATCGCGTTGTGGGATGAGCGGCTATCGACCGCGGCGGTGGAGCGAGCGCTTATTGCCGCCGATGCGAGCCGCGCCAAGCGCAAGGCCGTCATCGATCAGCACGCCGCAACTTATATCCTTCAAGGCGCGCTCGATCGGCTGGCTTACAAGCCGGCGGGTTGACGGCGTTCACTCCGCCGGCAAAGCCCGTTGCAGCAGGAGTTCGATCGTCGCGGCATCGAGCGAGGCGGCGCCGTAAAGCGCTCCGTGCGGACGCTCAACCCGCGTCTTCAGGTAGGCTTCGGCGACCGTCACCGGCGCGCTGTCGCTGAGCGCCGCAAAACTTGCGGCGATCGCCAGCTTGCTCATTGTGATACGCGCACTCCCCTCGTCCGCCGCGCGCAAGTTTGTCGTGTCGAACGCCGGCGGCCCCAACAGTGCGATGACGCGTTCGGCATCGTCCTCGTGGTTGAGCGCGCGCATGACGTCGAGGCCCATGACGTTGCCCGAGCCTTCCCAGATCGCGTTGACCGGCGCCTCGCGATAAAGCCGCGGCAGCGGATTGTCCTCGACGTAGCCGTTGCCGCCGAGGCATTCCATCGCCTCGAAAATGAAAGCCGGTGCGAGCTTGCAGATCCAATATTTGGCGGTCGGCGTCATGAGACGGCCATAGGCGGCTTGCGCCGGATCGGTCTCGGCGCGGTCGAGCGCGCGCGCCAACCGGAATACCAAGGCCACGGCCGCTTCGACCTCGAGCGCCATGTCGGCCAAAACCGCCCGCATCATCGGCTGGTCATAAAGCGGCTTGCCGAACACCCGGCGATGACGGCAATGATGCACGGCTTGCGCCAACGCCATGCGCATCAATCCGGCCGAGGCGACGGCGCAATCGAGCCGCGTCAGCTGCACCATTTTCAAAATGGTGCGGATGCCGGCGCCCTCGTCGCCGACGCGCCAGGCAAACGCATCGGCGAATTCCACTTCGCTCGACGCATTGGAGCGGTTGCCGAGCTTGTCCTTGAGCCGTTGCAGGCGCAAGCCATTGACCGAACCGTCGTCGCGAAAGCGCGGCAGCAGGAAGCAGGTCAGACCGCCGCCCGCTTGGGCGAGCACCAGAAATGCGTCGCTCATCGGCGCCGAAAGAAACCATTTGTGGCCGGTAATGACGTAAGCGTCGCCATCGGGCGTCGCGACCGTCGTGTTGGCGCGCACGTCGGTGCCGCCCTGCTTTTCGGTCATGCCCATGCCGAGCGTCATGCCGGATTTGTCCCGCCATGGCCGGAACAGCGGGTCGTAATTGCGGCTGAGCGCCTTGGGCACCACTTTGGCGGCAAGCGGCGGCGCGGCGGCGAGCGCAGCCAGCGCCGCGCGCGTCATGGTGATCGGACATAAATGCCCGGTCTCGACCTGCGCCGCCATGTAGAACCGCGCCGCGCGCGGCCACTTCCGCAGGCGCGGGGGCACGGCTCCCTTGCGCGGTCCAGGTCGAGCCATGAAGTCCCGCGGCTATGCTTTCGCGCATGAGCTGGTGATAGGCCGGATGGAACTCGACCTGATCGCGGCGGAAACCCCTGGCATCGAAAGCATGGAGTTTCGGCGGATTTTCATTGGCGCGGCGGCCGAGCGCGAACATCTCGGCGGTGCCCCAATGTTTGCCGAACGCCGCCAGTGCCGGCGCTTCCTCGGCCGCGCCGTTCGCTTTGACGCGTCCTGCAGCGCAATGTCGCTCCCAAACAGATCGACGTCCTCATAGGGCGGCGACTGGTTGAAAACCTCATGGGTGTCGAAGCGCGGGCGGCTGGCCATGGCGTTTCGCTCCGATTGGTCGCTTCGGCCTACCATGCCGTCGCACGAGGCCGTCCGGCGGCGCTCCGGTTTCCGGTGCATCGGTTTGCGGCCGCGGCGAAAGCGGGCTTGCCGGGGCGCGCCTATTCGGCCTATAGCAGCGCTTTAATGATCAAACCCCCGCCGCCGACGCGCCATATCGTTTCGATCAATGACCTCACCAATAAGGAGATCGAGACGATCTTCGAGGTCGCGCAAGGATTTTTGCAGGAACTGGCCGACGAAAACGTCCCCTACCGCATCGGACGATCCACCGATCTGGCGTCGAAATATATCCTGGCAAGCCTGTTCTACGAGCCCTCGACGCGCACCCGGCTGTCGTTCGAAAGCGCGATGCTGCGCCTGGGCGGCGCCAATATCACCAGCGCCGATCCGGCGGTGAGTTCCGCGGCCAAGGGCGAGAGCCTCGCCGACACCATCCGGGTCATTTCCAATTACGCCGACATCGTCGTCATTCGCCATCCGCGCGACGGCGCCGCGCGGCTCGCCGCCGAATATTCGCAAATCCCCATCATCAACGGCGGTGACGGCGCCCATGAGCACCCGACACAGACGCTGTGCGATCTTTTCACGCTGCAAATCGAAGAAAAAGTCGCTCAAAAATATGAAGGTCGCCATATCCGGCGACCTCAAAGGCAGCCGCACCATCCATTCCTTCGTCTATGCGCTGGCGCGGTTCGGCGCCACCATCGATCCCCTGCCCGCGCCCGGCATGGAACTGCCGGCGCATGTCGACCGCCGGCTGCGCGAGGAATTTCACTGCCGCATGGTGTCCAAGGATCCCGGCAATTGCCGGGCGGCTCGATCGACGCGCTCTATGTCACCGCGGATCAGCCGCACCAGCTCTCGCTCTTTCCCGAGCCGGAAATCGACTACGGCTTTCTGGTGCAGAAAAAGACCGACGCGGTTTATGTCACGCGCTTCCAGAAGGAGCGCTGGACCGAGAAAGAGCGGCCCTATCCGAAAATCGACGCCAAATTTCTCGGCGACGCAAAATATTCCGAGGCAAGCGTCATGCACCCCTTGCCGCGGGTCAACGAACTGGATGCCTCGTTCGATACCGACCGGCGCGCCATTTATTTCCAGCAGGCGGCCTACGGCGTGCCGATCCGCATGGCGCTGATTTCGCTCCTGCTGCATCTGCACAAGAACAAATCGCTGCACAAATTCTCCGGCCGGCTTCGCCAAGCCCGAGCATCCGGTCTATGCGCCAGCCGATCGGCATCGGCTTGCAATGCGGCAATCCCAATTGCATCACCTGCGATCCGGCGGAAAAACAATACGCCGCCAACAAATTCTATGTCATCGCCGACGAAGCGCATCACGAGGTCAGGCTGCGCTGCGTCTATTGCGAGACCGACGTCGAGGACGAAGCCGCGTCGCAGTTTGTGGTCGGCGATCTTGGCCGAAAAACCTTTACGCCGGGCTTGTCGGCGCTGGCGCGCGCCCCCGGCGACAAACTGAAGCAGCTTGTCATTCACCGCAGCGAAGCCGATGCAATCGCTGCGGGTTTTGCGCCGCGCGAGAATGGCTCGGCCAAGGCGCGGCTCGGCTGATCGCGTCCTGCGGTCTTTCGCAAACTGCCGGCAGGCGGTATTGAATCGCCATGCTGCCTCCGATCGATTGGACCGTCGACAACGCCGAGGCCCTCGGCATCGGCTATTTGTGCGGCTCGATCCCCTTTGGCGTCATCATCACCAAGCTTGCCGGTGCGCCGGATGTCCGCAGCGTCGGCTCCGGCAATATCGGCGCGACCAATGTGCTGCGCACCGGCCGCAAGGACCTCGCCGCGGCGACGCTCGTTTGCGACATGCTCAAAGGCACTGTCGCGGTCTTGATCGCGCTTCATCTGTTCGAGCCGCAAGCGGCGCGGCTCGCCGCGGCCGGCGCCTTTCTCGGCCATCTGTTTCCGATCTGGCTCGCGCTTTAAGGGCGGCAAGGGCGTCGCCACCTTCATCGGCCTTCTGCTCGGCTTCGGTGCATGGATCGCACTTTTGGCGTTCGCCGCCATCTGGCTCGGCACCGCGGCGCTGACACGCTACTCGTCGCTCGCCGCCTTGATCGCAAGCGCGGCAACGCCCTCCGTGCTGGCCTGGCAGGGCGAGCGCGGCTGGCGGAATTGTTTACGTTGCTTGCGGTGCTGCTGTGGCTCATGCACCGCGCCAATATCCTGCGCCTGATCCGCGGCACCGAAAGCAGGATCGGCCGGCAATCGGCGGCCTGAGTTCCCGTAACAGCTCGACTATTCCGCCGCGACCGCGGCGGCCGGCCGCACCGGCGCGCCATGGGTGTGCGGGATCTTGTCGGCGAAGACTTCGACAAAATGGTCGGTCTCGCCGGCCCCGTTATGGGCCTGCAATGCCTCATCGATATAGGCGCTCGCCGCCGGATCGGCGACGACGCGCGCCATGATGCGGCGGTAGCGCCAAACGAGCCGCAGCCACTGCGACGTGGTTTTGAGAAAATCGAGCGCGCGCCAGGGATAGAACATGAGCGGATTGACGACCGGCATGCCGCTGCGGCGCTGTTTGCGCAACTTACGCCGGAAAAAGCCGAATTGCAGCGGATGCACGCCCTCGATCCGCGCCGCGCCGGAAAAGATGGTCAGCGAATCCAGAAGCTTTGTGCGGTTGATGCCCGAGGCGATGCAGCGGCGCATGATCGTCTCGACATGCGCGTCGGTGTAATAGCGCTTCCAGGCGTCGGCATAGACCTGCGTCCAAGTCTCCTTCGACATCAACGGATGCGCGGTGCAGGCGTGCTCGAGATCGTATTTGTTCATATCGGGGTCCATCGGCACCCCGCGCATATAAAGGTTCTTGTGATCCTCGGAGCCGGGCAGCGGCGTCAAATAGAAGAATTCGAGGATGTCGATCGGCAGCTCTTTCTTGATGATCTCGATGTCGCGCGCGATCGTTTCCGGCGTGTCGGTCGGAAAGCCGAGGATGTAGCCGGCGTAGGTCATGACCTTCTGCTTGCGCCAGGCCAGCAGCATTTCGCGATATTCCCAAATCTTGTTCTGGCGTTTTTTGGCGCCCATCAGGGATTCGGGATTGATGTTTTCCAAGCCTAGAAAGATCGCGGTGCAGCCGGCGCGCGCCGCTTTCTCGATGAAATGCGGAATGCGATGGCACAGCGTATCGACCTGCAACAACAGCTTGATGTTAAACCCGTGTTGCTCGCGCAACGCGATCAGCCGGTCGAGGATCGGTTCCCAATTGCGGTTGCGGGCGAAATTGTCGTCGGTGATGAAGAACCGCGTGATGTTCTGCGCGGCATTGGCGCGCACGATAGCCTCGACGTCGTCGGGGGTGCGGTAGCGCGATTTGCGCCCTTGCACGTTGATGATGGTGCAGAAGCTGCACTGAAACGGGCAGCCGCGCCCGGCGTCGAAGCTCGAATAGTGCCCGGCGACGCGGGTGACGACGTGGCGCGGCAGGATCGGATAGACCGCCGCCGCCATTTCCGGCATGTCCGACAGGAAATTGTAGATCGGCTTGGCGGCGCCCGCGGCGACGTCCCGCAGCACGTCGGTCATGCGGCCTTCGGCCTCGCCGGCGAACAGATGAACGCCAAGGTCGAGGGCCTCCTGCAGATCGGCCGGCAGCTTGGGCAGCATCGAAATGCAGCCCGACACGTGGAAGCCGCCCATGACCACCGTGAGGCCCTTGGCGCGGAACTGCCGCGCCAGATCGAGGGCGCGCGGATATTGATTCGATTGCACACCGACCAGCCCGACCATGCCGGCGCCGGCCTCGCGGATGCGTTTGATCACGCCATCGACGTCGACGATGCTGTTGCACTCGTCGCAGGCCTCGACGGTCACGTCGACGTCGGGGCCGAGTACGCGATTTTGCGCGCATTCGACGATCAGGCCATGAACGCTGGCCAAGCTGTTCGAGGGGATCAGCGACCGCAGCCATTGAATGACATAGCCGTCGCGGTCGTAATGCGACGGCTTGATCAGGGCGACGTGAAAGCTGCGCTTGGTCAGGTTTCCGTGCAACGCGGAGCCCCCCATGAGCGGCGAGGGAACCAGACCCGGCCCCGAACCGCAATGCAGCGTGACTCTGGGGCTTTGGCCGCAGCTTTGCAACAGAGACCTTACAGCCGGCCTCGATCTTCGCGGTTCCGATGGCAGGCGAGTCGGCGATTCTTCGCGCCTATTTGGCGCGTTTCCGCAGATCTTCAGCGAGTCTGACCAGCGACAAGCGGATTCTTGTCGGTGAGGCCGGCAAACGCCTTGAGCAACCTCGCCGCATGGGGAAGCGAGGCAATCTCGGTCAATAAATCCGGTCCCGCCTTATCGGTTTCGGCTTCGGCAAAGAGGTCCCCGACCCCGATGCCGAGGACGGTCGCGATCTTGTCCAGACGGCTGCCTGCGATCCGGTTCCGTCCCAGCTCGTATTTCTGAATCTGCTGAAAAGTGACGCCGACCTTTTCACCCAGCGCCGCCTGCGACATCCCCAAGCTGACCCGATAGGCACGCACCCGTCGCCCCACCTGGGCGTCGATGGGTTCAATGGCCTTCGGCGTTCCATGCGACCCCGACAACCCGCCCATTCTCCCGTTCACGCGCTGATTGCGTGCTCGATCGGGTTAGACCCTAGGCATCCGCCGGGGAGCGTCCAATTCCGATTTTCTATGGGGGGACCGCCAAACAAGATAGCTCGGAAGCGGGAGCGACGAGCGAGACGCCCTGCCACGTACCGTCCTCCACCAGTTCTTGCACAAGCGACTTGAGTGTCAGGGCAACGGCTTCGATTGCGGGGCTGCGCTGGCCCACCTCAGGAAAGCACAGCGCAATCGTCTGTGCCAGATCCGCGTCCGCAAAACGCCGGTGAACAAGCGCCTTTGTCCATTCGCTCTCGTAAAGCGCAGACCACGGCAGGATTGAATCGCCAACACCGAGTGCAATGGCGCGGCAGAGCGTTCTCACTCCATCGATTTCGGCAACCGGCGTGACGGTCAGTCCATGTTTGCGGAACGTTTCCTCGATGACCCGTCGACTGCTGCTGCCGGGCGCGGCGAGGAGCAGCGGGCGTTGCGCCACATCGGCGATTGCTATGGCCGAAGTATCGGGGTCGGCCGTCACATAAAATAATTCCTCGAGCAGCAGAGGCTCGACCGTGAGGCCGCGTGCGGGTTGGGCCCCGTAAAGCAACGCGACGTCCAGACGGCCATTGACCAGCCGCTCGCGCAAAATCCAATTATTGGTATCGCTGATATGCAGCGCGATTTGCGGATACAGCGTCCGGACCCGCATCAACAATTCGCAGCTCAAGATCGACGCCAGTATGCTTGGAATACCGATCGAGACCCGGCCCGACGAAAGACCGGGCGCGCTTGTGGCGGCCCGTTTGGCAGATTCGACCTGCCGCAGGATCGCCTCCGCGTGGCGATAGAGCGCGCTTCCCGCTTCGGTGAGCAGGATGCCCTTTGGACCGCGCATCACGAGTTGCCTGCTCAACTCGGCTTCCAGGCTGGCAAGATGATGACTGATCGCCGACTGCGCGACATGCAGTTGATCCGCGGCGCGCGATAGACTGCCGGCCTGCACGATGCCGACGAAATAGCGAAGCTGGCGCAGGTCCACTTTGTCGTCTTCCGCTGCCTCTGCTTTTCGCTCGACTTTTCGAAGCCCGTCAATAATGTGGCCAATGTACTCGTTTTGCGAGCATCGATAAACATGCGCCACCGGGTTTTTGGGGCTGTTCTGCTTGCGGGCTTGGTCTGCGCGGCGCGTGGGACGCCTGCTGCCGAGAGCTGGGCCGGGACAAAGCCGCTCAAATTCGAGGTGGGTGGGACGGCGGGGGGCTTGCCTGACATTGTGCCGCGCCGACTGTCGAGTTACGTCTCCACCTCGCTCGGGGTGCCCGTAGTGGTCGAGGACCGGCCGGGCGGCGGCGGCAATATTGCCGCGGGCGTGGTGGCGAGGGCGGAGCCCGACGGTCATACGCTGTTGGTCACCGGCGCGAACCAAGCCGTCAACCCGACGCTATTGCCGCACCCGGGCTTCGATTATCAGCGCGACCTCGTGCCGGTGTCGATGACGGTTGTGACCAGAATGCTGCTCGTAGCGGCGCCGGCATTTCCCGCCCGCGACATCACCGATGTCATCAAAATGGCAAAGCAAAAGCCGAAGTCGGTCAGCATCGCGATCCCGCCGATCGGCTCGCCCAATCATCTCGGCGCGGAAATGCTGGCCCAATACGGCAACATCGATCTCACTTTCGTGCCTTACGACGGCATCACCCAGGCGATACCGGACGTGATCGCAGGCCGGGTCGATTTGGCGGTCGGAACCCTCCCCGCTTTGCTGCCGCAGATCCGCGGCGGAGCACTCAAGGCCTTGGCCGTGCTGGCGCCGCAACGTTCGCCGTTTGCACCCGACACACCGACCTCGGCGGAAGCAGGGTTGGCTTCACTGCAGATAGACTCCTGGATTTGCTTCATGACCACTGGCGGCACGCCGGCCCCGATCATTGCCCGCTTGGATGAGGATATCGCTAAGGCTTTAGCGTTGCCGGAGGTCCGCGGCGCCTTCGCCAAGCAGGGCATCGAAATCTATCACATGGGCCCGCAACAGCTCGGCGCGTTCCTCGGTGCGGAATCCGTGCGCTTCGCGAGCCTACTCGCGCATTCGCGAGTTCAAACCCGCGGCGCAATGACTTTGAACGGAGACCTTTTAGCCTCCCCGGCTTCGCGGACCGATTGGAGGCTACGCATCGGTTATCGGCTGGGGGCGACTTGAGCGAGGCAGCAGAACCCATTCGGCTCACCGATGAGCAGCGGCTCGACTGGCTGCGGCTCATTCGCAGCCAGAATGTTGGCCCACGGACTTTTCGGGCCCTCGTCAATCATTTCGGCGGTGCGCGGGCCGCGATCGAAGCGCTGCCCGGACTGGCGCGCCGCGGCGGCAGCGCCAGTCCGCAGATTTACTCGCGCGACGAGGCGCTCCGTGAGATTGAAGCCGCACGCAAGCTCGGCGCGCGTTTCGTCGCCGCAGGCGAAGCCGACTATCCGCACCGCCTGCAAATGATCGATGACGCGCCGCCGCTGATCACGCTGCGCGGCCATGCCGCCGCATTGAGCATGCCGCTGGTGGCGATTGTCGGCTCGCGCAACGCCTCCGCCGCGGGCGCCAAGATCACTCAGCGCCTGGTGCACGGGCTCGCCGAGGCTGGCTTTGCCATTGTTTCAGGCCTCGCGCGCGGCATCGACGCGGCAGCCCACCGCGCCAGTCTCGGCACCGGAACGATCGCAGTGCTGGCCGGCGGCCAGGACCGAGTCTATCCGCCGGAGCACGAGGAATTGCTCGAAGCTATTTTGCCGGCGGGCATCGCGCTCAGCGAAATGCCGCTCGGCTGGGAACCGCGGGCGCGGGATTTTCCGCGGCGCAACCGCCTGATTTCCGGGTTGTCGCTCGGCGTCGTCATTGTCGAAGCCGCCAAGCGATCGGGCTCCCTGATCACGGCGCGGCTGGCGCTCGAGCAGGGCCGCGAAGTTTTCGCGGTGCCCGGCTCGCCGCTCGATCCTCGTGCCGAGGGCACCAACGGCCTGATCAAGCAGGGAGCAACTCCGGTCACCGAAGCGGCCGACATTACCACCGTGCTGCAGCCAATCATGGGCATGGAGGTTCCGGCGCGCGAGCCGGAACGCGAAGAGGTCGAAAGGGACGCGCCGGTCGAGCCGGCGCCGGACGAGCGCAGCCGGATCGTCGCCTTGCTGAGCCCGACGCCGGTTTTGATCGACGATCTGATCCGGCTATCGCGAAGCTCGCCACGGGTGGTGCGAACGGTGCTGCTCGAACTGGGATTCGCCGGGCGGCTCGAACGCCATGGCGGGGGTCTGGTATCGCTGCTGTAGGCGGGCGAATACTTAGTCCTTGGCGATCTGATCGGCTTCGATCTGGGCCATTTCCAAAATGTAGCTCAACGTATCGAGGCCATTGCGCCGCGCCATCAGCGCCAGCTCACGCGAAAGGGCGGCGATATATTGCGCCGCACTGTCTGGAGTTTCCCCGCTATTGCCCCCGTTTACATCCTTTGGGTTTGACATTGGTTTTGTGACGCTACGGGTTTGAAGTCGGTACAACCGGAGCTGGAGCCGTTCCATCAGTTCCATCAGACCTATACTTTAGCGATCAATTTATATCAATAAACTAAAAGGGGTATGACAGCCTGGCGTTTGTTGCTCATTGCCACGCATTTCGCCGATATCGGCAGGCGGGTTTAACGCGGTAACGATCTGACAGGTGGGGATGTATTACCCATGTTCGCGGCGGCCGCCCCGCCGCATGGCATGGGTCAAAGTTACGAAATGGCCGTTAAATCATTGGGTTATCGATGAATTTTGTATTGGTAGAATTGCCTGCCAAGGCGAAGACGATCAATAAATATCTGGGCAAGGACTACGAAGTCCTGGCCTCGTTCGGCCATGTTCGGGACCTGCCGGCCAAAAGCGGCTCGGTCGATCCGGACCACGATTTCCGCATGCT
>CAWHBC010000039.1:0-57711 GCA_963827465.1 uncultured Alphaproteobacteria bacterium
CAGCGCGTCCGCTGCACGCCGGCGCTCGGTGATATCGACGAAGGTGATGACGACGCCTTCGACCCCGTCGTCCTGGGCGCGATAGGGCAATATCCGACGGACATACCATTGGCCGTCCCGTCGCCTGGATCTCCCGTTCGATCGGCGCAGAGCGTTTGCAGCACTGTGCGCGCGTCAGTGCAGCAGAACGCTATCGGCGGCCAGCGAGTTGAGGTCGGCGAGCGGCCGGCCGATGTCGCCGGGAATGATGTTGAAAAGCGATTTGGTCGCCGGCGTGAAGAAGCGGATGTTGAGATCGATGTCGAGGAAAATGGTCGCGACATCGGTGCTGTAGAGGATGTTTTGCAGGTCGCTGGCGGTCGTCCGCTGTCGTTCCAGCGTTTCCTGAAGCTGGCTGTTGAGCGCCGTGAGCTCCTCGTTCAGTGACTGCAGCTCTTCTTTCGATGTCAGCAGCTCTTCGTTGGTCGATTGGTATTCCTCGTTGACGGACAACGCCTCTTCGTTGATCGCTTTTTGCTCCTCGTTCGAGGTTTCAAGGCTGTGGATTGCGGCTTGCAGTTCCGTTTGCGTGGCTTCCAGTTGCTGCTCGAGTTCGGCGACCTGCTCCATGTCATGCGGCGTTTTGGCTCGCGACTTGCTTATGGACCGGCGCCGGATCGTCGATGAAGCAGATCAGCAGCAGGTCTTCGCCGTCGATCAGTGCCGGCTGAACCGCGATCCCGAATGAACCGGGCTTGCCTTCATAGTTCGTCCGGCCGCCCGGGATGAGAATGCGGGTTTTCTCCAGGATGGCCTGATGGATCGCGGCCCTGAGCTTGGTCCGCAGATGCGGACGCACCATGGCGAGCAGATCGTAGCTCGGATGGCCTTGCGGCACGCGCAGATAGCGCTCCGTCGGTCCCAGGGAATAGAGGCACTCCAGCTTGCGGTTGATCAGCACCGCCGCGGGCGCATAGGTCTCCATGACGAGGCGACGGCAGCCCTCGGCGAGCGCGGCTTGCCGCGACGGGGGCTGGCTCTGTGATCGCGCGGGCCGGCAGCCGCGCGCCGCTCGATCGGTTCCGAACAGGAAGCCGAGCTTCGCCCGGCCGGGTACGTCCGATGTGCCGATAGAGCCGCTCGGCTTTCGAGATGACCTCGAAGCGGCCATTGGAACTCCCGATCGTCTCGGCGCTTCCCAGCAGCAGAATGCCGCCTTCGCGCAAGGCGAAGTGGAAGAAGGAGATCACCTTTTCCTGCGCCTCGGGGCGCAGATAGATCAGCAGATTCCGGCACGAAATCAGGTCGAGGCGCGAGAACGGCGGGTCGGCCAGGACGTCCTGCACCGCGAAGACGATCGTGGCGCGCAATTCGGGCAGAATCCGGTAGCCGTGATCGTCCTTCGAAAAGAAGCGTGTCAGCCTTTCGGGCGACACGTCTGCCGCGATCGTTTCCGGGTAAAGCCCTTCTCGGGCGGTGGCGACCGCGTCGGCATCGACATCGGAGGCAAAGATCTGCAGCTTGATCTCCCGCTTCGCCGCCGTGATCTCCTCGCGGAAGAGCATGGCGAGAGAATAGGTTTCCTCGCCCGTGCTGCACCCGGCGATCCAGACGCGCAGCGGCTGATCCGACGGAATGGCTGCGGACCAGATCGGGGATGATCTTTTCGGCCAGGAGTTCGAACACCTTGGGATCGCGGAAG
Organism: uncultured Alphaproteobacteria bacterium; assembly: GCA_963827465.1. GTDB lineage: Bacteria > Pseudomonadota > Alphaproteobacteria > Rhizobiales > Xanthobacteraceae > BOG-931. Next base: position 1,682 of record CAWHBC010000039.1, read on the forward strand.
AAGCTGGTGACATTGATCAGCAGGTCCGTGGCGAGATGGTCGAGCTCTTTCGCATCGCTGCGCAGCACGTCGAGATAGCGCTGCCATGTCGTCGGTCTCGATCGCTGCCATTGCCATGCGGCGCTCGATCCGGCGCCGCAGCGTGCCCTTCCTTGTAGAGCCGGAAATCGTGGGAAGTGCTTGCCCGGAGAAGGTCGATGATCTCGGGCAGCCAGTCCGGACGGCCGGTCCGCCGCATCCGGGACGCCCGCCGCTCGCGTGAGCGCCATGCGGCGATGGAATTTGACGAGCGCGTCGGGAATGCTGGCCAGCGGCAGCACGAGATCGACCGCGCCTGTCATGGATCGCGCTTCGGGGCATGCCGTCATAGCCGGCCTCGTCGGGATCCTGAGCGATGACAAGGCCGCCCTTTTCCTTGATGGCCTTCAGGCCGAGGCTGCCGTCGGCGCCGGTTCCCGAGAGGATCACGCAGATCGCGCGCTCCCCGTATTCCTCCGCCAGCGAGCGCAGCAAGAAGTCGAATGGCAGTCGGGCGCCGTGACGCGCTTCCGGTTGGGAGAGGTGCAGGCGCGCCCTTGCCGACGGAGAGATACGGTCCCGGGCGGAATGATATAGAGGTGCTCGCGCTCGAGGCGCATGCCATCGCCGGCCTGCACCACGGTCATCGAGGTATGGTGGGCCAGCAGCTCCGGCATCATGCTTTCATGCGTCGGGTCGAGATGCTGCACCAGGATGAACGCCATGCCGGTCGTCGGCGGCAGAGCGCCCAGGAGCTTGGTGCAGGCATCGAGACCGCCCGCCGAAGCGCCGATGCCGACGACCGGAAAGTCGTCCGGTCCCTGAGGCGGTCCGCGGGCGGTCAGATCCGGACCAGCGAGGGGTGTTTTGCCCATGGCGTTCGAAGATGGCCGGTCTCTTGGCATGCAAATTCACCTTTGCCCGGACGGATGTCGTGTATCGGAAGGTCAGTAGTATAGGCGCCGGCGCCGGCGGGCCGTTGATCCGGATCAATCGCCGCCGCGCACAGGCCTGGAACAGCGCAGTGTCGCACACCAAACGGCATCGCGCCACGAGACAGGTCGCCGCGGAGGGAGCCTGGGGCTGAGTAGTTTCCGAACCTGCTTTCGCGCACGGCTCGCTCTATCCTGGCGACGCTAATGCCATTGTCGCTGTTTCGCCGTCGCTTTGCAGCCGCGTCCGTATGACACCGGCGGGGCGCATCGGCCGGCTCGGGTGCGGGGGGGGATGAACCTGTTAAATCGGAAGCGCGAGGGGCCGGGGACGCAGGCGCCGTTCCAGGCCCTGCGCGTTCTCGTCATGGAGGACAACGCGATCATCGGAATGCTCTTCGCCGACCTCCTGGCGGAAATGGGTCATGCTGTCTGCGCAATCGAAGCGACCAAGGAAGCGGCGGTCGCCGCCGCCGCGCGGTATGAACCGGACTTGATGATCGTGGATGCTGCCTTGAGCGACGGCAGCGGCCTGGCGGCGGTCGACGAGATATTGCGCGGCGGCTTTATTCCCCACGTCTTCGTCAGCGGCGATACGGCGTCGGTACTTGCCGCCAAACCCGGCGCCATCGTACTTCAGAAGCCCTTCCGTGATCCGGATCTTGCGAGGGCTATTCAGCGCGCGCTCAGCAAAGCGGGCGATTCCTAGCACAATCCAAAACTCATGGCACCTCCCGTGCCAGACACCCCCGATACCGCTCGTATCAATAGCGTTGATCAATGCAGTCGCCGGGTTCCAGTGCTGACCGCCGAGGCTGTCATATGAAATAAGTTTCCGCCCCTTCTTGATCTTTTTGACATCATTTTGCTGGCGGGCTTCCTGATGTTCAGATTGGTCTTGCAATTATTTGATACGACAAAGAAATTTTCTTTATCAGATATCCAGGACTTTCGCAGACTATCGAAGTCTAACAACTGCCTCGCGTCGCAGCCGCTATCCCCTACTATCCGACACCCGCCTTTTTCTACGACCCGTCACGCCCACTCAATCGTTCCCGGCGGCTTCGACGTCACGTCATAGACAACGCGGTTGACGCCCTTGACCTCGTTGATAATGCGGGTGGCGACTGCGCCGATAAAGCGCATATCGAACGGATAAAAGTCCGCGGTCATGCCGTCGGTCGACGTGACGGCGCGCAGGCCGACGACAAAATCATACGTGCGGTGGTCGCCCATGACGCCGACGGTGCGCACCGGCAAGAGCACGGCGAAGGCCTGCCAGATGTCGTCGTAGAGCCCGGCGCGGCGGATTTCCTCGATGAACACGTCGTCGGCGAGCCGCAAAATCTCGAGCTTCTCGCGCGTGATGGCGCCCGGGCAGCGGATGGCGAGGCCGGGACCGGGGAACGGGTGGCGGCCGACAAACGCGTCGGGCAGGCCGAGCTCGCGGCCGAGCGCGCGCACCTCGTCCTTGAACAATTCGCGCAGCGGCTCGACGAGCTTCATATGCATGCGCTCGGGCAAGCCGCCGACATTGTGGTGCGATTTGATCGTCACCGAAGGTCCGCCGGTGAACGATACGCTCTCGATCACGTCGGGATAGAGCGTGCCCTGAGCGAGGAATTCGGCGCCGCCGATTTTCTTGGCTTCGGCCTCGAACGCCTCGATGAACAATTTGCCGATGGTCTTGCGCTTGACCTCCGGATCGTCGACCCCTTCGAGCGCCTTGAGGAAAACATCCGCCGCTTCGACGTGCACGAGCGGGATGTTGTAATGGCCGCGGAACAGCGCCACCACTTTTTCGGCTTCGCCGAGGCGCAAGAGCCCGTGATCGACAAACACGCAAGTGAGCTGATCGCCGATCGCTTCGTGGATGAGGACGGCAGCGACCGCGGAATCGACGCCGCCGGACAGTCCGCAGATCACCTTGCCGTTGCCCACCTGGCGGCGGATTTTGTCGATCGCCTCGAGCTTGAACGCGCGCATGGTCCAGTCGCCGGTGCAGCCGGCGATTTTGCGCACGAAGTTGCGCAGGATGGCGGCGCCGTGCGGCGTGTGCACGACTTCGAGATGGAATTGGGTGGCGTAGAATTTGCGCGCCTCGTCGGCGATCATGGCGATCGGCGCATTCGCCGAGGTGCCGACGACCTTGAAGCCCGCGGGCGGCGCGGTGACGCGGTCGCCGTGGCTCATCCACACCGGGTATTTCTGGCCGACCTCCCAGACGCCGTCGGTGAGCGCGGTCGGCTCGTGATCTGCACTTCGGCGCGGCCGAATTCGCGATGATGGCCGCCCTCGACCTTGCCGCCGAGCTGTACCGCCATGGCCTGCTCGCCGTAGCAGATGCCGAGCACCGGCACGCCGGCCTCGAAAATCGCCATCGGCGCCAGCGGCGCCTCCTTGTCGAACACCGAAGCCGGGCCGCCCGACAGGATGACGCCTTTCGGCTTCATCTCGCGGAACGCGGCTTCCGCTTTCTGGAACGGCACGATCTCGCAATAGACCTTCTCTTCGCGCACGCGGCGCGCAATGAGCTGCGTGACCTGCGAGCCGAAATCGACGATCAGAATCTTGTCGTGGGATCGCGAAGGCTGGGACTGCGAATTCTTGCGCCATAGCGGGTTCTAAGGGTGCTGCCACACCCTGTCGAGATTTTGCAATCGTATTCATGCCGCCCGTCGCAAGGTGCTGACGAAAAACCCGTCGGTCTCGGTCCGGCGCGGCGTCATCAGCAGGCCTTCCTCGGAAATAAGCGCCGCCCGGCCGAAAAGATAGGCGCGCTCGCCGAGCCCGGTGATGACCTCGGCGGGCTTTTCCACGGAAAAATCGCCGTGCCGGCCAATAAAGGCCCGCACCCGGTCGCCGTTCTCCTCCGCCAGCACCGAACAGGTGATGTAAGCGATGCGGCCGCCGGGCTTGACCAGTGCCGTCGCGCTGTCGAGCACCGCGTCCTGCTGCTTGATGCGCTCGGCCAGCGCGCCTGGCCGGATGCGCCATTTGGCGTCCGGATTGCGCCGCCAGGTCCCGATGCCGGTGCACGGGGCGTCGATCAGCACCAGGTCGGCGCGGCCGGCGAGATCGGTAAGTTCGTTGCCGATGCTCTTGGGCGTGCGGACCTGAACATTGCGGGCGCCGGCCCGGGCAAGCCGGTCGTGGATCGCCGCGAGCCGCCGCTTATCGGCATCGGTGGCATAGATCTGACCGCGGTTCTCCATGGCGGCGGCGAGCGCCAGCGTCTTGCCGCCGGCGCCGGCGCACAGATCGATCACCTGCTGGCCGGGGGCGGCGCCGGCAAGGAGCGCGGCAAGCTGCGAGCCTTCGTCCTGGATTTCGATCTGACCTTTGATGAACGTAGGCTCGGCGTGAATGGCCGGGCTCTTGGCCTCGGCGGCAAGCCGGATGCGCAAGCCCCAGGGCGACCAGCGCGTGGGCTCGGCGGCAAGATGGTCGAGTTTCGGCAACACCTCTTCGCGCGAGGCGATGAGCGTGTTGACGCGCAGATCAAGCGGCGCGCGGCTGGCGAGCGCCGCACCCTCCTCGGCGCGTTCGTCACCAAATACGCGTGCCAGATACGGATCGAGCCATTCCGGGTAGTCGCCTTGCACAGGCGCCGGCGCGCCGGTCAGATTACCGGCGGCCAGCGCCGCCGTTTCCGCATCCGTCAATGCCGCCGGGGCGTAGCGCGCGCCGCTGCACAAGGCGCCGATCGCGGCGCCGTCGAGGCCGCGCTCGCGGTGCAGCATGCCCAGCAAGACAGCGCGCGGGCTGTCTTCGCCCATCAGCCACGCCGACGAAGCCTTGCGGCGCAGCGCGTCGTAGACAAGGCCGGCGATGGCCGCGCGATCGCCGGACCCGGCAAAACGGTGCGACAGCCCCCAGTCCTTGAGCACGTCGCCCGCCGGACGGGGCCGCGTCGCAATGTCGGCAAAGACTTCGATGGCTGCGGAAAGGCGGGCGGCGGGTATCACTATTTTATCTTGCGCTTGATGGCGGCGGAGCGCTGCGCCGCCGGCGTCTCATGCCGCCGCACTTGCCTGCGCAGATCGTCAATCGCCTCGGCGAGATCGTGCACGTGAATGCCTTTCGGACAGTTGCCGGCTTTGACGCTTTTGAGCATGCGCCGCAACAGATCGTCGTCGTGCTCGTCGCGGTATGGCTTCAAATCGAGGTCCTTCGGCACCTTCTTGAGCCGCTCGTCGCCGATGGTTTTGACATGCTTCTGCATGAAGCGGTCATAGGCCCGCCACTCGATGCCGGCGGCGCGAACGGCGGCTTCTTCGGCGCGCGTCGCGATCTGATGGGCGTGAAGATAATGCAGGCCGAGCTCGTCGATCAGCGTCTTCTCGACTTCCTCGTGCAGGATCAGGAACCGGTCGGTTTCGACGGTGCGGCCGCGGAATTCAAAGCTCTTCGGCATGTGGCGGTCGATATAGATGACCTTGCCGTCGAGGCTGTAGCCGGCGAGATACGGGATATCGTGGCGGCGGTCGAGTTTCTTGACGCGCCGCACGACGGCGTCGAGCGCGCGGTCCATCATCAAAGAGGAGACGTACCATTCCGGCAGCCGCAGGCGTGTGTGCGGGGCGGTCGGATGGCAGATGTCGAGGGGCACGATCCGGCTCCCTATATTGGCCGCGGCAGCGTCAAGACTTCGAAAATGTAGATCGCCCAGTTGAGCGCCAGCGCCACGACCGCGACGCCGTACAACGTCCCGCGCAGCCGCACGATGTTGCTGGTGACATGCACGCCGGCGTGCAAGACGCGGAAGATCACGAAAATCCAGGCCAGGACGACAAAAATCAGCCCGGCAAGGTGGGTGACATAGGCCAGAATGGTGAGAACGTAGAACAGCACCGGAATTTCAAACTGGTTGGAAAACGCATAGGCGAATTGCAGGGTCCGCGGCCGCCAGTTCGGCTCGCGCAAGGCGATTTCCTCGGGCCGCACCGCGCCGGATGAAAAATCGCGCGTACGCAGGGTCGCCATGCCGACCCAGAGCAGGAAGGTGAGAATGACTTCGACGAACAGCGGCAGAAGAACGGCTTGCGTGGTCATCGGATTGCCCCCGGCTGGTTGCGCTTCGACATCAAAGCTTGACGCTGATCGCGGTCTCGCCGTCGTCGTCGACCAGCGCGCTGCGCCAGGTTTTGACTTCGAACAGCGCCTTGCGCACGGCGTCCGCACTGCCGCCATGGTTGAGATTAGCGGTGATCAGCGTGCCGCCGGTTCGCAGTAATCCGCGCAGCGTCTTGTGCAGCGCCGGCACCGGCGTGCCACCGTCGAAGAAGGCCACGTCGTATCCCGGATCGAGCGTCGGCAACACCGCGGCGAAATCGCCCTCGTGCACGGTGATGCGATGGTCCATGCCGGCGGCCGCGATATTCTCGCGCGCCAGCACCACATGCTCCGGATCGCGCTCGACGGTGTCGACGGTGGCGTCGCGCGCGCCGGCGGCGAACGACAAGGCGGTGTAACCAAGCGCCGTGCCCAATTCCAGAATGCGGCGCGCGTTGGCCACGCCCGCCAACGCCCCCAGCAACGGTCCGTTGTCGTAAGGGTAAGCGTTGCAGCCGTGCTTGCCGCGATGGGTGTTGGTCGCGGTGCGAATCTTGGCGAAGGGGTCGGGCGCGCCTGGCATTTAGCCTCGGCTCGGATAATTCGGACTCTCGCGCGTGATGGTGACGTCGTGGACGTGGCTTTCGCGCAGCCCCGCTCCGGAGATCCGCACGAATTGCGCCTTGTCGTGAAACTCGGCGAGGTCCTTGGCACCGACGTACCCCATCGCCGCGCGCAAGCCGCCGACAAGCTGGTGCAGCACATGAGCGACCGGGCCCTTGTAGCCAACCTGGCCCTCGACGCCCTCGGGCACGAGCTTGAGCGTGTCCTTGATCTCCTGCTGGAAATATCGGTCTGCCGAGCCGCGCGCCATGGCGGCGACCGAGCCCATGCCGCGATAGGTTTTGTAGGAGCGGCCCTGATAGAGAAACACCTCGCCCGGCGTCTCGTCGGTGCCGGCCAGGAGCGAGCCGACCATCGCGCTGTCGGCCCCGGCGGCAAGCGCCTTGGCGAGATCGCCGGAATATTTGATGCCGCCGTCGGCGATCACCGGCGTGTTCGACCGCTTGGCCACCTCGACCGCGTCCATGATCGCGGTGAGCTGCGGCACGCCGACCCCGGCGACAATGCGGGTGGTGCAGATCGAGCCGGGTCCGATGCCGACCTTGATCGAATCGGCACCGGCATCGATCAGCGCTTTGGCGCCCTCGCCGGTGGCGATGTTGCCGGCAACCACCTGCACCGCGTTCGACATGCGCTTGATGCGCGTCACGGTATCGAGCACGCGGCGGGAATGGCCGTGCGCGGTGTCGACCACGATGACGTCGACGCCGGCTTCGATCAGGCTCTCCGAGCGGGCATAGCCGGGCTCGCCGACCGAGGTGGCGGCGCCGACGCGAAGGCGGCCCTGCTCGTCCTTGCACGCATTGGGATTGGCCACCGCCTTCTCGATATCCTTCACGGTGATGAGTCCGACGCAGCGATAGTCGTCGTCGACCACCAGAAGCTTCTCGATGCGATGCTGATGCAGGAGCCGCTTCGCCTCGTCCTGGCCGACATTCTCGCGCACGGTGATGAGGCGCTCTTTGGTCATCAGCTCGGACACTTTTTGCCGCTTGTCGGTGGCAAAGCGCACGTCCCGATTGGTCAGGATGCCGACGAGCTTGCCGGGGACCTTGCCGTTGCCGCCCTCGACGACCGGAACGCCGGAAATGCGGTGCTCCTGCATCAGCGCCAGCGCATCGGCCAGTGTCGCGGTCGGAGCAATGGTGAGCGGATTGACCACCATGCCCGATTCGAATTTCTTCACCTGGCGCACTTGCGACGCCTGCAACTCGGGTTCGAGGTTGCGATGCAGGATGCCGATACCGCCGGCCTGCGCCATGGCGATCGCCATATAGGCCTCGGTCACAGTGTCCATGGCCGAGGCGATGATCGGGATGTTGAGCGCGATGCTGGGCGTGATCCGGGAGCGCACATCCACATCCGAAGGCAGGACGTCGGACAGGCCCGGCTTCAATAATACGTCATCGAAGGTATAAGCTTCGGGCGGTGGGTCTCTTGAAATCGCTGCCATTGCCAACTCCGCATGACCCGCTATGACAGGTCATCGCATCGGGGGAATGCTTTGCGGGCGAGCGGAACCAAAATCCGCCGCCCGAACTCGATGACCCGCTTTTGGGTTGGCGGCGGTCGATAGCATGCCTCGGCCGCAATTGATAGTCCTCGTGGGGCTTTGGATTTGATATTCGCTTCGCGAGATTGCCGCTAGCCTGGCTGGCGAATGTCAAAACCACTCCGCCAGCGATTACATGGGGTGGAAAGCTGGAGGAATCGCCGTGAGAAAACGCCTGAACCGTCGTCAATTCAGCCTCGGCAGCATTGCTGCCGGCGCAACGCTCGCGGCACCCGGCTTCGCCCGGGCCGCGCCGGTCAAAATCCGCTGCGGCTGGGTGGTGATCCCGGCCTCGCTGGCGCCGCTGGTGATCGAGAAGAAGGACATCCTCAAGCACTTCGGCCAATCCTATGTCGCCGAAGCCACGCGATTCGAAGGCACGCCGCCGGTCATCACAGCGCTGGCGTCCGGCGAGCTCGATATCGGGCCGCTCGCCTTCTCGTCATTCGGCCTCGCCATCCAGAACGCGCATATGGACGATTTGCGGGTCATCTGCGACGAAATCCAGGATGGGGTGGCCGGCCACGGCAGCAATCAATTCATGGTGCTCAACGACGGCCCGGTCAAAACCGTGGCCGACCTCAAGGGCAAGGTGCTGGCCACCAACGTCATCGGCAGCGCGGTCGACATTGCCATGCGCGTGATGTGCCGCCGTTCGGGGCTGGAGGCCAACCGCGACTACACCATCGTCGAGGCGCCCTTCCCCGCCATGAAAGCGATGCTGGCCGAGAAAAAGGCCGATCTCGTCAGCGCGGTGCCGCCGTTCTCGCTCGACCCCGCGCTCAACGCCATCGCGCACCCGCTGTTCAGCCAGAAAGATGCGGTTGGCATTACCCAGCTCACGATGTGGACGGCGCGCACGCCTTTCATCGCGCAGAATCGCGCGGCGCTGGTCGACTTCCTCGAGGACACCATCCGCGCCATCCGCTGGTACAGCGACCCGAAGAATCACGACGAGGCGGTCGCCATCGTCGCCAAGCTCACCAAATTGCCGGCGGCGCGCGTGGACTGGGCCTTCACCGGCAAGGACCAATACCGCGACCCGAACGGCATGCCCAATCTGACCGCGCTGCAGAGCAACCTGCAGCTTCAAAAAGACGTTGGCTTCCTTAAAGAGAACATCGACGTGAAGAAATATTCCGACGTCAGCATGGTCGAAGAGGCGGCAAAGCGCCTGGCATGAGATCGATGTGCGCGCGTAACGCCGGGGGCGCCACGAACCGATAGCTGCGAATGGAAGAACCGCCTCCCTACGACCGCATCGTTCCCCTGATCGTCGCCACCGCCCTGTTCATGGACAACATGGACTCGACGGTGATTGCAACGTCGCTGCCGGCCATCGCGCGCGCGCTCGGCACCAATCCGCTGGCGCTGAAGCTCGCGGTGACGTCGTATCTGTTGTCGCTCGCGATCTTCATTCCCGCCAGCGGCTGGACCGCCGACCGCTACGGCGCACGCAACGTGTTCCGGCTCGCCATCGGCGTGTTCGTCCTAGGCTCGATCGGCTGCGCCGCCTCGCACACGCTGACGGAATTCGTCTTCGCCCGCATCGTGCAGGGCATGGGCGGCGCCATGATGACGCCGGTCGGCCGGCTGATCATGGTGCGCAGCATCCACAAGCGGCACCTGCTCAATGCGATGTCGCTCGTCACCATCCCGGCTTTGATCGGTCCGATCTGCGGGCCGCCGCTCGGCGGCTTCATTACGACCTATGCGTCGTGGCACTGGATTTTTTTGATCAACGTGCCGATCGGACTCGCCGGCATCGCCTTGGCGACGCGTTACATCGTCAACGTTCATGTCGAGCGGTCCGATCCGTTCGACTATGCCGGCTTTGTCTTGTCCGGGCTCGGCATCGCCGGGCTCGCGTTTGGACTTTCGGTCATGGGACTCGATTTCCTGCCGGCAAGCATCGTTATCGCCCTGCTCGCGGTCGGCGCAATTTCCTCGATCGGCTACGTTTTTCATGCGCGCCGCGCCCCAGCGCCGATTCTCGATTTGTCGCTGTTGCGGCTGCCGACCTTCCGCGCCTCGATTTTCGGCGGTTTTTTGTTCCGGCTCGGCATCGGGGCGCTGCCTTTTCTGCTGCCTTTATTGCTGCAGCTCGGCTTCGGTCTGAACCCGCTCCAGTCCGGTCTGATCACCTTCACCACGGCGCTTGGTTCGATGTTCATGAAAGCGGCGGTGGCGAGCGTGCTCAATCGCTTCGGCTATCGCAACGTGCTGGTCTACAATGCGCTGATCTCGAGCGCCTTCCTCGCCGCCTGCGCCACCTTCGTGCACGGCATGCCCTATGCCGCCATGGTCGGAATCCTGCTGTCCGGCGGCTTCTTCCGCTCGCTGCAATTCACCAGCATCAACACCATCGCCTATGCCGAGATCGATCCGCCGCGGATGAGCCGCGCGACTTCGATGGTCGCCGCGGCCCAGCAATTATCGCTGTCGACCGGCGTAGCGGTCGGCGCTCTGGTTGTCGAGATCACGCTGCGGCTGAAGCATTCGCAGTCGATGGGCATCAACGATTTTCCGCCGGCTTTTCTTTTTGTGTCGCTGCTGGCGGCGAGCGCCGCGCTGATTTTCCTGCGGCTGCCGCCGGATGCCGGAGCCGAGCTGTCGGGGCGGGTCGAGGCGAAGATGGAAGCACCTGGACAAGCGCAGGAAGCTTGAGCCCGTCATGGCTTCAGCCGCGAAAGCCCCGCGCCAGCAAATAAAGCTCGGCGGAATCGGTGCGGCTTGCCGGCGGCTTGACGTGCTTGACGTTCTCGAAATCGCGTTTGAGCTCGGCCAAAAGTCCGGCCTCGGTGCCACCTTGCAGCACCTTGCACAAAAATATCCCGCCTGGCGCCAGCACTTCGCGGGCGAACAGCGCGGCGGCTTCGGCCAGCGCCATGATGCGCAAATGATCGGTCTGGCGATGACCGGTGGCGTTCGCGGCCATGTCGGACAGCACGACGTCCGCGCGACCGCCAAGCAGTTCCTTCAAGCGCGCCGGCGCCGTCTCGTCGAGGAAATCGAGATGCAGGAATTCGAACTCCGGGCAACGGCTTTAAATCGAGAATATCGAGCGCGATCACCCGGCCCTTGGCGCCGACGCGGCGCGCCGCGATCTCGCTCCAGCCGCCCGGCGCGGCGCCCAGATCGACGACGCGCGCGCCCGCCTTGAACACTTTATATTTGTCGTCGATCTCGGCGAGCTTATAGGCGGCGCGCGAGCGCACGCCTTCGCGCTTGGCGCGCGCCACGTAAGGGTCCTTGAGCTGACGCTCGAGCCAATTGCGCGACGACACCGAGCGGCGCTTTTCGTCGGTAAGCCGTGCCATCGCCGTTACGCCTGTCCCCACACGCCGTCGGCGCGCATCATTTCAACCAGCATGCCCTCGCGCAGGCCGCGATCGGCGACACGCAGACGCGGCGAAGGAAAAGCCCGGCGAATAGCATCGAGGATGGCACAGCCGGCCAGCACCAGATCGGCACGCTCGGCGCCGATACACGGATTGGCCGCGCGCTCGTCGAAGCTCATGGCCATCAATTCGGCGACCACGCCGGAGATTTCGCCGTCCGCCAGCCAGCAGCCATCGACACGCCGGCGGTCATAGCGGCGCAGTCGCAGGAGGACGCCGGCAATCGTCGTCACCGTGCCGGAGGTGCCGAGCGTATGGAAGCCGTCGAGGTCGCGGTGATCGGCGGCAAAGCGGTCGACGAAAGCTGCGACCTCGTCGACCATGGCGCCGTAGGTTTCCGGCGACACGATCTTGCCGCCGTAGCGCTCGGCCAGCGTAACGACGCCGACCGGCAGCGATGTCCAGCCAACAATGTCCGGGGTTGGCGGTCCCGCGTCCATCGCCCTCCCGGCGCTTGAGACGCACCAGTTCCGACGAACCGCCGCCGATGTCGAACAAGATGACGCCGTCCGCCGCCGGATCGAACAATTCAGTGCAGCCGGTGGCGGCAAGCCGCGCCTCGGTCGCCGCATCGATGATTTCCAGTTCGAGGCCGGCTTCGCTGGCGACGCGGCGGCGGAAGTCATCGGCGTTCGCGGCGGCGCGGCAGGCCGCGGTGGCGATGAGGCGCGCCCGTCCCACGCCGCGCGCGCGCATCTTGTCACGGCAGACCAAAAGCGCGTCGACCGCGCGCGCGATGGCCGCCTCGCCGATCTGGCGAGATGCCGCCACCCCCTCGCCGAGGCGGATAATGCGGGAGAAGGCGTCGACAACGCGGAAGCCGTCGGCCGTCGGCCGCGCCACCAGGAGCCGGCAATTATTGGTGCCGAGGTCGAGCGCGGCATAGGTCGCCGCGGATTGCACTTGGACGTGCGCGGGCGCCTCGTCGCGACGGTCGTCGCGGCGAATGCCGTAGGGTGTTCGCCGACCCCAGCGAGTCCCGCGCGCCGGTCCATCGCGCGATGGTCCACCGGCGTCGAGGCCGCCCCGCGGCGAAGCCTCGTCGTCCATCCAATGCCTTCCTGCCGCGCCGGAGCCCTCATTTCGCTCAACGGAAGCGGGCTATTGTTCAAGCCAAATCAATGAAATGTAACAGGGGCAGACTTAAGGGCAATACTACCCCGCGGCCGCCTACGAGCCATGTTCCGCGCCCAGTTGCCGCGGTCTGGCAAGTCATTTATCACCCGGAAAAGCCATTTAGGATTGAATCGTATGAATTTGCAGCACCCTGCTGGCGCCCGGACGGACAATCTGACGGGCGAGGAACTGACGGCCGCCAAATTTGCCGTCGGACAATCCGTGCCGCGCGTCGAGGATCCGATGCTGCTGCGCGGGCTCGGCCATTATACCGACGACGTCAGCCTGCCCGGCCAGGCGTACATGGTGATGGTCCGCAGCTCGGTTCCACATGGAACCATTCGTTCGATCGACATGGAGGCGGCGCGGGCCATGCCTGGCGTGCTCGCCGTCTACGATAGCGCCGATCTTAAAGGCTACGGCACCCTCAAATGTATCGTCGGGTTGCCCAATCGCGACGGCACGCCGTTGCGTAAGCCGCGCCGCGAGGCGCTTGCCGTCGGCAAAGTGCGCTATGTCGGCGATCCGATCGCTTGCGTCATTGCCGAAACGGTCGCCCAGGCCAAAGACGCGGCCGAAGCCGTCAAGGTCGACATCGATCCCTTGCCGAACGTCGCCACCGCCGAGGAAGGCGCCCGCCCGGGTGCGCCGCAGATCTACGACGACGTTCCCGGCAATGTCGCGCTCGATTTTCATCACGGCGATACCGCGGCGGTCGATGCAGCGTTTGCCAAAGCGGCGCATGTGACACGATTGAAGATCGCCAACACCCGGCTTGTGGTCAACAGCATGGAGCCGCGCGCCGCGGTCGGGGTCCATGAGGATAGCCGCTTTACGCTGCATGTCTGTTCGCAAGGCGTGTTCGGCATGCGCGCCAATATCGCCGACGCCATGGGCGCCGACGTCAAGGACGTCCGTATCCTGACCGGTCAGGTCGGCGGCTCCTTCGGCATGAAGGCGATGGTGTTTCCGGAATATATTTGTCTCCTGCATGCCGCGCGCGCGCTCGGCCGGCCGGTGAAATGGACCGACGAGCGGTCCGGAAGCTTTGTCTCCGACGGCCACGGCCGCGCCGCCGACGTCACCGGCGAACTCGCGCTCGATGCCGACGGCAAATTTCTCGCCGTGCGGCTGACGAGCTTCTCCGACGTCGGTGCATTCCTTTCGCCGTTCGGCCCGTTCATGGGTACCGCCAATGCGGTGAAAAACATGCAGGGCATGTACCGCACGCCGCTGATGGAAGTCTCGACCAAATGCGTCTTCACCAACACCGTGCAGGTGACAGCCTACCGCGGTGCGGGCCGGCCCGAAGGCAATTATTACATGGAGCGGCTGATCGACGCCGCCGCCGCCGAGATGGGCATCGACCGGATCGCCCTGCGCCGGCGCAATCTCATCGCGCCGAGCGAGTTCCCGCGTAAGACCGCCTCGGCCGCGACCTATGACTGCGGCGACTTTGCCGCGCTGACCAAACAGGCGCTGGAACTCGCCGACAGCAAGGGCTTCGCCAAGCGCAAACGCGAAAGCCGCAAGCGCGGCAAGCTGCGCGGCCTCGGCGTCGGCAATTATCTCGAAGTAACGGCGGGGCCGGCGAAAGAGTCCGCGGGCATCATTTTCAATGCCGACGGCACGGTGACGCTGACCACGGGCACGCTCGATTTCGGCATGGGCCACGCCACGCCGTTCGCACAGGTCTTGAGTCAGCAGCTCGGCATTCCGTTCGACAAGATCTCGCTGGTGCAGGGCGACAGCGACCGCATCGTAATGGGCGGCGGCTCCGGCGGCTCGAAGTCGATCATGCACAGCGGCACCGCCATCGTCGAAGGCGCCGCCAAGGTCGTCGAGAAGGGCAAGCAAGCCGCCGGCTATGTGCTCGAGGCCTCGCCCTCCGATATCGCCTTCGAACATGGCAAGTTCGTCATTGTCGGCACCGACCGTTCGATCTCGATTATGGATCTCGCGCAAAAGCTTCGCAGCGGACTCAATCTTCCCGCCGAAGCGCCGCAATCGCTCGACGTCGTCCACGTCAGCGACGGACCCGGCGCCTGGACCTTTCCCAACGGCTGCCACATCTCGGAGGTCGAGGTCGATCCCGACACCGGCGCCGTCGAGGTGGTCAAATATTGCGCCGTCAACGACTTCGGCACGGTGGTCAATCCGATGATCGTGGCCGGCCAGTTGCACGGCGGCGTCGTGCAGGGCATCGGCCAGGCGCTTATGGAGAAGGCGGTCTATGACGAGGGCGGCCAATTGCTGACCGGCTCGTTCATGGACTACGCGATGCCGCGCGCGGCGGACGTGCCGGCGTTCGATCTGGCCAACCATCCGGTGCCGACCAAGACCAATCCGCTCGGCGTGAAGGGTTGCGGCGAAGCCGGCTGCGCCGGCGGGCTGACATCGATGATGAATGCGGTGATCGATGCGCTCTCCGATTACGGCATTCGCCACGTCGACATGCCGCTGACGCCATACCGCATCTGGCAGGCGCTGCAGGCCGCGGGCACGCAGCCGCGGCAATGACGCAGACGATTTCCGTCAATTCGATCCGCCCGGCGGCGTCGCGGTTGATCGCCGCCGTCTGCGGCGCGCATATGATGAGTCATTATTATATGCTCATGCTGGCGCCGCTGTTGGCTTTCGTGCGCGCCGACTTCAAAGTGAGCTACACCGAGCTGGCGCTGGCGGTGACGGTGTTCAACGTCGTCTCCGGGCTGCTGCAGACCCCGGTCGGCTTTCTGGTCGACCGCATCGGCCCGCGTGTCGTTCTTATTGCCGGCCTGGCTTTGAGCAGCGGCGCATTTGCGATCGCCGGCTTGCTCGACAACTACTGGGTCTTCATCGCCATGTACGGCGTCGCCGGGCTCGGCAACACCGTCTATCATCCGTCGGATTATTCACTGTTGTCGCATCACGCGCCGGCGGAGCGACTGAGTCACGTTTTCTCGTTGCATACCTTCGCCGGCATGGTCGGATCGGCGCTGGCGCCGGTCACGCTCCTCTACATGCAAAGCCAGTTCGGCTGGCGCGGCGCCTATATCGGCGCCGCGATCTTCGGCTTCATCGTTCTCGCCGCGCTGATCGCGCAGCCCGAACCCGCCGCCGACCCGACCCACGCCGACAAGCTCGCCGCCCGGGCGCGCAAGAACAACATCGTCGACACCGGATGGCGGCTTCTGCTGACGCCCGCGATTTTGCTCAATCTCGGCTATTTCATTCTGACGTCGATCATGGGCGGCGGCCTCAATACCTATCTCGTGGTGGCGCTGGGCGCACTGCATGCAACGACACCCGATGTCGCCAACACCGCGCTGACGAGCCTTCTCGCCATGAATGCCACAGGCGTGCTGGCCGGCGGCTTCCTCGCCGCGCGAACCAGCCATCATGCCGTCGTGGCGGCGTCCGGCCTGACTGTGGCCGGTATCGTCACCGCGCTCGTCGGCATTTTCAATTTTCCTGCGGTGCTGCTTATTCTGATCATGGGGACGAGCGGATTTTGCCTGGGGGTTACCTACCCGTCGCGCGACATGCTGGTCCGCGCAGTGGCACCGCCAACGGCCTACGGCCTCGTGTTCGGCTTCGTCTCGACTGGTTTCAACATCGGCGCCAGCATTGCCCCGATCGTCTATGGCATGCTGATGGATAACGGTCAGCCTCGGATGGTGTTTTTCCTGTCCGCCGCGGTCAGCATCCTGTGCGTGTCGACCGTGACGTTCGGATTTTCCAAGCGCGAGACTCGCTAAAGCGCTCCGTATTGCCGCGCGTTCGCGCCTTTCACCCCCGATCCGAACTGCCGTCCGCCACCGTGCCGGTTCGCGCCCGGCCGATATGGTTAAAACTATCCTAAGTTAGCCTCTTTCCGCGCTTTTCTAGGCGTCTCTACGAATAGAGCGCGCGCCTCGGCCTGATAAGTTAATGAAACCTAAAGACAGAAACGCCGCGTGATTGTCAGAGTAATGGTTGGGAAGTGCCGCCATGCGTCTGTGTATCGCCTTCTTTATGTTGCTCGTCGCAACACCCGTCTACGCCCAAGCGACGATGGGCAGCACTTCCGGTGCATCCGCATCCGTCAATGTCAGCGACCCCCCCGCCGGCGACCCGACCACACACCTGATCACGACGCCGACGATAGCGGCGCCCGGTCTCGCCGCCGCCGGCATTGAGACCTGTCTCGGCTCCGCGTCGGGCGGGCTTTCGCTGATGGGCGGCGGCTTCACTTTCGGCGCGACCAAGGTCGACGAGGGCTGCACCATCCGACTGTTGTCACGGCAGCTCTACGCTTTCGGGCTGCACAAGGCGGCGCTGGCGCTGATGTGCCAGGACGAGCACGTCGCTGCGGCGATGGAAGTCACCGGCACGCCCTGCCCGAGTTTTCCTGTCGACGGCGGTGAACACGTCGCCGATGCCGGCGCCTCGGCACCCGCCTCCGACCCGGCTGAGGCGCCGGCGCACGATCCGCTGCCGCTGACCGCGCCCGCTCATATCGCCCACACCGGCTACATTCTCGACCTTAAGCGCGCCGACGCGAGTGCACCTCTGCATCTCGCTTTCGCACCGCAGCCGCTCTCGCCGCGGCAGGAACAAGCGTGGTTCGATAGAGCCTCGGACATCAACTGACCCGAAACCGATCCAACGAAAAAGGGCACTCACATGAAGACGCTTTGTTGCATCCTCGCGACTGCCGGCCTGTTGATCTCCGTTCCCGCCATGGCCCAGCAATTCACCGGCGGCGGCACCACGAGCCTGTGGTCGAGCGCCCAAGGCACCTCGGACTCCTACGGCGCCGCCACCGGCTTCGCCACCAGCCAGTCGGGATCGATGGCCAATGCCGGCGGGCTCACATTCACCAATCTCGCCGGCAGCATCAGCACCGGCGGCGGCGCCATCACCGGCGCCTTCACGGCGTCGAATGCCGGCGCCAGCACCAACGGCAACGGTTACGCGCAGGTGCAGACCTCGGGCTACGCCGGCGGCAGTGTTTCCGGCTTCAGCGCCCGTACGCGTTGAGCCAAGGAACTGCGTCCGACGCACGCCTGGCGCACCTTTGCCCGCCCCGGCTTTGCTTGCTAGTGTCCGCGCACGCGAACACAACCTGCGAAGTCAGGGACGGTCAAGGAGTTAACCATGAAGCTGTGCCGCTACGACGACGACCGCTTGGGCGTCGTGCGCGGAAACTTGGTGCACGACGTCACCGAGGCGCAAACCGACATCAGAAAATCGGCACCCTATGCGATGAAAGGTGACGCGGTGGTCGCGGCACTGCCGCAGTGGCGCGAACGGATCGATCGGCTGGCGGATAAGGTTCCCGGCAAGCCTATTGGGCTAGTCAGGCTTCTGGCGCCAGTGGCACGCCCGAGCAAGCTCACTTGCGCGCCGACCAATTACCAGGCTCATATCGAGGAGATGCGCAAGGCATCGCAGCAGCCCGGCTCCCAGGTCGTGACCGCGCAATCGTCGAAAATTCTCGAAGCGGGGATGTTTCTCAAGGCGAACTCGGCGCTGGTCGGGCCGTCCGAAGGCATCGCGCTCCGCTTTCCGGACCGGCGCAGCGACCACGAAGTCGAACTGGTCATGGTGATCGGCAAGGCCGGCAGCGATATTCCCCAGGCCGAAGCGCTCGATTATGTCGCCGGCTATTGCCTCGGTCTCGATATGACGGTGCGCGGCCGCGAAGATCGCAGCTTCCGCAAATCGGTCGACGGCTATGCCGTGCTGGGTCCCTGGATGGTCACCGCCGACGAAATCCCCGACCCGGATGCGGTGCCGATCAGCATTGAGGTCAACGGCGAAGTCCGCCAGAAGAGCAATACCAGCCAATTGATCTACAACTGCCGGCGCCTGATCGAGTTCGCGTCGGCGTTCTACACGCTCTATCCGGGCGATCTTCTTTATACCGGCACACCCGAAGGCGTAAGTCCGGTCAAGCCGGGGGATGTTATCGTCTGCCGCTCAAGCCCGGTTCTCGGCGAACTCAAGATCGCGGTGCGGGCCCACGAATTGGGCGCGGTCGAAAGCGAGCGGCGCCTGCCGGTCCCAGCTTGAGCGGTTTGCCCCGCCGGAGATTCTTATGCTGCAGATCAAGCGCGCCGGCCATTCGACTTTGACCACGCCCGATATCGAGCGGATGGTCGATTATTTCACCCGCATCGTCGGTTTAAGTCTTGTCGCGCGCGAGAAGAAGCGCGCGGTTCTCGCCACCAAAGCCGGCCTCGAGGCGATCGTGCTGGAACACGGCGGCGCCGCCGAGGCGCCGCGGCTGTCGTTTCAAACAACGCCGGGCAGCGATCCAGGTGAAATCGCCGCCAAGCTGAAGAAGGCCGGCATCAAAAGCGAACGGCGGAGCGACATCACCCCCGGCATTCGCGAGGCCATGGCGTTCAAGGATCCGAAAGGGACGACGCTTGAAGTCTTCTCCGATTGCACTTTCGCGGCGGACGATGAGACATTTGCCGGCGTGATGCCGCTCAAATTCGGGCACATCGCCTATACCTGTCCCGACGTGCAGGGCTTGGTGAAATTCTATTGCGACATGCTGGGCTTTCGCGTGTCCGATTGGCGCGGCGATTTCTTCGCCTTTCTGCGCTGCAGCCGCGACCATCACACCGTGAACTTCCTGCGCGACGACAAAACGGCCATCCACCATATCGCGTTTGAGGTACGCGACTGGTCGGACATCAAGCGGGCCAGCGACCTTCTGGCCAAAAGCAATATCAAACTGACCTGGGGTCCGCTGCGCCACATCATCGGCCACAACATCGCCATCTATCACAAGAACTCCGGACGGCGTGGTGATCGAGTTCTTCTGCGAAATGGATCAAATGCACGACGAGGACCTCGGCTTTTTCGAGCCGCGCCCGTGGCATCAGGATCGCCCACAACGGCCGAAAGTGTGGGGCGACGACACGCTGTCGAACTGGTGGGGACCGATGTCGCACTCCCCGAACCGCACCAATGCGGCGGTGGCGAAGCCGTCGAACGCTGCGGCGCCACGATCGGCTGCGGCGAAACGCACGCCGGCGGTGGCGCGCGCCCGCATGCGCGTCGAGCAGAAAAAGGGTCGCGCGCCGAGCAAGCGGCGACGCTAACCGCATATCCGACAACGCTGTTTCGCTGACGAAGCGGCCATCGCGTCAGGCACGGCGGCGAGGCACCAGCAAAGCATCGCGAGATTGCCCAATTGGCATCGCATTGTGATCGAATTTTGCAACAACACTTGTCGCCGCATGACGTGGAGAACCAATGTCCGCGCACATCTCGCGAGCGATCGGCGTACTTACTTTTGCCTCGGCGCTTTTGGCCCTGGGCGCTGCCGCCTCGCCAAAGATGACATTCGCCGCCGATTGCCTGACCGCTCCAAATCCGTCCACGCCGCCGAACAGCCACTGGTATTATCGGACGGACCGGGCTCAACAGCGCAAGTGTTGGTCCCTGCGAGCCGACGGCGCGACTTCCGAGCACAAACCCGCCGCGGCGGCGGACAAGACGACATTGGACAAACGAGTTCAAGCGGCGTCATCGGCGCCGTATTCACTTGAAAGTTTCAAAGCGTTCATGGCGCAGCAGACGGGAGTAACGCCGTCCGATCGGGACGTTGAAAAACTCTATGCCGAGTTCTTGGAATGGAATCGCCGAGCGAAGAATTAGTGTTGAGACGGACGCCAATTCGTCGATCGCAACATCCGACGCCACATGGCGGCCGACGTAAGGAGAGTTACGTAGCTGTTTGTTCGTAGCGAATTGTTATTTGCTCGCATTTCGTATTAACGGATCATACCAGTTGTGGCGGCAATATAGTTCGCCGGCGCCGCACGCAACGCCGCGACGCCGATTTTACGGCCGGAAACAACGGGATGAGCGAAATCCGCATTCTTCATGTCGACGACGAGTCCGACATTCGCGAGATCGTCGACATGTCGCTCGGGCTCAATCCCGATTTTCGGGTTCGCGCCTGCGGTTCCGGCGCCGAAGCGATCGAGGCGGCCGCCGAATGGTCGCCTTATCTGATTTTGCTCGACGTGATGATGCCGGGCATGGATGGCCCCGCCACGCTTGCGCAATTGCGCAAAAATCCGCAAACCAGCGCAATCCCCGTCGTCTTCATGACCGCGCGCGCGCAGGCCCGCGAAATCGATCAGTTCCTATCGCTGGGCGCGCAAGGGGTGATCTCAAAACCGTTCGATCCCCTGACGCTCGCCACCGAGGTTGAAGACCAGTTGCGGACGGCGGGGCGAATCTGATTATGGATTCGGTCGCCGGATGGCTGCGCTGGGCGACCAAACTAATGCAATCGCCTTCCTGGTTTTCCGTGTGGGTGAGCCCGGTTAGGGCCAGCTCGTTGCTTGCGCTTGCATTGGGCGCCGGCGCGATCGCCGTGGCGGCGTCCGGCTCCCAATCGATGCCGGAGCAGCGGCTCGACGGCTTCAATGTTATCGCGACACCGGCGGACCCGTTCGGCAGCACTGCCGCCGACTTGGCACTGGCGCAGGCCAAGCGGCTCGGCGCGACGGCGGTCGCCGTCATTCCGTTTCTGTGGCAGCCCGGCCCCGCCAGTCCCGATCTCGTCCGCGGCGCCGACATGAGCGATGACGAATTGCGCGCCGCCATCCGACAGGCGCATGCGCTCGGGCTCGCGGTCGTCGTCAAGCCGCATGTCTGGGTGCCGCAAAGCTGGGCCGGCGCCGTCGCCATGACCTCGGACGCCGATTGGCGGCAATGGTTCGCCAATTATCAGCGCGAGATCACGCACATCGCGCAAATCGCCGAGGCGGAGAAGGCCGAGGCGCTGGCGATCGGCACCGAGCTTGCGCAAACCAGCCGGCAACCGCAGTGGAACGGCGTCATCGACAACGTCCGCGCCGCGTTTTCCGGCCGCCTGTTTTATGTCGCGCATAATGCCGACGAGGCCGAGACGGTGCCGTTCTGGGATCGGCTCGATGCCATCGGCGTCTCGCTTTATCCGCCGCTCGGCGGCGATACCGACCGCGACTACCGCCGCTCGGCGATGGCAGCGATTGCCGACCGGCTCGACATGCTGTCGCTGATCGACCGCAAACCTCTGGTCATCGCCGAGATCGGCCTGCGTTCCGCCGCCGGCGCGGCGGCGAAACCGTGGGAAAGCCCGGAGCAACGCACCGCCGCGGCCGATCCGCAACTGCAAGCCGACGTGCTCACCGATTGGCTCACGGTGCTCAATCGCCCCACGGTCGGCGGCATCCTGATCTGGCGCTGGTTCACCGATCCCAAAGCCGGCGGCCTGACCGATACCGATTTCACCGTGCAAGGCAAACCTGCGGAACAGGTTTTGCAATGCGCCTGGACGCCAAACTGCGGCCATAGCTGAGAACATTTTTCAGAATTGATGCCAGACGCCGAAGATCAGGCCGTTCTCCTGCAGCGCATTGCGGCCGGCATAGGTCGCATAGCCGCCGCCTTGCAGCTCCCAGGTCCGGGTCAGCGAATAAACCGCGCTGAGCTGCAGCTTGTAATATTCGTAGCTGCCGCCGGTATAGAGCGTATTGCCGGCGCCTTCGGACACGACATTGAAGCTCTGCGCCAGCAACAGCCATTGCGGCAGCACCTTCACGCCGAAGGTGGCATCGGTGCGGAATTCGCTCGGCAGCCCGCTGGTTCGCTCGCGCTGCGCGATTTCCAGATCGACGAACGCCGGCATCGCGCCGATGGTAAAATTATGTCCGATCAGCGCGCGGACGTCGGCCTCGGCGTCGGTATAGCCGATGGCCGCGGGGTTCCCGGTATCCGTCGTGCCTGGCAGCCGCAACGTCGCCTGGCCGGAAAATACCCAGCTGTCCGCTTCCAGAAACTCATAGCGCGCGCCGAACTCGGTGTAGCCGAGACCGGTCCGGCTGGCGTCGGTCGGTGAAGCGATGTCGATGTGCTGGATACCCGGATCCAAGATCGCGGTCAGCCGGTCGGTCAGGCCATATTCGATGAGGAACTGTGCCTCGGCCTTGTTATAGCGCGGCGTCGAAGCGAGCCCGTTACCGTCGAAATATTCGCTCGAGGTTGCCGCCGTCAGACCCGCAAGCCACTGGCCGGTGCCTTCCGGCATCGTCCACGCTCCGGCCAGCGCCGCGGCGGGCGCCGTAGCGGCGAAAATCACGACTGCGATGCAATGCTTCAGCACGTCCCAACTCCATTCAGGCACAAGTCTCGCCGCGACGTTCCTGATGGGGTCAGAACCGGGCTATGGTTCTATTTCCGCTTGATGCGATCTCGCTCCCGAAGATCGGCTTTGCTTTTTCTCCGCGTTACATTGTCATCGCCAGGACGCGGTCGCCGCCGGCGCCGGCGGCGTCCTGCACGCGCGAAATCGCCTGGGTCAGCAGATGGACGCGATCGACCGCGCGCTTGACCTCGCCGGTGATCGCCACCACGCTTGCGGTGATATAATCCGACACCACGGATTCGGAATTCGGCAAGCGCAGCCTGGCGATGGTGGTGCGCAACTTTTCGCCGAGCTCGCGTGCGGCATTAAGATCGCTTTCGGGCGCCACCAGGATGATCATGCCGTTGCGATAAGACGCCGCGACGATGCCGACCGTCGCCGCCAGCCTGCGGACCGCCCGCGCCACTTCGGCCAAAACGCCGCGCGCGGCCGTATCGCCGTTGGCGGCACTGTAGGCGGCGAAACCGTCGAGCAAGAGCGCAACAATGGAAATGTCCTCGCCCGACCGGCAGCCGCATGCGGTGGTGAGATAGGCCTCGGCCACTTCGCCGACGAACAGGCCGGTCGCCTCGTCGATCCAAAGACCGGCACGGCGATCGCCCCAATTCGACAGAAAGGACAACAGCTCGACCTCGCGTTCCTGACGGCGATCGAGCTCGTGCTTAAGCTTGAGCGCGGCGCGAACGCGGGCGATCAGTTCGACGCGGTTGATCGGCTTGGTGACATAGTCGGTCGCGCCGGCGACAAAGGCATTGTTGAGCGAGTCCATGTCGTCGAGCGACGTCACCATGATGATCGGCAGGTCGGCGTAGCGCGCATCGTTGCGGATGCGGGCGCAGGCTTCGACGCCGTCCATTTCCGGCATCACGATGTCGAGGAGGACGACGTCGAATGCCGACTTTTCCTTGGTGGTCTTGCCGACGTCGAGAACCTTCACCGCCTCCCAGCCGGATCCGGCGGTGACAATATCGGTATAGCCCGCGGAGAGGAGTGCCCCCTCGGTGAGATCGCGCAAGTCTTCTAAATCGTCCACCACAAGTATTCGCATAAGCGCCTCTGTAGTTATACTTATGTTGCCTTGTATTACCATCGTAGCTTGCAATTCTTAATCCTTGTCAGCCGGAATTTGTTTTGTCTTTCCGAATATTCGCCAAGTATTGTTTTGGTATACAAGGTGGTAACCCGGCGGACCGTCGCGGAACAGCGCCGGAAACGCCCGGTCAAGCCGATCGTTGGCGCCGGCCGGGCTATGCGGATCCGGTACCGCGACGAACGGCGTCTCGATCCGGCGGAACAGCATCGCCAGCGTGAAGGCTTCGCTCTGGGGCCCGAGAATGCCCGGCGCCGCGCCGCGGCCGAGCAGGAACGCCGGCATGTTGTCGATATCGACCAGAACGCCGCTATCGGCGGCGGCAACGCCACCGGCGGCGAGCGCGTCGGCGCGTCCACTATCGCCATGCTGCAGCACAAGCTGCAGACGATTCATGGTGATGGGGTCGGCCAAGGCGACGCTGCCTAAACCGCCGACCCAGCCCGCCAGCAGCAAGACCGTGGCCAGCGGAATGTGCTCGCGAACCGCCGGAACGCGGCTGATCATGGCGGCCGCCAGCATCGGCGCGACGATGACGATCGCCGCCGGATCGCCGAAGAAACCGGTCATGACGGTGAGCGCGGTCGCGGCAATGGCGGCGGCGGCTAAGACCAGCGCGGGCGTAACCAGCGGCCGGCGCCGGCGCACCAGAAGCAGCGTCGCCGGCACGAGCGGTGCCCCGATTACGAGCGCGGCTGTCATGGCCAGACAGGCATCGAGCGCCGGAAAATCGAACAGCCTATCGCCGAAGGCGCCCGCCAGCGCCACCGCCCACACCGACAAGCTCTCGGCCGGAGCAGCGAAAAACGTCCAGCCGTCACCCGGGAATATCCACGACACATAACTGAAGGCGCCGATCGCGAAAAAAGTGGGGAAAACCAGCGCCGCGACGACATTGAGCGCCGAGTTTGCCACCAGCGTCGGGCGAAGTGCGAAGGCCAAAAAAGGCATCGCTGCAAAAGCCAACGCCGCGCCCATCGGGTGCGAAAAGGCGAGTCCCATCAGCGCCAGGCCGACATGCATGACTTCGGCGGTGCCGCTGCGAATGCGCAGATCGTAAAGCGCAAGACCCAGCATCAGGGTGAAGGCAGCGAGAAACATATCGCCCGGCCCGGCAAGCACCGCGCGCAGCAGCGCCGGGTGGAAGATGATCAGCATGGTGAAGGCGGCGGCGGCGGGCAGCGGAATGCTCGCCTTGCGGAAGGACAGAAAACACACCGCGGCGGCGACGCCAAACAACAGGGCGGCGACCAGCGCCGGCGCCGGAGTGCCGGGGAACGCCCAGGCGACAATTGTCGTCGCCAGAAACGGCAGCGTCGGATAGGCCGCCACGACCCGACCGAACGGCACCTCGCCGTCGGCCGCCGTGGCGGCGCCTTCCCACAGCCGCAGCATGTCGTTGCCGAGCAGCCCGTCGCGCACGGCGATTGTCGTCAGCACCAGGATGCCGGCGAAAGCAAGCGACGCGATCGGCGCCGCGGCGAGCGCGGGCGCGACGCGAGCCCGTGGCGACGTCGCGATCATGCAGCGCCGATCTTCGGCAACTGCGCGGCCGCGTGTTGCGAAAGACCGTGTGGGGTCTTTTCCCAGAAGAACGGATCGCGCAGGAGCTGCCACAGCGCCTTATAGGCGGCCACCGAGATCAGCACCCAATAACCGAACAGCGTGAAGCTATAGGGAATAAGGCCAAGCCAGCCGCGCCGGATCGGCGCCAGCATGATCAGATAGGTAAAAGCGCCGTTGCCGGCGAGAAGATTGAACAGGCACAGGAACAGCAGCGATTGCGGAAAGATCACGTCGATGTTGGCGGCCGAGGCGGCAAGCCAGATCGCGTAAAACACCCAGAAGATCGGGTTAAGCAAACCAGCGAGCACCGTGCCGCCGATGAAGAATATGAAGCCGAGGAACCCAAGCAGCCCGGTGTTGCGCACCAATTGCATCGGCCGCCGGGTGTGGACCAGAAGCGTCTGCATGTAGCCCTTGATCCAGCGCGAGCGCTGGCCAAGCCACTGCCCGGTCCGGCAACTCGCCTCCTCGAAAGTCGTCGAGTCGACGACGCCGACGCGATAGCCCTTTTGGCCGATGCGAATGCCGAGGTCGGCGTCCTCGGTGACGTTGAACGGATCCCACGCGTGCAATTCGCGCAGCACGTCGGTGCGGAAATGATTGGAGGTTCCGCCGAGCGGAATCGGCATGTTAAGCCGCTCGAGGCCCGGCAACACCTGATCGAACCACAACGCGTAGTCGAGCGTGAACATCCGCGTCAGCCAGTTTTCGTCGGCGTTGTAGTAATTGAGCCGGCATTGCAGACAGGCGGTGTGCGGCGGCGAGCGGCGGAACGTCGCCACGACTTTGCGCAACTGGTCCGGTTCGGGCCGGTCCTCGGCGTCGTAGATGACCAGATATTCGCCGCGCGCGAAGCGCAGCGCGAAATTGCAGGCCTTGGGCTTGGTCTGCGGTTCCAATTCCGGCACGATGACGATTTCGAACACGCCTTCGAGACCGAGCGAGCGTGCCGCCTCGATGGTCTCGGCGTCACCGGCCTCAAGCACGATCTTGATGTCGAGCTTGCCGAGCGGATAATCGAGCTCGCGCAGCGCCTGCGCCAGGCGCGGCAGCATCGCGGCCTCGCGAAACATCGGCACCAGGACCGTGAACACCGGCAGGTCCTCGGTCTTCAAAGCGCGGGCTTCGACCGCCACCGTTTCGTCGATCTCGGCGGAGCGGCCGCCGCCGATCGACACCAGAATGCCCTTGAAGACGAAATTGCCAAGATAGAAAATGCTGATCGCGATGTTGAGCACGATCAATGTCGCCAGCGGCGCCAGCGCCAGACCGCCCATGATCGCGCTCGCCAGCGCATAGAAGACCAACAATTGCGGCGCGGTAAATACCGTTCGCGCCGACATTTCCGGATCGAGTTCGGCCAGTTCGAACACCGCACGGTGCGACATGGTGCCGGCGAACGCCGTCTGCAGCGTAACGATGATGTCAAACTTGGAAACGACGACGAATTCGATGCCGGCGCCCCAGCGCTCGCGCGCGAACAACAGCGTTTGCGGGCCGGGCTCGGCGGTGGCGATGAGGAGCCGGTCATCGCGCCGCCGCCACGGCATGGTCAGCCGGCTGGCATAAAGGTCGGCATCGGCCGCCAGCAAAAGCTCTTCATCCGGCGGCTCGGCGATGAGATCGACAAACGGCAGATCGAAGTTCTGCGCGTAGGTCTCGTAATAGAGACGGGAATCCATCCAGTTGCGGGACAAGAGCGCGTCGCCGAGCCGCACATTCCAGCGTTCGGCAAGGTCGGCCGCCTCGTCAAGCTGCGGCAGGGTGATGACGCGCCGGCCGACCAGAAGATCGCCCAGAGCGCGATCAGACGGTGACAATGCCATTGCTCACTCAGCCCCGCTCACTCAACGCCACCTTTGCGCGCGCCTACCTCAATCGGACGATGGCGTGGACCGCCGGCGCAGCATGCGTTGCAGCGCGAGCAGCATGATCGCGGTTCCCATCACCCAGAAACCGGCGATAATCCAGGAGCGGAAGCGTTCGGCGACCGTGAACCACGAAACCTGGTCCGGGTAGGAAATCTTGACCACGTTGTCGCGTTCGGTCGACATCGCCAGCGCCACCCCCTTGTTGTCGACAAAAGCCACGTCGCCGTGATCGAGATGCAGTTGCGGCGGCGCTGGCAAGTCGCCGCCGGCCGTCATCGGATGAATCCAAAGCCCGGGCGTGTCGCCGGCGGAAACGACCTGCGCCACAGCGCCGCCGACAAAGCCGCCGAGATCGAGCAGGGTGCGCCCGGAGCGGTCCATCACCGCGACCCGGCCGCGGTCGAAGCGGACATGCGGCGTGCTGTTTGCGGGCGGCACATCGCTGACGGCGATGAAGGCCGTGGTCGGCACGGGCGCGCTTTCCGCCGGCACGAAGCTCACGTCAAGCGGCGCGGTATCCGGCGACAATTGATTGGCCGCTTGCGACACCATGCCGAGAATTCCGGTCGGCTGATCCGCGGCGCGCGGCGGCAAAAGGACCTCGAAGCCGCGGGCAAAATGCGGCGTCAGATCGGCAAAATCGCGCGTGGCATTGCCGGACTTTTCCAAAATCAGGGCGGACGATCCGAGAATCTGCGCGGGGTAGCCCTGCGGCTCGAAGCGGCAATTGCCTTGCGCGCTGTCGCGTTCGACAACGACACGCAGGTCGCCGACGGTGCCGATGAGGCCGTCCGGCAGCGCGAGATCGAGATGCGTCGAGTCGCCGGTCGCCGCTACGGTCGAACCGAGCATGCGATCGTTGACGAAGGCGCTGACGACGGCTTTTTCGTTGTCGCCATTGGGCGCCACCATCACGTCGAGCAAAAGCCGCGTCGGGCGCGTTCCGGCCGGCAGGCGCCGCGTATCGATGACGGCGGAAAGGTTGGCGCGGCCGAACACTTCGACTTCGTCCGCCGGGATGCCGAGCTGATCGAATGTCACGCGCTCGGTCGGCAGATCGAGCGGCGCGCTTTTGCCGACCGACGCCGCGCTCATGCCGCGCGTGGCGGGCAGCATCGGGCTCGCAAACAGCCGGCCGGCGCGCACCGCCTCGCTGTCGGAGACCAGGAGCGCCGGCATGCCGCCGACGCGAACCGCGTCGAGCAGGCCGAACTGCCGGAATTCGCCGGCGACGACGGCGATGGGGGGATCGATGATGCCGACGGCATCCGCCAGCGGGCCGACGAGAACCATGCCCTCGGTCCAATGGCCGCCGCCGTCGCGTTTGGCGAGCGCGGCGACTTGATCGTAGCCATGATAGAAGGTGACGCGGCGGCCGCTGGCAAGAATGGCGCGGCCGACCGTGATCGCGGTGGCAATTTCGGTGGCCGATATCGGCCGCGGCGGCAGAAACACGGCAACGTCGCGCGGCATCAGCGCCGCCGTCGTCGCCACGTCCAGCCTAGCGACCGGCCCGACATCGATTTCGACGGTCGTCTCCGGCCGGATCGTCAAGACATCGCCGACCGCGCGCACGTCGATACAGCGGTCGATGGTAGCGGCGCCGGAATACAGAAATGCGAGCTTGATAAATCCGTTTCTGGCCCGGACCGCGGGCAACGGCACGCGCAGCATCCGGTTCGGCGATTTGCCGTCGAGCACGATCGCGGCGACGGTGCGGTCGTTGACCTGAATCTGCAGATTGCGGGTGGCGTCGTGGGCGCTGACGTCGTCAAACACCAGATCAAGCGCCGTGGCCGATGCGTCGCCCTGCGGCAGCGGCACATACAATTCACCCTGACCGCCGAGATTGGCGAAGCGGAAGCCGTTGACGAAACCGATGTCGCCAAGCGTGATCTCGGTTACAGGATTGGTCGACGGGCTTGCGTCCGGCGCCGGCTGCGGCGCTTGCGGCTGCGGCGCCAGCGCCGCCGACCGGCCCACGGACAGCGGGGCTCTTTCCGTCCGCAGCGAGACTTTTTCCGCCGCGGCCGGTCTTCGGCGCGCGGCCGGCCGGATTTTCGGCGGCGGTCTTACGTGTTCTTTCGCCGGTTCGTCAGGCGGGGCGGTGAGCGGCACGTTGGCAAGGGCTTTGGGTTCCGGATTGGAGCGCGTGCCGCGCTCGCCCGGTGTCGCCAAGGCCTCCGATTGCAATTGCAACTGCGCCACTTCCGGCGACTGCTCCAGCAACGGAGCCGGCGGCACCGGTGGCTGGTCCTCCGCCTGGAATCGGCTTTGGAATTGTGACTGCGCTTGCGCCCGGACGAATGCCGGCCCGCACACGGCAAACCCAACTGCGAGAACGCATAGGACTCGGATACGCATACCCCACCCCGTTATTCGTGCGTCACTTTCAACTCGCGATAAAAATCCTGCATTTCGCGCGCCGCCGCGCCGCGAAGCGCGTCCAGACGTTGCCTGAGGAGGGCCATTTCCCCGTCCGACAAGCCGCGGTGCTCGTTTTGCGCCGGCCGCAACAGGTCTTCGACATCGTGGGCGGCGCGGCCGGTGGCGGGGAAGCCGACGGTCGGACCGACGCCGACGATGCCGTGCACGCAGCGATAGGCTTCGCCGACCGCCATGCCGGCAGCCGGCGCCTTGGCCGCAAGCTTGTCGAGCGAGGCGGCTGTGTCATCGATCCGCCCCTGCAGCGTCGACACGAACCGCCGCCGCACGCGGGCTAGACGATCCGCAAAAATATCGAACTCATCGAATAGTCCCCCACTCCACCAATCAATAAGTGAAACGGCGAGCACAGTAAACAACTCGCATGTAAAATGGTGAATCTATACTGATTACGTACAAGTACTTATGACTTTTCTACTTGATAATATCGCGAATCAATTATGATGCGCAGTATTCCTTAGGGCGCGCGCAATTCGCCGGCGGCGCACCGATCGGCAGGGCTCTGCGGCCGGGGCGCCGTGGCGCGGAATAGACAATGAGCCCGGAGCCCTACCCCGATGGGCCGAGCGGATTGTATAGCCTGGGCCAGCCCGGATTTCGCAGGCTTGGAAAAACGGCGGATTTGCCCTAGATCAGACGCGCCCGCTGCGCCGTCGGCAGGGGGTTGAGCGCTCAGGCGCTTCCTGCCCAGGCTCCGGCGGCAAGTGCGTTTTGGGGAATAGTTCAACGGTAGAACTGCGAACTCTGACTCCGTCAATCTAGGTTCAAATCCTAGTTCCCCAGCCACGATTCCCAAACATTCCCATACACTCTTATTGCTTTCCGGCCTCGCCAGTCGCCGCGCGTACGATCAGCGTTTCGGCCAAAATACGCGCGCGCCGCGCGTGTTCCGGAAGATCGGGATCGAGCCGTTCCTCGGTCGCGATCATCAGAAGCCCGCCGTCAGATGTCCGCTCGATCTGGATTTCCGGCGGCAGCTCGACGCCAAAGGCAAGCGGCGCTGAAAGATAGGCGATCCAGGGGATGTGGAAGATGGATCGCGGAAAGGTGGGGTCGGCCGGAATCATCGGGCCTCTTTCCAGGCTGTAACCTCTGCCTGTTGGACTGGGCACCTCCACCGTGTTCGATCGAAACGCCTGCGCGCAGGCCCACGGCTGTTGCCAAATCGCATTGATCGCCAAGAGCGCCGCCCGAAACAATGGGTAGGTCACGATCGCCGGATCCGGCGTTACCAATGGATCGCCCGCTTTTAGCCAAATCGTGCCGTCGCGAATTTCGTCGTGGCTAGCCCAGAATGTCATCCGATGCGGGTCTTTAATAGTGGTCTGGGCTACGGCAGTATACCCGCGCTCCCGATCCGGAGGGTCGAAGCCGTCAGGAACGACGTTGTTGCCAATGATGATCTCAGCAATCCGCGACCGTGCTACCGCCAGCGGATATCCCTTCATGGCGGGCAGGTCGCCGACCTCCCAATCAGGAAAGATATTCGAGTCGGCCTGCGTCAAAGCATCGAGAGTTGCGAGAAACTTAGAACCCATCCACTCCGGACTTATACGGGCAGCGGGAAAGGGCAGACGAACGGAGTATTTGGTTCCGGACATACTCATCTCTTACTCCCGAGCCATGGCTCAAATTTGACCTCGATATTTTGCAGAGCGTTGTATTTGCTGAATATCTCTTCGGCATAATCCGCTACTTGCTTTTGAGAGAAGTACCAGCGGACCGGCCGCGTTCCGGCAGCCTGAATCTGGTCCATGGCTTGGGCCACAAACATCTGTTCGACGAGCGTCTTGCCCCAATTACTCTCCAGAAATTCCGCGTATCCATCTTTAATCTCGACCATGGTAACGGTCGAATGTTCGCAGTCGTCGAACGACACCATTCTGGTTAAATTCGGGAGCACATACCCCATATAGGACGGCGTCGGATTTTCCGGGTTGACGATGCTCTTTATATAATTCTCGTAATACAGGCCAAGGTCATTTGTGCGTTTGTCCTTCGTGGTGTCCGGGCAAAGTCTGGGCGTGTCATCGTCGACCAGATCGGAAGATACAGCAGCGGCGTCTATGGCAACGGTGCTGTCTGAAAGGATGCGGCCGACAACTCGGCCGTGCGCATCACGAAATAGGTCCTCGTCGAGTTGCGCCGAGAAAACGCTTTGTCCACCGTCCGGGTCGACGTATGTCAGATGGAGCAGGGTCTCGTCGCAATTCCAGGAATACCGCAATCCCGGTATCTCCGGCACCTCGCCTTCAACACGAACATTGTTGGGCGACGGGATGAACAAAAGCCCAAATGCAGCTGCAGCAGCGCCTATCGGTCCAAGCACGCGTGCCGCATAGGCGCCAAGCTCCGCCACCTGCGCGGCGTCGAGTGCGCCCAGGAAGCTCGGCGCTGGCCCCGGCATTCTGCCCAGGGCTGATGAATCTTGCGCACCGTCGGTGCTTGCCGTTGTTTGAGCGAAATCGTTCCCGCTCCCTGCCGCACCGTTGGTCCATTCACCACTTGGCTTGCCGCTGCCGGCGGGGATGCGCGGTTCATCGGGATTGTAGGCCTTCTCGATCGCGTCTACATACGGGCCGCCGATTTTGAGCGCCTGGAAAATGGCGCGCGGGCTCATACCGGCTTTCATGGCGCTTTCGGCGACAAACAAACGACATGCCGCGCTTCCAAGGTCACTTGGCGCGCGCAGCCCGCTGTGCGCGAGGTGGATGTGTGCGAGACATCCTTCACCGTCCCGCCAGGATTTCATGGCGCGTTCAATGTTGCCCAAGACGGCTGGTGCCACTGCTTTCCCGTAGGCCGCAGCCAGCAATGCGAGGACTCGCGCTTCCTGACCGCGCAGTGCTTTCAGCTGACGATGTCCCTCCGCTTGAAGGAGGATCGTGCCGGCGCCGAGAACGAGCCCATCAGGTGCAAAAGTCATAACCGGATAAATTGGAACGGTGCGTTTGCGCGCATGCCATTCGTCACGTAGCTGTTCATACAGCACGCGTCCTTCTCCCTAATTCGATGTTTAAGGTGTCGACAGCCTCTACTGGCCGGACGTGTTAGATGCGACGCTCTTTTGGGGCTTGTCCGTCCAGGTTATTCCGCGAGGGTGCGCAAAGGCTTGCGGAACTCTCTCGAATGGCCTCAAATGTTGCGCCTACCAGCAGTTTTCCCGGCTGCTTCGGCAACGGCATCATCCCTGGAGAGGCCGGCAATGTCGGCAGACGCGCCCGACTCGCTCCTTGTCAGGATCGACCTGCACGGCTACCGGCCCGCCGACTTCATCGGGCAGCCGATGGCGGCAATCGTTCAGCAGGCATGGGAGATGGGCGCGGCGCGGCTGCGCTTCGTTCACGGCCACGGCCGCGCGCGCGGCAAGTCGCCCGGATTTTACAACACCCACACCGGCTGGTTCGGCCTGCGCATCCGCCGCGAGCTGCGGCACAATCGCGGCTTACGCCAGTGGATCAAATACACGACGCTCGACTGCGGCGATTGGGGAACGACCACGGTGGGCCTGAAAGCCAACCCGCACCCGACGCGAAGCGCGCTCGATCTCACCGTGCTGCCACCACCGAGCTTCCCGGACCAAAGGCGGAGCGTGGGGTAGACATGAGCAAAAAATCGCCCCGTCGGCGAAGCCGAGCGGGGCGAAATGACAGCAGATGACGTCATCGTAAGATGTACGGCGGGTACTGGGCTCTATTCTTCCGGTAGATTCACTTTTTCATAGCGCGCAGCCCTTCGCTCACTGAAAATGCGCCAAGAGCTGCGCCACGGCCCACTTTACGCCAGCCTCGACGACCCAGCCGAGAACGACAACGCCGGCAAGCCCGATCGAGGCCCAAATGTAGCCGCGCATTGACTGCTCCGTTTCGGTGACGTATGTCACTTAGTGAGCAACACATGCCGCGTCAAGTCACCGTTTTAGAGCCTAGCGTAAATGCACCGAATCCGTGACAATGCGCAAAAGGATCAAGCCCATGGCACGCAAGCAAAAACCGACCAAGTCCGGCCTTTTTTACGCCCGCGAGTCGCGGCACATGAGCCGCTCCGAGCTGGTCAAGCGCTCCGGCGTCTCCAAGCAGCAATTGTCGCGGCTGGAAAACAACCAGATTCGCTTGCGGCTCGACCACTTAAAGCCGTTCGCCGGCGCGCTCGGCTACACGCCGGAGCAGATGCTGTTATGGGGGCGCTATCCGGGCACCACCGGCATGCATCTCGAATCGAGCGACGTGCTGCGCGAGGAAGGCTCTCCTGACGAGCCGTTCGGCCCGGCGTTCGGCCAGGTGCCGGAGCTCGACATCCGCGCCGGCATGGGCGGCGGCGGGGTGGCGGCGCGCGAGGTCCGCAAGGACGGCAAGCATGCGGACCCCTTGAAACCAGAGGGCTGGATTTTTCCGACG
Source organism: uncultured Alphaproteobacteria bacterium (assembly GCA_963827465.1). Classification (GTDB taxonomy): domain Bacteria; phylum Pseudomonadota; class Alphaproteobacteria; order Rhizobiales; family Xanthobacteraceae; genus BOG-931. Next base: position 35,932 of record CAWHBC010000039.1, read on the forward strand.
AGCTTCGTGCGCGAGCAATTGCACACCGCCGTCTCGGCGCTTCTGGTGCTCGACACCACCGGCGACAGCATGGTGCCGACGCTGATGTCGGGCGATCGCGTCATCGTCGACACCGGGCACAAAACCCCGTCGCCCGACGGGCTTTACGCCATCCGCGACAGCTTCGATGGCATCGTCGTCAAACGCCTGCAGGTGATGCGCGCCGCCGCCAAGCCGCGGGTGAAAATCATCTCCGACAATCCGAACCACGCTCCCGAGGAAGTGCCGCTTAACGAGCTGGAGATCGTCGGCAAGGTGCTGTGCGGGCTGAAGCTTTTCTAGCGCCCCGGCGCCCCACCTTACCCTGACGTTCCGCCAAATCGCGCCAGGCGCAGCGCTTGGCGCCGCCTGAAGCCGCGTCACCGATGTCTCTTTTTTTGCAACTTGCCTTGACAAACGTCCTTCCCCTGGTTACATCGCGCCCATCAGCGAAAATGGGAAAAAGCGATGTCCGAGGGGCGGCGCGAGGCGCGCGAGTTTGAACGTATCCGCATGGCCGAGGCCGCGGCGCGGGCCGCAAGCGGCTCGGCGCTTGACGCGGCGCTGGCGGAATATCGGCGCGGCGTTCGACGAGACCGCGGCGATTTTCGATTTCAAGCTCAAGGTCGAGCGCATTCTGTGCCGCGGACCGGCGCATCCGGCGGTGCGGGCGCGGTTTGGCGCACGCGCCGCGATGCTGTCCGGATTGCCGCTCGATTGGCGGTTGCACGCGCGGAACGCTGGTGGCGCGACGAACGCAAGGCGTTCCAGATCGCCAGCGCGCTCGGCTACGGCAACCGGCTGTCGCTCGATGTGCTGCGCGAGCTGCGAGTTATTTTGCGGCTGATGCGCTATCGGCACATGCACGCGCAATTCGGTGCGATCGTCGCCGCAGTGTGTGACGGGGCAATGCCACTAGCGGCGGAGTAAGGCTGGCCGTTTTATTCTCTGTCATCATCCGCGCAGGCGGATGATCCAGTCATCACGCGACGGCCGGCGAATACTGGATGCTCCGCCTTCGCGGAGCATGACCGGCCGGAATTATCGCGGGTCAAGTCTCAGCACGCCGCCAAAGGTCATTCCGGCTTGACCACCCGGATGTGCAATTCGCGCAACTGCTTCGGCGTCGCTTCCGCCGGCGCGCCCATCATCAAATCCTCGGCGCGCTGGTTCATCGGGAACAGCACCACCTCGCGCAGGTTTTCCTCGCCGCAGAGCAGCATGACGATGCGGTCGATGCCCGGCGCGATGCCGCCATGCGGCGGCGCGCCGAGCGACAGCGCGTGCAGCATGCCGCCGAATTTCTCTTCCAGCGTGCCTTCGTCATAGCCGGCGATGGCGAAGGCCTTTTTCATCACGTCGGGGCGATGATTGCGGATGGCGCCGGACGACAATTCCACGCCGTTGCAGACGATGTCGTATTGGATCGCCTTGAGCGATAGAATCTTCTTGTGGTCCGCCGCGTCGAGCGCCAGGAATTCGTCGACCTCCGCATTCGGCATCGAGAACGGATTGTGCGAGAAGTCGATCTTCTTGTCCTCCTCGTTCCATTCGTACATCGGGAAGTCGACGATCCAGCACAGCTCGAAGCGGTCTTTGTCGATCAGCTTGAGCTCGTCGCCGACTTTGGTGCGCGCCGGCCCGGCGAACTTGACGAAACTCGAAGGCTCGCCGGCGACGAAGAACACCGCGTCGCCGTCCTTTAAGCCGAGTTGCTCGCGCAATTTCTCGGTCCGCTCGGCGCCGAGATTGTTGGCGACCGGGCCGCGGCCGGTCACGGCGCCATTGTCGAGCGCCCAGAAGATATAGCCGAGCCCCGGCTGGCCTTCGCCTTGCGCCCAGGAGTTCATGCGGTCGCAGAAGGCGCGCGAGCCGCCGCCCGGCGCCGGGATCGCCCATACCGCCGCCGTCGGGCTCGTCTCCAGGATGCGGGCAAAGATCTTGAAGCCCGAGCCGCGGAAAATCTCCGAGACGTCGGCCATCACGATCGGATTGCGCAGGTCCGGCTTGTCGGTGCCGTATTTTGCTAAAGCTTCGGCGTAAGGAATCCGCGGGAAAGCCTTGGTCACCGGCTTGCCGCCGGCAAACTCCTCGAACACGCCGCGGATCACCGGCTCGACGGCTGCAAAAACATCGTCCTGGGTGACGAAGCTCATTTCCAGGTCGAGCTGGTAGAACTCTCCGGGCGAGCGGTCGGCGCGCGCGTCCTCGTCGCGAAAGCACGGCGCGATCTGGAAATAGCGGTCGAAGCCCGCGACCATGATGAGCTGCTTGAACTGCTGCGGCGCCTGCGGCAGTGCGTAGAATTTGCCCGGATGGATGCGCGACGGCACCAGATAATCGCGCGCGCCCTCCGGCGACGAGGCGGTCAAGATCGGCGTCTGGAACTCGAAGAAGCCCTGCTCCTTCATGCGCCGCCGGATCGAATCGATGACCGCGCCGCGCTTCATGATGTTCCGGTGCAAGTGCTCGCGGCGCAGGTCGAGGAAACGGTACTTCAGCCTTGTTTCCTCGGGATAGTCCTGGTCGCCGAACACCGGCATCGGCAGTTCGCCGGCCGGCCCGAGCACCTCGATCTCGCGGATATAGACTTCGATCGCCCCGGTCGGCAGGTCCGGGATTTTCGGTGCCGCCCGGGCGGCGGCGCACCTTGCCGTCGACCCGCACCACCCATTCCGAGCGCAGCGTCTCGGCGGTCTTGAACGCCGGGCTGTCCGGATCGGCCACCACCTGCGTGAGCCCATAATGGTCGCGCAGGTCGATGAACAGCACGCCGCCATGGTCGCGGATGCGATGGCACCAGCCGGACAGCCGGACCTCGGCGCCGATGTCGGTGTCGCGTAATTCGCCGCATTTATGGCTGCGGTAACGGTGCATGTTCATTCCGCTTGTGGATGAGAAGTGGCGCACAACCACATGCTGGGCCGCGATTTGTCAAGCGGCGGCTAAAGCCGAAAACCAGCATCTCGACAGGATCACCTGCGATCTGCACAGTGGCGGCGTAAGGATTGAACATGAAGAAGAAAAAGCCTGCGGCCTCGAAGAAGCCGAAGCAACCGGCCGAATCCATGACCGCCGCCGAGGCCGTCATCGCCACGCTGATCGGCCACGGCCTCGATACCGTCTACGCCCTGCCGGGCGTGCAGAACGATCTGTTGTTCGAGGCTTTATTCAAGTTCTCCGACCGGTTGCGCACGATCCATGCCCGCCACGAGCAGGCCGCCGCCTACATGGCGCTTGGCGCGGCGCTCGCGACCGGCAAGCCCGCCGCGTTTGCCGTCGTGCCGGGGCCCGGACTGCTCAATGCCGGGGCGGCGCTGTTGACCGCCTTTGCCACCAATGCGCCGGTGCTGGGACTGGTCGGGCAAATCCCGAACGCCGATATCGGCCGCGACCTCGGCCAATTGCACGAAATCCGCGATCAGGCCGGCATCGTGGCGCGGCTGGTCGACCATTCGGAACTCATCCAAAAGCCGGAAAAGGCATCGCGGTCGACCGCGCTCGCGCTGCGCGCGATGCGCACCGGCCGCCCCGGGCCGGCGGTGCTCGAATGCGCCATCGACATTTGGGGCAAATCGGGTCCGGTGACGCTGCAGGCGCCGCTGCCGGTGCCGCCGCCGAAGATCGACCGCGACGCCATCCGCAAGGCGGCAAAGCTGCTCGGCGCCGCCAAGCATCCGCTGATCGTCGTCGGCGGCGGCGCGCAGGATTCGTCGGCGGAGGTAACGGCGCTGTCGGATATGCTGCAGGCGCCGGTGCTGGCGTTCCGCCGCGGCCGCGGCGTGCTCGACGGCCGCAGCCCGTTTGCCGTCACGCTGCCGCTCGGCCGCGATCTGTGGCGCGAGGCCGACGTGGTGCTGGCGGTCGGCACCCGCATGCTGATCCAATTCCGGCAATGGGGTCTCGGCCCCCAACAGAAAATCGTCCGCATCGATGCCGACCCCAAGGAGCACAACCGGCTGCACAAGCCCGCGGTGGCGCTGACCGGCGACGCCCAGCCCATTCTGCGAAGCCTGCTGGCGGAATTGCCGAAGCACAATGCCAGGCGCGAACCGCGCCAGGCCGAGATGGAGGAGCGTCAGGCGGTCTGGCGCAAGCGGTTCGAGGAAAAAATCGCGCCGCAGCTTGCCTATCTCGATGTCATCCGCGCCGAACTGCCCGAGGACGGCATTTTCGTCGAGGACATCACCCAGGTGGTGTTTGCCGCGCGCGTCGCCTTCCCGGTCTATAAGCCGCGGACCTATATTTCGCCGGGATTCCAGGACCCGCTCGGCCTCGGATTTGCGACCGCGCTTGGCGTCCAGCACGCGCGGCCGGACGTGCCGGTGGTCGCGGTCTGCGGCGATGGCGGCTTCATGTTCACCGCCACGGAAATGGCGACCGCGATGCGGCATCGCATTCCGCTGGTGACGATCGTGTTCAACGACGGCGCCTTCGGCAATGTGCGCCGCATCCAGCAGGAGCGTTTCGGCAACCGGCTCATCGCCACCGATCTCGCCAACCCCGACTTCGTCGCCTTCGGCAAAAGCTTCGGCGCCGAAGCCATCCGCGCCACCGGACCGGACGAATTGCGCCGGGCGCTGCGGCGCGCCTTCGCCCACCGCGACGGCCCGACGCTGATCGAAGTTCCGGTCGGCGCCTTTCCGAGCCCGTGGGACTTTCTCAACCTGCCGAGGGTGTGGGGCTGATTGCCGCGCCGCGCGGCCTTGCCGCGGTTCCACACCGGACTTGCCACACCCGTGCGACCTGAACCACACTTGCACCACCGCCATGCTGACTGAATCAACAATCGCTTCCGCGACCCAGCCGATCACCACGACGGCCGAGCTTGCCGCCGTATGCCGGCGTATGGCCGCCCATCCGTTCGTCACCGTCGACACCGAGTTTTTACGGGAAAGCACCTATTATCCGCTGCTGTGCGTGGCGCAGATCGCGTCGCCGGACGAGTCCGCGGTGATCGACGCGCTGGCGCCCGGCATCGATCTGTCCGCCTTCTATGCGCTGATGGCGGACGAACGCGTGATGAAGGTGTTTCATGCCGCGCGCCAGGACATCGAAATCGTCTGGCACGCCGCCAAGCTCATTCCGCATCCGATCTTCGACACCCAGGTCGCGGCCATGGTGCTGGGCTATGGCGATTCGATTTCCTACGACCAATTGGTGCAGCGCATCACCGGCGACACGCTCGACAAATCGCATCGCTTCACCGATTGGACGCGCCGGCCGCTGTCCGACGCGCAGATCGCCTATGCCGCGTCGGACGTGACGCATCTGCGGCAGGTCTATCTGGCGCTGGTTGAGGATCTCAAGCGCCGCGGCCGCGCCCATTGGGTCGAGGACGAAATGGGCGTGCTCACCTCGCCCGAAACCTACCGCATGGAGCCGGACAACGCCTGGAAGCGGCTGAAATCGCGCGTGCGCAAGCCGAAGGAGCTTGCCGTGCTGATCGAAGTCGCCGCCTGGCGCGAGCGCGAAGCGCAATCGCGCGACGTGCCGCGGGCGCGCGTGCTCAAGGATGACGCGATCGCCGACATCGCCGTGCATGCCCCGACCTCGCTCGACCGTCTGAAGACGCTCCGCTCGCTGCCCCGTGGCTTCGAGCGTTCGCGCTGGGGCGAAGGCATCGTCGAGGCGGTCAACCGCGGCCTTGAGCGCGATCCCAAGACGCTGCCGCTGCCGGCGCGCCTGCCCGTGGCGGTGAACGGCAGTGCCATCGTCGAGCTGCTCAAAGTGCTGTTGCGCATGGTGTCCGAGCATCATCACGTCGCCGCCAAGGTGATCGCGACCGTCGACGATCTCGACCGGATCGCTGCGAGCGACAATGCCGACGTGCCCGCCTTGACCGGCTGGCGCCGCGAATTGTTCGGCGAGAAGGCGCTGGCGCTCAAGCACGGCAAGCTGGCGCTCGCCATCGAAAAGGGCCGCGTGGCGATGGTGGAGCGCGCCTAACGCACGGCAGCTTCGAGACTCCTCCGAACGGATCGCGGATCAAGGAAGGAAGGCGATGTTCGATATCGACCGCCGGCGTTTGGCGCTGCTCGGCCTTGCAGCGGCATCATTGCCGTTGCGCGCCGTGGCGGCGGCGACCTATCCGTCGCGTCCAATTCATTTGCTGGTCGGCTTCACGCCGGGATCGTCCTCCGACATCACCGCGCGCATTTTCGCCAAGGGCGCCGATACGGCTCTCGGCCAGGACGTGGTGATCGAGAACAAACCGGGTGCCGGCGGCGCCATCGCCGCGGGGCTTGCCGCCCGCGCCGCCGATGACGGCTACACGCTCTATCTGCAGGCGCTCTCCACACTGACCTATAAGGTCACGCATCCGGACGCGCCGTTCGACCTGGTCAAGGATTTCGCGCCGGTGGCGCTGCTTGCCACCGGCGCCATCGTCATGGTGGTCGATCCGAAGCTCGGCGTGAACAGCGTCGCCGAGTTCACCGCGCTCGCGAAATCGAAGCCCGGTCAAATTCTGTTCGGCTCGGTCGGGCCGGGCAGCCTGCCGGATTTGTGCGGCGAACTCTACGCGCAGCGCGCCGGCGTCAAGCTCGTGCAGGTGCCGTATCCCGGCAGCCCGCAAGTCATCATCGATCTGATCGCCGGCCGCGTCGCCATGAACTTCGCCATCGCCTCGTCGGTGCTGGGCCAGATCGCCGCCGGCCAGGTTAAGCCGCTGGCGATTGCCGCCGACAAGCGCTCAGACCTCTTGCCTGACGTGCCGACCATGGCGGAGGCGGGCGTGCCCGACTTCAATACGCCGCTGTGGTTCGGCCTGTTGGCGCCGAAGGCAACCCCGCGGCCGGTCGTCGACACGCTGGCCGCCGCCGCCAAGACCGCCATGCACGCGCCGGACGCCGTCGATGCCCTGCATAAGCAGGGTTTCGTGCCCGACGACATGGGACCGGACCAATACGGCGCTTACCTCAAGAGCGAAATCGCCCGCTGGACGGAGGTCGCGCAGGCGGCCGATCTGATCAAATCCTGACCATCACGCCGCGGCGGTCACCTTGAAGCGCGGCGCCAGTACGGTTCCGCGCAGTGTTGCCGCCAGCGCCGCCATTTCCTCGCGCGACAGCGGCGCATAGGGCGGATAGGGCTCGCCGGCCGGGATGCCGATCAAATTCATCGCCGCCTTCATCGCCGGAGCGAGCCCGCGATGCATCCATTTCGACGGAAACAGCGCGAATTGAAGCTGGATTTCCGCGGCGCGCTCGTAGTCCTTGGCGAGAAACGCATCGATGACGTGGCGCGCGATCTCGCAACCCGGCGGCGGCATGGTGGCGCCGGAACCGCCGAGCATCAGCGTCGCCAGCAGCATCTGCATGGTGGTGAAATAACGCGCGTGCCCGGCGCGATCGATCTCGACGATGAGCCGCGAGACGCGCGCCAGATCGCGCGACGATTCCTTGATCAATTGCACCTGCGGTAGCTTCGCCAGCGCGATGGTGTCGGGGATCGACACGTCGGCGCCGGGGCCGGGATTGAGATAAAGCGTGATCGGCAGTTTGGTCTCGCGGCCGATCGCTTCGAAATAGGCGATGAGATCGGCTTGCGTGGGCGGCCCGGCGAAGGGGCGCAGCGGCGCCAGAAGCTGCACCGCGGCGGCGCCGAGCCGCTCCGCCTCATGCGCAAGCTCGACGGCGGTGCGATACGACGGATGGGAAATGCCGACCATCACCGGCACGCGGCCGGCAACGGCCTCGACGTGCTCCGGATCAGCGCCTTGCGCTCCTCGAACGACAGATAAGTGTATTCCTGCGTCTCGACGCCGGCCGCTACCACCATGGTGGCGCGGCAGTCCTCGACGATGTAATCGATCTGGCGCTTGAGCGCGGCTTCGTCGACCGCGAGATCGGCCGTGAACGGGGTGAGCGGTGCGACGATGAGGCCGGGCGCGTGCTTTGGCGTGGTCTTGGACGTTTCCATCGATGGCTCCTGGCGAAGTCGCGTCGCTCAGAAAGCATATCATCTCAGCCCATCAGCACCACCGGCCACCGCCATCCATTTTCTGCTCTCTAATAGATCTCGAGGCATGCGGCCGTGTTCTGCTCGAAGGCAGCGATAGCTTCAGCGTGATCCCGTAGTAACCGTTCGATAGCTGCTGTCGATTGATTGCCGCAGCGGAGCCAAATGACCTTCGGTGGTCCTCCCGCTAGGGCGGCCCGTTCGGCAAAATCCGCATCAAGTGTCACGAGCGCAAGGCCATTGGCGGCAGCGTAATTCCAGACCACGCGGTCGTCAGCCATAGCCGGTCCGGCAAGCCGAACCTGACTCGATCCGGGAAACAAATCATTGATCCGCTCACAAAGCTTAAAGCTCAAATTCTCGTCGAACAGGAGCTTCATTTCGCGGCGGTCAAGAGCCGCCGTTCGCGGTCCGCCGCATATGCCAAGCAAGCGCGGATATCGTCCTCGGTCAGTTCAGGATAGTCAGCTAAAATCTGCTCGTGACTAAGCCCATTCGCGAGCCAGCCCAAGACGTCCGCGACCGAGATGCGCAAGCCGCGAATGCACGGACGCCCCCCGCGCTTACCTTCCTCAATGACGATGATATCCTGATAGTCCATGCACAAACTTCATCAGTGCCGGAACGGCACCGAAAACCTATCAAAAGGTCCGTCCAAGCGCCACAACAGAGTGCTTTGCCTCACCCCATCAGCACCACCGGCTCGCGGCCGATGAGGCGGGCAAGCGCGCGCAGCCGGTTGGAAATGCGCTCGCCGGCAAGCGCGGCGTGCTCGCCGGTCAGCCGCAGCGCCAGGCGGTGCCGCTCGATGGCGAGCGGGGTCTTCGGCAGCACGCCGGGCATCGCGGCCGAAATCACATAGCCGAGGCGAAGCGCGGCGCCGAGCACGCGGGCGCGGTCGAGCAAGCCGCGTCGAAACCAATTCGCGCAGCCGCGGCGACAATTCGTCGTCCATGACCAGACCGACATGGCGGAAGAACACCGCCAGCGCCAGATAGGCGCGGCCCTGATGGTCGATGCCGGAGAAGCCGCCATGGGCGATGATATTGAGCGACTGCTCGCCGCGATAATCCGGGTGCGCGCGCCAGCCGATGTCGGCGAGGAGGCACGCGGCATGGCGCAGCCGGCGCTCCTCGGCGGTCTCCTCGATGCCGGAGGTTGCAAGCAGGCGATCGGTCCAAACGATCAATTCCTCGCCATGCTGCGGCGAGCGCGAGCGCAACACGTTGAGATGGCGCGCCGCCTCGATCAGCGCATCCTTCTCCTTGTCTTTGTTCTTCAGCAGCGAATAGAGCAGGCCCTCGCGAATGCCGAGCGCGGAGAACACCACCTGGCGCGGCTTGCCGACGCGCAGGACATGTTCGAGCACCAGCGCCGCATATGGCAGCAGCGGGCGCCGCGCATTGTTCACCACTTCGATATTGGCCAGCGTCTCGACGTCGACCCGATGCACCAGGCGGGCGAATTCCAGCGCCTCGTCGGCGGGTATGGCGTAGCCGTGCATCACATGCAGCGGATAGCCGGTCTGCCACATGTGCAGCCGCGCCAGCGAACGCCACGTGCCGCCGACGGCGTAGAAGTTGCGCTCGGCGCAGGCCTTGAGCATCGGCAGGCCGTCGAGCGATTTGCGCACGAATTTTTCCGCCTTCTTGACCGACTTCGCCGAAATGTCCGCCAGCGCCAAGCCGCCCAGCGGACGGGTGAGGCCATGGCGCGCGCGCGTGCCGCGCACGTCGACCAATTCGAGCGAGCCGCCGCCGAGGTCGCCGACGACGCCGTCGGCGCGGTGCACGCCGGAGATGACGCCGAGCGCGGTGAGTTCGGCCTCGCGGCCGCCGGACAAGACGTCGATCCCGGCGCCGATGGTGCGCTCCGCAAGCTTGATGAAGGCCGGACCGTTCTTGGCGTCGCGGCAGGCCGCGGTGGCGATGGCGAGCGTCTTCTTCACGCCCATGGTGTCGCACAGCGCGCGAAATCGCTTGAGCGTCGCCAGCGCATGCTGCACCGCGTCGGCAGCAAGAAGCCGCGTCGATTGCACTTCGCGGCCGAGCCCGCACAGCGCCTTTTCGTTGAATATCTCGGTCGGGCTGCGGGTCAGGCCCTCATAGACGACGAGACGGACGGAGTTCGAACCGATGTCGACCACCGCGATCGGCGGACCGTGGTCGAGACGTCCCTGGGCATCTTCGGCGGCGTGTTTCATCGATCGGTTCGGCCTTAAGACCATAGCCCTCATATAGGGTGGCACTCCGCCCTATCGGCCGCGGCTAATCCATGCGGAAAAGCGATTGCTGCGGTTATGGTTGCAGCATTGCTGCCTGGCCCCGGCACGACAGCGGGCGCAAGCCTATGCAATTCGCGCGGGTTTCGGACCCCTAATAGGGTCGATGGCGCAGCCGGGGGATGGCATCCTTCGGCGATTTGCCCCGCCCCGACAGGCTGGGATTGGTCATGAAATAGTCGGTGGAGTTGAACGCTTCCTCGCCCGGCGCCGGCGCGATGCGCGACGAGGAGCCGTCGGCCAGAAGCTGCCAGCTCTGCTCGTTGTCCTTGAGGTTCGCCACCATGATCTGATCGAGCACCTGCTCGTGCACCGTCGGATTGAGGATCGGACACAGCACCTCGACCCGGCGGTCGAGATTGCGCGGCATCATGTCGGCGGACGAGATATAGACGGCGGCCTTGGCGTGCGGCAGGCCGTGTCCGGCGCCGAAGCAATAAATGCGGCCGTGCTCGAGGAAGCGGCCGACGATGGATTTGACCCGGATATTGTCGGACAGGCCGGGAACGCCGGGCCGCAGGCAGCAGATGCCGCGGACCACGAGATCGATGGCGACGCCGGCGTTCGACGCCCGATACAATGCGTCGATGATGTCGGGATCGACCAGCGCATTCATCTTCATCCAGATCGCCGCCGGACGCCCCGCCTGCGCATGCGCGATCTCCTGCTCGATATGCTCGTGAATGCGGTTGCGCAGCGACAACGGCGACACCGCCATGCGCTCGAGCTCGGCCGGCTCGGCATAGCCGGTGATGAAATTGAAGATGCGGGCGACGTCGCGGGCGATGATCGGGTCGCAGGTGAAAAACGACAGGTCGGTATAGATGCGCGCGGTCACCGGATGATAATTGCCGGTGCCGACGTGACAGTAAGAGGCAAGCGAAGTGCCCTCGCGGCGCACCACCAGCGACAATTTACCGTGCGTCTTGAGCTCGATGAAGCCGAACACGACTTGGGCGCCGGCGCGCTCCAGGTCGCGCGCCCAGCGGATATTGGCCTCCTCGTCGAAGCGCGCTTTCAGCTCGACCAGCGCCGTGACCGACTTTCCGGCCTCGGCGGCCTCGGCCAGCGCTTTGACGATCGGGGAATCGGCTGACGTCCGATAGAGCGTCTGCTTGATGGCGACGACGTCCGGATCGCGCGCCGCCTGCTGCAGGAAATTCACCACCACGTCGAACGATTCGAACGGATGGTGGACGACGAAATCCTTCTGCCGGATGGCGGCGAAGCAATCGCCGCCGTGGTCGCGCACGCGGCCCGGATAGCGCGGCGCGTAGGGAACGAATTCCAGGTCCGGCCGGTGCAGGCTCGCCACCTGCCCCATTTCGTTGAGCGCCAGCACGCCGTCGACGCTGAACACGCTGTCGTCGGTGGCGCCGAGCGCCTGCTGCACGAAGCGGCGCAGCTCCACCGGCATGGTCGCTTCGATATCGAGGCGGATCACGATGCCGCGCCGGCGCCGTTTCAGCGCGGTCTCGAACAGCCGCACCAGGTCCTCGGCTTCTTCGAGGATTTCCACTTCGGAATCGCGGATGATGCGGAAGGCGCCGAGGCCCTTCACCGCATAGCCGGGGAACAGCTTGCCGATAAACAGGCTGGTCACGCCTTCGATGGAGATCAGGCGCACGGCGCCGCCCTCGCCGGCCTGCGGCAGCCGGACGAAACGCTCGATGCGGTTTGGCACGCGGATCAGCGCGTTCATCGCTTTGCCGTCCTTGGTGCGCGACAGCAGCAAGGCGATGGTGAAGCCGAGATTGGGAATAAACGGAAACGGATGCGCCGGATCGATGGCGAGCGGCGTCAACAGCGGAAAGACGTGCGCCAGGAAGTAGTCTTCGAGCCAGGATTTTTCCGACCGCGTCACGTCCTCGCCGTCGATCAGAACGATGCCGGCTTCGGCCAGCAGACTGCGCAGTTCAATCCATTGCGCCTGCTGGTCCTCGACCAGGACCGAGACTGCCTCGGCGATGCGCACGAGTTGCTCCGCCGGCGTCAGCCCTTCCGGGCTCACGGTGGTGATGCCCTCGCGGACCTGGGCACCGAGACCGGCCACACGCACCATGAAGAATTCGTCGAGGTTATTGGCCGAGATCGAGAGGAATTTCAGCCGCTCAAGCAGCGGATTTTTGGGGTTGGCCGATTCCTCGAGCACCCGCCGATTAAAGTTCAGCCACGACAGTTCGCGGTTGATGAAGCGGTTCGGACTGGCGGTGAGATCGGCATCAGGCGCGTGCGCCACCGCCTCGGGCGACCCCAAGGGTTCCTCCAGCCGCAGCACCGTTCCTGATTCACGTGCAACAGCAGTGGCTTGGCCGCGATCGGCCATGGCGGGTCCGTGCTCCTCGAGGGCTATGTTGGCCACGTTTGGTAACAATCCGATGAATGCAATGGGCCGAGATAACGCGGCGAGGTGCCACTCCGTCAAGGCCGGACAGACCCGCGACTCGGCAAGCGGCGGTCTTGCACGGCAAAATGAACGATTTCGAGGCGCAAGCCGTGCCGCAGCGCGCCGGCAAATTAGCCGCCGTCGCGGAACAGTTCGGCCGCAAGCACCCGGCTCGGCGACCGGCCTTGCCGCAAGGCCTCCCGGTCGAGCGCGGTGACCGCCGCGCGCGCCGCGGCGAACGAACGTTCGATATGGTTGGACAGATAGCCGACGACACCTTCGTCGAGCTGCAGCTGACGGTCGGCGGCGAGCTTGACAATGACGCCGCGCAGCAGCGCGTCGTCCGGCGCCTGCATCGCCACCACCGGCATCGCCCGCAGCCGCGACATCAAATCCGCGACGGCGGCCGGCCAAAGCGACGGCGTCGTGCGTGCCGTCAGCAAGAGGAACGCGCCATCCTCGCGCGCCATGTTGATCAGATGGAAGAGCGCCCGCTCGTCATTGACCCCATGGGCATCCTCGACGACCAGCGCGCCGGTCGCGAGCGCCACGCGCGGATCGACATCGCCAAGGCCGTGCGCCGAGACGACGCGCGCTCCCGCCGCTGACGCCCAGATCGTCGCCAAATGGGTCTTGCCGGATCCTTCGGGGCCGATGAGCGCGATGGCGCGCGCCGGCCAGTCCGGCCAGGCGTCGACCAAGGCCAGCGCCGCTTGATTGGAAGGGCCGGCCAGAAAATCCTCCCGCGCATAGCTTTCGGCATGATCGAGCGCGAGCGCGAGCTGGCGGGGTGGAGGAGAAATGGCGTCGGCGGTCTTCATGCTCACGTCTGGCCGGACCCGGTATAGAGCGGACTGGCCAGATAGCGCCGCAAGGCAAACCGGATCAACACGCCGGTGGCGGCGGCAAGCGGCACCGCAAGCAAGAGCCCGACGAATCCGAACAGGTAGCCGAAGGCAAACAGCGCGAACATCAGCCACACCGGATGCAGCCCGACGCTGTGCCCGACCAGTTTCGGCGCCAACACATTGCCTTCGAGGAATTGGCCGAACAGCACGATCGCAACGACGATGGCGATGCGGCTCCACTCCGGGAAAAACTGCGCGAGGGCAATGCAGAGCGAGACGACGAGCGCGGTCAGCGAACCGACGTAAGGAACAAAGCTGATCAGGCCGCAAACGACGCCGATGAGAAAGCCGAAGCTCAAGCCTGCCATGGTCAAGCCGACCGCGTAGTAGGAGCCCAAGATCAGGCAAACTCCGGATTGGCCGTGCACATAGGCCGATATCGACGCGTCGATCTCGCGAGCGAGGCCGCGCACGGTCTCGCGCTGGTGCAGCGGGATCAACCGGTCGACGCCGGTCACGATCCGATCCCAGTCGCTGCCCAGATAAAATGCGACGACAGGCGTAATGATCAAAAGCGAAAAGACGGAAATCAGCGTCTGCCCTTTTACCCACAGCGAAGCGAGAACGCCGGACACATATCCCATCGCCTGATTCATGATGTCGCCGGCGGAACCGTGGGCGAGATTGTCGCCGACGATGCGCTTGAGCCACGGGTGGTTCGGGTCGCTCACCAGAGCCTGCAAACGCTGCGCGTAAGCCGGCGCATTGTCGATGAAGGCGGAAAGCTGCCGCATCAGCGGCGGCGTGATCAGCAGAAGCAGCAGTACGAAGGCGAGCACGAAACCGAACAGGATAACGAACGAAGCGAGCGCCCGGCTCATGCCGCGCTTGGTCAATCTTCTGTTGAGGGGATCGAGCAGATAGGCGATCGCCAATCCGAGCACGAAAGGCAGCAGGATCGGGCTGAGAAGCCACAACAGCCCAACGAAGACCACGAGGGCTGCGATCCAGAACACGATATTGCGCTCGATCCGCATTGCCCTCTCTTACGCATGGCCCCGGAAAATGCCCGGCCCCGGACTTTGATCCGGGAGTGGACGCCGGTGTTTCGAAAAGATCATGGCTCCCAAAATCTCGGAGCGCCAATCAATTCAACATGAAGCGATGACGCCTGGAGGCAAATCAGTGACCGGCACCGAACGAGTTCATGTGGCGGACCCACTCCGCGAGATAGAAGGCGATTGAAATCAAGGTCAAGAGCGCGACCAGCGCGATCGTCAGGTCGGTCGCCAAGCCGGCCTCGAAATTGAAAGCATGCTCGCCGAGCACCAGGGCGGCAAGCAGGATTTGCGCCACGGTATTGGCTTTCGACACCATCAGCGGCCGGATCGGCATCGGCCGGCCCACCAGCAAGGCCAAAAGAAAGGCACTGACGATCATGATATCGCGGGAGACGACGAGAATGACGATGAACAGCGGCAGAGCCTTGGCGATGCCGAGCGAGACATAGATCGACACGATCAGGGCCTTGTCGGCCAACGGATCGAGATATTTGCCGAGTTCGCTCGCCATGTGGAAATTCTTGGCGAGAAAGCCGTCGACGGCGTCGCTGAGCCCGGCCGCCAGGAACAGGGCAAAAGCAATGCGCATCTCGCCCGAGGTGATCACCCAGACGACGACGGGAACCAAGAGAATTCGGCCCAATGTGATGAGATTTGGGATACTCAAATCGCGACCCGGCACAGTCATTTAGAACGGCGGCACTATACCGGCGGCGGCGCGCTTGCACAGCCTGCGATTCCGACGTAGGAGGCGCGAAGAGTGCTTTTCCTGAGCCGGGGAGCTTGTCCCCGCGTCCGAAGTGGTGGCCTTCGTGGATGACGCGCGCTACGCGGCCGCCGGTGTCGATATCGACGCCGGCAACCGCATGGTGGATTTGATCAAGCCCCTGGTGCGCGCCACGGCCCGCGCCGGGGCTGGCGCCGAAATCGGCGGCTTTGGCGGCCTGTTCGATCTCAAGGCGGCGGGGTTTTCCGATCCGATCCTGGTTGCCGCGACCGATGGCGTCGGCACCAAGGTCAAGATCGCGGTCGAAACGGCGTCTCACGACACGATCGGCATCGATCTCGTCGCCATGTCGGTCAACGACCTTGTCGTGCAAGGCGCTGAACCGCTGTTTTTCCTGGACTATTTCGCTTGCGGCAAGCTCGATCCGGCGATCGGGGCGACCGTTGTGAAAGGCATTGCCGCGGCCTGCCGCGAATCCGGCTGTGCCTTGATCGGCGGCGAGACGGCGGAAATGCCGGGCGTGTATGCCGGCAACGATTACGACCTTGCCGGTTTTGCCGTCGGCGCCGTCGGGCGCAAGGATTTGCTGCCGCGCCGCGATATTGCACCGGGCGACGTCATTCTCGGATTAGCTTCGACGGGCGTGCACTCGAACGGCTATTCGCTGGTGCGCCGCGTCGCCGCCCAAGCCGGGCTCGCCTGGGACAGCCCGGCGCCGTTTGCGCCGTCGCGGAGCCTGGGTGCAGCCTTGCTGACGCCGACCCGGCTTTACGTGCGCTCGTGCCTGGCCGCGATCCGGCAGACAAAGGCAGTGAAGGCGCTGGCGCACATCACCGGCGGCGGCTTCACCGAAAATATTCCACGCGTATTGCCGCAAGGCCTGGCTGCCGCACTCGATCTCGATCGCGTTCCCGTCCTGCCGGTATTCAAATGGCTGGCGGCGGCCGGCAACATCAGCGAGGCGGAAATGCTGCGCACGTTCAACTGCGGTATCGGCATGATCGCGATCCTGGACCGAACCGGCGCGGAGGCTGCAGCGAAATGTCTCGCCGACAACGGCGAAACCGTCGTGCGTCTTGGCGAAATCGCGGCGGCGGGCGGCGGCAATCCGGTGCAGTATCGCGGGCGCCTCGATCTGTCGTGACCGGCGGCATGACCAAAAAGCGCGTCGCCGTGCTGATTTCCGGCCGCGGCTCGAACATGATGGCGCTGATCGAGGCCGCTGCGGCCAAAGATTATCCCGCGGAGATCGTGCTGGTCGTTTCCAACCGGCCGGACGCCTTCGGTCTCGCGCGCGCCCGCGACGCCGGCATCGCAACCGCGATCGTCGATCACCGTCGGTTCGGCGACGATCGCGAGGCGTTCGAGCGCGCGCTCGATGCCGAACTCAATGCCCGGCATATCGATCTCGTCTGTCTGGCGGGCTTCATGCGGCTGTTTACCGGCTGGTTCGTGACGCGCTGGAGCGGACGCCTGCTCAACATCCATCCGGCGCTGCTGCCGCAATTCAAGGGCCTGCACACCCATCGCCGCGCCTTGGACGCCGGCGTCAAACGCCACGGCGCGACCGTGCATTTCGTCGTGCCGGAAACCGATGCCGGCCCGATCATCCTCCAGGATTCGGTTCCGGTGCTCGACGGCGACACCGAAGAAACACTCGCCGCGCGCGTGCTCGACGTCGAACACCGGATTTATCCGCAGGCGCTGCGCCTCGTTGCCGAAGGCCGTGCCGAATTCGCGCCGGCAGGGAGCCGATGAACGCCGGCCGTTCGCGGCTGACGAAATAAAACCCCCGGTGCAGGGACCGGGGGCTACGAAAAGCGCGGCTTCCCGCAGTGAACTCACGCAACTCTCAGATTTTCCGCCGAGGTCCTGCCGCGGTTGGTCACAAGTTCAAACTCGATCTCCTGGCCTTCATTGAGCGAGCGCAAGCCGGCGCGTTCGACGGCGGAAATGTGAACAAACACGTCCTTGTCGCCGGTTGACGGCTTGATGAACCCGTAACCCTTGGTCGAATTGAACCACTTGACGGTGCCCTTCTGCATCG
The DNA here is from genome assembly GCA_963827465.1 of uncultured Alphaproteobacteria bacterium. Taxonomy (GTDB): domain Bacteria; phylum Pseudomonadota; class Alphaproteobacteria; order Rhizobiales; family Xanthobacteraceae; genus BOG-931. The sequence goes on from CAWHBC010000039.1 coordinate 53,262, forward strand.
TCTGTCTCCTAAGTCATTCCAGATGCCGGTGAAGACGCCGTTGCAGCCTCCGCATGCCGGCCGAAAAATTCGGCATGCAAATTCCGCATCGAGCGCCACAAGCAAGATTTTGGGGGAAAGTCCGAAGCGATTGTATCGTCACAGCACCAGCCGGATGGCCAAAATCCGATTGCCCGCGAAGCAAGCCTCAAAAATACGGCGCAACCATGGCTGGACCAACGTGTCGCGTCGCACTCAAACGCGGCGCCGCGCGAAGCGGGACGCGCGAGCGCAATCGTGTTCGATCAGCGGCAGGTGGTTTGCAATTTTGCACAAAGCGGGGCGGGCATATCGGATCTTTCGTCAGGCATTGCTTGCTTGTTCGCGGGTGCGCTTACTCTCATGCCAACTGCGCCACAAGCCGCCTGCGGCGATCGCCAATGCGGCGCCCGTGGCCGGCGCCGCGAATCCGATTTGTTGTACGAGCGCTTCGCCGAACGCCGCGACGAGGCGGCTGGATAGCGCGGGATCGGCGACGATAAGCTCGCCGGCGATCCAGCCGAGCAATGCCGTACCTGCCCAGATCAGCACCGGAAAGCGGCTCAAAAGCGCCATGACCACGGCCGCGCCGACGATAACCAGTGGAATGGAAATGGCGAGGCCGAGAGCCAGCAACAAAACATTGCCCTGCGCGACGGCCGCAATCGCCACCATATTGTCGAAGCTCATGACGACATCGGCGATCGCTATGATGATGATCGCGCGCCACAATTGGGCGGCGGCTTGAATATCGTCTCTGCTGCTCGTCTCGGGCACCAGGAGCCTGGCGGCAATGAGCACCAGCGCCAGACCGCCAAGGAGTTTGAAATAGGGAAGCAGCAACAGGAAGGCGAGCGCGCCGACCAGCACGATACGCAGCAGCACGGCGATACCGGCGCCGGCGATTAGACCCCAGCGCCGTTGCGGCGGCGGCAATCCGCGGCAAGCCATGGCGATGACCACGGCATTGTCGCCGGACAAGAGAATATTGACGAAAATGATCCGAATGACCGCGATCCAGAACGCGGCATAACCGAATTGCGCGATGGCGGCGGAAAACCAAGCGCGCCATAAAGCCGGAGTGAACAGCGCCAAATCGAGATGTTGAGCGATTCCGCTCACCGCGTCACTCAGCCGGCGATTTCATTGCCGGAGAAAAATTGCGCGATTTCCTTTTGCGCGGTGTCGGATGCGTCCGAGCCGTGCACCGAGTTTTCGCCGATCGACTTGGCGTGTTCCTTGCGGATCGTTCCGGGGGCCGCCTTGGCCGGATCGGTGGCGCCCATCAGATCGCGATAGGCCGCGACGGCATTATCGCCTTCCAGCACTTGCACCACGACCGGACCTGAGATCATGAAATCGACGAGTTCGCCGAAGAACGGCCTCGCCCGGTGCACGGCATAAAACGTTTCCGCCTGTTCGCGGGACATTTTGATCCGCTTCTGCGCAACAATGCGCAGACCGGCCTTTTCAATCATTGCGTTGATTGCGCCCGTCAAATTACGTGCGGTCGCATCCGGTTTGATGATCGAAAACGTACGCTCGATCGACATCAGATCGTCCTTTAGGGGATAGTGTGAACGCGGTGTGAGACCGCGCCGGGCTTATAACCTTCGGGCGGCACCGCGGCAAGCGCGGACGAAATTTGCGTGACTGACGAGCGATGCCGCGCGATCCCAAGACAAAAAACCCCCGGCGGGGCATCGTGGTCTGCTCTCGGCGTTCGATGGGCCGGTCCGGTTCTAGGTGTCGTTCTTCTTGGGCGATTTGGCCGCCTTGGCCTTGGCGGATTTCGCGGTTTTCTTCTTGGCCGCCGGGGGCGGCGCCGCCGCCATCGGCAGAGCGTCCAATTCTTTCAGCGCGCCGCGATCGAAGCGATAGACGCCGGCGCGCGGCCCGGTATCGAAGGTCAGCACCGCGCTCCGGTCGCCGTTAGGCAACTTACCGATTTGGACCGAACTCGGCTGGCCGGCACGAAACACCACGTCACACTCGCTCATGCCGAGCGCGACGCCGCCTCCGAGCAACGCGGCAGTGTCCACCGGCGCCGGAGGCGCCGCGGCTTGTCCGGGCGCCGGCGGAGGCGCCGGCATTGCCGCCGGCGGCGGGCAAGAGCCGTTGGGGTTGACCAGATCGTTTGCCGTGATCGGACGCTGTTGCAGCCTGGATTCCTGCAGTTCCGAAAAGGTGTAGCCGCCCTTTTGTCCCGTGAAATCCAGTTTCTTTCTAAACCACGCCTGCGGGGTATCGAAATCAACATCGGCGCAGCCGGCGAGCCCGAGCGCCGTGACGAGAACCGCAAGCACGCAGCAATGGTTGGATCGAAGCAGCACGCGAAGTCCCCTGAACCCGCCGGAGCGGCACAATGCGCCGCTTTGTGTTGCGATCAAGGCGCCCGCCCATCGGCGCACCAAGTCCCCCGATCGCCCGCCGCACCATATCAGAAGCCCAGGGCGGCCGTAAAAACTCGTGAAAAAGGCTTAAAATCCATGTATTTACCTCCCTCCCCAGCCGACCTGCACAACCGGCGCTAAATGTGACGTGCGTCACAGAATGCCTTGCGGTCAAAAGCGACACTTTTGTAAAGGTCCGGGCCCACCCGCCTAAGTGGCGCCCCAGTGACGGAACGTAACGGCATCGCCCCGGCTTCGATCATGCCAAAGGAAATTTCATGCATTTGCAATTCGTGGGCTGCGGCGACGCTTTCGGCTCCGGCGGGCGATCCAATACGTGCTTTCACCTCGTCGGCGACAAGATCAACGCTTTGATCGATTGCGGCGCGACCTCGCTCGTTGGGCTGAACAAGTTCGGGATCGATCCCAACAGCATCGAAACCATCTTCATCTCGCACTTTCATGGCGACCACATCGGCGGCCTGCCCTTCTTCATCCTCAACTCCAATTATGTGCTCAAGCGCAAGCATCCTCTCACCGTAGTCGGGCCGCCGAGCCTCAAATCGCGCTACGGCGAAATCATGGACACCGCATTTCCCGGCACGAGCGGCATGGATTGGTCGTTTCCGGTTCGGCTGGAAGAATTGCAGATCGGCCGGCGCAGCGCGGCCGGCCACCTGCACGTCACGGCGTATCATGTTCTCCACGACGACCGCGCCGGCCCCTGTCTCGGCTTTCGCTTCGAAGCCGAGGGCAAAGTGATCGCTTTTTCCGGCGACACGCAGTGGACGGAATCGCTGATCGACATCGGCCGCGAGGCCGACCTGTTCATCTGTGAGGCCTATATGCGGGACAAGGCCGTCACCGGCCACATGGCGCTGAGCCTGCTCGAACAGCATCTCGGCGACATTCGTCCCAAGCGGCTCATTCTCACGCATATGAGCAACGACATGCTGGCGCAGCGCGCCAAGCTGCCCTACGAGACCGCCGAAGACGGCATGATCGTCGAGCTTTGAGACACTTTTTCCGGCGAAGCGATTAGCCGCCGAGCGCCGCAGTTACGGCCGAGAGCGCTGCGTCGGCCTTTGACCCGTCAGGGCCGCCAGCCTGCGCCATATCCGGCCGGCCGCCGCCGCCTTTGCCGCCGAGCGCTTCGGCGCCCTTCTTCACCAGATCGACGGCGTTGAAGCGCGACGTGAGATCATCGGTCACGCCGACGACAATACCGGCTTTGCCGTCACCGGACACGCCGACGATCGCAACCACCCCGGACCCGATCTTTTTCTTGCCCTCGTCGGCGAGGCTGCGCAAATCCTTTAGATCAATACCCGATACTGATCGTATAAAGACATTTACGTCTCCAATCTTGGTCGTCGGCTCTGCCCCTCCGCTTGCCACAGCGGCCGTTCCGCCCATTGCGAGCTTCTTCTTGGTGTCGGACAATTCGCGTTCGAGGCGTTTGCGATCCTCAAGTACCGCCGCGGTGCGCGCGGCGATTTCGGCGACCGGAGCCTTCAATTCGCCGGCGACGGCGCGCAGCTCGTTCCGAAACTTGTTGAGCTCGTGGCGGGCGCCGCTTCCGGTCAGCGCCTCGATGCGGCGCACCCCGGAGCCCACCGCGCTCTCGCCGACCACCGAAATGAGCCCGATGTCGCCGGTGCGTCGGACATGGGTGCCGCCGCACAATTCGACCGACCAGCCCAAGGTATTGCCGCCGTCGCCCATCGCCACGACGCGCACCTCGTCGCCGTATTTCTCGCCGAACAAGGCGCGGGCGCCGGACTGCCGTGCATCGTCGATCGCCATCACCCGGGTGGTCACCGGCGAGTTCTGCAGCACGATAGCGTTGGCGATATCCTCGACGCGCTCGATCTCGTCGCCCGTCATTGGCTTGGGATGCGAGAAATCGAAGCGCAGCCGGTCGGGCGCCACCAGCGAGCCCTTCTGCGCGACGTGATCGCCGAGCACTTGGCGCAGCGCTTCGTGCAAGAGATGCGTCGCCGAATGATTTTTGCGGATATCGCCGCGCCTCGTATGAT
>CAWHBC010000040.1:0-250957 GCA_963827465.1 uncultured Alphaproteobacteria bacterium
AGCGGCATGATGTAGATCGTCGCCAGCCGCAGATCGGGGCTCATGCGCACTTCCGGAACCGTGATCATGTGACCCTCGATCACCGGATCGTGGATGTCGCCGCGCGTGAGCATGTCGGCGAGCTCGTGGCGGATCAATTCGCCGACGCGGAGTTGCCGCTGCGAGCCGCCTGCAGATTGGTCGCGATGGTGCTGACGTGGCATTGTCTCGATCTTCGTAATTCGATCTTCGCAATTTGGCTTTGTCGGCGTCCGCCAAGGGCCAGAGGCCAAGCAGACGATCCAGTAATCCCAGCCGCTCGGTGATTACTGGATACCCCGCCTCAGCGAGGCATGACGGTACCGGAGAGCCGCGAACGTGAGCATCGAACTCACAGCGTTCGCTGCACGCTCTCCACCCGGTAGCATTCGATAACGTCGCCTGCTTTCATATCCTGATAGTTCTCGAATGCCATACCGCATTCCTGGCCGGCGACGACCTCGCGCGCGTCATCCTTGAAACGCTTGAGCTGCGACAGCTTGCCCTGGTGAACGACCACGTTGTCGCGGATGAGCCGCACATTGGCGCCGCGCTCGACGGTGCCGTCGGTGACGCGGCAGCCGGCGACATTGCCGACCTTGGAGACCTTGAACACCTCGAGGACGGTGGCGTTGCCGAGCATGGTCTCGCGCAACGTCGGCGCCAGCAGACCCGACATCGCCTTTTTCACGTCGTCGACGAGATTGTAGATGATGTCGTAATAGCGAATTTCGATGCCGGCCCGCTCGGCGGCCTCGCGCGCTTCCTTGTGGGCGCGAACGTTGAAGCCGATCACTGCCGCGCCGGAGGCCTCCGCCAGCGTCACGTCCGACTCGGTGATGCCGCCGGCGCCGGCGAAGATGATCCGCGCCGCGACTTCGTCCGTGCCCATTTTCTCCAATGCGCCGACGATCGCTTCGATCGAGCCTTGCACGTCGGCTTTGATCAGCAGCGGAAATTCCTTGCGCCCGGTGGTCTTGAGCTGATTCATCATCTGCTCGAGCGAGCCGCGCAGGCCGGTCTGCCGCGCCGCCATCTTTTCGCGTTTCTGGCGGGTGCGATAATCCGCGATCTCGCGCGCGCGCGCCTCGGTATCGACGACGGCGAGCCGGTCGCCGGCCTCCGGCGTGCCGTTGAAGCCCAACACTTCGACCGGCATCGACGGGCCGGCCGCCACCACGGAATGGCCGGTGTCCGACATCAGCGCCCGGACCCGGCCCCATTCGCTGCCGGCGACCACGATATCGCCGGGCTTGAGCGTGCCGCGCTGGACCAGCACGGTGGCAACCGGGCCGCGGCCGCGATCAAGCCGCGCTTCGATCACAGTGCCCTCGGCGGGGCGGTTCGGATTGGCCTTCAATTCGAGGATTTCGGACTGCAGCGCGATCATGTCGAGCAGCTTGTCGAGATTGGTCCGCTCCTTGGCGGAGACTTCGAGTTCGAGCACGTCGCCGCCCAGCGAATTCCACCTGGATTTCATGCTGCAGCAATTCGGTGCGCACGCGCTCCGGTTTGGCGTCGGGCTTGTCGATTTTGTTGATGGCGACGATGATCGGCACCTTCGCCGCCTTGGCGTGTTGAATCGCTTCGACGGTCTGCGGCATGACGCCGTCGTCGGCGGCAACCACCAGGATCACGATATCGGTGATCTTGGCGCCGCGGGCGCGCATAGCGGTGAACGCGGCGTGGCCGGGAGTGTCGATAAAGGTGATGCGTCCGCCGGACGGCGAGGTGACCTGATAGGCGCCGATGTGCTGGGTGATGCCGCCGGCCTCGCCCGCGGCGACTTCGGTCGAGCGAATGGCGTCGAGCAGCGAGGTCTTGCCGTGGTCGACATGGCCCATGATGGTAACCACCGGCGCGCGCGACTGCAGGCTTTCCGGAGCGTCGGCGACGTCGAACATTCCCTCTTCGACGTCCGACTCGGCGACGCGGCGGACGGTGTGGCCGAGCTCTTCGGCGATCAGCTGGGCGGTATCGGCGTCGATCGTGTCGGTGATCTTCGCCATATGGCCCTGTTGCATGAGAATGCGGATGACATCGACAGCCCGCTCGGCCATGCGATTGGCCAGTTCCTGAATCGTGATGGTCTCGGGCACGGTCACTTCGCGGGCGATTTTTTCCTTGGGCTCGTCGCGATGGCCGGTCATGCGCTGCACGCGCCGCCGGAACGAGGCCACCGAACGTTCGCGCACTTCGTCGGCGGACAGCGCCGTGACGACGGTCAAGCGCCCGCGGCGCTTTTCGCCGCCGACGGTGCGCGTCGGCTTTGGCGCCGGGGCCGGCCGGACGATCGCGCCGCGGCGGGTGGTGCGAGGCGCTTCCTCTTCTTCGACTTCGAGCGTCAAACGCTGCGCGCCGGTCTTCGGTGCCGTTGTCGTTTCCGCGCCGAAGCGCTTTTTGGCGACCTCGTCGGCTTTGCGCCGGGTTTCTTCGTCGTGCTTGCGGCGTTCGTCCTCTTCGCGCTTGCGCGCTTCCGCGGCAGCGCGCTCGGTGCGCTCGGATTCCTCGCGCGACATGCGAGCGCGAGCTTCTTCCTCGGCGCGCGAGCGCTCTTCGGTTTCACGCAGCCGCGCATCGGCCAGCGCGTGGGCGCGGGCGTTGCGTTCATCGTCGGTGAGGGTGCGTAAAACGACGCCGGACGCTTTCGGCGACGCCGCCGGTGCGGCCGTGGCAGGGGCCGCCGCGGCGGCGGCAGGCGCCTTGGCCGGCGCGCGGGCAGGGGCGCGCTCCGGCGGAGCGGCAGGCTCCACTCTGGCTTCGCCCGGTCCGGCGACACGGCGCTTGACCTTTTCGACGACGACCGCCTTGCTGCGTCCGTGGCTGAAGCTTTGGCGCACGACGCCCTGCTCAACGCCGCCACGCTTTAGCGTCAGCGTCTTGCTCGGGGCTACGCTCAGCTTTTCACCGCTTGTTTTGGTCGTCTCAGTCATTCGTATCCAGTTCCATACACGCCGCTATTTCGTATTCGGCTTCACTCAATTCGCAAGGCTGCCGCCCGGCTTCGGGTCGCCATGACCGTTCCGGAAGCGCTCCAGGCGCCCCAAACGCGCCAAAAACGTGTCGCTTGCGGGTCCGGCAAGCAGGGCTGCATGTACCACATTTGGGCGTCCCAATGCCAAATCCAATTGCGCCAGGGTCAGAAAGCGGATTACGGCCGCCGATTGGGCCTCCCCGGCCCGGCGCATCGCGGCATCGAGTTTTCGCACCCCATCGGGCGCCGCTTCGGCCGCGTGCAGAACCCCGACGACCTCTTCCCGCGCCAAGGCATTTTCCACCTTGGTAAATCCGGCGGCCACCAGCCCGGCTTTGCCGGCGATTGCCAGCGCGTCGAGCGCCGAACGCTCGAGCAGGCGATCGGTGCGGCCGACCAGATCGAGCGGCACCCGAACATCCCGCTTGAACCCCCGCGGGAAAGCCTTGCCCTTGATCGCCTCGGCGAGTGCGTCCCGGGTCCCGGTCACCCACACGCCGCGTCCCGGCAGCTTGCTCTTCAGATCCGGCACGGCCTCGCCGTCGGGCCCGACAACGAAGCGGATCAAATCCGCAACCGGCCGCACCGCGCGCGTCACCACGCACAACCGCTCGGGGCTACGCGCGCCCGGGCCGTTGTCGAGTTCGATCGCGATCGGTGCAGCAGCGGTCATATCGATGGGACGCTCCGGTCACGGCTGCGCGGCGGCGACCGCCGTCTCATCGGCGGCGGCCGGCGGCGCCAGATCGGCCTCGGTGATCCAGCCGGCCTTGACGCGCGCATGCATGATGATGGCTTCCGCCTCTTCGCGCGAGAACTCGAAGCCATCGAGAATGCCGGCTTGGCGAACCGCCTCGCCGTCTTTGCGTTCGGTCCATCCGACCAGGTCGTCGGTGGCACAGCCGGCAAGATCCTCGACCGTCTTGATCCCGTTCTCGCCGAACCGCACCAGCATCGCCGTGGTGACGCCCTCCACCTCCCGGAGCGCATCCTCGACGCCGAGCTCCGTGCGCTTGGCATCGAGTTCGGCCTCGACCTTGTCCAGATAGTCGCGGGCGCGGGTCTGCAGTTCGGCGGCCGTATCGTCGTCGAAGCCTTCGATATTGGCGATTTCCTTGGTGTCGACCATGGCCAGCTCCTCGACCGAATTGAAACCTTCCGACGCCAGCAATTGTCCGATCACCTCGTCGACATTCAGCGTGTCGATGAACATCCGGGTGCGGTTTTCGAATTCCGCCTGGCGGCGCTCCGACTCCTCCTGCTCGGTCAGAATGTCGATATCCCAGCCGGTGAGCTGCGACGCCAGCCGCACGTTCTGGCCGCGCCGGCCGATGGCGAGCGAGAGCTGCTGGTCCGGAACCACGACTTCGATGCGCTCGCGCTCTTCGTCCAGCACCACCTTGGCGACTTCGGCCGGCGCCAGCGCGTTGACGACGAACGTGGCGATGTCGTGGGACCACGGAATGATGTCGATCTTCTCGCCCTGCAGCTCGTTGACCACCGCCTGCACGCGCGAGCCGCGCATGCCGACGCAGGCGCCGACCGGATCGACCGACGAATCGCGCGATACCACCGCGATCTTGGCGCGTGAGCCGGGATCGCGCGCCACCGCCTTGACCTCGACGATGCCGTCATAGATCTCCGGCACTTCCTGCGCGAACAGTTTCGACATGAATTGCGGATGGGTGCGGGAGAGGAAAATCTGCGGCCCGCGCTGCTCGCGGCGCACGTCATAGATGTAGGCGCGGATGCGGTCGCCGTTGCGGAACACCTCGCGCGGCAGCATTTCGTCGCGGCGCACGATGGCTTCGCCGCGGCCGAGATCGACGACCACGTTGCCGTATTCGACGCGCTTGACGATGCCGTTGACGATGTCGCCGATGCGGTCCTTGTATTCGTCGTATTGCCGGTCGCGTTCGGCCTCGCGCACCTTCTGCACGATCACCTGCTTGGCCGATTGAGCGGCGATGCGGCCATATTCGAGCGGCGGCAACGGATCGGCGATGGTGTCGCCGATCTGCGCGGCGGGATGGCGGCGGCGGGCCTCCTCGAGGCTGATCTGGGTCGCCGGATTCTCGACGGTTTCGACCACCAGCATATGGCGGGACAAATGAAGCTCGCCGCTCTTCGGATCGATCTCGGCGCGCACCTCGGTCTCGCTGCCGTAGCGGGAGCGCGCGGCCTTGGCGATGGCGTCTTCCATGGCGCCGAGCACGATCTTGCGGTCGATCGCTTTTTCGCGGGCGACGGCGTCGGCGATCTGTAACAGTTCAAGTCTGTTGGCGCTTACGGTCGCCATCGGTCAGTCTCCCTTGCGGTGGTTCTGTTTGCTCTTGCGCAGCGATTCGGCAACGAGCGCATCGGTGAGCACGAGCTTGGCTTCGATCATGTCGTCGATCGGCAGCAAGATTTCGGCATCTTCGTTTGCCGGGCCGCGGATGCGCGCGCATTCGCCTTGCGTGCCGATGAGCTCGCCGCGGAAACGCTTGCGGCCGTCGATCGGGGTTTGCATTTCCACTTGCGCGACGTTGCCGGCATAGCGGTCGAAATCCGAATGCCGGACCAGCGGCCGGTCGATGCCGGGCGAAGACACTTCCAGCCGATAGGCGCTGTCGATGAGATCGGCGACGTCGAACACGGGCGACAGCGCCCGCGATGCCGTCTCGCAATCCTCGATCGTCATGGTGCCGTCCGGGCGTTCGGCCATGACCTGGACGGTGCAGCCGGCAAAGGCCGACACGCGTACCCGCACCAGCCGGTAACCGAGCGACGCCAGCACCGGCTCGGCCGCGGCGGCGACACGCGCCGCGCGACCCGGCTCGGTGATAAGCCGCGGTTCGTCGCTAAAGCTCGTAACACTCGCCGGCCTGTCGTCCATGCTGCTCGGCCACTCGATCCCATAGACTTGGTCTGCAAAACAAAGACTCGGTTCTGCAAAACAAGAGTTGGACTGCAACACCGTCTGGCCTCGGGTAATAAAAAAGAGCGGGTCCCGGGGGAACCCACTCTCAAAACCGCTCGGATCAACCGACCGTTATGAGGTATCCATGACGGATGAGGCGAATATAGCGGCTTTCCCGGCGGTTGCAAGGGTCGTTCGGGGCAAACGGGGTTCGGAAACGAGCGCAGTTCAGGGATCGGTAATCAGTCGGCGATACTGAAGAGAAGAATGCCGGGCGGCGAACCGTCAAATAGCCTCTGACCCCTCACTTTGGGTGCCTGGATGGGTGCCGCAACCTCACTGATCCCGGAAATTGAAGACGCTCTGCAGCGCGGCTCGCGGCACAAGCGCGCCGATACCCTGCGGCGCATGACCGCGCTGTTTTTGGACGCGGCGCCACGCTACAACGACGCCCATCTCGCCTTGTTTGACGACGTCTTTGCTTTGCTCATCGATGAAATCGAGAGCCACGCCCGCGCCGAATTGGCCCGGCGTCTCGCTCCGGTCGGCAATGCGCCGCCCAAAGTGTTGCGCATTCTCGCCAATGACGATGACATCGCGATTGCCGGCCCGGTGCTCAAGCTGGCGCCGCGTCTCAACGACGCCGATCTGATTGCTCTGGCGATGACCAAGAGCCAGGCGCATTTGCAGGCGATTTCCGAGCGAGCGGCGCTTGGCGAAATGGTCACCGACATTCTGGTGCGGCGCGGCGACCGCGAGGTTGCACGCAGCGTCGCCGAAAACCGCGGTGCGCGCATTTCGGAAAGCAGCTTCGCCCGTCTGGCCGACCGGGCGGAGAGCGACGGCATACTCGCCGAGAAAGTCGGGCTGCGGCCGGACGTCCCGCCGCATATTTTTCGCGCACTGCTGACGCGTGCCACCGCAATCGTGCATCGCCGTCTCTTGGCCGCGGCGCCGCCGGAATTGCAGGCGGAAATCCGCCGCATCCTGGACAAAGTATCGAATGACGTCGGCGCCCGGATCGGCCCGCGCGATTATCGCGACGCGCAGCGGATCGTGCTGCGGATGCACCGCGCCGGCGACATGAATGAGGCGGCGCTGGCGGCTTTCGCCGGCGACGGCAAATACGACGAAACGGTCGTCTCGCTGGCGGCGCTATCCAAGGTGCCGATCGCGATTGCCGACCGGCTGATGGCCGGCGAACGGCCGGACCCGGTCTTGATCCTGTGCAAAGCCGCCGGCCTGAGCTGGCCGACGGTGAAATCCGTGATCACGGCGCGTCCCGACGGCAGGCCGTCGTCGACGCTCGCCATCAATTCCGCCTTTGCCAATTACGACCAGCTTTCGGCATCGACCGCGCAACGCGTCGTGCGATTCTGGCAAGTGCAGCGAAGCGCATAACGCCGAAACGGCGCATGGCGCGAGCGCGTCAGACCCGTCGGAACTGCAGAAAGCACGACGCGCGATCTTCGTGAGTTGCCTTGGCGTTGTAGCGCGTGCCGCCGAAGTCGGGCCACGGCTTGCGCCAATCGTCGGCGCGTTCGGCGGTCCATTCAAAAAGTTCCGATCTGATAAACCGCTGCAAGGTCCAAGCGGCATAATCGGCGATATCGGTGACGAAGCGGAATTCGCCGCCGCGGCGGAGGACGCGGCCGAGCTGCGCAATCAGCGGCTCTTGGACGAACCGGCGCTTCCAATGCCGGCGCTTGGGCCATGGATCGGGGTGAATAAGATCGATCCGCGCCAGGCCCGCGTCCGGCAGCCAGGCGAGCAGGGCGGCGGCATCGTCGGGGTGAAGACGGATGTTGCAGAGCTTGTTGCTCTCGATGCCGGCGAGCGCTTTGGCCATGCCGTTGACGTAAGGCTCGACGCCGATAAATCCGGTGTGCGGCTGCCGCTGCGCCCGCGCGATCAAAAACTCGCCGCCGCCGAAGCCGATCTCCAGCTCGACGCCGGTGACGGCAACGGGAAACAGATCGCCGAGCGCGGCGGGCGCCGGATGCGACAGATCGAGCGCGAGCTCCGGCAACACGCTCTCGATCAGCCGCGTTTGATTGGGGCGCAGCTTGTGGCCCTTGCGGCGGCCAAAAAACGCCCGCGGCGCATTATGATCCGAGGTCATCGCGTCGATCGCCGCCATCACGCCGTCTGCTCATCAGTATAGCAAACACACGCACGCCCGGCGCGGGCGGCGAAGCGGCGCCGGTTGCCGGCGCCGCAAAGCGGAGGAGCTTTAGCGAAACGCGCGCTTGAGCGCGTCGGCAAGATCGGTTCGCTCCCAGGAGAAACCGCCGTCCTTTTCCGGAGCGCGGCCGAAATGGCCATAGGCCGCGGTGCGCTTGTAGATCGGCCGATTGAGCTTGAGCGTGCGCCGAATATGGGTCGGCCGCAGCGGGAAAAGCTCCTGCAGCGTCTTGGCGAGCTTCTTTTCGTCTTCCTTGCCGGTCCCATGGGTGTCGACGAGCAGCGACATCGGGTCGGCAACGCCGATCGCATAGGCGACCTGAATGGTGCATTGCTCGGCGAGCCCCGCCGCCACGACGTTCTTGGCCAGATAGCGCGCGGCATAGGCCGCCGAACGATCGACCTTGGTCGGGTCCTTGCCGGAAAACGCGCCGCCGCCATGCGGCGCGTAGCCGCCATAAGTGTCGACGATGATCTTCCGCCCGGTCAGACCGCAATCGCCGTCGGGGCCGCCGACGACGAAATTCCCGGTGGGATTGACCAGGAAGTCGCTCGGCCGCTTCGGCATCCAGCCTTTGGGCAGCGCCGATTCCACCGCATCGGCGATCAATTCGCGGACCATGCCCGGCGAATATTTCTTGCCGTTGCGGGTCTGCGCATTGTGCTGCGTCGAGACCACCACTTTGGTGCAGCCGACCGGCTCGCCGTCGACATATTGCACCGTCACCTGGCTTTTGGCGTCGGGCTGCAGATCGAACAACTGCTTGCTGCGGCGCTTGTCGGACAGCACTTTCAGAATCTTGTGGGCGAAATAGATCGGCGCCGGCATGAACGAGCCCTTCTCGTAGACTTCGCTCTCGGTGCAGGCGAAGCCGAACATCATGCCTTGGTCGCCGGCGCCTTCCTGCTCGCCGCTCTTCGTCTTCCTGGCGTTCACGCCCATGGCGATGTCGGGGGATTGGCCGTGCAACAGCACCTCGACGTCGGCGCCGTAATAGGAGAAGCCGTCCTGATCGTAGCCGATATCCTTGACCACCCCGCGCGCGATCTCGGTGATCATCTCGCGATTGACGACCGCTTTTTCACCGTGCTTGTGAAACAGCGGCGCCTGGCCGCGGCCTTCGCCGGCAATGACGATCTTGTTGGTGGTGCAGAGCGTCTCGCAGCCAAGCCGCGTATTCACCGCGCTTTCGTCGGCGATGCCCAGTTTGATGTCGTTCTCGATGAAGGCGTCGAGCACCGCATCGGATATTTGGTCGCAGACTTTGTCGGGATGGCCTTCGGACACGGACTCGCTGGTGAACAGGTAATTGGCGCGTCGCACAGTAAGAAACTCCCCTCTTAGGCGGCCTCAAGCAGAGGTCTAACGTTTTTGGCGGCGCGCGGCCATGCCGCGCGGAGCCGAACGGTTGTTGCAGTGTACCCCTGCGCGGTCAAGATGTGGGCCAAAGGTGGGCGCCAGCCTGCGCTGCCCCCCGGAAAACACCTACGGGCGCAGGGACAATCCGAGACGGGATGTTCAGCGCTTGTCGCGGCCGGCGATCTGCTCGACGAGGTCGACGATGCGTCGCCGCAGTTTTGAATCCTCGATGCGCATGAACGCCTTGGTCAGCGCCAGACCGTCCGACGTGGCGAGAAAGTCGGAGACGTAGGCCGGCGACGGAGCTTCGCCCATTCCTTCATGCCGGCCGATCGTCTGTGCACTCGGGGCGCCTTCGAAAAAGAATGAAACCGGCACCTGAAGAATTTGCGCGATCTGCTGCAGCCGGCTGGCGCCGATGCGATTGGTGCCTTTTTCGTATTTTTGTACTTGCTGAAAAGTAAGACCAAGCGCGTCGCCGAGTTTCTCTTGGCTCATGCCTAGCATCATCCGGCGCATGCGCACACGCGCACCGACATGTTTGTCGGTCGGGTTGGGCGCCTTCTTAGCCAACATTGCCATCTCAACTCCCGCGGTTCTATTGGTGGACTAAATATCAAATCTGTCACACTTGAAACCACTTTTTGCAAGCGGCGTCACGCACCAATTTGTTTGAATAGTTGCATTCGCATTATTTGAGAAGGCAAAACGCATAGCAGTTAGACCGATTATCGCTGCGTTATCGCCCGACACGCGTTTCAGTTGCGCTCGCCGGATCATGGACAGCCTCAAGTCGATACGGGACTATTTATACGCGAACTGTACAACCTGTTAACGATGTTTGGTGGCTGTGCACGCTTGGGTCCAAAACCGGGATCCTAAAATTCGGCTCCAAGTATCAGAGTTTAACCGCATTCCCCGCCAGCCGCCGGCGCATCACGACGTAAAACGCGATCGCCATCATGACGTAGGCGGGCAGGTCGCCGAGCCTGCCGTAGATCGTCGTGCCGATCGCTTGCGGCAACGGCGCATCCAACACGCCCTCGGTGCCCAGCGGCAATGAATTCGATCATTCTTCCCACCGGGTCGATCACGGCGGAGATGCCGGTGTTGGCCGCCCGTGCCAGCGGCAGGCCGAGCTCGATGGCGGTGACCCGCGCCTGCTGAAGATGCTGATAGGGACCCGTGGAAATGCCGAACCAGCCATCGTTGGTGACGTTGACAATCCAGCCCGGCCGCCGGCCCGGCGGCATCACCTCCTCAGGGAAGATTGCTTCATAGCAGATCAGCGGCAGCGCCATCGGCGCGCCGGGAACGGCGATCAGGCGATGGCGGTCGCCGGCGAGAAATCCGCCGCGCTCTTCCGTTATGTCCTGCAGACCGAGCCGCTCGAGCAGATAGGGCAGCGGCAGATATTCGCCAAACGGCACGAGATGAACTTTGTCGTAGACCGCGTTGATCGAACCGGTGTGGTCGATCACGTAAATCGAATTATAAACTCCCGACTGTGCCGGATTGTCGGGATCGGCGAGCCGCACGGCGCCGGTGATCAGAACGGCCTTCGGCGGCAGCAATTGCGTGATCTGCGCCAGCGCGTCCGCCTCGCGGGTGAGAAAAAACGGGAATGACGATTCCGGCCAGATCAGTTGCGTCGTATCGCCCATGCCGTGCGCCTGCTGGTCGCCGCTGCGGCTCGACAAGGCGATGTAGCGCGCCATGACTTGTTGTTTGGCCGAATAGTTGAAGCGCGCGTCCTGCTGCAAATTCGGCTGCATGATGCGCAAGTGCACGCCGTTGACGAGCCGCGTCGGGGTTTGATCGAGCCGCCACGCGCCAAAAGCGCCGAGCGCTGCGAGAGCGACGAGCCCGAGCGCCAGCGGCAGCCACGGCTGCCGGGTTTCCGACGGGTCGTCGCCGAGCGTAGCGGGACTGGCGCACACGACGATGGCGATGAAGGTCAGCCCCCAAATCCCGAATAGCGAAGCGGCTTGCGCCAGCACCAATGGCGAAGTCAACGCAAAGCCGAAGGCATTCCACGGAAAGCCGGTGAACAGATGCCCGCGCAGCCATTCCGACGCGGTCAGCCCCACAGCCAAGGCCAGGATGCGCGGCGCGCCGCGCGTCCAAACAAGGCGCGCTGCCGCGACGCCGGCGGCGGTGTAGATCGCCAATACCGCCGGCAAGCCGATGACGGCGAACGGCAACAGCCAGCCAAAGGTCGAAGCATCGACGAGAAACGCATAGCCGAGCCAATAAAGACCGGCGACGAAATAACCGAACCCGAACCACCAGCCGGTCGCCGCCGCGGCGGCGACACCGCCCCAGCGGCCGACGCCGGCGCCGTCGATCAGCCAGACCAGCGTCGGGAACGTCAGAAACAAGATCGGCCAGGCGTTGAATGGCGCCAATGCCAGAGCGGACAGCGCGCCGGCGGCAAAGGCGATGCCGCGGCGCCGCCAGCCCCAGGACAAGACGATGGCGTGGATCAGCCGCTTCACGATGTCCGCGGCGTATTCTGGTTCGGCCGGCTGGGTTCTTCGCGCGGCGTTGCCGGACGCGGCGCGCGCGGCGCCGGCAGCGCGCGTCGCCGCGGGCCGGCGGTCCTTGCGCAGGTAGATGCGCACGCGCTTGACCCGGCGCGGATCGGCGTCGAGCACCTCGGCTTCGTACGGCTCCGGCACCGGCACCAGTTCGCCGCGAACCGGGACATGGCCGGCTTTGGTGACCAGATAACCGCCGAGCGTATCGACCTCCTGCGCGACCTCGCCGACGTCGAACTGTTCGCCGACGGCCGCACGGACGTCTTCGAGGCTGGCGCGGCCGGTGGCCAAAAACGAGCCGTCGGCCTGCCGCGTCACGCCGGACACTTCGTCCTCGTCGTGCTCGTCGGCGATATCGCCGACAATGAGCTCGACCAAATCCTCGATCGATACCAGCCCGTCGCTGCCGCCGTATTCGTCGATGACCAGCGCGAGATGAATGCGGGTCGCCTGCATTTTCGCCAGCAGATCGAGCGCCGGCATCGACGGCGGCGCATACAGGATCTCGCGCACGATCTTCGCCGGCGCTCAACGGCAGCGAAAGATCGATATTGGCAAAATTAAGATCCGCCGCCGCTGCCGTGTGGGCATCGCCTTCGGCGGGCTCCGACGGCGCCGCGCGCGCCGCCATGAACGCGATCAGATCGCGGATATGAACCATGCCGGTCGGATCGTCGAGCGTGTCGTTATAGACGACGAGGCGCGAATGGCCGGCGACCTCGAAAGACCTTGACCAGATCGCCGAGCGCGATGTCCTGCTGCACGGCGATGATATCGGCGCGCGGCACCATGATGCGTTCGATCCGCGTTTCCCGCAGGCCGAGGATATTTTTCAGCATCGCCGCTTCTTCGGGCGAGAAGCCCGATTGCGGCTGTGCTCGGCGGTCAGCACAAGCTCCAGATCGGCGCGCGTCGAAGCCGCTTTCCACCCGAACAGGATGCGCATGATGCGCGTCAGCCAACCTTCCGGGTGCTCGCCCGGCTCCGGCATCACCGGCAAAAGCCCGCGGCTGTTCGTTTTCGGCCGGCTTCGTTGGGTTGAGATTGCGTCATCGGCGAATTTTGGATGAGCCTTGGCGTTTCGGCGTCAGCCGGCAAGGTGAAGGACGAGCCGTCCGGTCTCAGGATTTGCGGCCGCGGCTTGCCGGTGCTTGCCGGCGCGCTTGGGCCCGCGGGCCGCCGCACGGGCTTTTGGGACCGCCGCCCGGTAGGGATCGGGGATCGCAAGTTCGTGGAGAATCTCACGCTCGGTCCGTTCCATCTCAAGCGGCATCTTTGGGCCGTTCATGATCGTAGCCGACCAGATGCAGGAAGCCATGCACGGCAAGATGGGCGAGATGATGGGCGAGCGGCTTTTGTTCGCTACGCGCCTCGCGCGCGATGGTTTCAAAGGCAAGAACGATGTCGCCGAGATGGCCGGCGGCGGCATTTTTCGCCGGGAATGCCAGCACATTCGTGGCCTTATCGATGCCCGCCAATCCCGGTTAAGGGCGCGAATTGCCGAATCATCGGTCAGAACGATAGCAAGCTCGGCGGCTCTTGTTGACAGCATGGCGGCCGCCCGTGTGACGGCGCGCCGCACCGCCGTTTGCGGCTTTCCGGCATCTTTCCACAGCTCGCTGCCGACCATCACGTCGATCGGTCAGCGCGGGCCGCGCCGCGCGCGTCATTCGCGGCGCTCGCGCTTCTTCGCCGATTCGTCGGTCGTAGGCTTCGACGATGCGCGCGACGAGTTCGTGGCGGATCACGTCGGCGGCGGTAAAGCTGACATGGCCGATGCCTTCGACGCCATGCAGGAGCCGTACCGCGTCGGCGAGCCCGGAGGTCTGGCCGGACGGCAGATCGACTTGGCTCGGATCGCCGGTCACTATCATCCGGCTGTTCTCGCCGAGCCGGGTGAGCAGCATTTTCATCTGCATCGCGGTGGTGTTCTGCGCCTCGTCGAGAATGACTCGCGGCATTCGACAGCGTGCGGCCGCGCATGAAGGCCAGCGGCGCGATTTCGATTTCGGTGGTCTGCAAAGCGCGCTCGACGATGCGCGCATCCATCAGGTCGTACAGCGCGTCGTAGATCGGCCGCAGATAGGGATCGACCTTTTCGCGCATGTCGCCGGGCAGGAAGCCGAGCCGCTCGCCGGCCTCCACCGCCGGCCGCGACAGCACGATGCGGTCGACCTCCTTGCGCTCGAACAGCTGCACGGCATGCGCGACCGCAAGCCAGGTCTTGCCGGTGCCGGCGGGGCCGGTCGCGAACACCAGAGCATGGCGCTTGAGCGCGCGAATATAGCCGTCCTGCGCGGCGGTGCGGGCGCGCACCCGGCGCTTGCGCAGATTGATCTCTTCGAAATTCTCCCGCGCGGCGGCGGGATCGAAATCGAACAGCGAGCCTTGCGACAAGCGCCAGCCGGATGGTGCCGTCGACGTCGCCCTGCACGACCTCGTCGCCGCGCTTGAGCCTGCTCATAAAGGCTTTCCAGCACGCGGCGCGCCTGATCGCAGGCATCGCGGCTGCCCTCGATGGTGACGGTGTTGCCGCGCGAATTGGCGACGACGCCGAGGCGGCGTTCGATCAAAGCGAGATTTTGGCCGTATTGGCCGAACAGCATCGAGGCGAGGCGATTGTCGTCGAAGGTCAGAGAGATTTGGGTCGCGTTGTCCGGCGCGGCGACGAAAACCGATTGATCCGTTTCGCGTGCTGCCAAGTCAGGCTCCTGCGGGAAGCAAAGCGCGGCTGCGGCGCGCGCGACTGCGCCTCCGGCGCAAGCGCTCCGAACAGGCTGTTGCTGGCGATTTCGGTGATCGTCACCGTGGCAATCCCGCCGATCAGTGCGGCGGGCGCCATCACTTGCACGGGCTGGAGATAGGGCGAGCGGCCGACCAGTTGGCCGGGGTGGCGGCCGTGCCGTTCAAACAGCACGTCGAAGCTGCGAGCCGAGACAGCCGCGATTGAATGCGGCCTGGTTGCGGTCGATCGCCTGCTGCAGGCGCTGCAACCGCTCCGACTTGGTGTGCTTCGTCGATCTGCTCGTCCATGTCGGCGCCCGGCGTTCCCGGCCGCGGCGAATATTTGAACGAGAACGCGCCGGAGAAACCGACCTCGTCGACGAGGCCGAGCGTGGCGGCGAAATCGCTCTCGGTTTCGCCGGGAAAGCCGACGATGAAATCGGACGTCAGCGCGAGGTCGGGCCGCGCTTCGCGCAAGCGCTCGACGATATCGAGATAGTCCGCGCGGGTGTGACGGCGGTTCATCGCCGCCAAAACGCGGTCGGAGCCCGACTGGACCGGCAGATGCAGTTGCGGCATGAGCTCGTGCAAATCGCGATGCGCCGCTATTAGATCGTCGCCCATGTCACGCGGATGACTGGTGGTGTAGCGCAGCCGGTCGATGCCGCCGATCTCGGCCACCCGGCGCAGCAGCTGCGCCAGCGACCACGGCCGTCCGTCCGGACCTTCGCCGTGATAGGCGTTGACGTTTTGGCCGATCAGCGTGATCTCGCGCACGCCGGCCGCCGCCAGCTGCTCGACCTCGGCGACGATTTTTTGCACCGGGCGCGAGATTTCGGCGCCGCGCGTGTAGGGCACGACGCAGAAGGTGCAGAACTTGTCGCAGCCCTCCTGCACCGTGACGAAGGCGCTGACGCCGCGCGCCCGCGTCGCCGCCCGGCTCGGCGCGGCGAGATGGTCGAATTTGTCGTCGACGGGAAACTCGGTATCGACGGCCTTGCCCTCGCGCGCGGCGCGCGCCAACAGTTCAGGCAAGCGGTGATAGCTCTGCGGGCCGAACACCAGATCGACGGCCGGCTGCCGGCGGATGATCTCTTCGCCTTCGGCTTGCGCCACGCAGCCGGCGACCGCGACGACGAGATCGCGGCCTTCGGCAGCCGCGGCTTCCTTCATGCGGCGGACGCCGGCCGAGCTCCGAATAGACCTTCTCGGCGGCCTTCTCGCGGATGTGGCAGGTATTGAGAATGACGAGATCGGCGTCGTCGGCAGCAGGCGGTCTCGACGTAGCCCTGCGGCGCCAAAGTGTCCGCCATACGACGCGAATCGTAGACGTTCATCTGGCAACCGAACGATTTGACGTAGAGCTTGCGGGGTCCGTTCATGCCGGGTGTAGTCGAGCCTTAAGCCTTTGTATTAGCTCGTAAACTCCGCTTCCTTCGCCCGAGGCGAGGCTGCCGCCTCAACGCTGATAGTCTTACCGGGATTCCGGGCAAAAGGGAAATGCTCAGTCCATCGGCTGGATATTGGCGTCCTTGATGACTTTCGCCCATTTGGCGACCTCGGACTTCATATAGGCATCGAGCTCTTCGGGCGTAGTGCCGCCGGCGCCGCTGTTGGTCATGCCGAGATCGGCATAGCGCTTTTTGGTATCGGCGCTGGCCAGAGCTTGCAGCGCCGCGGCGTTGAGCTTGGCAATGACGTCGTGCGGCGTTCCGGCCGGTGCAATGAGGCCGAACCAGGTTTCGGCGGCAAATCCCGGCAGCGTTTCCGCGACCGTCGGAACGTCCGGCGCCAGCGGCGAGCGCTGCGGGGCTCGTAACCGCGATCGCGCGCACCGTGCCGGCCTTGAGCTGGCCCATGATCGCGGAAAGGTTGGCGAACATCGCCGGGATTTGCCCGGCGACAAGATCGTTGATCGCGCCGGCTTCGCCGCGATAGGGCACGTGGGTCATTTTGATGCCGGCCGCGTATTGAAACATCTCCGACGCGATATGCGGCGTCGTGCCGGCGCCGCCGGTGCCGAAAATGATCTTGCCCGGCTGAGCCTTGGCCATGGCGATCACTTCGGCCGTGGTGTGTGCCGGGAATGACGGGTTGACGACCAGCACCAGCGGAGAGGCTCCGCAATAGGCCACGGGCGCAAAATCTTTGATCGGATCGACCGTCGCCTTGCGATAAAGACGCGGCGCGACCGCCAGCACGGTCTGGCTCGCC
The DNA here is from genome assembly GCA_963827465.1 of uncultured Alphaproteobacteria bacterium. GTDB lineage: Bacteria > Pseudomonadota > Alphaproteobacteria > Rhizobiales > Xanthobacteraceae > BOG-931. The sequence continues at coordinate 16,917 of CAWHBC010000040.1, forward strand.
ATCATCAGCGTGTAGCCGTCGGGCGGCGATTTCACGACGTCCTCGGCGGCGAGGAGCCCGCTGGCGCCGGGGCGGTTCTCGACCAGAACGGATTGGCCGAGAACTTCCGACATCTTCTGCGCCACGATTCTGGCGGCAACGTCGGTGCTGCCGCCGGCGGCGAAGCCGACGATCATCTTGATCGGCCGGTCGGGAAAGCCGGTGCTTTGCGCGAGCGCTGTGCCGGCGACAAAGCCGAGCGCCGATGACAATGGTCAGTGCAAGCGCTCGGCACGCCGCGCCAATATCGCGTGGCCGTCATGGTGGTCTCCTCCCGTGCGGCCCGATTTTTTCGGGTCCGGCGTCATTGTAGCGATATTGCCGGAGCGCGTCAGCCAAGGTCGCGGCGCAGCACCAAGGCCGTCGCGCCGCCTTCGTAATAGCCCTGGCGCCGGCCGACCTCGCGGAAACCGGCGCGCCGATAAAGCCTGCTGGCCGGGGCATTTTGTTCGTCGACTTCCAGGAACACCGAGCGCACGCCGAGCCCGGCCAAGCGCCGCAGATGCAGATCGAGCAGCGGCCGCGCCAGCGCGCGCCCGCGCCAGGCCGGGGCGATGGCGACCGAAAGGATCTCGGCTTCGCCGGCGGCGAGGCGCGACAGAATAAAACCGATCAGTTTGCCGCCGCTCGTCGCGCGATGGCCGACGACGTTGCTTTCGACCAGGAGCCGATAGATCTCATCCTCGCCCCAGCCGCGCTGGAACGACGCGGCATGTACGGCGGCAATGGCGGCCGCGTCGGCGGGCCGCGCTTCGGAGAAAGCGGGCTTGCCGCGGGCGAACAGGCGCGCGACGAAATTCATCATCGGCGCGGCAGCGAGGCGGCGTTTTGCGGCTGCGCATCGGGGGCGCGCAGATATTGCGGCTTCGGCGGCGCGCTCGCCTCCGGCACGACGGCGCCGATCTGCGCGACCCAGCCGATATCGGGGGCATCGCGACGCGTCGACGGTGACAGGGGCTCGGGCCGGTCTCGGCCAATCCGTCGGCGACCGCTCTGCGCGGCCGAGCCGACGATGCGGGCCGGCGCGTCGGCGGCCGCGCGCACCGCTTCGCTCAACGGCGCCAGCCGCGGCGCGATCGACGGTCCGTCCGTTCGCCGGCGAAGACCTGCAAATAAACATGCGCATGCCGCGCGTCGATGGCGGCGATCACCGGATATTTGTCGTCGACGCCGAGATAGGGTGCGGCATAGGCCGACAGCGTCGACACGCCGACAACCGGAATCTTGGTCGGCGAGCCCAAAGCCGCGCGCTGCCGCAATGCCGACGCGCAAGCCGGTGAAACTGCCGGGTCCCGTCGTCACCACGATGCGATCGAGATCGGCAAACGCCAGGCCGGACGCTTTCATCACCCGGGCGACCAGCGGCATCAGCGCCTCGGCGTGGCCGCGGATCATCGGCAGGCTTTCGCTCGCAACGATGCCGCGGTTGAGCGCGCCATGAGCCGTGTCGAGCACGGCGGCGGAGCAGGCCGCCAGCGCCGTATCGATGGCGAGCAACGCGCATGGCAAGTCACATCATGCCGGATGGCCCGGCGCGATGCGCCGGAAGCCGGTCGATTACATGGGACGGACTTCGGTGACGTCGGGGATGAAATGGCGCAGCAAATTCTGGATGCCGTGACGCAAGCGTCGCCGTCGACGACGGGCATCCCGAGCAGGCGCCTTTCATGTTGAGAAAGACGACGCCGTCCTTGAAGCCGCGGAAGGTGATGTCGCCGCCGTCATTGGCGACCGCCGGGCGCACCCGGGTTTCGATCAGCTCTTTGATCGTGGCCACGGTCTCGGCATCGGCGGCATCGAAGAACTCGTCGCCGTCGCTCGTCTCGGTGCCGCCGCTGTTCAACAGCGGCGCGCCGGACATGTAATGCTCCATGATGGCGCCGAGGATCATCGGCTTGAGCTGCTGCCATTCGCCGTCGCTCTTGGTCACGGTGATGAAATCGGAGCCGAAAAACACGCCGCTGACGCCGGCGATGCCGAACAGCCGCTCGGCGAGCGGCGACTGCGCCGCCTGCTCGGCGTCGCGCAAATCGAGCGTGCCGCTTTCGAGCACCGGCTGGCCGGGCAGGAATTTCAGCGTCGCCGGGTTCGGCGTGGCTTCGGTCTGGATGAACATTGTCGCGTCCTCCGTCACCTGCGGCCCACCAGATCAGGCCGTGGCCGCCGCGACTGTCTCAAACATACCATAATACGTGGCGAATTGCCTTGGAAGTTCAAGGGTCGACCTGCATCACGATCGCACGAAGCCGACCACGTCCTTGACCGCGTTCATGGTCTGGCCGGCGATTTTTGCGCCCGCGCCGCGCCGTCCGCCAGAATGGCGTCGATGGCGACGGGTCGTGCGAGCAGCCGCTTCATCTCGGCGCCGATCGGGCCGAGCTTGGCGACCGCGAGATCGGTCAGCGCCGTCTTGAACGTCGAGAATTGCGCATTGCCGAATTGCGCCAGCACGCCGGCGCGGTTGGTGCCGGCCAGCGCCGCGTAGATGCCGACGAGATTGTCGGCCTCGGGACGCGCCGCCAGGCCCTTTTCCTCGCTGGGCAGCGGCTCCGGATCGGTCTTGGCGCGCCGGATCTTCTGCGCGATGGCGTCGGCATCGTCGGTGAGATTGATGCGCGAATAGTCGGACGGCATCCGACTTCGACATTTTTTTGGTGCCGTCGCGCAGCGACATCACCCGCGTCGCCTCGCCGGTGATCACCGGCTCGGGCAGCGGGAACAACGCGTCGCCGTAGCCTTTTTGCTGGATCGATTGCGCGAAGTCGTTGTTGAATTTCTGCGCCACGTCGCGCGACAGTTCGAGATGCTGCTTCTGGTCTTCGCCGACCGGCACATGGGTGGCGCGATAGACCAGAATGTCGGCCGCCATCAGCGTCGGATAAGCGTAGAGGCCGACCGAGGCGTTCTCGCGGTCCTTGCCGGCCTTCTCCTTGAACTGCGTCATGCGGTTGAGCCAGCCGAGCCGGGCGACGCAATTGAAAACCCAGGCAAGCTCGGCGTGCTCGGCGACCTGGCTCTGGTTGAACACGATGTGTTTTTTCGGATCGATGCCGCAGGCGATGAAGGCCGCGGCGACTTCGCGAATGGCGTGCGGCAGCTCGGTCGGCTCCTGCCATACCGTGATGGCGTGCAGATCGACCACGCAATAGATGCAGTCGTAGCGGTCCTGCAGCTCGACGAAGCGCTTGATGGCGCCGAGATAATTGCCGAGATGCAGATTGCCGGTCGGCTGCACGCCGGAAAACACCAGTTCTTTGAAGGCCATGACGGGCCTCCGTGACACTACCGATGCCATGGCCGTGTCGTCTGCCATGGCGTTGGCTTGCCGTGCAAGGGGCGGCCGCTATAGTGCGCGACCCGCCGCACGCGGCCATATGGCCGAACCCAAATAGCTGACCCATGACCGCAGCCCGCTACGACGTTCTCGGCATCGGCAACGCCATCGTCGACGTGATTGCCCGCGCCGAGGAGGATTTTTTGCTCGCCCAGGGCATGCGCAAGGGCGCGCATGATGCTGATCGACGAGGCCCGCGCGCATGCGATCTATGACGCCATGGGCCCGGCGGTGGAAACCTCCGGCGGCTCGGCGGCGAACACGATCGTCGGGCTCGCCTCGCTCGGCGCGCGCGCCGCCTTCATCGGCAAGATCAAGGACGATCTGCTCGGCCGCGCCTATAGCCACGATATCCGCGCCGCCGGCGTGAGCTTTCCCACCAAGCCGGCGGCCGACGGTCCCTCGACCGGACGCTGCTACGTGCTGGTGACGCCCGACGGCGAGCGCACCATGAACACCTATCTCGGCGCGGCGCAGGATCTGCATCCGGCCGATATCGATGCCGAGGCGATTGCCGCGCAGCGCCGTCGTCTATCTCGAAGGCTATTTGTGGGATCCGAAGAACGCCAAGGAGGCGTTCCTCAAGGCGGCGAAGATCGCGCACGACGCCGGCCGCAAGGTGGCGCTGACCTTGTCGGACGCCTTTTGCGTCGACCGCTGGCGCGACGAGTTTCTGCCATCTGATGCGCTCGCGCACCGTCGATCTGATTTTCGCCAACGAGGCCGAGCTGCACAGCCTCTATCAAAGCTCGGATTTCAACGCCGCCATCGCCGCACTGCGCGCCGATATCGACATCGCGGTGGTGACGCGCAGCGAAAAAGGCTGCCTCGTGGTCGGCCCCGATGACGGCGAGGCGGTGCCGGCTTTTCCGGTCGAGCGCGTTGTCGATACCACCGGGGCAGGGGATCTGTTCGCCGCCGGATTTCTGTCCGGACTGGCGCGCGGCGCCGACGACCGCACCTGCGGCCGCCTCGGCGCGCTCGCTGCCGCCGAAGTGATCCAGCATATCGGCGCGCGCCCGGAAACATCGCTGCAAGATCTGGCGCGCGAAAACGGCCTGGTTTGATTAGCGCTCGCTCGGCGCGAAAAATCCTCGGCCGCTCCGCCACGGCTCTGCCGGTAACCAAATGCTAACCAAACTCGGTTAACGACTGGTCAACCGTAATTCCGGAGATGCGACCATGGCCGAGAACCCCGAGACGGCGCCGCTGACGACAACGAGAAGGCGCACGTTGACGGCGCCGATCAGAGCGCGGGCGAAGCCAGGGACAGCAATATGACAGCAATCTGCCGATGGTGTTGGCGCCGAAGCTCGGCGCGGGAGAAGACGAGGCGATCGACGAAGAGGCTGTCGACGAGACGGCGGGCGCGAACGCGCAGGACGCCGAAGCGCCGGCGGCGCAGGTGCACTCTTCGCGCTTTCTGATGCTTGCGGCGTCGGTGGCATTCGCCGCCGCTTTCGGCTCGTTCATCGGTTCGCTGTCCGGCTACAGGCATGGTGCGGTTTCTGTCGATCCGGCGCCGCAGCCTGCGGCCAGCGTGCGGACTGACGACCGATGCGATGCGGCAGATGAAGCTCGAACTTGCCGAGCTTGACCGCGATCAAGAGCAATCTCGACACCACGAGCCACAGCACGTCGGCGCAATTGGCGAAGTTGTCGGATCGTCTCGACAAGTTCGATCAGCATGCCGCCGCGGCGGAGGTGACCGGTTCGATCGCAACGCCGCCGCCGGCGCCGCGCCCGTGGCGTCGAAAATCCCCGACCGCATTCTGCAGGACTGGATCGTGCAGGACGTGCAAAGCGGCCGCGCGCTGGTGCAAAACCGTTACGGCGGCATGTTCGACGTCGGTGAAGGCAGCACGCTGCCGGGCGTCGGCCGCATCGACTCGATCAAGCGCCAGGACGGCCAGTGGCTGGTGCTGACCGAACGCGGCACGATCACCTCGGGCCGCTGATCTTCAGCCGGCCGGCAGAAACGGCACCAGCATCGGCACGCGCCGGCGGTAAGCGCCGTAAGCGTCGGCGCCGAGTTCGGCGGTGAGAAAATCCTCCTCGACCCGTGCCTTGAGCCAAAGCCCGAAGGCAATCAGCGCCGCTCCGATCAGACCGGTCACGGTCGCTTGCGCCGCCGCGGTCGCAACGATGGCGGTAATGAGCCCGGTGTAGATCGGATGGCGAACCAGCGCATAGGGGCCGGTATCGATGACGTGATGGCCCTCCTTGCGGGTGATGGTGCCCGACCACAGCCGGCCGAGATGAATCCGCGCCCACCACGCGAACAGAATGCCGACGAGCGTGACGCCGGCGAGCGCATAGGCGCCGTCGTAGCCGACATGCCACAGCATGTGCTCGTGCAGGAGCCGCCGCGCTGAATGCGCGAGCAGGACGGCGCCCGCGACGAGCGCGACGCGGGACACCCAGACCGGCGCCGTGGCAACGCGCTTCTCGGTGCGCGCCGACCAGAACGCCGCGGCCATCCAGCTCACGATCCAGCCGATCCAGATGACGGCGAAGACGAGGCTCGGGCGCATGGTCGTCTCCTCTGCGCTGGCTGGTTTGCGGTTGCGCCGCTTCCGGCGGCCGCGGCGATCATCGTATAGATAAATAATGCGGCCGAGGCTTGGCCGCACACAGGGATCGCCGATGCTCAGCGCCGAACAAAACGAAGTGATCACCCGCACCGCGGCCGGCACCCCCGCCGGCGGTCTGTTGCGGCAATACTGGCAGCCGGCGGCGCTGGTCGACGAACTCTCCGGCAATCGCCCGGTCAAGCCGGTGCGGCTGTTCGGCGAGAATCTCGTCGCCTTCAAGGACGACCGCGGCCGCTATGGCCTGATCGGCCGGCATTGTCCGCATCGCGGCACCGATCTGGCGTTCGGCCGGCTCGAGGACGGCGGCTTGCGCTGCGCGTTCCACGGCTGGCTGTTCGACGTCGAGGGCCGCTGCCTGCAAACGCCGGCGGAGCCGGACGACAGCAACCTGTGCGCCAATATCCGGCAAAAATCCTATCCGGTCGTCGAGCGCAACGGCATTCTGTTCGCCTATCTGGGCGCGGGCGAGCCGCCGGCCTTCCCGCACTTCGACTGCTTCGTCGCGCCGTCGACGCACACCTTCGCCTTCAAGGGCATGATCGATTGCAACTGGCTGCAGTCGCTCGAAGTCGGCATCGATCCGGCGCACACCTCGTTTCTGCATCGCTTCTTCGAAGACGAGGATCCCGATCGCGGCTACGGCAAGATGTTCCGCGACAAGTCCAAGGATTCGGACATGCCGATGACCCGCATCATGCGCGAGTTTCCGCGGCCGCGCATCGAGGTCGAGCCGACCGGCTACGGTTTCCGGCTGATCACGCTGCGCCAGATCGACGCCGAACGCGCGCATGTGCGCGTCACCAATCTGATCTTTCCCAACGCCTTCATCATTCCGATGAGCCGCGAAATGACGATTTCGCAGTGGCACGTGCCGATCGATGAACACCGGCATTACTGGTACGCGATCTTCACCTCGTTCGGCGCGCCGGTCGACAAGGACGAGATGCGGCGGCAGCGGCTCGAGCTCTATCAATTGCCGGACTACGTGCCGCGCAAGAACAAGAGCAACGACTACGGCTTCGATCCGCACGAGCAGGAGCACGCGACCTATACCGGCATGGGCGCCGACATCAACGTGCACGACCAATGGGCCTGCGAATCCATGGGCGCCATCCAGGACCGCACCCAGGAGCATCTCGGCACTTCCGACAAGGCGATCAGCGCTTACCGCCGGCTGCTGCGCCAGGCGCTCGAGCGCTCCGGCAAAGGCGAGCGGCCGATGATGGTGCTCGATCCGGCCGAGGCGCAAAGCATCACCGGGCCGGCCTGCGTCGACGGCATCGGCCCGGTCGCCGACTGGCAGAGCTACTGGCAGCGCGTCGATCGCGATCGCCAGGCGAGCAAGAGCTGGGCGAATGGGCATTAAGCTCGCCGTTGTGTGATGGCAGCGCGTCCCGCCTCCGCCATAAAATCCTTCGTCGAGCGCCACGGTTTGTGGACCGCCGAGCAAACTCGCCTCGCCGGCGCCGTCGTCCAGGCGATCAAAAAGCACAAGCTCGATCTCGTGCGCTTTGCCTTCGCCGACCAGCATGGCGTGCTGCGCGGCAAGACCGCGGTGGCGGAAGACGCCGCCGGCCTGATGCGAAGCGGCGTCACCATGACGACCACGCTGTTCGCCAAGGACATCGCGCACAAGACCGCCTATCCGGTGTTCACGCCGGGCGGCGGCTTCGGCATGGCGGAGATGCAGGGCGGCGGCGATTTCGTCATGGTGGCCGATCCCGCGACGTTTCGCGTGCTGCCATGGCCGGCCGAGAACGATGGACCGCGCACCGGCTGGCTGTTGTGCGACATCTATTTCACGAACGGCAAGCCGGTGCCGTTTTCGACGCGCCAGGTGTTGCGCGACGCGCTGGCGCGGCTAAGCGCCGCCGGCTTCGATTACCTCGCCGGACTTGAAGTCGAGTTTCATCTGTTCAAGCTCGACAATCCGCGGCTCGCGCCAGCGGACGCGACCTGGCCGCCGCAGGCGCCGGAGGTGAGCCTCCTCAATCAGGGCTATCAGTATCTCACCGAATCGCGCTTCGATCAGATGTCGGCCGCCTTGGAGCCGATCCGCCGCGGTATCCTCGCGCTCGACATGCCGTTGCGCTCGCTCGAAATCGAGCTCGGCCCGAGCCAATGCGAATTCACCTTCCGGCCGCAGCCCGGCTTGGCCGCCGCCGACACCATGATCCTGTTCCGCGCCGCCTGTAAGCAGATCGCGCGACGGAACGGTCTGCTCGCAAGCTTCATGTGCCGGCCCGGGCTGCCGAACCTGTTTTCGTCGGGCTGGCATCTGCACCAGTCCTTGATCGACAGGAAGCGGCGCGGCAATGCCTTTGCCGCGGCCGACGGGCTGTCGGCGACCGGCCAACATTTTCTCGGCGGGCCTGTTGGCGCATGCGCAAGCGAGCGCCGCCTTCGCGGCGCCGACGGTCAACGGCTATAAGCGCTACCGCGCCTATACGCTCGCGCCCGACCGCGCCATCTGGGCCCGCGACAATCGCGGCGTCATGGTGCGCGTGCTCGGCGAGCCGGGCGATCCGTCGACGCATCTGGAAAACCGCGTCGGCGAGCCGGCCGCCAATCCTTATCTCTATATGGCGTCGCAGATTTATGCCGGCCTCGACGGCATGGCGAAGAAATCCGATCCAGGGCCCTCGGCCGACACGCCCTATGAGACGCAAGCGCCGCTGCTGCCGAAAAGCTTAAGCGAAGCGCTGGCGGCGCTCGCCGCCGACACGGTGTTCAAGGACGGCTTCGGCGAAGGCTTTCGTCGACTATTTCATCCGGCTGAAGACGGCGGAGGTCGATCGCTTCACGGCGGAAGCCGTGCCCGGCAGGGACGGCGAGGTTACCGCCTGGGAGCAGAACGAATATTTCGATATGTTTTGAGAATTACACGTCGACGCTGGCCGTCAGCGCGTGCTCCTCGATGAATTCGCGGCGCGGCTCGACCTTGTCGCCCATCAGTTCGTCGAAGATGGTGTTGGCCTCGTCGATTTCCTTGACGCTGACGTGCAGAGCGTGCGGGCGTTGGTGTCGAGCGTGGTTTCCCAGAGCTGGTTGGGGTTCATCTCGCCCAGGCCTTTGTAGCGCTGCAGCGCCACGCCCTTGCGTCCGGCGGCGGTGACCGCTTCGAACAGGCTGACCGGGCCATGGATCGGCGTTTCCTCGTCCTTGCGTTGCAGCATCGCCGGCGGCGTCGGCCGCGGAAACACCTTTTGCAGCGACGGGGCGAATTCGTCGAGCCTGCGCGCGTCGGCGGAGCCGAGCAGCGCCTGGTCGAGCGCGGCGACTTCCTTGACGCCGCGCACCGTGCGCTCGAACTGAAAGCCCTCGCCTTCGGTAAATCGGCCTTGCCAGCCGCGCTCGGTCTCCTCCGACAGCGCGTCGAGCCGCTTGGCGATATAGGGCACCGCGGCCATCGCCTTCTGCGGATCGCCGAAGATCTCGCGGTTGAGCACGCTCATGATCGCGGCCTGTTCGACGACCTGGCGATTGTAGCGGCTGTGCAGGCCGCGCAGCAGATTGCGGATTTGGCGGGAGTCCTCGACCAGCTTGCGCAGATCGTTGCCGGCCAGCACCTCGCCGGACGACAGCCGCAACGTGGTCTCTTCGAGGCCGGTATCGATCAGATAATCCTCGAGCGCGCGCTCGTCCTTGAGATACTGCTCGGACTTGCCGCGGGCGATCTTATAGAGCGGCGGCTGGGCGATGTAGAGATAGCCGCGGTCGATGAGCTCGCGCATCTGCCGGTAGAAGAAAGTCAGCAGCAGCGTGCGGATATGGGCGCCGTCGACGTCGGCGTCGGTCATGATGATGATCTTGTGATAGCGCAGCTTGTCGATGGCGAATTCGTCGGTGCCGATGCCGGTGCCGAGCGCGGTGATCAGCGTGCCGATCTGCTCGGACGACAGCATCTTGTCCATGCGCGCGCGTTCGACGTTGAGGATCTTGCCGCGCAGCGGCAGGACCGCCTGGAATTCGCGGTTGCGGCCCTGCTTGGCGGAGCCGCCGGCGCTGTCGCCCTCGACGATGAACAGTTCGGACTTGGCCGGATCCTTTTCCTGGCAATCGGCGAGCTTGCCGGGCAGCGAGGTGATGCCGAGCGCGCTCTTGCGCGTCATTTCGCGCGCCTTGCGCGCGGCTTCGCGGGCCGCCGCCGCCTGGATCACCTTGCCGACGACGATCTTGGCCTCCGCCGGATGCTCCTCGAGCCAGGACTTGAGCATGTCGTTGATGACGCCCTCGACCACCGGACGGACCTCGGAGGACACCAGCTTGTCCTTGGTCTGCGAGGAAAATTTCGGATCGGGCACCTTGACCGAGAGCACCGCGGTCAAGACCCTCGCGGCAATCGTCGCCGGTCAGCGCGACCTTCTCCTTGCGGGCGACGCCGCTCGATTCGGCATAGCCGGTGACCTGGCGGGTCAGCGCGCCGCGAAAGCCGGCGAGATGGGTGCCGCCGTCGCGCTGCGGAATGTTGTTGGTGAAGCAGAGCACGGTCTCGTGGTAGCCGTCGTTCCACCACATCGCGCATTCGACCACCATGTTGTCGCGCTCGGCCTTGATGACGATCGGCTGCGGTACCAGCGGCGGTCTTGTTGCGGTCGAGATATTTGACGAACTCCTCGACGCCGCCCTCGTAGCGCAGCTCCTCGCGCTTCTCGACGGCGTGGCGCATGTCGGAGAGCACGATGGTGACGCCGGAATTGAGGAAGGCGAGCTCGCGCAGCCGGTGCTCCAGCGTGGCGAAGTCGAACTCCGTCATGGTGAAGGTCTTTGTTCGACGGCAGGAACGTCACCTCGGTGCCGCGCTTGTCGCGCGCGGCGCCGACGACGGCGAGCGGCGCGACCGCCTCGCCGTCGCGAAATTCCATGAAGTGCTCCTGGCCGTCGCGCCAGATGGTCAGCTTGAGCCAGCTCGACAGCGCATTGACCACCGAGACGCCGACGCCGTGCAGGCCGCCGGAGACCTTGTAGGAGTTCTGGTCGAATTTCCCGCCGGCGTGGAGCTGGGTCATGATGACTTCGGCGGCGGACACGCCTTCGCCCTTGTGGATGTCGGTCGGAATGCCGCGGCCGTCGTCGCGGACGGTGCAGGAACCGTCGGGATTGAGCCGCACGACGACTTCCTTGGCGTAGCCGGCAAGCGCCTCGTCGATGGCGTTGTCGACGACCTCATAGACCATGTGATGCAGGCCGGAGCCGTCATCGGTGTCGCCGATATACATGCCCGGCCGCTTGCGCACGGCATCGAGCCCCTTGAGCACCTTGATCGATTCCGCGTCGTAATCGGAAGGTGCGGGGGGCGGTTTACGGACGGGTTCGGCCATGCGGGAAAGCTCTCGAATCGGCTGCAAAAAATGCACGGGTGAATCGGTAAATCTTGTACACGAAAACGGCGCCGCGTACACGGCAAAAGGCCTGCGATTAAGATATTGTCAAATCGTAGTTTTTCAAGGTTTTGGCGGCCGCCGAAATCGAGCCTCGATTTCGGCCTTCAGAACGGCCGCAGCGGTCAACGGTTCGCGCGCGCGAGTCGGCTCGATGGCCGCCGCTGCGGTCAAGCGACTCGGTTAGAGTCCGGCGCGGCGCTGCTGCGGCTTGAGAGATGCTGGTCGCCGGGCCGGTAGTCGGGAATCGGGATGCTGGAAAGAGCCAAGCGCGGCGGCCCAAAGTTCCATGCGATCCAAATCCTCACGCAGCCGTTCGAGGGCTTCGATCAGGTTCCGCACAATCAAATCTTCTCTGCCTGTTCCGGCATTGTTATTCGCCTCTGTCACTTATCGGACATTTCCTGCTCCTGCAGGTTAAGAGGCTAGGCCGCAGTCTTGTTCCCGGATCGCCAGGACCGTGCGACCGAAGCAAATCTTGGCGGAAGATCGGGAACCGTTCCGCTGAAGTCCTTCAGGATCGCCGCGGCTTGGCGTGCAGTCGGCCGGAACTGACCTCGATCATTTCGGCGCTGTCGTCGATCTCCGCAAACAGCGCCGGATCGGCGCCCGTCATCCACACTTGGCTGCCGAGTTGCGCGAGTTCTCGCATGCAAGCGCGCCGCGCCGCGCCGGATCGAGATGGGCGACGACTTCGTCGAGCAGCAGGATCGGCGCGATGCCGGTCATGTCCGCAATCAATCGGGCGTGAGCGAGCACCAGTCCGATCAGCAGCGCCTTTTGCTCGCCGGTCGAAGCGTCGGCCGCGGGGATGCCTTTATCCGCATAGACGACCTTGAGATCGGTCAGATGCGGCCCGTCGAGCGTGCGGCCTGCGGCGGCATCGCGGGCGACGATTGTCGCGCAGCACCGCGCGGTAGCGCTCCTCGATCTCGGCGGCAGGATGATCGGGGACGAGCTGTTCCATCCAGCCGTCGAGCGCGATTTCGGCGGCCGGGAAGGCCGAGCCCTTGCGGTTCGCCAGCACCGCGCCGAGCCGCCGCACGGTTTCGACCCGCAGTCCGGCGACCGCGACGGCAAGTTCCGCGGTCTCATGCTCGACCGCATCGAGCCAATGCGGGTCGGGCCGCGGATCCTCCAACAGCCGATTGCGCGAGCGCAGCGACCGCTCCAGCGCATTGACGCGGCTGCCATGCTCGGCATCGACCGCCAGCACCAGGCGATCGAGAAAGCGCCGGCGCTCCGACGGCGCGCCGGTAAACAGCGCGTCCATGGCCGGCATGAGCCAGACCACGCGCAGGTGATCGGCGAAGGCCGCGGCCGACGGAACCGGCTCGCGGTCGATCCGGTATTTGCGCAGCGTCGTCGCGCCGTCTTCCGGCGGCCGCTCGATGCCGGTGCCGAGCGTGGCCAGCCCCAGCGCGCCCTCGATTTCGGCGGCGACCGCCCAGGAGCCGTCGCCCTCGCTGAACGCCGACTTCGTCGAGCGTGGCGCGGCGCAGCCCGCGGCCCGGCGCGCAGAGAAGGAAATCGCCTCGATCAGATTGGTCTTGCCGGCGCCGTTCGGTCCGACCAGCACCATGGTCTTGGCGCCGGCTTCGAGCGAGGCCGCATGATAATTGCGAAAATTGGTCAGCGTGAGCTTGAGGATCATCAGGATCAGCATCGGGGATCGGAACGGCTCCGATCCCAGACACCCGATTACCCGATCGCCTGTCAAACCCGCATCGGCATCAGCACGTAGAGCGCGCCGTGCGGTTCCTTGTCCTGGATCAGCGTCGGCGAGCCCGGATCGGCAAGCTTGAGCACGGCCGCCTCGCTTTCGATCTGCGCGGCGATGTCGAGGAGGTAGCGCGAATTGAAGCCGATATCGATCGGATCGGCTTCGTATTCGACCTCGAGCTCCTCGTTGGCGCTGCCGGAATCGGGGTTGGTGACCGACAACAACAGCTTGCCGGCGGTGATCGACAGTTTGACGGCGCGGCCGCGCTCGCTCGACACCGTCGACACGCGATCGACCGCCGCCTCGAATTCCTTCTTGTCGACGACAAGCTCCTTGTCGTTGGCGACCGGGATGACGCGGCTGTAATCGGGGAACGTGCCGTCGATCAGCTTCGAGGTCAGGATGGTCTGGCCGATGGTGAAGCGAATCTTGCCCGGCGACAGTTCGATCGCGACTTCGGTCTCGCCGTCCTCCATCAGCCGCTGCACCTCGCTCGACCGTCTTGCGCGGCACGATCATGCCGGGCATGCCGGCGGCGCCCTTCGGCAATTCGATCTCCATCTGCGCCAGGCGATGGCCGTCGGTCGCCACCGCGCGCAAGGTCTGCGCCTTGGCCGAGCCCGCGGCATGCAGATAGATGCCGTTGAGGTAATAGCGCGTCTCCTCGGTCGAGATGGCGAACTGGGTCTTGTCGATCAGCCGCTTGAGATCGGCGGCCTTGAGCGTGAATTTGTGCGTCATCTCGCCGGGGGCGAGATCGGGAAAGTCGCTTTCCGGCAGCGTCTGCAGCGTAAAGCGCGAGCGGCCGGCGCGGATCGACAGTGCCGCGCGGTCGCCGGAGGATTCCAGAACGATCTGCGCGCCCTCGGGCAGCTTGCGCACGATGTCGAAGAACATGTGGGCCGGCACCGTGGTCGAGCCGCCGGGGCCGACTTCGGCGGCGATCGCGTCGGTGACTTCGACGTCGAGGTCGGTGGCTTTGAGCGCAAGCTTGGCGCGGTCGGCGTGCAACAGCACATTGGCGAGGATCGGAATGGTGTTGCGGCGCTCGACCACGCGATGCACGTGGCCCAGCGATTTCAACAACTCGGAACGCTCGACCGTGACCTTCATCGCGAAATCCGTTGCCCCGGAGCCTGCTGCATTGACATAGCGTGCACGCTCAATGGAAGGCAAAAGTGGCGTGCAGCGGCGACTTGGGCAAGTGCAGGGCCGGCCCGGGCCGGCCTTTTCCCTATCTTTTCACAGATTTCGGCGATCGGCGGCAAGGGCTCATCAATCCTGAAGCTGCCGTTTGAGAGCCTCGATCTCCTCGGCCAAGGCGCTGTCGTTACCCACCAGGTTCTCGATCTTGCGCACCGCATGCAGGACCGTGGTGTGGTCGCGGCCGCCGAAACGGCGTCCGATTTCCGGCAGCGAGCGCAAGGTCAGAACCTTGGCGAGGTACATCGCCACCTGGCGCGGCCGCACCACATTGGCGGTGCGGCGCGACGACAATAGGTCGGCCCGGCTGACATTGTACTGGCGGGCGACGATGCGCTGGATGTCCTCGATGCGCACCCGCTTCGGTTCGGCGGGACGGATCAAGTCGCGCATTTCCCGTTCGGCCATTTCCAGCGTCACCGGCTGGCCGGTCAGCTTGGAGTGAGCCAAGAGGCGGTTGACGGCGCCTTCGAGGTCGCGGCCGTTATGGGTGACGGACTTGGCGATGAAACTGAGCACCGGCGCCGGAACTTCGAAACCGGGATGATGCAGGCGGGCGGCGGTAATGCGGCTCTTGAGGATTTCCAGCCGCAATTCCTCGCCCAGCGAGCCGATCTCCACGACAAGGCCGCCGGCGAGCCGCGAGCGCACGCGGTCGTCCAGGCTTTCGAGATCGGCCGGCGGCCGGTCGCTGGCAATCACCACCTGGCGCCCGGCGTCGATCAGGGTGTTCAGCGTGTGGCAGAACTCGGCTTGGGTCGAGCGCCCTTGCAGGAACTGCAAATCGTCGATCACCAGCACGTCGATGGCCCGCACCGCCTCTTTGAAGGCGAGCGTGGTCTGCGTGCGCAAGGCCGAAACAAAGCCGTACATGAAGCGTTCGGCGGTGAGGTAGAGAATCTTGCGGTCGCCGCCGTTATTGCCGGCCCAGCTGATCGCCTGCAGCAAATGGGTTTTGCCGAGACCCACGGCGGCGTGGATATAAAGCGGATTGAACATCAGTGGCTCGCCGCGCCGGCCGGTGGCGACCTGTTTCGCCGCGGCATGCGCCAGCGTGTTCGAGCGGCCGATGATGAAGGTGTCGAAGGTGAGCCGCGGGTCGAGCGGCGAGCCGCCAAGCGCCTCATGCACCGTCAGGAACGGCACGCCGGAGCGCATGTCGCCATTGACTGCGGCGCCATTGCGCGGGTCGCTGGCCGCCGCCACGCCGTCCGCGGCCTTCGGTTTGACCGACGGCACTTTGATGGTGGCCGAGCGAACGTTCAATTCCAGGCGCGTGACGTCGGGTTCTTCCTCCTGCCACCGCGCCAGGACGCGTTCGCTGTAATGCGACTGGATCCAATTGCGCAGAAACCGCGTCGGCACCGACAGCCGCAACAAGCCGTTGTCGGCGGCTTCGAGTTCCATGCGGCCGAACCAACTGGAGAACACGTCCTCACCCAACTCCGAACGCAACCGATCCTTCACTCGCCGCCAGCGCTCCTGTTCGGTGATATCCATTTTGGCCCGCTTTGCTTTCGAAGGTGGATTTCCCGGGCCGGTCGCGGGAGAGAGTCGATCCCACGGGCCCGGATTCGGCCGACACGCAACTCACGTCATCGAAGAGGATCAGGTTCGGCGCGACCTGCGCGGCTGCCGGCCATAATCCAGAGTCACGCTTCAGCCGCTGGCTGCGGCCCTGGGCCAACACCAGTCGATCGTCGCGGCAAAAAGCGGATTGTTACTTGTCGTCATGACGCCCCCACCTCCATCGCTCCCAAATTCGATGGCTATCACTGGCTCTTTGTGCAGCGCGGCTGCGAGACCTTAATAGCTACGTATTCCCACAAGATCGGCGCATACTCGGTTACGCTCGCCGCTCAGTACTCAGGGCCACGACAGGTCGGAACGCACGCGACAGGACACACCTCACCCGCACCCATACCGCGATGAGTCAGCGCTAGACCGACTTGTTGAAGACCGCCTTCGGAAACCGAAGGGAGACAAAAACTACCACGCGGATCGCGGCCCGCAACAGCAAAAAAGCCTCGTCAATATTGAGCTTTTAGATGCGCGGGCGGCAAAGCGTGCCAATTTTGGAGTGGGGTGTCCGGACAAATCATTGACTCGACGCACTAAATCGACGCCCGATAAAAAGCGTAATCCCGCTGTCATGTTGACAATCGCGGGCCGGACCAAACAAAACCCAGGCGAAGCCGAATCGCGCGGACTCAAAGTCCTGCTGTGGGCATGTCCGATAAGTCATTCATTGCCCATCAATTCTTTTGGACAGTTTTGTGGGGTAACCCGCAGGCGACGCGGCGGGAACAAATAACAAGAGGCGATCGCCACGCACGCAAGGCCTCAGCCTGGCATATTTGCGCCGCGACGTGACAATAATGCAACAGTGAGATGGCAGTCGACCATTTGACCGCGCATCTCACCGAAAATTTTCAGAAGCAAAAGCGGGAAAGCTATTTCTTGCCGAGTTTGGCGATCCGCTGCGCGAGCCGCGAAACTTTTCGGCGTGCCGCGTTGCGATGCACGATACCTTTTTGCGCCGCACGAATGAGCGCCGGCTCGGCTTGCGCCATCGCCGTCATGGCAAGGGATTGATCGCCGGCGGCCAAGGCTTCCTCGACCTTGCGCGTGGCCGAGCGAACGCGCGTGCGCCGCGACTTGTTAACGGCGGTGCGTCGCACGCTCTGGCGAGCAGCCTTTTTGGCAGACTTGGTATTGGCCATGGACCGTACAGCTTCGTGGATGAGGGGCGCTTATAGGGGTGCGCGGGCGCAGCGTCAACGCCGGGCAACGCACCGCAGGAGCGCCGCCGGACCGCCGATTCGACCCGGTCAGCTTACCCGGTTTCCACGGCTTCGCCCGTCTTAGGCGACCCGTTTGGCCCGCACCGCATCATAGCCCGCGATCACGGCGGCGCGATCGGCAGCCGGAAACGCCGACAGCGGGGGTTCGACCCGTGCCCATTGCGGGGCGTCATGAATATGAGCCAACAGCGCCTTGACGCCGGGAACCAGCGGCTTGCCGTCGAACAATTTGCGGATCGCGACCGCTTCGGCGAGCGCCGCGGCGTCGCCCGAGCGATAGGCGCGCGCGCAGAGGTCGGCATTGAGATTGGCGGTTGCCGAGATACAGCCGGCAAACAAACCCGACCGCGCTTCCGGCAGCGCCGCTTCGGTCGAGGGAAACACTTTGAACCGCGGCAGGATGCCGGCGGCCTCGCGGGCATAGGCCATGTCGCCGGATGAATCCTTCAAGCCGACGATGCGTTCGCCGAATTCGTCGAGCAGGCGGCGGATCAAGGCGACATGCCAAGGCAGTCCCGACTGCGCCGGGAAATGATAAAGGTAGATTGGTACCGGCCGCGCCGCGGTGGCGGTTGCAATCGCGTCGATATAGGCGACCAGGCCGTCGTCATGCACGCCTTTATAATAGAACGGCGGCAGCACCAGCGCGCCGGCAAAGCCGAGTTCCGCGGCGTGCCTGGTCAGGGCGATGGCGTCGGCCAAGGCGGCGGCGCCGGTTCCCACCATCATGCGGTCGAGCGGCAGCGACGCCTCGGCATAAGCGCTCATCACCCGCCGGCGCTGGTCGAGCGAAAACGAGGTCGCTTCGCCGGTGGTGCCGAGCACGTTGAGCCCATCGCAACCCGTCTCCAGCAGAAAGCGCGCCAGCGCCGTCGATCGCCCGGAGTCGGGCTCGCCGTTTTCGCCGACCGCGGTCGCGACCGCGGCAATCACGCCATGAAGTGTCTTGGTCGCAGTCTTGGAGTCTGTTTGGGACATGGCCGGAACCTGGCTTTAGGAACTGATGCCGCGCGTCTTGCGCCGGCCGCCGATCCAGTAAAGCATGCGGCGGCAATGTTCAATCGAAGGGGCCGCCCGCTCACAGCCGGGCAGGTGCGGTCCAATCTCAACGGATTCTGGAAATTGAAATGACGGAAACCTACGACGTCATCATCGTCGGTGCCGGCGCGGCGGGTTGCGTGCTGGCAAACCGGCTGTCGGCGCGGGCCGCCAATCGCGTGTTGCTGCTCGAGGCGGGTGCGGACACGGTACCCGGAGCGGAGCCCGCGGATATCCTCAATTCCTATCCGCGCTCTTATTACAACGACGCCTATTTCTGGCCCGCGCTCAAGGCGCATTGGCGGCGCAAAGACAATTCGCCGCTGACCGGCTATTCCCAGGGCCGCGTCATGGGCGGCGGCTCCTCGGTGATGGGCATGGTCGCGTATCGCGGCACGCCCGAGGATTATGCGGAGTGGGAAAGCGCCGGCGCCGCGGGATGGGGCTGGGACGACGTGCTGCCCTATTACCGCAAGCTCGAGAGCGATCAGGACTTCGACGGCGCGCTGCACGGCAAGGACGGCCCGGTGCCGATCCGCCGCACCCAGGCGGCGGATTGGGCGCCATTGGCCAAAGCGGTCCATGCCTATGCCGAAGAACACCAGATTCCGTTCGTCGCCGATATGAACGCGGATTTTCGCGACGGCTATGGCTCGGTGCCGATGAGCAATACCTGGGAGGAGCGGCGATCGGCGTCGATCTGCTACCTCACCGCGGACGTCCGCCGCCGGCCGAACCTCACTGTCATGACGCGCGCAACGGCCACGGGGCTCGTTTTCGACGGGCGCCGTGCCTCAGGCGTCATCGCGACCGTCAATGGCGTGCAGCAGACGTTTTCCGGCCGCGAGATCGTCGTTTCGCTCGGCGGCATTCATTCGCCGGCGTTTCTGATGCGAGCCGGTATCGGACCGGCCGCGGCGCTGCAGGCACTCGGCATCGCGGTGCGCGCCGACAAGCCCGGCGTCGGCGAAAATCTGTCCAATCACGCCATCCTCTTCTTCGGGCTCCTGCAAAAGCGCGGCATGCGGCAAGCCGCCGCGATCCGCCCCCACCCGATGACCTGCTTCCGCTACTCCTCCAACCTGCCCGGCGCGCCGCCGCTCGACATGTATCTGAACGTTCAGTGCAAGACATCATGGAGTCCACTCGGGCACCAGGTTGCGAACCTGGCGCCATCGCTGCTCAAGCCGATGGCGCGCGGGCGTGTGTCGCTCACCGCCGCCGATCCTGCGACCTATCCGCTGGTCGAATTCAATTTCACCGGCCACGACCTCGACCTGAAGCGGTTCATGCAAGGTGTGCGGCGCTGCGTCGATATTCTGGCGCATGACAGCGTGCGGGCGATGACGCGGCTCACCTTCCCGGTGAAATTCAACGACCGTCTACGGCGGCTGAACCGGATCACGCCGGGCAACAAGATCAAGAGCGCATTGGTTGCCGCGCTGATCGACGCGGTGCCGCCGCTCGCCGAGCCGATCTTCGCGACGCTCGCCGACCGCCGGATCGATCTCGCCAGGCTTGCAGAAGACGACGAAGCGTTGGCCGATCATATCCGCGACAACGTCGCCGGCACGTTTCATCCGGTCGGCACCTGCCGCATGGGTGCGCCGGACGACCGCAACGCGGTGACCGATCCCGCCGGCCGGGTTCACGATGTCGCCGGCCTGCGCGTCATCGACGCTTCCATCATGCCGACCATTCCGCGCGGCAACACCAATATTCCGACCATCATGGTGGCGGAAAAGCTCGCCGATCAGATGCTGCGCGAAAGCGCGTAAACGTTCCTTGGCATTAGAACAATTCAATTCGAACGGCCGGCGTCATATCGGGCGAGACTTTCAGCTCGCTTTTTGTTAGCAGGCAATCACGCGGCGACTGCAATGCGCCTGACCCTGCGAGCGGATATCGAGTCATGGAAGAATTGAACGGACGCATGATCGCCTGTCAGATCCTGGTGACGGGGCTGATCGCGCGGGTGGCAAACGACTCCAAAGATCCGCTGCGCTTTCTCTCGGACTTTCGCGATGAAATCCACGCGGTGGTGAATCGAATCAGGATTGCCGGCTCGCTCGACAACGAGCGCGTGCGCCAGATCGCCACCCGCACCGTCGACGAATTATTCTCGCTGATGAAGCCGCCGAGCGAACCGACGGACGATGACGCATTGTAAACCGGACGGCGCGCACCGATGCTCACAGCCGTCGTTCGCTGCCGGCCGCGCCATGCTCTCTGAGGAAGACAGCCATGCGGTCCGTCCGCAAAACACGCGCGCGCTCGCGCGGCCGGGGAAGAATGCGACAAGCCCCCGCCGCCTTCGCGCGCTTGGCGTGAATCGAAACCACCCGCCGCGTCAGACGCTTCCGCCGGACCTTAGAACGTCTGCGATCCGCACGTGCAACCGCGCGGCGGTTTGAGCGCAGGTTCATCCGCGTCGGCCTTAGTTTTGAATTAGTCTAGTGTAAATCATTGATTTTACTATAGTTTCTTGACCGCACCGCGACACCGCCATATTCCACACACCTGAACGATCGATCGGCAGCAAAGGCCGGTCCAAGAAATCGGGGGCGTTATGGCCAAAGCTGGCGGAGTGTCGCGTTCATCCATCGCCCCATCTATGGCCCCATCTATGGGCCTATCCATCGCTCTACCGATGGGCTCGTCGCTGGCGATGGACATTGTCTCGCCTCACCTGCGCGACGGACACTCCACGAAGAAAGTCACTGTGGGCTGCTTGATCGCTGTCGCATCAATCTCGGCGGCGAAGGCGCAAGAACTCGGTGCTGCCGCCGGTCACCGTCGATGCGCCGGTCGCGCGCAAGAAGCCGGCGGCGGCCAAGCCCAATGCCGAGCAATTGCGCGTGCGCGCTGCGTTGCGCCGTGCCGCCCGCGCCAAGCAAAACGCCCAAGCCCAGCAGGCTGCCGCCGCCGCGGCCACCGCCACCACGGCACCGCCCGACCACGATCCGTATGCCGATCCGGCCGCGCCCTACAAGGCCGATCGTCTGGCGTCGCCCAAATTCAGCGAGCCGATCGTCAATACGCCGAAGAGCATCACGGTTCTGACCAAGGAACTGCTCGACGACAAGGATGCCACCAGCCTCAAGGAGGTCGCGCGCACGACGCGCCGGCGTCACGCTCGGCACCGGTGAAGGCGGCAATGCCTTCGGCGATCGCTTCTTCATCCGCGGCTTCGATGCCCGCAACGACGTCTTCGTCGACGGCATCCGCGATCCCGCCGTCAGCATCCGCGAAAATTTCTTCACCGAGCAGATCGAGATCCTCAAAGGCCCGTCGGCGACCATCGACGGCCGCGGCACCACCGGCGGCGCGCTCAACATCGTCACCAAGCAGGCGGCCGACAGGAATTTCTACAACGCGGAGACCACGATCGCCGGCGACGGCACCGGCGCGTGACCTTCGACGTCAACCAGGTCATCAACCCGACGCTTGCCATCCGTCTCGACGGCATGTGGCAGAACGCCAACGTCGCGGAGCGCAACGATACCTATGACGACCGCGGCGGCGCGCTGGCGGCGATGAAATGGACGCCGAACGATTCATTCAAGGTCACGGCGAATTACGTTCACACCAATCTCTGGTCGCTGCCGGACTTCGGCGTGCCGTACAACAATGTCGAGGGCGCGCCGGTCACCTCGCTCGGCGTTCCCCGCGATACCTATTACGGCTTCGTCAATCGCGACTTCCAGAAGGTGCAGCAGGATTTCGGCACCGTCGACAGCGAATACATCGTCAACGATTTCGTCACGCTCAATAACAAGATCCGGGATGAACAATCGATCCTCAACTATATCGGGACAATCCCGGAGCAAAGCACCTCGTGCAACGGCACCGCGACGACGCTCGCCGGCACGAACCCGGCCAATTGGACGGTCTGCCTCAATCCGCTCAGCCGCTATCAGGTGACGACCGTTCAGGCGGACGAAAGTTCGGCCACCATCAAATTCGACGACCGGCCCGGTCAAAAACACCGTCGTGGCTGGCGCCGAGGTCGACTACGAAAAGGTCTCCATCGACAGCTATAACGGCCTCGCCTCGGAGGCGGTCGGTCCCGGCGCCTTCAACGGCGCCGGCAGTTACGGGCCGGTCTCCGTGCTTGATCCGCCGAACAATCTCTACTTCGGTACGTCGCCGACGCTCACCGGCAATCCGACGGTCATTCCGGTCGCGACCAAGAGCGGCTATGTGCTGGAAACCGCCAATTACCGCGATTTCATCATTTTGAACGGCGGCGTGCGGTTCGATCAATACAACATCGGCGGCCAAAAAGAGCGGCGCCGAAATTTCCGCCGCCTCAGGCCTGTGGAATTACAATCTCGGCGCCGTCTTCAAGCCCATTCCGATCACCAGTCTCTATTGGGCCTATGGCACCGGTTCCGATCCGGTCGGCTCCGAACTCGACGGCACCTCGACCAATTACGGCGGCCTCAATCCGACATCGCCGCTCGACGCAGATTTTCGGTCCGGTCGAGAGCCGGGCGCAGGAAGTCGGCAACAAATGGGACTTGTTCGGCGGCCACTTGCTGGCGACCGCGGCGTTGTTTCGCACCGACGTCAGCAACGCCCGCGAACTGGTCGGCTCATCGACCACCGGAACCATCACCGCCGGCGCGGCCTATCACGTCCAGGGCATCGATCTCGGCGCCCAAGGCAACATCACCGATCGCTGGAGCGTCTATACCGGCCTCGTGCTGATGAAGACCCGGGTCGATCATTCGGCGGTGCCGTCGAATATCGGCTTGCCGCTCGCCTTCGTCGCCAATCAATCCTTCAACATTCTGAGCAAATACAAGCTGCCGACCTCGTTTCTGCCTTACGACGTCGAGGTCGGCGGCCAGGCGACCTACCGCTCCCAAATCTATGGCGGCACGTTGCTGGCGGCCAATGCCGGCACCGAACTGCCGAGCTATTGGCGCTTCGACGCTTTTCTCGAAGGCAAAGTCACGGCGAACCTGAAATGGAAGCTGTTCGCCAACAACATCTTCAACAAGCTCTATTACGACGCGATGTATCAGAGCGGGGCGCCGTTCGTTCTGGTTGCGCCCGGCCGCGCCGTCGGCGTCGAGCTGTCGGCCAAATACTGAAACCCGCTTCAAGCCAAAGTCCGGCCAATGCTTGTCTGCATACCCGACGTGTTGAGTAAGGCCGAGGTCGCCCGGTTTCGCAGCGCGATGGATTCCGCGCCGTGGGAGGACGGCCGGTCGACCGCCGGCGCGCAATCGGCGCTGGTCAAGAAAAACCAGCAGTTGCCGCCCGACGGCGCGCTCGCCCGCGCGCTCGGCGAGCAGGTGATCAAGGCCATCACCGCCAATCCGCTGTTCATTTCCGCGGCCATTCCGCTGCGCATCTTTCCGCCGCTGTTCAATCGCTACGGCGTCGGCCAGCATTTCGGACTGCACGTCGATAATTCGGTGCGCGGCGACCAGTTGACCGGGCTGCGCATCCGCACCGATCTGTCGGTGACATTGTTTTTGTCCGAACCGGACGATTACGACGGCGGCGAATTGATCGTCGAAGACTATTACGGCGCGCAGCGGGTCAAACTGCCGGCCGGCCATCTGGTTTTGTACCCGGCCACGAGCCTGCATGCGGTGACCGCGATAACCCGCGGGGTCCGGGTCGCCTCGTTCTTCTGGCTGCAGAGCATGATCCGCCAGGCCGAAGCGCGCAGGATGATCTTCGAGCTCGACACCGCCATCCAGGGCCTGGTCGGGCGCTTGGACCGCAACGATCCCGAGATCGTCAGGCTCAGCGGGCTTTACCACAACATGATCCGTCATTGGGCCGAGCTATGACTTCCGTCCTGTCGCCGGAATTCGGGCCGAGTTTTGACCAGCCGTTGCGTTCGTTGCCTCGCACCTGGGTGATCGGCGCGGTCGGCGCGCTCGTTCTTCATGTCGCCGGCGGCGCCCTGGTCTTCGGTTATATGCGCGATCGAAGCGTCGACTTTGGCGCGCCCGGGCTCGTGATCGACGTCGAACTCACCGCGCCGCGCCGGACTCCGAACGACCTGCCGGCCGGGCCGGACACCGAGGCGTCGGCAAGCGCGCCCGCCGTCGTCGAGCAAAAAACGGTGATTCAGAAGAACGATCTGCCGAAAGATACCCCGACCGATACCGACGACCCGGAGCGGATCGTTTCGCGTGACGACATCAAGCAGCCGGTCGATCAGGACCCGAAGATCACGGCGGTGCAAGCCGCGCCGTCGAATCCGTCCGTCGCGGCCGAGGAGACCGCGATTCCGAGCGTCGCCACCGCGCGCGAATCGGCGGCCTCACGCACGCCGTCGCCGGGCACCGGCGAGAGTGCGCTACGCGAGCGGGTGACCTGGCAAAAGGAGCTCGCCGCTCATTTCGACAAATACAAGCGCTACCCCGAGGATCGTGCGCAGCGCTCGGCGGAAGTGGTCGTCAACTTCGTGCTCGACGACGTCGGACACATCGTATCGTCACGCGTCGTCAAAAGCTCCGGCGATCCGATGTTCGACGATGCGGCGCTTTCGATGTTGCAGCGTTCCGATCCGGTGCCGCCGCCGCCGCCGCTCGTCGCCAGCGCCGGACTGAGTTTCACGATGCCGGTGATCTTTCACGTCAAGGCGCAGAAGTGACACGGCGCTCTCGCGCTCACTCCGGCACGCTGACATAGATTTCGCCGCCGCGGACCGCGACCGGCACCGGGGTGAGCCGCACCGATGGATCGCCGGGATGGCATCCGGTCGCCAGATCGAATTCGTAGCCGTGCCACGGGCAGACGATGTGGCGCTGCTTGCCGAAGCGCAGCCCGACGCTTTTCTTGTCCGGCGTGATGATCTCTTCGACCTGATGGAAAATCTTGCCCTGGCAGACCGGGCCGCCGGCATGGGGACAGACATTTTCATAGGCGAGCACTTTGCTGCCGGTGCGGAAAATGCCGACCTCGAGCTTGTCCAGCGCAAAGATTTTGTAGTCGCCGTCGGCAATATCGGTCAGCCGCCCCACCGAGACCTCGTCCAAACCTACCCTGGCCATGACCACCCCTTTCGTCACTCTATTCCCGGCGGGCGATGGAACCAGATCGCCACGTCGAACATGTTGAGATCGGCGGCGCGGATCAGCGCGCAGGCCGTCACCACGGTTTCGGTCGCCGTCACCGTGCCCGGAGGGAACGGCGCGACGTCGTGGCCGCGCCGCTCGACCTTCGCGGCATAAAGCCGGACCGCCGCGGTGAGCATGCGCTGCAGCGTCCGGTCCGGGATCGAATCGGGCTTGCCGCGTTTGAGCGCGTCGCGCACGGCAGCGGCGAAATCCGCAGCCTTGGACGGCTGCATCGTCTTGCGGGCCGCGCGCTTGCCGGCTTTCACCTTGCGCACCGCGGATCAGGCCGTCACCGGCACGCGGGCGGCAGGCTTGACGGCCGGTTTGGCGTCCTTGGCCTTCAGTCGCTTGTGCTTCGGCACTTCGAGGTTGAACAGCCGGGCGGCGTTGAAGCCGAGGATGTTGCGCTTGGCCTGTTCGTCGAGAAACGGCAGCGTGGTGATGGAGCTCGGCAGATCGAAGTCCCAATGCGGCCAGTCCGACGCAAACAGCAATTGGGTGTCGGCCTTGATGGCCTTGAAGGTCGCTTCGGTGAGATCCAGGTTCGAGCGCTCGAGCGGCTGACTGGTGAAGTACATCTCCTGAATATACTCGCTCGGCCGCCGCTTCAGCAGCGGGGCTTCCGAAGACCGCATCATGTATTCGGAATCGAGCCGCTGCATCAGGAACGGCAGCCAGGCGAGTCCGCTCTCGATCCACATGACCTTCAGCTTCGGGAAGCGCTCCGGCAGTCCGTTGATGAGCCAGTTCGTCAGATGGATGATGTTGTAATAGACGAACGAGATCGAGTGCATCGAAATGAAGCGATTGCATTGCTGCATCGACTGATCGCCCCAGTGGAAGCCGGAATGGAAGGCCAAGGGCTTGCCGGTCGCCTGGATCGCCGAATAGAGCGGCATGTAGCTGTCGTGATTGACGGCGCGAAACCGCGTCGAGGTGACCGAAAAGCCGATGACGCTCGGATTGTCGGCGTAACGCTCGACTGCTTTGAGGCTTTCTTCGGGGTGATTGAACGGCAGATAGAGCATCGCCTTGATGCGGCGGTCCTGCGGCAGGATTTCCTCGGCCAGCCATTTGTTGAAGGCGTTGCCGATCACGACTTCCATCTCGATCTGCGGATGCATGCCCAACACCAGCATCGGCGTCGGGAACACCACCATGTAGTCGATGCCGAGCGAGTCCATGGCGCGCTGCACCAGGGTCACCTGGGCGTGGGTGCGCCCGCCCGGCACCGCTTCGGCGAGCCGCTGCTGATGCGGAATGCGGCCGAATACGTCCTGATGCAGAAATCCCGGCGTTGCGTTGAGAAGGCCCGGCGCCGCGCCGCGATCCTTGAACGCGCGCGCCATCTGCCGGTAGACGTCGGAGTCCATGCGGTCGACGACCTCCGACCAGAACGCGGTCTCGGTGACGTGGGCGTCGACGTCGACGATGAAATAATTTTCCTCGCGGGCCTCTTTGGCGGCGTGCGCCAGGATTTCGCGCGTGTCGGTATGAATGCTAATTTTCGGCAGTTCGCTGACGCTCGACGGCTTCCTCTTGCCGTTGCCGTTGCCGTTTTTGCCGTTATTTCCTTTGTTTCCGTTTTTACCGTTTTTTCCGCTTCGTTCTTGGCGCGGCGTCTTGGTCAGCATCGGCGTCCTCCATTTCGGCGCGAACGCGCGAACGCGCCGCATCTTTGCGCGAAAGATTATCAGTAATCTCTCGCTCTGCACATCTCATGGGGCCGGGTCATCCGGCCGGTTGCCCGGCGGCGACGGCGGGTGCTAGGAAACATTTGAGCCAACGCATGTTTCCCGGTTTGCCGGGCGTCCACGGGCCATGAAGCTTCCGCTGTTCGACTACGCCTGCCCGACCAGCCTTGCCGAAGCGGTGACGCTCTTGGCATCGCACGGCGGCGAGGCGAAGCTGTTGGCCGGCGGCCAGTCGCTGGTGCCGATGCTGGCGTTTCGTCGTCGCTTCGCCGGCGCTCCTGGTCGACCTGCGTAAATTGTCCGAGCTGCGGGCGATAACGATCAGGAACGACGCCGTAACGCTCGGTGCCATGGTGCGCTGGCGCGATATTCTCGAACATCCGCAACTGGCGGCGGCGCATCCGCTGTTGGCGCGCGCCGTCGAGCATGTCGCGCATTACCAAATTCGCAACCGCGGCACCGTCGGCGGCAGCCTGGCACACGCCGATCCGGCCGCCGAACTGCCCTGCATCGCGGTGACCTGCGAAGCCAGTATCGTCGCCCATGGCGAAGCCGGGCCGCGCACCATCGCGGCCGCCGATTTTTTTCGCGGTCCGTTGATGACGGCATTAAAAGCCGATGAGATCATCACCGAAATCCGTTTCCCGGCCTGGCCGGCACAGCGCCGCTTCGGCTTTTGCGAATTTGCCCGGCGCCGCGGCGATTTTGCCTTAGCGGGCGTGGCGGCGTTTTACGATGACGACGGCGGCAAAGCCGCCAATGCCCATGTCGGCGCGCTTGGTGTCGCCGACCGGCCCCTGCGCCTTGGCGCGGTGGAGCAGGGCC
Source organism: uncultured Alphaproteobacteria bacterium (assembly GCA_963827465.1). Taxonomy (GTDB): domain Bacteria; phylum Pseudomonadota; class Alphaproteobacteria; order Rhizobiales; family Xanthobacteraceae; genus BOG-931. Next base: position 44,643 of record CAWHBC010000040.1, read on the forward strand.
TCGACGGCCATCCGATCGACGATGCCGCGATTGCGCGTGCGGAAGCCGCGGCATCGGCGGCAGTCGATCCGCCCGACGATATTCACGCCACGGGCGCCTATCGCAAGACGCTGATCGGCGTCATGCTCGAGCGCGCCTTGCATAGCGCGCTCCACTGAAACGAACGCTCCCGGCGCAAGATTTCCCATCCGAAGGCGGTGCCAATGACCAGCAGTCTCGATGAAGTCCGTTACGAGCTTGCGCTCGCCAATCGCATCATTGCGCATGAGGGCGTGCTCGACGGCTTCGGCCATGTCAGCGTCCGCCATCCGCACGACCCCGGCCGCTATCTGTTGGCGCGCTCGCGCAGCCCGGAATTGATCGAACCGTCGGACCTGCTCGAATTCACGCTCGATTCCGAGCCGGTGACGCCGCCCAAGGGCGAGATGTACGGCGAGCGGGTGATTCACGGCTGCATCTATCAGGCGCGGCCGGACGTGACCGCGGTCTGCCATCATCATTCGCTGGCGGTGCTGCCGTTTTGCGTAACCGGCGTCGCGCTCGAGCCGGTGTTTCACATGGGCCCGGTGATGGGCCAAATGGTGCCGGTGTGGGACAGCCGCGATGAGTTCGGCGACACCGATCTCATGGTGGTCAAGCCGGAGGAGGGCCGCTCGCTGGCGCGGGCGCTGGGGCCGAACTGGATGGTGCTGATGGCGCGCCACGGCGCCACCGTCGCCGGGCGGACGCTGCGCGAGCTGGTCTTCCGCACCGTCTATTCGAACGCCAACGCCGAGATCCAGTTGCGCGCGATGGCGATCGGCAAGATCGCGCCGCTCAACGCGACCGAGCGGCAGCGCGCCGAGCCGCGCCAATTGCAGCCGCGGCCGATGGGGCGGGCCTGGGAATACTGGACCGCCCGGCTGGCGAAGGCCGGCGGTTTGCCGCCGCAGGCGCGGTCGCGCGCCGCGGCGAAGGCGAAGCGCCCGGCCAAGCCTCTCGATGCCAAGCGCGTCAGTAAGGCCCGCGCGAAGCGATCGCGGCGATGACGGCGTTCAACTGGCCGATGCGGTCGCCATAGGCGCGCTTGAGGCAGGCGACGTCGCGTCCGCAGGCGTCGCGGCGTTGCAGCCATTGCCGTTGCGCGTCGCCGATATCGCCGCGCTGGCCCATCGCCACCAACGAGGTGACGATGCCGTAGAGCGTCGCCATCCGCGCTTCCGCCTGGCCGAGCGCATAGTTGCCGCAGATGGTCTTTTCCGCGGCGTCTTGGCGTGGGCGCAATCGAGCGGGGCATAGCCGGCGGCAAACGCCATGGGCGCCGCGAAGGCGAGGACGATGGCCAAGGCAGCGGCGCAACGGTGCTTCATCGTGGTCTCCCGAGCAGAATGCGGCGCCTTCATCAAACTTTTTGCCGCAGACTCCAAGTGCGCGGAGTAAGGGTCATTTTCTTGTTGGCGATATCCAACACAAAATGGCCACTCTTGAGAATGTCCCTTCCGAGCAGCGATGCGAAGCGGATGTTGTGTGGCGTCGGCGCCATAATATGAACAGGGATCAGATACGAATAGACGTACCGTCTATCTGAGAAGGACAAAACAGCGCGCTCCCTAAAGGCGCGCGCGGGCCCCCCTATTCCTTCAGGCGTTGTTGGATTGCGCAGGGAATGGAAATCCACCCCGAGCTTTCTGGTATCCGTTGGCATGAGAACGGTACCGTCTGCGCCCGTGTCCACGAGAAACGAAATCAATCCTCGAATATTGAGGCGCGGAAAGGCAACCCGGGCCTCCAGATAAGGAGCCCCCGTGGTGTCCCCAAAGCGCCCTTCTATCATGAGAAAATCAGAGAATTAGCAATCGCTCGCTTGTATCTATATAGCGGATTATCGCATCGTTCGGCGAAAGACCGCGCTTTTTGAGCTTTGTAACGAGTTCTCGAAGCGATTTAGCTGTGGCGCCTACTTTTCCATCGTAGAGGCCCACCCATTCCTTAGGATGCCGCTCAATTAGTCTCGGGCGATTTGAGGATAATCTCCGGGCCGCGCGGGAAAATGAGCGCAGCTCTGCATCGATCTGCTTCGGCGTAGCGCCAAGCATTTTCTTGTTCAGCCGAGCCACAGCCTATCACTCCCAAGAGCCATAGCGCCCCAGAGGAGCCCGTGAACCAATATGGCTCCAAAAGACAACGCTGACAAATGTGACACACCGTGCGGAGACGGCAGAACCAATCTTAAGCCATTGATACTGCGATCACTACCTGTTCCCGCTGCTCTTGCGCGATCATAAGCCTCCCGCTTTCACCCGAACGTCGGCACGAACAGTTTCTCGACTGGAATCGGTTCGGGGATCAGGCCCTGCTCGGCCATATAGCCGACCAGCGCTTCGAGCGTCGGCCGGTTCGGCTCGACGCCATAGGGCCAGCAATCGCCGCCGAACAAGTCGTCGATCTCCTCGATGTCGTCGGGCAGCCACGGCAGCATGTAGCGCAGCGTTCCCGAGAACCGCATTTTTTCCCAGGCGCGGTCCTTGGCGGCGCAAAACGCCTTGTAGAGGCTGGTGGCGACGAAGGGATGGCGCTCGTAGACGTCGTTGCGGATGACGATGAGGTGCATGATCGGGAAGATCTTGGTGCGCCGGTAATAGTCCTGTTCGCGCGCCCGGTAGTCCGGAAACAGCCGCACCACGTCGGGGTGTCCCTTGAGCGAGCGCGGCAGGTTCGAGCCGATGATGGCGTGGATGTCGCCCGCGGCCAGGAGGTCGCTCAACGACTTGCCGCTCTGGTTCTGGGTGATGGCAACCGGCTTGAGAAGCGGCATGACCGAAGGATTGCCGTAGCTGCCGGGCTCGTTGATCGCGCCCTGCACCCACTCGATCGACGCGAGGTCGACGCCGAGGTCGTGCTGCATCAGCCCGCGGATGAAGAGCGCAGCGGTCTGGGTGTAGAGCGGCACGCCGATGCGCTTGCCGTTAAGGTCCTTCGCCGAGGTGATGAATTTGCGGTTAACGACGATGAAGCCGTGGCGGAAGACCCGCGAGGCGAACACCGGCAACGCCACGAAGGGCAGCTTCTTGGCGGCGTAGCGGCTGACGAACTCCGAACTCGACATCTCGCAGGCGTCGAATTCCAGATTGTTGGACATCCGGTCGAAGATCTGGCGCGGATTGTCCATGACGAGGAAATTCAAGTCGATGCCGTCCGGCTTTATGTCGCCGGTTTGCAGCGCCAGCATGCGGTCGTAGAGGCCGCAGGCGAATGTGATCGGCAAGGACGTCATCGCGGCACCTTTGAATGAAGCGAGAGAGCGTAGCGCGCGCACTATCGCACACCGAGCGCGCGGCGAAAGCGGCGCGCGCGGATGTCGCCGCGCGCTCCCGGTGAAAAAAATTCGCCGCGCGTGACGATTTTTCTTGCAATGCGAAGTCGATGCGCCTATTTGCCGCTCGCCCAAATTCGCACGTGCCTGTGGCCGTGTGTCGATCGGTAGGCATCCGGACAAGAGGCCGGACAGTCGCCTGAGGTTCGAAAGCTTACGAGCCTCACTACAGTGATCGGCAGCCGGAGGCGAAACCGGCGCACCCCGTGCTCAACGGGGGACGCGGCTTAAAGCAACGACGGAGCGGGCTTTTTTGGTTGGCCGTCCAAAGGTCAGCACCGAAGAGGCTTGTCCATCTTGCCGGCCGTGCGGAACGGGTTCTCCCGCTCCAATCCAAGGCAGCATCTCGGCGGAAGCACCGCGCGCCTGTCCGTGTCCCCAACGCACGGCTGACGCGCCAAGCGCTTTACGCCGCTGACGCCGGTCGTCTGCGCGCAAGCGCGGGCGGCTGAACTTCAACGTTGGCCGAAAGGCCCCTTGAACTGGAAAGGAGCGCGCCAATGACCGAGCGCATCCGAGACTTCCTGCGCCGCCGCCGCGACGAGGGCCGCGACGATGGTCCCTGCCTGGTCGTCGATCTCGACGTCGTGCGCGACAATTATCGCGGCCTTCGCCAAGGCACTGCCGGACAGCCGGGTGTTCTACGCCGTCAAGGCGAACCCGGCGCCCGAGCTGTTGTCGCTTCTGGTGGCGATGGGCTCCTGCTTCGACACCGCTTCGGTCGCCGAGATCGAGATGGTGCTCGCGGCCGGCGCCGCGGCCGACCGCATTTCCTACGGCAACACCATCAAGAAGGAGCGGGACATCGCCCGCGCCTTCGCGCTCGGGGTGCGGCTGTTCGCGGTCGACTGCAAGGCCGAGGTCGAGAAGGTCGGCCGTGCCGCGCCCGGCTCGCGCGTCTTCTGCCGCATCCTCTCCGACTGCGTCGGGGCGGAATGGCCGCTGTCGCGCAAGTTCGGCTGCGAGCCGGCCATGGCCGCCGACGTGCTCGAGCACGCGTTCAAGCTCGGGCTGGAGCCGCACGGCGTGTCGTTCCATGTCGGCTCGCAGCAGCGCAACCAGCACGCCTGGGACCGGGCGCTCGATTCGGCGGCGGCCGTGTTCAAGGACTGCGGCGAGCGCGGCATCAACCTGGCGATGGTCAATCTGGGCGGCGGGTTTCCCGACCAAATACCTGCGGAACGTGCCGTCGGTGAAGGCCTACGGCTCGGCGATCTTCAAGTCGCTCCGCAAACACTTCGGCAACCGCATCCCGGAGACCATCATCGAGCCGGGCCGCGGCATGGTCGGCAATGCCGGCGTGATCGAGGCCGAAGTCGTCCTCGTCGCCAAGAAGAGCGAGGAGGACGAGGTGCGCTGGGTCTATCTCGACATCGGCAAGTTCGGCGGCCTCGCCGAGACGATGGACGAGTCGATCCGCTACCCGATCCGCACGCCGCGGGACGGTGACACCATGGCGCCCTGCGTGCTCGCCGGTCCGACCTGCGATTCGGCCGACGTGCTGTACGAGAAGGTGCCCTACATGCTCCCGGTCAGCCTCGAAATCGGCGACCGGGTGCTGATCGAGGGCACCGGCGCCTATACCGCGACCTACGCAGCGGTGGCCTTCAACGGTTTCGCGCCGCTGCGGACCTTCCACATCTGAGCCCTGTTGCTCCGGCTTCCGCCCTGACCCTCCCCCGTTCGCGGGGGAGGAACAGGCGGGGCACCGGAGCGCCAAGCCTCAATGGAGCGGATCATGGTGACCATTCGGGAAGAAAAATTCGCCGACAGCGACGCCCGCGAGGCCTTGCTCGACGAGGCCTATGGGGTCGCGCGCTTCGCCAAAGCCTCGCAGCGGCTGCGCGACGGACGGCTGCCGGCCGACGGGCTGTCGCTGATCGCGACCGACCGCGGCCGCTTCGTCGGCACGGTCCGGCTGTGGAATATCAGCGCCGGTCCGGCCTGCGGCGCGCTGTTGCTCGGTCCGCTCGCGGTCCACCCCGGCCATCGCAATCGCGGCATCGGCACGCGCTTGATGCAGCGCGCGATCGCGCGGGCGCGGCTCGCCGGCCACGGCGCCATTATTCTGGTCGGCGATGCCGCCTATTATTCGCGGTTCGGCTTTTCCGGCGCCAAGACCGCCGCGCTGTGGATGCCCGGCGCCTTCGAGCCGCATCGCTTGCTGGCGCTCGAGCTCAAGCCCGGCGCGCTCGATGGCGCGCGCGGCCTGATCGGGGCCGCCGGGCGGGTGGCGCCGGCGCCGGACCTCGCCGCGCTCGTGGCCGAGGATCGGCGCACCGAGCGGGCGCGCGTTCGCCGCCTGCGCGCGGCCTAACAGCGGGGACGCCGGGGACAAATCCGCGGCGTCTCTTCCGTTCTCGCAAGCCCGCAGATATCACCGTCCTATTGGTGTTCGGAGATTTCGACGATGGCGCAATGGCTCAAGCATGGCCGCATCACCGGCCCTGTCGTGATGATCGGATTCGGCTCGATCGGCAAAGGCACGCTGCCTTTGATCGAGCGCCATTTCGATTATGACAAATCCCGCTTCGTCGTCATCGATCCCGAGGACAAGGACCGCAAGCTGCTGGACGACCGCGGCATTCGCTTCATCCACCAGGCCGTCACCCGCGACAATTACCGCAAACTGTTGGGCCCGTTGCTCACCGAGGGCGGCGGCCAGGGTTTTTGCGTCAATCTCTCGGTCGACACCTCGTCGGTCGAGATCATGGAATTCTGCCGCGAGATCGGCGTGCTTTACATCGACACCGTGGTCGAGCCCTGGGCCGGATTTTACTTCGACTCAAAGCTCGGTCCGGAGGCGCGGTCGAACTACGCGCTGCGCGAGACGGTGCTGGCGGCGCGGCGCAAAAACCCCGGCGGCACCACCGCGGTGTCGTGCTGCGGCGCCAATCCGGGCATGGTGTCGTGGTTCGTCAAGCAGGCGCTCCTCAACATCGCCGGCGATCTCAAGGTGAAATTCAAGGAGCCGAAGACCCGCGAGCAATGGGGCGGCGCTCGCCAAGAAGCTCGGCGTCAAAGGCATCCACATTGCCGAGCGCGACACCCAGCGCGCCATCAAGCCGAAGCCGATCGAAGTCTTCGTCAATACCTGGTCGGTGGAAGGTTTCCTCTCCGAAGGCATGCAGCCGGCCGAACTCGGCTGGGGCACGCACGAAAAGAAGCTGCCGAAAAACGGCTTCAAGCACAAAACCGGCTGCCAGGCGGCGATCTATCTGACCCAGCCCGGCGCCAACACCCGCGTGCGCTCATGGACGCCCACGGCCAAGGCGCAATACGGCTTCCTGGTCACGCATAACGAGTCGATCTCGATCGCCGACTTCTTCACGCTGCGGGCGGGCCGCAAAGTGACCTACCGGCCGACCTGCCATTATGCCTACCATCCGTGCAACGACGCGGTGCTGTCGCTGCACGAATTGTTCGGCCAGGCCGGCAAGCGGCAGCCGGCCATTCATATTCTCGACGAGCACGAGATCGCCGACGGCATCGACGAGCTCGGCGTTCTGGTCTACGGCCACAAGAAAAACGCCTATTGGTACGGCTCGCAGCTTTCGATCGACGAAACGCGCGAGATCGCGCCTTATCAGAATGCCACCGGGCTGCAGGTGACCTCCGCCGTGCTGGCCGGCATGGTGTGGGCGCTGGAAAATCCGCAGGCCGGCATTGTCGAGGCCGACGAGATGGATTTCCGCCGCTGCCTCGAGGTGCAGATGCCGTATCTCGGGCCGGTGATCGGCGCCTATACCGATTGGACGCCGATTACGGATCGGCCAGGGCTGTTCGCAGAGGACATCGACAAGCGCGATCCCTGGCAGTTCAGCAACGTGCTGGTGCGCTAAAGCACGATCCCGAAAAGTGGAAGCCGGTTTTCCGAAAAGATCATGCTTCGCTAAAATCCAAGCCGCGATCAGCGCTCGGTGAGCTTGAATTCGATGCGGCGATTGCGCCGATAGGCCTCTTCGGTCATGCCGGTATCGATCGGCTGGAATTCGCCGAAGCCGGCCGCCACCAGGCGATTGGGCTGCACGCCCTTGGCGACCAGATATTTCACCACGGCAATGGCGCGCGCCGCCGACAGATCCCAGTTGGATTTGAATTGCCCCAGCACCGGCCGCACGTCGGTGTGGCCGTCGACCCGAAGCACCCAGGGGATGTCGGCGGGAATCTGGCCTTCCAGCGCGATCACGGCGGTCGCGACCTTGTCGAGCTCGGCGCTGCCGTCCGGCTTGAGATTGGCACTGCCGCTATCGAAGAAAATCTCCGACTGCAGCACGAAGCGGTCGCCGACGACGCGGATGTCGGGCCGGTCGCCGAGAATTTGGCGCAGCTTGCCGAAAAAGTCGGAGCGATAGGCCGACAGCTGCTGGACGTCCTTGGCGAGCGCAAGGTTGAGCTTCTGGCCGAGATCGGCAATGCGCTGCTGCGAGTCCTGGTCCTTCTTTTCCGAGATGCCGAGCGCGCTGTTGAGCGCCGCGAGTTGCGTGCGCAACGCCGCGACCTGCTGGTTGAGCGTGTCGACCTCGGCCAGCGCTTTCGCGGAGATATCCTTTTCGCCGGTGAGCTGGCTGGAAAGCTCGCCGGCTTTGCTTTGCGCCGCCGTGGTGGCGGTTTCGGCGCCCTCGTAAAGCGCCTTGTATTTGTCGCGGTCGGTTTGTGCCGCCGCGGCGTTGGCGGCGGCCGCGGCGGAAAGGCCTTTGTATTTGTCGCGATCGCTCTGCGCCGTGGCGAGGGTGGCTTGTGTGCTGGTGAGGGTGTCCTGGGTCGTGGCGAGCGTCGCCTGCAGCCCGGAAAGCTGCTTCTGCAGATCGGCGTTGCTGCCCTTCTCCATCGACAACAGATCGGACAGCTGGCCGACTTGTGCATCCAATTTCTTCAGGGCCGAGCTTTGTCCCTGGACTTCCTGCTGCAGATAGAACTGCACCACGACAAAGATGCTGAGCAGAAAAATGATGCTGAGAATCAGCGTCGACAAGGCGTCGACGAAGCCCGGCCAGTAGTTCATGCCGCTTTCGCCGCGGCGGGTCCGTGCAAGCGCCATTATCTCTACTCGATCCGGCCTCTACCCGGCCGGTCTTTGCTCGATCGGCCCTGTTCGCATGGCCGCGGAAGCGCGCTTAAGATCGGACGTCTTCGCGCGCGATGATCTCCAACAGCCGCTTGATCTCGCCTTGCTGCTCGGCCTGGCCGTCGACCCAACTGCGGATGGTCTGCTGCTCGACCCGCATATGCTGCACCAGGCCCTGGATCGCTTCGGCCAGATTGGCCATGGCGGCGGAGGCGGCTTTGCTGCCGCCGGCTTCGGTGACGGCGGCGCGCAGCCGTTCGATGGCGCCGCGCATTTCGCCGGGATCGCCGCCCGCCCCGGCCGGCTCGGCGCCATAGTCGTAAACCGTGGTCGAGAGCCAGTCTTCCAATTCGGTATAGAAGCGGTTCTGCGCCTGGCTCGACTGCAGGTCGAGAAAGCCGAGCACCAGCGAACCGGCTAGACCGAACAGCGACGACGAGAACGAAATGCCCATGCCGGACAGCGGCGCGGCCAGGCCCTGGCGCAACGAATCGAACATCGAGGCGGCGTCGCCGGTCGCTTTCAGCCCCTGGATCACGCCGCCGACCGAACCCACCGTCGCGATCAGGCCCCAGAACGTGCCGAGCAGCCCGAGGAACACGAGGAGGCCGGTCATGTAGCGCGAAATGTCGCGCGCTTCGTCGAGACGCATGGCGATCGAGTCGAGAATGCCGCGCATCATCTGCGCCGAGATCGCCATGCGGCCCATGCGGCTGCGCAGAATGGCGGCCATCGGCGCCAGCAGCACCGGCGTGCGCTGCGCGTGGCGCGGGTCGTTGAGCCGGAACCCGTTCACCCAGGCGATCTCGGGATAAAGCCGCACCACCTGGCGCAGCGCCAGGATGACGCCGACGGCCAGCACCAGGATGATCAAGGCGTTCAGCCACGGGTTGGCCATGAACGCGACCTGGATCTGCTTCTGCAGCACGAACACGATCACCCCGAACGCCACGACGAACAGCAGCATCCGGACCAGGAAGACATGCGGCGCGGACAGTTTGAGCGGGTCGACTTCTCTGGCCATCAGGTCAAAATCAAGCGCCGGTCATGGGTTACCTGCACAACTATGGCACAGACCCGTGACAAAGAAAAAGCGCCTGGGGCCGAGAGCAACCCGCAAATGGGCCTTTGTTATGGTCGGCGTTTTCAAAATCCGTCGCGCGTCGGTTCCGGGTAATGCGCGACTAAGCCTCGCTGTCCATATGCGCCATCACCGCCGGCATGTAGCGGGTGCCGGAGACCGCCTCCGGCGGCGCCGCCTGCTCGATGCGGGCAAGGTCGGCCGCCGACAAGGTCACGTCGGCGGCGCGCAGCGCCTCGGCCAACTGATCGCGCCGCCGGGCGCCGATCAGCGGAAAGACGTCGTCGCCGCGCGACTTGACCCAGGCAAAAGCCAGCGCCTGCGTCGAGATGCCCTTGTCGCGGGCGATTTTGCCCAATGCTTCGACGAGGCCGAAATTCTTGTCGAAATTCTCGGCGAAGAACCGCGGCCGCCGGGTGCGCAGCTCGCTCGGCGCGGTCCGCGCGGCTTGCGCACGGTCGCTGATCAGGCCGCTGGAGAGCACGCCATAGGCGACCAGCGCCATGCCGAGCTCGCGCAGCGTGGGCAATATGTCGCGCTCGATGCCGCGCGTGAACAGCGAATATTCGATCTGCAGCGCCGCGATCGGATGCACCGCCGCCGCCTGCCGGATGGTCTTGGCGGAGGCTTCCGACAGGCCGATATGCCGGACATAGCCGGCCTTCACCATGTCGGCGATGGCGCCGACCGTGTCTTCGATCGGCACATGCGGATCGACCCGCGACGGCTGATAGAGGTCGACGTAATCGGTGTTGAGCCGTCGCAGCGAATAGCTGAGAAAATTCTTGATCGCGGCCGGCCGGGCGTCGTCGCCGATGATCTTGCCGTCGGGGCTGCGCATCGATCCGCATTTGACCATGATGAAGGCGCGCTCGCGCTTGCCGCCTTTGAGCGCGTCGCGGATCAGCATTTCATTGTGGCCCATGCCGTAGAAATCGCCGGTGTCGATCGCCGTGATGCCGGCTTCGAGCGCGGCATGAATGGTGGCTATCGACTCGGCATCATCGGCCGGGCCGTAGATGCCGGACATGCCCATGCAGCCGAGACCGAAGGCGGAGACGAGCGGGCCGTTACGGCCGAGGGGAAAATTTTGCATCGGGCGGAGTCCGTGAATTCGTCGGCGAGGTCATGCTGGTCATACCAGACTTGCCGGCCTGATAACTTTGCCAGGTTGAAAAAGCATGGGGACTGGACTAATATCTGACCGGACTGACCGGTCAGGGCGACGCAATGCGCAAATGGCAGATGCAGGAGGCGAAGGCTAAATTTGCGGAGCTTGTGAAGCGGGCGGCATCCGAAGGCCCGCAGATCGTGACGCATCGCGGTGCGGATACGGCGGTCGTCCTCTCGGTCGAGGAGTATCGACACCTGAACGCGGCGCGTCCCAGCCTCGTCGAATTCCTCCTGAGCGGCCCCAAGTGGGACGACGAAACGATCGATACGATCAATGACCGCTCCAAGGATACCGGGCGGGACATCGATCTGTGACGTTCCTGCTTGATACCAACGTGATTTCCGAGGTGCGCCGTAAGCGGGCTGACCCACGGGTATTGTCGTGGATGAGGCGCGCCGACCCGGAGGCACTCTGGATCAGTGTTTTGACTCTCGGCGAAATTGCCAAAGGCGCCGCGCAATGCGCCGCCCGCGATCGCGCGCAGGCGGCGGTCTATGACCGATGGCTCGATCATCTGCGATTACACTATGCGGACAGAATGATCGCCGTGGATGCCGATATTGCCGAGGCATGGGGGCGTCTCGCCGCCAAACGCGTCTTTCCAATTGTCGACGGCCTGCTCGCGGCAACTGCGTTGGTGCGCGGCATGACATTGGTGACGCGCAACGAGCGCGACATTGCCGGTGCCGGCGTTCCCGTTCTCAATCCCTGGAATGCGTAAGCCCCGTCACTCCGCCGCCAGCCGCACTTCCGGCGCGGCGGCGCGGACTTCGGCGTCGACGGCGCTTTCGTATTTGGTGAAATTCTTCTGGAACATGCCGACGAGCTTGCGCGCGGTTTCGTCGAACGCTTTTTTGTCCTGCCAGGTTTTTTGCGGATAAAGGATGTGCGGCTCGATGCCCGGCACCGAGGTCGGCACCGCAAAGCCGAAATACGGGTCGGTGCGGTAGCTGGCGTTTTTCAGCGAGCCGTCGAGCGCGCCGGTGACGAGCGCGCGCGTGACCTTGATCGGCATGCGGCGGCCGACGCCGTAGATGCCGCCGGTCCAGCCGGAATTGACCAGCCAGCAATCGACATTGTGCTTTTTGATCAAGTCGCGCAGCAGCCGTCCATATTCGGCGGGCGGGCGCGGCAGGAACGGGGCGGCGAAACAGGTGGAGAATTCCGGCTGCACGCCGACCAGGCCCTTTTCGGTGCCGGCGACCTTGGCGGTATAGCCGGACAGGAAGTGATACATCGCCTGCGCCGGCGTGAGCTTGGCGATCGGCGGCATGACGCCGAAAGCGTCGGCGGTGAGGAAGATGATGTTCTTCGGCTGCCCGGCGCGCCCGGTTTTCGACGCCAGCGGCATGAACTCGACCGGATAGGCCGAGCGGGTGTTCTCGGTCTTCTTGTCGCTGTCGTAGTCCGGAACGCGCGTCAGCGGATCGAAGGTGACGTTTTCCAGCACGGCGCCAAAGCGGTTGGTGGCGGCGTAGATTTCCGGCTCGGCTTCGGCCGACAGCTTGATGGTCTTGGCGTAGCAGCCGCCCTCGAAGTTGAACACGCCCTCGGGCGACCAGCCATGCTCGTCGTCGCCGATCAGCGTGCGCTTCGGATCGGCCGATAGCGTCGTCTTGCCGGTGCCGGACAGGCCGAAGAACAGCGCCACGTCATCGTCATCGCCGACATTGGCGGAGCAGTGCATCGGCATCACGCCTTGCGCCGGCAGATAGAAATTCAAGGTCGTGAACACCGACTTCTTCATCTCGCCGGCATAAGAAGACCCGCAGATCAGAACAATCTTGCGGGTGAAATCGATCGCCACCATCGTATCGGAGCCTTCGCGGCCGCCGTGACGTTTGGCGTCCGGTTTGAACGACGGCAGGTCGACGATGGTCATGTCCGGAACGTAGCCGGCGAGCTCGGAAGCCTGCGGGCGGATCAGGAGCTGGCGGATGAACAGCGAGTGCCAGGCGTATTCGGTAAACACCCGCGCCTTGATGCGGTATTTGGAGTCGGCGCCGCCGTAGAGGTCTTGCGCGAACAGCGTCTTGCCCTTGGCGTGCGCCAGGAAGTCGGCGAGCAGATTGTCGAAGTGCTCTTTGCTTTGCTTGCGATTGCCGTCCCACCACACGGTGTTCTCGGTCAGCGCATCGACGACGGTGTGTTTGTCCTTGGGCGAGCGGCCGGTGTGATGGCCGGTTTCGGCGCACAATGCGCCGCCTGCGACGATCGTCGCCTCGCCGTTGCGGATGGCGTGTTCGTAGAGCGGAGCTTCGCTCAAATTCCAATTGATGCCGGCGAGATCTTTGAAGCCGAATTTGTCGGCGCCGTAAGCGCCGTTCCTCACACCCGTCTCCTGCACTTATGCCTCCGCTTATGGCCCGCCCGGCCGCATCGGGCAGAAAAACAGCCATCCCGTGATGTTCGCGGTCAAACGTACCGCCGGTGAGCGTGCGATCCTATTAACGAGCATCCCGGCGTCTGCCAAGACCGGAGCCGGGTCAAAGCAGGCCGCAGCAAGACCGCAGCATTCTCAAGCCTAACCGGAAGATACCGGCCCTGTTCCGCCGCTGCAGTGCAGCGAAACTGCGCACCGCGCCGATGGTCTCCGCCGGCGGCAAACAGCCTCAAACTTCCCTCGCCTTTGCCGCCAGATCGACGAGCATCGTGCGCAATTGTTGGGCGGTGCCGACACGCTGCGGAAAATTGAGCCGGATCATGGCGTCGCCGCAGGCGAGATCGAGGCCATCGGGGTCGAGCCCGACCAGCCGCCACGCGCCGTCCGGCGCGCCAAGGAGCTTCGACGCATAAAGCCGCAACGCCTCGGCGTGGTCGGCGTTCATATGCTCTACGGCGCTCGTCTCCCCCTCGATCAGATCGTCCGCGCCGGAAATATCCGTCAATACCTCGGCGGCTTTGAGGTCCGCGGCGCGGGCGAAGCCGCCATTGAGGTGCGCCGAGACGGCTTCCAGCCGCCAGAACGCAAAATCGCCGAATCCGGCATAGAGCTCGGCTTTCGGATGGCGGGCGAGAAACCGCCGGCGCAGCCTTGGTTCAATGGCGCCGTCGCGCGGCACCCGCGCGAAACTGCCGATCACGGTCAGGCGCGGATGAGCCAACGGATCGCCCTTCCCGGTCGCGGCGAACAGCACCGAGGTGCGGGGATCCGCCTCCAAATTCGCGGTGTGGGTCGAAAGCCGCGAGATCAGGATGATGGGGGCGCCGTCGCTGTCGGTCGCGACATTGACCAGCGATGCGAACGGATGGCCGGTATTGCGGTCGATCGTCGCCAGCGAACCGGCCCGGACGGTCCGTAGCAGCGCTTTGGCCAGCGCTTTTGGGTCGAAATCCGGCGCCGGAGCGTTTTCCGGCAGCCGATCCGGCATCAGGCCGGGCATCGGCGGTTGGCGTCTCGCGTCGGGTTGGTTGGCTTCGCCCATCACGTTCCAGCGGCAGTCCCGTTCGTATGAACACTCACTCTAGCCCCCATGGCCTGCGCGCAGGCCTCTCGGATCTTCAGCCAAGCCCGCGTAATTGCCCCGATTTCGCCTTGTCTCGTCACACTTCCGCCCCCACATGGGGTTTGAAAGGTTGCGGGGCCGGGCATTCGATGCTGCGGCCAACTCATGGTAAGAAGGCCGCTATGCCGACAATCGCTCTCGTCGACGACGACCGCAACATTCTCACCTCCGTGTCGATCGCACTGGAGGCGGAAGGCTACCGCATCAATACTTATACCGACGGTGCCTCGGCGCTCGATGGCTTCAAGACCGCGCCGCCGGATCTTGCCATTCTCGATATCAAAATGCCGCGCATGGACGGTATGGAGACGCTCCGCCGCTTGCGGCAGAAGTCGGACGTGCCGGTGATTTTCCTCACCTCCAAGGATGAGGAGATCGACGAATTGTTCGGCCTGAAAATGGGCGCCGACGATTTTATCCGGAAGCCGTTTTCGCAGCGGCTTCTGGTCGAGCGCGTCAAGGCCGTGCTGCGCCGCGGGCAGCCGAAAGACGGCACCGCGCCGAAGGAAGCCGACAGCAAGGTGCTGGAACGCGGCCTCCTGCGCATGGATCCCGAACGCCACACCTGCACCTGGAAGAACGAACCGGTCACGCTCACCGTCACCGAGTTCCTGATCCTGCATGCGCTCGCGAGCCGCCCCGGCGTGGTGAAAAGCCGCAACGCCCTGATGGATGCGGCTTATGACGACCAGGTCTATGTCGACGATCGCACCATCGACAGCCACATCAAGCGGCTGCGCAAGAAGTTCAAGGCGAGCGACAACGAATTCGACATGATCGAGACGCTGTACGGCGTCGGCTATCGTTTTAAGGAATAATCCTCGCGCCGAGCGAGGACCGGACCGGGAAAGAAGGCTTTCCGAACGGTTCAGGCTCCCTTTAGCGCGCAACAGGCCTTGGGGCGCTGCCTTTTTGGCCGCCGGCGGCTTGGCCGCTGACTGGACGGCCGGCGTGCGGTAATAATGGCGTCCATGCCCGCGAGGTGGCGGAGCATGATCAAAACCCCGGCAGACGACGTGCTCGATCGAACCGCAGAACGTGCAGAGTCCGAGGCTGACGCTCCGGCGATGTCCGAGCCGCGCAGTGAAAGCCAGATCGACGGCGGGGCCGATGGCGTCGGCGAGGACGACGCGCTGGCGCAGCCGCACGGCATGGCGCGCGTCCGCCATTGGCTGCATCAGGCGCTGCAGTTCTTCGCCACGCAGAGCTCGTCGAGCCTGACGCGGCGCATCGTCGTTCTCAATCTCACCGGGCTCGTGGTGCTGTCGATCGGCATCACCTTTCTCTCGCAGTTCCGCGCCGGATTGATCGACGCTCGCATTCAGAGCCTGTTGGTGCAGGGCCAGATCATCGCCGGTGCGATCGCGTCTTCCGCCACGGTGGAAAACGATTCCTCGATCACGCTCGATCCCGACAAGCTGCAAAATCTGCGGCCGGGGCAAAGCTACGGTCCCAACGAAGACGCACTTTACGGCATCGATTTCCCGATCAATCCCGAACGCGTGGCGCCTATCCTGCGGCGGCTGGTGTCGCCGACCAAGACGCGGGCGCGCATTTACGATCGCGACGGCGTGCTGCTGGTCGACAGCCGCAATCTGTTCGGCCGCGGCGATGTGCTGCGCTTCGATCTGCCGTCGCCGACCGCGGAAAAGCCCGGCCTGTTCGAGCGCGCGTTCATCGCGCTGCGGATGTGGCTCGGCCGCGGCGACCTGCCGCTCTACCACGAGCTCGGCGCCGACGACGGCAAGGGCTACAGCGAAGTGGCGCAGGCCTTGGACGGCCAGGACGCCAGCATGGTGCGCATCAACGACCGCGGCGACGTCATCGTTTCGGTCGCGGTTCCGGTGCAGCGCTTCCGCGCGGTGCGCGGCGCGCTGATGCTGTCGACGCAAGGCGCCGATATCGACAACATGGTGGAAGCCGAGCGGCTTGGCATCTTGAAGGTGTTTCTGGTCGCCGCCGGCGTCATGATCGTGCTGTCGATCCTGCTCGCCGGCACCATCGCGGAGCCGGTGCGGCGGCTGGCCAGCGCCGCGGAAAGCGTGCGCCGCCGCATCCGCTCGCGGGTGGAGATTCCCGATTTGACGAGGCGCCGCGATGAGATCGGCCACCTTTCGGGGGCGCTGCGCGACATGACCAGCGCGCTGTATTCGCGCATCGAAGGGATCGAAAGCTTTGCCGCGGACGTCTCCCACGAACTGAAAAATCCGCTCACCTCGCTGCGCTCCGCGGTGGAGACATTGCCGGTCGCCAAGACCGACGAGAGCCGGGGACGGCTTCTCAATATCATTCAGCACGACGTGCGCCGGCTCGACCGGCTGATCTCGGACATTTCCGACGCCAGCCGGCTCGACGCCGAGCTGCAGCGCCAGGAGTCGGCGCCGGTCGATATCGCCAGGCTTCTCAACACGCTTGTCGGCGTGGCCAACGAGGTCAAGCGCGACGACGGCGTCAAGGTCACGCTGAAATTCGAAGGCGGCGGTCCGCGCCTGTTCCAGGTTCCGGGTCACGATTCACGGCTCGGCCAGGTCATCGACAATCTGATCGAGAATGCGCGCTCGTTCTCGCCGCAGGGCGGCGCGGTGCGCATCACCTGCCGGCGGCTGCGCAATCAGATCGAGATTTTTGTCGACGACAACGGGCCGGGCGTGCGCGACGATGTGCGCGACAAGATTTTCGAGCGCTTCTACACCGATCGTCCGCATCAGGGCTTCGGTCAGAATTCCGGCCTCGGTCTTTCGATCTCCAAGCAGATCGTCGAGGCGCATGGCGGCGCCATCTGGGTCGAGAACCGCACCGGCGCGCCCGGACCGGACGGCACGCCGGATGTGCTCGGCGCCCGCTTCATCGTTCGCCTGCCGGCGATGTGATGACATCGGCGACCGTTCACGCGTCTGCCGTCCTGGTCGGGGCGCGCGCGGTGCTGATCCGCGGACCTTCGGGCGCCGGCAAATCCAGCCTGGCGCTGCAATTGATCGAGGCCGCCATTGCCGGGCATTTGCGCTTTGCCCGGCTCATCGGCGACGATCGCGTCGAACTAAGCGGCGCCGGCGGCCGGCTTCTGGTGCGGCCGCCGCCGGTGCTCGCCGGCCTGATCGAGCTGCGCGGCACCGGCATAATACGGCTCGACTACGAGCCCTGCGCCGTTGTCGGCCTTGTGGTCGATCTCGCCGCCGCCGATGCCGAGCGCCTGCCGGAAACGCCGTCCGCCGTCATCGAAGGCATTGCGATCCCCCGGTTGGCCGTGGCGCGGGAAGCGGCGGCGCTGCCGGCTGTCCTTGCCCTTATGGGGCCCCTTGGCGCCCGTTCCATCGACGTTTCGGCCGGCCTGCCCGGTTGCCGATAGGGCGCGCGACGAATTGGCGATTGGTTAACCATAATCGTCCAACTATGTCCGCTATGGTAGCCGCCCTCGGCGTGGATGGCCCCGCCGCGGTCTGGCCGCCCCGGCCTATTGCAATGCAGCAAGCTTCGGAAATTGCTCAAAATGCCTCTTGCGCCGTGGCTTCGGATGGTCAAGATGTGCAGCCTTTCGTGCGGTGCAACCGGGACGCGCCCGCGGGGAGTTCCATGATTGGTCTTGTGCTTGTGACCCACGGCCGGCTGGCCCTTGAGTTTCGCGCCGCCCTAGAACACGTCGTTGGACCTCAGGCCCAGATCGAAGCGGTTACGATCGGTCCGGATGACGACGTCGAAGAACGTCGCAAAGACATCATCGAAGCGGTGCGGCGCGTCGATAGCGGCGACGGTGTCGCCATCCTCACCGACATGTTCGGCGGCACCCCATCCAATCTTGCCATCTCGGTGATGAGCCGGCCCAAGGTCGAAGTGCTGGCCGGCATTAATCTGCCGATGCTGGTCAAGCTCGCGAAGGTTCGCGACGAGTGTCCGCTGGCCGAAGCCGTCACCGCGGCTCAGGAAGCCGGGCGCAAATACGTCACCATCGCCAGTCGTGTGCTCACCGGCAAATGAACGATCCGGCCCACAGCGCCGCAATGCCCGGCGCGGGCCAGGCGTCCGACGGCGCTGTCAGTCGGGTTTTCGTTATCTGCAACAAGAAAGGCCTGCACGCGCGGGCCTCGGCTAAATTTGTCCAGACCGTCGAGAAATTCGACGCCGAGGTTCGCGTGCGGCGCAACGGCGACACCGTCGGCGGCACCTCGATCATGGGTCTGATGATGCTGGCCGCGGCGCCCGGCACCTCAATCACCATCGAGGCCACCGGCCGGGAGGCCGCTGAAGTCGTGGACGCGTTGGCGGCGCTGATTAGTTCGCGGTTTGGTGAAGCTGATTGATCCAGACCTTGAATTAGGATTGGCTGATGAAACGCGGGGCAACGCGGAACAAGGCATCGTCCGGCAAAGGCTCGGCCAGAAAAATTCGTCCGAAGGAGACAAAGCAAATGAGTCCCGAATCGACCACCAAAGGCAGTCCTGCCAAACCCGCCGGCGCGCCGGCTGGCGAAGCTGCCCGCCAACCCGCGGCAATCCGCTATGTCGATCGCGCCGACATGGGGGAAACTTTCGCCAACTCGATCACCGGCCTGATTTTCGACGGCCAGACGCTGCGCATCGAACTCGGCGTGACCCGGTTCGACGATGTCAAAGCCAACACGCCGATCACCGGCCGGCGCTATCCGGCCTGCCGTCTGGTGTTGCCGCCGGCCGCGGCGGTCGATCTCATCAATCGCATGCAGCAGATCGCGGCGGCCTTGACGCAAGCCGGCGTCGTCAAACAGGCGCAGCGGCCGGTCGCCGCGGAGGCGCCGAAGGCGAGCTGACACTTCACCGTCATTGCGGGCGGAGCGACGCAATCCGGTCATTCGCTTTAGTCTGGATTGCTTCGCCGCTTTGCTCCTCGCAATGACGAGCCGGCGTTCCGCCGTCAGCGCCGCCGCCGCTCGATCCATGCCGGCTTGATCCATGTTGTCATAAATCGGCGGGCCAACGGGTTCGGGGCGCGGCCCGGCCCGGGTTCGGCATGGACATAAAGGAATCTTTATGTGTTATTGTCGCCGTGCCACGGCCCTGCTATAGGCACCGCCGTCACCCCAAAAAGCTGCCGGTCACGGGACCGCCAAGAGGATCGCCAAAGGATTGCCATGAGCACGTCGACCCAGCCGAAGGCCCACGCCTCGTTCTCCGATTATGTCGTCAAGGACATCGGGCTTGCCGAATGGGGCCGCAAGGAAATCGACATCGCCGAGACCGAAATGCCCGGCTTGATGGCGACGCGCGAGGAATACGGCCCGAAGCAAACGCTCAAGGGCGCGCGCATCGCCGGTTCGCTGCACATGACCATCCAGACCGCGGTGCTGATCGAGACGCTCAAAGCGCTCGGCGCCGACGTGCGCTGGGTCTCCTGCAACATTTATTCGACCCAGGACCACGCCGCGGCGGCGGTCGCCGCCGGCGGCACGCCGGTGTTCGCGGTCAAGGGCGAAAGCCTGAAGGATTACTGGGACTACACCGCCCGGCTGTTCGACTGGCACGGCGGCGGCATGCCGAACATGATTCTCGACGACGGCGGCGACGCCACCATGTTCGTGCATCAGGGCGTGCGCGCCGAAAAGGGCGACACCGTCTTCCTCGACCAGCACAATAACGAGGAAGAGGAAGTCTTTTACGCGCTGATCAAGCGCCTCTTAAAGGAAAAGCCGAAGGGCTGGTTCGGCGAACTGGCAAAATCGATCAAGGGCGTGTCGGAGGAAACCACGACCGGCGTGCACCGGCTCTACGACATGCAGAAGAAGGGCACGCTCTTGTTCCCCGCCATCAACGTCAACGACAGCGTCACCAAGTCGAAATTCGACAACCTCTATGGCTGCCGCAAGTCGCTGGTCGACGGCATCCGCCGCGGCACCGACGTGATGATGTCCGGCAAAGTGGCGATGGTCGCCGGTTTCGGCGACGTCGGCAAAGGCTCGGCGGCGTCGCTGCGCCAGGCCGGCTGCCGCGTCATGGTCTCCGAGGTCGATCCGATCTGCGCCCTGCAGGCGGCGATGGAAGGCTACGAAGTCGTCACCATGGAAGACGCCGCGCCGCGGGCCGACATTTTCGTCACCGCCACCGGCAATGTCGACGTCATCACCATCGAGCACATGCGCAAGATGAAGGACCGCGCCGTGGTCTGCAATATCGGCCACTTCGACAGCGAGATTCAGGTCCATGCGCTGAAGAACCTGAAGTGGAACAACATCAAGCCGCAGGTCGACGAGATCGAATTCCCGGATCGCAAGCGCATCATTCTTTTGTCGGAGGGCCGGCTGGTCAATCTCGGCAATGCGATGGGCCATCCGTCATTCGTGATGTCGTCGTCGTTCACCAATCAGACGCTGGCGCAGATCGAGCTGTGGACCAACCCGGGCAAATACGAGAAGAAGGTCTATACGCTGCCGAAGCATCTCGACGAGAAAGTGGCGCGGCTGCATCTCGACAAGATCGGCGTCAAGCTCTCCAAGCTCACCGACAAGCAGTCGGAGATATATCGGCGTGCCGCAGGACGGCCCGTTCAAGACGGATCAATACCGCTATTGAGCGCAGGCATTATTGCGCCGGCAGCGCGACGAGGCGAATGCCGATCGGCGGTCCGGTGAAGCCGAGGAATGTGCGGCGCACTGTAAGGTCTTCGGCCTTCGCGCCCGGCTCGCGGCGGCGAGCGCGCTTTGCGTATTCCGGCAGGCGGCATCGCCATCGAGGCAGGCGATCAATAAGCCCCGCCTGGCGATTTCGGCACGGCTCGCCGCGGACAGCGGATCGCTCTCAAGCGGGTCCGCTCCCGCGGCATAGAACGGCAAATTGCCGGTCACGTCCGCCGAGCCCCAATAGAGGCCAACCGGCTTGCCGGTGAGCTTGTGCGCTGTGCGCGCGACTTCCTGCGAGGTCGGCCGGTTCGAATCCAAGCCTGCTTGCAGATGCAGATAGGCGCTGACCGGCGAGGCCAGCAGAAAAGCGAGGCTGACCGCGAGCGCGAGCAGGCCGGCGCTTGCGGCCGCATAAGCGTCCACGGCGATCTTGCGCGAGCCGTAGAGCACGATCGGCAAGAGCGTCCAGTTCGGCAGCGACCAGTCCGGCGTCAGCCGATAGGGCGAAACGAGGTTCACCAAAGCCGGCAGCAGCATCGGCACCGCGAACAGGATCAGCGCCTGCCGCCGCTCATCATCCGCCGGCCAGAGCAAATCGGCGAGCGCGGCGCGGCTCGGCCGCAGCAGCGCGAGCAGCACCAGCGGCCCGGCGGCATAGGCAAGCACCCCGAACAGATAGGCGAGCGATTTTTCCAGCGCCGTCGAGAAGGGGTCCGTCGTCATCACGCTTTGCCGCAGGAAGGCGTAGTCGGAGCCGCCGGACTGCGTCACGTACCAATAGACATGCGGCGCGATAACGGCGAGCGCGCCGGCCGCCATCAGATAAGGCGCCGGCGATCGCCAGAATCGCCGCGTACCCGGGCCGGTGATGGCCGCAACCGCCATGCCGGCGAACAGATAGACCGTCCAATATTTGCCGAGCATCGAGGCGCTGGCGCAGCCGCCTGCGAAGAGCGAGTCCCACACGCCGAGGCCGCGCCGCGCCCGCAGATAAAACAGTAACGCCGCGGCCCAGAACGGCAGCATCGCCGTGGAGGCGTTCAATTCCGCGGTCTTGAACGTGTAAAGCGGGATGAGGATCAGTGCGGCAAGGCCGAACAGCGCCTTGTCCTTGTCGAGAGCATCGCGCGCAGTGCGCCAGGCGATGGCCAGCGTGATCGCCGACAGCAGCACCGCGTTGAGGTGCATCGCCCAGTCGGTGCGCGGAAACACCGCGAACCACAGGCCGAACAGCCACGCCGTCAGCGGCGGATGCTTGTAGCCGAAGGCGAAATGCTGCGCCCACAGCGCCGCCTCCGCGGCGTCGTTGCGCAGATCGACCGGCCACAGCGAGACGGTTTGAAAACCCATCCAGAGGACGACGAAAGCCGCAAGCGCGACGGCAACGATGCGCGGCTCGCGGGCTTCCTCGATCAGACGCTGCGTCGCCGCGATGAGCGGGTTTCCGCCGCGCGCCGGCCGGGCGCGCTGGTCTGGGTTCGGCTGAACAGCGGTCATGGTCGATGGATTGGCTGCACTGGGATCGCGCGATCGCCATGGTGGCGGCGATCTTCCGGCGCCACAAGCGCCATGATTGCGTCACGAATTGCGGCAATTCGCAAGCGCGTTGCTTTTCGTGGAGCTTCGCCTTAATTGGCCCGATGCACGGCGTTCCATCGGACCCCGCGGTCACTGCGCCGCTACCGGCATCCGCGCCTCCCCGCGCGTCCGGCCGCGCCGTTGCCGCGGTCCCGGACGTTGCCGTGATCGTTCCGGCCTACGAGGCCCGCGCCAAAATTGCCCCGCTGCTCGCCACGCTCGAGCGCGCGCTCGCCGGCACCGCATGGGAGGTGTTGTTCGTCGACGATAATTCTCCCGACGGCACCGGCGCCGCCGTGCGCGATTTCGCCGCCGCCGATCCACGGGTGCGCTGCCTGCGCCGCATCGGCCGCCGCGGCGCGGTCGGTGCCGGCCTGGAGGGAATGCTGGCGAGCCAGGCGCGCGTTCTCCTCGTCGTCGATATCGACGGACCGCACGATGCGACGCTCCTCGCCGCCATGCTGGAGCAAATCCGCGGCGGCGCCGACCTGGTCGCGGCGAGCCGCTATGTCGGCGCCGCCGGAACGCATCACTGGTCGAAAGCGCTGGTGCGGCGCTTTACCCGCGCCGATCTTGCCGATCCGATCAGCGGCACGTTCGCCATCCGCCGCGAAGCGTTCGACGCGCTGGCGCCGGCGCTGTCGCCCAACAGCGCCGCCGTTCTGCTCGACATTCTATTGACCGCGCGCGGCCGGCTTCGCGTCGCCGAGCAGCCCGCCGCCGCGCGCGGCGCGGCCAATTACGCCGCTCTCGATGCCGCCCTGGCGATCGGGCTTGCCGACCACATGGTGGCGCGGCTGACGCGCGGCGCCGTGTCGGTGCGCTTCCTGATGTTCTGCCTGGTCGGGCTGTCCGGCGTCGGCATCCATATGGGCATTCTATGGAGCGTGCTGCGCGGCGCCGCGCTGCCGTTCGCCGCGGCGCAGACCGCGGCGGCGATCGGCGCCATGGCGTGGAATTTCACCCTCAACAACGTGTTCACCTATCGCGACCGCAAGCTTACCGGGCTGGCCTTCGTCGGCGGGCTCATTCGCTTTCAGCTCGTTTGCGCGATCGGCGCCGTCTCCAATGTCGGCGTGGCAAGCTTCATCTACAGCGGCAACCACAATTGGTGGCTCGCCGGGCTCGCCGGCGTGCTGATGGGCGCGGTGTGGAATTATGCGGTGACGTCGGTCTTCGTCTGGCGCAAGACCTGATTTTCGGCCAGCACCTCGGCGACCGCGGCAAACACCTCATCGACGCTGATGGCGCGCATGCAGACATTGTCGGTGCAGGCGGTCTTGCGGTGATTATGCGCGCTGACGCAGGGCGAGCAGGCGAGCCCGGCATAGAGCGCGCGCGCATTGCCGAGCGGCTTGTAGAGATGCGGCGTTTCCGGGCCGAACAGCACGATGGTCGGCAGGCCCGTGGCCGCGGCGAAGTGCGCCGGGCCGGAATCGTTGGTGACCATCAGCACGCTCTCGGCATAAAGCGCCGGCAGTTCGGCGAGCGCCGAATGGCCGGCGAACGACACGCAGCGCGGCCCGCTGGCGGCGGCGAGCCGCTCGGCCTCGGCGCGCTCCGCCGGCGCGCCGGTGATGGCGACGAAAACATCGTCGTAAGACGAAAGGATGCGGCGGATCAGCTCCTGGTAGCGCTCCGGCATCCAGCGGCGGTGTGGCAAGAGTTCGCTGGCGTTGGGATTGATCAGCGCCAGCCGATGGCGCGCCGGATCGAACGGCGCCAGCGTGCATAGCCGGGCGACCACTTGCGCGCGGGTTTCGGCGCTCGGCGGCGCGATCGCGGCCGCGATCTGGTCGTCGCCGATCAGCGTCTTCGAATAAGGCACGGTCGCCGCCGGCGCCAATAGCGCGTCGATCAGCGCGATGAAATTCTTAGCGATGTGCAGGTGCGGATTATAGGCGACGCGATGGCTCAGCATTTCGCCGCGATAGAGCCCTTCCTGGTGGAAGCGGTAAAAGCCGACGCGCCGCGGCGCTCCCGACAGCCCGCTTAGCAGCGCGGTGAAGCGCGAAAACAATTCCAGATCGATGACGGTGTCGATCTTGTTGCGCCGCGTCCACCACAGAAAGCGCAGCGCGTCGCGGGCGAGGCCGAACATCGAGGCGTCCGAAATGGTGAAAATATTGGCCGGCGCAAAGGTGCCGAGGAGCTCGAGCGAGCCGACATTGCGGGCGAAGATGACGAAGAACAGCTCGGCCGACAGCGCCGCGCGGGCCTTGCGCATGGCGGGCTCCGCCAAGACCGTCGTGCCCATCTCGGACAGTTCGACGAACAGAATGCGGCGTGGCGGCCCGGCCTCCCGCGCGGTGAACCGGTCGGCGAGCCACACCAGCACCGTGGCGACGGCGCACAGCGGCACCCCGGCCAGCCGGTCGATGCGGCGCATGGTGTCGATCTTCATCGGCTGTTTTTACCGCGTCTGCCCGATATTGCGAACCCGGCCACCGCTTGTGCCTTGCCGCCCTGCCGCGCCGATGTTATCTGCCGGCCATGACCGCGACGCCTATCGATCGCATCCGCAATTTTTCGATCATCGCCCATATCGACCACGGCAAATCGACGCTCGCCGACCGGCTGATCCAGCTCACCGGCGGGCTCGAAGCGCGCGAAATGGTCGAGCAGGTGCTCGATTCCATGGATATCGAGCGCGAACGGGGCATCACGATCAAGGCGCAGACGGTCCGCCTGAAGTATCGCGCCCGCGACGGCAAGGATTACATCCTCAACCTCATCGACACGCCCGGCCACGTCGACTTCGCCTATGAGGTCAACCGTTCGCTCGCCGCCTGCGAGGGCGCGCTGCTGGTTGTCGACGCCAGCCAGGGCGTCGAGGCGCAGACGCTCGCCAATGTCTATCAGGCGATCGACAACAATCTCGAAATCGTGCCGGTGCTCAACAAGGTCGACCTGCCGGCCGCCGAGCCCGACAAGGTCAAGCAGCAGATCGAGGACGTCATCGGGCTCGACGCCTCGAACGCGATTCTGATCTCGGCCAAGACCGGGCTGAACGTGGCGGAGGTGCTGGAGGCCATCGTCACCCGCCTGCCGCCGCCCAAGGGCGACGCCGCGGCGCCGCTGAAGGCGCTCTTGGTCGATAGCTGGTACGACGCCTATCTCGGCGTGGTGGTCCTGTTCCGCGTCGTCGACGGCGTTTTGAAAAAAGGCCAGCGCATCCTGATGATGCAGACCAACGCGGCCTACGAGGTCGACCGCGTCGGCGTGTTCACCCCCAAGCGCGTCGAGCTCGACGCGCTCGGCCCCGGCGAGATCGGCTTCCTCACCGCCTCGATCAAGGACGTGGCCGACACCCGCGTCGGCGACACCATCACCGACGAGAAGAAACCGGTGGCGTCGCCGCTGCCCGGCTTCCGCCCGGCGATCCCGGTGGTGTTCTGCGGCCTGTTCCCGGTCGACGCCGCCGATTTCGAGGCGCTGCGCGCGGCGATGGGGCGGCTCCGGCTCAACGACGCGAGTTTCTCTTACGAGATGGAAACCTCCGCCGCGCTCGGCTTCGGCTTCCGCTGCGGCTTCCTCGGCCTCTTGCATCTGGAAATCATCCAGGAGCGGCTTGATCGCGAATTCAATCTCAATTTGATCGCGACCGCGCCGTCGGTGATCTACAAGATCAAGCTGCGCAACGGCAAGGAACTGGAAATCCACAATCCGGTCGACATGCCGGACCCGAACCACATCGAGGAAATGCAGGAGCCGTGGATCGAGGCGACCATGCTGACGCCCGACGAATATCTCGGCGCCGTGCTGAAACTCTGCCAGGACCGCCGCGGCGAGCAGAAGGAACTGACTTACGTCGGCAACCGCGCGCTGGTGAAATACAATCTGCCGCTCAACGAGGTGGTGTTCGATTTCTACGACCGGCTCAAATCGGTGTCGCGCGGCTACGCCTCGTTCGACTATCACCTCACCGATTACCGCCCGGCGGATCTGGTGAAATTGCAGATGCTGGTCAATGCCGAGCCGGTCGATGCGCTCGCCATGCTGGTGCACCGGACGCGCGCCGAGAGCCGCGGCCGCGCCATGGCCGAGAAGCTGAAAGAACTGATCCCGCCGCACATGTTCCAGGTGCCGATCCAGGCCGCCATCGGCGGCAAGATCATCGCGCGGGAAACCGTGCGCGCGTTTAGGAAGGACGTCACCGCAAAATGCTACGGCGGCGACGTCACCAGAAAGCGCAAGCTCCTCGACAAGCAGAAAGAGGGCAAAAAGAAAATGCGCCAGTTCGGCAAGGTCGACATCCCGCAGGAAGCGTTCATCGCCGCGCTGAAGGTGGATGTGTGATAAATTTATCTCGCCGATGGATTTGCGTATAAGGCGAATCTCTCGCTATGGTTGCTACCTATGCAGCCCATGACCCAGGTCGAGATCTCAGCCGGACCGCCAATTCCCCCGGCAGCTCGCGTCCATCTCATGGATGACAGCAGCTTTGAAGTTCTTGTCCAGAATTGGATGGGAAGAATCTCGCCGCGTTATCTAGGTATAGAGCGCTTCGGCGGTCCCGGCGATATGGGCCGAGACGTCATCGGTTGGACCACTGACCAGAAGTGTCTTGGGCCTTGGGACAATATTCAATGTAAGCACCTCAATCGATCGCTGAGTCCAAGTGATTTATGGCCAGAGCTGGGCAAGGTCTTATGGCACGCTCACAAGGGCGACTACATTCTGCCCCGTCAAATGAAATTCTTAGGCTCAAAGGGAATTGGCACGGGTGCCAAACATCTTCTCACTAATCCGGATAGGCTCAAAGCCGGCCTCATAGAAAATTGGGCCAAAAACGTTGCGAAGGAGATCACGGCTTCAACTGTGCCTCTAGATGGCGAGCTACGGACCTTTGTCGAAAACGCGCCTTTCGAAATCTTCGGCCCGATGGCTGTTGAGGACGTGATCAAGGACCTGGAGGGCACGCCGTACTATGTGCAGCAATTCGGGGGCGGGCTTCCGGCCCGGCCCCCTATCGCTGCTCCACCGACTGATCCATTGGCCCATGAAAATCGTTACGTGACGCAGCTTTTCGCTGTCTATGCTGAACGTCGGGGCGAGAGAACCGTTGACCTTCCAACTCTCGACAATGAGCCACGCGACCGCCGACATTTCGACACATGTAGACAGCAGTTCTACTGCGCTGAGTCATTGAAGGAGTTTGCACGCGACGCAACGCGCCCCGGAACCTTCGAAGGGTTTCAGCAAGACGTGTTGAGTACGATAACGCCAGTGCTCTACGAAGATCACGACGGAGCGTTCAACCTAGTCAACGCGGCGTTGAGAACTGCCGCACTCATGCCGCCAGCCGCCAACGCCCTCTACACCGTCGTTGACACGCGTGACAAACAAGGCGTGTGCCATCAGCTTGTGAACGATGGTACCATTGATTGGATCAGCGAATGAGCGCTGCTGGCAGCCCATTCAATACGCCTCTCGAAACAGGGATTCGCCTTGTCATTTTACTGACAGAGGCTTACCCGAATATGTTTTCGCTAGATCGCTTGGTTATGCTGGACCACATATTGGTCCATACGACTGACTTCGGTGGGCCAACAAGTGTCCATCCTCCTTCACCCTATCGAGTTGCGGAACCATATGTCCGCCGGGAATTGGTCCAGCGCTCTCTAGTTCTGTTCAGAAGTCGCGGTCTCCTAAACGAAGTTCCGACGGATGAGGGATTTCTTTGGCGGGCGGGAGAGCCAGCTGCACCGTTCGTCGAATGTCTGACCACCAGATATCATCGGCTTCTTCGTGCGCGCGCCAAATGGACAGTCGATAATTTTGGTTCGGCATCTGATCTACAGCTGGCAGCGGCAATGGGTGAACGAGTGGTCAATGCAATCGGCATCGAGGCCAGTGCATGACGAGCGCGACGCTGCAAATTGATCGGTTGACATATCTGGGCCCGGATAAGCCAGCGATGCACGTCGCTCTCAAACCCGGGCTTAACATCATCTGCGGTGCGAGCGAAACCGGGAAATCCTTTATCGTCGAGACTATCGATTTCATGTTTGGTGGCGGTTCCGAACTGAGGCAGATTCCGGAACGCACCGGCTATGATCGCGCAGTGCTACTGATTTCGTTCAGCAACGATCAGAAATTTACCCTCCAGCGATCTCTCGAAGGAGGAGCATTTCTCTGGCGCAGCGGTCATCATGATGAACTGGACAACAAAAGTGACGAAGCTCTGAAACCGACCCATAATAGCGATCGAGATGACAACCTCTCTCACAGGATATTGAAGCTGTTAGGCTGTGGCGGTCGTCGTGTACGGAAAGATGCGCAGGCCGCGACTGTCTCTTTTACAGTTCGTCATCTTGCCTACCTCTCGATTGTCAATGAGACGCGTATCTTTGACACGTCATCACCCGTATTAAGCGAGAACAGGGTGAATAACACCATCGAGAAGGCGGCTTTCAAGTTCGTTCTGACCGGAGTAGACGATTCTGCGCTAGTTGCGATTCGTGAAGCGAGAGATAGCCACTCTCGTCTCGTTGCGAACCAGAGCGCACTTGCTTCTCTCATCGAAGAACGTCAAGCCAAGATGCCGCCAGAAGAGCAGATTACGCAATCGCGCGATCGGCTCAACCGCCTGCAGCTTCGCATCTCTAGTATCGGGGAAGATGCCGCAGAGGATGAACAAAAGCATGCGGCAGCGAGTAATCGATTTCGCCTGTTAGAGAGGTTTGTTCAAACTTCTCGTCGACGAAAGAGCGAGATCGATGGGCTGATGGAACGCTTTGCTTTGTTGGACGAACACTACGAGTCGGATCTGGACAGATTAGAGGCGATTGCGGAATCCGGAGCGGTGTTTAAGACGCTGCATCCCGGGCCGTGCCCCTTCTGTGGAGCGCCACCGGAAGCGCAGGTCCACGAAAGGAGCTGTGACGCCGACCCAGATCAGATTGCAGCGGCCGCACGCGCAGAAATCGAACGCATAGGCGTGCTGCGCGCTGGGCTTGTGGAGACAAAGCAACGGCTATCTGTCGAGGGTCAGCAGCTATCGGCTCGAACGGATCGTGCAGCGGACGAACAACGACAGGTTTCGAGGCGAGCGCAGGAACTCGCCAGTATACTTCGCGAGCGGCGAAGGGGAATTGGTGATTTGGATCATGAAGCACAGCAATTGCGGTTTCAGCTCAAGGATGCGGACGTTCTGGATGAATTGCAGGCTGAGCTGGCGCGTATGAGTGAGGCAGTTGCGGCTAGCGAAGAGAAAATCACGGGAACGCCGGGAGGAACATTACCTCCATCCGAGACCACGGAGTTCGCTGCCGAAATCGAAGCCGTTCTTCAGGCGTGGGATTTTCCGGAAGCCGGTCGAGTTGCGTGGGAAGAATCGCGAATGGATGTCACAATTGGTGCGCGACGACGCGGTGACCAAGGCAAGGGCCTGCGTGCAATTACATGCTCTGCGTTTCTCCTTGGCTTGCTCAAGCGGTGTCTTTCGAAGGCAAGGCCCCATCTTGGCTTGCTCGTTTTGGATTCACCGCTTCTTGCCTACTGGAAGCCGGAAGGCCAAGCGGATGATTTGCGTGGCACCCGGGTCGATGAGTGCTTCTATCGGTGGATGGGCGCTCTGCCCTCAAACAATCAGGTGTTGGTCATTGAGAACCGGCCGCTCCCCGATTGGATTTCTGAGGTGGCTCACATTATTCACTTTACAAAGAACCACGCGTCCGGCCGTTACGGACTTTTTGAAGTCGGAGATGCATCGTAGGCGGCGATTCTGCTGTAGCCGAGACCTAAAGTTATCCCCGTCAGGAATTGTCGGATATCCGATTTAGTCTGAAAGCAAGGTGCGTCGGATGAGGTTGCTTCCGCACAATGCGTTTACCGCCGCGCTGAAGGTGGATGTGTAATCTTCCCCCTCTCGTTGCCAGACGTCGCGTAACATGTTACGGTACAGCAATGAGAACCAAGCCGCGACCAAGGAGCGTCCCAAAGACCGCCAAGCAGCGCATGAGCGCCCGCCGAAAGCGGCTGCGCGCGCAGGGTTTGCGTCCGGTGCAGTTCTGGGTGCCCGATCTGCGGGATCCGAAGGTGCGGGCTGATCTGCGCCGTCAGGGTCGGTTGTTGGCGAAGCACCCGGAGAATGCCGAGATCGACGCCTGGATCGAGGCGGTCAGCGATTTCAGCGGATGGCGCTGAGCCGAGGCGATATTGTCATAGTCTCTCAAGGCGAGCTTGGCCGGCCTCGTCCGGTCGTCATTGTACAGGCCAACGAACTCAGCGAGATAACGACGAGCTATTTGGCTTGCCCCATTACATCCATGGTGATGGAGCGGCTGCCGATCAGACCCGTCATTCGTCCCGACGCCAATAATGGCCTTCGGGTCCAGTCGCAAATCATGACTGATAAGCTGTTTACCGCACGGCAAGATCGAGTCCGACGTGTCATCGGCACGCTCGATGCCCAGACACGCGAGGAATTGGATCGGGCTCTCCTGGTCGTTTTAGGACTTGCCCGGCGGTAACTCCGCAGGTAGCAAGCCAAAGCCAACGTCGCGCCGGTTCGTCCCAATCACAGAGACGTGAAGTGACAAACGTCCCCGATGTGAGTACATAGCATCCGTCGAAGCTTGCTCATCGAAGGGCACATTCCGGGTGCGACCTAGAAGGTGGAGCAAGTGCGGTTCCCGCGGGCGGTCTCGCAAACCGCTCCCGGGCGGCTCCGGGCATCATTCACGCCGGTACTACGGCCGGTGCGGGAGGTGCAGTCCCTGGACTGGGATAGGCGAGGGCGGGTAACGCCCGCCCGACCCGCGTCCCAGGAAGCATGGCCTGGAGCTGAACCGGTCGGCGCAAGCCAACCGGCGAGTGCCGCGGTGGAGCGCCGCAAGGCGAGCGCGCCCGAAGCGCGGACGAGTGGCAACATTCGTTTCGCGTGGCGCGCGCCGGGCCCCGCTGGGCCCGGCAAAGGGTACGCGCCTTCCGGCGCTCCGCCCCCCTTCTTTTTCGCATGATCCCGAAAAGTGCAGTTGCGGTTTTCGGAAAAGATCATGCGCAAATATCGGGTGGCGAATGGACGGGCTTTCTTAAAGCGTGAAGCAAACCTCGGGTGCCAAGGCGCATCGCGAGAAGGAGGACGCTTGCATCCGCCCCCACGCGGCGACGCCTCCACCCGCCCGCAGTTTCGCGGAGCGCAACGCCGTTATGGCGTGCTTCACAGCGTGTTCACGCGCCGTTGATCCCGACCGCCGTCACGGCCGATTGACAGCGCGTATTGGCTCACGGCACGTCGGCGCCGCGGGGCGCGATAACGACGGGCACAACGAGAAAAACGATGGACGCTCTGAAAAACCTTGTGGTGGTGCTGGGCCGTATTTTGATCGCCCTGATTTTTATCCGCGGCGGCATCAACAAGCTCGGCGCGATCGACCCGACCGCGGCCGAGATGGCGAAAGCCGGCATTCCGCTGTCGGGCCTTATGATTTACGGCGCGATCCTGATGGAGCTCGGGGTCGGATTGTTGCTGGTATTCGGGCTGTTCGCGCGCTGGGCGGCGCTGGCCTTGTTCTTCTACACGCTGACGCTGGCACTGATCTTTCATGCCTACTGGTCGGCTCCGCCGGCGCAGGCGCGGGTGCAGGCCGCGGCCTTCTTCGGTCATCTGTCGATGATGGGCGGCATGCTGATTGTCGTGGCGTTCGGCGCCGGCGCCTGGAGCCTCGATGCGCTGCTGCGCAAGAAGACGTGAGATGCGTCATTGCGGGGAGCGTTAGCGGCGAAGCAATCCAGACCGTGTTGCAAAACTGGATTGCTTCGCTTGGCTCGCAAGGACCGGCCTAATGCACCACGATCGTGGTGCTGCCCATGCCGCGGCGCTCGACCAGATCGTAAAGGATCGCGGCGTTGGCGGGATCGAGCCGCACGCAGCCGTGCGACACCGCCCGGCCGAGCCCGGAAATCTCGTAGGTGCCGTGAATCGCGTAGCCGCCGTAGAAGAAGATCGAATGCGGCATCGGCGCGTTGTCGTATTTTTTCGAGTACCAGCGCAAAGCGAGCCGCTGCGGGTGATAGATGCCGGGCGGGGTGATATAGCCGCGCCGGGCCGTCGACACCCGCCAGTGGTAGCGCGGCGCGCCGTCGACGATCACCTCCATGTGCTCGCTCGAGCGGTCGACATGGACGACAATGGACGCGGCGGCCGGCTCGCTGGTCGCGAGCGTGGCAAAACCGAGCGCGGCGAGAACGCACAACAACCGGCGCATAAAATACCCCACAGCCGGCAAATCATGGCGCACCCATATGGAACTTGTAAAGCGGTTTGGGTGCCGCGGCTGCATCCTTCGCGGGCCGCTTCGCGGCCGCCTCAGGATGAGGGTGATAGAGTGGTGTCATGACCGCCTTTGATTTTCTCAGCATCGGTCACTCCAACATCGCGGCGGACCGCTTCATCGCCATGCTGCGCACGGCTGGCGTGGGCGCGATTGCCGATGTGCGCACCACGCCGTTCTCGCGGTTTTGTCCGTGGTTCTCCGCAAAGAACCTGCAGCCGCTCTTGGAGCAAAACGGCGTCGGTTATCTTTCCTATGGCGCGGCGCTCGGCGGCCGGCCGGCGCGTCCTGAACTGTATTGCGACGGCATTGCCGACTACGAAGCGATGGCGCGGCAGGACGATTTTCAAGCCGGTCTCGATCGGCTCGTTGGCGACGCGGCGCGTGCCGGTCCGCGCGGTCTTGTTTGCCTGATGTGCGCCGAACGTGAGCCGCTCGATTGCCATCGCTGTCTCCTGGTCGCCCGCGCGCTGGCGGCGCGCGGATTTGACGAGCGGCCACATACTTCACGACGGCACGATCGAGCCGCATGCGGTCACCGAGGAGCGTTTGCTGAACCTCGCCGGCGACGACAGCGACCTCTTTGCGTCTGGACTTGAACAGCGAATGGCGGCAGCGTATCGCCGCCGGGCGCGCGCGGTCGCGTATCGGGCCGCGGGGGCGCGAGCAGCGCGGGAGAGCCGCTGATGCGCAGCTTTGCAAGTCGCTTAGCAAGTCTTGTCGTTCTGCTGATGTTTGCCGGCATCGTCCCAGCCCTTGGTCCGGCGATGGCGCAGGATGCCGCCGCGCCGGGCGCAGCCGCTCCCGCGGCCGACACCGACACGCTCGATCCGACCCCGCCCGGCACGCTTCATCCGCAGCCGTTGCCGCCGCTTGCCGATCCCGATGCGCCGTCGACGCCGGCCAAGGAATTGTTCGGCCGCGCGGTGACGCCCACACCGGGCCCGGCGGAGCCGATCGGCTCTTACGCCGACGGCTGTCTCGCCGGCGCCGTGACACTGCCGATCACCGGGCCGGACTGGCAGGTGATGCGGCTATCGCGCGATCGCAATTGGGGCACGCCGCGGCTCGTTCGATTCATCGAGCGGCTCGGCGCCAACGCCAAAAAAGTCGGCTGGAACGGGCTTCTGATCGGCGACATGGCGCAGCCGCGGGGCGGCCCGATGATCACCGGCCATGCCAGCCATCAGATCGGGCTCGACGCCGACATCTGGTTCACGCCGATGCCGGACCACGTGCTCAGCCGGGAGGAGCGGGAAATGGACGGCGCCGTCGACATGGTCGCGCCGGACCGTCTCGGCGTCGACCCGAAGGTGTGGACGCATACCCGCACCGCGCTGATCAAGGCCGCCGCGGAAGACCCCGACACCACCCGCATCTTCGTCAATGCCGCGATCAAAAAACAAATGTGCAGCGAGGCCGGCGCCGATCGCGCCTGGCTTGCCAAAGTGCGGCCGTGGTGGGGCCATGCCGAGCACTTTCACGTCCGTCTCGCCTGTCCGCCGGAGGACAAGCAATGCAAGAACCAGCCGCCGGTGCCGCCCGGCGACGGCTGCGGCCACGCGCTCGATTGGTGGTTCAGGGAATCGGTGCTGCATCCGGCGCCGCCGAAAGTGCCGGCGAAGCCCCGGCCGCAATTGACGCTCGCCGGTCTGCCCGCCGCGTGCAAGCAGATCATCCGGGCGCCGTGAACGAGGGCGCCCGGATGCGGCTTGCGCCGATCCGGGCTCCGCATTGTCAGCCGGCGACCCGGATGGTCGGATCCCAGGCGTAATAGCCCTTGAGAACGGGGTTTCCGGTATTCGCATCGCGGGTGTAGAGCGCGAACTCCACCATGTAGCCTTCGGTGCCCTTTTTGACGACGCTGGCCTGGTAAAACCAGAATTCTTCTTCAACGATCCTGGCCGGCAGCGGCTTGGTGGTGGATTGCGGGTTCACCGTCGATTTGGTGAAATCCTGGTAGTTGAAGGTGCTGAACACCTGATCGCCGCTGAACTTCGGCATGCCGTAGAGCAGCACCGCGTCCTCGAAATTGTCCGAACCCGAAGTGGCGAAGGCGCGCACCGTGTCGCCGACCAATGCATTGAAATCGAGGTCGCCCGTTCCTTGTCCGGAATTGACGCTCGTCCCGGTGCAGACCATGTAACCCAAATTATGCGCGATGCCGGTCGGATGATCCTGGTCTTTGCTGGGATTGGGGTAGTTCCTCACAACGCTGTCGGTGTCGATCGTAATAAGAATGTTGATCGTCTTACTCATGACGTCTCTCCGTGATTGATACGACTGGTGATGGCGAGGTCAGTTTCAAGGTGAGTTGCAGACCCCACCGGAAGTAGCCGGCAAAGCGTGGCCGGCCTTGCTCATCGCGGTCATAAGCCGCGAGGAGAACGCTGCACTGCAGAGCGCCGTCCGCCGACACCACGCATTGCCAGAACCAAAAATCCTGTTCGGTGAAACGCGCGGGGAATACGTTGTCGTAATCGCACGGTATGACGGTGCTTTGCTCCACATCCACGAGCATGAAATCTTGCAGAATGTCGCTTTTCCCGAGCGGGCTGATGTCCGCGATGAGAGCGGCATCCTCGAAATTGTTCGATCCCGATTTGGCGTAGAAGCGAATGACGTCGCCGGCACTCACCTCGAGCGCGACCGTGTTCGAGGCCTGCGGCCCGGTTTGCGCCGCCGATGTCGCCAAAACCGACCGGCTGCGGGGGCCGGCAATCGTCACGGTCTTGCCATTCACCGGCTCGGCGTCCGCGGCGGCATTCGCCGGCGCGCTATCCGCCGCTCCGTCGCTCGTCAGAAGCCGCGCCACATCGGCGATGATGGCGACATAGATTGTCTGTCCATCGGAATTCCCAGCGTTCATGGACAAATTTCCCGGTCGTAGGCCGTAGCGGATCGAACCCGCCGTCGCGCCGACATCGGGCGCAGCCAACCTGCCGCCGGGACCGGCGGCATCGCCGCTGTCCCCGCCGGGCCGCCCCTCTGTCGTGACGAAGTTGGCTCAACCGCCGATTGTTACTCTAGGATGTAATATAATATTCTGTCAACTCTGACTTGTATCAATACCGGCGGTCATTGGCCGCAGGATGGTCGCGCATCCCGCGCGGATCAGGCTCAAAGCGATGTAAGGCTTGATGTAAGGCTTAAGGTCTCAAAGCCCCGGCGTGCCGAACACCACGCGTTGCGCCACAGCGGCGCCATAGGCCAGCGCGAACGCGCAGACGACGATCAAGGCCGTAAAGATAAAAGCATGCCGCGCCGGCGTTCTGGTCAGCCCCGGCAGGCCGAGCCACAAAATATAGGCGCCGTAGAATCCGGTGAGCGTCAGAAACCGCAAGCCCGGCAGCACCAGAAAAATTCCGGCAAGCCAGACCGGCGTGAAGGAATAGGCCGCAAGCTTAAAGGCGTTGTCGAAATCGCGGCGGCCGCCGAATAGCCGGCGCCACGAGATTGACGACGACGCCGAGCACCAGCACGATGGCGCAGCTCAAGACGTAGCCGAAGATCGCGCCGAACAGGCCGTTGAACAGCGACGCGCGCACCAGACCGCAGATTCGGCACCACCACGCCGACGATGCAGGCGCCGATGAAGCTGAACGCGGCCGGCATCAGCGCCAGCACGGTCACGTAGCGGCTCAGCACATAAGCCGGATCGCCGGGCTCGGCTGTCGATCGCCGCCCATTCGGCGGCCGGATCGGCCAGGATCGCCTGCGCGCGCCGACGCACGTTCATGCCGCGCTGCCTCTGGCGTCCTCGCGCAGCATGGCGGCGCCCTTCTCGGCGATCATCATGGTCGGCGCATTGGTGTTGCCGGAGGTGATCGTCGGCATCACCGAGGCGTCGATGACGCGCAGCCGCTCGACGCCGGCGACGCGCAAGCGCTCGTCGACCACCATCATCGGATCGCTCGGCAGCCCCATCTTCGCGGTGCCGACCGGATGAAAGATCGTCGTGCCGATGTCGCCGGCGGCTTTCATCAAGCCCGCCTCGTCGTCGTCGCGCACCGCGGCGCCCGGCAGATATTCGTCGGGATGGAACGGCTTGAGCGCCGGCTGCGCGGCGATGCGCCGGGTCAGGCGGATCGAACTCGACCGCGATGCGGCGGTCCTCGTCGGTCGACAGATAATGCGGCGCGATGACGCGGCGCATCGCCCGGCTGGCGCGAGCGCAGCCGCACAGAGCCGCGGCTGGTCGGCTGCACATTGCAGACGCTTGCCGTGAACGCGGGAAATTTGTGCAGCGGCTCGCCGAAACTGTCGAGCGACAGCGGCTGCACGTGATACTGCAGATTGGCGCGTTCCTGGTCGGCATCGGAGCGGGTGAACAGGCCGAGCTGCGACGGCGCCATGGTCAGCGGGCCGCGCCGCAGCAGCGCATATTCGGCGAGCATGCCGGCAAAGCCGAAGCGCGAATGATAGCGCTCGTTGAGCGTGGTGATGCCGTCGACCTTGAAGATCAGCCGCAGCTGCAAATGATCCTGCAGATTGGCGCCGACGCCCGGCCGGTCGGCGACGACATCGATGCCGTGCTCGCGCAACTGCGCCGCCGGCCCGATGCCGGACAGCAGCAGGAGTCTGCGTCGAGCCGATCGAGCCGGCGGCAAGAATGACTTCGCCGCGGCAGCGCGCCGCTGCGCGTCGACGCCGTTCTGCCGCCAGCGCACGCCGGCGGCGCGCTTGCCGTCGAACAGGATGGCCTTCGGCGAGGCAGCCGGTTTCCAGCCGCAGATTTGGGCGATGCAGCACCGGCTTGAGGAACGCGCGCGCCGCCGACACGCGGCGGCCGCGCTTCTGATTGACGTGAAAGGCGCAGATGCCTTCGTTGTCGCCGCCATTGAAATCGGCGATGGATTTGATGCCGGCCTGTTCGGCGGCGGCGCGGAAGGCGTCGAGCAGATCCCAGCGCACGCGCGGCGCCGAAATATGCCATTCGCCGCCGACGGCATGCGCGTCGCTTTCGCCGAGAAAGTGATTTTCGTGCCGTTTGAAAAACGGCAGCACGTCGTCCCAGCCCCAGCCGGCAAGCCCAAGCTGCCGCCAATGGTCGTAATCGGCGGCCTGGCCGCGCATATAGATCATGGCGTTGATGGCGGACGAGCCGCCGATCACCTTGCCGCGCGGATAATTCAGGCTGCGGCCGTTCAGTCCCGGCTCCGGCTCGGTCTTGAACATCCAGTCCGAGCGCGGATTGCCGATCGCGAACAGATAGCCGACCGGAATATGAAACCAGATCCAGTTGTCGCGGCCGCCGGCTTCGAGAAGCAGCACGCGCTTGTCGGCGTCGGCCGACAGCCGGTTGGCAAGCAGGCAGCCGGCCGAGCCGGCGCCGACAATGATGTAGTCGTATTCGCCCGCGATCGCCTCGGCCTCGGCCACGTTTCACTCCGGAGCGTCG
This sequence comes from uncultured Alphaproteobacteria bacterium, assembly GCA_963827465.1. Taxonomy (GTDB): domain Bacteria; phylum Pseudomonadota; class Alphaproteobacteria; order Rhizobiales; family Xanthobacteraceae; genus BOG-931. The sequence continues at coordinate 82,666 of CAWHBC010000040.1, forward strand.
TGCCAAAGCTTGCCGCGGCGAAGATAGCAGCGGCATCGGGCGTGGAAAGGGCTGCGAGCTCTGCTTCGCGTTGGCGAAGCCTGCCGCGCGGAATCGCGTGTTGTCCCGGCAAATCGCCGCGGACTATGGTTCGCGATGGATTCTTCCGCATCGCTCGATCGGTCAAGCACGCCAACGGCGTGGGGCGTCGCCTGCGGCGCCGGCGCGGCCTTGTGCTGGGCGCTCGGCTTTGTCGCCGCCCGGCAAGGCGTCACCGCGGGCCTGTCGCCGCTGGTGCTGGCGCTGCATCGCTATGTCTGGCCGGGCTTGGCGCTCATTCCGGTCGTCGCCGCCAAGGGCTTTGGCGATCTCGGCGGCATGGGCTGGCGGCGCGGCATCGCCATTACGTTCTTCGGCGGCCTGCCGCTCGCGCTGTGGAGCTATTTTGGCTACGTCTACGTGCCGCTCGGCCACGGCGCCATCATCCAGCCGTCCTGTGCCGCGCTCGGCGGCCTCATTCTGGCGCGGCTCATCGTCAAGGAGCCGTTGCCGCCGCGGCGCATCGTCGGCGCCTGGCGATGCTGGTCGGGCTTGCGGTGATCGGCGCCGAAGCGCTTGCGCACCATGGGCGGCGCAAGCCGTGCTCGGCGACCTGATGTTCGTCGCCGCCGGCAGCTTCTTTGCGGTCTTCGGCATGCTGTTGCGGCTGTGGCGCATTCCGGCGCTGCCGGCGGTGGCGGTCACCAGCATGCTGTCGCTCGCCGGCTTGCCGTTCCTGTTGTTCGATTTTGAAAATTTTCTGGCCGCCGGATGGTCGGAAAACCTGATGCAGGCGGTGGTGCAGGGCGCCTTTGCCGGCGCCGGCGCGGTTTATCTGTTCACCCGCGCCGTGATTCTGCTCGGCGTCGGCCGCGCCGCTTTGTTTCCGGCGCTGGTGCCGCCGTTCACGCTGCTGATCGGCTACCTCGCGCTCGGCGAGGTGCCGAGCGTTTCGCAATTTGTCGGCCTGGCGATCGTGCTGGTCGGCTTTCGCCTGACGCAGCAGGCGCTGACCGCGAAGGCGGAGAATTACTTACGCCGCCTTGCGGCTTGCCAGAAACTCACCCATGCGGTCGAGCGCCTTTGAGAATGTTTTCGGTCGAATTGGCGTAGGACACGCGCATATAGCCTTCGCCGAGCATGCCGAAATCCGGGCCGCCGATCAGCGCCACGCCGGCGTCTTCGAGCAGCGAGGCGGCCAGCGGCTTCGCCTTCCATCCGGTGCGCTTGATATTGGGGAACGCATAGAACGCGCCCTTCGGCGTGGCGCAGGAAATGCCGGGCAGCTTGTTCAGGCCGGCGACCACGATTTTGCGCCGGCGGTCGAATTCCGCCACCATCTTCGCCACTTCGTCCTGCGGCCCGGTCAGCGCCGCGAGCCCGGCATATTGCGTCGAGGCGTTGACGCAGGAATGCAGGTTCACCGCAAGCTTGCGCGCATAGTCGTAGAGCTTGCCCGGCCACACCGCATAGCCGAGCCGCCAGCCGGTCATGGCATAGGTCTTCGACCAGCCATTGAGCAGGATCAGCCGGTCGCGGATCGACGGATAGGCCAGCAAACAAACATGCGTCTCGCCGTCATAGACCATGTGGTCGTAGATCTCGTCCGACATCACCGCGACGTCGGGAAAGCGCTCGAGCCCGGCGACGAGCTTGTCGACCTCGCTCTTCGGCGTCACGCCGCCGGTCGGATTGGCCGGCGAATTGACGATCAGGAGCCGCGTCTGCGGCGTGATCAGCGCTGAGCGTCTCCTCGGCGGAGAAGGCGAAATTATTCTCCTCGCGGATCGGCACCGGGATCGGCCGCGCGCCGGTGAATTCGATCATCGAGCGATAGATCGGAAAACCGGGATCGGGATAGAGGATGTCGACGCCCGGCTCGCCGAACATCATGATCGACATGAACATGGTCGGCTTGCCGCCCGGCATGATCATCACCTCGTCGGGCGACACCTTGACCTCGAAGCGCTTGTGCAGGTCGGCGGCCACCGCTTCGCGCAGCGGCAAGATGCCGACCGCGGGCGTGTAGCCGTGATGGCCGTCGCGCAGCGCCTTGATCGCGGCCTCGACGATGAAGTCCGGGCGTGCGGAAATCGGGCTGGCCGATGCCGAGATTGATGATGTCGCGGCCGGCCGCCGCAAGCTGCATGGCGCGCGCCAGCACGGCGAAGGCATTCTCCTCGCCGATGCGATCGAAGGCGGCGATGGTTTTCAGCATGGCGTTCCTCCCTGACCCGAGGATACTTTTTGCGCGCGGCAGTTCAACCCAATCCGCCGCCAAAAGCAAACCGGTTCGGAGCAGCGGGAGTACGCCGAAAAAGAAGAACCCCGGACCGAGGTCCGGGGCTTTCGAGACTGTCGCCGTCAAACGCCGACGGCGTACGGTGCTTAGTAGCCTAGGTTGAACATCGCGCCGTCCTGATAGGACTCCGCGGTTCCGGTGCTGGCCGCGCCGTTCGGGTAGTGCAGCGGCATGGTCTCCTGCTGGACGGCAGCGCTGCCGGCGTAATCTTCGAGTTGCCGGCGCGAGTGATGGCCCTGGGCAAAGGCCGGCGTCGCCAGCGCGGCGACGACGAGCAGCCGACAAAGCCAGCTTGATCTTCAGCGAATTCATGTTGCATTCTCCAAATTAGCGATCGCCCGTGCCGCTTAAGCTATGCACTGATTTTGCAGTGCACAAGGGCAGAAGCGTCACGGCGATGTCACAAGATATTTATTGTAAATCAATGCCTTAAACGGAATTTTTGTGATCTGCATCACTTTTTGATATTGCGACGCAGCATCCCCAAAATTGGGCGCACGACAAATTTGCGTTGTGCGACAAGCAATTGCGACTGCGACGGCCAATCGCTCATCCGCGGCATCTGCCCGGCTCGCGGCGGCGGAAACTCGCTATATCTACGCGACGGGATTTCCCGGCATTGCGTAAATCGCATTGCTGGCATCGGGACCGGTTCGGGAATAAATGCGGAGCGTGTGATGGCGAAAAATGGCAAGCCGCAAGCGCAATCGCAGCGCCGTCTGCGCTCGCAACTATGGTTCGACAATCCCGACAATCCGGGCATGACCGCGCTCTATCTCGAGCGCTATCTCAATTACGGCCTCACCCGCGCCGAGCTGACATCCGGCAAGCCGATCATCGGCATCGCGCAAACCGGTTCGGATTTAAGTCCGTGCAATCGCCACCACCTCGAACTGGCGCATCGCGTCCGCGAAGGCATCCGCACCGCCGGCGGCATCGCGTTCGAGTTCCCGGTGCATCCGATTCAGGAGACCGGCAAGCGGCCGACCGCGGCGCTCGACCGCAATCTCGCTTATCTCGGTCTCGTCGAAGTGCTGTTACGGCTATCCGCTCGACGGCGTGGTGCTGATGACCGGCTGCGACAAGACCACGCCCGCTTGTCTGATGGCGGCGGCGACGGTCAACACGCCGGCGATCGTGCTGTCCGGCGGACCGATGCTCGACGGCTATTACAACGGCAAGCTCGCCGGTTCCGGCACGGCGCTGTGGCAGGCGCGGCAGGACGTCGCCGCAGGCAAGATCGACTACGACGAATTCATCGACATCGCAGCGTCGTCGGCGCCGTCGATCGGCCACTGCAACACCATGGGCACGGCGTCGACCATGAATGCGCATGGCCGAGGCGCTCGGCATGTCGCTGCCGGGCTGCGCCGCCATTCCGGCGCCCTATCGCGAGCGCGCGCGGATCGCCTACGAGACCGGCGTGCGCGCGGTGGAGATCGTGCACGAGGATCTCAAGCCGTCCGATATTCTCACTCGCGCCGCTTTCGAAAACGCCATCGTCGCCTGCTCGGCGATCGGCGGCTCGACCAATGCGCCGATTCATCTCAAGCCATCGCCCGCCATGTCGGCGTGCCGCTCGTCGATCGAGGACTGGGAGAGCATCGGTTACGACGTGCCGCTCCTCGTCAACATGCAGCCGGCCGGCGAATATCTCGGCGAGGATTATTATCGCGCCGGCGGCCTGCCGGCGGTGCTGCACGAGCTCCTCGCCGCCGGGCGGCTTCATGGCGACGCGCTCACCATCAACGGCAAGACCATTGCCGAAAACGTGGCGCAGGCGAAAGCGACCAATGCCAAGGTCATCTGGCCTTACGACAAGCCGATGAAGGCCAAAGCCGGCTTCAAGGTTTTGCGCGGCAATCTGTTCGACTCGGCGATCATGAAGACGAGCGTGATCTCCGATGAATTCCGCGCAGCGCTATCTCTCCAATCCGAAGGACCCGAACGCCTTCGAAGGCCGCGCCGTCGTGTTCGACGGTCCTGAGGATTATCACGCGCGCATCGACGATCCGGCGCTCGGGATCGACGAGCATTCGATCCTGATCATGCGCGGCGCCGGACCCATCGGCTATCCCGGCTCGGCGGAGGTGGTGAACATGCAGCCGCCGGCGGCGCTGATCAAAAAAGGCATCACCTCGCTCGCCTGCATCGGCGACGGCCGGCAGTCCGGCACCTCCGGCTCGCCGTCGATTTTGAACGCGTCGCCGGAAGCGGCGGTCGGGCGGCGGCTTGGCGCGTCGTCAAACCGGCGATCGCGTCCGCATCGATCTTAATAAGGGCACCGCCGATATGCTGATCTCCGCCGGAGGAGCTTGGCGGCGCGCCGCGCGGCGCTGGCGGCGAACGGCGGCTATCATTATCCGGCGAGCCAGACGCCGTGGCAGGAAATCCAGCGCGCGCATGGTCGATCAGCTGCGGCAACGGCATGGTGCTCGACCCGGCGGTCAAATATCAGCGCGTCGCGCAGAAATTCGTGCCGCGCGATAACCATTAGGGGTAAGTCAATTGGGCAAGTTGTTTGGAGCCATCATGTCCGGGAACCGTCCTTCGGCCGCCGACAAGCGTAAGACATTTCGCAAGCTTCACGAAGTCCGGCTGCTTCGTCATTCCCAATCCGTGGAACGTCGGCAGCGCCCGTTATCTGCAGGGCCTCGGCTTTAAAGCGCTCGCGACGACCAGCTCCGGCTACGCCCATGCGCAGGGCTTTGCCGACGGCGCCTTGAGCCTCGACCAGGTGCTGGCGCATTTCCGCGAGCTCGCGGCGGCGACCGATGTGCCGCTCAATGCCGATTTCGAGGACGGCCTTGCCGGCGATCTCGAATGGTCTTGCCGAAGAACGTGACGCGCTGCGTCGCGACCGGCGTCGCCGGGCTTTCGATCGAGGATTCGCCGAATGACGGCAAGACGCCGCTTTACGATCTCGACACCGCGGTGACGCGGATCAAAGCCGCGCGCGCCGCGATCGACCGCGCCGGCGGCGACGTGCTGCTCACCGGCCGCGCCGAAGGGTTTATTCGCGGCGTGCCCGATCTTGGCGACGTTACCCGGCGGCTGAAAGCCTATGCCGCGGCCGGCGCCGATTGCCTCTATGCGCCGGGCATCACCACGCGCGAGCAGATCGAAGCCGTGGTCAAGGCGGTGGCGCCAAAGCCAGTGAACTTTCTCAACAGCGGCGCTTTCGGCTTCACGGTGAGCGATCTCGCGGCCATGGGCGTGCGCCGCATCAGCGTCGGCGGCTCGCTCGCCCGCGTCGCCATGCACGCTTTCATCCAGCGCCGCGACCGAGATCGCCAAAGACGGCAAATTCGACGGCTTCGCCGGACTGATTTCCAATGCCAGAGCTGAACAAGTTCTTCGCCGCCGATCGCGGCGAGCAGGTTTCCCATGACCGCGTCCGCAACCGCATCCGGAAGACCGGCCAGCCGGTCGGGCTTACCGGTCGCCGATCCAAAGCCCGGCACCGCGTCCGGGTCCGGTGACGCTGAAAGGCCGCTACGGGCGCTTGGAGAAACTCGGGCCCGAGCACGCCGCCGACCTGTGGGCGGTGTTTGCCGGCCATGACGAGGTCTGGACCTATATTGCGGCCGACGGACCGTTCGTCGCGGAAGGACGAGTTTTTCGCCTTCATCGACAAGCGCGCGGCGGCGGACGGACCCTTATGCTTATGCCATCGTCGATCCGTCCGACCGTGCCGATCGGCTATGTCACTTTGCTGCGCATCGTGCCGCAGCATCGGGTCATCGAGGTCGGCCATGTCCTCTATTCGCCGACGCTGCAGCGGACGCCAGCTCGGCACCGAAACCCAATATCTGTTGGCGCGTTACGTTTTCGAGACGCTGGGCTACCGGCGCTACGAATGGAAGTGCGATGCGCTGAATGCGCCGTCGCGGCGCGCCGCGCTCCGTTACGGCTTCGTCTACGAAGGAACTTTCCGCCAATACATGATCGCCAAAGAGGCCGCAACCGCGACAATCGCCTGGTTTTCGATGCTCGACAGCGAATGGCCGGAGCGCAAACGCAATTTCGAGCGCTGGCTCGATCCGGCGAAATTTCGACGGCGAAGGCCGGCAGAAGATCAGTCTTGCGAGCCTCAACAGCGCCGACCCTGGGAGAAACGAATGAGCGACAGGCTGCAACGCAAAATCGCTCTCGTCACCGCCGCAGGGCAGGGCATCGGCCGCGCCATTGCCGAAGCGCTGCATCGCCGAGGGCGCCACGGTCATCGCCACCGATCTTGCCGAGGAGAAACTCGCCGGCCTGCAGGCGGCGAAGCGGCAGAAGCTCGACGTGCGCGCGCAGGACGCGATCGACGCGCTCGCCGAGGCGGTGGCGCGCGAGTTCGGGCCGCTCGACATTCTGGTCAATTGCGCCGGCTATGTCGCCAACGGCTCGGTGCTCGATTGCACCGACAAGGACTGGGATTTCTCCTTCGATCTCAACGTCAAATCGATGCACCGCATGATCAAGGCGTTTCTGCCGGGGATGCTGGAGAAAAAGTCCGGCTCGATCGTCAATATTTCGTCGGCGGTATCGTCGATCCGCGGCGTGCCCAACCGTTACGCCTACGGCGCCACCAAAGCGGCGGTGATCGGGCTGACCAAGGCGGTCGCCGCCGACTTCATCCGCCAGGGCATCCGCTGCAATGCCATTTGCCCGGGCACGATCGAATCGCCGTCGCTCGACGAGCGCATCGCCGCTTTGTCGCAAGAGACCGGAAAATCGTCCGACGCGGTGCGCCAGGATTTCATCGATCGCCAGCCGATGGGCCGGCTCGGCACCGCGCAGGAAGTCGCCGCGCTCGCGCTCTTCCTCGTCAGCGACGAGGCGAGCTACATTACCGGCCAGGCGCATCTCGTCGACGGCGGGATGGCGCTGTAGGGGCGGAATCACCACTGCACTGTCATCATCCGCGAAAGCGGATGATCCAGTATTCCGCGACCAGGAAACATGGGCAGTGACTACTGGATGCTCCGCCTGCGCGGAGCATGACAAGTCGGGAAATCAACCATGCACATCCTCATCACCGGCGCGGCGGGAATGATCGGGCGCAAGCTGACGGCGCGGCTCGTCGCCGATGGCGCGCTCAACGGACGCGCCATCGATAAGCTGACGTTGATCGACGTCATCGCGCCGCAGGCGCCGGAGAATTTCTCCGGCAAAGTCGCGGCGAGCGCCGCCGACATCGCCGACGCTGCCGCGGTGCGCAACGCCGTCGCCGGCCGGCCGGACGTGATCTTTCATCTCGCCGGCGTCGTGTCCGGCGAGGCCGAGCTTGATTTCGACAAAGGCATGCGGGTCAATCTCGACGGTTCGCGCACTTTGTTCGAGGCGGTCCGCGCGGTCGGCGACGGTTATCGGCCGCGGCTCGTCTTCACCTCGTCGATCGCGGTGTTCGGGGCGCCGTTTCCGCCGGCGATCGGCGACGAATTTCATCTCACGCCGCTGACGTCCTACGGCACGCAGAAGGCCGCGGTCGAGCTGCTGCTCGCCGATTACACCCGGCGCGGCTTCCTCGACGGCGTCGGCATCCGCCTGCCGAGCATCGTGGTGCGGCCCGGTAAGCCGAACAAGGCGGCGTCGGGGTTCTTCTCCGGCATCATCCGCGAGCCGCTGGCCGGGCAAGAGGCCGTGCTGCCGGTCGAGGATAGCGTGCTGCATTGGCACGCCAGCCCGCGCGCCGCGGCGGGCTTTTTGGTTCATGCCGCGGGGCTCGATGCGGGGAAGCTTGGCCCGCGCGTCAATCTCACCATGCCGGGCGTGTGCTGCACGGTCGCCGAACAGATCGCGGCGCTGCGGCGGGTGGCCGGCGACAAGGTCGCCGCCCGCATCCGCCGCGCGCCCGATCCGCTGGTCGCCGGCATCGTTGCCGGCTGGCCGAGCCGGTTCGATCCCGCGCGCGCGCTGGCGCTCGGATTTCGCGCCGAGGCCTCGTTCGACGAGATCATCCGCGTCCATATCGAGGACGATCTCGGCGGCAAGATTGCGGCTTAAGGCTTAACTTGCCGGAATCTCAATTTGCAATGCCCGCCGCAGTGCTTACATTGCGGGCAGAAACTCCACGGCACTCCAGTTACAATCGATGATGACCTACGTCGACGCGGGCGCGGCACCGCTACGCAAGACCGGACAGATCAAGATCCACGGCGCGGGCGCTTTCGAGGGCATGCGCAAGGCCGGCCAGCTCGCCGCCGAATGCCTCGATATGCTGGTCGGCGAGATCAGGCCGGGGGTCACCTCCGATGCCATCGATCGGCTGGTATTTGAATTCGGCATGGATCACGGCGCCATGCCGGCGACGCTGATGTATCGGGGCTACCGCAAGGCGACCTGCACGTCGATCAATCACGTGGTCTGCCACGGCATTCCCTCGGATAAGCCGCTGCGCGAAGGCGACATCGTCAATGTCGACGTCACGCTGATTCTGGACCACTGGCATGGCGATTCCAGCCGCATGTATCCGATCGGCGAAGTTCCACGCAAAGCCGAGCGGCTGATCGAAGTCACTTATGAAGGCATGATGCGCGGCATCGCCGCCATCAAGCCCGGCGCCACCACCGGCGATATCGGCCACGCCATCCAGAGCTATGTCGAAGCCCAGCATATGAGCGTGGTGCGCGATTTCTGCGGCCACGGTCTCGGCCGGCTGTTTCACGACGAGCCCAATATCGTGCATGTCGGCCGGCCCGGCGAAGGCATCGTGCTCAAGCCCGGCATGTTCTTCACCGTCGAGCCGATGATCAATCTCGGCCGCCCGCACGTCAAAGTGCTGTCCGACGGCTGGACGGCGGTGACCCGCGACCGCTCGTTGTCGGCGCAATTCGAGCACTCGGTCGGCGTCACCGAGACCGGCGTCGAGATTTTCACGCTGTCGCCGAAACACCTCGACAAGCCGCCCTATCGCGGCCTGACCGCCTCCGCGCGAATCCGATTGCAAATTCCCGTGATCCGGGCATCTTTGCGGGTGCCGGTTGCGGCGCTCGCGCGGCGTGCCCGGCTGCGGGATTGGCGCTGCGTCCAACATTCGCAGGTCGGCCATGCTGATAAAAAAGCCCGATAGCGAAGATGGCCTTGAGGAGGGCACGCCGCATTATTACGGCCATCGCGAACGCCTGCGCGATCGCTTTCGCGAGGCCGGCGCCGACGCGCTGTCGGATTACGAGCTGCTGGAGCTGTTCTTGTTCCGGGCGCTGCCGCGCGCGCGACGTCAAGCCGCTCGCCAAGACGCTGCTGGAAAAATTCGGCTCGTTCGCCGAGGTCATCGCCGCGCCGGAGGCGCGGCTCGCCGAGGTCAAAGGGCTCGGCGATGCCAGCGTCACCGAGCTCAAGATCGATGCAGGCGGCCGCGAGCCGGCTCTTGCGCGGCGCGGTGAAAAAGCGTCCGGTGCTGTCGTCATGGTCGACGGTGCTGGATTATTGCCGCACCGCGCAGGCGTTCGCCGACCGCGAGCAATTCCGCGTCCTGTTCCTCGACAAGCGCAATCAGCTCATCGCCGACGAATTGCAGCAGATCGGCACCGTCGATCACACGCCGGTCTATCCGCGCGAGGTCGTCAAGCGCGCGCTGGAACTCTCCGCCACCGCCATCATCCTGGTGCACAATCATCCCTCCGGCGATCCGACGCCGTCGCGCGCCGACATCCAGATGACGCAGCAGATCATCGCGGTGGCGCAGCCGCTCGGCATTTCGCGTGCACGACCACATCATCGTCGGCAAGGAGGGGCATGCGAGCTTGAAGGGGCTGAAGCTGATTTAGAGGCTATTTCGATCGAGGGAGTGCGGGGGCATTCATGGACGCAGGATCATCGTCGAGTCGGGCTGAGTCGAAAGACATCAGAGGCCGCACAGCAGGGCGTTGCCGGAGCGCGGATCCTCCGCCCCGGCTGGGTTTTGTTGTCCATTTCCTTTGCGCTGGTGTGCGGCATTATTGCCGCCAGGCAGGAGCCCGATCCTCACCCCTTGAAGGTCAAAAAGTCCTTTCTTGAGTGGCTGCGCTATCCAATTGAGCAATATCCCGGACTTCGACTTCGTTCGCCACCAGCGCAGCTGAGATCGGTCGAATTTGCGACCGATCGAAAGCACGGCTTGGTGGTGGGGACTGGCGGGACCATTCTGGCGACCGATGATGGCGGCAATGTTTGGACCGAACAGGACAGCAAGGTTCGCAATGATCTGTTTGATATCTATTGCGACGCAACCTGCACGAACGCTTGGGCGGTGGGAAGCAGGGGGGCGGTTCTGCGGACCAAAGATGGTGAGCACTGGGTCGCGAAGCAGGTTCAGACCACCAGCGATCTCAGAGCGGTGCAATTCAGAGAACAAAGCGGCTGGGTGGTCGATAACGCGGGCGCCATTCTTGGCACACGCGACTGGGGTGAGACTTGGCATAAACTAACCACGAGCACGAAACCCCAGCCGCTCTACGCCCTCGACTTTTGACTCCCTGGGACAACATGGCGTTGCCGTAGGAAAGGGCGGCACCATTCTCAAGACTGATGACGGCGGAGCGAATTGGAGTTCCGCGAATAGCGGTACAGCCAATAACCTTTTTTCCGTGTCTGTAGCCGCCGATGGGCGACATGCTTGGGCGGTCGGCAACTATACGGTCCTTGCGACGGCGGATGGCTTGGATCATTGGCGGCCAATTCACAATGTGGATCCTGCTATCCCGGAAAATCAGCAAATTTTTCGTTTGGTCAAATTTGATCCAAATGGGCCCAATGGGTGGGCAATCCGGGATGACGGCGCGGTCTTTCATACCACCGATGTCGGCAAGTCCTGGAGCAAACAAGATAGCGGTGTGACCTCGCCCCTTTACGGCTCATTTTTCGACGTACAAGGACAGCGCGGGTGGGCGGTCGGCGGGTTCGGCACCATTATCGGGACATACGACGCAGGCGCACATTGGATCACGTACACCAACAGTAACATCTCTCAATTGAATTCCGTTTACTTACACCCGGCCGGCTTGTTCGCTGTCGCTGTGGGCGGAGTGGGTATCATCCTGGCGACCTCTGACGGGGGCCTTCACTGGGCGGCACAAAATAGCGGAATTACCGAAATCCTGAACGGCGTCTATTTTCTCGCCGATAAATTACACGGCTGGGCGGTTGGCCGCGCGGGAACGCTCATAGCGACCGTTGACGGTGGCGAGCACTGGCGGACACAGCAAACTCCGATATCGGGAAATTGGAATGCAGTCGTGTTCGAATCGTCAGGCCAGCTTGGATGGGTCATAGGTGATAGCGGTAAAATGCTGATCACCCGAAATGGAGGTCAAGAATGGAATGCCCTTGCCCTTCCCATCGGCAGCGGCGAAGCTATTTATTTCGAGCCGCAGGGAGTGCGCGGATGGATCGCCGCCCTGGATGGCATATACGCCAGCACCGATAGTGGCCGGACTTGGCAAAAGCAGTTTTCAACAGTGGAGCGCGGGTTTCTGGCTCTCTGGTTCGATCCCACCGGCACGAACGGATGGGCCGTTGGAAATTCCGGCGAAATTGCCCATACCGTCAACGGTGGGCAAAGCTGGCAGGAACAAGACCTCGACGCCGCCGAGACTCTCACCGGTGTGAAGTTTCTCGACAATGGCCAGCAGGGCTGGATCGTCGGCACCGGCGGCCTCGTTCTCACGACGACTGACGGCGGCAAAAGCTGGTCGCCGGCTCGTAGTGAAGTGGGTTCTACGCTCCTGTCGCTCGCGCTCGCCGGCAATGGCTCAGTTGGATGGGCCGTCGGCTACCCACCTGCCTTGGTCAGGATGCAGACCGACGACAAGGGCGTATCGTGGAAGCCAATCCAATGGCCCCTGGTTTATCGGAAATACCCAGCGCCGTGGTTTTGGCTAACGCTGATTGTGGCAGCCATCTGCTTCTGGCGCTCGATCCCCATCGATCGCGCGTCGGCGACGGGAGGTATCGAGTCGCTCGGCACGACCGACGCGCCGGTTGCGGATTTTGCCCTCGATCGATTGCAATTCGGTTCGCTGGCGCGGGGCATCTCACGCTTTCTTCGCAACGTCAACACGCGACCGCCATTGACGCTGACGATTTCGGGCGATTGGGGGTCGGGCAAAAGCACCCTTATGGAACTGGTGTGTACAGACTTACGCCATTACGGCATCAAGCCGGTCTGGTTCAACGCCTGGCATCATCAGCAGGAAGAGGAGTTGCTTGCCGCCTTATTGAGCGAAATTCGCGAGAAGGGCCTGCCTTCGATTTTCTCCGCGGACGGCTTGGCTTTCCGCTTTCGTCTGCTCCTCCTGCGGTCGACGAAATATTCCATCATCACAATCATCGTAGTCGTGGCGCTCCTCGCCTGGCTCGTTGGTTATTTGTTTGGCCATGATTTCTCCGAATGGAGCAAGCTTTGGGACATGTTGAGCGCTCTCGGAATAGGAATGGCGCAATTCCAGAGTGAGGCAGGGAAAATTACCCCCACCAATTGGGGCGCGCTAGGCCTTCAAATCGGCGGTGCGAGCACCGCATTTTATTCGCTTTATCGAGGCTTGAGTGCCTTCAAGGTCGATCCGGCTGTCCTGCTGTCTACCACGGCGGAAAATTTCCGGCTCAAGGACGCAAGCGCGCAGACGAGCTTTCGAACTAAATTCGCAACCGAATTCGAGGAAGTGACCAGCGCCTTGCCTTATACGATGGTCATCCTCATCGACGACCTCGATCGGTGTCAACCCTCGACCGTTCTTACCATCATGGAAGCGGTTAATTTTCTGGTCTCGTCCGGCAAATGCTTCGTCATATTCGGCATGGCAACCAACAGAGTCGAGGCGTCCCTTGCGATCGAATTCGACAAGATTGCTGATGAACTCGCAGAGGCCGACCAACCACCCGGAACCGCCGACAACTCTCTGCGCCAGCGCCGGCTGAATTATGTGCGGGATTATCTCGACAAGCTCATCAATTTGGAGATCGTCGTTCCAAACCGTCCGGACATGCTGCCCCAACTTTTGGACGACGTAACGGACGCAAAGGTTCCAATCGCCGCCATTGCCATTAGGCGCGGGCTAGAATTATGGCCGGCGTGGGTGGCCGGCTTGGTGATGATCTTCGCGATGTTGTTCGGATTCGAATATCGCTTTCCCGACGTGCATACTCATCCGGCGCCGGTCGTCGCTTCGGCGTCGCAGGAGACAGTTGCCGCCATCGTCTCGCAGGCGCCGAACCAGGCTGTAGATCTTGCGCCGATCAAAGATATCAACGTCGCGCATTTTACCGCGACAGTTCAGGACAACGGCACGTTCAAATTGGACGAACTGGCCGTGTCCATAACCTTCGCTTTCATCGTCGCCATCGCCGGCATAATAGCTGTCTACGGCCTGCGCGCGTCGTCTCGACGCGTCTATGATTCCCAGGCGTTTCGTGACGCGCTGCGAAACTGGATGCCGGTGGTGCAGTGCCGCCGGGTGACGCCACGCGGAATAAAGCGCTTCGGCAACCGGCTGCGGTATCTGGCGATGCTGCAGCAGCGCGGAAGCCTGGACGAAACAGGTTTCGATAAACTCCGCGCGGGATTGACGGGCTGGACGACATTGCTCCGCAGAGGAAATAATCCAGCCGGGCAACAACCCGCGGATGTGGCGCCCGAACAAGCCATGACGGAGCCGCTGCTGGTGGCGCTCGCAGCTCTCTACGAAGTGTACGGCTCAGACTGGGAGGCAAGCCTCACCGCGACTGGTATTGGGCCTTTACAGACCGCGATCCAAATGGCCACCAAGGTCTATCAGCAGTCCACTCACGGTGGCTGGCCTCCCAGTGCGGCTGACCTCGAAACCTTCCAGCAACTCCTCAAGGGCATAAGGCTCGCCTGATAAGAATCGGATGGCGCAGCCGCTCGGCATCGGCGTGCACGACCACATTATCGTCGGCAAGGAAGGCCACGCCAGCCTGAAGGGGCTGAAGCTGATTTAGGAGCAACTCTTCGGTTGGAGCCGGGTGGAAACGATGCGCCGACTGTTTGGCGTGATCGGCATCGCGATAGTGATGCTCATGCGCGTTGGCTCGGGGCCGGCCGCGGCACATGTTTCCTATTGCGATCTTTCGCCGGGAAATTGCTACTACGCCGGCGACGCGCGCCGTTATTACATGCCGCCGGGGTCGCGGCCGGAAAGAGCCTACATGGCCGGGAAAGTCGACCTTCGCTGTCTCGTTGAGAGGAGCCGTAGACAGCGGACGTGCGCCTTGCACGCAGCCAATGGATATTGCCGCGTCGATCCTGTGCCATTGAACGGACGCTGACCCCGGCCGAAGTCCATGTCAGCCGCAAGCCGACTTAGAGGGCCCCGCGGCTACGTGATATAATGCTTCGATTCCAGCCGGTTGCGGCGCCGTAAGCCCGCCCGGCAGAACGGAGAGACGGGACCGATGATCGACGGATTGATGTCAATTCTGCACCTCGCATACCGGCCTGGGGTGGCTGCTGATCGGCACCGATCTGGCGATTGCCTGCGCCTATTTTGCCATCCCACTCACCATGGCCATCGTGCTCAGCCAGCGCAAAGAGGACATCCCCTATCCTTGGCTGTGGGGACTGTTTGTCGTGTTCATTGTCGCGTGCGGGCTCACCCATCTGGTCCATGTCTGGTCGGCGACATCCGGTATTGAATACCTGCCGGCCCAGGTGATTGTTAACTTCATGTGTGCGATTGCCTCGGTGGGAACCGCCATCGCGTTTGCCTTCGTGCTTCCGCAAATCAAGGACCTGCCGTCGCCGCGGCGGCAGCGGCAAGAGCTGGAGAAGCTTGTCGGCCAGCGGACCGCGGAAAAGGATCGCCTGATCCAGGAAATCAACCATCGCATCGGCAACCAGCTGCAGATTTTGAGCTCGCTGGTGTCGATCGAAACGCGCCGTACCACATCGCAGGAAACCCTTGGCATTCTCGGCCGTCTCAAGGAGACGCTGGACAAGATGGGCGAACAGCACGCCGCCCTGCGGGCGGCCGACTATCTCGCCCAGATCGATAATATCAACGACAGCGCCATCCGCACGGCCTGATGCGCCCGTCGCGCATTGGCAAGGATTTGCAAAGTGGCGAAGGCGACCAAGTCTAGAACTCCCAAATCTCCTCCCCGCGAACTCGCAACGGTCCTGGATTTCATCCGTTACGCGGTGACCCGCTTCGGCCGGGCGAAACTCGCATTCGGCCAAGGCACCTATGATGCCGCCGAAGAAGCGACGTTTCTGGTCGCCCAGGCGCTCGGCCTTCCGGTCGACGGCGTCGATCCATTTCTGCCGGCCCGGCTGACGGCTGGCGAACGCCGGCACCTAGCGGCGCTCATCGAACAGCGCATTCGCCGGCGCATGCCGGCGGCCTATTTGCTCAATTGCGCTTATTTGCAAGGCGTGCCGTTCTATATCGACCGGCGGGTCATCGTGCCGCGCTCCTACCTTGCGGAGCTTTTGTTCGGCGATCCGTTTGTCGGCGATGAACCGTTGATTGATCCGCAAGCGGTGACGCGCGTGCTGGAGCTGTGCACCGGCTCCGGATGTCTCGCCGTTCTCGCCGCCAAGGTTTTTCCCAATGCTCACGTCGATGCGGTCGATATCTCCGGCGAAGCCTTGCAGGTGGCTGCCATCAACGTCGCCGAGCACGACCTGCAAAATCGCATTACCCTGGTGAAGGGCGATCTGTTCGCGCCGGTCGGGGACGCGGTCTATGACGTCATCCTCGCCAATCCGCCTTACGTCACCACCAAGACCGCGGCCGCGCTGCCGCCGGAATTCTCTCACGAACCGCGGCTCGCGCTCGATGGCGGCGCCGACGGCATGGCCATTGTCCGGCGCATCCTCGCCGAAGCGGGATCGCATCTGCGCAACGGCGGCGGCCTTCTTTGCGAAGTCGGGCGCGGCCGGCAAATTTTGGAAAGCGACTATCCGGAAATGGAGTTTCTCTGGCTCGATACCGCGGAGAGTTCGGGCGAGGTGTTCTGGCTCACGCAGGCCGCGATACAAAATTAACGCCGCAGCCGGACCACCTTGGACGAACCGCCATAACCGAGTACAAATCGCACCCGCTCGGCCAGCTCCTCACTGACGAACGGCTTGCCGACGATATAGGCCTCGTCGAAGCCGGCGAGCGCGCCGCGATCGGCAAAGCCGGTGACGAACAAGACCGGCAGATTGGGCCGATGCTCGTGTGCCAGCCGCGCCAGCTCGGCGCCGTTCATGCCGGGCATGGCGAAGTCGACGACCAGCAATTCGATGCCCGGTTCGCGCTGCAGAACATCGAGTGCCGCGGCACCGCTGCCGGCCTCCAAAACCCGATGGCCTTCGCCGTGCAGCATCGCCCGGGTAACCTCGCGGACCTCGTTGTCGTCGTCGACCAAGAGAATCATGGCGCCGCGGAACGGCTCCACCGGCAGGCGCGACCGCGGCGCGGGGGCGGTCGTGACCGCGGCGGCTTCCGCCTTCGGCACGTAGATATGCACGGCGGTGCCTTCGCCGACGCGTGAATCGATCCGCACACCGCCGCCGGATTGCTTGGCGAAGCCGAGCACCTGGCTTAAGCCCAGGCCGGAGCCTTTGCCGATCTCCTTGGTCGTGAAAAACGGCTCGAAGACCTTGGCGCGCACCTCTTCGCTCATGCCGCTGCCGGTATCGGAAACGCCGACGCCGACATATTCGCCGGCCGGCGGCTCTTCCGGCGCAAGCGGCGGTCCGAGCGTGACATTTTCTGTTTCGACGGCAAGACTGCCGCCGACCTGCATGGCGTCGCGTGCATTGATCGCGAGATTGAGCACGGCGAGTTCGAGTTGCGTGGGATCGACCATCGCCGACCACAGGCCGCGCTGCAGCCTGGTTTCGATATGCGTGGTGCCGCCCATCGTGCTCTGCAGAAGGTCGCGCATGCCGACCACGATATCGTTAAGGTCGAGCGGCCGCGGCTCCAGCCGCTGGCGGCGCGAGAACGACAGCAGCTGATCGGTCAATTTGGCGCCGCGTTCGGCGGCGCTGCGCATGTAGCCGAGCCGTTGCGACGATTTTGCCGTCGAGGCCGGCGGCGGCGATGTCCTTTTCGAGGAAGCCGATATTGCCGAGCACGACGGTCAGCAAGTTGTTGAAGTCGTGCGCGACGCCCGACGTCAATTGTCCCACTGCTTCAAGCCGCTGCATCTGCCGCAGCGTCGACTCGACGCTTTCGCGTTCCTTGATCTGATCGATCAACTGGCGATTCGCAGTCGCCAGTTCCGACGTGCGCTCCTGGACCCGCGATTCCAGCTCTTCATTGAGGCGGCGGCACTCGTATTGCCGTTGCGCGGCCGCGCAGGCCGGTTTGCGCGACGCTGACCAGCGTGGTCGGATGAAACGGCCGCTCCAAAAACGTGACATTGCCGAGCGCCCGGACGAGCTGCGCCGCCGCCGGGTTGCGTTCCAGCCCGCCGCCATGCTCGGTCAGGAGGACGAAGGGAAAGTCGGACCACGGCGGCTGCGCGGCGACCCAGGCCGCCAGGTCGCGGATGTCGCCCTGTCGCGTTGCCTCCTCGGTGAGGATCGCCAGCTCGGCACCGCGCCGCACCTCGGCGATCAATTCCGCCATGTCCAGGCAGATATCGGCATGGGATTTGGCGTCGCGCAAAATCTCCTTGGCGACGACGGCGTCGCGGCCGCGCGGCGCCAGGAGCAAAATCGCGTTCGCGGTGCGCAGGCTGACGGTCAGATCTCAAGCATTCCCCCGCAGCAGCGGTTCGGCGCCGCCGACATAGGTCGGAACGCCGCGCAATACGCCCTGGAATTGCTGCAGCGCCGGACCGACCTCGATGCCGCGTGCCGTAATGCGGAATTCGCGGATGGTGTCTTCATGCGAGCCGGTGCGCTTTTTGATCACCGACATGGCGCGGCGTACCCGGCCGAGCGCCTCGAAATAGCGCAGCATGATGACGCTGTCGGCGAGGTAAGTGACGTCGATCGGCTGCTTCATGTCGCCCATCATGCCGTGCTGCGCCACAGTGAGAAACGTGGCCGCGCCTTGCCGGTTCAGATATTGCAGCAGCTCGTGCAGATGCAGGATGACGAACTGTTCCTCCGGCATCGAGGCCTGATAGCCGTTGAGGCTGTCGATCACGACGGTGCGGATGTCTTCGCGATCGATGCAATCGCGCACGCGATGGGAAAATTCGCCCGGCGACAATTCGGCGGCATCCATCTGCGAAATAAATAGCTTCTTGGCGTCGCGCATGGCTTCGAGGTCGATGCCAAGTCCTTTGGCGCGCGTGAACAGGAGCCCGAGCTCTTCGTCGAACACGAACAAAGCGCCGCGTTCGCCGCGCGCCACGGCAGCGGAGAGGTAATGCAGCGTCAGCAGCGACTTTCCGGTTCCGGCCGGACCGATGACCAGCGTGCTCGACCCGCTATTGACGCCGCCGCCGAGCAATTGATCGAGCTCGGCGACGCCGCTTTGCAGAAGCTTGCCGCTAAAGCCGGAGCGGTGCTGCGCGGCGACCAGCCGCGGGAAGACCGCGATGCCGCCCGCCTCGATAATGAAATCGTGATAACCGCCGCGAAACGACTGGCCGCGGCATTTGACGATGCGTAGCCGCCGCCGTTCGCCGCCGTAAATCGGCGCCAGCTGGTCGAGATGAATGACGCTATGCGCGATGCTGTGGACGGCGCGATCGGTGGTCTCGGTGGTGAGATCGTCGAGCAGAATCACCGTCGAATTGTGCTGGGCGAAATAGTGCTTCAGCGCCAGAATTTGCCGGCGATAACGCAGCGAGCTTTGCGCCAGCAGACGAATTTCCGACAGGCTGTCGATCACGACGCGCTTCGGCTTCAGCCGGTCGATGGCGGCGAAGATGCGCTGAACCGTTTCGCCGAGCTCGAGGTCCGAGGAATACAGCAGGCTCTGATGCTGGTCGGGATCGAGCACGCTTTCCGGCGGCACCAGTTCGAAAATCTCGACTTTGGGTCCGATCGTCCAGCCATGCGATCGTGCGCCGTCGCGCAACTCGTTCTCGGTCTCGGCGAGGCTGACGTAAATGCCGACTTCGCCGGCTTCGGCGCCCGCCAGCAGAAACTGCAGAGCGATGGTCGTTTTGCCGGTGCCGGGGCTGCCCTCGAGCAGATGCAGGCGATTACGCGCCAAGCCGCCGCCAAGGATGTCGTCCAGACCGGCAATGCCGATCGAAGCACGAGGCAATAGTGGCGTTACAGCGTCCATCGGGCGTCCATGCCAAGAGCGGGCTTAATCGGTTGCGAAACAGGCGAAACTGAATGACCCCTCGTCATCGCCGGCAGGCGTTACCGGCCGCATCCCTCAGCGAAAAAGTTACCGGCGTGAAGCGGATTTCCCCGTATGCGGTTCAAGACAATTGTCGTAACCGCTTGACAATGAGAGAGTTCCCGGCGGTTCCGAAAAATTTTCACCGCATGAGCCGTGAACAAAAACTGCGCCGGATTCAGACGATCGGCCGCGCGCACTTTTCGAGTCGTCATCCAGATCAAAAGCGCGACGCAGCCCATGGACGCGACCATGCTGGCGACCGGCCAGGCCGATTGGCCGAGATAAAGCCCGATGCCGCCGGCGGCGATGGCGGCGCCGGACTGCTGGGTGAAGCCCATCAGCGACGAGGCGGTGCCGGCGCGATCGTGAAACGGCGTCAGCGCGCCGGCCATCGCCGCCGGCAAAGCAAGGCCGAGGCCGGCGAGATAGATCATCATCGATCCGACGAACCAGATGACGTTGGCGAGGTGGAGCGCCACCACCGCCGCCATGATCAGACCGCCGGCCGCCAGGATCACGCAGCCGATGCCCATGGTGCGGTCGATGCCAAGCCGCATCACGATGCGCGCGGCAATGAACGTTCCCAGCATGTAGCCGGCGGCGCCCATGGCGAAGGTGATGCCGAAGACCAGCGGCGTTCAGCCCGTAGATCGCGCTCTGCATCACGATCGGCGCGCCCGACACCCAGGCGAACAGCCCGATGAAGGTCGTCGTCAGAATGCCGAGATTGGCAAGAAAGCCGCGATGCTTCAGCACCGACGGATAGAGCGCGAGCATCTTGGCGAACGAGAACGGCGTCGTCGGTCGCGTTTTCTCAGAGTCTCCGGCAACAGCAGCGTCGCCACCGCGCCGGCAATGCCGGCGAAGATCACCAGCAGCACGAATGTCGCGCGCCAGCCGAATGCGATCTGCAACACGCCGCCGATGGTCGGCGCCACGATCGGCGCAAAGGCCGTGATCGACGCCCATGATCGACAATTCGCGGCTCGCCCGCGGGCCGGAATAAATATCGCGCACCACCGCCCGCGCCAGCACGATCACGCCGGCGCCGCCCAGCGCCTGCACGAAGCGCAGCGCGATCAGGGCGTCGACCGATTGCGCGAAGGCGCAGCCGATGCTGGCGAAGCCGTAGAGCACCAGCGCCGTCAGCAGGACCGGCTTGCGGCCGAGCGGTCCGAGATCGGCCCATAAAAAATCTGGCCGACGGCAAAACCGAACAGATAACTGGAAATGGTCAATTGCACGTCGAGGATCGGCGCATGCCAGCGCGCGGGCGATATCCGGCAGCGACGGCAGATACATGTCCATCGACAGCGGGCCGAGCGCGGTCAAAAACGACAGCAACAGCGTGAGCGCGAACGTGCCGGGAGTCAGCATGGCAATGAATTCGCCCTTGGCAAAAATCGGTAACGGCGGAGAGTTTCGGCCGCCGCTGCGGAGAATGATATTTGAGGTTGGCGAGTCGCCCGGCGCAACGGTGGCGCACTACGCGAGAAGGCGGACGCCAGCCCTGCTTGGCCAATTGGATTTGCGAATAAATATGCTTGCGCAGCTCGCCGAACCGCGCCATCGACCGCGTTTCGAGCTGCGTGCGCTCGTCGGGCAGGTCGATGGTCACGTCTTCCATGATCACCGTCGGCGCATGCGACATCACCAGCACGCGCTGGCCGAGATAGACCGATTCGTCGATGTCATGGGTGACGAACAGCACGGTCACGCGCAGCTGATGCCACAGCACCCGGATCAGATCTTCGAGATCGGCGCGGGTTTGCGCGTCGACCGCGGCGAACGGCTCGTCCATCAACAGCACATGCGGCTCGTAGGCGACGGCGCGGGCGATGGCGACGCGCTGCTGCATGCCGCCGGAAAGCTGCCATGGATAGGCGCCCTCGACGCCTTTCAGATCGACCGCCGACAGCGCGTTGCGCACCAACTCCTCGCGCCGTTCCGCGGTCATCTTTTTCTGCTTGAGCGGCAGCGCCACGTTGTCGTGCACGCTCATCCACGGAAACAGGCTGCGGCCGTATTCCTGGAACACCACCGCCATGGACGGCGGCGGCCCGGTCACCGGCTGGCCTTCGAGCACGATCGCGCCGGCCGTCGGCGCCAACAGTCCGGCGATGCATTTGAGCAGCGTGGTCTTGCCGGCGCCCGACGGGCCGACGATGCAGACGAGCTCGCCCTGGCCGACGCTGAAGCTGACGTCGCGGATCGCCTCGACGGTGCGGCTCGCATCCTCGTAGACTTTGCGCAGCCCCTTCACTTCGAGCATGGCTTTGACTGCTCGATCCATCGATCCCTCAAAGCTTGATCAACCGGCCCGCTGCGATTGCCGCAGGCCGTGATACCAGCCCAGCAGCCAGGCCTCAATCGCACGAAAGATCAACGACAGCACGATGCCGATGATGCCGAGCAGAATGATGCCGCTCCACATTTCCGGAATCGCGAAGGTGCGCTGATATTGCACCAGAACGAAACCGATGCCGTCCCTGGCGGCGAACATTTCGCTGATGACCATGAGGATGATGCCGATCGACAGCGATTGCCGCAACCCGGTGAAAATCTGCGGGCTGGCGCCCGGCAGCACGAAATGCCACAGCCGGGCCAGCCGGCCGATCCGATAACTGCGCACCGTTTCCGCCAGCACCTCGTCGAGCGCGCGGACGCCTGCGACCGTATTGAGCAGCACCGGCCAGATGCAGCCGAACAGGATCACCAGCGCCTTCATCTCGTTGCCGAGGCCGGCGAACAGGATCAGCACCGGCACCAGCACCGGCGGCGGGATGGCGCGCAAAAATTCCAGCACCGGCTCGAGCACGTTGCGCAAGTTGCGCGAGGCGCCGACCGGAATGCCGATGGCAATGCCAAGGAACGCCGCGGCCAGATAGCCGACGGAGAAGCGCCACAGGCTCGGCACGATGTTGGACAACGCCTGCGGCGAAAACCACAGCTTGCCGAAGGTCTGCAGGATCGTCTGTAGCGGCGGGAAATAGAAGCTCTGGCTGTCGGCGCTGGTGATCCACCAGGCGGCGATCAGCGTCACCGGAAGCGCGAGTGCGACCGCGACACGGCGTGGCAGCGACGGCATGGATTTCTTCATGCGCCGGCCTCCGCGGCATCCAGGCGCACCGATGGATGCCAAGCCAGCACCCGCCGCTCCAGCGCCCGGGCACCCAGATTGACGATGACGCCGATAATTCCGGCGACGATGACATAGGCATACATGATGGCGACGGCGCCGCCGGACTCGGTATCGGTGATCTCCTTGCCGAGGCCCTGGGTGTCGATCGCGACTTCGCTGGTGATGGCGAGAATGAGCGCCACGGCGGCGGCGAGCCGGATGCCGGTCATCAGATAAGGCAGCGTGGTCGGCCAGGTGACGTAGCGGATTTGCGCCCAGGTGTCCGAGGCCATAGGAGCGCGCGGTCTCCCGCGCCACCGGATCGACGTCCTGCACGCCGTACAGCACCTGGATCAGCACCGGCCAGAACGAGGCATAGACCACCAGCACCAGCGTCGACTGGATCTGCGAGCCGAACAGCAGCACGGCGAGCGGGATGAGCGCGACCGACGGAATCGGACGCAGGAACTCGATGGTCGAATGGGTCAAGCCGCGCAACAGGCGCGAACTGCCGATGGCGATGCCGATCGCCACGCCGGCAACGACCGATATGACGAGCCCGATCGCCCAGGCTTCCAAGGTGTCGCTCAGCGCCGTCCAGAACGTCGCCGTCATCATCTCCTTGAACAGCGCGACCATGATGGCGGAGAACGGCGGCAGATAATCCGGCGAGACGATGCCGATCCGCGGCACGATCTCGAGCAGCGCGGCAAAGCCGATCAGGCCGCTCAAGCCCTGCAGCCAAATAAAAGTGCGGGCCGTAAGCCTGGCCCGCACTTTGGTCGCTTGTGCCGCCGGCATGGGCTACTGACGGCAACAGCGCCGCGACGTCCGCCTTCTTGGTGATCAGTCCGCTCTTGAGCATGTCGTCGGCCATCGCCTGGGCCGAGACGAGGTTAAATTTGGGCGGCCATATCGGCAGAATGATCTTGGCGGCGATTTCGGGCGAGATACGCGTATAGGTCGGAATGATCTGGCGAACTTCGTCGGCGTGGGCGTCGGCATAAGCCAGCGACTCGGTGATCGCGGCCTTGAAACGTTTGACCATGTCCGGGTTCGCATTGGCGTATTGCACCGAGGCGAAATAAACCGCGATCTCTGCTTTCGGCGCGATAGCGACAAACGGCCAATCCACGACCCTGTCGCCGCGTGACTGGGCGATGGTGACGAATGGTTCCACCATCCAGCCGGCCTCGATGCGATGGTCGGCCAGCGCCAACGGCATGTCGGGAAACGGCACCTCGATGTACTTTAGGCTGTCAGGATCGCCGCCCGCGGCCTTCACCCCGGCGCGCACCGCAACCTCGCCGATATTGTTCAGGTTATTGACCGCGACGGTCTTGCCGCTGAGGTCCTTGGCGGTCTTGATCGGGCTGTCGCCGGGAACGAGGACCGCGCAAAAGTCGTTGCCGCTGATGCCGGTCGAGGAGACGCCGGGCGCGATGCCGACGAATTTCAGTCCCTTGTTCTGTGCGATCAATAGCGACGGCACGTTGGAAAAGCCGAATTGCAATTGGCCGGATAGCACGCCCGGGATGATGGCGGCGCCGCCGCCCTGGGTCGACAATTCGACGTCGAGATTCTGCTTGGCGAAGAAGCCCTTGGCCTTGCCCAGATAGATCGGCGCGCAGTCGGCGATGGGGATCACCGCAACCGAAATCTTGTCGAGGGCGGCGCGGGCGCGCCGCATCGGCGCCAGCACGGCCGCCGAGCCGGCCGCCGCGGCTGAGGAAATCAATTGTCTCTTGGTCAATGCCATGATGCGTCGCCTCCGATGGGCTTGTCTGAGCCTTTGCTGTGGGCTTTCGCCCAAATTACTGGGCGGTGGGCAGAGCGGAGTCAAGTTCCCGCTGATTGTGACGTGTTGTGACTTGGCGTCGCGCTTAACGCTGGCGCAGCGGCTTAATTTTCAGCTCCGCGGCGAGCTTGTCGAGCTGCGCCAACAGCGGCGCCGCGATCGGCACGCCGTCGCGCAGGCGCTCGTCGCGGCATTCGGCGCGGCGGTCGCCGGGCAGGCGGATGGCGTCGACGCCGGGCAGCCGCTGCGAGGCACGCAGATCGCGCACGTGGCGGTCGACCTCGGCGGTGAATGTCTGCAAGCGGCACGAAGCGCGCGATATCGACCGACGATGATGAAATGGCCGGTATTGGTCTCGCTCGCGTCGTCGGCGTTGAAATCGACGACGTCGCGGCCGAAGGCGGCGCCGTTGAGCACGCCGGCGAGGAGCCCGATCATCAGCGCCAGGCCCGAGCCTTTATATTCGCCCATCGGCAGCAGGATGCCTTCGCCCGATTTGCCCGGATCGGTGATGGCCTCGCCGGTCTCCGGCTTGACGAACCAGCCCTCCGGCATGGTCAGCCCGCGCAGCGCGTATTTCTTCACCGTGCCGTAGGCGACGATCGAGGTCGCCATGTCGAACACCAGCGGCTTGCCGCCGGACGGCACGCCGATGGCGAGCGGATTGGTGCCGAGCAGCAGATCGGCGCCGCCCCAGGTCGCCATGTGATTGGCATTGGCGACGGCGGCATAGAAGCCGATCATGCCGTGGGCCGCCGGCATTTCGGCATAAAGCCCGGCCGGCCCGGCATGGTTGGAGCGGCGCACGCCGACCCAGGACGACGCCGGTTTCGCGGGCCATGGCGATCGCCTCGTTGGTGGCGCGCGACATCACCAGATGGCCCATGCCATTGTCGCCGTCGACCAGGGCGGTCGCCGGCGCGGTTTTCTTCACCGTGATGTTCGGGTGCTTGTTGAAGCCGCCGGCGTTGAGGCGGCGCACATATTGCGGCAGCCGGAAAATGCCGTGGCCGTCGGCGCCGGTGAGATCGGCTTCCGTCATCAATTCGGCGCAGCGCGCGGCGTCGTCGTGCCGGCAAGCCGGCGGCGACGAAAGCGTCCGCGATCAGCGCGCGCGTGGCGCGCCGAGGGGATGTGCAGCAGATTTGTCTGGTCGTCCATGGCCGCTATGCCGCCGCGTGTGCGCGCTTCTTGCTGAAGATCTCCGCCGCGTGAGCCGCCGAGGATCGTGTCGCGGTCGGCCGCGGAAATGTTCGGCGGCCTTGCACCTGCCGCACGCATTCGCCGGTGCCCATGTCGTAGGGATAATCGCTGCCGAGGAAACACGCGGTCGGCGCCGGCCGAGCCGACCAGAAATTCGCAAGCGGCGCCTTGGCGTGCGTGATGGTGTCGTAGCGCAAGCGGTCGAGATAGCGCTGCGGCGAATGTTTGAGATGCACTTTCGGTTCCGGCCGCACCTCCCAGCCGTGCACCCAGCGGCCGCCCTGATAGGGAATGAAGCCGCCGGCATGCACCATGACGAAGATCGAGCGTGGGATAACGCTCCATGCACGCCGCCGAAGATCAGGCACGCCGCCGCGATGGTGGTGTCGAGCGGATTGCCGATCAGGTTGTTGAGATAATAGGAGCGCAGCCGGTCGGCGCCGGCGATATTGCCGGGATGGATCACCATGAAAGGCATCGAGCTCGGCGGCCGCCGCCCAGACCGGCTCGAAGCTCGGATCGTCGAGATTCTTGCCGTTGACGTTCGAGGCGATCATGGCGCCGTGCAGCCCGAGCTTGGTCATGGCGCGGCGCAATTCGTCGGCCGCCTTGTCGGGCGCCTGCATCGGCAGCGTGGCGATGCCGGAGAAGCGGTCCGGATGCTCCTTGATCGAGCTGCGCGATGTCGTCGTTCTGCAGGATCGACGCGGCGATGCCGACCGCCGGCTCCTGGTTATACAGCCAGGTCTGCGGCGACACCGAGAGCACATGCACGTCGACTTCGGCGGCATCCATGTCGGCGAAGCCGCCGCTCGATATTGTGGCCGCCGCGCGGAAACGGCCGATACGGCACGCCCGCCACTTCGATCACCGAATTGTCGTCGTCGTAGGGCGTGAGCTTGAGCCCGAGCTTCGGGATTTCCTTTTGCAGCAGCTTGATCGTTGCGTCGGCAAGGATATGGGTGTGGGTGTCGATGGTCTTTTGTGCCGCCGTCATATTGGGTCCCTCCCCGCAATGGCGGGGCGTGTTTTGCTCATAACCCGAGTTCGCATGCAAGGCATGCGGGCGAGCTTGCCTGCGGAACAGGGTTTTCAGGCGCTACTTTCGGCTATAAAGAGCCTCCCAATGCCTCAGCCAAGCAGCTTTCGGAACACACATGGACGCCCAGACGGACGCTAATACGCACGCATTTGCCGGCCGCGTCGAAGACGACGTTTTGGTCCGCGGCCACGGCCGCTATATCGCCGACGCGCCGGAGCCCAACCAGGCCTATGCCCATTTCGTGCGGTCGCCGCATGCCTTTGCCCGCATCGTCAGCATCGATACTTCGGGTGCCACCGGCATGCCCGGCGTGATCGCGGTTCTCACCGCCGCCGACATGGACGGCATCGGCAATATTGCGCGGCACCCGCCGCTGGCGGGCCGCAACGGCAGCAAGCTCATCGTCACCAACCGGCCGGCACTCGCCAAGGACCGCGTGCTGCATATCGGCGAGGCCGTCGCCGTGGTCGTCGCCGAGCGCGCGCTCACCGCGCAGGACGCCGCCGAATTCGTTCATGTCGAATACGAACCGCTCACGGCGGTGACCGACGCGCGCGATGCGCTCAAAGACGGCGCGCCGCAGATCTGGCCGGAGACGCCCAACAATCTCGCGGTCGATTGGCCGGGGCCGGCCGCCGATCCCGCCGCCAATGCCGCCGAGGTCGAGCGCATCTTCGCCTCGGCCAAATACGTCGCGCGCATCGCCGAGATGAATCAGCGGCTCTGCGTCGCCTCGATGGAGCCGCGCGGGGCGACCGCGAGCTACGACGCAGCGAAGGATTCCTACGCGCTGCGCACCTGTTCGCAGAGCGCCGGCACCATGCGCGACAACATTCTCGGCATCATGGGCTGGCCGAAGGAGAAACTGCGCGTCATCACCGAGGACGTCGGCGGCGCGTTCGGGCTGAAAACCTCGGCCTATCCGGAATACATGGCGCTGCTCGCGGCGGCGAAGAAGCTCGGCCGCCCGGTGCACTGGATGTCGGGCCGCTCGGAAGCGTTCCTGTCCGACAACCAGGCGCGCGACATTTATTCGGAAGTCGAGCTGGCGCTCGACGAGAAGGGTAAGTTTCTGGCGCTGCGCATCCGCAGCGTCGGCAATATGGGCGCCTATCTCGGCGCCATCGGCGCCAACATTCCGACTCTGAGTTTCACCCGCTGCCTGCCCGGCATGTACGACATTCCCAAGATCGATATCGGCGTGAAATGCGCCTACACCAATACGCTGCCGACCGCGCCGTATCGCGGCGCCGGCCGTCCGGAATCGATTTATGCGCTGGAGCGCGTGGTCGACGAAGCGGCGCGCGTGACCGGCATCGATCCGGTCAAGCTGCGGCGGCGCAACCTCGTCAAAAAATCGGCCTTTCCGTACAAGACCCAGGTCGGCACCGTCATCGACTCCGGCGATTTCGAGCCGATCCTCGACAAGGCGCTCGAGCTTATCGATTACGACAACTTCAAGCGCCGCCGCCGCGACGCGCAAAAGAGCGGCAAATATCGCGGGCTCGGCATTTCCTGCATGCTCGAACATGCCGGCGGCTCGCCGACCGAAAGCGCGCTGCTGGAATTTCCCGGCAACGAGACGCTGCAACTGCGGCTCAACGTGCAGAACACCGGCCAGGGCCATGCCACGGTGTTTTCGCGGCTGATCGGCGAGCGGCTCGGCATTCGCGCCGGACAAGGTTCCGCACCGCCACGGCGATTCGGCCAACGAATTGCCGGGCTACGCCTCGGTCGGCTCGCGCTCCGGCATGACGGTGAGCCATTCTTTGGTCAAGGCGATCGACGCCATCCTCGCCAAAGGCAAGCCGATCGCCGCCGCCATGCTCGAAGCCGGCGAGGGCGACATCGCTTACAAGAACGGCAGCTTCGAAGTGGTCGGCACCGACCGCAGCGTGTCGCTGTTCGCGGTCGCCTCGCATGCCGCCGCGATGAAAAAGCGCGGCGAGATCGCCGAAGACCTCGATACCAAACAGGTGACCGACACGCCGCAGACGTTTCCCAACGGCGTCCACATCGCCGAGGTCGAAATCGATCCGGCGACCGGCGCCATGGCGATCGTCGCCTATGCCGCGGTCGACGATTGCGGCAATCCGCTCGACACCGTGATCGTCGAAGGCCAGCTGCACGGCTCGCTGGCTTCGGGCATCGGCCAGGCGCTGATGGAGCGCACGGTCTATGACGGCGATTCCGGACAGCTCGTCACCGGCTCGTTCATGGACTACGCGATGCCGCGCGCCGAGGACATGCCGCCGCTGCGCGACGCCATGCATAACGTGCCCGCCACCACCAATCCGCTCGGCGTCAAGGGCGTCGGCGAAGCCGGCACCACGGCGGCGATCGCCGCGGTGATGAACGCCGTGGCCGATGCCATCCCGAACGGCGCCGGCGCGCATCTGGACATGCCGGCGACCGCGCAAAAGATCTGGGAAGCCTGCCGGCGCGCCAACAGCTAGGTGCGAACAGCGCTGGGGCGAGCGCTTGAACCGCGCTTCGCCGGCGCCGATAACGGGGCGCCACGCCGCCTGCGGCTCTCCTTCGGGCGCAGCGGCGCGCGGCTGCGCTCGTTGTTGAGATGCACGAGATGCTTGAGCATGCGCATGAAAGCGGTGCGCTCGCCGGGCTTGAGCGGCGCCAGGATCAGCCGCTGCGTCGCGGCGACAGCCGGATCGATATCGGCGAGCAGGCGGCGTCCGGCCGCGGTGATGTGCAGCGATTTGGTGCGACGGTCGGCGGCGCCGCTTCGTCGCGTGATCAGGCCCTTCTTTTCCAGCCGGCCCACGACGTCGCCGATGGTCGAGCGGTCGAGCGCGACGGCGTTGCACAGCGCGGTCTGGTCGATGCCCGGATCGGTATTGACGGCATAAAGCGCGGCGTACTGCACCGGCGTGAAGTCGAACGCCCTGGCCTCGTCGAGGAACAAGGCGAAGGCGATCTGCTGCAGCCGGCGGATCAGATGGCCCGGCATATCGGTGAGGCGGCTATTGTCGTCTGCCATCGGATGGGCGGTCGTTGACGGAAGGCGGAGATTGTCTGTACACTGACGAATAATTGTCAGTATGCTGATTATCTGGCCCAAAGCAAGCGTCGCCTGCAAGTGCGGCCGGCGAGGAGAGTGGAGGATAACATGCCCCAGCACCCCGAAGAGCTGATCGCCGACAAGAAGCGCCCATTCACCGGCGCCGAGTTTCTGGAATCGCTGCGCGACGGCCGCGAGGTCTACATTTACGGCGAGCGGGTCAAGGACGTCACCGCGCATCCGGGGTTCCGCAATTCGGCGCGTTCGGTGGCGATGCTTTACGACGCGCTGCACGACCCGGCCACCAAGGACGTGCTCACCGGCCCGACCGACACCGGCTCCGGCGGCTACACCATGAAATTCTTCAAGGTCGCGCGCTCCCGCGAAGAGGTGATCGCGCAGCGCGACGCCATCGCCGCCTGGGCGCGCGTCACCTATGGCTGGCTCGGCCGGAGCCCCGATTACAAGGCCGCCTTCCTCAACACGCTCGGCGCCAATGCCGAGTTCTACGGCAAGTTCGCCGACAACGCGCGCGCCTGGTACAAACGCGGCCAGGAAGCGGTGCTGTTCCTCAATCACGCGCTGGTCAATCCGCCGATCGACCGCAACAAGCCGGTCGAACAGGTCAAGGACGTCTACATCACCATCCAGAAGGAGACCGACGCCGGGATTTACGTCTCCGGCGCCAAGGTCGTCGCCACCAATTCGGCGCTGACCAATTACAATTTCCTCGGCCAGAACATGGGCCAGGAAATCACCGATCCGGCCATGGTGGTGATGTTCATCGCGCCGATGAATACGCCGGGCATCAAATTGATCTGCCGGCCGTCCTACGAATTCGCCGCGGCGGCCACCGGCTCGCCGTGGGATTATCCGCTCACCTCGCGGTTCGACGAGAACGACGCCATTTTCGTGTTCGACAACGCGTTCATCCCCTGGGAGAACGTGCTGATCCATCGCGACATCGATCGGCTGAAGAATTTCTATCCGAAGTCGGGCTTCTTCAACGGCTTCACCATGCAGGGCTGCACCCGGCTCGCGGTCAAGCTCGATTTCATCGCCGGGCTTCTCTACAAGGCCGCCCGCACCACCGGCGTCGAAGAATTCCGCGGCGTGCAGGCGCAGATCGGCGAGGTGATCGGCTGGCGCAATCTGTTCTGGTCGCTGACCGACGCCATGGCCTGCAATCCGGAACCGTGGGTCAACGGCGCGGTGCTGCCGAATTCGCAGGGCTCGGCGACTTATCGGCTGTTCATGACCGAAGCCTATCCGGCGGTGCGCAACATCGTCGAGAAGGTGGTCGCCTCCGGGCTGATTTACCTGCCGTCGCACGCGCTCGACTTCAAGAATCCCGACGTCGACAAATATCTGGCGAAATATGTGCGCGGGTCCAACGGCATCGACTACAAGGAGCGCATCAAGATCATGAAGCTTCTGTGGGACGCCATCGGCACCGAATTCGGCGCGCGCCATGAGCTCTACGAGATGAACTATTCCGGCAGCCATGAACTCATCCGCGTCTTCCAGCTGCAGCAGGCGCAGTTCTCCGGCCGGCTGAAGAAGATGGAAGGGCTGGTCGAGAAATGCATGGCCGATTACGACGAGAACGGCTGGATCAATCCGGCTTATTGCGACAGCGGCGATATTTCGATCGTGAACAAGTAAGCCGGCAGAGGCGCCTGCCTCGCTATTTCGCCCGCCGCACCGAGGGGCCGCGCGGCCGGCCCCAGAGCTTGTCGCGCATGGCGCAGAACCAATTCCAGGCCGCCGCGAACCAGGACAGCTTCATCAGCTTCGGCTTGACCACGCCGAACAGCCAGTGCGTGATGAAGAGGCTCACGGCATAAGCGCAGATCATGGCGATGCCGCCGCCGAGCCAGTGGCCGTCGCCGGCAATAAATACGATCGCAAGCTTGAGCGGTTCGACCACAGCCAGCGGCACCCCGATCAAAAGCAATGACGCGTAGGGCGGCAGCGGCTCGATGCGCTGTCGCAGGGCCTCCAGCGTTCTCATGCGATGCTGCCTAAGTTCTCCAATCAGCCGATAACGCCGGCCGGCGGCAAATGTTCAGACCCGGCAGCCGGCGCGATTATCGCGTGATGTCGAAGCCGGCCGTCACCTGCGCCGTCAGACGGTCCTCGCCGACCGCAATGGGAATGGCCGGCGCCGCCGCGGCGCGGAACGTGGCCTGCGGCGAGAACACAGCGGTCCGGCCGGGATCGTCGCTGATAAAGACGATGGGGCCGAGATGAACGCCTGCCGCCTGCGCATAAACGTCCGCCCGGCGCCGGGCATCGGCGATCGCCGCGGCGCGCGCCTGATCGAGCAGTTTCGACGGGTCGCTATGCCCGAACTGCACGCTGCCGACATCGGTAGCGCCGGCTCCGATCAGCCGGTCGAGGATGTCGCCGACGTTTCCGATCTGGCGGATCGTCACCCGGAACTGGTTGGACACCGAAAAGCCGGTAAGCATCGGCTCGGTATTGGGCTGCGGCGGCGCATAGACCGGCTGCAGCGAAAACTGTGCGGTCTGAATATCCTTTGGCGCGATGCCGGCGTCACGCAACGCGGCGGCGATGGCGCTCATGGCCTTCGAATTGGCGTCGGTCGCCTGCTTGGCGGTCTTGGCCTTGGTGACGACGCCACAGTCCACGGCGGCATAATCGGGTGCGGCGCTGACCTCGCCACTGCCGATCACCACGATCCGCGCCACCGGCTGCGCCGGCGGCTCGTCCGCCCGGGCGTCCGCTGTTGCAAGTCCGGATGTCGCCACCGTTGCAATCAGCAGCAAAAAGAGGGCGCGGCGAACGAATAAAACGGCAGAAACGGTCATGACAGGCTCCATCCCATCGGCATAAATTGGCGTACGAAGTCACGTCTATATTGCGGACGATTTGCGGCTGCTCTTGAGGGACGGACCATCCTCATGCGCGTCTTTGTCACCGGAGCGAACGGCTATATCGGCGGCGCCGTGGCGGCGTCGCTTGCCGGGGAGGGCGCCATCGTTCGCGGGTTGGTGCGCGACCGCGCCAAGGCCGATACGGTCGCACGCTTCGGCATCGCGCCGGTGATCGGCACGCTCGACGATGACGCGCTGTTGCGCGCGGAGGCCCGGGCCGCCGACGCCGTCGTCAATGCGGCATCGAGCGATCATCGCGGGGCGGTAGAGGCTTTGCTCGGCGCGCTTGCCGGCTCCGGCAGGGTCTTTATCCATTCGAGCGGGTCGAGCATTGTTGCCGATCTTGCGATGGGCGAGCCGTCGGAGCGCATCTATGAGGAGGACACGCCGATCGTTCCGCTCGCCGACAAGGCGGCGCGCGTTGCCATCGATCGGCTGGTCGTCGACGCGGGCGGCATCGTGCTGTGCAATTCCATGATTTACGGCGCGGCGCTTGGGCCGCCGGCGCACAGCGTACAAATCCCGGCGCTGGTGCGGCAGGCGCGCGCCTCCGGCGTCGTGCGCTATATCGGCCGTGGCTTGAACCGCTGGTCGAATGTCCACATCGCCGACGTCGCGGCGCTGTACCGGCGCGTGATTGCCAACCCTCCTGGCGGCGCCTTCATGTATGTCGAAAGCGGCGAAGAATCGGCTCGGTGCGATCGCGGGCGCCATCGCCGCGCGGCTCAGGCTTGGCGCCGCGCAATCCTGGTCCGCCGACGCGGCTATCGCGGCGTGGGGATGGAACATGGCGACCTATTCGCTCGGCTCCAACAGCCGGGTGCGCGGCAAGGCTGCTGCGGCGCTCGGCTGGTCGCCCCAGCGGCGGTCGATCGTCGAATGGATCGCCAACGAACTCGATTGACCGGACCAACAGGGACGCGCATGCCGATCTACGTTCTCGAACCGCCGCTGCGCTACAATCATCCCTATCCCGGCCCGGTGATCGAGCGCGTGCTGCCGCTCGCCGAAGCAAGGGCGGCCTGCGCGCATATGGGCGTGCAGGCGGACGCTTGCTCGTGGCTCCTGAAGAAAAAATGCTATCTTGTCATTCCGCGCGGCGGCCCGGTGAAAGACCTTCGCGCCTATGTCCGTCACGAACGCGCGCACTGCAACGGCTGGCCGGAGAATCATCCGGAATGATCGCGAGGCGCGGCGCCTAGGCGGGCGTCGATTTAAGTGCCATGGTTGGCACCAAAAGCCGCCGGTCGGCGAAGCATTGAGGAAACTCCGGGAGCGCTGTCGTCTTATCAGCACCACGGAGTGTCCATGTCTCGTTTAGTGTCCATGTCTCGTTTAGTGTCCATGTCTCGTCTTCTGTCCTTCATTCTCGTTTTACCGGTTGCTTCGGTCTTGCTCCTCGCCGGTATCGAGGCGGCGCCCGCGGCCTCGTTTCCCGAGCGGCCAATCCATCTTCTCGTGCCCTATCCGCCGGGCGGCCCCAATGACGTGATTGCGCGCTTGATCGCCAACAAGCTCGATGAAAGTCTCGGCCAGGTCATCGTCGACAATCGCCCCGGCGGCAACGGCGACATCGCGGTGGCCGATGTCGCGCGCGCGGCGCCCGACGGCTATACGCTGGTGCTGCCGGCCATGGCCTATGCGGTCAATCCGTCGCTGTTCGCCGATGTCGGCTATACCTTCGATCAGTTCACGCCGATCTCGATCGTGACCGAAGGCCCGCTCATCCTCGTCGTGCATCCCTCGCTTGGTGTGAAATCGGTCAAGGAATTGATCGCGCTCGCCAAGCGCGAGCCCGGCAAGATCAATTATGGTTCCGGCGGCAACGGCAGCTCGCTGCATCTGGCGGCCGAGCTGTTCAAAAGCGAGGCCCATGTCGATCTGCAGCACATCCCCTACAAAGGCACCAACGACATGATTGCAGACCTCCTCACCGGTCGCGTGTCGCTCGCCTTTATCAGTCCGCTCGTCGCCAAGCCCTATGTCGCGCGCGGCGATCTTCTGGCGCTCGGCATCACCTCGGACAAGCGTTCGGCGAGCTGGCCGGACACGCCGACCATCGCGGAAGCCGGCGTTCCCGGCTATGTCATGCAGGCGTGGTACGCCGTGCTCGCGCCCAAAGGCACGCCGGGCGCCGTCGTCGGTACGTTAAACGATGCGGTCGCGAAGGCCGTTCAATCGCCGGAGGTCAGCGCCAAGCTGCAATCGCTGGGCAATACGCCGGTCGGCGACACCTCGGCCGAAGCCGCGACCATGATTGTGCAGGAAGCCAAACGCTGGCACGACATTGTCGCCGCCGCCGGTATAAAGCCGGAGTGACGGCGCGTGATGCATTGAACACGGCGGCGACTGCATGAGCTTCGACATCGTCCTGCGCGGCGGAACGATCTATGACGGCAGCGGCCGCGGCGGCGAAGCCGGCGATCTGGCGATCGCCGCCGGCCGAATTGCCGCGATCGGCCCCAAGCTCGGCCCGGCGCATCGTGACATCGACGTGTCGGGCCTCGCCGTGGCGCCCGGCTTCATCGACATCAAGACCCATTCCGATTTCACGCTGCCGATCAATCCGAAAGCCGAAAGCAAGGTGCGGCAGGGCGTGACGACGGAGATCATCGGCCATTGCGGTTTTTCGGTTGCGCCGGTGTTGCCGGGCAAGGTCGATTTGCTGCGCGATTATCTGTCGCCCAGCGCGCCGTGGCTGCCGTTTCGCGAAACGAGCTTCCCGGATTACCTCGACAGCTTTCCCGCCACCGCCGTGAATGCCGGCATGCTGGTCGGACACAACACGCTGCGCCTGATGGTCATGGGCATGGATCAACGAGCGCCGTCCGCCGGCGAGCTCGCGGCGATGAGCGATCTTCTGGAAGACGGTCTGCGCGCCGGTGCGCTCGGTCTCTCGACCGGCCTGTTCACCGCGCCGGGCTCTTACGCCGATCGGCAGGAGATCGTCGCGCTGTGCCGCGTGGTGAAGCGCTACAACGGCGGCTATTTCACCCATCTGCGCGACGAATCCAACAAGGTCCTGGAGGCGGTGCAGGAAACCATCGACGTCGCCGAGGCTTGCGCCGTGCACGCCGAGATCGTGCATTTCAAATGCTCCGGCCTCGATAACTGGGGCAAGGCGGCTCAGGCTCTGCAAATGATCGCCGCGGCCAAGGCGCGCGGCGTCGATGTCGATTGCGACGCCTACCCCTACAATGTCGGCAGCAATCCGCTGAAGAACCTGTTGCCGCAATGGGTGCAGGCCGGCGGCGTGCCCGAAATGCTCGCCCGCCTGGCGCTGCCGGAGACCCGCGCGCGCATCGCCGCCGACATCGCCCGCGACGGCTTGAACAATTGGGGCCGCATTCCCGACTGGGACTGCGTGCGGATTTCGATCTCGCCGCATCTGCCGCACTATGCCGGCCGCAGCATTGCCGATCTGGCGCGCGAACGCGCGGCCGATCCGATCGACGTCGTTAGCGATTATTTGATCGACGATCGCGGCGCGACCCGCGTGCTGGTCATGTCGATCGCCGAAGACGACGTGCACGACATGATCCGCTCGCCGATTGCGCTCATCGGCTCCGACGGCAACTGCGTCGCCGACTACGGCGTCACCAGCCAGGGCATCCCGCACCCGCGCTTCTATGGCACCTTCCCGCGCGTGCTCAGCCATTACTCCCGCGACCTCGGTCTCGTTCCGCTCGAGACCGCCATTCACAAGATGACCGGCGCCAGCGCCCGCGCGCTCAAATTCGCCGACCGCGGCCTGCTCAAGGCCGGCTACCGCGCCGACGTGACCGTCTTCGATCCGGCCGACTTCAAGGAGCTGGCGACCTACGCCGATCCGCATCGCTATCCGAGCGGCCCGCGCACCACCGTGCTGGTGAACGGCGTGCCGGTCGTCGAAAACGCAATCCATACCGGAGCCTTGCCCGGCAAGGTGTTGCGCCGCGATGCCGAGGGCGCGGTCCGCTGAGGCGAGATTACCGGGTCCGCCCTTGATGGCCGTCGAGGCCGACGCCTGTGAGGTGGCCGAACAGCGCCGTAAGCTTGTCGCGGTCGGCTTGCGGCAACGGCGGCTTGAGCAGCGAGGCCACATTGGTGCGCAGATGCTCGGCATTGCCGGTGCCGAACAGCACCACGTCGACGCCGGGCTCGTGCCGCACGAAGCGGTACGCGGCTTCGATCACATTGGCGGCACCGCCGTCATGGACCAGAAAGCCGAGCGGGTCGTCGCTGTCGCCGAGCGATTTTTCGACCAGGCCCTTGGCGGCCAGCGCCTTGATCTCGCGGGCGATGCGCGGCGGATCGGCAAAAATGCTGCGCACCGCGAACATCAGCAGCGTGCCGATGCCTTTTTCCTGCGTTGCCGGGAACACGTTCTGCCGCGCGCCCTGGTGCATCATGTGGAAGCCCACCATGAAGACCTCCCAGAAGTCGTCCTTGAGCGCGCGCTTGATCGTTTCGTTGGTGAAATCGACGATCGGATTCTCGGTGAGCCCGATGTGCCGGATTTTGCCCTTCTGCTTTTGCGCAATGAGCGCCGGACCGAGCGTATCGAGCGCATAATCGTACATTTGCGGCTCGACGCCATGCAGGTTGAACACGTCGACGTAATCGGTGCCCATGAGGCGAAGCGAATTGTCGAGGCTCTCGACCATGCGCTGCGGCGTCCACCATTCGCCGCCGCGCTGCACGCTCGATTTGGTCGCGACGACGACTTGGTCGCGCTGTACTGATTTGAGGGCCTTGCCGACCACGCCCTCGGTGCCATAGGCCGGCGCGGTGTCGATGAAATTGATGCCAAGGCCGATGGCGTCGAGAATGAGCCGCGCCGACTCGTCCTCGGTCCTGCCGGACTTGAGCCCCATCCGCGAGAAGCCGCCGGTGCCGAGACCGGCAACGGACACGCGAAGCCCGGTGCGGCCGAGAGTGGTGTATTGCATTTCGGAGTTTCTCACCTGAAGAAGAGCCGAGTCACATCGGCGCGATAAGCTGCAAACTCGGAAAATATGTCCGGTAACGAGCAGTGTCGCGGGTCATCAGCGGCGCGCCAAGTACTGCAGCGTGAGCACCGATGAAGAAATCGGGAAGCACACCGGTTTTCATGCCACCGCGACCGCGGTATTGCCGAAAAACTTTGCCGGCAAAAAAGAGTGCAGCCCGCGGTATTTCGGCAATGATAATCCCCGTACTGGCCAGCACGGCGTCAACTTCCTCAACTCTCTCATAGCCGATCGACAGCTCGGCGTAGATCACGGGATTGATAACGAGGCGATCACGTATCGCCGCGATTTCGAGCTGGCGCAGCGACCAATTCTGCCAATCGGGATTGTTCGTGACCACGTCCAGAAGGACGTTGGTGTCGACGAAAATCATCGTTCAGTCGTCGCCGCGCGTCAGAGCCATAATTTCTTCGGTTGTCATCGGGACGGTGGCGGAGCCACGGATGCGCTCGAAGCGGCTGGGCCGCGGCTTGCTCTTTCGCCCGGCCTTGACGAGGACAATCCGGCCGTCCTCGGCAAGCTCGAACTCGACCGCGCTGCCGGGCTTCAGATTCAATTGGTCGCGAACCGGCTTGGGAATCGTGACCTGTCCCTTTCGAGTGACCGTCGTGGCCATGCTGGTATTACCTCTTTTCGCAAGGTAATACTTAGGCTCGGCCGCCGCCTTTGTCAAAAGGCGGTTGATTCGGCGGAGCTTTCATGGTCCTTGTCCCGGCTTCTATCAAAGGCGCCGAAAACCAGCCAAATCGATGACATCAGACCGCTACAACGCCGGCGACGCCGAGGCGCGCTGGCAGAAAATCTGGGACGAGCGCGGCATCTTCGCGACGAAGAATGCCGACCCGCGGCCGAAATATTATGTGCTGGAAATGTTCCCCTATCCGTCGGGGCGCATCCACATGGGCCATGTGCGCAACTACACCATGGGCGACGTGGTGGCGCGCTACAAGCGCGCGATGGGTTTGAACGTGCTGCACCCGATGGGCTGGGACGCTTTCGGCATGCCGGCCGAGAACGCCGCCATGGAACGCAAGGTCCATCCCAAGGCGTGGACTTACGACAATATCGCGGCGATGAAGAAGCAGCTCAAATCGATGGGGCTGTCGCTCGACTGGAGCCGCGAAATCGCGACCTGCGATCCGGCCTATTACAAGCACCAGCAGAAAATGTTTCTGGATTTTCTGGGCGCGAAACTCGTCGAGCGCGAAAAGCGCAAGGTGAACTGGGATCCGGTCGACCAGACCGTGCTGGCGAACGAGCAGGTGATCGACGGCCGCGGCTGGCGCTCCGGCGCCTTGGTCGAGCAGCGCGAGATGAGCCAGTGGGTGTTCAAGATCACCAAATATTCGCAAGAGCTGCTCGACGCGCTCGATACGCTCGATCGCTGGCCGGAAAAGGTCCGGCTGATGCAGAAGAACTGGATCGGCCGCTCGGAAGGCTTGCTGGTCCGTTTTGCGCTCGATCCGAAGACGACGCCGCAGGGCGAGAGCGAGCTCGAAATCTTCACCACACGGCCGGACACACTGTTCGGCGCCAAGTTCATGGCGCTGGCGCCGGACCATCCGTTGTCGCTCGCGGCGGCGGCCAAAAATCCGGCGCTGGCGAAATTCATCGAGGAATGCCGTCATCGCGGCACCGCGCAGGCCGAAATCGACACCGCGGAGAAACTCGGCTTCGACACCGGCATCAAAGCGATCCATCCGTTCGATCCGAACTGGACGTTGCCGGTCTATGTGGCGAATTTCATCTTGATGGAATACGGCACCGGCGCGATTTTCGGCTGTCCGGCGCACGACCAGCGCGACCTCGACTTCGTCAACAAATACAACCTCGGCAATGTGCCGGTGGTGTGCCCGCCGGGCCAGGACCCGAAAACCTTCGTCATCACCGACACCGCCTATGACGGCGACGGCACGATGATCAATTCGCGCTTTCTCGACGGCATGACGATCGCCGCGGCAAAAGAGGAAGTGGCGCGGCGTCTGGAAAAAGACAGCCGCGGCAACCGCCCGGTGGCGCAGCGCCAAGTGAATTTCCGGCTGCGCGACTGGGGCATTTCGCGGCAGCGCTATTGGGGCTGTCCGATCCCGATCATTCATTGCGAGAAATGCGGCGTGGTGCCGGTGCCGGAGAAGGATTTGCCGGTGACGCTGCCGGAGGATGTCAGCTTCGACCGGCCCGGCAATCCGCTCGACCATCATCCGACCTGGAAGCACGTCACCTGCCCGCAATGCGGCGGCAAGGCGCGGCGCGAGACCGACACCATGGATACTTTCGTCGACTCGTCCTGGTATTTCGAGCGCTTCACCGACCCGTGGATCGCGACCGCGCCGACCGATGTGCCGATGGTCGATGCCTGGATGCCGGTCGATCAATATATCGGCGGCATCGAGCACGCGATTTTGCACCTGCTCTATTCGCGCTTCTTCACCCGCGCCATGAAGGCGACCGGCCATGTCGGCGTCGACGAGCCGTTCGCCGGCCTGTTCACGCAAGGCATGGTCGTGCACGAGACCTATCGCACTGAGAGCGGCGAATGGGCGGCGCCGGCGGAAGTCAAAATCGAGGCCGACGGCGACGCGCGGCGCGCCACGTTGATCGCGACCGGCGCGCCGGTCGAAATCGGCCCGATCGAGAAAATGTCGAAGTCGAAGCGCAACACCGTCGACCCGGACGAAATCATCGCCGCTTACGGCGCTGACGTGGCGCGCTGGTTCATGCTGTCGGATTCGCCGCCGGAGCGCGACGTGGAATGGACCGAGCGCGGGGTGCAGGGCGCGTGGCGGTTTTCGCAGCGGCTGTGGCGGCTGGTCGGCGAAGCCGCCGAAATCGCCGCTTCGGCGCCCGAGGCCCGTCCGGCCGCTTTCTCCGAGCCGGCGATACGGCTGCGCAAGGCGACGCATCGGGCCTTGGCCCGGGTGTCCGATGACATCGAAAAGCTGCACTTTAATGTTTGTGTGGCTTCGATTTATGAATTCGCTAATGCGCTCAGTGATGTAATCGGGGGCATCGAAGAGCATGGCGACGCCAAGCTTACGCCGGACCTGGGCTGGGCCATGCGCGAAGCGGTTAACGTTCTCGTGCAACTATTTAATCCCATGATGCCGCATCTCGCCGAGGAATGCTGGGCCGTACTCGGCCATGATACGCTGGTGGCCCAAGCGCCTTGGCCGCAGGTCGAGCGCGCCTTGCTGGTCGAAACCACGGTGATGCTGCCGGTGCAGATCAACGGCAAGAAACGCGGTGAAGTGACGGTGCCGCGCGACGCCGGCAATGCCGCGATCGAGGCTGCCGTGTTGGCTCTCGATGCGGTACAATCCGCGCTGGGCGGCAAGCCGCCGAAAAAAGTGATCATCGTTCCGGGACGGATCGTCAATGTGGTGGCGTAACCGGCATTCCGCGCTGCGTGTCGCCCGGGCCGCGCTGGCCCTGGGCGCGGCCGGTCTTCTGGCCGGCTGCTTTCAGCCGCTCTACGGCTCGAATCCTTCGGTCGGCGGCGAAAGCGTGAAAGACAAGCTAGCCGACGTCCAGATCGCGCCGATCCCGACACGTCAGGGCACGCCGCAGGCGCGCCTTGCCGTCGGCATGCACAATGCGCTGCAGTTCGATCTCAGCGGCGGCAGCGGTGCACCGAGCACGCCGACCCATCGGCTCGATATCACAGTAGCGGAGTCCGGCTTCACGGTTCTGATCGATCCGGTGACCGGCCGGCCGACGTCGCAGGTGGCCGGTGTCCAGGTGAGCTACCAGTTGGTGGAAATCGCGACCGGCAAGGTGGTGTTGCAAGATACGACCTACGCCAACGTCGACTATGACGCGCCCGGATCGGAACAGCGCTTTGCCGTCCAGCGCGCCCAGCGCGACGCCGAAGACCGCGCCGTCAAGACCGCCGCCGACACCATTCGTAACCGGCTGGCGTCGTATTTTGTCGCCGGCACCTAGCCGACCGCTGGGTCGGCCGCCGCGAAAAATCAGACCGAATGGCGGGCGACCGCGGCGGTTGATCTCGCTGCAGCACACTCTACATTCGCGGCGATGGTTGCCGTCAAAGCCGCCGATGTCGATGCCTTCGTCGCCCGCGCCGATCCGGCGCGGCCGGTCGTGCTGGTGTTCGGTCCGGATGCCGGTCTGGTCAGCGAACGCGTCAATGCCATCGTCCGGGCCTCCGTCGACGACGTGAACGATCCGTTCGCGCTGGCGCGGCTCGAAGGCGACACGTTGGCCGCCGAACCGGCGCGGCTCGCCGAGGAATCGCTGACTATCCCGCTGTTCGGCGGCCGCCGCGCGGTATGGGTGAAGGCGGGAGCCAAGAATATCGCGCCTGCCGTCGAAGCGTTGCTGCCGGTGGCGACGCCCGAATGCCGAGTCGTCATCGAAGCCGGCGATCTGCGGCGCAATGCGCCGCTGCGGGTGTTATGCGAGCGCGCCAAGAACGCGGCGGCGTTGCCGTGCTATGCCGACAACGAACGCGACCGGACGCGGCTGATCGACGACGAAATGCGCGCCGCCGGGATTACGCTGACGGCCGAGGCGCGCGCGCTCCTTATTCCCTTGCTCGGCGGCGATCGCGCCGCCTCGCGCAGCGAACTGCGCAAGCTAACGCTCTATGCCGGCAAGCAAGGCCGCGTCGACGTCGACGACGTAACGGCCGTGGTATCCGATGCCTCGGCGCTCGCGCTCGAGGACATCGCCGATATCGCTTTCGCCGGCCGGACCGCCGAACTCGAAGCGCTGCTCGCCAAGGCGCGCACGGCGGGCACCAGTGCGGGATCGATGCTGTTCAACGCGCAGCGGTACCTGGCGCAGCTGCACCGCTGGCGGATCGCTATCGAGGATGGCGCGCCGTTCTCGCTCGATGCCGCCCAGCCGCCTGTGCATTTCCGCCGAAAAACCCTGGTCGAAGCGGCGCTGAAGACGTGGAACGTCGCGCGGCTGACGGCGGCAATGGCCGAGTTGGCGTCCGCCGCGCTGGAATCGCGGCGCCGGCCGGCGCTCGCCGACACCATCGCCGAGCGCGCGCTATTGGCCGTGGCAACGCAGGCCCGGCGTGGCGCGGTGACGTCGGCATCGGCCCCGGCGCGTTAACGGGCGCCCGCTGGACCCTGCTGCTCGATGCGCCAGTCCGCGAGCTTGACGCGACCGATGACCGACATCTTCGGCGCGGTTGCCGCGATCATGTCGTGAACGACCCGATCGACATTGTCGTGCGCGGTACGGCTCTCGGCCATGGCCACACGCAGCGCGTCGGCATCGAACGGCTGGGCGCGCAGGCTCTTGCGAACGTCTTCCTGCGCCAGCCGAAGATCGGCTTGCGCCGCCGCGACTTTTATCGCTTCGCCGCGAAGCTCCGCGCGCAACAGGTTGCCGTCGCCCGGCGGCAATTTGGCCGCGATGTGATCGATGCGGCCGGCCAGGCTGTGATCGATCCGCGCTACCGTGGCCAGCGGGGCCGGGCCGGAATAGCGGATGGCAACGGCGCCGGCGGCGCCGACGAAGACCAGATTGAGTGCCAGTGATCCCAACAGCAGCAAGCGCCAATGGCTGCCGCTTTGGATGCTCGGTGTGATTGACATGGTCGCCCTCGCCTTTTTGCACGCTCTGCGAACGCCGGCCGCGGCTTGCGGTCGTCTTTTCGGAAATGATCGTGCACCGTCAACAGACCGGCCGCCGCGATTTCCGGCAGCGCCGGTGCCCGCCAACGGTCCGTCGGCCTCATTGTAACGGCAAATGGCCTGTCACGGAAAGCAGCCGCCGCGCCTTGGCGGAATTCATTTCTCAGCCGTTCAAGTCGGGTTTTCCAAGCTGAACGTGCTGGAATCGTCGTCGTAAGCGAACACTTCGGCGTAACGGCCCCAGGCGATCACCGCCCGTAATGTGAGCTCCGCGTCCTCCGTCGTCATGTGGTCTTCGAGCTCGTCGAAGAAGCGGCGACTTCGGCGCCACGTGATTGGTGCGCTCCTGCAGCACGTGACGGATGTGAGCGGCGAGCGGCACATAGGACAGGAGCTGGCGCTGGAACAGCTTCTTGCGGTCGTCGGTGCCGAGCTCGGCGAATTGCTTGCCGATATCGGTGAGCTTGATGTCGCCGCCCTCGACCTCGGCGAAACGCAGCATTTGCAGCGACTCGGCGACCGGAAACAGCTCGTCGGAATCCATGTGCAGTTCGTCGGCCAGCACCGGCAGGTCGGCCTTGCCGTTAAATGGCGGCGCGGCGAGCGTTTCGACCAGGCCGGACAGCAGATTGGCCGAGACGCGCGGCAGCACCGTGTTGATCGTCGTCGCCGGACCGGCTCCGATCTGCAACGGCGTCGGTGTGCTGCGCGGTCATCGCCACATAGATCTTCTCGACCAGGTCGCGGAATTGCGGGTCGAGCCGGTTGCGCGGCTGTTTCAGATCGACCGCGATCTCGCTGATGATGCGGCCTGGATTGGTCGAAAACAACAGGATGCGGTCGCACATCAGCACCGCCTCCTCGATATTGTGCGTCACCAGGATGACGCCCTTGATCGGCAGCTTGCCGTCGCCCCATAGCTCGAGAAAATCGGTGCGCAGCGTCTCCGCGGTCAGCACGTCGAGCGCGGAGAACGGCTCGTCCATCAACAGAATATTAGGGATGGACGACGAGCGCCCGCGCAAAGCCGACGCGCTGGCGCATG
The DNA here is from genome assembly GCA_963827465.1 of uncultured Alphaproteobacteria bacterium. Classification (GTDB taxonomy): domain Bacteria; phylum Pseudomonadota; class Alphaproteobacteria; order Rhizobiales; family Xanthobacteraceae; genus BOG-931. Next base: position 126,951 of record CAWHBC010000040.1, read on the forward strand.
CCGCCGGACAATTCGCGCGGGAAAGGCCGACTCGTAGCCGTCCAGGCCGATCAGGTCGATCGCCGCGAGCGCGCGCTTGCGGATTTCCGCCTCCGGCAGGCCGAGCGCTTCAAGCCCGAGCTGCACATTTTCCAGGACCGTCAGCCAGGGAAACAGCGCGAAGCGACTGGAACACCATGGCGATGCCCTCGGCGCCGGGGCGTCGACCGGCTTGCCGAGATAGGTGACGGTTCCCGCCGCCGGCTGCGCCAGACCGGCGATCAGGCGCAGCAAAGTCGATTTGCCCGAGCCGGTGCGGCCGAGCAGGCCGACGATCTGGCCTTGCGTCAGCGACAGTTCGACGCCGTCGAGCACCAGATGCTCGCCGCCGTCGGCGCGCGGGAACGACTTGGCGCAGCGCGTGAACGTCAAGGAGAGCGGCGGTCATAGTGGTCCTCATCCCAGCCGGAATTTGCGTTCGGCGTAGAAATAAAGCGGACGCCAGAACACGCGATTGATGATGACGACGAACATGCTCATCACCACGATGCCGAGCACGATGCGATGAAAATCGCCGGCGTCGGTCTGTTGCGCAATATAGGCGCCGAGCCCGAAGGCTTGCAGATGCTCATGGCCCCAGGAGGCGACCTCGGCGACGATGCTCGCGTTCCATGAGCCGCCGGAGGCGGTGATCGCGCCGGTCACGTAATAGGGCAGCACCGCCGGCAACGCGATGCGCCGCCACCACAGCCAGCCGCGCACGCGCAGGTTCGCGCCGACGGCGCGCAGCTCGGCCGGGATCGCCGCCGCGCCGGCAATGACGTTGAACAGGATGTACCATTGCGTGCCGAGGATCATCAGCGGGCTGAGCCAGATATTCGGATCGAGCCGCCAGGCGACGATCACCGAGACGACGACCGGAAACAGCACGTTGGCCGGAAAGGCGGCGAGGAACTGGGCGATCGGCTGCACGATATTGGCGCGCGTGCGGACGCGTGCCGACCCAGACGCCGATCGGCACCCAGATCGACGCTGGCAATGGCGATGAGAACGACGACGCGGGCGAGCGTCGCAAAGCCGAGCAGTATCGCGGTGCCGACGTCGGCAAGCGTTATGCCCTCGACGATGAAGCGCACGAATTTGCCACAACGCGGCCGCGCCAAGCGCGACGACGATAAGGCCGAATAGGAACGCGATGCGGCTCTGCGCGAGCGGCAGCGTGTGCTTGCTGGATTGGGTTTTGTCGGGCCGCCGCGGCCGCAGCGTGAGCCGCCACAGCGCGCCGAACGGCCGAGTCAGCCGCTCGACGATGCGCGATCGGCGCAGAACGTCGAATACCCACGATCGCGGCGGCAGCACGCCGGCTTCCTGCTCGAAGCGGAAGCGATCCGCCCATGCCACCAGCGGCCGGAACAGGATCTGGTCGTAGATCAGGATCACCACCAGCATGGTCGCGATCGCCCATGCCACCGCCTTGAGATCCTGGTGCTCGATGGCCAAGGCGATGTAGGAGCCGACGCCGGGAAGCGTGACCGTGGTATTGCCGACGCTGATCGCCTCGGAAGCGACGACGAAGAACCAGCTCCCCGACATCGACATCATCATGTTCCAGATCAGCTGCGGCATGGCGAACGGCACATCGAGCCGCCAGAATTTCATCCATGGCGCTGAGCCGGAAATTGCGCGACGCTTCTTCCAGCTCGGTCGGTACCGTGCGCAAGCGACTGGTAGAAGCTGAACGCCATATTCCAGGCTTGGCTGGTGAAGATGGCGAAGATCGAGGCGAATTCGGCGCCGAGCACGCGGCCCGGCGCCAGCGCCATGAAAAACACCACCGTGACCGAGATGAAGCCGAGGATCGGCACCGATTGCAGGATGTCGAGCAGCGGGACCAAGAGCCGTTCGGCGCGTTTGTTCTTGGCGGCGAGCGTCGCGTAAGTGAAGGTGAAGAGGAGCGACAGCACCATGGCGATAAGCATGCGCAGCGTGGTGCGCGCGGCATATTCCGGCAGATTGCGCGGATCGAGCGATGGCGGCTGTTTTCTCCAGCTCGGCAAGCGGCTCGAACAGATGACGGCTCGCCTCGCCCAAAAAGACCAACAAGCCCGAGGATCAAAAGCACCGCGAGCACGTCCCATCGGCTGAACAGGCGTGCCCAGCCGCTGACCGAAATTGGGACGATCGCCCGCATGTCTTCGCGCCCGATGGTGGAGGATTTGCTGTCACGGAATTGTCTTAGAAATCGCGGCCGGGAAGCAGCGGCCGCGACCTTGCCGCGACCACATAACATTGGCGTGAGCCGCGTTCAAACCTTTTTGCGAATGTCATGGCAACTCCGGCGCGCGATTTGCTCCAGGCGGAGAGTCTGCCGCTCGTCAGCCGCTCCGAGCGCTGCCATGGCGGAGAGAGCCTGAGTCAGCTCGGCCGGAAACGGGAATACGATGGTGTTGCTGCGGTCGTTGGCGATGTCGAACAGCGTGCCGAGATAGCGAAGCTGCATCGCCTGCGGCACCGGCGCCAGCAGGCGCGCGGCTTCGACCAGCTTCTGCGCCGCCTGAAATTCGCCCTCGGCATTGATGATCTTGGCGCGGCGCTCGCGCTCGGCCTCGGCCTGGCGCGCGATGGCGCGCACCATGCTCTCGTCGAGGTCGATGCGCTTGAGCTCGACATTGGAGACCTTGATGCCCCAGCCCTCGGTCTGCTTGTCGAGCACTTCCTGGATGTCGGCATTGAGCTTGTCGCGCTCGGCGAGCATCTGGTCGAGATCGTGCTTGCCCAGCACCCAGCGCAGCGTGGTCTGCGCCAGCTGGCTGGTCGCCGCCAGGTAATTGCTGACCTGGATGATCGGCCTTCTCGGCATCGACGACGCGGAAATAGATGACGGCGCTGACCTTGACCGAGACGTTGTCGCGCGAAATCACGTCCTGCGGCGGCACTTCGTCGACCACCACGCGCAAATCGACGCGCACCATCTGCTGGATGAACGGATAAAGCAGGATCAGTCCGGGACCCTTGGTGCCGGTATAGCGGCCAAGCGTGAACACCACGCCGCGTTCGTATTCGCGCAAGATACGGATGGAGGCGTAGAGAAAGATCAGAACCAAGACGCCGACGGCGATGACGACGGTGAAGAACATGGCTGGCTCCTTGGGCTGTGCGGCGGTTCAATCGGTCTTGTTAGACGTGGGGAGGCGGGCTCTCAAAAGGGTCTGCGGCGCAATGCGAGTGCAGCGATCAACGGCCGAACATGAGAACAAGCCATCGCGGCCGACCACTTTGACGCGCGACGCCGTCGGCGAGCGGCGCGTCGGCGCGCGCGCGCCAGATTTCACCCGGCGACCCGGACGCGGCCCTCATTGCCTTGCCAGCATACCGTCTTCGCCGCTGCGCGCCGATCAAAGCCTCGCCGCCGGTGACGACCGGGCGTTTGCGCGAGCGCAACAGCGCCGCCAGCGCCAGCAGGAACAACGCGGCGCTGCCGATGGCGGCGCCGATCACGACCGTGCCGGAAAGCTCGAAGCCCGGCACGCGCGAGGGAAACATCATCAGCGCGCCGATGACGAAGGCGACAATGCCGCCGACGCCGATCGTGCCGAAAGCGCCGATATGGGCTTCGGCGATCATCAGCCCGATGCCGACGAGCACCAGCGCGGCGCCGGCATAATTGATCGGCAGCAGCGCCAGCGCATAGAGCGCGACCACAAGACTGATGGTGCCGACGAGGCCCGGCGCCACCGCGCCCGGATTGAAGAATTCCAGGATCAGGCCGTAGACGCCGATCAGCATCAGAATGAAGGCAACATTCGGATTGGTGATCAGCGCGAGAAATTCGGTGCGCCAGTCGGGCGGCGCCAGCCACGACCTGCAGTCCGGCGGTCGCGAGCCGCGCCGGCTTGCCGGCCACGGTCACCGTGCGGCCGTCGATCTGGCGCAGCAGATCGGGCACGTCGGTGGCGACGACGTCGACGACATGAAGTTTGAGCGCTTCGTCGGCCGGCAGGCTCGACGGCCGAGCGTACGGCATCTTCCGCCCAATCGGCATTGCGGCCGTTGACGGCGGCGAGGCTGCGGATATAGGCGACCGCGTCGTTGACCATTTTGCGTGCCTCGGTGTCGGCCGGCTCGTCCGCTTTGCCCGGCGCTTGGGTTTTCTGACTCTGAGCCGCGCCGGGCGCAAGCGGATTGCCGCCGAGCTGGATCGGCGTCGCGGCGCCGATATTGGTGCCGGGCGCCATGGCGGCGATCGGCGCTGGCATAGGCGATATAGGTGCCGGCGCTTGCCGCGCGGGCGCCGCTCGGCGCGACAAAGGTGGCGACCGGCACCGGCGACGCCAGGATCGCGGTATCGATCTCGCGCATCGACGAGTCGAGGCCGCCTGGCGTGTTCATGCGCAAGCACGATCAGGCCGGTCTCGCGGTCGGCGAGGCCGCTTTGATCTCGCGCACGATGTAATCGGCGATGGCCGGGCCGATGGCGCCATCGACGTCGAGGACGACAGCGCGCTCGGCGGCGCGCGGCCGGCGTCGCGAAGCAATGCGACGAGAAGAGCCACAAGCGCGGATGCCGCCAGATCGCATCACGGCAATCATGGCGGCCCCGCTGCCGGTCGGCAGGACGCAGAGCAGCAGCCGCCGGCCGGCCTGACGCTGGCGATTATAGAAGGTTCCCGGCGGTCGCGTCCCGCGGGGTATCCGGTGCGCAGTAAACGTCACGACGTCGCAACCGCGCGCGGCGCCGTGCCGATGAGCCGCGCGCCCCAGCCAAGACGCTGGGCCGCGAACATCGTCGCCAGGCTCAAGCGCCAGCGTGCCGCCAAAAACGATGGCCGCCTTGACGATGGCGAACAGCGGCGCGGCCAGGAGCGCATATTGCAGCCAGACAATGAAGACGTAGTGCACCAGATAGAGGCCATAGGCATTGGCCGACAGATAGCCGACGAGCCGCGAATGGCCGGTGGCAAAGCGCAGGCAGACGGCGATCAGGAAAAAACAGCCGGCGGCGCAGGCCGGGACGAAACTCAGATCGGCGGCGAACTCGACGGCCGAACGAGAGCGCCGTCGTCATGGTCAGCGCCGTCAAGCCCATCCACAGGAACAACGTGAGTAAGCGCGGCCGCCAGCGCATAAGCCCAATGCCGCGCCAAAATCCCGTCGACCGCGAGGAGGCCGCGCTCGATACCGGCGGCGCCAATGCCGACGCCGGCAAAGAAATAGACCGCATAGAGCAGCGGCCGGCAGAACTGGATCGGCGAACAGGTCCGGAATTGGACCAGGCCCACGGCGTAAAGGCGAGCGCCAAGGGGACATAGGCTACCGCCGAGACGGCAAGCAGAGCGCCGAAATAGCGGGCGGGATTTTTATCGGCCGCGGCCGACCAGCGGCCGAGCGCCGGTATCGCATTGGGTGCGATGACGTGCAGGCCGCGCGGCGATGAAATTGAGCGCCAAAAGCTGCCACAGGAACCACAGCGGCCCGTTCGGCCAGAACGGCAGCGCGACGCAGGCTGTGCCAATAGGCGGCGATGCTCGGATCGGCCGCGGTCAGGCGGTAGGCCGGATAAATCGCCGCCGGGATGACCACGGCGATGCCGAAAGCAAACGGAAGGCCGAGCCGCAACACGCGGTCGCGCAAGAAACCCCAACCCTTCTTGCGCGCCAAACTCGGCCAGACAAATAGGCCGGAAAGAAAAAACATCAGCGCCATCAGATACACGTCCTGCCAGGCGCAGATCAGATCGAAGCCGAAGAAGCGATGACTGTCGATGATGGGAAATGCGCGCCAATCGTAGGGCGGACTGTCGAAATCCGGAACCGGATACCGGAATCCAGTTGAGGTAGGCCAGCATCGCATGGAACGCGAGCACGATCAGGATCACGATACCGCGCAAATTGGCGAGTGCCAGGCTGGTGCGCGAACCGGAACGCGGCATGGCATCCATGCGCCGCATGCTCTCAAATCCCGAGCTTAAATAACGGAACGCCAGTATCGGGAACAATCATGAGAAGCTACGCGCTGGATTGCAAGAGAGAATGCGGTTGAGCCGAAAACGGCCCGGGAGGTGGAACGAAAAGCGGCGGATTAAGTTCCCGAATGCGTGCCGCCGCGACCAAATTGCGAAGCGCGGTTCCGTCAGGCCGCGACACTATGGCGCCACGTCCACGCCGGCGTCCTTAAATCACCGCATTGTGGAACGAGTAATAATTCTCCGCCATCAATGGTCGGCGCGAGCGATTCGGATCGACGACGACGAATGGAGAGGACCCTTGGCGAAGCAATCGACAAAGCTGCTCATGGCGACGCTCGTGACCTCACTCGTGGCACTGGCCGGCATCGCCCAGTCGGCAGCCGGCGGCCGAACCGTCGGTTTCCGGTCTGTGGCAGAAGACCGACCCGGACACCGGCAAGCCCGTCGGCTGGTTTTTGTTCGTCGAGCAGAACGACTCGTATGAAGGCGCCATCGCGAAACTGTTTCTGCGGCCGGGCGATCCCAAAAATCCGATCTGTTCGAGCTGCCGTGACGACCGCAAGGATGAGCCGCTGCTCGGGCTGCCGCTGATCAGGAACATGAAGCGCGACGGTCTGGAATATCACGACGGCAATATCCTCGATCCGCGCGACGGCAATATTTACAGCGCGATGATGCGGGTGAGCCCCGACGGCCAGACGCTGACGGTTCGCGGCTATCTCGGCATTGCTTTGTTTGGACGCGACGAGACCTGGTATCGCCTGCCGGACAACGCGACGGCCCAGCTCGATCCGGTGGTCGTCGCCAAATATCTGCCGGGCGCGGTCAAAACGCCGATCGCCGCATGGCGGCATCCGGAGCGGACCGCGAAATCGGCCAACGCCTTATCGCTGAATATCCCGCGGCGGCCTTTACTGAATGACGCCGAACTCGCAGCCCGGCGCTGACATATTGGTAGCGCGGAACGCCGTAGCGATCCTGCGCGATCACCGGCTTGCAGCGCTGTTCCCACTTGCGATCGCGCTCGGCCGCATGGGTCCGTCCGTCTCGTCGGTCGGCGGCGGCACGATCCTGATGTAAGGATCGCGGGCTTCGCCCCAGCGCACGATGCAGTTCGAGCGAGCTCCCGCCGCCGATACAGCCGCCATAGGCCGCCATGCCGTCGGCGTGAGGCCGCGCTCAGACGTCATCGTCACCAGATGACCGAGCACAAGGCTGCGGCGGCGCCGAACCGCGCCGCAACGCGCGACACCTGCGGCCAAATTGGCACAGCTCAAGGTTAACACCGCTCTCTCCCTCGGCGCGTCCCGATCTATGTTTGGATCGGTCGGCGCCTGTTTCATCGCGATTGCACCGGCGGCCGATATGTTTGTCGTTCCGGAACAGGCGCAAACGTCGGCTGGAGAGTGAGCAAGGCCGGTGCCAGGGCAGGTGCCTTGTTTTGGCACAGCCCCGCACGGGGCGGGTTCCATGCGTTCAGCGTCGAATGATGATCGACGCCGGCAGGCGCCGTTGCTCCCAGCCGGAGCTGCTCGAGCTCGGGGACGGAGTCGTCGGCCTGCGGATAGCCGAGGCAAAAATAGCCGATGAATTTCCAGTCCGCGGGCACATTAAGGATTTCGGCGACTGCCGCGGATCGAGGATCGAAACCCAGCCCATGCCGATGCCTTGGGCGCGCGCGGCGAGCCAGATCGTATGCACGGCGGTCACCGCCGAATATTCGATCATTTCCGGCATGGTGCGGCGGCCGAGGCCATGGCCCTGCGCCGTCGACCGATCGGCAAAGACGGCGAAATGCGCCGGCGCTTCTTCCAATCCGGCGAGCTTGAGCCGCGCATAGATGCTGGCGCGGTCGCATTGCCTGCGCGGCGAGCGCCTGCGCGTTGCAAGTGGCGAAATTCTCGCGGATGGCGGCGCGCCGCGTCGGGGTCTTCGACGATGACAAAGCGCCACGGCTGGCTCAATCCCACCGAAGGCGCCAGACAGGCGAGCTCGATCAGCGTCTCCAAGGCGCCGTTCGGCAGCGGTCGCGCCGGAAGCGCCGGACGTCGCGGCGCCAGACCAGAAGCTCACGCAAGCGTGCGCGGAAGGCGTGATCGAAATTCGACCGGTCGCGGCGCTGGCGCTGCGTTATCGGCGGGTTTGCAGTCCGGGCGTGCGCGTTCATCGCAGTCGAAGCCTAGCGGCTGCCGCGAAACTCGGCCATCGCAATCTGCAAGCGCTGCCAGTCCGGCTCGTCTGCCGGCAGCCGAACGCGCAGCCAGTCGGCATGATCGGCGAAATCGCGCGTCAAAATGCCGGCGCGTCCGAGATGATGAAACAGCTCGCCGGCGGCGTGTTTGCGTCAGCCGAAACAGCGTCGTGCCGCCGACGATCTGCAGGCCTGCACCGCTCAAAATCGCATCGAGCCGCGCCGCGGCCGTGGCGAGCCCGCGCCGGGAATCTTCGATCCAATCTGCATCGGCCAGCGCCACGGTGCCAACGGCGAGCGCCGGACCGGAAACCGCCCAGGGGCCGAGCAAGCCGCGATAACCGCGCGGCAAGCGGCGGCGCAGCCAGCGCAAAGCCGAGCCGCAGCCCGGCCAGCCCGAAGAATTTGCCGAACGAGCGCAGCACCACGATATTGCCGCGCGCTGTTTCGGGGGCCAGGCTTGCGCCGCGCGGCCCGACATCCATGAAGGCCTCATCGACGACAAGCAGCCCGCCGCGCGCGCTGAGAGTCTTGGCAGCGTCAGCAAATCGCCTTTGGCGAAAAGCCGGCCGTCCGGATTATTGGGATTGGTGACCGATCAGCACGAGCCTGGCGTCGCCGATGGCGTCATGTCGCGGACTTCGGCAACCGCATGGCCGGCGAGCGCGGCGGCGCGGGCGTGTTCGGAATAGGTCGGCGCCAGGATCGCGGCGCGGCCGGCGGCAGGAGCCGCAAACCAGAGGCAGCAGGATCTGTGTTCCCGGCGCCGGCACGACATAGGCCGCCGACGGCGCGCCATAGGCTTTTGCCGCGGCGACCGGCGAGCTGTTCCACGCCGGCCGCATCCGGCAAGCGGGCAAAAATTTCAGGCGGCAAATCGCGGCAGCGGATATGGGTTAGGATTGATCCCGGTCGAAAGGTCGATGAAAGGTTCGGCGGCGTCCGGGAAACAGCCGCCGCGCGGCGGCAAGGTCGCCGCCATGCAAGAGCGGCTCGTCGGCGCCGCCAAAGGGGAATATGTCTGTCGCGCTTGCGCTGTCTCGCCATGCTGATCGAGCTTTGCCTCGGTTATCCGCAGTGGCTGCTCCGCGCGCGATCGGCCATCCGGTGACCTGGATCGGCGGCCTCATCGGCGAACTCGACCGCGCGTTCAATCGCGACAGCAGCCGAGCGCGCGGTGCGCGGCGCGTTAGCCGGCGTTGGCGCACTTGTCATCGTCGTGGTCATCGTCGGCTTGATTGCATTTGTCGTCGGAGCGCGAACTGCTCCGATTTGCCGTTCGGTATTTTTATCGTTGCGGTTTTGGCCAGTGCATTGATCGCGCAACGCAGTCTGTATCGGCATGTGGCGGACGTCGCCGCCGCGCTCGAGAGCCGGTGGATATCGAGCGCGGCGCGCGCCGCAGTATCGCATATCGTCGGCCGCGATACTGCGGCGCTCGATGCCGCCGGCGTGGCCCGCGCGGCGATCGAGAGCCTTGCCGAGAATTTCTCCGATGCCGTCGTCGCGCCGGTGCTGTGGCTTGCCATTGCCGGTCTCCCTGGAGTCGCAGTCTACAAAGCCATCAATACCGCCGACAGCATGATCGGCCACCGCACCGAGCGGCACGAGGCGTTCGGCTGGGCGGCGGCGCGGCTCGACGATCTCGTCAACCTGCCGGCATCGCGGCTTGCGGCGCTGTTGCTCATCGCCGCCGCGGCGCTGCGCAAGGATCCACCGCGGTCGAGGCATGGCAAACGGTCTGGCTCGACGCGCCGCGCCACCGCTCGCCGAATGCCGGCTATCCGGAAGCCGCAATGGCCGGCGCGCTGGGCTTGTCGCTTGCCGGCCCGCGGGTCTATGGCGGCGTGCGCGTCGACGATGCCGTCATGGGCGGCGGCCGTTGGGATGCGACCGCCGCCGATATCCGCCGCGCGCTTTCGCTTTACCGCATCGCCGACGCGATCCTGATCGCGGTCTCTCGCCGTGCTTGGCGGCGCTGCTCATCGCGCCAGTTTAAGCAGCGCTGTCGAGATCGAGATGCGCGGCAAGATGCGCGGCGAGACGCGTCGAGCGTGCGCTCGATCGAGACGTCGTAAGCGAGGTTCGTCGCGCCGGCGGCGAACCGCTTGAGCCACGCCGCGCGCTGGCGGTCGTCGGCAAACAGGCCATGGATATAAGTGCCGATCGCACGCCCGTCCGGCGACACCGCGCCCTCGGGCGTGCCGTCGGCGAGCCGCGCAAACGGCCGCGTCGCGGTCCGGGCCCTGCGGTCACGCCCATATGCATTTCGTAGCCGGCAAATGGCGCGCCGTCGGCGGTCGTGCCGCTGCACCGGCTCCAAGCGCTTTGTCCGCCGAAAGCGTCGTTGTCAACGTCGAGCAGGCCGAGGCCTTCGACGGTTGCCGGGCGGACCTTCGATGCCGTCGGGATCGGCGACGCTGCGCCCCATCATCTGAAAGCCGCCGCACAGGCCTAAAACCGTACCGCCGCGCCGCGGTGCGCGGCGATGTCGATATCGAAGCCCGCCGCACGCAGCGCGGCGAGATCGGCGATGGTCGCTTTCGATCCGGGAAGGATGATCAGATCGGCATCGCCGGGCAGCGCCGCGCCGGGCCGCACGCGAATCGAGCTCGACTGCAGGCTCGGCGTCGAGCGGATCGAGGTCGTCGAAATTGGCGATGTGCGGCAGGATCGGCACTGCGATGCGCAGGCGCCTGCCCGCGACTGCTCGTCGCCGGCGGACTGCTGTTGCTCGAGCGCCAGCGCATCTTCGGCCGGCAGAAGCGCGCGCATCGGCAAAATGCGGCACCAGGCCGAGCGGCTGCCAGCCGGTGAGTTGCGCGATGCGTGCCATGCCATCGGCGAACAGCGCCGGCATCGCCGCGGAATTTGTTGACGATGAAACCGCGGATCAAGGCCGCATCGTCCGGCGCGATCACGGCTTTGGTGCCGACGAGGCTGGCGATCACGCCGCCGCGGTCGATGTCGCCGATCAGCACGACCGGCACGCCGGCGGCGCGCGCAAATCCCATATTGGCGATGTCGTTCTCGCGCAGATTGACTTCCGCGGCGCTGCCGGCGCCTTCGACGAGCACGATATCGGCGTCGCCGCGCAGCCGCTCGTAGCTGTCGAGCACGATAGGGCAGCAGATCGCCGCTTCATGTGCTGATAGGCGGCGGCTTTGGCGCTGCCGTAAACGCGGCCTTGCACCACGATCTGCGCGCCGATCTCGCTTTGCGGCTTGAGCAGCACCGGGTTCATATGCACGCTTGGCGGCACCCGCGCCGCGCGGGCCTGCAAAGCCTGGGCGCGGCCGATCTCGCCGCCATCGGCCGTTACCGCGGCATTGTTCGACATGTTCTGCGGCTTGAACGGGCGCACGCTGAGCCCGCGCAACGTGAAGGCGCGCGCCAGCCCGGCGACGATCAGCGATTTGCCGACGTCGGAGCCGGTGCCCTGGAACATCAGCGCGCGCGCCGGCATGAGACTAGCGCCTTGTCAGATTGCGCATGGTCTTTTCGGAAAACCGGTCCGCATCATGCGCTAGAACTCGATGCCGGCTTGGGCCTTCACGCCGGCGGCGAAATGGTGCTTCACCAGCGTCATCTCGGTGACGAGATCGGCGGCAGCGATCAATTCCGGCTTGGCGTTGCGCCCGGTGACGACGACATGCAGGCCGGGCCGCCGCGCGGTCAGCGCCGCGACCACCGCGGCAAGATCGAGATAATCGTAGCGCAGCGCGATATTGAGCTCGTCGAGCACGATCATCGCCAGGCTCGGATCGGCCATGCAGTTCGCGCGCCTTGCCCCAGGCGCGCTCGGCGGCGGCGACATCGCGGGCGCGATCCTGGGTCTCCCAGGTAAAGCCCTCGCCCATGGTGTGCCAGACCAGTTGATCGCCGAATCTTTGCAGCGCGTCGCGCTCCGCCGAATGCCAGGCGCCTTTGATGAACTGCACCACGCCGACACGATGGCCGCGCCCGAGCATGCGCAAGGCGAGGCCGAAGGCCGCGGTCGACTTGCCCTTGCCGGTGCCGGTGTGGACGATGAGCAGGCCTTTCTCGATCGTCTTCTCGGCGACTTCGGCGTCCTGCACCGCCTTGCGCTTGGCCATCTTGGCGCGATGCCGTTCGGCTTCGCTTGGTCGATTGGTTGCGTCATTGCGCCCTCTATAGGCTTCCCTTCAGCGCCAGCGGCAATCCGGCGACGACCAGAACGACGCGGTCGGCGCGCGCGGCCATGCGCTGATTGAGAGTGCCTTGCCGATCGCGGAACCGCCGGCCGAGCGGCGTGTTCGGCACGATCCCGGAGCCGACTTCGTTGGCGACCAGCACGAGCGGGGCCGGTGCGGCGTCGACAGCGTTTGCTTCCAGTCGCGCCATCTCGGCATCGATATCGGCGTCAGCCAGCATCAGGTTCGACAGCCACAGCGTCAGGCAATCGACCAGCATCGGCGCGGTCTCGCGCGCCGCCAGCGCGGCGGCGAGATCGCGGGGCGCCTCGATGCGTCCGCCATTGGGCGCCGCGCCGCTGCCGATGCGCGGCGATGCGCGCTGCCATTTCGGCGTCGCCTGCCTCCGCGGTCGCCACATAGGTCCAGGGCGGCTGCCACGGCGGCGGCAAATCCGCCAGCAAGCTCTCGGCAAAGCGGCTTTTGCCCGAACGGGCGCCGCCGAGGACGAGAGTGAGGTTTGCCGCTCGACATGCCATTGCCATGAGGTATCCCGAGCCGGCAGCCAGATTGACAGGGCCGCCCGGCGAAATCTATCACTAGCGGATCGATGGTCCCTCAGCGTGAGGGTGAATAGGGAATGCGGTGCGGCTTTGGGCACAAGCCCTTTGGGCGCAGGCTCTAAGCCAATTCCGCAGCTGCCCCCGCAACTGTGAGCGGGAAGTCTCGTCCGGTTAAGCCACTGGCATTGGGCATGGAAGTTTCATGCCCGAACGGGATGCCGGGAAGGCAGGACGAGGCGGCGATCCGCGAGCCAGGAGACCTGCCATCGGCCGTGTCGACGCGACAAACGCGGGTCGGGGTGTACCTGTGGATGATCCGAAAGACGCTCAGGTCTTTTGGTCCTCGCTCGCGCCGACGCTTGGTCAGGCGAGGAACTTTGTGCTCAATTTTCTGAAAGCCGCGGTCGATGACGCTCGGCCGAAGCAGCGGCCGAAGATCATCGCGATCTATGCGCTCCTGCTGACCGCCAATGCGGCGGTCTGGACCTGGGCCGTCATGGCGCTTCGCCGGCCGCCCGACGCTGCTCGGCACCGCGGTTTCTGGCTTATGTGCTCGGGACTGCGCCACGCGGTCGATGCCGATCACATCGCGGCCATCGATAACGTCGTGCGCAAGCTGATGCAGGAGGGCAAACGGCCGGTTTCGGTCGGCTTGTTCTTCTCGCTCGGCCATTCGCTGGTCGTCACGATTGCGGTGGCGGTGATCGTCGGCACGGCGTTTGCGCTGGAGGGCCGGCTGCATCCGTTCAAGGAGATCGGCAGCATCATCGGCACCGGCGCGTCGGCCTTCTTTCTGCTCGCGATCGCGCTGATCAATCTCGTCATCTTGCGCGGCGTGTGGCGAAGCTTCCGCCGTGCGCGCCGCGGCGAGCCGGTCGCCGACCACGAGCTCGATCATCTGCTGTCCGGGCGCGGCTTTCTCGCCCGCATCTTCCGGCCGTTGTTCCGCATGGTGTCGCGCAGCTGGCAGATGTTTCCGATCGGCTTTCTGTTCGGGCTTGGGCTTCGATACCGCAACCGAGATCACTCTGTTCACCGTCGCCGCCAGCGCAAGCCTCCGGCGGCATGAGCCTTCGGCACGGTGATGCTGTTCCCGGCGCTGTTCACCGCCGGCATGACGCTGATCGACACCACCGACAGCGTGCTGATGGTCGGCGCCTATGGCTGGGCGTTCCTCAATCCGATCCGCAAGATCTGGTACAATCTCACCATCACCGCGATTTCGGCGCTGGTCGCATTTTTGATCGGCGGCATCGAGGCGCTGGGCTTGATCGCCGACAAGCTCGGCCTTGGCGGCGGCTTCTGGGACGTCGATCGACGATCTCAACGACGGCTGGCCAATTTCGGTTATCTCGTCATCGGCGATTTTTATCGCCAGTTGGGCGTGTCCTATCTGATCTATCGCTGGCAGGGATTTGATCGGCCGGCGGTCGAGCGCATCGAGGCCGTGCCATGACGGCGCCTCCGATGGTTTATGTCTGCATCACCTGCCGCGGCGCCGAGCGGCGAAACCGGCGAATTGCGATCCCGATGCGCGGCCGGGCACGCTGTCTGGCCGGCGGCGATCGAGCGCGCGGCGGCCGGAACCGAAGTCACGGTGCGGCGGCTGCGCTGCTTTGCCAATTGCTCGCGCGGCCCGAGCGCCGCCATGCGCTGCAATGGCTCGTGGACCTACGTGTTCGGCGGCCTCGACGAGCAAAATGCGCCGGCGCCTTGATCGAAGGCGCGCGGCTTCTTGGCAGCGGCCGCCGACGGCATCCTGCCGTGGCGCGGCCGGCCGGACATGCTCAAGCGCGGGATGATCGCGCGCGTCCCGCCGCTCGATTTTCAGGAGGCCGATCTATGAACGACAGCTCAACGGCCGCTCGCGCGCGTGCCCTGCACCATCGTCACCGGCTTTCTCGGCGCCGGCAAAACGACGCTGATCCGTCACGTCATCGCCAATGCGCAAGGCCGCCGCCTTGCCGTCATCGTCAACGAATTCGGCGACGTCGGCATCGACGGCGCAATCCTCAAAGGCTGCGGCAATGCCGCCTGCCCGGAGGACAACATCGTCGAACTGGCCAATGGCTGCCTGTGCTGCACGGTGGCCGACGAGTTCGTGCCGGCGCTCGATGCCATTTTGGCGAAAGGCGGCATCGAGCACATCGTGATCGAAACCTCGGGGCTGGCTTTGCCAAAGCCGTTGGTGCAGGCGTTCCATTGGCCGGCGATCAAGAGCCGCGTCACCGTCGACGGCGTGGTCGTCGTGGTCGATGGCGCGGCGCTCGCCGACGGCCGGGTCGCGCAGGATCTCGAGGCGCTTGCGGCGCCAGCGTTCCGCCGACGATCGCGCTCGTTCACGACGATCCGGTCGAAGAAGTTTTTGAGGATCAGATCGCCTGCGCCGATCTGGTGGTGCTCAACAAGCGCGACCTGCTCGATGACAAAGGGCTCGGCGATGCCTTGGCCGCGGTCGGGCGCGCGCTGCCGCGCAGCGTGAAAGTTCTCACCGTCACCGACGGCAAGGTCGACGAGGCGCTTCTTGCTCGGGCTCGGCGTCGGCACCGAAGCGGACATCGAGAACCGCCGCACCCGTCACGACGCCGAGGCGGAGCACGACCACGACGATTTCGATTCCTTCGTCGTGCCGATCGGTGAAGTCGCTGACCCGGTCGGCGCTGGCATCGCGCGTTGCCGCGCTGGCGCAAAGCTTCGACGTGTTGCGGGTCAAAGGCTTTGCCGCAATCGCCGACAAGCCGCGGCGGCTGTTGGTGCAGGCGGTCGGGCCGCGAGTGTCGCATCAATACGACCGGCCCTGGGCGGCTCGCGGAGCCGCGGGACGGCCAGCTCGTCGTGATCGGACTGAAGGGATCTCGATCGCGGCGCTATCGCGCAGGCGCTGGCAGGCTAAGG
This sequence comes from uncultured Alphaproteobacteria bacterium, assembly GCA_963827465.1. Classification (GTDB taxonomy): domain Bacteria; phylum Pseudomonadota; class Alphaproteobacteria; order Rhizobiales; family Xanthobacteraceae; genus BOG-931. The sequence continues at coordinate 142,698 of CAWHBC010000040.1, forward strand.
CGACCTGCGATGCATCTGTTGACGACGAGCTCGGCCGGTCTCGACGACATCGTCGAAGCGGTGGATCTCGGCCAGTCGCCGGGCGATATCGCGGTGTTGTCGTTCGCCGACAGCGATCTCGCCGGTCTTGCCGCGGCGTGGGAGGCCGAGCGTGCGGACCTGCCGAGCGTGCGGCTCGCGCATTTGCGCGATCTTGCGTCACCCGATGTCGGTCGATCTGTGGATCGATCGCGTTGGCGCCACGCCAAGGTGATCCTGGTGCGCCTGCTCGGCGGCCTGGATTTGTGGCGATACGGCATCGAGCGGCTGGCGGCGCTCGCGCGCGAGCGCGGCATCGCGCTGGCGGTGCTGCCCGGCGAAGACCGCGAGGATCGAGCGCTTGGCCGCGGCGTCGACATTGCCGCCGCGCGAGCTTGCCACGCTGCTTCAGTATTTTCCGCGAAGGCGGCGTGGATAATCTGCGCGGGCTGTTGCGCCGTTGGCGCGCCATGCCGGGCGCGACGTGCCGATGCGCGAGCCGGCAGCCGTGCCCCGTTTTGCCGGTTATCTGCCGGGCGAGGGCGCGGTGGCGCTCGATCGGCTCGTCGCTTCGCTTGCGGACGAGACCGGCCGGTCGTGCCGATGGTTTTCTATCGCGCCTTTTGCTGGCGGGCGACACCGCGCCGGTCGACAGTGCTGTGCGCGGCGCTGGCGGAGCGCGGACTGTCACCGGCGCCGCTTTTATCACGAGCTTGAAGGATCGCGAAGCCGACGCCTTCTTGCGCCATGCCTTGGCGCGGCTTCGACCGGCACTGATCGTCACCATGACGGCGTTTGCCGCCGGTCCGACGGCAACGAAGTGCCGGCGCTCGACGCGGCAGGCGTTCCGGTCTTGCAGGTGGTCAGCGCCACCACCAAACGCGCGGCTTGGCGCGACAGCCGCGCGGGCTTGATGCCGCCGACCTTGCCATGCATGTGGTCCTGCCGGAGCTCGATGGCCGCGTGCTCGCCGGCGCCATCGCCTTCAAGGAGCCGTTGCCGCCGCAGGAGGGTCTCGCCTTCACCGCGCTGGCAAGCCGGCCCGAGCCGGACCGTGTCGCCATGGTGGCGGATCGGGTCGCCGCTTATGTGCGGCTGCGCGCGCTGCCGCGCGACAAGCGGCGCGTCGCGATCCTGATGCCGGATTATCCCGCCGCCAAGGGCCGCACCGGTTACGCGGTCGGTCTCGACGTGCCGGCGAGCGTGATCGCGGCGCTCGAAGATCTTGCCGCCGCCGGTTACGCCATCAGCGATGCACCGCAAACGCCGCGTGCGCTGCTCGAGCGCTCTGGAAGCAGCCGCGGCGGACGCAACGCTGACGCTGGCGCAATACGAGGCGTTGCTGGCGCGGCTGCCGCCCGCCGCGGTGGCGCGGCTTCGCGAAGCCTGGGGCGAACCGGCGGCCGATGCCGATGTGCGCGACGGCGCGTTTCATTTTCGTCGCAAAAATTTCGGCAATATTCTGGTCGCGCTGCCGCCCGATCGCGGCCGCGACCGCGGAACGCCGCGCCGACTATCACGATGCGGTGCTGCCGCCGCGCCACGCGCTGGTCGCTTTCGGCCTGTGGCTGCAGCACGTCGCGAAGGCCGATGCGCTCGTTCACATGGGCGCGCATGGCACGCTGGAATGGTTGCCGGGCAAGGCGGTCGCGCTGACCGCGGATTGTTTTCCCGGAGATCGTCACCGGCGCATTGCCGGTGATCTATCCGTTCATCGTCAGCAATCCCGGTGAGGCGGCGCAGGCCAAGCGCCGCATCGCCGGCGCTGACCATCGGCCATCTGCCGCCGCCACTGGTTGACGGCGGCCCGAGCGGCGAGGCGCACGAACTTGAACTTCTGCTCGACGAATACGCCCAGGCCGACGGTCTCGACCGCCGCCGCCGCGAGCGGCTCGCCGCTCTCATCGTCGAAACCGCGCAGCGTACCGGCTTGGCGCAGGAAGCCGGAATTGCCGCAGAAGCGGCGCGGTCGCTGCCGACGAGGCACTGCGGCGCATCGATGCCTGGCTGTGCGATCTGAAAGATCTGGCCGTCAAAGATGGTCAGCACATTTACGGGCGTGCGCCCGCCGGGCATCGACGATCCGGCATGGATTGCCAGCGCCGCGGCCGAACGCGCGGCGCTGCTCGCCGCGCTCGACGGCGCCCGCGTCGCGCCGGGACCGGCCGGCGCACCGGCGCGCGGGCGGCGCGACGTGCTGCCGACCGGGCGCAATCTTGTTCACCGCCGATCCGCGCACGCTGCCGACACCGACCGCGATGGAGCTCGGCCGCCTCGCCGCCGACGAAGTCGTGCGCGCGCATCTGCAGACGCACGGCGACATGCCGCGCGCAGTGGTGATCGATCTTTGGGGCAGCGCGACGCTCGCGCACCGGCGGCGAGGAGATCGCGCAAGGTTTGGCGCTGCTGGGCTGCCGGCCGATCTGGGAAATCGCCAGCGGCCGCGTCACCGGCATTGAAGTGCTGCCCTGCGCGGCGATGGGCCGCGCCGCGCGTCGACGTCACATGGCGCATTTCCGGGCTGTTCCGCGATCTGTTTCCGGCGCAAATCGCGCTGATCGACGCCGCGGTGCAGGCGGTGGCGGCGCGCGACGAAACGGCCGATGAGAATCCGCTGGCAGCGACGCGCCACGCGCGGCGGCAAGCACGGCTCGCATCGCATTTTCGGCACCGCGCCCGGCGTCTATGGCGCGGGCGTCGAGGATTTGATCGGCCGGCAATGCCGATGACGACGCCGTCGGCGCTGCCTATCTCGCCGCCGCCTCGCATGCCTACGGCGGCGCCGACGGCGAGGCGGATGCCGCGCCCGGCGCTTTTGCGCAGCGCATCGCCGGCGCCGACACGCTGGTGCATGTCAGCGACGATCCGGCGCGCGATCTTCTGGAGGGCGCCGAGGATGCCGCTTTCGTCGGCGGTTTCGCCGCGGCGGCGAAGCTTCTCGGCCGTTCGGTCGATCTGGTGATGCTGGATATGACCGATCCGCAGCGGCCGCGGGCGCGGGCGCTGTCGGCGGCTTTGGCGCGCATCGTGCGGGCGCGCGCGGTCAATCCGCGCTTCATCGCCGGACAAATGCGCCACGGTCTGCGCGGCGCCGCCGAGCTGGCCGAAACCGTCGACCGTCTCGTTGCCTTCGCGGCAAACCACCGGCGCAGTTGCCGGCGCATTTGTTCGATCTGCTGTACGACGCCTATGTCGCCGATCGCCGCGGTGCGCGAGTTTTTGCTGCGCGAAAATCCGGCAGCGGCGGCGGCAATCGCCGAGCGGCTCGATGACGCGCGCCGCAGCGGCTTTGGCATCCGCATCGCAACGATATCGCTACGGGCTTTGCCGCGCTGCAAGCGGAGGTCGTGGCATGAGCGCGCTCGCGCCCAACGACGCCGGCTTCGCCGCGGCGCTTGTCCCGGCCTCTCGGCGCCGATGCCGACCGGCGACGGCCTGCTGGTGCGGCTGCATCCGATCGGAACCGTGCCGCTCGCCGCTTTCGCCGCACTGTGCCGGGCGGCGCGCCGGCATGGCAACGGCGTCATCGAGGTCACCTCGCGCGGCAGCATTCAGGTTCGCGGCCTGAGCGGGCGTCTCCGCGCCGCGAATTTGCCGCCGACATCGCGGCGCTCGGCATTGCCGCGGCTGACGGCGTGCCGGTGCATTGCAGCGCCTGGCCGGAATTGGTGCCGGCGAAATTGTTTGATGCCGACGCGCTGGCCGCCGAATTGCGTCGCGTGCTGGTGCAGCGCGCGCTGGCCGGCAAAGCTGTCGCCGAAAGTTTCCGTCGCGATCGACGGCGGCGGCGCGCCTCGGTCTTGCGAGGCTTGTGGCCGACGTTCGGCTGTGCGCGCAGACGAGCAGACGGCGAAGTCGGTGATTGCGCGTCGCTGTCGGCGGCGACGGAACGCGTGCGGCTGACCTTGGCGCCGACTTGGCAATGTCGAGCCGGCGGATGGCGTTGAGGCCGTCGCCCGATTGCTCGAGGTCGTCGCTCGACACGGGCGCGAGCACCGTGCGCAAGACATCATCGCGTCAAAGGGAGGCGCCGTGTTCCGCGCAGCTTTGGCTGATCTTCTTTTGCCTCGACTGGATTCCGGCTGGAATTCGTTTGGCCAACCGGACGCGGCGGCCGAGCGGGATGTGATCGGCACTCATTGTCTGCGCGACGGGTCGCTTGCATGCGGTATCGGCCTTGCGTTCGGTCATTCCGATGCGACTTCACTGGAAGACTTGGTTGACGGCTGCGAACGCATGCCGGCGCCGGCGGCTTTCGTGCCGCGCCGGGACGCGCGCTGCATCGCCGTCGGCGTGGCGCGGCGAAAAGCATAGGATTTCGCTGCTGCCGCCGAACAACTTGGCTTTGTCGTGCGCGCCGACGATCCGCGCCGGCACGTTGTCGCCTGCGCCGGTGCGCCGATCTGCGGCTCGGCTTATATCGCCGCGCGCGCCATGGCGCCGGCGATTGCAGCCAAGTCGCGTCGCTCGGCGACGATGCTTTTACGGTTCATATTTCCGGCTGCGCCAAGGGCTGTGCCCATGCGGCGCCCGCCGCACTGACGGTCGTCGGCACACTGCCGATGGCTGCGCGCTGGTTGCCGACGGTTCGGCGCGCGATGCGCCATTCGCGCTGGTTGCCGAGCGCGAGCTTCCCGAGGCGATTGCGCGGTTCGCGCGCGAGCGAAAGCGCGGAGGCTGAGCGCATGTCTGAGCGCGCCGCCTATCTGCGCGACGGCGCGGCGATCTATGAGCGCTCGTTCGCCATCATCCGCGCCGAAGCCGATCTGTCGCGCTTTTCGGCGGAGGAGGCCGATGTCGCCGTGCGCATGATCCATGCCTGCGGCCAGGTCGATGTCGCCCAGCACATTGTATTCGGCGGCGATCTCGTCGCCGCGGCGCGCGGCGCGCTCGGCGCGCGGCGCGCCGATCCTCTGCGATGCCGAAATGGTGGCGCACGGCGTTACGCGCGCGCGGCTCCCGGCGACGCAACGAAGTCATCTGCACGCTCAACGATCCGCGCACCGCGGCGCTGGCGGAGAAAAACGGCACGACGCGCTCGGCGGCCGCGCTCGATCTGTGGCGCGACCGCCTCGCCGGCGCGGTGGTCGCCATCGGCAATGCGCCGACCGCGTTGTTCCGCCTGCTCGAACTGCTCGATGCCGGCGCGCCAAAGCCGGCCGCCATTCTCGGCATCCCGGTCGGCTTCGTCGGCGCGGCGGAATCGAAGGAAGCGCTGGCGCAAAATCCGCGCGGCGTGCCTTTCTCGATCGTGCGCGGCCGCATCGGCGGCAGCGCCATGACGGCGGCGGCGGTCAATGCTTTGGCGAGGCCGGGCTATGAGCGCGGCCAAGCTGATCGGCGTCGGCGTCGGGCCGGGCGATCCGGAATTGATGACGCTCAAAGCGATGCGTGCGCTCGGCGCGGCCGACGTCGATCGCGCATTTTGCCAAGGCGGGAAATCCGAGCCATTCGCGTGCCATCGCGGTGCATCATCTGCGCGCCGGCGTCGCCGAGCTGCCGCTGTATTACCCCGTCACCACCGAATTGCCGGCCTGCAGCGACGGTTATCGCGATGCGCTCCGCGACTTCTACGACGATGCCGCGGCGAAAATCGCCGCGCAGCTCGAAGCCGGGCGCACGGTCGCCGTGATCTGCGAAGGCGATCCGCTGTTCTACGGCTCCTACATGCATCTGCATACGCGGCTGGCGCCGCGGTTTCCGACCGAAATCGTCGCCGGTGTCACCGGCATGTCGGGCTGCTGGTCGGCGGCGGGCATGCCGATTGCGCAAGGCGACGACGTCTTTACCGTGCTGCCGGCGACGCTGCCTGAAGGCGAGCTGACGCGCCGTCTTGCCGAAGCCGACGCCGCGGTGGTGATGAAAGTCGGACGGCATCTGCCGAAATTGCGCCGCGCGCTGCAAGCCAGCGGCCGGTTGCCGCGCGCCATCTATGTCGAGCGCGGCACCATGGCGGCAGAAAAAATGATTCCGCTCGTCGGCCAAGCTCGACGATGAGGCGCCCTATTTCGCCGTCGTGCTGGTGCCGGGCTGGGAGCAACGGCCGGGAGCAGAGACATGAGCGGCGGACGTCTCGCCGTCGTCGGTCTGGGCCCGGGCGATCCGCGCTACTTGACGCCGGAAGCCGAGACCGCGCTCGCGCGCCGCCGAGGCGCTTTACGGCTACGGGCCCTATCTCGACCGCGTGCCGACGCGCGTCGGCCAGAGCCGCCATCCGTCGGACAACCGCGAGGAGGGCGCCGCGTGCCGCCGCCGCGCTTCGGCACGCCGCGCAAGGCGCGCAGCGTCGCCGTCGTCTCCGGCGGCGATCCGGGCGTGTTCGCCATGGCGGCGGCGATCTGCGAGCAGATCGAGCAAGGTCCGGAAAGCTGGCGTGCGCTCGATGTCGTTTTCGTTCCCGGCATCACGGCCATGCTCGCCGTCGCGGCAAAAATCGGCGCGCCGCTCGGCCACGATTTTTGCGCGCTGTCGCTGTCCGACAATCTCAAGCCCTGGGACTTGGTCGAGCGGCGGCTCGATGCCGCGGCCGGCGCGGGCTTTGTTATCGCGCTTTATAATCCGGTGTCGCGGGCGCGGCCGTGGCAGTTCGGCAACGCCATCGAGCGGCTGCGCCGGCATCTGCCGGAGACGACGCCGGTGGTGTTCGGCCGCGCGGTCGGCCGGCCTGACGAGCACATGAGCGATCGTGTCGCTCGCGGAGGCCGACGCGACGCCGGCCGACATGGCGACGCTGGTGATCGTCGGCACCCGCGAGACGCGCGTGATCGCGCGGCCCGGGCGCTCGCCGCTGGTTTATACGCCGCGCGCCGCGGCAGAGGTGAGCGCATGATCGAGCCAGGCGATGGCATCGTCGATCGTTTCGACCGCCGGCGCCGCCGGCGCGGGCGGCCGGCGCAGCAGGATGACATCGATGCCGAGCGCGCGCGCGGCTGCGATTTTGCCATAGGCCGCGGTGCCGCCGCTGTTCTTGGCAATGACGACCTCGATGCCATGCTCCGCCATCAGCGCGCGGTCGCTCGGCTTCGCTGAACGGGCCGCGCGCGGTGACGTAGGCTACCTGCGGCAACGGCAGCGGCGGATCGACCGGATCGACGCTGCGGACCAGATAACAGTGCTGCGGCGCGCCGATGAACGGCGCGAGCTCGTTGCGGCCGAGCGCGACAAAGACGCGGCGCGATGTCTCGCCGAAGCGCGCGCACCGCGTCGCTGGCATCGTTCACCTCGATCCAGCGGTCGCCGTCGACCGCGCGCCACGGCGGCCGGCGCAGCGCCATGAACGGCACGTTGGCTGTCGCGCGCCGCCGCGGCGGCGTTTTGCGAAATGATGGTCGCGTAGGGATGCGTGGCGTCGATCAATGCGTCGATCCGCTGCGTCATGAGATAATCGGCAAGCCCCGCGACGCCGCCAAAGCCGCCGACGCGGACCGGCACGGCATGCGGCACAGGCGAAGCGGTGCGCCCGGCCAGCGACAGCGTCACGTCGAGATCGCCGCGCTTGGCGAGCCGTTCGCCGAGCTGGCGCGCCTTCGGTGGTGCCGCCGAGAATGAGGATGCGTGGCATGCAAAATCCTGAGCCGCTTCCGGACGACACTGCCGCATCGCCGCGCTGGCTGTCCATCGTCGGCATCGGCGAGGATGGGCGTCGAGGGTTTGAGCCCGGTGGCGCGCGGGCTGATCGAGGCGGCGGAGATCGTGTTCGGCGGCCGGCGGCAGCTTGGCTCTGGCGGCGCCGCTCATTCGCGGCGCGGCGCGGCCTTGGCCGAGCCCGTTCGACGGCGCGCCCGCAGAAGTTTTGCGCCATCGCGGCCGGCAGGTCTGCGTGCTCGCCTCGGGCGATCCGTTCCACTACGGCGTCGGCGCGGTGCTGGCGCGGCACATCGATGCGCGTGAGATGGCTCGTCGTGCCGGCGCCGTCGGCCTTCAGCTTGGCCGCGGCCCGGCTCGGCTGGTCGCTGCAGCGGAGCGATATTGCTGTCGCTGCACGGCCGCATGCTCGACCTGGTCCGTCCGCATTTGCAGCCCGCCTCGGATATTCTCGCGCTGACCTCCGACGGCGACGGCGCCGGCCGCGCTGGCGAGGCTCCTGACCGAAAGCCGGTTTCGGCCCGTCGCGCCTGACCGTGCTCGAAGCGCTCGGCGGTCCGCGCGAGCGCATCCGCGCCACGACGGCCGCGGGATTTGAGTTCGGCACGGTCGGATGCGCTCAATATCGTTGCGATCGAAGTGACGGATGCGCCCGACGCGCGCGTTCTGGCGCGAACGCCCGGCCTGCCGACGATCTGTTCGAGCACGACGGCCAGATCACCAAGCGCGAAATTCGCGCGGTGACGCTGTCGTCGCTTTCGCCGCGCCGCGGCGAACTGCTTGTGGGACATCGGCGCCGGCTCCGGTTCGGTCGCGATCGAATGGCTGCTGGCCGATCCGGCGATGCGGGCGATTGCGATCGAGCGGCGCGCCGACCGCGCGGCGCGCATTCGCCGCAACGCGGCGGCGTTCGGCGTGCCGGGGCTCGAGCATTGTCGAAGGCGCGGCACCGGCCGCATTGTCGGGGCTGGAAACGCCGCACGCCATCTTTGTCGGCGGCGGCGCCGGCGATCCGGGCACGCTCGATGCCGCGGCGCGGGCGCTGCGGCCCGGCGGCCGGCTCGTGGTCAATGCGGTGACGCTTGGAAACCGAGGCGCTGCTGCTTGCCCGCCATGCCGCGTTCGGCGGCGAATTGATCCGCATCGCGATTTCGCGCGCGGATGCCGGTCGGCGAAAAGACCGGCTGGCGCGCGGCGATGCCGGTGACGCAATGGCTATGGACCAAGCCATGAACCACATGACCGTGCATTTCATCGGCGCCGGGCCAGGCGCGGCCGATCTCATCACCGTGCGCGGCCGCGATCTGATCGCGCGCTGTCCGGTCTGTCTTTATGCCGGCTCGATCGTGCCGCGCGAACTGCTGGCCTATTGTCCGCCGGGCGCGCGCATCGTCGACACCGCGCCGCTGTCGCTCGACGAGATCGACACCGAGTTTGTCCAGCGCGCATGCCGCCGGCCTCGACGTGGCGCGGCTGCAGTCCGGCGATCTGTCGATCTATTCGGCGCTCGCCGAGCAACTGCGCCGGCTCGATCGGCGCGGCATTCCTTATACGCTCACGCCCGGCGTGCCGGCTTTCGCCGCCGCGGCCGCGGCGTTGCAATGCGAACTCACCGTGCCGGAAGTCGCGCAGAGCGTGGTGCTGACGCGCGTATCCGGCCGCGCCTCGCGCATGCCGGAAGGCGAGAAGCTCGCGACGTTTGCCGCAAGCGGCGCGACGCTGGTCATCCATCTCGCCATTCACGCGATCGAGCAGGTCGTCGAGGAGCTGACGCCGTTCTATCGGCGCCGAATGTCCGGCGGCCGTGGTGGTGCAGGCGAGCTCCGGCGCAGCAGCGCATCATTCGCGGCACGCTTCGCCGACATCGCCGCGAAAGTTGCCGAGGCCGGGTCGAGCGCACCGCGCTCATTCTTGTCGGCCGCGCGCTCGCCGCGGAAGATTTCCGCGACAGCGCGCTCTACGATGCGGATTATCGCCGCCGCTTCCGCGGAGGCGCCGCGTGAGCGGGTCTGCCGCCAGATCACGTTTTGAACGGCGCGCGGCCGACCAGATTTCTGCTCGCGGTCGAACAACACGACTTCGACCGCAATATCGCGGCCGGCGACGACGTCCTCGCGCGGTTGCCTGCGCCGCGCGCGCCACGGCGTCGCCAAGCGCGATGCCTTCGGCTTGCGCCAGCGCGAAAGCTTCGCGCGGCGGTATTGGCGCTGACGATGCGCTGCGCACAAGCTGCGCGGAGCCGCCCGCCGCCGCGGCAAAGTTCGCCAGTTCGGCAAGATCGACCTCGCCGCGCTTGGAATGCAGATCGGTCAGGCCTTGCGCCAGCTTGGTCATTTTGGCGACGCCGCCGGCGATGGTGACGCGCGGCACCGGATGGCGGCGCAGATATTTCAGCATGCCGCCGACGAAATCGCCCATGTCGATCAGCGCGATCTCCGGCAGACCGTAGAGTTTTTGCACGGCGGCTTCGGAGCTCGCGCCGGTGGCGCCGGCGATGTGGGTCAAGCCCGCGGCGCGCGCGACGTCGATGCCCGGAATGGATCGAATGCGATCCAAGCCGAGCACGAATAGGGCACGACGATGCCGGTGGTGCCGAGGATCGACAGGCCGCCGACAATGCCGAGCCGGCCGTTGAGCGTTTTCGCCGCCAGCGCTTCGCCGCCGGGAATCGAAATCTCGACCTCGGCACTCGGCGGCACGGCCGGCCGCGGCGGCGACTTCGGCGATGGCGTCGCGGATCATGCGGCGCGGCACGGGATTGATCGCCGGTTCGCCCGGCGCGACCGGCAGCCCGGCGCGCGTGACCGTGCCGACGCCTGCGCCGGCGCGAAACGTCACGCCGGCGCCGGGCGCGCCGATGCGGACCGTCGCGCAGATCAAGCGCGCCATGGGTCACGTCAGGATCGTCGCCGGCATCCTTGACCACGCCGGCCGTCGCCGCGCTTTGGTCCCTGTCGCGTCATGGCCAGCGCAAAGCTTGGCCGCTCGCCGCGCGGCAGCGTCACCTCGACCGGATCGGGAAACTCGCCGGTGACAAGCGCCGCGAAGGCCGCCTTTGCCGCCGCCGCGGCGCAAGTGCCGGTGGTCCAGCCCCGGCGCAAGGGAGAGACCTGCTTGGGCATCTGATGCTCCCTTCGCGCCAAGCTTTAGTCCCGCCCGGCGCGGGCGTCACGATGGAGTTCGGCGTCATGACGCGCGTGGGACGACCTTGGCGGCGCGGCGCGCCGGCATTCCGGTCTTCGAGCCGGGCCACGTCTGGCTCGCCGGCGCCGGGCCGGGCGATCCGGGCCTGCTCACGCTCGATGCGCTGGCCGGCCTGGCGCAGGCCGACGTCGTGGTGCACGACGCGCTGGTCGATCCACGCATCTTGGCGCTGGCCGGCCCGCAGGCGCGGCTTGAATTTGCCGGCAAGCGCGGCGGCAAGCCGTCGGCGATCCAGGCCGATATCAGCGAGCGGCTGGTCGCGCTGGCGCGCGCCGGGCGAGCGCGTGTTGCGGCTCAAGGGCGGCGATCCCTTCGTGTTCGGCCGCGGCGGCGAGGAAGCGATGACGCTGGCGGCGGCGGGCATTCCCTTCCGTATCATTCCCGGCGTCACCGCCGGCTTGGCGGCGCTGGCGGCCGCGGCCATCCCGGCGACGCTGCGCGGCGTCAATCGCGCGGTGATTTTCGCCGCCGGCCATGGCGCCGACGAGGATTTCGACTGGGCGCCGCTCGCGCGCGCCGGCCAGCCGATCGTGCTCTACATGGTGATGCATAATCTCGATCGGATCGCCGCCGCATTGATGGATGCCGGACTCGCCGGCGCAACGCCGGCCGCGGTGATCGCCTCGGCGACCACGCCGCGCCAGCGCGTGCTGGTGTCGACATTGGAAAAACTTGCCGGCGAGGCGCGCAAACAAGAATTCGAGCCGCCGGCCATCGTCGTGATCGGCGACATCGTGACCATGCGCGCGCGAGCTCGTCGGCGAACAAGCGCCGGCCAAGCAGGAGCGCAAATGACGGCGCGCGGCCTCATTATCGCCGCGCCGCAGCTCCGGCGCCGGCAAGACCACCGTGACGCTCGCGGTGCTGGCGGCGTTGGCGCGGCGCGGCGTCGCCGTGCGCGCGGCCAAGGCCGGACCGGATTACATCGACCCGGCGTTTCATGCCGCGGCGGTCGGGTCGCACCGAGCGTCAATCTCGATAGCTGGGCCATGCCGCGCGCCGCTGCTCGACGCTCTGGCGGCGCGAGCCGCCGACGGCTGCCGATATCGTTCGTCATCGAAGGCGTGATGGGCCTGTTCGACGGCGCCGCCGGCGCCGCCGGGCCGGCGCGGCGCCACCGCCGATCTTGCCGCGCATTTCGGGCTTCCGGTCGTTCTGGTGCTCGACGTCGCGCGGCAGGCGCAGTCGGCGGCGGCCGTGGTGCGGGGTTTCGCCGTCGCATGATCCCGCCGTGCAGATTGCCGGCGTCATCCTCAATCGCGTCGGCAAGCGAGAAGCATCGCGCGCTGGTCGCCGATGCCATCGCCGCGCTCGGCATGCCGGTTCTCGGCGCGCTGCCGCGCGATGCGGCGCTCGCTTTGCCGGAGCGTCATCTCGGCCTGGTGCAGGCCGGCGAACATGCCGATCTTGCCGCGCTGATCGATCGCCTCGCCGCGATGGCCGAACGCCATCTCGATCTCGATGCGATCGTGGCGAAGGCCGCGCCGATTCGCATCGCAGCGTCGGCGAATGCCGCGCCGGCTTTGCCGCCGCCCGGCCAGCGCATCGCGCTGGCGCAGGACCGCGCCTTCAGCTTCGTCTATCCGCATCTGCTCGCGGCGTGGCGCCAGGCCGGCGCGGAGATCGTTGCCGTTCTCGCCGCTCGCCGACGAGCCGCCGCCCGAGGGCGCCGATTGCTGCTGGCTGCCGGGCGGCTATCCGGAGCTGCATGCCGACGCGCTGGCGGCGGCGGATCGTTTCAAGTCTGGCTCTGCGCGCGCTTTGCCGCAAACGCGGCCGGTGCATGGCGAGTGCGGCGGCTACATGGTGCTTGGGCGAAAGCCTCGAAGATGCCGCCGGCCGGCACCACGCCATGACCGGATTGCTCGGCCACACGACAAGCTTCGCCAAGCGCAAACTGCATCTCGGCTACCGCAGCGCGCGGCTCTTGTCCGACAGCGTTCTCGGCACGGAAAGGCGCGACCGTGCGCGGCCACGAATTCCATTATGCCTCGCTGGCTGCGGCCGGCGGCGACGAGCCTCTCGCCGAACTCGCCGACGGCGAAGGCCGCGCGCTCGGGCCGTCCGGCGGCCGGCGCGGCCGCGTCAGCGGCACGCTTCTTTCACGCCATCGCGTGCCAGCTGAGACGCTCAGCATTCCAGCAGCGCCACGGTGCCGACGCCGCCGTCGCCGCAGATGCTGACGATGGCGCGGCTGCCGGCCGGCATGCGCGGCGAGTTCTTTCACCGCCTGACTCAAGATGCGCGCGCCGGTCGCGGCAAACGGATGACCGAGCGCGACGCTGCCGCCGTTCGGGTTCATCCGCTCGACGCGGAAACCGCCCGAAGGTGTTCTCGATCGCCGGCTTTGGCGCGAACGAAGTCTTTATCCTGCAGCGCCTTGATATGGCAGGCGACTTGCGCGGAGAACGCCTCGTGGATTTCCCACAACGCGATGTCGTCGTAGTTCAGTCCGTTGCCGCGCCAACAGCCGCGGAATGGCGGTGACCGGCGCCATCAGCAGGCCTTCGTGGAAAATATCGATCGCCGCCATTTCGAAATCGATCAGGCGCACGCGCGGCAGCGCCGCCGGCAAACGCGCGAGGCCTTCGTCGGTCGCGACCCAAAGCCCGGCGGCGCCGTCGGTCAGCGGCGATGAATTGCCGGCGGTGATGGTGCCGCGGCCGCTGGTCCGGTCGAACACCGGTTTCAGCTTGGCGAGCTTTTCCAGCGAGGTGTCGCGGCGCGGAAAGTGATCCTTGGCGACGCCGTCGAGCGGCACGATCAGATCGTCGAAGAAGCCGTTATCCTGCGCCGCGACCGCGCGGCGATGACTGTCGAGCGCAAGCTCGTCCTCCTCCTCGCGGCTGATCGCCCAGTCTTTCGCCATGTCCTCGGTATGCTCGCCCATGCTGCGGCCGGTGACGCGGTTCTTCACTTCCGGCACGTAGAGGCGAATATCGGACGGCCGCAGCCGGCGCAGAATGCGCAGGCGATCGCGCGCGCTCTTCGCCTGGAACATCCGCCGCAGCCACACCGAGAAATTCATGCCGAGCCCGAACTCGACGCGGCTCATGCTTTCGACGCCGCCGACCAAAGCCAGCGCCGCGCGCCCTTGGCCGAGGATGCCCGTCGCCTCGAAGGCGGCGACCATGCTGGTCGAGCATTGCATGACCGTGGAGAAGGTCGGCACATGCGGATCGAGCTTGCTGTCGAGCCAGATTTCGCGCGCCAGATTGGTGTAAGCGAGATTGCCGACGACGGCGCCCCAGATGCCGAAATCGATCGGGCCATTGACCTGCTGCGCCATGGCTTGAACCACGGGCACCGACAAAGTCAGCGAGTCGCGCGCGGCGAACGGCCCGTCGACCTGCACGAACGGCGTGCGCAAACCCGCCGCCAGCCAGATCGATCCGCCATTGCCCGGCATTGGCGGCGCCTCGTTTGGTTCAGCCTGCCGCTTTCGGCGCGGCTGCCGCGTCGTCCGGTTTGTCCGACACGCCGGCTTCGGCGAAGGTCGCCATGCCGGTGTGGCACGCCAAAGCGGCGCGCAGAATGGCGAGCGCCACGGCGGCGCCGGACGCTTCGCCGAGCCGCATATTGAGATCGACAAGCGGCGTGAGCTTGAGTTCGTCCAGCAGCATGCGGTGACCGGCTTCGGCCGAGACATGGCCCGGCGATTGCGCATGCGCCAATGTGTCGGCGCGCAGTTTGTAGCCAGCGGCGCTACCGCGGCGGTGCAGACGAAACCGTCGAGCAACACCGGAATGCGCTGCCGCCGCGCCGCCAGCGTCGCGCCGAGAATGGCGGCAAGCTCGCGGCCGCCGAACGCCGCGGCGGCGGCCAAGCGGGTCGTACGAGCGTGCGGCATGCCGCGCGATCGCCCGGTCGATCACGCCGCGCTTGCGCGCCAAGCCCGTCCTCGTCGACGCCGGTGCCGCGGCCGGCCCAGCGCGCGCCGCCGCCGCCGAACAGCGCCGCGGCGATGGCCGACGCCGCGGTGGTGTTGCCGATGCCCATCTCGCCGAGGCAAATCAGATCGCAGTCCGGCGTCACCGCGTCGTAGCCGGTCGCCACCGCAGCGAGGAATTCCTGCTCGGTGAGCGCCGGCTGTTGGGTGAAGTCGGCGGTCGGCGTGTCGAGCGACAGCGGAATGACGCGCAATTTGGCGCCGGCAGCTTCGCGCCAGTTGGTTGATCGCGGCGCCGCCGGCGGCGAAATTCGCCACCATCTGGGCCGTGACCTCGGCCGGATAGGCCGAAACGCCCTGCTCGGTCACGCCGTGATTGCCGGCAAAGACCAGGATCTCGACGCGGTCGAGCCGCGGCGGCGCATGGCCCTGCCAATGCGCCAGCCAGGCGACGAGATCTTCGAGCCGGCCGAGGCTCTTCGGCGGCTTGGTCAGGACGGCCTCGCGCTGCGCGACGGCGGCGCTCGCCGCCGGATGCCCGCTCGGCAGGTCGAGACAGGCCGCGCGCAGGTCGGAAAATGAGGTAAAATGGGTCATGCGAATTGCCCTCTCCGCGGCTGGGTTTCGGCGACAGCATTAGCAAGTTCAGAGGAGCGGGGCCATTCCGAGCATCGATCCATGACGATTCCGACATCCTGGCTTGAAAACCGCGCCGAGGAGCTCAAGGCGACGCATGGTTTTTTGCACCCGCCTGCCGCTGTCTCGCGCGATGCCGCTTGCCGGCGAGGCTATCGGCAGCGCGGCCTGGGCATTTCCGGTCGCGGGCTCGTGGTCGGCCTGATCGGTGGCGACGGTCTATGGCTGGCCCATCGCTTCGGCCTGCCGCCCTGGCCGGCGGCGGCGCTCAGCGGTCGCCGCCACGCTGCTCGCGACCGGCTGCCTGCACGAGGACGGCCTCGCCGATACCGCCGACGGTTTCGGCGGCGGCAATAGCCGCGAGCAGAAACTCGCCATCATGCGCGACAGCCGCATCGGCACATATGGCGTCTGCGCTTTGGCGCTGGCGCTGCTGTTGCGCGTCGGCGCGCTGGCGAGCTTGCCCAGCGCGCATGCCGTCGTCTGGGCGCTGATCGCGTCGCACATCGCCGCGCGCGCGACAATGCCGGTCCTGATGCTGATGCTGCCGCCGGCGCGCAGCGACGGGCTGTCGCACGATGCCGGCCGGCCGCCGGGCGCAAGCGTCGCCGCCGCCGCGGCTATCGGCTTTGTCGTTCGTCGCCGTCTGCCTGCATCCGGGCCATGCCATCGCGGCGCTCGTTCTGCTCGCTGTTATCTTCGCGCTGATGGCGTGGCTGTCGACGCGGCAGATCGGCGGCCAAACCGGCGACGTGCTCGGCGCGCTCGAGCAAGTCGAGCGAGATCGCCGTGCTGCTGGTGGCGCTGGGCTAGCCGAGCGCGGGCTCCGCCGCTGAAGGATGACGTGTCGCGACGGGCGGCCGCGATCATTCCGCCTTTAGGCCCGCGACCTTTGCCGCGGCCTGCATCGCCGCGTAATCGGCGCGGATGAACGCCGCGAAACCTTGCGACGTCATCTGCTCCGGCGTGGCGACTTCCGAACCGAGCGACTTGAGGCGCTCGGCCGCCGGCGAGCCCGGTTTGAGGCCATCGGCAATGACGCTTTGCAGGCGGGCAACGATGTCCGACGGCGTCTTCGCCGGCGCCACGATGCCGATATAGCTTTGCGCGGTGAAGTCCTTCACGCCGCTTTCCTCGAAGGTCGGAATGTCGGGGGCGAGAGCGGAGCGGTGCGCCGCGGCGATGGCGACGATGTGCGCCTTGCCGGACTGGTGCAGCGGCAGGGCGGTGGAGAATTCGGTCATGGCGCCGTCGACGTTGCCGCCGATCAGGTCCGCAATCAATGCGCCGCCGCCGCGATAGGGGACATGCGTGAAATCCGCGCCGGTTGCCGCCTTGAGCCGTTCGAGCGTCATATGGGTGGCGCTGCCGACGCCGCTCGTCGCCACCGTGACTGGCGCCTTCTTGCTCATGGCGATCACGTCGGCGAGCGTTTTCGCCCCGCTCTTGGTGCTCATGATCAGCGCGTGCGGCACGTAGCTCGTCAGCGCGACCGCGACGAAGTCCTTCAGCGGATCGTAGCCGAGATCCTCATGCAGGATCGGATTGATGGTCAGCGGGCCGTTCGAGCCGACCGAGAGCGTGTAGCCGTCGGCCGTCGCGTGCGCGACATAAGCCGCGCCGACACTGCCGCCGGCGCCGTCATGATTTTCGACGACGACAGTGCCTTTCAGCCCGTCGCCCATCAGCTGGCCGGCGATCCGGCCGACGATGTCGGCATTGCCGCCGGGCGCGAACGGCACGATCAGATGGATCGGCCGGTCGGGATAGTCCGCGGCGAAGGCGGCTTTGACCGGAAAGCGCGGCCGCGGGCGCGGCGGCAAGGCTGGCGATCAGAGTGCGACGGGAAATCTGCATTATTTGATCCTCCGAGGTTTGTTCTTGCCGTGAATCGAATCGCAGCCGGTGTCACGCCGCGAGCGGCAGCTTCACCGGTTGTTTGGTCTTCGCCGACAGATCGAGCGCCTTGGTCAGCATCAGCCGGTTATGCGCCTCCGCGGCGGTCGCGGCCTGCGTCGGCAGGCCGAGCGAGACGCGGTTGAGCCACGACACCGTCTCGTCCGCCATCGGTCCGCGCAATTCGCCGAGCACCATGTCGCCCGGCGGATAGGAGCCCATGAAGTCGACCAGACGGCTCTGGTCGGGCGCATAGCCTTCGCTCTGCGGCGCCGACACCGCGAGCACCATGTCGCGATGGGTGTCGTCGATGGTCAGCACGCCGTGCGTGCCGTTGATGCCGACTTCCAGGCTGTAGACCGCGCCGGGCCAGGTCACCGGCAGCGCCCAGGAAATGCTGAGGTGTGTGCACGGTGCCGTCGGAGAACATGATCATGCCGGCGGTGGCGTCGATGCCCTGGTAGAGCGGCCCCAGCACCTTGTCGACCGAGCGCGCATAGCATTCGACCGGCGTCTTCTTTTCCAGGTACCACATGACGATGTCGAGCGCGTGGGTGCCGGAAATCACCATCGGCGAGATCGCTCGCCGGGTCGTCGGTGCGTTTGTAATTGTCGATGGCGACCAGGCGATTCATGAAGGCGCGCGACGTCACCATCGTCACGTCGCCGAGCGCGCCGTTGCGCACTTTCTCCTTGGCGCCGAGCCATTTTCTGCGGAAGCGCTGGGTGTAGCCGACCACGGCGTCGAGCTTGGCGTCGGTGATGGCCTTGAGCACGCGCGCCGACTGCGCGAGATCGGTGGCGAGCGGCTTCTCGATCAGCATCGGCACGCCGCGCTCGACCGCGGCCAGCACCGGCTCGACATGCAGATGCTCGTCGGTGGCGATGATGGCGCAAGTGACTTCCGGCCGCGCCAGCAATTCGCGATGGCTGGTGGTGATGAAATCGGCGCCGATGCGCGCGCCGACGTCGCCGCCGCGATTATGGTTGAGCTCGGCGATGCCGATCCATTCCACCGCCGGATGGCGCGCCGCCACTTCGCCGCGGAACAGGCCGACGCGCCCGGCGCCGATAATGGCAAGCCCGATGCCCTTGGCGGAGTGTTTCATGAGCGCCACTTGCTTCGTTTCCCGGACGCGGTGCAGCGCGCAGCGCAGCGGAGCAGTGCGCCGCTGATCCGGGATCGTTCCAGACGCTGATCGCTGCGAAGATCCCGGGTCTGCAGCGCATCACTGCGTGCTGCGCTGCGCCGGGGAAACGAAATTATGGTTTTCATACGTTCAGCCCCGCGCGGTTCTTGGCTTTCAGTTCGGCGATGCCGGAGATCGTCTCGTTGGACAGCGGCAGATCGACCGGTTCGTTGCGGTCGGCGGACAGATCGGCCGCGCTGTAAGTTTCCATCACGCGCCGCGCGCTTTCCGGCGTCACCATCACCGCCGTATCGCGGATGCAGGCTTCGAGGAAATGGATGGTCTCCGGCCCCGAGCCCGCCGGCATAGACGTGATCGACCCATTCGCCGGGCATGGTCGACATCGGAAATTCCTGGTGGCGCTTCTGCGGTGTTGAGCCAGTTGTCGCGCTGGGTGTCGTCGAGGAACAGCGAGCCGTCGGTGCCGGTGACTTCGATCCAGGTGGCGCAGTAATTCGGAAAGCTCGGCGGCAGGTTCCAGCCGCCGCCGATCATCACCACGACGCCGTTGTCCATGGTCACGGTGGTGAACATGATGTCGTGCGAGCCGTTGACCGGCTGCATGTAGCCGTAGGCGCCCTGGCTGTAGACACGCACCGGCTTGGCCGGCTCCAGCAGCCAGAACACGAAATCGAGATCGTGGGTCGATTCCATCACCACCGGCGACAGCCGCACCCGGCTGGCGATCTTCTTGCCGAGTTCGCGCGACAGATGGCGGGAGACCAGCACGGAGACGACTTTGCCGAGCGTGCCGTCGACGATTTTCTTCTTGGCGTAGGCGACCTTGGGATTGAAGCGCTGCGAATAGCCGATGGTGAATTTCAGGTTGTTGCGCTTGGCGAGCTGGATCAGCTCGTCGGCCTCCCACAATTCGAGCGCGATCGGCTTTTCCAGCATGACGTTCTTGCCGGAGCGCAGGCAGTCGCGTGCGATCGGATAATGGTTGGCTTCCGGCGTGGTCGAGACATAGACGACGCGAATGGCGTCGTTCTTGATGATGTCGTTGTAGTCGAGCGTGGAGGTCGCCGGCTTATAGAGCTTGGTCACCTCGGCGAGCCGGTCCGGCTTGATGTCGCAGAGGTGCAATTTGTCGACCAGCGCCGTGCGCGACAGCGTGTCGGCGCGCAAGCCGCCGATCCATCCCACCCCGATCACGCCTGCTTCAACCGATTTCACGTGCGCTTTCCCCCTGGACTTTCTTCCGGGCTTTCCTGGTCTTTTCGCGGCCGGATAAAGCCATGCCGCGGCGGACGGTGCAACGGGCGCACATCCTGCCCCGCGAAAGCGGGGAGGGGGGACCGCCGCAGGCGGTGGGAGGGGGGCGGGCCGCGTCGTGCCTCCTTGCGACGACAGTGAAGCGCCGAGTCGGAGGCCCCCTTCACCATGCTTCGCATGGTCCCCATCCCCCGCTATCTGAGGGGCGGAGGATTGTGCCTTGCATAAAAATCCTCCGGCAGGCTCTCGCGCGCCTTGCGCTCGGCGGCGCTGATATTGCGCGGCACGCCGGCCAGCAGCTCTTTCCGCACGCGCACATGCTGCTGCGGATGCACGATGGCAAAGGCGCGCTTGAGGCAATCCGCCACGTAACCGAGGCAGCGCCGCGCCCGGCCGCAGCGCTTTTTCCGGCACGTGCGCCACAGCGCGAAGGCGTCGCAATAGCGCCGCTGCTGCGCCACCGCTTCGCGTCCGTAAGCCTTCGCGAACGCGGCCGCCGACAGTTTGGGGCGGCTGCTCTTGAACCCCGCCTGCAGCATGGCGGCATAGACGGCGATGTTCTCGTTGAAGCGATCTTCGTCTTTGCGTTTCATGAGGTCTCCTGTTTCATCCCGCTCCGCTCGCGTCTCCCTCTCCCCGCGTGCGGGGAGAGGGTGGGGTGAGGGGGCCTCTCCGCAGGGCGCGGATTTGCGGTTGCGTCTGCGGCGTCGTCGTATCTTCAGCAACGCTCAGAATCGCGGAGAGGCCCCCTCACCCTCGCTTCGCTCGACCTCTCCCCGCACGCGGGGAGAGGTGAAGTCACGGCTTCCCGTTGCCGCACGCGCCTTTGCGTGCGGGCCACCCGATCTCAGTCACGTGACGCGCGAAGCGGGAGCAAACAGAGCGGGGAAGCGGTGGTGGCTTCGTTGTCTCTGTTGGCCTTTTGGCTTCGCTAAAAGAAGGAAAATGGAACGCCGGAAGACGCGGGGGACCCTCCGCACCTTGGGGTGCGGCGCCGTCCTTGAGGCGGACGGCTCGCCTTCCGGCGTTCCACCACGGCTCTTCCCAAGGGGTGTGTGGTCCCTTGGTGCGATCCGGGCCAGGCTTCGTGGATGAACCGTCCAAGGGGCGGGGGTCACTCCGCCGACGGCGCACCCACTTCCAGCGGCGCACCCCGCACGCCGGTCGTAATGCCGGCAGGCATGATGCCCGGACCGCCCGGGAGCGGGTTGCAAGCCCGCCCGCGGGCACCGCCTCCCGCCCCGCCGCCGCAATATGCCTCCGCGGCGGCGTCCTTCACTGGGCGAGATGATTCGTCACTGTATGTAGCGGAGTGGGGACGAATGTCAAGGGCTGGTTGCTAAATCAGAGACGATTGACGATTCGGCGATTACGCAGGAGTTGACAAAGAGGGAACCCCCTTTACCCCCTCAACCTTTCGGAGAATGCTGTTCTCTGGAGTGGATTCCTATGGCTGACAAGCCGGATAAACCGCCCATTTTGGTGGAATGGGAAAAGGCGCAGGAAGGCTGGGACGCGGCTAGGCGCGCCGCTGGCGCAATACCTCCATTGCCGCAAAGAAACTCAGCCGAGGGCTACAACGAAGCCCTCTCGATTCTGGGTGAGAACGCTCGCAGAGGTTTCCTCGCGGCTTCGGAGTCGGGTGCATTGTCTAGATTTGAGGCTGAGCGACAGGATCGTAAGGCCGATCTCGCAAACGCTATTGAGCAAAGCGGGCAGTCCTCGGAGAAACCGATGTTTGATGTCCACGCTGATGACAAAGCGATTATTATTGCCGTTGGAGGTGGAGCATTTTGTGCTGGGCTTTTCGGGTTTTACGAAGACCACCCGATTCTCGGAATTATATTTACTGTCGGTGGCCTTGTGACGATGGCGCCGATCAGCCCGTTTGTCAGGTCACATATTGGCTGGGCGTTTGGACGCCCAGCCTTGTGGACGTTAGCTGTATCTACATGGCTATTCTTGGCGGCCAATCTTGGCTTTGCTGTTTATGATCGCCTCGCACCACAACCGCCGACTGGCGGCCCAACCGGCAATCCAACATCTTCGCAGCACGCATCGCCGCACTATTACTGGCCACCGTTAAATGACGGCGAGGCGGCGGCTTTAGAGGCACTAGCAAAAAGAGCGACGAGGCCAAACAATCTCAGAATTATATGCGTCGATAGTGATTGCCGCGAACTTGCCGGTAATCTAGTATCAGTGTTTCACGCGGCTGGGTGGCCAGTATCGCTTGAATTTACGGGCAACTACACAGAATCAGTCGGGATAGATATTTATCAGCCCGATCCAAAAGATCGCACACTGGCGAACATTATTGAGCAGGCGACATATCTTAAAGTTGACGCTGTCAAACCGACTGACTTTCCGGGCATAACATCAATTTTTATTGGAATTAAACCGTGAAAAACGGCAATTCCAATAGCTGTTCTTTCGGATCGCGGCGTCGTTTCCGTCTAGCTGAGACGGATGCCGGTGACCTCGTCTCAGCAGCCTGCTATCCCGGTCCCGAACATGTCGGGGTTCATGCGGTTGTTGTAGCGGAACTGAAATTCCGCGACGTAGAGCGGCATATATTTGGCGCTCATCTGTGGAACGTGCCGACCGCGCCGCGCTTGAAGATGCTTCAGAAGCCTTCAATCGTGTTGGTGTGAACCGCACCAACCAATCCGTACTAGGTCGACCATTTGGTGCGGAAAGCGGCGCAGATAGTCGCTGTAGCAACTCACGAGTTGGTCGCCAGCAGGCTAACCTTTTCGGAAACTGCCTCGTTTACGAAATCCAGCATCACTTGCGACGTGACGCGGTTAAGGACGCGGGCGACAACGTTGCCCTGCCATTCAACCGCGCCAATGATAGGCGTCTTGCCAGGAGTTAAATGAAATCGCCGGAGCTTATCAGAATCGAGCTACGACATTGTGAAGGTTCACTCCCAGACCAAAGGACAAAAGCAGCTAAGCATGCTTTGATGGGCTTCCCGGAGATTAAGGTTACGACGGAGGATGAAATGGCTATAGCGCGATGTGAAATTCACCCTATACAGCGCGATACGAAAGAACCGTACAAGGAATACGCGCTGCCGCTTGGATACCCGGATACCGCCGCGATTTGTGGACGTGTCGGTTGCGAAAACCCTGCCCGAGTTTGGCTCACCCCCGACGAAATCAAGCAGCACAAAGGAGGCAAGCGCGTATTTGGTGTAAAAACGCACTCAATACGAGTTCGCGTTGGAACGACACTGAAATCGAAGTAAGTAAATTCCGATCTTGCCGCGCTGAACGGAACGCCAGCGCGTTGCGCGCGGCGCAATGGAAGAAATAGACGGCCGTTCAGCGTTGAACAACATCCCTCGAGGGCCGCCTCAGGATGAGGGGGTTGAGGCAACGCCAAATACGCTCCCGGCAAACTGCGGATAGACCTCGGCCAGCATCGGCGCGACGGTCGTGCGCATCAGCTTGCAGCGTCTCCGCCGACGGCGCCGGCGTCACCGGCACATCGGCCGGGCGGTCGAAATCGAAGCCGGTATTCTCGAGCACTTCCTCGACGCTGTGTCCCGGATGCACGCTTGCGAGGCGAAAGCGGCGGCGGGCGCGGTCGAAATCGAACAGGCAGCGGTTGGTGACGAGCGCGATCGGGCCGCCGGGACGAAACACATTTCCTTCGCTGCCGCCGGGCGCGCTGACGAAATCGACTTTCGGCACCAGCGTGCGGCGCGAATGCTCGACGCGGAACAGGATCACCTTGGGCACGACGTAATAGAGATAGGCCGAGCCGAACGAGCCGGGAAAGCGCGCCTTGGGATGCTCGTAGTCGCCGACGCTGACCAGATTGATGTTGCCTTCGCCGTCGATCTGGCCGCCGGACAGAAAGAACACGTCGATGCGGCCCTGGCCGGCGCAATCGAACAGTTCGCGCGCGCCGTCGGTGAAGAAGGTGTGCGCGCGGCTGCCGAGGAGCGACACATAAGGCCGGCCGCCGCCTTGCTCGCGGGCGAGCAGCGCGGCGGTCGCCGGGATCGGCGACTGCGCGCCGACCGCGACATGACGCACGCCATCACCGATCAGCCGGCAGATCACGTCGGCGAGGAGTTCTTCGTCGCGGAAAGCCGGTGGGGCCATGGCGCTGCCTTCCTGCTGCACGTCACGCGTTTCCCGGGCGCTGCGCAGCACGTAGCAAAGCGAAGTGATGCGCTGCAGACCCGGGATCGTTAAAACCACAAACTCCCGGTCATCACGTGTAACGGTCCCGGATCTGCGGTGCACCACTTCGTGCTGCACCGCGTCCGGGAAAAGCAGCTATGCTGCCGCTTTCTCATAGACATAGCGATCCAAATACTCGGCGAAGCCTTCGGGCGTCGCGGCAAGCCGCGCATATTCGGCCATGTGCGCGCCGTCGATGGCGTAGTGATCCGGCAGCGGCAGCGGCCAGGCGCCGCGCGGGGCGACCGCGACCGCTTCGACGTAAAAGCCGGGCAGCGTGCCGGCCGCGAGCAGACGGATCGCGCAACAAGTCGCCGTCGTGAAGTTTCTCGACGGTGACGATCGGTCTTCTGCCGCTGCATGCGCCATGACGACGAGTTCGCGCTGCGTGCCGATGAAGACGTTGCCGAAGCGGTCGGCCACGGCGCGTGAAACAAGCGCGACATCGGGTTTGAGCGCCGGCAGGAGCACGATCGGATCGGCATTACCGAATTCGGGATTGTCGATCGACCTTCCAGTCCAGGCGCTGCGCCAGCACGTCGGAGCCGATGAGCCCGCGCAGCGGCATGAACGGCACGCCTTTCTCGGCGGCCTGGAACTGGGCGTGCAGCGCCGGGCAGGTGGCGTCCATCATGCGGATCGCGCCGGCGAGGATCGCGGCGGTGAAGCGCGGCGCCGGGCCGAATTCGCCGAGGCTGACCGCGGAGGTTTCCAGCGTCGCGACGCAGCCGGCGCCGATCAGCATATCGGCTTGCAGCGACGAGGTCGGCAGCGTGACCAGATGCAGCCGCTTGACGCCGCGGCGGATCAGCGCCCGCGTCGCCGCCATCGGCACGCCCGAGGATTCGCGCGGCACCGCCAGCATGCAGCCGTCGGCGATCGGGGCCAGAGCTTCGTCGAGAGTGCGGATCATGCTTGCCATGACAGCAAGCTACTCCCTCTGCCGGCTGGCGGGGAGAGGGGAGCCGGCCGGGGCCGCAATTAAGGGGTGAATTGGGGCCGCGCGTCGTATATGAAAGCCCCGCCTGGACTGCCCCACTACGGTCGTGTGAAGGGCGCTGCCCTCGATCGCCCGCGCCGGCGGGCGGTCCATCATCTCGCAGCGGAGTTTTTCTGGAATGACGGAAAAGTTTGGACGGCTCGCTTTGCATATGTGGACAATCGACACCGCGCCGCTGAAGACGGCGCTCGATGCCGCCAAGACCGCCGGCTTTGACGCGGTCGAATTGCGCCGCACCGATTTCAAGCGCTGCTTCGAGGCCGGCATGAGCAATAAGCAGGTGCTCGACCTGATCAAGGCGGCCGGCATTCCGATCGGCGTGCTCGGCGTCGAATATGGCTGGCTGTTCGCCACCGGCGAGGAAAGCAAGCGGCTGTTCGGGGTATTCCGCGAGTCGTGCGAGAACGCGGTGGCGCTCGGCTGCCCGATGCTGATGAGCGCGCCGGGCCCGGTGCAGGGGCCGATCTCGGATGCCATCGCCTACCTCAAGCGCGCCGGCGATATCGCCGCCGAATACAAGCTGCGGCTCGCCATCGAATTCAATTCGCAGCATCCGGTGCTCAACAAGCTCGCGGTGCTCAAGGAACTGCTCGACGGCGCCGGCAAGGACAATTGCGGCTATCTGATCGACGCCTATCATTTTACGCGGAGCGGCGCCGGCGGCCGCGGTTTCGCCGAGCGTGCCGGCGGAAAAGATTTTCTGCTTCCAGTACAGCGACCTGTCGGCCAATCCGGTCACGGGCGTGGCGCGGCCGACCGACCGGCTGCCGCCGGGCAAAGGCGTGGTCAAATGGCGCGAGATGCTCGGGCTCCTCGCGGAGAAGAACTACACCGGCTATCTCAGCTACGAAGCGCCGAACCCCGAGCTCTGGGCGCGCTCGCCTTACGACGTCGCGCGCGAAGGTGTCGAGCTGACGCGCAAACTGTTGCGCGATGCCGTGCCGTCTTATGCCGGCGCGTGATTGCAAACGGGGATGAGCTGCGCGCCGACAATTTCGCCAGCAAACCTAAATCATAGTGAGAGAGTGTCATGACAGAACACGAGCTTCCGGTTTTTCTCGGGCTGAACGACAAGTCCATCACCGCGATCCCGGCGACGGTGGAGAAACAGCGCTACATGACGAGCGTGGCGCCGAAGGCCGCCAATCCCGGCAAATGGGTCGAGCAGCCGCGCATGCCGATACCGACCGGCGAGCACGCGGTGATCGAATGCGGCGGCAAGATCCACTCGATCGCCGGCTACGCCAAGCATCGCGTCGATCAGAACTTTCACCAGGTCTACGATCCGGCGGCGAAATCGTGGTCGCTGAAAGCGGTGTTTCCGCATCCGTGCAACCATGTCGCCGGCGTTTCGATCGGCACGAAGATCTACACCTTCGGCGGCTTCGTCGAGCAGAACCGCTGCCCGCATTCCAAATGCTTCGTCTATGACACCGCGACCGACCAATGGGCGCCGATCGCCAGCCTGTCGCGGCCGCGCGGCGCTATTTCCGCGATCGTGCTCGACGGCAAGATTCATCTGCTCGGCGGGCGCGACGTGCGCTCGGTGGAGTGGCACGAGGTCTACGATCCGGCGACCGACAAATATTCGGACCGCGCTTCGATGCGCGGCTCGACCGGCACGCAGCCTTTCGTCGGCCAGCGCGACCATATGGGTGTCGCCGTGGTCGACGGCAAAATCCACGCCATCGCCGGCCGCATGGATTCCTACGACTTCAACACCTCGCTGAACGCGGTCTACGATCCGAAGGCGGACAGTTGGAGCTTCCGGGCGCCGCTGCCGACGGCGCGTTCGGGGCCGTCCTGCGTCTATATCGGCGGCAAGATCGTGGTGTTCGGCGGCGAGGCGACCGGCCGCGTGTTCGGCACCAACGAGGCCTACGATCCGAAGACCGACTCCTGGGAAGCCTGCACGCCGATGGCGATCCCGCGCCACGGCCTGCACGGCGCGACCTGCGCCGTGATCGGCAACATGGTGCATGTGCCGGGCGGCGGCCCGGTGCCGGGCGGCCAGGTGCAGGGCGCCTATCACGACGCCTTTACGTTCGGCTGAGGCGGCCGGGGCGAATTACGGCTGTGCCAACGCCTGCACCGCGGCGAACACATCGCGCACTGCGCGCTCGGCGATATTGCGGGTGATGAAGACGACGCGGCTGTCGCGATTGTCGTCCGGCCACGCTTGCAGCTCGACCGGCGGATGGGCGAGGTGCTGGACATATTGCACCACGACGGGACCGCTGCAGCCGGCGACGTCGAGCAGGCCTTTCACCCGCAACAGATCGGGCCCGCGCAGCGCAATCAATGTCTCCATGGCGCGTGAGAATGTCGGCCACGCGATCGGGCCATTCCACGCGAGCACAAAGCTTGTCACGCCGTCGCCGTGCTCGGCCTCGGCGATGAAGGCGGAACGTTCGGCGGCGGCGGGCTCGATCAGGCGGTCCGGTTCGAGCGCGCCGGACACCGCGATGTCGATGGTGGCGCGCGGATTGAGCGTCTGCAGGCGCTGCGTCAGCCAGCGCGACGGCGGCGGCGTCGGCGAGATCGGTCTTCGACACGATCAGGCGGTCGGCGAGGATGACTTGCTTGCGCGCTTCCGGCGCCTCACTGAGCGTCGCCTCGCCGTTGACCGCGTCGACCACCGCCAGCACCACGTCGATGTGAAACTCGCCGCCCAGCGCGCGATCGGTGGAGAAGGTCTGCAGGATCGGCGCCGGATCGGCCAGCCCCGAGGTCTCGATCAAGACGCGGGCGAACGGCGGCACCGTGCCGCGCTCGCGATCGAACACGAGCTTACGCAACGCCTCCTGCAAATCGGTGCGGGTGATGCAGCACAGGCAGCCGTTGCCGATGAGCACGGTCTGCTCGGCGGCGTCGCGCACCAGCGCGTCGTCGATGCCGACGGCGCCGAATTCGTTGACGATGACGGCGGTGCCGGCGCCTTCGGGCGATTGCAGAAAGCGGCGGATCAGCGTCGTCTTGCCGGCGCCGAGAAAGCCGGTGACGACGGTCACCGGAATCTTGGCGCCGCGCTCGCGTTTGAGCCTGCGCCCGAACGGGCTTGCCTCGCGCGAGGGGAACAGGTCGAGCATGGGTTCACCTCTCCCGCGCGCGGGGAGAGGTCGAGTGAGCGCAGCGAACGAGGGTGAGGGGGCGCCGCCGCGATTCTGAGCCCAGCGGAGAGGCCCCCTCATCCCGGCCTTCTCCCCGCACGCGGGGAGAAGGAGTTCGCGGCGGCTCGGCAGCATCAAAAATCCATCTCGAGGATGTACAGCCCGCCGACATGGCGGTCGACCGTGTAGACGATCTGCCGCTCGTCGACGAACACGTCGTTCATCTGGATGGTGCCGGTCGGCGCGCCGGGAGGCGCCGGCGGCATGAAGACGCCGACTTCTTTCGGCTGATAGGCGTTGGAGATGTCGTAGGCGCGCAGCCCGCCGTTGAAGAACGTGCCGAGTACGATCTGATCCGACTGCCATGCGGTCGGCAGCGGCACGTTCTCATGGATATTGTGTGCGCCGAACCGGCCGGCCTCGGCATAGACTTTCGGATCGGGCAGCGGACAGGTCGAGATCGGCACCAGGTTGGTCTCTTCGCGCGCGTCGAGCACCCAGATCAGCTTCGGCCAGTCCTTGGCGTTGTTCTCGGTCGACTCGTCGGTCACCAGCATCAGGCCGCGGTCGAACAGCGGCACGATGGTGTGCATGAAGCCGGTATAGGGCGGCGAATTGGTCCATTCCGATATTTTCTTCGGGTTCGCCTTGTCGGAAATGTCGAGCACGAACATGCCGCCGTCGATGTAAGCGAGGTAGCAGCGGTCCGGCCGCTGCGGATAGACATTGGTGTTGTGGGCGCGATAGCCCTTGTCGAGCTTGTGCCGGCTCGGCGGCATGACGTTGTCGCCCTGGCGCGTGCCCGGCATCCACCAGCGCCCGACCTCGACCGGCTTCGACGGATTGCGCACGTCGACGCAGCGATAGAACTGATCGTCCTGCGGATGCGTCGGCGTGAAGTCGCGCGAGCCCGAGGCGCAGTGCACGTATTCGCCGTCGCAGAACCACAGTTGGTGCACGCCGCGCGAATGCGGGCCGGAGCAGTCGAAGAAGCCGACCGATTTCGGATTCTCCGGTTTGGAGATATCGAACAATTCGAAGCCGGCCGGCTGCAGATCCTTCTTCGAGGTCTGGTAGGCGACCGCCATCATGTTGCCGCAGGTCTCGAGCGAATTCGAGCGCATATTGGCGTGCGGCAGGTCGGTCTGGCACACCACCTTGGGCTTGCGCGGATCGGAAACGTCGACGGCGGTGAAATTCTTCGGCGCGCTTTCATGCGCCAGCCAGATGATGCGGCGGCCGTCCGGTGCGATCTGCACCGACATGCCCTCGCCCATGCCGCCGAAACCGCCCAGCATATCGTGGGCCAGAAGCTTGAAATTCCAGGTGACGGGTTGATAGGTCGAGGTTAGCGGACTTGTTTCCGTGGCGGCCATTCAAAGGTCTCCTTTCAATTAGTCGGTTTTGCTGATTTTTATGACGGTTGGTGTCGCAGATTGTCCAAAGCGCTCTCAATTGAGGCCCTCAGCGAGTCCAAATCCCCGCCGACAATGTTCCAAATGATCTGCGGATCAACGCTATCGTATTCGTGTCGTATGACGTTTCCGATGGCGCGAATTGCAGACCATTTCTGGTCTGGAACAAGCGTCTCGGCCGCGCCTTCGAGCTTGCTTGCAGCCTCCGATATTCGCGCGAGACAACGTTCCACGGCATCCAGAGTTTTCCCATCCTCGATGAAGGCGTCGTAAGAAATGCCACGTGTGTAATTTTTGATCCGGTCAATGTTGGCGAGGATATCCTCGAAACGTCGAATAGGGATGTTAGAAGGCAACGATTCTGTCCCTTTCAATCTCCTGACGAAGGCCCTCCTTGCGTATGGGCTCGGCCACGATATCGACCGGTTGCTCTAGAATTTCCGCCAATCGGCGGTTCAGCGTATCGAGGCGGCCGAAATAGGCGAAACCTTCACTACGCGCTTCGTCGCTCAATTTCACCACGACATCGACGTCGGAGTTGTCACGTTGCTCACCCCGCGCAGCCGAACCGAACAGCGCCAGGCCGGTCACCCCGGCGGCGCGCAGCTCCGGCTCATGGGCCCGCAATTTTGAGATAATTTCGTCGCGTCTCATGCCCCCATATTAAGCCCCGGCCTTGGCTTTTTCCATAAAATCCGGACGCAGCGCCTTGCTCCAATCCGGAACGGTGTTGATGATCTTGCTTTTGACCAGGATTTCCGCCTGCTGCTGCATGTAGGATTTGAGATCCGGGAAGCTTGGATTGACCTCGACCCGCGACAGCGCCGTCGAGAACGTCTCGGGCGACATCTTGTAGCCCTTGTCGGCGTAGAATTTATAGATCACGTCGTTGACCTTCTGCGGGCTGTTCTTGAAGTCGTTGGCGGCGTCGAGCCACGCCTTGAGATAGGCGACCACCGCATCGGGATTTTTCTCGACGAAGTCGGGTGTCGCCGCCATGAACACCGGCATCGGATCGAACTGCGAAAAATCGCCGAGATCGGTGCCGATGCCGTCGGCGACCGCAATGACGTTGTAGGGTTCGACATTGGCCATGGCGTCGACGGTCTTGGCGGCGAGCGCCGCGACCATGTTGTTCACGTCCATGCGCACTTCGGTGTAGTCGCCCTTGTTCAGGCCGTAGTGCGGCAGCACGATATCGACCAGATCGTTGCCGACCGACGAGCCGGTCTGATTGGCGATACGCTTGCCGCGCAAATCCTCGATCTTGGTGATGTTGAGATCCTTGCGGGCGACGATGCGGGCGGTCTTGCCGACATGCTCGATCATGGCGATGGCGACGAGGCCGCCTTTGACGTTGCCGATGATGAACGACGGCCCGGCATAGGTGCCGAGGTCGACCTGGCGCGCCACCATCTGCTGCATGGTGATGTTGCCGGAGGGCACGGCGTAGTCCTGGACCGCGAGGCCGTGCTTTTCCAGATAGCCGGACTTCATCAGATAATAGGTCGGCATGCCCCAGATATTGGTCTGGTAGCCCTGGCGGATCGTCACCGCCGCCGAAGCCGGGCGCCCCGCGCCGAAGCCGAGCGCCAGCGCGCCGGCGCCGGCCGCCGTGAGATATTGGCGGCGGGAGAGTTTGTCGGACAGCTTGATGGACTGCGTCATGATATTTCCTCCGAGCTAGTTTCGGTCGTGATGCCGTCGTTTTCTTTCAGGCGCTGTTGCCTTGGCCGAGCAGGCGCAAAAGCTCCTTCTGGTGATCGAGGAATTCGACGCTGAGCGGATCGCGCGGCCGCGGCAGGCGGATCGTCACCTCGGTTTTGACGGTGCCCGGATGCGGCGTCATTACCACCACGCGATCGGCGAGATACACCGCCTCGGCGACGTTATGGGTCACGTAGATCACCGTTTTGCGCGTTTCGCGCCAGACCTCGGCAAGCAGCCGCTGCATGTCATCGCGGGTCAAGGCATCGAGCGCGGCGAACGGCTCGTCCATCAGCAGCACCGCCGGATTGTAGGCGAGCGCGCGGGCGATCGCGACGCGCTGCTGCATGCCGCCCGACAGATGATGCGGATAGGAGCGGGCGAATTTCTCGAGCTTGACGAGACGTAGCTGGTCGAGCGCGATGGCCTCGCGCTCCGCCTTCGGCACGCCTTTCATCTCCAGCCCGAAGGCGACGTTGCCCAGCGCGGTGCGCCACGGAAACAGCTGGGCGAAATCCTGAAACACCACGCCGCGGTCCATGCCGTAGCCCTTGACCGGCGCGCCGCCGATGCGGATTTCGCCCGCGGTCGGCGTGATAAAGCCGGCGATGATATTGAGCAGCGTCGACTTGCCGCACCCGCTCGGTCCGACGATGCAGAGGAATTCGGACGCCGCCATCGCGAAATTCACGCCGCGCACGCCCGGCACGGCGCCGCTGGGGGTGGCATAGGTCAGCGTGATGTCGCGCGCTTCGATGTGGGCCATCGCCGCGTCCCGTGCCGTTTCCTCGACGTGTTTCCCGAAGCATGTTGGTGCAGTTCGGTTGCGTGCTCCGGCTTTGTGCCAGAAGCCGCCGTCCGCGCCTAGCCTTTCGCCGCGCGCGCCATGCCCCAGCGATAAATGGTCGCCCGCTCGATCGAGCCGAACACCAGCCGCTCGGTGACGAAGCCGATGAAGCCGATGACGATCAGCGACGCCAGCATCACGTCGGTGTTGAGGAACTCCTTGGCGTCGAAAATCACCCAACCCAGTCCCCAGTCCGAGCCGGCCAGCATTTCGGCGCCGATGACGGCGATCCAGGACCGCAGGAACGACTGGCGCAATCCGGTGATGATGAACGGCGATGCGCCGGGAATGATCACTTTCCAGAACATCGCTCGTTCGTTGGCGCCCATGGCGCCGGCGGCGCGCAGCCAGATCGGGTTGACCGAGCGCACGCCGCTCCAGGTGTTGAGCAGCATCGGAAACAGCGCGGCATAGAACACGATGAGGATGGTCACCGTATTGCCGAGCCCGAACCACAGGATGAAGACCGGCACCCAGGCGAGCGACGGGATCGGCATCAGCGCGCTCGACAGCGGCAAGACGAATTGCTCGACGGGGCGAAACCGGCCCATCGCCACGCCCAACGGCAAGCCGACGGCGACGGCGAAACCGAAGCCGACGACCACGCGATAGAGCGTCGCGGCGGCATGATGCAGCATGCTGCCGTCGAGGATCGAAGCGAGAAGCGTTTGTGCGACGGCGCCGAGCGGCGGCATCAGAGCCGGCGCGAAATAGCCGCTGCGCGCGACCATCTCATAGAGCGTCGCCACCGCGATCAAGCTCAGCGCGCCGCGCCGCAGCGAGCGGATGCGGTCGGCGCTCATGACATCATGCCCCAGCGCACCACGGTGAATTCTTCGAGCGGTTGAAAGACGAGTTTCTCCAGGATGAGACCGATGACGGCGATCACGGCGATGCCGGCGAGCATCACATCGGTATTGAGAAATTCCTGGGCGCCGAAAATCAGCCAGCCCAAGCCCCACGGCACCGCCGCCAGCATTTCGACGGCGACCAGGATGCGCCACGCCTGAGCGAGACCGAGCCGCAGACCGGTGAGAATATAAGGCAGCGCGCCCGGCAAAATGACGTGGCGAAACAGCCGGCGATCGTCGGCGCCCATCGCCTGCGCCGAGCGCAGCCAGATGTCCTTGACCGCTTTCACGCCGGTCCAGCAGTTGTAGATGATGGGAAACATCGAGACGAAGGCGACCAGCACCACCGCGGAAACGTCGCCGGGCCCGAACCACAATAAGAACAGCGGCGCATAAGCCAGTCCCGGGATCGGCGCGCCGATGCTGACCAGCGGCAATAGAATGTCCTCGGCCCGGCGTGAGCGGCCCATCAGGACGCCGACGGTGACGCCGATCACGGCCGCTATCGCGAAACCGGCGATCAGGCGAATGAGGGTGTCGAGCGTATGATGCGGCAACACGCCGTTGAGGGTCAGCCGCAGGAACGTGGCGGCGATGGTTTCGAGCGGGGGAAAAACTGCGCCGGAAACAAGCCGAGATGCGCGACCGTCTCCCACAAGGCGCCGACCACGACGAATGGGAACGCATTGCGCGCCGCGCGCCGGATCGGACCGGCGTCGACCTCCAATCCTGCCGGCAGCAGGTTGTCGACAACGTCATGCATGGCAATTGCAGAATAACGCCGGCTTTCGCTTATGGACAGAGCCGAATGCTTGGCGCGGCCGTTGCAGCCGCCGTGCGCTGTGCTAGGAACCCTCCCGGCATAGAAACGACACGGGAGTTGGTCATGGCACCGAAAAACACACCAGAAGATCGGCTGGATCGGCATGGGCCGCATGGGTTTTCCCATGGCCGAGCGGCTCATCAAGGCCGGCCACGACGTGTCGATCTGGAATCGCACCCGCGCCAAGGCCGAACCGCTCGCCAAGATCGGCGGCAAGGTGGTCGATCATCTTTCCGATCTTAAGGACGTCGATATCCTGTTCTCCATCGTCGCCACCGGCAAGGACGTGCAGGAGGTGCTGTACGGCAAGAACGGCGTGTGCAGCCAGGGCGGCAAGATGCCGCCGATCGTGGTCGACTGCTCGACCATCGCGGTCGAGGAATCGGCCGAGATCCGCAACAAGCTCAAGCAATTCGACGCCGATTTCGTCGCCGCGCCGGTGAGCGGCAACGCCAAAGTGATCAAGGCCGGCAAGCTCTCCGCGGTGGTGTCGGGACCCGAAGCCGCCTGCAAGATCGCCATGCCGCTGATCGAGGTGTTCGCGCCGCGCGGCGTCTCCTATGTCGGCGACGGCGAACTCGCGCGTGTCTGCAAGATCGCGCACAATGTCATGCTCGGCGTCGTCATCGAGAACCTGATCGAGATCACGCTGTTGACCAACAAGATGGGCGTGCCGCGCCACGCTTTTCTGGCCTTCCTCAACAACGGCGTGATGGGCTCGATGTTCACGCGCTACAAATCGCCGGCGCTGGTCAATCTCGATTGGACGACGACGTTCACGCCGGAGCTGCTGCGCAAGGACCTCGATCTCGGCCTCGAACTTGCCCGCGAGATGGACGTGCCGATGCCGGTGACGGCGGCGACCCGCGAGGTGCTGCAGAGCCATTTCGGCGCCGCGACGCTGCAAAAAAATCCGCAAGAATATCTGCAAAAGGATTTTGCCGCGCTGGCCGAGACCATGGCGCTCGCCGCCGGGCATGAAGCTTGCGAGCGAGGACAAGAACGTGCCGACCGGGCTGCGAAGAGCTGAAAAAAGGCGTTCCGGGCTCGATCTCGGCGCGGCGTGTCAGGGGGAGGACTTGGATGCGTTCGACGCTGCGCTATCTCATCATCAGCCGCGCTTGTTCTTGGCGCGGCACTCTGCGGCGAGGCGCGCGTGACTTCGGCACGCGGCGGCAGATTGGCCGACGCGGCCGGTGCGCTTCCTCGTCACGCTTGGAGCCGGCAGCGGCGCCGACATCGGCGCCCGCTTATTCGCCGACCGTCTCAGCCAGCGCTGGGGTCAGCCGGTCGTGGTGGAAAACCGCCCCGGCGGCGACGGCATCGTCGCCATCAATGCCTTCGTCAGCGCCCACGACGATCATGTGCTGCTGTTCTCGCCGACGGCCTCCTTCACCGCGCATCCGTTCCTGCACGACCACCTGCCTTACAAGCCGAGCGACCTCGATCCGATTGTGCGCGTCTCCAACACCGTCATCGCGATCGCGGTGCCGAAGAGCCTCGGCGTCAATTCGCTTTCGGAGCTCGTCGCGCTCGCCCGCAGCGAGCCGGGCAAGCTCAACTGGGCGGGCGTCACCGGCGCGCTCGATTTCATGTTTGCCGGCTGGCTCAAGCAGGAAGGCCTGGACATCAGCAAGGTCGCCTACAAGAACCCGGTCGACGCCGCCAACGATCTCGCCGAGGGCCGCGTGCAGGTCTATGAGGCGTCGCTCGCGATCGTGCGGCCGCAATTGCAGAGCGGCAAGATCAAGCTTCTTGCCGTGACCAACACGGTGCGCGCGCCGAGCGAGCCCGATGTGCCGACCGTGAAGGAGCCGGTTATCCGGCATCTGACGCTCGACGGGCTGGTCGGCCTGTTCGGGCCGGCCGGCATGCCGCTCGAACTGCGCCAGCGCATCGCCAAGGATTTCCGCGCGGTCGCCGACGACGCGATCAAGCAGAAGTCTGGAAACGACCGGTCAGATCCTAAACATCGGCGGCCCGGAGGAGTTCGCCAAATCGATCGACGAACAGCGCGCCGCGGTGGCAGGCTTCGCCAAAGAGCTCGGCATTGCGCCGTTGCCGCAGAACTGACGCCGACGAGAGGGGCCGATGGCGAGCCGATAGCAAGCATCGGGTCATCCGGCTGTTCGTGGCTGCCGTCGCTGCGAGCCTTTTGGTGCTGGCAGCGCGCCCAGGCGCGGCGCAGCAGCCGCGGTCGCCGAAACTGGTTTCGTTGTCGTCGTTGACCGCGCAAGGCTTCGAGATCAAAGCGGTCGACCGGCAACGCAGTCCGGCGTCGTTGGCACCCTCGTTCTGCAGAAGGACAAGGATGTTTATTTGTGCGAGCGCTAAGGACCTGTCGATCCAGCCGACCGCTTTCGAGTGCTGGCCGGTGAAGTGACGCACGGCGCGGCGGAATTTCCGCCGGCGCCGGTCAACTGCACATATGGCTGTATGGATCGCAGCGGTGCGTCCTGTAGTGGTGCGTTTCGTGCCTGGCCTCATGTCGTTCGTGTCGCACGATGTGCCGCGCTTCGCGCCTGATTTCGTGTCTGCCGCCGCGCATCGCGGTGATGCAGGTCGCGCTGAGCTGCGCATGCTTGGCTTTCATGCAGGCGGTGATCTTCGCCACGTCCGGAATGAACTCCGAGCAGAGCCGCATGGCGTCGGGCGTGCAGGCTTGCTGGACGTCCGGCTGACCTGCGGCATTGGCGCTGCCGAGTACGATAGAGCGACACGCCGGCCAACAGCGCCAGCAGACAAGATAAAACGCACGATCGGCATGGGCATTTCCCCAGTGTTCGAGCGGTTTGCGAGTTTCATTTGCGCGCGGCAAAGCAGCGGTGCAAGGACCGTTGAAGATTCTATGTCAGGCTTGCATGTCGCCCCGTCCGCCGGGCGCCCAAGTGCTCGTCCAAAGGTGGCGAAAGTACGGTCTCCGACCAGCGGTATACGCGGAACCAGGCGCTGCGGTAAGCGAGTTTCAGGAGTTCCAGGCCACCGGCCTCAGCTGGCCGGCTTCGATCAGTCTGCGCTCCAGCGAAAGCCGCGGCCGAAATCGCGGAACTGGCCTCTGGTAATGTTGTCCGGACACGGCTCGATGTCGCCCTCGATGATGTCGGCGCTGGCGTTGTCGAAAGACATGTGGCGACAAAACTTGCCGTCGGGCATCGGCAAGAGAACATCGCCGACCGTCTCTGGATGGCGCGCGGCGGTCGACCAGCTCGCAGCAGCGGGTCGATGGCGGCATGGCCGCCGAACAGAAGAGCGCCGGTAAAAAGCACGAGAAAGAACGAGGAAACGATGACCGCCCGCGTCGAAGTGACGTCTTCCCGGTGCGCGGCCGCGCGCTTTGCGTCGCGGCAGTCGCGCCGGCATGATCCGGCTCGACGAACCATGCGGCGGCGTGTCGTTCCGTTCGGACTGCGTCGCATCGCATCATAGAACACGCAGAATCCATTGAGCGCCGTAAGAAGATATTAGCTTCGATTTGAAGCAATTGCCGCCGATGGCGGCGACGGAACGGCCGATAGCGGCTCCACGCTCGGCAGCCGTTTGCTCTCCCCTCCGGAGCGGCGAAGAGGTGAAATAATCGCTCGCCAATTAGCGACAATGAATGGGGAGGGAAGGCTTGCTCACTGCCGAGCCGTAACGAAATGCTCACGCGCGTCGGACCCGGCACGCCGATGGGCGAACTGCTGCGCCGCTATTGGCAGCCCGATCGCCGGCGCCAGCGAACTGGATGCCAATCCGATCAAAGCCGTTCGCCTTCTGGGCGAAGATCTCGTTCTCTACCGGGATCTGCGCGGCCGCTACGGCCTGATCGACCGGCATTGCCCGCATCGGCGCGCCGACATGTCGTACGGCTGGGTCGAGGAAAACGGCATCCGCTGCAGCTATCACGGCTGGTACTGGTCAATGAGGCCGGCCGCTGCCTGGAGCAGCCCTACGAGGACACCGCCAACCCAAAACCCTCGAAGGCCGGCTGCGACGCCAAGGCCTATCCGGTGAAGGAATGCGCCGGGCTGTTGTTCGCCTATCTCGGGCCGTTGCCGGCACCCGAACTGCCGGTGTGGGAACCGTTCACCTGGCAGAACGGCTTTCGCGAGATCGTGCTCGCCGACATTCCGTGCAATTGGTTTCAGTGCCAGGAGAACTCCATCGATCCCGTGCATTTCGAATGGATGCACGACAATTGGGGCAGCCGGCTGCGCGGCGGCGATGCCAATGCCGCGCCGAAGCATCTCAAGCTCAAATTCGAGGAATTCGAGCACGGCTTCGTCTACAAGCGCGTGCGCGAAGGCCAGAGCGAACAGGACCGTTATTGGACCGTGGGGCGCGTCGCGTTATGGCCGAACGGGTTCTATCTCGGCAGCCATTTCGAATGGCGCGTGCCGGTCGACGACGAGAATACGCTGAGCGTCGCCTGGTTCTTCATGCGCGTGCCGAAGGGCCGCGAGCCCTATGTGCAGGAGCGCGTGCCGACCTGGGTGAGCTCCGATCAAGGACGAAGACGGCCGCTGGATTTCCAGCCATGTCATCAACCAGGACATCGTCGCCTGGGTCGGTCAGGGCCGCATTGCCGACCGCACCCAGGAGAATCTGCGCTCGAGCGACATCGGCATCACCATGATGCGCAACCGGTTCTTTCAAGGAGATGGAAGCCGTCGCCGCGGGCAAGCGAGCCGGCCGGCGTCATTCGCAGCGCCAACGCGGCGGCCTGCATCGCGCTGCCGAACATGGCGCGCGAGTTCAACACCGAAGGATTGCCGCTTGCCGACTTCGACAAGGATCCGCTGCTGCGCCAGCGGCTCAAGGAATTCCGCCACCATTACGGCCAGCCGCCGCGAAATGCGGCGCGCTTTCGTCGAGGCGATGGGGATTGCGGGCCCGTAGGTCACTCCGCCTCCCGGTTTTGTTCCAGCCGCAAATTTTTTGCTTTGACCTGGATCACGTCGCGTGGTTCACGGCCGGGCCACAGGATCGATCCGTTGTCAGGTGAACCGATGCGTACCCAAGTCGCCATCATCGGCGCCGGCCCCGCCGGTCTGTTGCTGTCGCACATCCTGCATCGCAACGGCATCGACTGCATCGTGCTGGAACGGCAGACCCGCGCCCACGTGCTGGAGCGGATTCGCGCCGGCGTGCTCGAAGCCGGCACCGTCGCGCTGTTGCGGCGAGGTCGGGCTTGGCGCGCGCATGGATCGCGACGGCCTGCCCCATGACGGCTCCGGCATCGCCTGGGAGGGCCGTCCGCATTTTCTGATCGATACGCGCAAATATACCGGCAAGCCGATGATGGCCTACGGCCAGACCGCGATCACCGAGGATCTCTATGCCGCGCACGATGCCGCCGGCAGCACGGTCATCGATGAAGCCGCCGATGTCCGCTTGCACGACCTCACGTCCGGGCGGCCGCATGTCACCTATCGGAAAGCCGGAGTCACCCAGCGGATCGACTGCGACTACGTCGCCGGCTGCGACGGCTATCACGGCGTCGGCCGCGCATCGATTCCGGCGTCCGTGCTCAAGACCTACGAGAAGAGCTATCCGTTCGGCTGGCTCGGCATCATGTCGGAGACGCCGCCGTATCCCGAGATTTGCTATTGCTACCACAGCCGCGGCTTTGCGCTGGCCTCGATGCGCAATCCGATGCTGAGCCGCTACTACATCCAATGCGACCTCGACACCAGGCTCGAGGACTGGCCGGACGACCGCTTCTGGCAGGAATTCAAGGCGCGCTGTCCGAGCGAGATGGCGCGAGAGCATCGTGACCGGTCCCTCGATCGAAAAATCGATCGCGCCGCTGCGCAGCTTCGTCGCCGAGCCGATGCGTTACGGCGCGCTGTTTCTCGCCGGCGACGCCGCCCACATCGTGCCGCCGACCGGGGCCAAGGGCCTTAACCTCGCGGTCTCCGACGTATTTTATCTGTCCCGCGCGCTGACCGAGTTCTATCGCGGCGGCCGGACGGATTATCTCGACAGCTATTCGCGAGACCGCGTTGCGCCGGGTGTGGGGCGCCGCGCGCATGTCGTGGTGGCTGACGATGCTGTTGCACCGCTTTGCCGACGAGACGCCGTTCGAGGCGCAGATGCGGCTCAATCAGTTCGATTACCTGTTGGCGTCCGAGCACGCCCAGGCGTCGCTGGCCGAGCAATATGTCGGGTTGCCGTATTGAAGCGGCGATCACGCTTTGGCCTGCCGCCGCATCGTGCCAAGAAGCCCGCGCGGGAAGAACAGCACCACCAGCATGAAGATGGCGCCGACAAACGACATCCAGTTCACCGTCATCGACGAAATGTAGTCCTGCAGCACGACGAAGACCGCGGCGCCAAGCAGCGGTCCCCAGAACGTGCGCATGCCGCCGATCACGGTCATGACGACAAAATAGCCGGACAGCGAATAGTGCAGCGTCAGCGGATCGGCAAAGTTGTTGAGCAGCGCATAGAGCGTGCCGGCCAGCGCGGTGAAGAAACAGGAGATCGAGAACGACAGCCAGATATGCCGCTCGACCGGAATGCCGAGGAAACGGGCGCGCCGCTCGTTCTCGCGGATCGCCACCAAGGTGCGGCCGAACGGCGAGCGCAACAGCACGCCCATCAGATCGCCACCGCGACCGCGAAGACCGCCAGAAGAAAGAAATAGAACGTCGTTCCGCCGTCCTCGATGTGCAGCGTGAACGGGCCCGAGACCGATCGGCTCGCGCTCGAAATCGCGCAAACCGTCGAAGCCGCCGGTAAAGCTGTTCCAGCTATAGGCGAGGTAATACCAGAGCTGGCCGAAGGCGATGGTGCACATGGCGAAATAGACGCCGCGGCGGCGCACGATCAACAGGCCGAACAGCGTTCCGGCCAAGCCCGCCGAGCAGCGTGCCCGCAAGCATCGCCAGCGGCGTCGAATGCACGAGATAGCGCAGCGTCAGGCCGGCGCCGTAGGCGCCAAGCCCGAAATAGGCCGCATGACCGAAGCTCAACACGCCGGTGAAACCCAACAGCATGTTGAGTCCCATCGCCGCCAGTCCGAACACCAGCACGCGGCCGGCGAGCGCGGTGTAGCCGCCGAGGAGCGGCAGCCAGAACGGCACCAGGATCAGCGCGCCCCAGATCACGATCAGCAGCAATTGCGCGGCGGCCCGCCGTCATCGGGAGCCGGCCGCCAAGCGAGGCGATGGCCATGGTCATGACAGCATCCCTTCCTCGCCGACGAGGCCGCGCGGCCGGATCAGCAGCACCGCCATCAGGATCGCATAGATCACCGCTTCGCTTGCCGACGGATAGAACACCGTGGTGAGCGCCGCGGCCATGCCGATCAAGAGGCCGCCGAACAAGGTGCCGATCAGGCTGCCGACGCCGCCGACGATGATGGCGATGAAGCTCGGCATCAAAAGATCGTCGCCCATATTGGGATTAAGCCCGATCTGTCCGGCGGCGAGCACGCCGCTCAGGCCGGCCAACAGGCAGCCCAGGGCGAAATTGAACGTGCGCAAGTGCCGGACATTGACGCCGAGCGATGCCACAGTTTCGAGGTCGAGCGTTCCGGCGCGGATGCGCAAGCCGACGCGGGTATAGCGCAAGAAAGCGAACAGCCCGGCCACGGCGACGATCACCACCGCGACCATGAAGATGCGGTAATAGGTGATGAAGAACAGCTCGGGCGAGATCGGCTGCGCCAGCACGGCGGGCAGGCCGAGCGGCAGGCCGTTCGGGCCCCAGATATAGCGCGCCGCGTCCTGCATGACGAAGGCCAGGCCGAAGGTCAGCAACAGGCTGTAGACCGGGTCGCGGCCATAGATGCGGCGGATCATCAGCCGCTCGACGGCGAGCCCGATCAGCGCGACGAGGAACGGCGAAACAATCAGCGCGCCCCAATACCCCAGC
Source organism: uncultured Alphaproteobacteria bacterium (assembly GCA_963827465.1). Lineage (GTDB taxonomy): Bacteria > Pseudomonadota > Alphaproteobacteria > Rhizobiales > Xanthobacteraceae > BOG-931. Next base: position 184,142 of record CAWHBC010000040.1, read on the forward strand.
GTGGGCGTCAGCGCGAAGGCGAGATAGCCGCCGAGCGCCAGGAAATTGCCGTGGGCGAAGTTGATGACGTTGGAGAGATTGAGGATCAGCGACAGGCCAAGCGCCATCAGCACGTAGAACGCGCCGATGATCAGCCCATTGGTCACATTGAACAGGATGAGCTGAGTCATCGGCGCTCTACGTTTGCGATGTTACCGCCGTCGATGTTGCAGGGCGTCAGCTCGGTTCCACCATCTTGCAGCCGGTCTCTTCCACCGTGCCGGCGGCCTGCTCGCCCGGCACCAGCGTGCCGACCGTGAAGACGTCGTCGGGATTGCCCTTCGGCGGATGCACTTCGCCGACGAAGATGTTGGGCATCAGCTCGTGGTCGCCCTTGCGGTAGAACACCTTGCCGGGCTGCAGCGCCACGTCGGGCGGCAGTTCCATGTCCTCCATGGCGGCCGCCAGTTTCGGACCTTCGAGCGATTTCGCCTTTTCCGCGGCGAGCCGCACCGAATGCACCGAGACATAGCCGAACCAGTCGCGCGCCGACGGCGTCTTCTTGGTCGCCGCGCGATAATCGGCGACGAATTTCACCACCTCCGGCACGTTGGGCTGATTCCACCACCATTCCATATCCCACCAGCCGGTCTGCGCCTCCGGCGGGCAAGCCTTGATGCTTTCCAATTCGAACAGCGCGCCGCCGAGGCCCATCTCGTTCTGCATGCCGAACTGGGTGAATTGCTTCATGCAGTTGATCTGCGTGAGCCCGCCCATGTTGTTGAGCAGCACGTTCGGCTTGTAGGCCTTGGCCTTGATCAAGGTGGCCGAGAAATCGGTGTTGTTGATCGGCAGCATGTCGCCTTCGTAGGTGCCGCCGGCCTTCTTCAGCGCCTTGACGAAGGCGTCCTGCAGCGTGTGGCCATAGGCGTAATCCGGCGTGACGAAGAACCATTTCTTGCCGAACTTCTTGACCAGTTCCGGCGTGACCGCCTCGGCGTCCATCGTCGTGGTATTGCAGACGCGGAACACGTTCCATTTGCAATTGGTGCCGGTGATCGGATCGGTGTGACCGCCCGGCACGATATGGAACACCTTCTTCTCGTTGGTCACCTGCGACATGGCGTAGGCGATGCCGGAATTCACGTCGCCGAAGATGGCGTCGACCTGGTCGCGGTCGATCAGCTTGCGCGTCTTCTGCACGCCGGTGCCGACGTCGTTGGCGGAGTCTTCGACCAGAAGCTCGACCTGGCGGCCGAGAATGCCGCCCTTCTTGTTGATTTCGGCTACGGCGTATTTGGCGCCGTCGACTTCGCTTTGCGCCAGCGCCGAGAGAACGCCGGTCAGCGGATCGACCATGCCGATCTTGACCGGCTCGATCGCCGAGCGCCTTGACGACGAACGGTGCGCCGACGACTTGACTGGCGCCAAGCGCCAAGCCGGCCTGAAGCAAGGTACGGCGGCGCACGGATAGCGTGGTGTTCGACATGCTTCGACCCTCCCTGATGTGATGTTGTTTGTTATTTTATTGGGGTTTCGACCGCGAATGGGTCGCGGCAATTCAAGACCGCGTCGTGCGCGCACTCGTGCCGAGGCGACCGGTACGCCGACGAGGCCAAACCCTAATGCCGCGCCACGCCCGAGCGGCCAATATCTTCTACTGCGCCTTTGGCACGGTCAAGGCGATGCCGGCCAGAAACACAACTGATCGCCGCCCTGCGCGGCGGCGGCTATTGGCCGCGCTGAAGGCAAATTTATGCCGACGCTTTTATGACGGAGGGGTTCTATGCCGGATGTCTTTTTCTGCGCCTTCGCTTGCTCGGCCAGGAAACGCGACAGCCGCGTGCGGACGGCTTCGGCTTGCTTCCGGCGTCCATTTGCGCAAGCCTTCGCCGGTCGTCATGCCGAGTTTGCCGGAGCTGACGAGTCGCGCAGATAAGGGTGCGGTCCGGCCGTGCGGTCGAGATCGGCATATAGCACCTCGGCAATGTCGAGAGTGAGATTGGTGCCGACGAGATCGGACTGCTCCATCGGGCCGAGCACGGCGGTGCGCGCGCCAAAACCTTCGCGCACGACGACGTCGATGGTATCGGCGTCGCAGACGCCGGCGGCGACGAGCGCGATCGCCTCGCGTTTCATCGCGTGCTGCAGGCGGTTGCCGACGAAGCCGGGCACATCGCGCCGCACATGGACCGGCGTTTTTCCGGCGTGGCGCAACAGCTGCCATCGTCCGCTGCACGGCGTCGTCGCTGGTCTTTTCGTTCTGGACGACCTCGACCAGCGGCACGAGGTGCGGCGGATTCCAGAAATGGGTGCCGAGGACCCGTTCGCGATGCCTGAGACGGCGGCCGATCTCGGTCGACGGGATCGCCGAGCAGTTGCTGGCGAGGATCGTATCCGGCGCAATAAGCTTCTCCAGTTCGGCGAAGATTTGCTGCTTGAGCGGCAGCTTCTCCGGCGCCGCCTCGAAGACGAAGGCGGCGCCGTCCACGGCAGGGGCCAAAGCGTCATGCGTCGTCGATGCGTTGCGAGCAGCGACGGCATCGTCACCGAGCAGCGTCGGCGATCGCCTGCAAGCGCGCCGGCAACGACGGCGCGTATCTCGGCCGATGGCTCGAATAGGCCGACGCTGATGCCCCGCGGCGGCAAGCAGATAGGCGATGCCGTGGCCCATCAGGCCGCCGCCGACCACGCCTATTTTCTGTTCGTCGATCTTTGGTTCCTCGGATCACGCATGTTTGTCTCGGCCCCTGGCGGAACTCTTGCGCCGCAACAAACATTATTCCTGCGAAGATCATTTTCCGATGACCAATCCATAGAAGGAAAACAGGTCATGCCCGTGCTGCTTTGGGTTGCTTTCTGGTCGTCTCTCATGGGGAGTGCCGCCTGCTTCGGCGAAACGCCGCGCCCGGCTCGGTCGATGATCCCCAAGCGACGCGATTTGTCCCGACGCGACCTGTCCAGCGACGACTAGACCTCGCCTCCCTTAGTGACACCAGCTTACATCCTTATCCGCGAAAACCCGCTCCCGAATGCGGCAGTTGCCACCGCGACATAATTGGATCGCCCGGGCGTCATAAGTCCGCCTCGGCGGCTTTTCTCGCCATGACCCGAGCGGGACGCGGCCGTGTTGCAGCGGGCGGACCCCGCCGGTATCTATACGCGCCCTTTTGTCGAGAGCAGCGCGAATAGCCCGCCATGGCCCGTCTCGTCATGAAATTCGGCGGCACCTCGGTCGCCGATATCGACCGCATCCGCAACGTCGCGCGTCACGTCAAGCGCGAGGTCGATGCCGGCCACGAAGTCGCCGTCGTGGTCTCGGCCATGGCCGGCACGACCAATCAGCTCGTCGCTTGGTGCGAAGCGGCCTTGAAGGAGCGGCGTATCTTCGACGCGCGGGAATACGACGCCGTGGTCGCGACCGGCGAGCAGGTCACCGCCGGCCTTCTCGCCATCACGCTGCAGGATCTCGATATCAATGCGCGCTCCTGGCAGGGCTGGCAACTGCCGATCCTGACCTCGGACGCGCACGGCTCGGCGCGCATCCTCGAGCGTCAACGGCGAAGAACTGGTCCGCCGCTTCAAGGAGCGCAAGGAGGTCGCGGTCATCGCCGGCTTCCAAGGCGTGCACAAGGAAACCAATCGCATCACCACGCTCGGCCGCGGCGGATCGGACACGTCCGCGGTCGCGATCGCCGCCGCGATCCGCGCCGAGCGCTGCGACATCTATACCGACGTCGACGGCGTCTACACCACCGATCCGCGCGTGGTGCCGCGCGCGCGCCGGCTCGACAAAGTCGCCTTCGAGGAAATGCTGGAGCTCGCCTCGCTCGGCGCCAAGGTGTTGCAGGTGCGCTCGGTCGAGCTCGGCATGGTGCACAATGTGCGCATTTTCGTGCGCTCGAGCTTCGACCCGCCGGAGAAAATCGACCCGCACGGCCATCCGCCCGGCACACTGATCTGCGACGAGGGGGAGATCATGGAACAGCAAACCGTCACCGGCATCGCCTTCTCCAGGGACGAGGCGCAAATCTCGATCCGCCAGGTTCAGGACAAGCCCGGCGTGGCGGCGGCCATTTTCGGTCCGCTCGCCGAGGCCAATATCAATGTCGACATGATCGTGCAGAACGTCTCGGCCGACGGCAAGACCACCGACCTTACCTTCACGGTGCCGGCGGCGGATTACCAGCGCTGCGCTCGATGTCATCGCCAAGGCCAAGGCGGCGCGATCGGATATACCCGGCTCGACGGCGCCACCGACGTCGCCAAGATTTCCGTGATCGGCATCGGCATGCGCAGTCATGCCGGCGTCGCCGCGCAGGCGTTCAGTGCGCTGGCCGAGCGCTCCATCAATATCCGCGCGATTACGACCTCCGAGATCAAGTTTTCGCTTCTGATTGACGCCGCCTTTACCGAGCTTGCGGTGCGCACATTGCATTCGCTGTACAATCTCGATAACGCCACCGGTTGAGGCGGCAGCGTTTCGCTGCGGCGCAACATAATTCTTTAGCGCCGTCATATCGTTGTCTCTGGCTTGCGGTTTGCATACCGCATTCGATATAGCCTTGAGGATATTCGCCGCGGGGACGGGACCCGGGCGGATTCCTCTTTGATTGCGGCCGGCGCGTCACGGGCTCCGCTCCGGTCAAAACCATCGCCCGAGGGACCTCACGCCATGCGTGGCGCGCTCGGCGGTCCGCGCGTGCTGTTGCGCCGGCTTCGCGAAGTGATGGCGGAGCCGGTCAGCGCGCAGGAACGCCTGGACAAGATCGTGGTGCTGATCGCCGCCAACATGGTTGCGGAGGTCTGCTCGGTCTATGTGCTGCGCGTCGACGCCACGCTCGAGCTCTACGCCACCGAAGGCCTCAATCGCGAAGCGGTGCATCACACGGTGATGCGCTCCGACGAAGGGCCTGGTCGGCCTGGTGGCGAGCCAGGCGAGCGCCGATCAATCTGTCGAATGCGCAGGCGCATCCGGCCTTCTCGTTCCGGCCGGAAACCGGCGAAGAAATCTACCACTCCTTCCTCGGCGTGCCGATCTTGCGCGCCGGCAATACGCTCGGCGTGCTCGACGTGCAGAACCGAGCGCGGCGTACATATTCCGAAGAAGAAGTCGAGGCGCTGCAGACCACCGCCATGGTGCTCGCCGAGATGATCGCCTCGGGCGAGCTCTCCGCGCTGGCGCTGCCCGGCGCCGAGCCGGCGGCGCGGCACTCGGTGCATCTCAAAGGCGCAGCCCTGAGCGAAGGCATCGCGCTCGGCCATGTCGTCCTGCACGAGCCGCGCGTCGTCGTCACCAATTTCATCGCCGACAACGTGCCCAAGCGAACTGGAGCATCTGCGAGCGGCGATCGAGACGCTGCAATCCAACCTCGACGAAATGCTCGAACACGGCGACGTCGTCGAGGGCGGCGAGCATCGCGACGTGCTCGAAGCCTATCGCATGTTCGCCCACGACCGCGGCTGGGTGCACAAGCTCGAAGAAGCGGTGATGACCGGCTTGACCGCCGAAGCCGCGGTCGAGCGCGTCCAGTCCGACACCCGCGCGCGCATGCTGCGGCAGACCGACCCGTTCCTGCGCGAGCGCCTGCACGACCTCGACGACCTCGCCAATCGCCTGATGCGCCAGCTCACCGGCCGCGATCACGCGCCGTCGCGCGAAAGCCTGCCGGAGAACGCGATTTTGATCGCCCGCTCGATGGGGCCGGCGGCGCTGCTCGACTACGACCGCAAACGCTTGCGCGGCCTGGTGCTGGAAGAAGGCGGCCCGCATTCGCATGTCGCGATCGTGGCGCGCGCGCTCGGCATTCCCGCCGTCGGCAATATCGACAACGCCACCGGCATCGCCGATCCGGGCGACGCCATCATCGTCGACGGCTCGACCGGCGATCTGCATATCCGGCCGCTGCCCGACATGGAGGCGGCTTATGCCGAGCGCGTGCGGCTGCGGGCGCGGCGTCAGCAGCAATATCAGTCGCTGCGCGACAAGCCCTGCGTCACCAAGGACGGCGCACGAGATTAAATTGCTGCTCAATGCCGGCCTGAGCGTCGACCTGCCGCATATCGAGGATACCGGCGCCGGCGGCATCGGCCTGTTCCGCACCGAGCTGCAATTCATGGTGGCGCCGAATTTTCCGCGCACCAGCGAGCAATACGCGCTGTACCGCGCCGTGCTCGACGCCGCCGGCGACAAGCCGGTGACCTTTCGCACGCTCGACATCGGCGGCGACAAGGTGCTGCCCTATATGCGCAACGTCGAGGAAGAAAATCCCGCGCTCGGCTGGCGCGCGATCCGGCTCGGCCTCGACCGGCCCGGCCTGTTGCGCACGCAATTGCGCGCTCTGCTGCGGGCGGCCGGCAGCCGCGCGCTCAAAATCATGTTTCCGATGATCTCGACGGTCGAAGAATTCGATCAGGCCAGGGAATTGGTCGAGCGCGAGCTGACCCATCTGCGCCGCCACGGCCACAAACTGCCCGCCGAGGTCGAGGTCGGCAGCATGGTGGAAGTGCCGTCGCTGCTTTATCAGCTCGACGAACTCTTGGAACGCGTCGATTTCCTGTCGGTCGGCTCCAACGATCTGGTGCAATTCCTCTATGCGATCGACCGCGGCAATCCGCGGGTCTCGGGCCGCTTCGATGCGCTGTCGGCGCCGGTGCTGCGCGCGCTCAAGGAAATCGCCGACAAGTCGCGCGACCACAACAAGCCGGTCACGGTGTGCGGCGAGCTGGCGTCTTAGCCGATCGGAGCGCTGGCTTTGGCGGCTATCGGCTATCGCTCGTTCTCGCTCACGCCGTCGGCGGTCGGCCCGGTCAAGGCGATGCTGCTCGATCTCGACTGCGCCAAGGCGGCCGCTTTCTCTGCATCCCATGATCGAGCAGGGCAGCCACGGCGTGCCGATCCGCGGCCAGATCGAGAAATTTGCCGCCGATCACGGCCTGCAGGTTTAGCGCCACGCATAACCGCCGCGAGCCGGGCTTGTCCCGGGCGACCCGGCGTCTTCTACTTATCCGAACAAAGAAAACCGATGTTGCCCGACCAAAAACTCAACGCGCTGGTCACCCGACATGCGACGCTGGAACGCGATCTGGCCGCAGTGCTGCCGGCCGAGACATTCGTCAAACTGTCGCGCGAATTCGCCGAGCTCGCGCCGGTGGTCGAGGCGGTCAAGTCGTATCGTGCCGCGCAGCATGAGCTCGACGATCTGACAGGCCTGATCGCCGACCCGGCGACCGAATCCGAAATGCGCTCGATCGCCGAAGCGGAAAAGCCCGACGCTCGAAGCGCGCCGCGCGGCGCTGGAGCAGCAATTGCGGCTCGCGCTGTTGCCCAAGGATGCGATGGACGAGCGCAACGTCATTCTCGAAATTCGCGCCGGCACCGGCGGCGACGAAGCCGCCTTGTTCGCCGGCAATCTGTTTCGCATGTACGAGCGTTACGCCGCCAAGCAGGGCTGGAAGGTGGAGATCGTCACCGCCAGCGAAGGCGCGATGGGCGGCTATAAGGAAATCATCGCCGAAATCCGCGGCCGTGGCGCGTTCGCCAAGCTGAAATTCGAATCCGGCGTGCATCGCGTCCAGCGCGTGCCCGACACCGAGGCGTCGGGGCGCATCCACACCTCGACCGCGACCGTCGCCGTGTTGCCCGAGGCGCAGGAAGTCGACGTCCCGATCGTCGAAAGCGATCTGCAAGATCGATACCCTGCGCTCCGAGCGGCGCCGGCGGCCAGCACGTCAACAAGACCGAATCGGCGGTGCGGGTGACGCATATTCCTTCGGGCATCGTGGTCATGATGCAGGAAGACCGCTCGCAGCATCGCAATCGCGCCAAAGCCATGGCGGTGCTGCGGACGCGGCTCTACGATTTCGAGCGGCAGAAACTGGATGCCGCGCGTGCCGCCGAGCGTCGCGGTCAGGTCGGCACCGGCGACCGCTCGGAGCGCATCCGCACCTATAATTATCCGCAAGGCCGCGTGTCGGAGCATCGCATCAATCTCACGCTCTACAAGCTGCCGCAGATTCTGGAAGGCGAGGCGCTCGGCGAGATCATCGACGCGCTGGTCGCGGAAAATCAGGCGGCGTTGCTCGCGGCCGAGGAGACGAGCTGATGGCGCCGGAGCCGCAAACGCCGGTGTTGCCGTTGCGCCGGAACGCCGGCTGCGGCCCGACGATGACCGTCGGCGAGGCGCGGCGCGCCTGGGCGGCACGGTTTCGCGACGCCGGCATCGATTCGCCCGAGCTCGACGCGCGGCCTTTTCGTCGGCCATGCGCTTGCGCTCGATCACGCCGGACTTGCGGCGGCCGAGCGCGCGCCGGCTGATGTCGGCGGAACAGAGCGCGATCGCGGCTTTGGCGCGGCGCCGCCTCGGCCGCGAGCCGATCGCCCGCATCATCGGCGGCCAAGGAATTTTGGGGCCTCGACTTTGCGGTCGACGCCGCGACGCTGGTGCCGCGTCCGGAGACCGAAACGGTCGTCGAGGCCGCGCTCGCCGCGGTTGACAAGGAGCGGCGGGCGGTCGCGGCCGTTGCGCATCGCCGATCTCGGCACCGGCAGCGGCGCCATTCTGCTCGCGCTTGTTACCGAGCTGCCGAATGCCTTCGGCGTCGGCACCGATGACGAGTCCCGGCGCGCTGGCAATCGCGCGCGACAATGCGCGCCGCCTGGGCTTGAGCCGAACGCGGCCTTCGTTGCCTGCGACATGGCGGCGGCGCTTGCGCGGCGCGTTCGACATTATCGTCTCGAACCCGCCCTATGTCGCATCCGGCGATATCGCCGGCTTGCCGCCGGAGGTGCGGCTGTTCGATCCGCGCCGCGCGCTCGACGGCGGCGCCGATGGTCTTGATTTTTATCGGGCGATTGCCGCGGCCGCGCCCGCGATGCTTGCTCCAGGCGGCGCTGCGTGGTCGTCGAGCTCGGCGCCGGCCAGGCGGGGCCGGTGGCCGCTCTATTCGCCGCTGCAGGGCTTGCGCCCGCGGCGCCGCGACCCGATCTTAACGGAGTGCCGCGCGCCCTCGTTGCGAGAAAGTAACAAGTAAACCGGCATGTGGCGCGAGGCATAGGACCCCCGGCAAAAAAGCACTTCGGGCAAAAAAGCACTTGGAATGTCGGCCGGAACCGACTAGCTTGCGGCCACGGAATCGGCCCGAGATGAGGGTGCCGCGTTGCCCTGAAAACCTCAGAGCATAACCTTTAAGAGCATCTCGGAGTTGGCTCCAAAAGGCCGGCAACGCAGGCCAGGCAGACAAGCGAAAGCTGGCAAGCGATAGCTGGATAGCGAAAGCCGGATTGGTCGGCATACAGGATCGCCAGATTCAGAGCGCGAAAGTTCAAACCGTGAAAGTTAAGCCGAGACGTTAGCACCGGTTCGGCGCGCGTCGATGCGGATAAGACGCGCGCATGACGAGAGGCTTTGGCGCTGCAGGCGGGCTGCGGGCGAGGGCGGCTTTACCGAGGGTTCGTAGACGGTCAAACGGGTAGCCGCGGCGCTGGGTCAAGCGCGCTTTTGGGTAATGGTGTCTGGGGCAATAGTGTCCGGGCAATGGTGTCCGGATTGAACTTAAGGTGACGGCAGACGTAAGCACAGAAGCGGCGGCAGCCGTTGCCGTCGTGCAAAACGGGGTTGGCGGAACAGCAAACCATGAGAAACGGTCAGAATAAACGTATGCGCGGTCGTAACCGTAAGGGTGGCCATCATCACCAAAATCCGTTGTCGCGGATGTACGAGTCCAACGGGCCAGGACGTAAAAATTCGCGGAACGGCCTCGCACATTGCCGAGAAATATCTCCAGCTCGCCCGCGACGCGCAAAGCTCCGGAGATCCGATCGCCGCCGAAAATTATTATCAGCACGCCGAACATTATTTCCGTTTGATCGCCGCCGCGCAGGAACAGCTTCGCCAGAACCAGCCCTATTTTCAGCAGCAACAGCCGGGCGGTGGAGTGGGCGGCAATATGGCCGACGACGGCTACGATGACGGCGACGATCAGCCGCAAGTCGGCGAGCCCTACGCGCCGCAGTCGCAACCGTTTTACCAGCGCGAGCCGCAACACAACAGCATCAGCCGCAGCACTATCAGCCGCAACAGCACCAGCCGCACCAGCCGCAACAGCAGCCGCAGCCCCAGAATTTCAACCGCGTCCGCAGCCGCAAGTGCCGCAGGAAAATGACGGCGATGTTGAACGGCTGCCGTCATTCATTACCGGCGGTCAGCCGCAGCAGCAGAGGCACCGCAACACGGTCAAGGCGGCAATGGCCCGCGCGGCAACGGCGGCAATGGGCCGAACGGCTATGACGGCGTCGCCGGATCGGTTTCCGTTGCATCGGCGGCGGCGGCGGCATCGCGGCGGCCCGCGCGACTATGCGCCGGATCAATCCGATCGCCGCCGAGATGACGGCGGCGCCGCACAATGACGCGATTCGGCGGATGAATAGCCGCAGGCTACAGGCATTCTTAGCGCGCATTCGAATTTCGAAGCGTGCGACCCGCGCTGACGGGCGGCTAAAGGCCGCGGGGCGCTTTGGCGAGCCGCACCAGGAGCCAGATCGGCACCACGATCACCGCGCCGAGCAGGAAATACCGCCACAGCCAGCGCAACGGCGTCGAAGCCCATATTCCAGACGTGCTCGACGAGCCGGCGCACCAATTCAAGGATATTCCAGGGGTCGAGGCCGATCGCGGCGAGAATGACGCCGACCAGGATCGACAGCAGGATCAGCCGGCCGACGACCGCAAGCGGCGGCCCGCCAAAGAAAGCGCTGCACGAAATCTTTCGGGTCATCTTTGGATTTTCGCGATTCCAGGGATTCTTGGCTCATCGCAATCTCCCCGCTTGGCGTCAATTAGGAACTTGTGACGCGCTCGCGCGCAAGCGGCCTGCCCACCGCACGCGGGCCGCCCGCCAGCAACGGGCATCATCGGCCTGCCGCTGCTCGCGACGGCGTTGCCTCGGCTTCGCAACTGGCGCTAAGTTCGCGCCGCCCGTATGACGCTCGGTATCGGGGCGCGTATTCCGAGGACGTTTCATGGCCAAGGTCGAAGACCGCGCGCCCGCATCGAATGCGAGCCTGAACGACGATATCGGCGAGCAAACCCGGCTCCGCCTGTATCGCATGCAGGTGGAGATTCGCGAGGCCGAGCAGCGCGCGTTCGATCTGTTCCTGCAGAACCTGGTGAAGGGCACCAGCCATCTCTCGCTCGGCCAGGAGGCGGTCGCCGCCGGCTGCGCCGCCGCCATGCAACCGGGCGATCTTTCGTTCTGCACCTATCGCGGCCACGCCCACACGCTGGCGCGCGGCGTGCCGATCGAAAAGGTTCTGGGCGAGCTGATGCAGCGCGACAACGGGTTGATGCGCGGCAAAGGCGGCTCGATGCACCTGACCTCCGCCGATCACGGCGTCATGGGGTCCTACGCCATCATCGGCGCGCATCTGCCGATCGCCTGCGGCGCAGCCTGGCGCGCGCAGTACAAGGGCCAGAATGACGTCTCGGTCTGCTTCTTCGGCGACGGCACCACCAATATCGGCGCCTTCCATGAGGCGCTTGAATTTCGCCGCGGTGTGGAAGCTGCCGGTGATCTTCATCTGCGAGAACAATCTCTACATGGAATATACGCCGATCGGCGACGTCACCGCGGTGCCGCATCCGGCGGCGACCGCGCCGCGTCCTACGGGCTGCCGCGCATCGTCATCGACGGCAACGACGCCGACGTCGTCTATCGCACCGCGCGCGCGGCCTACGACAAGGCGCGCGCCGGCGGACGGCCCGTCCCTGATCGAATGCATGACCTATCGCTACAGCGGCCATTCGCGCGCCGACCCGGCCAAATACCGCCCCGAGGGCGAGCTGGAAAAATGGAAAGAGCGCGATCCGATCAAAATCTATCGCGAGCGGCTCAAGCAATTCGGCGTCGGCGAGGACATCATCGTCGGCATCGAGACCGACGTGAAACGCCGACGTCGACGAAGCGACCGAAAAGTGCAAGGCGGCGCCGATGCCGCCGGCCGACATCCTCACCACCGACGTTTATGCCGACGGAGGCTTCGCATGGCGGAATTGACCTATCGCGACGCCGTGATCCGCGGCATCGCCCAGGAAATGACGCGCGATCCCGACGTGGTCTTTCTCGGCGAAGACATCGCCAAGGCCGGCGGCGTGTTCAAGGCGACCGTCGGCCTCTACGAGCAGTTCGGTCCGCTGCGCGTGCGCGACACGCCGATTTCCGAGCAGGCGATCCTCGGCGCCGCCATGGGCGCGGCGATGACCGGATTAAAGCCGATCGCCGAGATCATGTTCTCGGACTTTTTCGCGGTCTGCTTCGACTACATCGCCAACGAGTTCCCGAAAAGCCGCTACATGTCGAACGGCCAGGTCAAATGTCCGCTGGTGGTGCGCACCGGCAACGGCGGCGGCGCACGCTTCGGCGCGCAGCATTCGCAGAGCGTCGAGAACTGGTGCATGATGATCCCCGGGCTTAAAGTCGTGGCGCCGTCGTCGCCGCGCGACGTCATCGGGCTTCTTGCCGCGGCGGTGCGCGATCCCGATCCGGTGATCTTTCTCGAGCACAAATCGCTCTACCCGACCAAGGGCGAAGTGCCGGACGGCGAGATCGTCGACAAGCTCGGCACCGCCAGCATCGTGCGGCCGGGCAAGGACGCCACCATTATCGCGCTCGCCATGATGGTGCCGCGCGCGCTCGCCGCCGCCGAGAAGCTGAAAGCCGAGCACGGCATCGACTGCGAAGTCGTCGATGTGCGCTCGCTGGTGCCGCTCGACACGCAGACCATCCTCGGCTCGGTGGCGCGCACCCACCGCCTGTTCACGGTCGAGGAAAATCCGCGGCTGTGCGGCTGGGGCGCGGAGATCGTCTCCATCGTCGCCGACGAGGCGTTCTACGATCTCGACGGCCCGCCGGTGCGGATCACCACGCCGCACATTCCGCTGCCGGCCGCCGACATCCTGGAAGACATGGCGCTGCCGTCGGTCGACCGCATCGCCGAACGGGTGCGGAAGTCGTTGGAGAGTTGAAACGTTTCGCGGCGGGCGTTTCGTTCAAGGTACTCTCGTCGAACTTCTTGCTATCGGTACGTCGTCGTTGTTCGACGCTGGATATCGAGTATGCCGACGACCAGCGTTTTGAAATCGATGCCAAATATTATCCGGTAATTGCCGACGCGTCGGCGGAAAGCATCCTGGCCGGCGAGCTTGACGATATCGCCCGAAAGCGGATCGGCGCGCATGACCTCGAGTGCCGCGAGGATGCGCTGTTGGTCAGCGGCGGGAACGCGCTTGAGATTTTTTCGCGCGCGATTGCTGACGGCGACGGCCCAGCTCATGGTGGGAGTTGGCTCAAATCGGTAAAGTTGCCTTCGCGGAATTCCTTGCTGCCGCTCGCTATCGCGGCAATATCTTCGGCTGTCGGTTCCTCTTCCCGAAGCGCGGCGGCGCGCTCCTGGGCCGACCGCGCGTCGACGACCCGGATGTAGTGCCGAAGTGCCTCGCGCACGAGTTCCGAGCGCGTACGATGCTCGCTGCGGCGCACGCGTTCAAGTTCGGTGACCATTGCCGGTGGAAGCGATACCGAGAATGTGGCTGAGATTCGGCTCATGCGGCTCTGGGTCCAGTACTTCTCAACTCGGCTGATGCTGTATGACAATGTAATACTAGGTCATGACTTGTCAAACAATTATGCTGGGAATATTGACACTGACGCAGCCATTGCCAACGTGTAAGTCAGCAGTCGGAGAGTTTCCATGGCCAACGAACCCAGCCGCGAAAACCCGAACGGGCCGATCGGCACCGAAGTCATCTTCGAGAACGATCAGGTGCGGGTGTGGGACATGCGCGTTGCACCGCGCGGCAAAAAGCCGTGGCATCATCACACGATGGATTACGTCATCATCAACATCACCGGCGGCAAGGCCGAGATCGAAAACGTCGAAGGCAAGTCTTATATCGCCAACGACAAGGCCGGCGGCGTCATCTGGAAGGATGCCGGGGAGAAGCACGAATTGCGCAATCTCACCGACCAGCCCTATCGCAATATTCTTGTCGAGCTCAAGAACGGAAAATAACGCCGCGCGGTGCGGACCGCGCAGCGATCAGTACAGGATCAGTATCATGGCCATGTACGACAATCTGCTCGCCAACGTTCCGACCGATCTGTGGATCGGCGGCAAATGGCGCAAATCTTCCGACGGCGGCCGCTTCGACGTCATCGATCCGGCGACCGAGAACAAGGTCGCGTCGGTCGCCAGCGCGACGGTCGACGACGCCAAGGCGGCGCTCGACGCCGCGCAGGCGGCGTTTCCCGGCTGGGCCGCCAAAAAGCCGCGCGAGCGCGGCGAAATTTTGCGCAAATCCTACGAACTCATCATGCGCGACGCCGAGCGGCTGGCGAAGCTGATCACCATCGAGAACGGCAAGGCGCTGTCGGACTCGCGCGGCGAGGTCGCCTATGCCGCGGAGTTCTTCCGCTGGTACGCCGAGGAAGCGGTGCGCAATATCGGCTCGAACTCGGTGGCGCCGTCGAGCCGGCGCGCGCATCTTCGTGCACCACAAGCCGGCCGGCATTGCCGTGCTGGTGACGCCGTGGAATTTCCCGGCGGCGATGGCGACGCGCAAGATCGGCCCGGCGCTCGCCGCCGGCTGTCCGGTCGTGCTCAAGCCCGCGTCCGATACGCCGCTCACCATGCTGGCCTTGATGCCGATTCTGGAAGAGGCCGGCGTGCCGGCCGGCGTGGTCAACGTCATTCCGTCGCGCTCGTCGGGCAAGGTCGTCGGCGCCATGCTGCACGATCCGCGCGTGCGCGTGGTGTCGTTCACCGGCTCGACCGAAGTCGGCCGCAAGCTTCTGCATGAGGCCGCCGACAACGATCGTCAAGCCGGCGATGGAGCTCGGCGGCAACGCGCCGTTCATCGTGTTCGACGACGCCGACATCGATGCGGCAATCGACGGCGCGATGATCGCGAAAATGCGCAACATGGGCGAGGCCTGCACCGCGGCCAACCGCTTCTATGTGCACGAGAAGGTGCAGGACGAGTTCACCAAGAAGCTCACCGCCAAAATGGCCGGCCTGAAAATGGGCAACGGCCTCGACGACGGCGTCGCGCTCGGCCCGCTGGTCAACAAAGACGGCCTCGACAAGGTCATCGAGCTGGTCGACGACGCGGTGAAAAAAGGCGCCAAAGTGCTGACCGGCGGCAAAGCGCCCGGCGGTCCCGGCTTTTTCTATCCGGCGACCGTGCTGGCCAACGTGTCCAACGACGCCAAAATGCTGAACGAGGAGATTTTCGGTCCCGTGGCTTCGATCCAGACCTTCAAGTCGGAAGACGAGGTCATTACGCGCGCCAACGACACCGAATATGGTCTGGTCGCCTACCTCTACACCAAGGATCTCAGCCGCGGCATGCGGGTCTCGGAGAAGCTCGACTTCGGCATGATCGGGCTCAACCGCGGCCTGGTCTCCGACCCGGCGGCGCCGTTCGGCGGCGTCAAGCAGTCCGGCCTTGGCCGCGAAGGCGCGCATGAAGGGCTGATGGAATTTTTGGAAACGCAATACGTTTCGGTGACGTGGTAAGGCGAACTCATCGAAGTCATGACCGAAAGACGAAGTCGCCAACAAGCTGCTCGGCGCCTGGCGCTATGTCGGCACGCGGATCAACGGCGGCAATTGGGATCGCGGCGCCAATCCGAAGGGCATGATCTATTACGGCCCGCATGGCGAGATGGCGGTGCAGATCGCGCCCGATGTCGAGCGCAAGCGCGCCGGCGCCGAGATGACGCCGGAGGAAGCCAAGATCGCCATGAAGGATTACATCGCCTATTTCGGCACTTACACCATCGACGAAAATGCCGGCACGGTGACGCATCATCGCCATGACAGCCTGCAGCCGGGCGACAAAGGCGATCTGGTGCGCCGTTATGAGTTTGCCGGCGATCGCCTGGTGCTGCGGCCGCCGAACTCGACGATGGAAGTCACTTGGGAACGCATCAAATAACCCGCGCCGCGCTCGCGGCGGCCTTCAGTGACGCAAACAATTCGGGCAAATCGGGCAAATCATTCGGTGACAGCAGTGAGTGAACAGTCTCAATCGGCAGCCCAACGCCTGATCGGTTCGTGGCGCTATGTCGGCTCGACGCTTGACGGCAAAGCCGCAAGGACGAGCGCGGCACCCAGCCCCAAGGGCATCATCATCTACGACGTTCACGGCTCACATGGCCTGTCATGTCGCGCCCGACCGCAACGTGACCGCGAGCCGGCAAGGAGCCGACCGGCGAAGAGGCGAAGCGGCGCTCGCCGATCACATCGCCTATTTCGGCACCTATTCGGTCGACGAGCGGGCGGCCACGGTGACGCATCATCGCCAGGGCAGCGTGCAGCCCGGCGACAAAGGCGACGTGGTGCGCGGCTACGAATTCGTCGGCGACCGGCTTATTCTGCGTCCCGGTCGGCACGACGCGGGAAGTGATATGGCAACGGATCAAGTGAGGCGGCGCCGATCATGGATATCCTGATGCCGCAACTCGGCGAAACGGTCGCCGAGGGCAAGATCACCAAATGGTTCAAGTCCGCCGGCGACGGCGGTCAAGCCGGGCGACAATCTGTTCGAGATCGAGACCGACAAGGTCTCGATGGAAGTGCCGTCGACCACGACCGGCGTGCTGGCCGAAATTCGCGTCGTGGCCGGCGAAGTCGCTCCGGTCGGCGCCGTGGTCGGTGTGATCGCCGATGGATCGGGAGCAGCTAGCGCGCCCGCTGCGGCAGCGCCGCGCACGGCGGCGGCTGCGGCTCCGGCGCCAGCCCCGGCTGCTGCATCGGCGTACGCCGTGCCCCGGCAGGAGACGCGACAGCGATGCTGCGCCCGATCAAGCTCGATCCGTTCTTCGAAGTGCGCACGCCGGCGCGCAATTACGGGCCGGCGCGCTTGTCCGGCGGCGTGACGGTGACGCCGCTGGCGCGGCGGCTTGCCGGCGAGGCCGGCATCGACCTTTCGCGCCTGCGCGGCTCGGGCCCGCATGGCCGCATTGTCGCCAGCGACGTCGCGGCAGCGCCGCGGCCGGCGCTCGCCGCTCGCCGAGGGGCCGGGTCGCCGCCGAGATCAAGGCGCTTTACGCGCCCGGCAGCTACGACGAAGTGCCGCTCGACGGCATGCGCCGCACCATCGCGACCCGGCTGACGCAGGCGGCGCAGGCGGTGCCGCACTTCTATCTTATCGCCGACATCGAAATCGACCGGCTCATCGCGCTGCGCGAGGAAGCCAATGCCGCGGCGGCCAAGGACAAGGACGGCAAGCCGCTGTTCAAGCTTTCGCTCAACGATTTCGTCATCCGCGCGCTGGCGCTCGCGTTGCAGCGGGTGCCGGCGGCCAATGCGGTCTGGGCCGGCGATCGAATCCTGCGGCTTCAAGTCCATCCGATATCGGCATTGCGGTGGCGCTCGACGGCGGCTTGATCACGCCGATCATTCGCGATGCCGAGACGAAGTCGCTCAGCGCGATCTCGGCGGAGATGAAAGATCTCGCGGCGCGCGCCCGCGACAAGAAGCTGAAACCGTCCGATTATCAGGGCGGCGCGTCGGCGATCTCCAATCTCGGCATGCATCAGCGTGCGCGAATTCACCGCCATCATCAATCCGCCGCATGCGACCATCCTGGCGGTCGGCGCCGCGCGCCGCCAAGCGGTGGAGAAGCCCGACGGCGGCGTCGGTTTTGTCAGCATGCTGAGCGTGACGCTGGGCTGCGATCATCGCGTGGTCGACGGCGCGCTTGGCGCCGAGCTGCTCGCCGCGGTCAAAAGCTTCTCGAAATGCCGGTAAGCATGCTGGTGTGAGGATGAAGGATGACCGCCGACTAAGCCCGAGATCGTGCTGGTAGGTCCGCTCAAGCCTGCTCGTGGTCAAGGGTCTCGAAGCCGCCTGCACGGTTTATAAGGCCGCCGAAGCTAAGGATCGCGAGGCTTTCTTTGCCGAGCATGCCGACGTGCGGCGCGATCGCCTGCAGCGCCACGACCGAACAGATTCCCGGCGAGCTTCATGGCGCGGTTTCCCAAAGCTGCAGATCGTGGCGAGCTTCGGCGTCGGCTACGACCACATGGACGCCAAATATGCCGCGGCGCACGGCATCATCGTCACCAATACGCCGGAGGTGCTCACCGAGGAAGTCGCCGACACCGCGCTCGGTCTGCTGCTGTGCACGGTGCGCGAATTTCCGCAGGCCGAGCGCTATCGTGCGCGCCGGCAAGTGGGCGCAAAAGGGCTATCCGCTGAGCAAAGCGACACTGCGCAACCGCACCGTCGGCATCGTCGGCATGGGCGCGATCGGTCAGGCGATCGCGCGGCGGCTCGACGCGTTCGGGCGTGCCGGTCGTCTATCACACGCGGCAGCAGCGCGGCGGAACTGCCCTACCGGCATTATCCCAAGCTCATCGACATGGCGCGCGACGTCGACACGCTGCTGGTGATCGTGCCGGGCGGCGCGGCGACGGCAAAATATGATCAATGCCGAGGTGCTGGACGCGCTTGGGCCGGACGGCATCCTGATCAACATGGCGCGCGGTTCGGTGGTCGACGAGCCGGCTTTGATCAAGGCGCTGAAGGACAAGCGGATCATGGCGGCGGGGCTCGACGTCTATGTCAAGGAGCCGGAAGTGCCGGCGGAGCTGATCGCCATGGACAATGTCGTGCTGTTTCCCCATCTCGGCTCGGCATCGGTCCATACGCGCGACAAGATGGATCAGCTTGTCGTCGACAACATTGTCGGCCTGGGCGCACCGGCAAGCCGCCGCTGACGCCGGTGCCGGAAACGCCGTTCACGTCGTGGAGCGCTGGGGCATGATAGCCGCCGCGCGGCGGCAGCACGCTTAAGACGAGTTGAAGGCAGTTGGGCATGAAGAGTCGTGGCGTGATCGTCGCCGGAGCTGTCGCGGCAAGCCTCTGTGGCGGCGCCGGTCTATGCGCAAAATGCGCAAGACGCGCCTGCCGACACGCAGCCCCCGCAGGACATGCCCGAAGACGCCCGCCGCAGTCCTGGGCCGCAACGCGCTGAGCAAAACGCGCCGCCGCAGAGCGCGCCGGAGTCAAACACGCCGGCGGCTTGCCGTCAAACGGCTTAAGCGAAGCGGCCAATGCCATGATCGGCACCTGGGAATTCTCCAACGCGGATCACGACGAATTTGCCATTTCACGTTCCGCTCCGAGGCCGCGGCCGGCGGCTACAAGCTCGACGTCGACAAGAACTGTCCGAATTTGTTTCCGTCGACCGCCAATATCGTGGGCTGGTCGTTGGACAATTACGGCGATTTGCGCCTGCTCGATGCGCAGTGGCAAAGAGGTCGTGGAGCTCAGCGAGGTCGAAGGCGGCATGTATGACGGGTTCACGCCGGAAGAGGGCCGCTACATTTTGCAGACCGCCGCCGCGGCGCCGACTTGCTCACGCGCAGCCGACATGGTCGGCGATTGGGCGGTCGCGCGTGGCGCCGGCAAGCCGATCTGCGTGCTGACGCTGACCAACAATCCGGCCGGCGACGCTTTGGCGCTGACCGTCAAGCCCGGCTGCGATGCCTTCGTCATGAGTTTTGCGCCGAGCGCCTGGCGCATGGACGAGGGCGCGCTGGTGCTCTTGTCTCGGCGCGCGGGCAGAACTGGCAATTCGAACAAAACGACCCAAGACCTGGCAACGCGTGCCGGAAACGGCCAATCCGGTCCTGCTGCTGCGAAGCAGTAACGGATCAGAACCCTCAATTCAAAGACAAATCAACGCTCGTGAAATGAAAAACAAGTATCAGGTCGTCATCGTCGGCGGAGGACCTGTCGGCGTCGCGCTCGCGGTCGAACTCGGCCAGCGCGGAATTTCTTGCGTGCTGATCGAACGCCGCACGAACCGCAGCGCATCCCCAAGGGCCAGAACCTGACGCAGCGCTCGATGGAGCATTTTCACGCGTGGGGCGTCGCCGATCAGGTGCGCGCCGTGCGCATTCTGCCGCCGGATTATCCGATGAGCGGCATCGTCGCCTATCGCGACCTCAGCAGCGAATACTGGTACGCGCCGCCGCTGCGTGAGATCGTCAATTCCTATTATTTCGAGGAGAACGAACGGCTGCCGCAATATCTGGTCGAAGAGGTGTTGCGCAAACGATTGGCGCAGCTCGGCGGCGATCGATTCCCGCTTCGGCTGGGCCGCCGAAAAGATCGAACAGGACGACAGTGGCGTGCGCGTCACCGCCGTGGGGCGAAGGCGGCGCGGCGCGCGAAATCTTCGAAGCCGACTACGTGGTCGGCTGCGACGGCAGTCATTCCATGGTGCGGCGGCAGATCGGCATCGAGCGCAGCGGCGCGGATTTCGATCAGGTCATGGTGCTGGCGCTGTTCCGCTCGCGCGATCTGCACGAGAAGCTCAAGCGCTTTCCGCCGCGTTCCACCTATCGCGTGCTGCATCCCGATCTGCAAGGGCTATTGGCAGTTCTTCGGCCGCGTCGACGTCGGCGAGAGCTGGTTCTTTCATTCCCCGGTGCCGGCCGACACCACGCAGGACAATTACGATTTTCTGGCGCTGCTGCACAAAGCCGCCGGCTTTTCCTTCGCCTGCGATTTCGACTATGTCGGATTTTGGGATTTGCGCATCGCCGTTGCCGACCGCTATCAGGCGGGCCGCGTCTTCATCGCCGGCGATGCCGCGCATTCGCATCCGCCCTATGGCGGCTACGGTCTCAACAACGGACTGGACGATGTCGCCAATCTCGGCTGGAAGCTCGCCGCCGTATTGCAAGGCTGGGGCAGTGACGCCCTGCTGCAAAGCTATACGCGCGGAGCGTCAGCCGATTTTCGTGGAAACCGGCCGCGACTTTATCGCCGCCGGCATCGAACGCGACCGAGTTTTTCTCGATCGCCACGATCCCGATCGCGATCGCGCGGAATTCGAGACGGCTTGGAAGGATCATGCCGGTGCCGCGGCGCCGCGCGTGTTTGACCTACGAGCCGCATTATGAGGGGTCGCCGATCGTTTACGGCCCGGCAGGCGGCAGCGAGCAGCGCGCGCGGCTCGCACAGCTTCAAGGCGCGCGCCGGACATCACCTGCCGCCGCAGCTTTTATCGTCCGGGCGCAACGTCTTCGAGGAACTCGGCGCGGATTTCACGTTGCTCGCATTCGACGGCGAGGATCAGACCGTCGCGGCCTTCGAAAAGGCGGCCACGGCTGCTGGGCGTGCCGCTGAAAATCGTGTGCGACAGCTGACGGCGATGGGCGCGCCGCCTATGAGGCGAAGCTCATTCTGGTCCGGCCCGACCGCTACGTCGCCTGGACCGGCGACGGCGCGCCGGCCGACGCAGCCGCGCGTCATGGCCAGGGTCGGCCGGCCGGGCATAGTGCGGATCGGCTTTATACGCTTAAATAAACTCAAACACGCGAAACCGCGGCCACAAGGAGATCAAGGCAATGACGGCACAGCTTCCCACCCGCAAGCTCGGTTCGTCCGGGATCGTAACGTCGGCAATCGGGCTTAGGCTGCATGTCGCTGTCGGGCGTCTATGGCGCCAGCGATGACGCCAATGCGATCGCGCTGATCCACGAAGCGCTGGATCGCGGCATCACCATGCTCGACACCTCGGATGCCTATGGCGCCGGCCATAACGAGGAACTGGTCGGCAAGGCGATCAAGGGCCGCCGCTCGCAGGTGGTGCTGGCGACCAAGTTCGGCAATCTCGGCGGCCGCGGCGGCAAGGTCGCCGACGGCCGGCCCGAATTCGTCATCAGCTCCTGCGAGGCGAGCCTCAAGCGCCTCGGCGTCGACGTCATCGATCTGTATTACCAGCACCGCATCGATCCGACGGTGCCGACCGAGGACACCGTCGGCGCCATGGCGAAGCTCGTCCAGCAGGGCAAGGTGCGCGCACTGGGCTTGAGCGAAGCCAGCCCGCAAACCATTCGGCGCGGTCACGCCGTGCATAAGATCGCGGCGGTGCAGAACGAATATTCGCTGCTGTACCGCACCGAGGGCGACGAGACGCTGCAAACCACGCGGCAGCTCGGCATCGCCTTCGTCGCCTATTCGCCGCTCGGCCGTGGGCTGCTCACCGGGGTGGTCGAAGATCCCAAGACGCTCGCCGACAACGACGCCCGCAAGCGGCATCCGCGCTTCGCCGCGGAAAACATCGATCACAATAAAGGCCTGGTGCAAAAGATCGCCGACATGGCGCACAAGAAAAACTGCACGCCGGGCCAGCTCGCGCTGGCCTGGCTGTTGGCGCAAGGCGACGACATCGTGCCCATCCCCGGCACCAAGCATAAGGACCGGCTGGTCGAGAATATCGGCGCGCTGTCGGTGAAGCTTTCCGCCGACGATCTGGCCCAGATCGCAAAGGCGGTGCCGGCCGGCGCCGCCGCGGGACTGCGCTATCCCGAGGGCCAGATGAAGAGCGTCTACGTCTGAGGACGTTCCCCAGGCCGCTAAGATTTAGCGTCGGCCAACAGCGCCGCCATCACGCGCTCGCGGGTGAGCGGCAGGTCGCGCAGCCTGGCGCCAAGCGCGCGCGCGACCGCGTTGCCGATGGCCGCTGCCGTCGGACCGGCCGTCGCCTCGCCGACGCCGAGCGGCGGCAGGTCCGACTTGGCATCGACCAGCTCGACCGTCACTTCCGGCACTTCGGAAAATTTCAGTACCGGATAATTGTCCCAGTCGCGCCCGCGGATGCCGGAATTGTCGAGCCGCACTTGCTCCTTCAATACCCAGCTTACGGCCTGCAGAATGCCGCCTTCGAGCTGATTGACGGCGCCGTCCGGATTGACCACGAGACCGGCGTCCGTCGCGCACCACACCCGCGTTACCCGGATTTCCTCTTCCACATTCACCTGCGCGACCACCGCGGAATAGGCGGCGCGGTTCTTGTAGCGCGCAAAGCCGATGCCGATCGCCGGCTCGGCGGCGATGCGCCTGTCCCAATCGCATAGGCGCGCGACGTGCTCGATCACGCCGCGCGCGCGCGTGTCGTCGAGCAGCGACAGGCGGTAGGCAACCGGATCGGCGCCGGCCCGCTCGGCAAGCTCGTCGATGAAGGATTCGATGGCGAACACGTTCGGCATGGCGCCGAGCCCGCGCAGCGCCGAGGTGCGCACCGGAACGTGCGCGATGAGGTGATGCACGATGCGCTTGGCGGCGAAGGCATAGAGCGGTTCGCCGTTGCGTGTGGCGCCGCCGCCCGACGTTTCCGGAACGTCGGCGGGTGGCGGCGGCGGCGGCGGATCGGGCAGCGCTTCCGCGGCGAGCAGATTGCCCAGGCCCGGGCGCGCATTATGCGTCGCGCTCCATATTTCCGTCGTCCAGTCCACCGGCCGCCCGGCGTCGTCGAGGCTGGCGCGGACATTGACCACCATGGCCGGACTGACCGGCTCGAAGCCGAACTCCTCCTCGCGCCGCCAGCGCACGCGGATCGGCTCGCCGGGCCGCAAGACGGCGATGGCGGCGGCATCCGCCGCGGCGTCGTCGGCGCCGTTGTGGCCGTAACAGCCGACGCCCTGGACGTGCTTGACCGCGATGGCCGCCGGTTCGAGCTTGAGCATTTGCGCCAGCGATTTGCGCAACGGAAAGACGCCTTGCGAATGCGTCCAGACCGTCAGTTGTCCGTCCTGGAACTGCGCCAGAGCGCATGACGGCGCGATCGAGGCATGCGCCAGATAGGGCCGGCTGTATCGCGCTTCATGCGTGCCGCCCGCGCGGCGGCGTGTCGGGCAGCGGCGTGCCGATCACCCGATCGATCGACGGCTGCTGCAACAGCGAGTGCGCGTCTTCGTGGATGGTGCTGATCGGCTCGATGCCGTCCCAAGTGACATGTGCCGGCGCTTTGGCGGCGGCCGCCTTCGACCGCAGCCTCGTCGGCGCCGACGATGGCGAGGAAATTGCCGCTGCGCAGGATCTCGATCGGCTGCTTGACGCTGCGGCGGATCGCGGCCTCGTCGATCGAAGCGATCGACGCGGTTCGTCCCGGCTGGCGCACCACGCGCGCATGCATCATGCCGTCGAGCGCCAGGTCGTGGATGAACGCCTCCTCGCCGAACACTTTGGCGGCAAGATCGACACGCGGCGCGCTGCGTCCGACGACGGCGTGGCTGGCGGCGGTTTTGGGCGCCGCGCGGGCGGTGGCGCGGCCGGTCAGATCGACGGTAGCGGCGAGCGTCCAGTAGTCATCGCCGGTCGGAATCCCGCGACAGGTGATCGCGCCGTTTTTCACCGCCAGCTCGCCGAGCGGTAAATGCCGCGCTGCCGCGACGTGCTCCAGGAACAGGAGCTTGATCTCGGCGCAGGCCAATTGCAGCGCGACGGCACCAAACTGAATCGACTGGCTGCCGGCGGTAAAGCCCTCGTTCGGCGTGCGTGTGGTATCGCCCGATTGCAGCACGATGCGATCCGGCGCGATATCGAGCTCGTCGGCGGCAATCTGAATCATCGCGGTCAGCACGCCCTGGCCGATCTCGACCCGCCCGGTGGAGACGACCGCTTTGCCGTCGGCGCGGAACGTCACCCACTGATCGAGCCGGGGATTGTCGGCAAGGAGCTGCGGCAGCGTCGGCGCGTTCATGCCGGCACCTTGTGCATCGCTTGCGCCGCGCGCTGCACCGCCCGGATGATCCGGTTATGGGTGCCGCAACGGCAGATATTGCCGTCGAGCGCGGCCGCGATATCGGCGCGCGCCGGCGATGGATTGCGTTCAAGCAGCGCGCTCGCCGCAACGAGAATGCCGGTGAGGCAATAGCCGCACTGGCCGGCTTGCTCGTCCAAGAACGCTTGCTGCAACGGGTGCGGCTTATCGGGAGTTCCGAGGCCCTCGATGGTGACGATGGATTTTCCGGCCACGCTCCAGACCGGCTTGGTGCAGGATTTCTCCGGCTTGCCGTCGATCAGCACCATGCAGGTGCCGCATTGCTCGAGCCCGCAGCCGAATCGCGTGCCTTTCAGATTGAGCCGGTTGCGCAGCACGTCGAGCAGCGACGTTTCCTCGTCGGC
The DNA here is from genome assembly GCA_963827465.1 of uncultured Alphaproteobacteria bacterium. Classification (GTDB taxonomy): domain Bacteria; phylum Pseudomonadota; class Alphaproteobacteria; order Rhizobiales; family Xanthobacteraceae; genus BOG-931. The sequence continues at coordinate 209,109 of CAWHBC010000040.1, forward strand.
GGTGACGCTGGACGCCTTCCCATTTACAGTCAGGTCAAAGCTCGGCATGGTTCAAACTCACACTCCGGAGGCCATATTGCCCGATGCGTTGGCATTCCGGCAACGGCCGGCGGGCCGTGCGATGCCGCTGACGGATTTGCCGCAATTCGATAGCATGGCGGCGGCCCGCAACTGCATGGGAAAATTTAATGCCTGCTCGCATCATCGGCATGATCGGCGTCACGCCGCCGTCGAGCGACGCCACTTTGCACGTCATCGAAGGCGGCCTGTCGCCGCATTATGTGACCGAAGCCGCCCGCGCCCACGAAGCGCGCCGGCTTCGATCTGGTGCTGGTCGGCTATTCGTCGTCTTCCGCGGAAGGCTTCCTGGTCGCGCTGCACGCCGCCGAGACAGACCGAGCGGCTCGGCTATCTCATCGCGCACCGGCCGGGCTTCGTGGCGCCGACGCTTGATGGCGCGCAAGATCGCCACGTTCGATCATCTCACCGGCGGCCGGCTCGCCGTGCACATCATCACCGGCAAGACCGACGACGAGCAGCAGGGCGACGGCGATTTCACCCCGAAAGCGGAACGTTACCGCCGCGCCGCGGAATATCTCGAATTGATGAAGCTCGCTTGGTCGAACGACAAGCCGTTCGACTTCGAGGGCGAGTTCTATCGCGTCAAGGGCGCGCATTCGGACGTGCGCCCGCTGCAGCAGCCGCATCCGCCGTTGTTCTTCGGCGGCGCCTCCGACGGCGCGCTGGAAATGGGCGCGCGGCTTTGCGACGTCTATGCGATCTATGCCGAGCCGCTCGCCTCGACGCGCGATCGCATGCAGGAGTTTCGCGCCCGCGCGGCGGCGTTCGGACGGACGCCGGGCTTCAATGTCTCGGTGCGCCCGATCATCGCGGCGAGCGAAGGCGCCGCCTGGGACAAGGCCAACAAGATCCTTGCGGCCATGACCGGCGAAGGCGGCAAGAAAGGCTGGAGCCGGCAGGAGGCGATGACCGGTCCGGTCGACAATGCCGGGCGGCGGCTGATGAGCTTTGCGCTCGAAAGCGACGTGCATGACGAGCGGCTGTGGATGCCGATCGCGCGCGCGACCGGCGCGCTCGGCAACACGTCGTGTCTGGTCGGCACGCCGGAGCAGGTCGCGCAAGCCATCCTGCGCTATTATCGGCTTGGCGTCGGCTCGTTTCTGATCCGCGGCTTCGATCCGCTCAACGATACCGTCGATTTCGGCCGCGAGCTCATTCCGCGCATCAAGGCCGGCGCCGCCGAGATCGATCGGCTGCCGGCGCCGGGCTAGCTTGGGCCGCCTTGCGGCGCTCGCGCCGATGAAAGCCGACGGCGTGATTGGAACTGGCGAAGATCACCCGTTTGACGCCTTGGCGGCGCGCCGCCTCGAACGTGTTGTAACAGCCTTCGATATTAAGCGGCAGCACCTTGTCCCAGGGCGACTCGACCGAAGCGCCGGCCAGGTGCACGACGCAATCGATGCCGGCCATGGCCTGTTCCATCGCTGCGATGTCACCGATATCGGCGGTAACGATCTCCTCGCCGGGTCCGGTGTCGCCGAGCGGCGCAATGTCGAGCAAGCGAATGAAAGGATATGAGCCGCGCAGGCCGGCCCGCAATGCAACGCCGATTTGCCCGGCGGCGCCGGTGATGAGTATGCCCGTCATGTCCGATCCTTGGGTTTGTTCGTCCGCCCGCGTCTTGCAGTGCGGCCGGTAAGCTCCAATACTCACGCCGAGCGGTGCTTTCGGCAAATCGCCGTTCGGCGGTAAGGTGATGCCGTGGCGTTTGGGTAGGGCGCAAAGCTTTTGTTCCCGCGCGGCCGTGCTGATTGCCGCGCTTGCGGCCGCTCTGGCCGTGGCGCCGCAGCCGGCGGCGGCGCAGGGCTTTTTCGATTTTCTGTTCGGCGGCCAGCAGCAGCAACCGCCGCCGCCGAATCCGGAACTGCCGCCGCCGCCGCCCGGAATCGGGCGCGTGGCGCCGGCGCCGCTCGGACCGGAGCGCGTCAACGAGGGCGCCGGCTCGACCGGGCACACGGTCGCCTTCTGCGTGCGGCTTTGCGACGGCCAGCACTTCCCCTTGGAGCAGATGGCCAACACCACGCCGGTCGAAACCTGCCGCGCGATCTGCCCGAAGCAGCCAGACCAAGGTCTTTTTCGGCGCCGAGATCGACGCCGCCAAGGCGAGCGACGGCGACGCATTATTCCGATCTCAAGACCGCGTTTCTGTATCGCAAGCAGCTGTTCGCCAATTGCACCTGCAACGGCCGGGATGCGTTCGGGCTTGTGCCGCTGGACGCGAAGACCGATCCGACGCTTGCGGCCCGGCGACGTCGTGTCGACCAAGGAGGGGCTTGAGACCTATAGCGGCAAGACCGGCAAGTCCGGCGCATTCACGCCGGTCAGTCCCGCCGCGCTCGGCCCGCAATTGAATTCCGATCGCCGACGCCGCAAGGCCGAACGCCGGCGACCTGCCGCCGCAATCTGGCAGATCCGGCACTCGCTGACAGCGATGCAAAACGCGTCCGATCTCCTCCTCTTCGCGGCGCGCACGCGCATTTGCCCGGCGTGAAGCTGTGGTTCGTCGACAGCGGCGGAGCCGGCGTGCCGATCGTGCTGCTGCATCCGAACACCGGCACCTGCGCGGTTTGGGAGGAGCAAATCGCGGCGATTTTCGCGGGCCGGATACCGCGTCATTGCGTTCGATCGCCGCGGTTGGGGCAAGAGCGTGCCCGATCCGGAATCCGGTCCGCAGCCGGGCAGCATCGCCGGCGATCTCGACGCGCTGGTCGGAGCATCTCGCGCTCGATAAATTTCATTTGCTCGGCGTCGCCGGCGGCGGTTTCGCCGCCTTGGACTATGCGGCGTGGCGGCCGGAGCGGCTGCGCAGCCTCGTCGTCGGCGCCAGCACCGGCGCGATCGCCGACAAGGAAATCGCGGATTTCATCGCGCGGATCGCCATTCCCGACATCAGGAAGCAATCGGCGCATTATCGGGAAATCGGAGCGTCCTATCGCGGCGCCAATCCGGAAGGCACCAAGCGCTGGATCGAGATCGACGAAGCGCGCGCGCCAGCCCGGCGCGGGCTTTCAGCCGCAGCTGCGCACGCCGAATACCTTCGCCAAGATCGCGACCATTCCGACGCCGACGCTGGTGATCGCCGCCGACGCCGATCTGTTGGCGCCGCCGGCTTTGATGCGGCTGTGGGCGCGGCACATGCAAAACTACGAATGGGCGGTGATCCCGATGCCGGCCACGCCATGGCCTGGGAGCGGCCGGGCACGTTCAACGATATCGTGCTGGACTTTCTCGCGCGGCATTGAACGGGCCGAGGTGAACATGGCGATCCCGCCCCTCTACATTCTCGTCAGAATATGGATCCACAGAGGTCTGGAGACAGAGTTCGAGGCCTATGAGAGCAAAGTGTCGCGCATCATGGCGCGCTACGGCGGCAGTCATCGAGCGCGCCATTCGGACGTCGGCGGCGTCACAGGAAGGCTCAAATGAGCCCTTCGAGGTCCATGTGCTCAAGTTTCCAAGTCGGGATCTCTACGACGCGTACCTGGATGATACGGAGCGCCGTTCTTTGAGCGGCGAACGCGCGCGCATCGTCACAAACAGCGATATTCTCGTTGGAACGCCAGGGCCGGCTTATGGCCCCTGACGGCGCCCGGAGCGACGCTGGCGCGATTTGCACCGCATGCTAAAAGGCCAAGCTCATCATCACCTCATAATTCAGGTAGTAGCGCGCCCATGCCCAAACTCTACGAAGCGCTCGCAGAGGCGTTCCTTGCGGAGGGAGTAGACACGCAGTTCGTCCTGATGGGCGACGGCAACATGCATTGGTCCACCGCCTTTGCCAAACTGCCGGGCGTGCATACCGTCCACGTCCGGCACGAGCACGTGACCGTCGCGGCGGCGACCGCCTACAACATCGCGACCGGCAAGCTCGCCGTTGCCTCGGTCACCTGCGGTCCCGGCGTGACCCAGTTGATGACGGCGCTGCCGGCCGCGGTTCGCGCCCGCCTGCCGATGGTGGTGTTCGCCGGCGAGTCGCCGATCAACGCCAAGTTCTACAACCAGTACATCGACCAGGCGCCGTTGGTGACGGCGACCGGCGCGCGTTACATCGCCGCGCATAGCGTGCCGCGCATGATGGACTACGTGCGCGAGGCCTTCCACATCGCCAAGTACGAGCGGTGCCCGGTGGTCTTAGGCGTTCCCTACGACCTGCAGAAGGTCGAATACATGGCCAACCAGCCCTACGAGACCTCGGCGATGTATCAGCCCAAGGTCGGGCGCATGCAGCCCGATCCGCGAGCTCGTCGCCGAGGCCGTCGAGCGGCTGGCCGCGGCAAAGCGGCCGATCATTCTCGGTGGCCGCGGCGTGCTGTGGTCCGGCGCGCGCGATGCGGTGGTCAAGCTCGCCGATCGCTGCGGCGCGTTACTCTCCAACACGCTGCCCGCGCGCGGTCTTTTCCACGACCATCCGTTCGGGCTCGGCACCACCGGCAGCTACTTCACGTCGCTGGGCAGAGAGATGTACGAATCCGCGGACGTCGTGCTCGCGGTCGGCACCAGCCTGTCCTACTACGTCGGCGGCGGGCACTATTGGGGAAAGGCCTGCAAGATCCAGTTGGACGATGCCCCGCGCGGCCTGCGCGACGGGCAGAAGGCCGCCGATATCTACGTCAGATCGGATGCGCTCGCCGGCGTCGAGGCCATCCTTGCCGGCCTCGACAAGAAGCTGGGCGCCGGCAAACCGACGGCGGCGGCGATACGCTCGAAAGAGCTCGCGCATCGCATCGCGACCGAGCCGCCGGACTCGATGCCGTTCGACATCGAGCCCGGGGTGCTCGATCCGCGCGAGGTGATCCGGGCCATCGACGCGGTCGTGCCAAAGGATTGGGACTGCGTCGTCGGCGGCGGCCATCAGGCCTATTTCAACACCCAGATGCGCGGCCGGCCGGCGGAGCGCTACACCACGGTCCGCGAATTCGGCGCGGTCGGCAACGGCCTGTCCTATGCGCTCGGCGTCGCGGCTGCGCGCCGGCAGGGCCGCGACGGCAAGATCGTGCTGTTCGAAGGCGACGGCGGGCTGTTGTTCCATATCCAGGAACTCGAGACGCTCAAGCGGTGCGGATTTCGCATCCTGATCTGCGCGATGAACGACGGCGGCTACGGCTCGGAGTTTCACAAGCTGCGCGCCGACGGCATCGACGACAGTCTGGCCGTGTTCGGCCGGCCGCCGCTCGACAACATCGCACGCGGCTTCGGCCTGCGCGGCCACGAGATCCGCGATGTGTCGGTCATCCCGAAGCTGTTCGCCGACTTCGCCGCGCAGGGCGACAGCGAAATCTGGAACATCCAGATCTCAGATAAGGTCACGGCGCCGGTGATCCGCCAGACCATCAAGCGCGGGCATGGCAATATGTGAGTGAGGTCGAGTGTTGCGCTTCGTCATTATCCGCGTAGGCGGATGATCCAGTCATCACGAAGGCTTCATCTGATTTCGATGCGGCGATTACTGGTGCTCCGTTTGCGGAGCATGACAGGATTGTTGTTCTCCGCCCGGCTTGACCGCCTCGACAACCGGCCAGGCGAAGCGAATAATGTCCGCTCGCCAGGGAGGACCGCAATGACAACGAAAACGCTCAATCCCGCGCAGATGGAAGCGCGCGTTGCCCGCTTTCGCAAACTGCAAACCTACCAGAGTCAAAATCTCGCCACGCAAGGCATTCCGCCCGGCGCCATGGAAAAGATCACGGCGCGGAAAGTCTATCCGGTGATGGCGCCGGCGGATTATCAGGGGCGCAGCGCCGGCGCGCCGGTCAAGGGTCCGCGCGGCCTGATCGTCACCATCGCCGAATGCGAGCCCGGCAACGGGCCCGGGCTGCATCGCCATCTCAACACGGTGGAAAACTTCATGTGCCTGTCGGGCCGCTTCGAAATCGCCTGGGGCGACGATGGCGAGCACGCCTTGGTGCTCGAGCCGCTCGACATGATTTCGGTGCCGCGCGGCGAGAACCGCCGCTTCCGCAATGTATCGGACGAAACCGGCCGCCTCCTGGTCATGATCGTGCCGGAGACCGACGTGCAGGCCGATCCGATTTCCTACGACTCCATCGCTCGCCAAGGAGATCGAGAGCGAATACGGCAAGGCCGCGCTCGAGGGCCTGCAAAAAGTCGGCTTCAAGTTCGAGACCGAGCCGGTCGCGTAAAGCAGTTACACCAGGATATAAGCGGCGAGGATGACAAAGCCGCCGATGGCGAGCGTGGCGTGGATGCCGATCATCGCTCCGACGCCCTTGTTCGTGAGGCGGATGACGAAAATGCCGGCGCCGAACAACGCCGCGAGCGCGATCATGACAGCGCTGATCGCGCCGAAACCGGCCGCGCCCTGATCGGCCCGCAGCGGCGGATGCCGGAGCGCCAAGAGAAGGCAGACGAGCCCGGCGATGCCGATCAGGCCGTGCAGCGCTGCCAGCCGCCACGCCGTTGCGCCGCCTGGAGCGTTGCGCAAATGCCGGACGAAAAGCGCCGCGCCCAGAACCACGGCAATTCCGAGGACGGCGAAAGCGGCGATCAATGTCGACAATGGCCTACGATGCCTCGGCTTCAAACGCCCCGCGCAAAATGTCCCGCGAGGCTCGGAGCCGTCGACCAGCCGCAGCGTGCGCCGCTTGATCTTCCAGCCGGACGAGGTGCGGACCAGGTCCCAGCGATTGGTCACCACCCGGTGGATGTGATAGCCGCGCGAGGCGCCGTGGTTCGGCACCTCGATCTCCTCGCCGGATTTTTTCGGGGTGAGGATTTGGAGGTACGAAATCACCACCGCCGTGTCGCCGTCGACGGTGACGTGCGGCAGGCCGGTAAAATGGGCGAGCCCGCCGGCGATCGCGGCCTGATGGCCCGGGCTTTGCAGAAGCGCGCCCATGACCTTGTTGCCGGTGGCGCCGGCAAGGCCGGGGCCACGGTCGAATACGCCGTCCTCGGTATAGACGGCTTCGGCATAGGCGGCGGCGCCGGTATCGGCGCTGGGCGGATGGCCGGCGATGAGGTTGTAGATTTCCAGCCGGTCCTCGATGGCGCGAATACGCCGTTCCAGGCTCGATTGTTGCTCGGCCATCATTGGGTTCCCCGAATTTGTGATTCACAGCGGTTGATCGAGCTATATTATCATTCGGCTTAGGGCGATTTTGCATTCTATGCGCTCCGAAATTCGGCATTGTCGCGTTGCGAAATCAGGGGGAATTCATGGCGTCCGGCGGCGAACTCGATCGCCGTACCTTCCTCGTGGCCGCGAGCGTCACCGGCGGCGGCTTGGCGCTCGGCTTCGCTATTCCATTCGGCTGCCCGTTCCGAAGGCGTCCGGCACGGGCCGCCGGCGCGGATGCGGACGTCACCTGCTGGGTGGACATCGCGCCGGACAATACGGTGACAATCCGCGTCGCTCGCGCGGAAATGGGGCAGGGCGCCTTGACCGGACTCGCCATGCTGGTGGCCGAGGAACTCGAATGCGACTGGGCGACGGTCAAAACGGAATTCGTGTCGGCGACGGAAAATCTGCGCCGCAATCAGATTTGGGGCGACACCTCGACCGGCGCCAGCCGCTCGATCGCGTCCTCGCAGGACTATCTGCGCCGCGCCGGCGCGACCGCGCGGGAGATGCTGATCGCCGCCGCGGCCGCGCGCTGGCGCGTGCCGCGCGGCGCAATGTGCCGCGCAAAACAGCACGATCGTGCACACGCCGAGCGGCCGCACGCTGACGCTTCGGCGCCGTCGCCGAGGCCGCGGCCAAAATCGAGCCGCCGGCCGACGTCGAAAGTTGAAGCCGCCGCAGCGCCTGGAAGCTCATCGGCACGCCGCGCAATCGTCTCGACGTCTTCGACAAGGTCACGGCCACAGCCGGTCTATGCCATCGACGTGCGGCTGCCGAACATGCTGTACGCCGCCATCGCGCAGTGCCCGGTCTTCGGCGGCGCGCTGAAGTCAGTCGACGAGGCGTCGATCGCCGGCATGGCGGGCGTGCGCGGCGTGGTGCGCATGCCGGATGCGGTCGCCGTGGTGGCCGATTCGTGGTGGCGGGCGAAGCGTGCCGTCGACGCACTGCGCGTCGAGTGGGATGACCGCGGCAATGAGCAAGTCTCGAGCGCTTCGATTGCGCAGACGGTGCGCGCCGGGCTCGCTGCGGCCGCCGCGCAAGTCGGACGCGTCCACGGCGATGCTGCGGCGGCGCTCGGCCGCGCCGTGCGGCGGGTCGAAGCCGAATACACCGTGCCGTTTCTGGCGCATGCGACCATGGAGCCGCAGACCTGTACCGCGCATGTCACGTCCGAAAGGCGTCGCGATCTGGGTGCCGACCCAGGAGCCGGCGACTGCACTGGCGACTGCGGCGATCGCCGCCGGCGTGCCGAACGACAAAGTCACGGTGCACCGGATGATGCTCGGCGGCGGCTTCGGCCGGCGCGCGCCGATCCAGGAATATGTCCGCCAGGCCGTCGTCATCGCCAAGGAATTCGAGGAGCCAGTCAAGCTCGTCTGGTCGCGCGAACAGGACGTCGCGCACGATCTCTATCGGCCCTGCGGCATGGCGCGGCTCGTCGCCGGCCTTGACGCCGACGGCCTGCCGGTGGCGTGGACGATCCGCCTCGCCGGACCGTCGTTCGTGGCGTCGCTGGTGCCGGGTTTCGGCGCCAACATCATCGACCGGACCTTCGTCAGCGGCCTCGCCGAGGAAATGCCCTACGACGTGCCGAATTATCTGGTCGATTACGTCATCTGCCCGACACCGGTGCCGCTCGGGGTATGGCGCGCGATCAACTACACGCAGAACGCCTTCTATAAGGAATGCTTCGTCGACGAGATGGCGCATGCCGCCGGAGTCGATCCTTATCTCTACCGGCGCAAGCTGTTGAGCAACAGCCCGAAGAACCTTGCCGTGCTCGATGCCGCGGCGAAGCGCGCCGACTGGGGCAGTCCGCTGCCGGCGGGCGTCTATCGCGGCATTGCGCTCAACGAGGCCTGCGGCAGCTATTGCGCGCAAGTCGTCGAGGCGTCGGTTGACCGCCGGCAGCGTGCGCGTGCATCGCGTCGTGTCGGCGATCGATCCCGGTCACGTCGTCAATCCGCTGTCGATCGAAATGCAGACGCAGGGCGCCATTGTCTACGCGTTGACCGCGGCGCTGGACGGCGAGATCACCATCAAGAACGGCGCCGCCGAGCAATCCAACTTCGACACTTACGAGATGCTGCGGCTGGCCGACGCGCCCGTCGTCGAGACGGTGATCGTGCCGAGCGGCGATTTCTGGGGCGGCGTCGGCGAGCCGCCGGTGCCGCCGCTGGCGCCGGCTCTATGCAACGCCATTTTCGCCGCCACCGGCAAGCGCATCCGCTCGCTGCCGCTGAAGAATGAGGATTTGCGCCACGCCATTTGAGCGAATTCGGCGCGTCGTCGGCGATCAATCCGGAGGACGCGTTCATGAGAGCTTGGTCGATGGCATTGCTGCCGCTGCTCGCGATTCTTTGGCGCTCCGCAAGCGCAAGCGCAGGTGTCGGTGGACGTCGCCAAAATCACCTGCCGTCAGCTTTTTTTCGACAAGGTCATCAGCCCGAACGAGAAGTCGCTCGCGCTGTGGCTGAGCGGCTATTACAACGCCAAACGCAATAACACCGTGCTCGATATCGGCGCCTTGGCGAAAAACGTCGACAAGGTCGAGGATTACTGCCGGATGAACCTGGACGTGACGGTGATGGACGCGGTCACCAAGGCGCTCGGCTCGGCCCAATAATCCGCCTGCGCTCGATCGCGGCTTTCGCAGTCGGATCGCGTCACGCCGTTCACCGCCGTCCGAACAATTTGTCGAGCAGCCAGAAATCGAGCCCGCTGCCGCTGTTTTGTTGGTTGCCTGCCGGCCGCCGTGTCGCCGCGGCGGGCGGCGACGGCAGCGGGCGGCGCCGGGTTGAACCAGGAACCGTCGCGTCAATCCCGGCAACGGCGCCGGCGCAATGCCGGCATGCGCGACTTTCATGAAACGGCTCCAGATTTCGACCGGCAGGCCGCCGCCGACCGCGCGCTTGGTCGGCGAATTGTCGTCGTTGCCGAGCCAGACGCCGGTGACGAGATGCGAGGTGTAGCCGATGAACCAGGCGTCGCGGTAATCCTGGCTGGTGCCGGTCTTGCCGGCCGCCTGCCAGCCGGGCAGGCTCGCCGCTGCGCGCGGTGCCGGAGAGCAGCGTCTGCTGCATCATCGTGTTCATCATGCCGATATAGCGGGCGTCGACGACGCGGCCGAGCGGCTGCGCCGTAGCGGTCGTAGAGCGTCTTGCCGTCGGCGGTGCGGATGCGTTCGACCACATGCGGCGAGATCGCAAAGCCGCCATTGGCGAAGGTCGCGTAGGCGGTGACGAGCTCGAACGGCGACACTTCCGAGGTGCCGAGCGCGATCGAGGCGTTGGGCTCGAGCTGCGAGGTGATGCCGAGCCGGTAGGCGGTGCGGATCACGGCATCGGGGCCGAATTCGAGCGTCAGCCGCACCGACACGGTATTGAGCGAATTGGCGAGCGCCTGGGTCAGCGTCACCGGCCCCCAATATTGGTGCTCGTAATTCTCCGGCTTCCAGCCTTTCACCGCGATCGGCGCGTCCTCGCGGACGGTATCGGGCGTCAGCCCGTGTTCGAGCGCGGTGAGATAGACGAAGGGCTTGAACGCGGAGCCGGGCTGGCGCTTGGCGTCGATGGCGCGGTTGAACTGGCTCTCGCCGTAATTTTGCCCGCCGACCAGCGCCCGCACCACGCCGTCCGGCGTCATCGCCACCAGCGCGCCTTCGCCGATATTGAGCTTCTCGCCCTTGGTGTTGAGCGTGTCGACCAGGGCCTGTTCGGCCGCGCTTTGCAGCGTCGGATCGATCGTGGTTTCAACCACGATATCCTGATCGATATTGCCGACGATGTCGTTGACCGCGTCCATCACCCAGTCGGCGACATAATTGACCGTGCCGGCGCCGGCCGGCTTGATCGCGCGGGCCGGGATGCGCCAAGCGCGAGCTTCGCCGCGCTCGCGCTGATCATTTTCAAGTCCGCCATGTCGGCGATCACCAGCGCGGCGCGGCGCACCGCGCCCTCGGGATTGTGATTGGGCGCAAGCCGCGACGGCGATTGCACGAGGCCCGCCAGCATCGCCGCCTCCGGCAGCGTCAATTGCCGCGCCGATTTGCCGAAATAGCGTTGCGCGGCGGCTTCGACGCCGTAGGCGCCGGAGCCGAAATAGACGCGGTTGAGATAGAGATCGAGAATTTGCGCCTTGCTGTATTTGTGCTCGAGCCACAGCGCGAGCGCGATTTCCTGCAATTTGCGGGAGACCGTGCGCTCCTGCGTGAGGAACAAGTTCTTGGCGAGCTGCTGGGTGATGGTCGAGCCGCCTTCGGAAACGCCGCGATGCAACACGTCGGCGACGCCGGCGCGGAAAATGCCCCACGGGTCGATGCCGAAATGCGAATAGAAGCGGCGATCCTCGATGGCGATGAAGGCGTTGGGCACGTAATCGGGCAATTCGGCAAGCGGCACCGCCGCGCCGCCCATGTCGCCGCGGGTGGCGAGCGTCGCGCCATTGTCGCCGAGGATCAGGACCGAGGGCGGCCGTTTGGGGATTTCCAGCGACTGGATCGGCGGCAGATGGATGCCGATCCAGACCAGCACGCCGATGACCGCGATCACGGCCCACAGCGCCAGCACCGCGCCCCAATAGAACAGCCGGCCGATCCGAAAGCCGGCCCTTGCCGCCGCGTCGCGCCTTTGCGGGTCGTGCGGGGCGCTGCGCTCGCGACGGCGGTTGCCGCCGTCGGCGGCGGACCGCCGATGCGGTCTGCCGGCCGCATGCGCAGATCGAAGCCTCTCGGCGTCGCCGGTCCGCTTGCGTCGCTCGCGCCACGCCATATCCCGCCCTCAGCGCGAAAAACGCGCTGAAAACACGGTAGTTGGCGCGGTTTAAGGGGCGGTTACTGGGGCTGGCCCGCTCGTCGGCGCGTTGAGGGCGGACTCAGCAGTCCGGCTTGCCCGGCCGCTTCACTTCGCCGCCTTGCCCTCGGCCTGCGGCGCAAACAGCGCCAAGCAGCGGCCGCTTGATCGCGGCCTGGCGGGTCGGCGCCGTGATCTGGGCGCCGAGGAGATCGGTCACGTAGAACACGTCGACGACGCGCTCGCCGAAGGTCGCGACATGGGCCGAGGCAATGTTCAGGTTGAGCTTGGAGAGCGTCGTGGTCAGCTCGTAGAGCAGGCCGGGCCGGTCGAGGCCGGTGACTTCGACCACGGTGTAGCGGGCCGACCATTGGTTGTTGATCGAGACTTCCGGCTCGATGGCGAAAGCCTTGAGCCGGCCCTTGGGCGGCCGCGCGTTTGGCGACCACGTCGGGCAATTTGAGCTGTCCGCGCACCGCCTTCTCGATGGCGTCGCCGATGCGCGCGGCGCGGCGCGCCTCGTCTTCGTCGCGCTCGAACTCGCGCGACACCGCGATGGTGTCGAGCGCGAGCCCGTCGGTCGTGGTGTAGATCTGGGCGTCGACGATATTGGCGCCGGCCAGCGCGCAGGCGCCGGCGATGATCGAGAGCAGCCACGGATGGTCCGGCGCGAACACCGTCAGCTCGGTGACGCCGCGCGCGGCATCGAAGCCGACGCTGGTGGCGAGCTTCTTGCCCGCCTCTTCGCTGGCGCGCACGAATTGCGCATGCGCGATCTTGTGCGGCAGGTCGACCTTGAGCCAATAGGCCGGATAAAGCCGTTCGACATAGGCGTTGAGCTGGTCGGCTCCGGCCAATCCTTGAGTTCGGCGCGGAATTCGCGCCTGCGCAATGGCGACGCGCTGGGCGCGGTTGACCTCGGAGAAGCCGCCGGTGAGCACCGGCTCGGTCTCGTAATACAGCGTGCGCAGGAGCTGCGCTTTCCAGCCGTTCCACACCCCGGGCCCGACGGCGCGGATATCGGCGGTGGTGAGGATGGTGAGAAGCTTCAAGCGCTCCAGCGACTGCGCCACGGCGGCGAAATTCTCGATGGTCTTGCGGTCGGAAAGATCGCGCGACTGCGCCACCGTCGACATCACGAGATGAACCTCGACCAGCCAGGCGACCAGCTCGGTCTCCGCGGCATTGAGCCCGAGCCGCGGACACAGCCGCCGCGCGATGCGCGTGCCGGCCAGCGAGTGGTCCTCGATGCGTCCCTTGGCGATGTCGTGCAGGAACAGGGCGACGCAGAGCACGGCGCGATGCTGCGGCTGGATGGTCTTGATCAGCTCGTTGGCGAGGCCGAATTCGGGATTGGTGCCGCGCGCGATCTCGTTGAGCGCGCCGATGCAGCGGATGAGATGCTCGTCCACCGTATAGTGGTGATACATGTTGAACTGCATCATCGCCACGATGCGGCCGAACGAATGCACGAAGGCGCCGAGCACGCCGGCTTCGTTCATGCGCCGCAGCACGGTCTCGGCATCGTTCTGTCGAGGTCAGGATTTCCAGGAACAGCCGGTTGGCTTCCTTGTCCTCGCGCACGGCTTTGGTCGATGAGCTTGAGCGAGCGCGTGGCGATGCGCATGGCCTCGGGATGGAAGGCCAGATTGTGCTGCTGCGCCAGATGGAACAGCCGGATCAGGTTGACCGGATCGCGCCGGAATACATCGGCGCGCGCGATATTGATGCGGTTGTTGTCGATGACGAAATCGTCGGTGCCGGAAAGCTTCTTGCGGCTGCGGCGCCGGACGCAGGCGCGCGATCACGCGGCTTAAAACCGGCGCCGGCTTGGCCTGGCGTTCTTCGAGGCCGGCGCACAGGATGGCGGTGAGATCGCCGACATGCTTGGCGGTGAGGAAGTAGTGCTTCATGAAGCGCTCGACGTCGCGCAAGCCGGGATGCGCGGTGTAGCCGAGCCGCACCGCGATATCGCGCTGCACGTCGAACGACAGCCGCTCCTCGGCGCGGCCGGTGAGGAAATGCATGTTGCAGCGGACCGACCACAGGAAGTCCTCGCAACGGCGGAACATCTTGTATTCGTCGCGGTCGAACACGCCGCGCTCGATCAATTCCTCCGGCTCGCGCACGCGATAGACGTATTTGGCGATCCAGAACAGCGTGTGCAGGTCGCGCAGGCCGCCTTTGCCGTCCTTGACGTTGGGCTCGACCAGATAGCGCGATTGGCCGGCGCGGCGGTGGCGCTCCTCGCGCTCGGCGAGCTTGGCGGCGACGAATTCCGGCGCGGTGCCCTGCACGACCTCCTTGTCGAACCGCGTCGTCAGCTCGGCGTAGAGTTTCAGGTCGCCGAGCAGATAGCGCGTTTCCAGAAGCGCGGTGCGGATGGTCATGTCGGCTTTGGCTTGGCGAATGCATTCGTCGACCGAGCGCGTGGCATGGCCGACTTTCAGCCCCATGTCCCACAGGCAATAGAGCAGCGCCTCGGCGACCTGTTCGCCCCAAGCCGTCTGCTTGTAGGGCAGCAGAAACAAGCAGATCGATGTCGGAGCCGGGCGCCAAGCAGGCCGCGGCCGTAGCCGCCGGTCGCGATCACCGCCATGCGTTCGGCTTCCGACGGCACCTGCGGCGGATAAAGCTCCTGAGCGCGCGAATTCGAACAGGATGCGGATGATCTCGTCCTGCATCCGGCACAGCCGCTCGGCGCAGCGCCGGCCATGGCGGTCCTTCAAGCAGCAGCTTTTCGGCCTGCGTGCGCGCCTCGAGTCAGCGCCGCCTTCAGCCGCTGCGCGACGGCCGTGCGCAGTTCGCGCTCGCGTCCGGCATAGGTCGTCGCGAGCGTCTTAAGATCGGCGACGATCGCCGTCGGCATCGATCAATTCGACGCTGGGGCGGTGGGATCGTTGAATGTCGAGCATGGTCGTTACGCATAGCGGAGGCGGCAGCGGACTGTCATCGGGCCGACGCCAAGTGCAGGCGAAAAAGCGCGGAAGGCGACTCCATCTCACTCAAGACATTTATTCCAATAAATAGCCAACATATGGTATATATTTCCAATTGACGCCCTATAACGCTTTTCTAAAGAATAAAATATAGCGTGCCTGTGATAAACCGGATCGCGGGCTCAAGGGACAGCAAGGGGGAATTGCCATGTCATCAGTGAGGCGGTTGTCACGTCGTGACTTACTTGGCAGAGTGCGGTCGGCGCGGGCCTCGCCCCGCTCGGTCTCGCGCGCCCGGCGCGCGCCGCCGACAAGCCGTCGCAAATCCGGGTCGATTGGGCCACCTATAACCCGTCTCCATGGTGCTCAAGGAGCAAGGGCATCCTGGAAAAGGAATTTGCCAAGGACGGCATCGGCATTCTTTGGGTGCAGACGCTGGGCTCCAACAAGGCGCTGGAATTTCTCAATGCCGGCTCGATCGACTTCGGCTCGACCGCGGGCTCGGCGGCGCTGCTCGGGCGCATCAACGGCAATCCGATCAAGTCGATCTATGTCTATTCCAAGCCGGAATGGACCGCGTTGGTCACGCGCAAGGAACCGCCGATCAACGCCGATCACCGACCTCAAAGGCAAGCGCGTCGCGGTGACGCGCGGCACCGATCCGCATATCTTCCTGGTGCGGGCGCTGCTCTCGGCCGGCATGACCGAAAAGGACATCAGCGAAGTGTTGCTGCAGCATCCCGACGGCAAGACCGCCTCATCCGCGGCGACGTCGACGCCTGGGCGGGTCTCGATCCGATGATGGCGCAGGCGCAGGTCGAAGACGGCGCGCGGCTGTTCTACCGCAACAAGGACGCCAATACTTACGGCATCCTCAATCCAGCGAAGATTTTCTCAACAAATATCCCGATCTGACCAGGCGCGTGCTCGCGGTCTACGACCAGGCGCGCAAATATTGCCTTGGCCAATTACGACGAGGAGAAGCGCGTCTTCATGAACGTGACGAAGTTGCCGGCGCCGGTGGTCGATATCCAGCTCAAGGAACGGACCGACCTGACCAACAATCGCATCGGCCCGGCGCAGCGCGATACCATCCTGCAGGCCGGCCTTGCTCTGCAAAAGGCTGGCGTGATCGCCGCCAATGTCGACGTCAAAAAGATGCTCGACGATCTTGTCGACGACCGCTTTGTCACGGCGGCCTAACCGCGATTTCGCGCGTTCAGCGCCGCATTGCTTTTGCCGCATGCCACCATGTCTGCTGTAGGCATGACCGTCGTGGTCGAGAGCGGCCCGGCGCGGCAGCGGGCGCGCGAGAAACCGCTGGGCGCGGTTCACGCGGCCGGCGCTGGGCCTTCGTTCTGCCGGTGACGTTGGCTGTCGCCTGGGAATTCATCGTGCGCATGGGCTGGGCGAGCGGGCGGCTGGCGCCGCCGCCCTCGGTTATTTTCGCGACTTTCGTCGACCTGGCGCGAACCGGCGATCTGCAGCGCAATACGCTCGTGACTCTGGGCCGGGTTGCCGCCGGCTTCGGCTTGGGTGCCGGCATCGCCACCATCGTCGGCGCCGCGGCCGGCTATTCGCCGCTTGTCCGGCGTCTGCTCGACCCGAGCCTGCAGGCGCTGCGCGCGATCCCCTCGATCGCCTGGGTGCCGCTGTTCATCCTCTGGCTCGGCATTTTCGAAGCGTCGAAAATAACGCTGATCGCGGTCGGCGTGTTCTTCCCGGTCTATCTCGGCCTGATGGGCGCGATCCAATCGGTCGACCGCAAACTGGTCGAGGTCGGCCGCGCGTTCCGGCTGTCCGATGTGGCGATGGTGCGGCGGATTCTGCTGCCGGCGGTGCTGCCGGCCTATGTCATCTCGCTGCGATCCGGGCTCGGGCTCGGCTGGATGTTCGTCGTCGCCGCCGAGCTGATGGGGGCGTCCGAAGGGCTCGGCTATCTGCTGATCGACGGCCAGCAACTCGGCAAGCCGGCGGAAATCGTCGCCGCCATCGTCGCTTTCGCCATCGTCGGCAAGGCGAGCGATTGGCTGATCGCGCTCGTCGCCGCGCCGTTCCTGCGCTGGGAAGACGTGGTGCGGGCGGTCGAGATAGGCGCAATCGTCATGCTCGTCCTCGAACGCGTCGGCAAGACTTATCCGAACGGCGTGCATGCGCTCGGCGGCGTGTCGCTCGAGGTCGAACTGGGCGAAATCGTCGCCGTGATCGGCGGCTCCGGCTGCGGAAAATCGACGCTGTTGCGCGCCATCAGCGGGCTCGATCCGGCCAAGCGAAGGCTCGTGCGTGCTTGATGGCGAGCGCATCACGGCGCCGCACGAAAAGATCGGCATCATCTTCCAGGAGCCGCGGCTCCTGCCCTGGCTCAAAGTCGCCGACAATGTCGGCTTCGGGCTCGGCGACCGGCCGAAGGCGGAGCGCAGCCCAGCGCGTCGCGGCCGCGCTCAAGCGCGTCGGGCTTGCCGACAAGGCCGGCGTGTGGCCGCGCGAACTGTCCGGCGGCCAGGCGCAGCGCGTCGCCATCGCGCGCGCCCTGGTGCCGCGGCCGGAAGTGCTGTTGCTCGACGAGCCGTTCTCGGCGCTCGATGCCTTTACCCGCACCGATCTGCAGGACCATCTGCTCGATCTGTGGACCGATGCCAGGCCGACCTTGATCCTGGTCACCCACGACGTCGACGAGGCGATCGTGCTCGCCGACCGCATCATGGTGATGTGCCCGCGGCCCGGGCCGCATCTTCGACGAGATCGACGTCGACGCTGCCGCGGCCGCGCGACCGCCAGTCCGCCGCCTTCGATTTCGTCAAACGCCGCGTGCTGGCCGCGCTCGACCGTTCGCTGCAATCGCGTCTGCGCGCCGATGCCGAGAGGCCGAGCCCAAGGCCGAGGCCGGCGCGGCGATGTGGTGGTGACAAAGCTCGTCCGCTTATTCTATTGCCCGCCCGCGAAGACCTGAAGAGGACCCGTCATGGATGCCGCCGGGCTGCGTGCGCTGCAAGCGCCGATCAAGGACCGCTACAAGGCCGATCCAAAGGCCGGGCTGATCACGCTCGAGCCAAAGGCACGCTCGACGACGCAAGCATCGCCTGCAAGGTCGAGACCGGCCGGGCGCTGGCGGTTGCCGGCCTGCATCCGGCGACCGGCGGCTCGGGCACTGGAATTGTGCTCCGGCGACATGCTGCTGGAGGCGCTGGTCGCCTGCGCCGGCGTGACGCTCAAAGCCGTCGCCACCGCGATCGATATTCCGCTCAAAGCCGGCGCGGTTTCACGCCGAAGGCGATCTCGATTTTCGCGGCACGCTTGGGTGTGGCAAAGGACGCGCCGGTCGGCTTCGCGCAGATCAGGCTGCGCTTCGACCTCGACACCGACGCGCCGACAGGACAAGCTCGATCAGTTCTCAAGCTCACGGAACGCTACTGCGTGGTCTATCAGACCATCAAAAGCGGACCGCCGGTCGAGATCAAGCTCAATCGCGCAACAGTAGTGCTTCACTCTCGCCCGCGGGCTACCTGTTCCCGCCGCGCGGGAATGACAATCCGCGCCGATGCCTCTGACGTCTCCCGACCTGCTGTTCTGGTACGAGCTCCTTCTGAAGATGGCGCTGACGGCGGCCGTCGTCGTCGTGGTGTCGGTGACGGTGGAGCGCTCCGGGCCGTTCATCGGCGCGCTGATCGCCGCGCTGCCGACCGCGGCCGGCGCGGCCTATATCATTCTCGCCTTCGAACATCCGCCGAGCTTTATTGCCGCGAGCGCCATCGGCAGCGCCGCCGCCACCGCGACCGTGTCGATCTTCGCGCTCGCCTATACCGTGCTGGCGCAGCGCCACGGCCTCGTCTTCAGTCTCGCCATCGCGATCTTGGTGTGGTTTGCCGGCGCCGCCGCGTTGCGCCTGATCACGTGGACGCCGCTGACCGCATTGGCGCTCAACGTCGTCGTATTCGGCGTCACCGTGCCGCTGAGCTGGCGCTATCGCACCTCCGGCCCGCCGAAGAAATTCATGCGCACGCCGTTCGACATCCCGCTGCGCGCCATCACCGCCGCCATCGTCGTCGCCGTCGTGACCACCGCGAGCAGCAGCATCGGTTCGTTCGCCTCCGGCATGTTCGCGGTGTTTCCGATCGTCATGGCGAGCTCGGTCGTGATCCTGCATCCGCGCGTCGGCGGCATCGCTTCGGCGAGCATGTTTGCGCACGCGCAAATCGCGCTCAACGGCCTGTGGCTCGGCTTCCTCGCCTTGCATTATCTCGTCGCGCCGCTCGGCGTGTGGTGGGCATTCGTCCTGGCCATGGGCGTGTGCGTCGCCTGGAGCGGGTTGTTGTGGCTTGTCCGGCTGCGCAAGCTGAGCCGCCCGGCGTAGCAGCACTTCGCCGATCAAGCCGGAATATTTTCAGGCGGCCTCGGCCGTCTTGTTTTAGATGCTTGATTTGGATCAACAAATCCACTCCGATTGCAAACGGCTTTCACGAATTAAAATAACTCTTCTGAAAGTCGATTTTCCCAAACTGCCACTCGAAAGTCGAACTGCTTTGCGTTTTTCCCGCGTCTCATTTGCTCGGCCGGTTTGCCGACGGCTGGGACGTCAATGACAGGAGCGCCGTCAGCCGTGAACGCCACATCCGCATCGCCTGCAGCCGATGCCGCCGCGCCGCAAACCGCGGGCGCGCCCGGCGGACGTAGCGAATTCATCAGTTTTGCCATTGGCGACGAGCAATACGGCGTCAACATCATGGCGGTGCGTGAAATCAAGGGCTGGTCTGTCGTCACTCATCTGCCCAATCAGCCCGACTATGTGCGTGGCGTGCTCAATCTGCGCGGCGTCATGGTGCCGATCGTCGACCTGCGCTGCCGCTTCGGCCAGGGCTCCACCGAAACCACGCCGATGCATGTCGTGATCATCGTGCAGATCGGCATTCGTCAGGTTGGGCTTCTCGCCGACCGCGTGCTCGACATCGTATCGTTCGAGCCGTCGCAGGTGCAGCCGGTGCCGCGTATCGCCAACTCCACCCGCGTCAACTTCCTGTCCGGCCTGGTGACGACGGGCGACACACTGCTTGCGCTGGTGGATCTACCCAACATCGTGGGTCAGGAAATCGCGGCAGACGAAACTGCGCCGGATGGGCCCGAGCCGGCGTCGTCCCAGCAGGCGGCCTAACCAACCAACGAATCCTTGAGGTCTAAGATCATGCTACGGTTTTCCAACATCCGCATCGGCGCCAAACTCGCCATCATGTCCGGCATCAGCATATTGCTGGTGATCGGCATGGTTGCCGCTTCGATGCGCAGCAACGCGCTGACGCAAGAATTCGAATACGCTTGCGATGAAGCGGCAGGAGATTGCACGTAGCGCGGCGCAGATCGAACTGTCGTTCATCGGTATCCGGCTGGCATTGCGCAACATTCGCTTGGCGACCAGCATGGCGGAACTCAATGCCGCTAATAACTTGGAAGCCCGGCAGAAGGCAGCCGACCAATTGTTCGACGAACTGCTTCCGCAATTGCAAACCCAGGAAAACCGCGATCGGATTCTGAAAGTTAAGGCCGCACTCCACAACTACGTCGCGACGGCATTGAAGGAATCGGTGCCAGCCAAGATCGAATCGCTAAAACTCGACCCGAAAACGGACAGTTCCAAGATCGTCGACCTTTATGCGGAGACGCAGCGCATCCAGCACGAGGATCTTGATCCGGGCGCCGACAAGGGCATCGCCGCTTTGGCCGAAATGGAAAAGTCCGCCGGAGCCCACGCCACCGAAGTCGCCGCGCAGGCGGATCAGCAAATGGCCTCGGCAGAGCGTACTACCATCGGCATCGGTGCCGCGATCGTATTAATTTTGCTCGCCTCGGCGGTGGTGGGCTCGACAACCATCGCGCGGCCATTGCGTAAGCTTGCCGCGCTCCTGCAGCGCATGGCGAAGGGCGAGGAGGTCGAGATCACCGGCACCAAGCGCAAAGACGAGGTCGGCCAGACCGCCAAAGCCGTCAACGACATCAAAGTCATGCTGGCGGAGAAGGCGCGGATAGAAGCCGAGAGCAAAATCGAGCAGGACAAGCAGGCGGCGGCGGAACGCGATGCGGCGGCGCAAAAGATGGCCGACGAATTCCAGGCGGCGGTCGGCGGGATCGTCACGGCCGCGGTCGCCGGCGATTTCTCGCAGCGTGTCGATCTGCAGGATAAGACCGGGTTGGTGCTCAACGTCGGCACCGCGATCAATTCGCTGTGCGAAAATGTGTCCAAGGCCCTCGACGACCTCATCGGCATGCTCGAGGCGCTCGCTTCCGGCGATCTCTCCAAGCGCATCACCGCGCAGTACCAAGGCAACTTCGCGCTGCTGAAGGACAACGCCAACAAGACGGCCGAGCAGATCGGTTCGACTATCGCCAACATCAAGGTATCCACGCGTGAGGTCACCAACGCGTCGGCCGAAATATCCACCTCGACCACCGACCTGTCGCAGCGGACCGAGGAGCAGGCGGCAAGCCTGGAGCAGACCTCGGCGTCGATGGAGGAAATCTCCTCGACCGTGAAGAAGAACGCCGAAAATGCCCAGCAGGCCAATCAATCCGCCAGCAGCGCCCGCGAAGTTGCCGATCGCGGCGGCCAGATCGTCGCCCAGGCGGTCGAGGCCATGGGGCACATCGAAGAGCTCGTCGCGTAAGATTTCCGATATCATCGGCGTGATCGACGAAATCGCGCGGCAGACCAATCTGCTGGCGCTCAACGCCGCCGTCGAAGCGGCGCGCGCCGGCGACGCCGGGCGCGGCTTCGCCGTGGTCGCGACCGAGGTGCGCAGTCTCGCGCAGCGCTCGTCGCAGGCGGCCAAGGACATCAAGGATCTCATCACCAACAGCAACAGCCAGGTGCAACAGGGCGTCGACCTGGTCAACAAGGCCGGCTCAGCGCTTGCCGAGATCGTCGGCTCGATCAAAAGCGTTGCCGATATCGTCGGCGACATTGCGGCGGCCAGCACCGAGCAGGCCACCGGGATCGAACAGGTCAACAAGGCGCTCGCGCAGATGGACGAGGTTACGCAGCAAAACTCGGCCCTGGTCGAGGAAAACGCCGCGACGGCGAAGGCGCTCGAGACCCAAGCCCAGGCCATGGGCGAGCGGGTGGCGTTCTTCCAGACCCAGGAAGGCGCAGAGAGCCACGTGGCCGCTGCTTCGAGCGCACCACCAAAGTCGCTCGCCGCGAAGCCGGCTGACGTTAAGCCGCTTGCCGTGGTGGAAAAGGCTGCCCCGGCGCGCGCGTCAAAGCGGCCCGTCGCCGTCAGCGGCGGCCCTGTCGGCAAGATGCAGTCCTCGCTCGCCGCCGCGCTGAAGCAGGATCAGCAGCCTGACTGGAAGGAATTTTAGGCTCCGCGAACGAACTAACGCGGCGCGGAATAGCGAAGCGTTGTCCGCCATCCTTGGATAACCCGAGAGCAGAGCATATTCGTCATGGCTGCATCTGTTTCAAAGCGGTCCGGAATTCCGACGCTTCGGTTGCGCGGCAAGATTGTCTTGCTGTTTGCCATCAGCACGCTGGCGCTGTTTGCGGCGGCTGCGGTAGGCTTCTACAAGTTCAATATCAGCGTGGAAGCCTTCGCCAAGGCAAGTCTTGCCCAGAACAACGCCATCGACGTCGAAGCGACCGAATCCGATTTCAAGAAGCAGGTTCAGGAGTGGAAGGATACGCTGCTGCGCGGCAAGCAGCCGGACAGCCTGAACAAATACTGGGACAACTTCCAGAATCGCGAGAATGACGTTCGCGGCGAAGCGGAGCGGCTCAGCCGGAACATTCCCGATCCCGAAGCCGCCGATCTCGTGAGACAATTTGTCGTCGCGCATAAGAGCATGGGGGAGGCCTATCGGCGCGGTCTTGAGGCATTCAAAAGCCATGGCTTTGACAGCGCTGCCGGCGACGCGGCGGTAGCCGGCATCGACCGGCCGCCGACCGAGCTTTTGACCAAGGCCAAGGACAAACTGGTGACTGAAGCCGCGGCACGGGCGCACGCCGCGAAGGAGATCGCGCGCCGCGCGATTTCGACCAGCCTCATGCTCTTTATTGCAGTCACCGCTGCCGGTGTGATTATTTTTCTGATCGCCGTGCAGAGAAGCATTTCCAGGCCGCTCACGCGGCTCAACCGCGCCATGCATGAGCTTGCCTCGGGCAAATTCGACCTTGTGCTGCCCGGCCTCGGCCGCAGGGACGAGATCGGCGATATCGCGGGCGCGGTGGAAGAATTCAAGGTCAAGGCCGCGGAGAAGGCGCAACGCGACGCCGAGGAAAAAATCGAGCAAGACAAGAAGCTCGCCGCCGAGCGCGAGGCCGCGGCGCAACGGATGGCGGACGAATTCCAGGCGGCGGTCGGCGGTCTCGTCAAGGCGGCGGTGGCCGGCGACTTTTCGCAGCGCGTGGACCTGAACGGGAAATCCGGGCTTGTCCTTAACGTCGGGACCGCGCTCAATTCACTGTGCGAAAACGTCTCCAAGGCGCTGGACGATCTTATCGGCATGCTCAATGCGCTCGCCGGCGGCGACCTCAGCAAACGTATCGCCGCGCAGTATCAGGGCAACTTCGCCCTCCTGAAGAACAACGCCAACACGACGGCCGAGCAGATCGGCTCGACAATCTCCGACCTCACCTCGGTGGCGCGCGACGTGACCACGGCTTCAGTGGAGATATCCACCAGCACCACCGATCTGTCGCAACGCACCGAGGAACAGGCAGCGAGCCTGGAAGAGACCTCGGCGTCGATGGAGCAGATGTCGGCGACCGTAAAGAAGAACGCCGACAATGCGCAGCAGGCCAGTAAATTCGCCGGGGAAACGCGTCAGGTCGCGGAACGCGGCGGTGCGGTGGTCGGCGACGCCGTGGAAGCAATGGCGCGTATCGAGCAATCGTCGCACAAGATTTCCGATATCATCGGCGTCATCGACGAGATAGCACGGCAGACCAATCTGTTGGCGCTCAACGCCGCGGTCGAAGCGGCGCGCGCCGGCGACGCCGGCCGTGGCTTCGCCGTCGTGGCATCGGAAGTGCGCACGCTGGCGCAACGCTCGTCGCAGGCGGCGAAAGACATCAAGGATCTGATCACCAGCAGTGCGAACCAAGTCAAGGACGGCGTCGATCTCGTCAATCGAACCGGCTCATCGCTCACCGATATCGTGGCGTCGATCAAAAAGGTCGCCGACATTGTCGCCGATATTGCTGTGGCGAGCAGCGAGCAGGCCAACGGTCTCGAGGAGCTGAACAAGGCACTGGCGAACATGGACGTGATTACGCAGAAGAACTCGGCGTTGGTCGAGGAAAATGCGGCGACGGCGAAAAACCTGGAAATGCTCGCCCAGACCATGGACACGCGTCTCGGCGCTTTCGTGCTCGATCGAGCGGCCCAAACGCAGGCTTCCGCGCCGGCTGCCAAGGAGGGACCCCACCACCGAGCGCCGCCGCCGCCGCGATCCGCTCCGAAAGCGGCATAACCGGCCAAGCGGGCGCCGGCCCGAGCGCGTCGGGTTGTCGGCGCGACCGCGCTCAAACAGGACCCCGACTGGAAGGAATTCTGAGAAAATCAGCAGCGGCGGCCGTATTACGCACCAACTCTTTTTGCCGCCGTGGCGTCTCAGGATTTGATCGCCGCCAGTTTGGTCTTCAGCGCATAAAGCGCTTCCAGCGCGTCGCGCGGCGCCATCTCGTCGGGATGAAGCGCCGTGAGCGCATCGATCACAGCGTCACGCGGATCGGCGCGCTGTGGCTCCGGCGCCGCGCGGGCGGCAAACAGCGGCAGGTCGTCGATCAGCGCGCGTGCCGGCGACGCGCGGTCCTCGGCCTCGATCTGCGCCAGCACCACCTTGGCGCGCTCGATCACACTCGAAGGCAGGCCGGCGAGCTTCGCCACCTGGATGCCGTAGGACCGGTCGGCGGCGCCGGCGACGACTTCGTGGAGAAACACCACGTCGCCGTGCCATTCCTTCACCCGCATGGTGGCGTTGTGCAGCCGGGGAAGCTTGGCCGCGAGCGCGGTCATCTCATGAAAGTGCGTCGCGAACAGCGCGCGGCAGCGGTTGGTCTCATGCAGATGCTCGATGGTCGCCCAGGCGATCGATAGACCGTCATAGGTCGCCGTGCCGCGTCCGATCTCGTCCAGGATGACCAAAGCCCGTTCGCCGGCCTGATTGAGGATGGCCGCGGTTTCGACCATCTCGACCATGAAGGTGGAATGGCCGCGGGCGAGATCGTCGGCGGCGCCGACGCGGGAGAACAGCCGGTCGACGATGCCGAGATGCGCGGCACGCGCCGGCACGTAACTTCCCATCTGCGCCAGCACTGCGATCAGCGCGTTCTGGCGCAGGAATGTCGATTTGCCCGCCATGTTCGGCCCGGTCATGAGCCAGATGCGGCCGGTCGCCGCGCCATCGGGCGGCGACAGGTCGCAATCATTGGCGACAAACGGGCCGCCGCCGGCCGCCAAGGCCTGCTCTACGACGGGATGGCGGCCGCCGGTCACGGCGAAGGCGAGGCTGTCATCGACCTCTGGCCGGGTGTAGTCGCGCTCGATGGCAAGCGTCGCCAGCGCGCTCGCCACGTCGAGAAGCGCGATGGCGTTGGCCGCCTCCTTGATCGCCGGACTTGCCGTGGCGGCGGCGGCGGCGAGCCGCTCGAAAATTTCCATTTCCAGCGCCAGCGCCCGCTCCGCAGCGGTGGCGATCTTGGCTTCGAGCTCGCCGAGCTCGGTGGTGGTGAAGCGGACCTGGCCGGCCGTCGTCTGGCGATGAATGAACGTGGCATTGAGCGGCGCGGCCATCAATTTTTCGCCGTGCTGCGCCGAGACGTCGACGAAATAGCCGAGCACGTTGTTGTGCTTGACCTTGAGCGCGCGAACGCCGGTCATCTCGGCATAGCGCCCTTGCAGCGCCGCGATGACGCGGCGCGATTCGTCGCGCAGCGCGCGGGCCTCGTCGAGCGCGCCGTCGTAGCCGGCGCGGACGAAGCCGCCGTCGCGGCGCAGTGCCGGCAATTCGTCGGCGAGCGCACGGCGCAATTCCGTGGCGATGGCGGCATCCGGCCGGCGCAGGCCCGTGGCCGCTCGCGCGAGCTCGCGCGGCAATTGCGGCAACGCGCCGAGCCGTGCCGCCAGCTCCGCCGCTGCAACAATGCCGTCACGGATCGCGGCAAGGTCGCGCGGGCCGCCACGGCCGATGACGATGCGGGACAGCGCGCGGAGGAGATCGGGCGCCGCTTTGAGCAGCGCGCGCACCTCGCCGCGTACGGCGGAATCGTCGGCGAAAACGGCGAGCGCATCGAGCCGGTGCGCGATCTCGGCGGCATCGGTCAGCGGTGCGGCGAGCCGCTGGGCGAGGAGACGCGCGCCGGCAGCGGTGACGGTGCGGTCGATCGCGGCAAGGAGCGAGCCACGGCGTTCGCCCGACAGCGTCCGCACCAGTTCGAGATTGCCCCGCGTCGCCTGGTCGATCGCGAGCGTCGCGCCGGCCGGCTCGCGCACCGGCACCGACAAGGGCGGCCGTTTGCCGATCTGCGTGCGCTCGACATAAGTGACGACCGCCGCCGCGGCGGTGAGTTCGATGCGGGAAAACGCCCCGAACGACGCGGTCGTGGCGACGCCGAAAAATGCGGCCAGCCGCCGCTCCGCCGTGGCGCCGTCGAACACGTCGCGGGTGAGCGGGGTCAAAGCCGGCAGCGATCGCAGGAACGGCGCCAGTTCGGCGTCGGCGTAGACCGCGTCGGAGACGATGATTTCGCCCGGCTCGATGCGCGCGACCGCGGCGGCGAGCGCGGCGCGGTCGGATTCCGCGACCTGGAATTCGCCGGTGGAAATGTCGATCCAGGCCAAGGCAAAGCGGTCTTCGCCGGACGACACGCGGCTGCGCGCCAGCGCCAGGAGGAAATTGTTGCGATTGGCATCGAGCAGCAAATCTTCGGTCAGCGTTCCCGGCGTCACCAGGCGCACCACGTCACGCCGCACCACGCTTTTCGCCCCGCGCTTGCGCGCTTGCGCGGGGTCCTCGAGCTGCTCGCACACGGCGACCCGGTGGCCGAGCGCGATCAAGCGGTGCAAGTATTCGTCGGCGCGCTCGATCGGTACGCCGCACATCGGGATGTCGCGGCCGAGATGCTTGCCGCGCTTGGTCAACATGATGCCGAGCGCCCGCGAGGCAACTTCCGCATCGTCGAAGAACAGTTCGTAGAAGTCGCCCATCCGGTAGAACAACAGGCAATCCGGATTTGCCGCCTTGATTTCGATATATTGCTCCATCATCGGCGTGACGCGGAATGCGTCGTCGCCGGCCGCGGCAGGTGCCGGCGCGGCGCGATTCGCCGCCGCAGCCTCGGCGTCGAGGCTAGGACGTGCGTCGTCCGATGCTGCATCCGATGGGGCTCGGGCTTCCATGGCGGCCGACGCTAGCAAAAAATCGGCCGCTCTGTCCGCCGCCGCTTTGCCCATCCACGATTTAGATCGATGCCCGCAAATGCCGGCGGCGAACGACCGGCCTTAACCGCTGCTCTTAGCCGCCGTTCTTGGCATCGTTCTTGGCGCCGCTTTTGGCGATCATATCCTGCAGATCGGTGACCCACTTCTGCACATAGGCCTGCGCCGCCGGTCCGGAGACATAGCTGTCGGGGACCGCCGCCTCGTTCGCCAGCATTTTTTTATAGTCGGGCGATTGTGCCGCGGCATTCATTGCCGCGACCAGCGTGTCGTAGCGCTGCCCTTCCGTGGCGTTCTTGACCGCGAAGGCGCGAAAATGCGTGATGTTGATGCGATAATTGAGCTCGGTCACCGTGGGAATCGCCGGATATTCGGCAACACGCTTGTCGGCGAACGCCAGAATTGGGCGCAGCTGTTGGCCTTGCAGAAAGGATATCAGATCGCCGAATTGCGCGTAGAGCAGATCGGTGTGCCCGCCCAAAAGCGAATTCCAGCGCAGGCCGGGATCGTCGAACGGCACGCTGACGAATTTCAGGCCCTGCACCTTATCGAAGTAATTGACGGTCACGTCACTCTGCGTGCCGAAGCCCGATCCGGCGACCGTGAGCGTCCTTGATTTCGCCGCCTGTAGAACGTCGTCCCAGGTCCTAAACGGACTGTCGGTGCGGACGAAAAAGCCGCTCGGCTGCTGATCGACGACCGCCAGCGCGGTGAAATCGGAGGTTTTGAATTTGGGATTGGCTGCGGCAAACAGAATATAGCTGTCCGACGTTATTTCGATGACGGTATGGCCGTCGGCCGGCTCGGCCAGCGCCTTGGTGAGTCCGACTTGGCTCGCCGCGCCGGTGACATTGAGAACCGGGACCGAAACGCCGAGCTTGGCTGACATCAGGCCGGCGAAGATGCGGCCGACGCGGTCGCCACCGCCGCCAACGCCCCAGGGCACGATCATGTTTATCGGCCGGTCGGGAAAGGCGCGCGCCGGCGCCGCCGTAAGGGCGATTCCCGCTGCAATCATTCCAAATACGATTAGACACGCTGCAATCGATCGGAGCCCGCGATTGTCGCGATGCATGACAACCTCCGTTGTCGGTTACACCCATTCTCCTATCTGCAATGATGGCCGGCAGCCCGCTTCGAGGCTGGCAGACCCGCTTCCCACTTCATCGGGCACTCCCGATGCAATCGCTATGATTTACGGTCGCCGTCATGACCCGGGCATGACGTATTTCGATTCCAAGCGCGCAACGCGCCGGTCAATATTTCAACGCCAATATGTGCGGCAGGCGCGGTGCGACGTGCAGATCCTCAGGCGGCAAGCCGGCAAAGCGCAAATCGTCCTCGGTGATCGTCGGCATGGTTTGCTGCAGGCCGTCGTAGTATTTGGTGTTGATCAGCATCCGATTGCAGCCGGCGCAATAAGTATCGCCGCCGAACTGCTCGGTCGTCTCTTTCAGATTGGCATAGATGTAGATCATCTCGCGGATCGACGGCGGCTTCTGATCTTCGAGGGTCGTTCCCTTGAGCGGAACGAAGACGAAGATCGTCGGCGTCGCGCCCATCAAAGTGAGATGAATGAGACCCTCGACCGTGCTTTGCGCCGGCTCGAGACCGGCGATCAAGTTGGCGCTGGCGTGCCCTTTGCCGAAGGTCTGCACCATGTAAGTGAGCATGCGGTCATAGTGGGCATGGCCGAGCCGGCCCTTCTCGATGTCGCGCGTCTTGCCCGGGCACATTTTGGCGAACAGCAGCGGGTCGAAAATCTCGTAATTGAAGCCAACAAGGTCGGCGCCCGCCTCGAACAGCATGTCGATATAGCGCTCTTCCTCGGGCGGCGCGATGGTCAGGCGCAGCCAGTTGTCGGGAAAGGCGTCCTTCAGCGGCTTTAGGAATTTGGCATGCGCCTTGGCGCCGCGATCGGGCGGCGGCGTGGTGCCGCCGGCGAAAACCGGGCCGTGACGGAAATACGGATATTTGCGCGCCTCCGCCACGGTCTCCAGGAAATCGTCCGGCTTCTTTGGAAAGATGTCGCGGCCGGATTCGAGGTTCTCGTCGATGCCGCAAAAGCGGCATTCGGTATGGCGGTAATCGTCGACAAACCTGCCGAAGTAATGGCAATGCGGGAAAATCGTCGCCCCGCCGAAGTCGCCGGCAACCGGCATGATGCTGCGCATCGAATGGCCGCGCGAGGTGTGCAGGTCGTAATAGTGCGGATGCGGCGGGATGGTGACGCTCATCAGCCTTTCCGGCTTGGCGTCCTCGTCGATGCACTCCCACCGACCGTTGGCGCGCAGCGCCGCCGGTTTCTTGCCGATGAAATATTTGCCGTTATCGACGTCCAGCACGAACGGCGTGCCATCGGTCAAATGCTCGCTCACCGATTCGCCGACCGGGACGCCGACATAGACTTTTCCCGGATCGAGGATGATGTCGAGCGCATGCTTGCCGACGGCGCCGACTGCATGATCGCTCTTGAGCGTTTTGCCGATCTGGGCCTTGGCGTCGGGCGAGATTTTCAGCCCCTGGCTGAGCAATTCGAGTTTCAGAATGACCGGGTGATAGGTTTTGCTTTTGCGGGGCTTGGTCAGGTCTTCGGCGGGAATCCACCGGCTCAACAGCCCTTCGACCGGCGCATCGGACGAGGCGGGTGATTTCGGTTCGGCCTCACGCGATTCCAGTAGCGATTGCAAGATATCCATGCTGGCTCCTGAACAAGGCTACGCGGCCACGATGAAAAGATGTTGCGTCTCGCTCTCCACGAAAAAACGCACGGCATTGGCGGCGCCTTTGACGTGCGCTTTCACTGCTCTTTCGACCGTTTTGAGATCGCCGCCGCCCATCGCATCCAGTATCGCGCGGTTTTCCCGGCGAATTTCATCGGCGCGCTGCGCGTGCCTGGAAACGACGATGGTGCCGATGCTCCAGAACCGGGAGCCGAGATTGGACAGTATTTCCTGCAGCACGCCGTTGCCGGTTTGCGCCGTGATGAGATCGTGAAATTTGCGGCTCGCCCGCAGAAAATCCGGGTAGCGGCGTTGCGCCAACAGCGCGTCCGCCTCGCCGAGCGCTTCGCCCATCGCCTCGAGCGCCGCCGGCGTCAGTCTGGGAAAGGCCTGGCGGGCGGCTTCGAGCTCGAGAACCTCGCGGACGCGATAGAGGTTGAGGATTTCGCGAACGCTTAATCCGCGCACGACAAAGCCCGCGCCTTGCTCGCGGGTGATCAGGCCCTCCTGTTCGAGCCGGACCAGCGCCTCTTTCACCGGCGTGCGGCTGACCTTGAGCTCGTGGGCGACGCGCAGCGCCCGCAACCGCTGTCCGGGCCGATAAATACCGTCGACGATCGACTTTTTGAGGCTGGTGTAGGCCTCGTCCACCACGCTTCTAGGTCGCAATTGTGCATCCATAGTGAATTCACTATGCCGCCAGTTGTGCAATGTCAAGAGGAGTTGAGCGGGAATGACACTATGAGTTGTGGATGGTTGTGCGGCCGATTCCAGCCACGTCGCAGCGGCTGCAGCGTGTCGGAAGCCGATGGTTTGCGGGGCGGCTAGCCGGTCCGGCGCTCGATCGGCAGGTAAGCGCGCGCGTCCGGCCCGCTGTACAGCGTGAGCGGCCGGATCAGGATGTTGTTTTCCATCTGCTCCAGCGCCTGCACGACCCAGCCGGGCACGCGGCCGATGGCGAAGATCGGCACGAACAGATCGCGCTTGATGCCGAGCAGGTGGTAGACCACGCCGGAATAGAAATCGACGTTCACGTTCACCCCGTGGCGCGCATAGGGCGCCATGGCCGCGACCACCGCCTGCAGGATTTCATACCAGCGCGGCTGGCCCATCTCTTTCGACAGCCGCTCGACGCCGGCGCGCATGTGCCGGGCGCGCGGGTCTTCGGCGCGATAAACGCGATGGCCGAAGCCGGTTATCGGTTCGCCGGCCTTGCGTTTGTCGCGGACGTAATCGGCGGCGCGCGACGGATCGCCGATCTCCTCGGCCATCTTCATGACGTCCTCGGCCGCGCCGCCGTGGGCCGGACCGGACAAGGCGGCAATCGCCGCGGTGACGGCGGCATGCAGATTGGCCTCGGTACCGATCACCACCCGCGCGGTGAACGAGGATGCGTTGGAGCCATGCTCGGCGTGGAGCACCAGGTCCCGGTCGATCAATTGCGCGGCATCGGCGCTCGGCTTCTCGCCTTTGAGCATCCACAACAGATTGGCGGCGTGCGACAGCTCCTTGCTGGGGGCCACCGGCTCAAGCCCCTCGCGCAAGCGTGCATGCGCCGCGACGATCATCGGCACCTGCGAGGTCAGGCGAATGCCCTTGCGAATAACGGCGTCGCGAGAATTGTCCGCGGTCTCCGGATCGAAAGCGGCGAGCGCCGACGCCGCGGTGCGCACCACGTCCATCGGATGCGCCGATTTGATGGTGCGGATGATGTCGACCACCGGCGCCGGCAATTCGCGCGCGTCTTTCAGCGCGGCGTCGAACTCCGCAAGCTGTGGCTTGGTCGGCAATTCGCCGTGCAGCAGGAGCCAGGCGGTTTCCTCGAAGCTCGAATGCTCGGCAAGATCGTGGATCGAGTAGCCGCGATAGCGCAACTCGCCGATGCGGCCGTCGATGAAGGTGCATGGCGAGCGGTCGAAATAGACCCCCTTTAAGCCGCGGTGAATCTTGATCGGTTCGTTTGTTTCGGCCATCTATGCCTCGCTATACTGAATACTGACGTCTTGCACGAACTCAACGATGAATCCCATCGAGCGCTGTTTCGATACAGCACGTCGTCGTCATTTCAAGATCGTTTTGCCGGAGGGCGATGACATTCGCGTGCTCGCCGCCGCCCGCGGTCTCATTGACCGGGAAATCGCGCGCCCGATCGTGCTCGGCGCCGCGGACGCCATCGCCAAGCGGCCGCAGAGCGCCGGGCATAAGACTTGACGGTATCGAAACTGATCGATCCGCGCGGCGACTGCGCGGCTGCAAGGCTATGGCGCGGCATGCCGGCGATACGCGAGACCATGACGCCGGCGATGGCCGCGCGGCTGGTCGGCAAAGCCGCTCTATTTCGCCGGCATGATGGTTCGCCAGGGCGACGCCCAGGCCATGGTCGCCGGCGCCGCCAATCCGACGCGCCGCGTCATCGAAGCCGGATTGATGACGATCGGGCTCGCGTCCGGGTATTGCGCTGCCGTCGAGCTATTTTCTGATCGTGGCGCCGGATTTTCTCGGCGCCGGCCCGCGCTCCTTCGTCTTCGCGGACTGCGCGGTGAACGCCGATCCGAGCGGCGGAAGAGCTCGCCGATATCGCCGTCGCCTCCGCGCGCAGCGCCGCGACTCTGCTCGGCGAAACGCCGCGCGTCGCCATGCTGTCGTTCTCGACCAAAGGCAGCGCCCAGCATGCCCGCGTCGATAAGGTCCGCCGCGCGCTCGATCTCGTTCGGGCGAACGCGCGCCGGACCTGGCGGTTGACGGCGAATTGCAAGCCGATGCGGCGGTGGTGCCCGCGGTCGCGGCAAAAGAAGCTGAAAGATCTCGGCGCCGTCGCCGGGCGCGCCAATGTGCTGATCTTTCCCGATCTCGATGCCGGCAATATCGGCTACAAACTCGTGCAATGGCTGGGCGGCGCGACGGCCATCGGTCCGTTCCTGCAAGGCTTTGCCCGGCCGATCAGCGATCTGTCGCGCGGCGCCAGCGTCGACGACATCATCACGACTTGCGCCGTCGTGCTGGCGACGGCATGACCGGCGAGCATCGAAAAAGCGCGCGCTGACGGCCAAGCTCACGTCGTGAGAATTCCGCCGTCGACCGGAATGACCGTGCCAGTGATGAAGCCGGCGCGGTCCGAAGCGAGAAACGCCACCAGGTTCGGCTACGTCGGCGGTCGCGGCGAAGCGGCCGAGCGGAATGCGCGGCAATATTCTTTGCCGCGCCTCGCCGGTCAGCGCGGCGTGGGTCATCGCGGTGTCCAGGATCGCCGGCGCCACGGCATTGACGGTGATGCCGCTTGGTCCGAGCTCGCGCGCAAGCCCCATGGTCAGAGCCACGACGGCGGCTTTGCTCGCGCCGTAGAGCGTATTGCCGACCGAGCCGCCGCCGCGCATGGCCGAGATCGAGGCGATGTTGACGATGCGGCCGCGGCGCGCCGCCGCCATTGCCGGAATTGCCGCCTTCACGCAATTGATGATGCCGTCGATATTGACCCGGGCGACGCGGTCGAATTCGCCGGCCGGCAAATCGGCGACGTGACCGGTCGAAAGCAGCCCCGCGGCATTCACCAGAATTTCGGGGGCTCCGATTTTGCCCGACGAGCCCGGCAAAGGCCGCGTCGACGGCAGGCTGTCGCCGACGTCGACGCGCGACGGCGAAGCGCGGCAAATGCCCATCGCGCGCCAGTGCACGCGGCGGCACGCGCGGCAGCGTCATGGTCGCGATCGGCGATCGCAGACCGTGCAGCCTTCCGCCGCCAGCACGCCGCGCGATCGCTTCGCCAATGCCGGCGCCGCCGCCGGTGACGAATGCGACGCGACCTTGTGAGGTTGAGGTCCATGTTGGTCGCGCCGCGTCCGTAGTTTCGCTCCAGGCCGTCAGCCGCCGAGCGGCTGCAGGCCTTGGGTGACTTTCATCGACGGCGATGTCGCTCTTATGCCGGTCGCGTCATGGCGTAGACCGACAGCGCGCTGACGCCGCTGACGAACAGAACGTAGAGGCAGATCAGCCACGGCTTGCCGCCGACCCAACGGCAACAGCGCCGTAGCGATGATCGGCGTCAGTCCGCTCGCGAAAATTCCCGAGAACTGATAGACGAACGAGATGCCGGTATAGCGCACCCGCGTATCGAACAGTTCGGAGAACAGCGCCGCCTCCGGGCCATAAACCGCCGGATAGATGAAGGCGAACGGCACGGCGACCGCGATGATCGTCCAGCAGCGGCGATTGCGGTCCCATCAGCCAGAATGCCGGGAACGACAGCACGCCGATCAGTAGTCCGGCGAAGCCGAACATACGGCGGCGTCCGATGCGGTCCGACAATCTGCCGCAGATCGGGCAGCATGACGATCATGATCGCGGAAGCGATCATCACCGCGGCCAATGCGGTCTGCCGCGGCATTTTCAGCGTGTTGGCGACGTAGCCGACGAGGAACACGCCGTAGATATTGAAGGTCACGCCCTCGATGTAACGCGCGCCAAGCCCCAGGATCGTGTTCTTGGTGTGGGTGCGGAACAGTTCGGCGAACGGCACCGGCGCGATCCGTTTGTCCTGTTGCGCCTGGCGGAACGCCGGCGTTTCCAGGATCCGCAGACGGATATAGAGCGCCGATGGCGACAAGGATCGACGCTGAACAGAAACGCGACGCGCCAGCCCCAGGCGAAGAAATCGTCATTGTTCAAGAACGACAGCAGCATAGACCACGCCGGCGCTGAGCAAAAGTCCGGCCGGCACGCCGATTTGCGGCCAAGCGCCGTAAAAGCCGCGCTGGCCGTCCGGCGAATGCTCGACCGCCATGAGCACGGCGCCGCCCCATTCGCCGCCGATGCCGATGCCCTGGAAGATGCGCAGCGCCAGCAGCAGCAGCGGCGCCCATAGGCCGGCGGCCTCATAGGTCGGCAACAGTCCGATCAGGAAGGTGGCGATGCCCATGATCAGCAGCGTCAGGATGAGCACCGTCTTGCGGCCGAGGCGATCGCCGTAATGGCCGAAAATGATGCCGCCGATCGGCCGCGACAGAAAGCCGACGAAGAACGTGCCGTAGGCCAAAGCGTCGAGATCAGAATGTCGGCATTCGGAAAGAACAGCTTGTTGAGCACCAGCGGCGTCATCACGCCGTAGAGGAAGAAATCGTACCATTCGATCGTGGTGCCGATCGCGCTGGCAAACGCGATGGTGCCGATCGACATCGTTGCGCCGTCGTCCTTCTTATAAGCTCTGATCCATTTTTCTCTCCCCTCTGCTTGTTATCGAACCGGCGGCCTTCAGGCCGCCGGCAGTCCCAGCAATTTGCGCGCTTCGGCGCAGCTTGCGGCATGCCGCCCATACTCGCCGCACAGTCCGGCGAGGCGCGCGACCAGTTCGGCATTGCTCTTCGCCAGCCGCCGGCGTGTCCTTCTTGCGCGGAATGGCGCCGGTAATGGCAACGGTGATGATCGCGGGAGCGGTCATGGTCATGCTGCCGCTGCGGGGCGTTTGACGATGTGAAACGAACGGATGTCGGGCCGCAGCGCGATTTCCTTCAGCAGCGTGACAAGCGGCGTCGACGCCAGCGGATAATCGGTCTTGACCGGTCCGGCCGCCTTGAGCGCCCGGTATTGGCCGTCGGAATAAAACGCCGCGAGCAACAAATCGTCGTCCGAAGCGAACGGCCCGCGTTCGCGCCGTACCCGCGGAATGCCAGGCTCGATCAAGTCTCCCGGCCGCGCCGTTGTCGGCGCCGCGCCTTTGGCGATGCGGTCAAAGAGATTGGGGTCGATCGGCCCGGCGATCTCGCCGTAATAGCCGAGCACGTATTTGCGCACCTCGTCGGGCACCGTCGCGTAGCGCTCCTTGCCCATGACATTGAGCACCGCCTGCGTCATGACGAATTGCGCGAACGGGCTGACGATGATCGGATAACCGAGATCGTGGCGTACGCGCGCGGCTTCTTCCAGCACGTCGGGCAGGCGGTGCGCGATGCCGAGCGGCGCCAGCTGCGATTTCAGATTGGAAATCATGCCGCCGGGCATCTGGTGCTCGTAGTGAAAGGCGTCGTGTCGACGATGTGCCCTAGCGGCTTGCCCTCGCGCGCGGCGATGTAGCGCAGGCGCTCGGCGATCTCGGTGACGGGCGCGAGATCGAGCGGCACGGTCATAGCCTTCGCGCCGCGCGTTCTCGCACGAAGCTTTCGGTTGACGGGTGCGATGCGCCGTTGGCCAGCGTGGAGGTCGCCGTATGCACGACGTCGACCCCAAGCGCGATGGCGCGAAGGCCGTATAGGGGGCAAGCCCGGTGAGGCAATGCGAATGCAGATGCAGCGGCAAGCGCCGCCGCAGACGGCCTTGAGCGCCGGCACCAGCGTGTGCGCGCGTTCGGGCGTGAGCAGTCCGCTCGGGTCCTTGATGTAAGACCGCGTCGACGCCGAGCTTGACCAGCTCGCGCGTTTTGCGCGCGTAGTACTCGTCGGTGTGGACGGGACTCAGCGTGTAGACCACGCCGCCGGCGGTATAAAGGCCGGCGCTGCTTCGCCGCGCGCACCGGCACCGCCATGTTGCGCATGTCGTTGAGCGCGTCGTAGGGCGTGTGGTAGCGGATGCCGTTGGCAAAAATCCGCTGCGCGGTCAGTTCGACGATGTCGTCGGGAAAGAATTCGAAGGTGAACAGGCTTTGCCCGCGCGTCATCACGATCAGCGGCGTATTCTTGACCCAGCCGCTGAGGATGCGCATGCGCTCCCAGGGGTCTTCGCGCAGATAGCGCACGCAGACGTCGAACACCGCGCCGCCGACGAGGTCGATGGCCTCGAAGCCGGCACGGTCGAGCCGCGGCGCGATATCGGCCATCATCGCCGTCGTCATGCGTGTCGCCCACAGGCATTGATGCGCGTCGCGCAGCGTCACATCGACGAGCTTGATGGTCTTGCCGCGCTCATCGCTGGCATCGCCGCGCCATTCGTTCTTCGATCCAGCGCGTATGAATTTCCGCCCGGGCGAATTCGGGCCGCCGCAGCAGCGCGGCGTGAAACGGCACCGTGGTGGCGATGCCGGCGACGTCGAACCGCGCCAGCGCCGAGGCCGCCGTTTCGATCGCCGCGGCGCGGTCGCGGCCGGTAACGATCAGCTTGCCGAGCATGGAATCGTAGAATGGCGGCACCACGTAATTTTCGTAGACGTGGCTGTCGAGCCGGATGTCGCGGCCGCTCGGCGGCCGCCAGCGTTTGAGCATGCCGGGTGAGGGACGAAAATCGTGGTCGGCGTCTTCGGCATTGATGCGGAACTCGATCGCGACCGGCGCGCCGCGCCGCCAGCCGGTCCGAGCGACAGCCTTTCGCCGGCGGCAACACGGAATTGTTCGGCGACCAGGTCGTTGCCGGTCACCATCTCGGTCACCGGATGCTCGACCTGGATGCGGGTGTTCATTTCGATGAAAAAGAATTTGCGCGCTTGCCGGCGTCGTAGATGAATTCGACGGTGCCGGCATTGACGTATTTGAGCGCGTGAACAAGCGTCAGCGCGGCGTCCGCCATGGCCTTCCGGGTTGCCGGATCGAGCACCGGCGACGGCGCTTCCTCGATAAGCTTCTGATGTCGACGCTGGACGCTGCAATCGCGTTCGCCGAGCTGCACATGATTGCCGTGGCTGTCGCCAAACACCTGAATCTCGATATGGCGCACCTGTGGGAAGAAGCGTTCGAGATAAACGTCGGCCTTGCCGAACGCGGCGGCCGCCTCCGCCGTCGCCTGGTCGAACAGCGCCGCGAAGGCGCTCGCCTGCGGCACGACGCGCATGCCGCGGCCGCCGCCGCCGGCGCTCGCTTTCAGAAGAAGCGGATAGCCGACCGAATCGGCCCGCGCCTGCGCCGCGGCGGCGACAGTGAAGCCGTCGTCCGAGCCCGGCACCACGGGAATGCCGAACGCCGCCGCGGTCTTCCGCGCGGCGACTTTGTCGCCCATCTGGGCGATGACCTCGGCGTTTGGCCCGATAAAGGTCAGGCTTGCTTCGGCGCAACGCGCGGCAAAGCCCGCATTTTCCGCGAAAAAGCCATAGCCGGGATAGACCGCGTCGCATTTCGTCGAATTTGCAATTTCGATCAGCGCCGCATCGTTGAGATAGCTCGCCTTGGGCGGCGGCGGTCCGATACACACCGCCTGGTCGGCCGCCCAGCGATGCGGCGAATTGCCGTCGGCCGAGGAATAGACCGCGACGCTGTCGAGGCCGAGCTGACGGCAGGTGCGGATGGCGCGTAGTGCGATCTCTCCCCGATTGGCGATCAAAACGCGACGCAACCTGACGCTCCTATGCGGGTTCGATGACGAAAAGTGTGCGGCCGTACTCGACCAGTTCGGCATTCTCGGCGCCGATCTGAACAATGCGGCCGTCATGCTCCGATGCGATCGTGGTGAAAAGCTTCATCACCTCAATCAGGCAAAGCGGCTGGCCCTTGCGGACGGAGGAGCCGACTTCGACGAAGGGCGGCGCGTCGGGCGAGGAGGCGCGGTAGAAGGTGCCGACCATCGGGGCGGTGACTTCGAGCTGCTGCGGCGCGATGGCTGGAGGCTTCGGCGATGGCGCAGCCGGAGCGGACTTTGACGCCGGCGCGTGCCGGCGCCGGCGACTCCGGTCGGGCAGGCAGCGACGACACCGTGGGACGGGGCATAGGCGGCGCCGGCGCCATTGCGCCGGACCACCAATTTCAAATCGCCGGTCTCGACGATCAGCTCGTCGCACGAACTGCCGTCGATGATTTTCAAGATTTCGGCAATATCATCGTAATTGAGACTCACGGGCACTCCGGTTTCACTTCAGTTCCCGGCCTCTGCAAGCGCCTTCAGATCCGTGCCGGTCTGCTCGATGCTCACTCCCGAGGTCCGGAAGCCAACGATCCAGATCGGCAAGATGCAAAGCACCGTCAGCACGGCAAGAATCAGACACAGCGTCGAGAAGTCCATCATCGCGCTCATGATCGGGAACAAATAGACCAGCACGACGCCGCCGAGGAATCGCGTGATGCTCTCGCCCAGCATCGAGCCGGTGCCGCGCAGCCGGGTTGGGAATTGCTCGGCCATGTAGAGCTTCGCCAGCGGGAAGCCGGCATAGTCGAAGCTCCAAACCACGATCGCGGCGGCGATGATCGCCCATCGCGACAGCGGCGCGCCGAGCGCCACCGTGCCGATCGCCGTCATCGATCATGATGATGACGAGCCCCCAGCGCCGGCTGATCTTGTCGCCGATGCCGCCGGCGATCGCCGTCGAGATCACCGTCAGGAACAGCAGCCCGGATGTGTAATAGAGCGCGTCTTCCTTGCCGGCGCCCATGCGTTGCAGGATCGACGGCCCGTAGATGGTGATGACGTAAAACACGATGAACGGCGAAAGCAGCGCGAGATAGGCCACGACGCAGCGCTGCAGGTACGGATAGCGAAACAGGTCGAAGATCGAGACGCGGCGCTGCGCCGTCGCTTCGAGGACCTTCAGCGAGCCTTCGTCGATCAAGGTTCTCGTCATGCGGCACTTGGCTGATGTTTTCGAGATCCTCGACAAACGTCGCGAACGGTATCCGCTCTTGCCCACCTTCAAAAGAAATCGGGGCGATTCCGGCAGAAATGCCATGATGATCGGCACGATGACGATCGGAATGCCGCCGAGCATCAGAAGCACCCACCAGGCTTCGCTGGCCGGCAAACGGCCGACGATGAGCGCGCCGGCCAGCGTGTTGAGGCCGTAGGAAAAGCCGAGCAGGGAATTGGCGAGGCCGACCGCGGTGCCGCGCCATTGCTTGTTGACGAATTCGGAAAGCAGCAAATACGGAACCGGAAACACGGCGCCCTGGCCGAGACCGGCGATGAAGCGGCATAGATCGCGAGCTCGGTGACGTTCTGCGCGAACGCTGGCCAAGAAGGTGACGATGCTGAAAATCACGATGCCGGCGACCAGCGTCGACTTGCGGCCGAAACGATCGGCCAGCCGTCCTGCCGGCAGCAAGCCGATGACGATGCCCAGCGTGCCGGCGCTGCCGAACAGGCCGGTATGCTCGGCGACAGGTGCCACTCGCCTTTGAGAATGAACAGGACCGGAGCGATGATGCCGATATCGAAAGCCTCCAATGATCCAGACCACGCCGAGCAGGCCGACGAGAAACAAGATCTTGCCATTGACCGGCATCCGATCGAGCCGCGCCAGCAGATTCTCCTGCGCCGCCAGATCGTTGCGGGCGTTGAACACGTTGTTACGGCTCGCCACGTTCACCCCTCCCGCTGTTTTTCTAGATTTTGTTTTTCGTTTCTTATTGTCCGCGGCGTTGCGCGACATCGCCGGCGTCTGCGCCGTTCAGCCTCGTTGTCGTCAGATTAGCACTATGCTATTCCCTTTTAAAACCATACGTCTCATTCAATGAGAAATCGGACTGTTTGGCGCGCGCAACAAGCCCGGTAAAAAACTGCCACCGCGCGTTGAGGGACTGACAAAATTCAGAGCCGAGGGAGGATCGATCAATGGTCGCTAGAAAAATAGCGTGGCTTGCGCTCGCCATCGTTTTGGCATGGTCGCCCGCGTCGCACGCGCAGGAGAAGTTTCCCGATCACCCGATCAACTTTATCGTGCCGTGGGGCCCGGGCGGCGGCGCCGATCTGTTGGCGCGCACCGCCGGCAAGATCATGTCGGCAGGATCTCGGCGTCTCGTTTCCGGTGCTCAACGTGCCGGGCGCCACCGGACAGACCGGCATCACCAAGCTTCTGAATTCGCCGGCCGACGGCTACACGCTCGCGGTGCTGATCGGCGACACCTATTCGTTGCTCGCCGGACCGCATCCCGGCTTCACCGCCGATCAGGTCATTCCGCTCGCGATCATGATCCAGCAGCCGTCCGGCTATTGGGTCAACACCCAGAGCAAATGGCACACCTGGCAAGAGCTGGCCGCCACGGCCAAGCAGCAGTCGCTTAAGGTCGCGGTGCTCGGCTTCGGCAGCGCCGACGACATCACCACGTCTATATCTCGACAAGCAGGGCTTCAAATTCGAGCCGATCCCTATGCCGAGCCCGAGCTGCGCTACACCTCGATTCTCGGCGGCAATGCCGACGTGCTCTACGAGCAAACCGGCGACGTGCGCAGCTATTTCGACGGCGGCAAGATCCGGCCGCTGATCTTCTTCTATTCGCATCGGCTCAGCATTCCGCAATTCGCCAATGTCCCGGTGTCCAAGGAGTTCGGCTACGACGTGACGCTGCCGCAGTTCCGTTCCATCGTGGTCAAAGCCGGCACCGATCCGGCGCGGGTCAAAGCTGCTGTCCGACGCGCTGGCGAAGGTGGCGAAGACGCCGGAATTCAAGGCCTATCTCGATCAGCAATATGCCGATCCGGACAGCTACGTGCCGATGGATAAGGCGCGCGGCTTCATGGATTCATGGCTGGCGCAGGCCAAAAGCATTCTCGCTTCAACAAAGACGGGATCGAAGTGAGTTCGCGGCAAAGCCATCACGGTGCTGGATCGGTGCCGGGCGACGCTGCCTTATCTCGTCGTGCTCGCGGTCGGCGTGTATCTCTATTACACCGCCGAGAACTTCGAGTTCGAGCAGTCGTCGGGGCGGATCGGCCCCGGCGCCTGGCCGAAGCTCATTCTGATCCTGATGCTGGCGTCGGCACTGTGGGGTGCGGTGTCGACGCGCGTTCAAGCTCGGCAAATCGGACACGAGCGTCGCCGAAGACGCCGATGAGATGGAAGCGCTGGTCCGGCCGCCGGAAATCTATCCGTGGCTGGTCTGGGTCGCGGTCGCCGCGACGCGTCGGTTATCTCGTCATCCTGCCGATCTCGGTTTCTTCCTGGCGACGATCGTTTACGCTTTCGTCCTGATGTA
>CAWHBC010000041.1:0-197027 GCA_963827465.1 uncultured Alphaproteobacteria bacterium
CAATATTTTTGAATCTATTCGTAGTTTCATGGGGTTATATCCGAATTGCCCGGTGCGATCAGATCGGCAGGTCCCAGTTGGAAACCGGAACCTTGGTTCCGCGTTGTTCCTGCGAGACGTCGAAAGACGGGCACAGAGGAATGAACATGCACAGTCTCACCAAAACCCTGATCAGTTTCGGCCTTGCAGCCGGCCTTGCCGGCGCGGCGGCGATCGGCGCCAGCGCCCCGGCGGCCGCCCAAGGCTTCTATTTCAACGCTCCCGGCATTCATATCGGCGTCGGCCGGCCGCACCACCGCTACTACGGCCCGCGCTACTACGACTACCATCCCGGCTATTACGGCGGCGGCTGGGGTACCTACAACGGCTGCCGGCCGGGCTTCACGGTCCAGGGCGGCGTGTGTAAGCCGTATCGCGGCTACTGAACTGAATTCCCTTAAGTACTCCGGGACCGCCCACTGGGGCGGTCCTTTATTTTCCCGCGCGAAGTCTTAGCGCAATTTGTCCCAGATCAAAGCGGCCGGCACGGCCGCGGGCGGATACTGCACCCGGTGTCGCATCCATAGGCGGGCGATCCATGACGAAATATTATTTCGTTCTGCAGTGGGCCGACCGGGAGCACGACGATCCGCATGGCACTTCGTTGCCCGACGACCGCGCCGCCCGCTGCTATGCCGAGCGCATCGTCCGCGAACTAAAAGAGGCGGGTGGCTATGACGAGCCGGACCTTACCATGGTCGTGAAGACCGGCGCGGGGCGGATCGTTTGTTCAATTCAATTTCAATTCGAGGAGGCGGGCCGCCGGCCGGCCTCAGCCTGACGATTCGAACTGGCGCGGCCCAGCCGCGTTACCTATTTTGCCGGTGCTATTGCGCCGCGCATCATCGCCAGGGGAGCACATCGGCGTGCCAGTCCGTAGATACCCCACCATGGCGCTCGGCAACCTGACGCTCGGGATTTTTGCGCTCGGCTGTTTCGGCGCAACGCTTACCGCGGGTCCAAGTTTCGGGGACGAGCAGTCCTGGCTCTATCCGCCGGAAGTCCGCGCCCGGCCGGTGGTCGTGGTCAGCGGCGGCGGTTTTGCCCGGCGCTATTGGGACCCGCGCTACGCGCCGGTCTGTCCGTGCGCGCCGGTGCGGCACCGCTTGCGCGAACGCGCCGGTCCGTGACGACGATTTGGGGGGCATGATCTTTTCGCGCCGCACCCCGCTGGTGGCGCGCCGCCGCTTCGCCCACTATGAAACGTCATGCCCTCCCCCGCGACCTCGGCCCCGCCTTCCTATTTGAGCCACGACGATCTGCGCACTGTCGTGCGGCTGGCGCCGCTTGTGGCCATCGACCTCATCATCCGCAATGCGCAGGGCGAGGTATTGCTCGGCTTGCGCAATAACGAGCCGGCCAAGGACTGGTATTTCGTACCCGGCGGGGTGATCCTGAAGAATGAGCCGCTGCGCGAGGCGTTCGCCCGAATTCTAAAACGCGAGACCCATCTAATTGAAGCGATCGACCAGGCACGCCTCATCGGTGCTTACGAGCATTTTTATCCCAACAACCGCTTCGGCGAGGATGGTTACGGCACCCACTATGTCGTGCTCGGCTATGCCTTGACCGTCGCGGACGCCGCGGCGATCAAGCGGGACGACCAGCACAGCGAACTAAGCTTTTGGACCGAAGCGGCTTTGCTTGCCTCACCAAATGTTCACCACAACGCAAAAGCTTATTTCCACAGCCTGCAATCGCCGGGCGATTTAATAATTCAACAAAATTCGTCTGTGTAATGTGGCGCAGGGGCGACCCCACAACGGGGTGCGAGGCACACATGCGCGTACTTTATCGTTTCCTCGGTGACGATCGCGGGGCGACCGCCATCGAATATGGGCTGATCGCGGCCGGAATTTCGGTGGCGATCATTGCCGTAGTTCCAGGGTCTCGGCAGTCAGCTCAATACGACCTTTTCGAGCGTTTCGAGTTCGCTTAAATAGCGTCGGCTTTGAGAAAACCGCTCAAGCTGATGCAGATCAATGAGCGCACGCCGGTGTCGGATCAATTTGGCGCGATGGATTCCGACAACGTCGTCCCGATGAGCCGTCACTTCTGTCCCGCCTGCGGGCGGCCGATGCGGCTCGTGCTGGTCATTCCGCGCTTCGGGTCGTTTCCCGAATTGCAGACTTACGAATGCAAGGGCTGCGGGGTGAGCTTGACCGAAGCCGCCAAGGCTACGGACCGGCCCGCGGGCGGCTCCGAAACCGCGAGCACGGATTAACTCATGCCTCGATGACGATCTTCGGCGCCGGGCGGCTGGCGACCTGAAGGCCGTCGCGCACTCGCGCGGCAATGTCGCGATAGATTTTGGCATGCTCGGACTCCGGTTCGGTCGCCACCACCGGCAGGCCAGCGTCGGACTTCTCGCGAATGGAAATATCGAGCGGCACCTCACCAAGGAATGGCACGTTAAGCCGTTCGGCTTCACGGCGCGCGCCGCCGTGGCCGAAAATATCAGAGCGTCCGCCGCAATGCGGACAGATGAAGGTCGACATGTTCTCGACGATGCCCAGCACCGGCACGTTGACGCGCTGGAACATGGCGATACCGCGCCGCGCGTCAATGAGCGCCAAGTCCTGGGGGGTCGATACGATCACCGCGCCCTTGAGCGGCACCTGCTGCGCCATGGTAAGCTGGGCGTCACCGGTGCCCGGCGGCATGTCGACCACCATGACGTCAAGCGTGCCCCATTCCACCTCGCGCAGCATCTGGGTCAAGGCCGACATCACCATCGGCCCGCGCCAGATCATCGGCGTTTCCTCCTCGATCAAAAAACCGATCGACATCACCGGCATGCCGTGCCGCTCGATCGGTTTGAGGCGATTGCCGCCGACGGTTTGCGGCTTCTCGCGTATCGCCAAAAGCTTCGGCAGTGACGGTCCGTAAATGTCGGCATCGAGAATGCCGACTTTCAAACCGAGATCGCGCAAGCCCAAGGCGAGATTGACCGCCGTGGTCGATTTGCCAACGCCGCCCTTGCCGGAAGCCACGGCGATGATCGCCCCCACTCCGGGAATGCCGGCGGGCGACGGCGCGGCACGGCCGCCCGGTGCCGG
Organism: uncultured Alphaproteobacteria bacterium; assembly: GCA_963827465.1. Classification (GTDB taxonomy): domain Bacteria; phylum Pseudomonadota; class Alphaproteobacteria; order Rhizobiales; family Xanthobacteraceae; genus BOG-931. The sequence goes on from CAWHBC010000041.1 coordinate 3,099, forward strand.
TCCGTGGTGATGTCCTTGGTGCTGTCCTTGGTCCGCCCCCTTAGCCGGCGGCGGGGGACGCTGCGGAGCGGGCCGACCGGCACCGGCGGCACGCTCGGCGGTGAGCGCGACCATCACCGATGTCACGCCGGGAATGGCGCGGATCGCGGCCTCGGCGCGCTGGCGCACGGCTTCCCATTGCTCGACCGCGGCGGCATCGACCGTAACCGACAAAAACACTTTGCCATCGCTTGCCACGATGTCGGAAAGTTTTCCGGTCGCCGGCAGCGGGGCGCCGTCGGGGCTCGAAATTGTACCGAGGGCGGAAAGTACGTCGTCCTTGAGTGCCATGCCGCCTACATAGGCCCGTCGCGGCTGCGGTCAATCTCCCGGTTGACGGGCTGCCGCCGGGCAGGCCATGACCAAGGCCAAATTTGCGGAGGAAGCAATGGCAAAGGTCGCATTCATAGGCCTCGGCGTCATGGGTTACCCGATGGCCGGGCATCTCAAGACCAAGGGTGGGCATGAGGTCACCGTCTACAACCGCACCGCGGCCAAGGCGGACAAATGGGTCGGCCAGTTCGGCGGCAAGAGCGCGCCGACGCCGCGGCAGGCGGCCGACGGCCAGGATTTCGTCATGGCCTGCGTCGGCAACGACAACGATTTGCGCGACGTGATGCTGGGCAAGGACGGTATCTTCGCCGGCGCGCGCAAGGGCGCGATCGTGGTCGACCACACCACGGCGTCGGCCGAGATTGCCCGCGAGCTCTATGCCGAGGCGAAAAACCGCGGCTTCGACTTTGCCGACGCGCCGGTCTCGGGCGGCCAAGCCGGCGCCGAGAACGGCGTGCTGACGGTGATGTGCGGCGGCGACGCGGAACCGTTTGCCAAGGCCGAAAAGGTCATCGCCGCCTACGCGCGGGCGTGCAACCTCCTTGGCACGGCGGGTTCCGGCCAGCTCGCCAAAATGGTCAATCAGATTTGCATCGCCGGCGCGGTCCAGGGCCTCGCCGAAGGCCTGCACTTCGCCATGAAGGCCGGCCTCGATGTCGAGAAACTGATCGCGACTATTTCCAAGGGTGCGGCACAGTCGTGGCAGATGGAGAACCGCTACAAGACCATGGTCGCCGGCAAATTCGATTTCGGCTTCGCGGTCGACTGGATGCGCAAGGACCTCGGCATCTGCCTGTCCGAAGCGCGGCGCAACGGCGCGCATTTGCCGGTGTCGGCGCTGGTCGATCAGTTCTATTCGGAAGTCCAGAAAATGGGCGGCAAGCGCTGGGACACGTCGAGCCTGATCGCGCTGCTCAACCGGTAATGCGAATTAGGCCGTGACGAATTACGCCCGGGCGCTCGGCAGCGGCGAACGGTCAGCCAGCTCCATTTCGCGATAGGCAAGCTTCTCCATCAATTCGCCGCGCAAACCGCGATACGCCGGATCGTCGAACAGATTGTCCATCTCGTGCGGATCGTTGCGCCGATCGTAGAGTTCGCCGTAGGGATCGCCGGCAGCGATGGTCATACGGTAACGGTCGGTGATGAGCGAGCGCAAGCGCGGCGGCGCGCGAAAGCCCATGCTCGCGCGCTGGTGATCGTCCTCGATGACCAGGCAATCGCGCGCCGCCGCCAGGGCCTCTCCGTTGACGGCCGGCAGCAGGCTTTCGCCCTGGATGCCATTGTATGGCTGGATGCGGGCGCGATCGAGAATGGTCGCGGCGACATCGAGCGTGCTGCCCAGCACATCGCTGCGCTGCGGCGGGCATGCGCCGGGCTCCGCCCAAATGAACGGCACGTGCGTAATGCTCTCGTAGTGCGCCGGGCCCTTCAGAAGCAGCCGATGATCGCCGAGATAGTCGCCGTGATCGGTGGTGAAAATGACGATCGTGTCGTCCGCCTTGCCCGATGCGCCAAGCGCGGACAGCACGCGTCCGATGGCATCGTCGATCATGGCGATCATGCCGCAGGACAGCGCCATCGCCTCGCGGGCTTCGCGCGCGTCAACGGCGAATGCCGCCTGTTCGCCGGTATTGGCCTTGCCGCTTTCGCGTTGCGCCAGCGCCCAGGCGACCGAACGCGCCAGCGGCCGGTTGCCATGGTCGAAACTCGGCGGCAGCGCCATATCGTCCGGCCGGTACATCGACCAATAGCGGCCGGGCGGCGTGAACGGATGGTGCGGATCGGGAAACGACACCATCAGAAAGAACGGATCGTTCCGGTTCGCCCGCGTGTAACCCTCAAGCCACTCACAGGCTTTGTCGGCGATATAGCTGGTCGGATAAAGCTCTTCGGGAATCGCGGTGCGGATCGCCTGCGGGCAGACGTAGTCGTGCGCCAACTGATTTTTGGGATCGCGCAGCGCGTCGGCATCCGGCCGCTTCGATTTCAGCCAAACGTAATAGTGCCCGCCGACCCGGTCGCCATGACCGGTGCATAGATCGACGTGCTGAAAGCCGTAGAACGGCAGCCGCATCGCAAAATCATGTCCCGACGACCAGCGGCTTGGCGATTCCTGATCGTAAGGCCCGTCTTCGGCAGCCGGCTTCCGCGCTTCGGCGAATTCCGCATTCAGCGCGAGATCGCCGTCGCGCGCCGCCGGCGGCTTATTGATCGGCGCCAAGCCGGTGAAATTCTGCAAATGACTCTTGCCCACCAGCGCGGTTGCATAGCCGCCGGCGCCGAGCGCACCGACGAATGTATTGGAGCGCAACGGCAGCGGCAGGCCGTTGCCGCGCGCACCGTGCACCGACGGCATCCGCCCGGTCATCAGCGTCGAGCGGTTCGGCATGCAGACCGGCGTCGCCACGTAGAAATTCCGAAACTGCACGCCGCGCGCCGCGATCAAATCGATGTGCGGCGTTTTCAACAGCGGATGGCCGTAACAGGACAGATAGTCGACCCGGTGCTGATCGGTGATGAACAGGACAAAGTTCGGTCGGGTCATGCGCTACTCGACTTCAGTCGGCATGGATGTTGGCGGCGGCGATGAAGTCGCGGATATTCACGGTGTCCTTCGCGATCCTTTTGGCAAGCTGTGGCCCCGCGATCCACTCCGGCTGGAGACCCATCGCCGTCAGCTTGGCCTTGATGTCGGGCTCGGCGGAGATTTTTTTGAATTCGGCTTCGATGGCGCTGGTGATGGCCGGCGGCGTGCCGGCCGGCGCCATCACCCCGAACCATTGCGAGAGCACGAGCCCGGGGTAAGTTTTGGTCAGAGGCGCCAGGCCGGGCAGCAACGGCGACTCGGTCTCCGAAGCCACGCCGAGAGGCACCAAAGTGCCGGCTTTGATCTGCGGCAACGCCTGCTGGATCGGGCTGCAGAACATGGTGACGTTTCCGGCCAGCAATGCGTTCATCGCCGGCGCCGCGCCGGAATATGGGACGTGGATCATCTCGACGCCCGCCTGCTTGCCGAGCATGGCCCCGCACAGATGACCCGGCGAACCATTGCCCGCCGAGGCGTAGGTCAGGGTGCCGGGCTTGGCCTTGGCGGCCGCGACCAATTCAGCGAGCGAGTGGATCTTCGAGGCCGCGTTGACCACCAGAACATTGGTGCTTTCGACGACCGCGGCAATCGGAATGAGATCGCGCTGCGGATCGTAAGGCACCTTCATCAGATTGGGCGCCATGGTGATCGGCAGGTCGACGGTGAAGAGCAGCGTGTAGCCGTCGGGCGCAGCTTTTGCCACCACCTCGGTCCCGATGGTTCCGGTCGCGCCGGGCCGGTTTTCGACGACGGCGGGCTGTTTCCAGTCCTGCGCAAGCTGCTGCGCATAAAGCCGGATCGTGATGTCCGTCGGTCCTGACGGAAACGGTAAAATGAAATGGACCGGGCGCGATGGATAGGCTTGCGCCAACGCTGCCGTATCGGCCGCCACGCCGAAAACCGCGGCGACAGCGAGCATGGCGATCGCCGAGCGGAACGCACGAGTTGTGATCATGGCTCTCCCCGTTTGGTGCAATTATTATCGACCCGTTGGCGCGGGCTTATCGAGAACCGAGACTGTCGTTTGCTATTGTGAAGAGTGCGACAGCGGCCGATCATTGAACAGAGCCGAATTTTCAGTTGGATCATCGCCGAGATGCCAGCGCGCCGGGCTCGGGCAAGGGCGATTTGCGGCAGCCCGACTGCGCTGATGCCCCGGCTCGAAAGCTCAATCCACCGGTTCGATATTGGCGTCCTTGGCGAGCTGGATCGTCGCGGCGTAGTCGTCCTTGAAGAACTTGTCGAACTGCGCGACGCTCATCAACTCGGGCTCGACGCCGATTTTGGCCAGATGCTCCTTCACCGCCGGCACTTGCAGCGCCTTCTCCGTCGCATCGTGCAGCTTGTTGACGACGTCGCTCGATGTCTTTGCCGGCGCCGACAAGCCGACCCAGAAATTTGATTCCGCGGCCGGGTAACCGGCTTCCGCCACGGTCGGCACATCGGGCAGCAGCGGCGCGCGCTTGGGCGTACTGACGGCGACGGCGGTAAGCTTGCCGGTGGAAAGCATCGAGGCCGCCGCCGCCAGCGGAATAAAATAATAGTCGATGCGGCCGGCCATGACTTCGGTCAGTCCGTTCTCGCGGAACGGGATGTGCCGCACATCGATCTTGGTGGCGAGCTGGAATTTCTCGCCGGCCATGTGCGACGTGGAACCGACGCCGGCGGAGGCAAATGTCAAGGTTCCCGGCTTGGCCTTGGCCGCTGCGACCAAGTCGGCGACCGTCTTGAAACCGCTCTGCTTCGAGGCGACCAGCACGTTAGGCTGAACCCCGAACAGAGCGACGGGAACGAAATCGTTCAACACGTTGTAGGGAAGTTTGCTGTGCAGCACCTTGCCGTTGGCCATCGACGACGAACTGGTGACCAGCGTGTAACCGTCAGGAGCCGCCTTGGCCACCATCTCGAAGCCGACAATGCCGCCTGCACCGGCCTGCGGCTCGACGACGATCGACTGTCCGAGTATCTGCGATAACTGATCCACCACGACGCGGGCGGTGGTGTCCGACGCGCTTCCGGCGGGAAACGGACTGATGAGCCGGATCGGCCGCGACGGGTAGGCGTCGGCCGCCGCGACCGGCCCTGCCTTGATGAATGCGGTGCCAAAGAAAGCGCCGGCGAATGCGCGCCGTGACAGCACAGAATCCCCTCCCACCTTATTGTTTTTCCTTCAGCCGCGCCGAACCGCCCATAGCCCTCGACGTATCTGGGCCGGGACGAATTTCGACACCGCCACGCGCGATTTCATAGCACCCTTCGAGGGTTATTTGACAGGCCAAATCGGCGCAGGTCATCTGAAGCGGCCGGCCCGGCGGATGGAACTCTTTGCTCGGGCACGGACTTTTAAGCCATTGGGCCGGGGGACGTCATTACCGGCGTGCCCGGCGCGATAACCCGGATAGGCACGATGCAGGAAGTTAAAATCAGGCTGGTCAATCCCGAGCTCAAGCCAAGGCGCACCAAGCTCGAAATGCCCGGCTGGGGGGAAAACCCGAACCACGCGCCGACGGGTCGCACGAACAGGCCTGGCACTGCGCGCCGTTCACCGAGAGCGCCCAATACGGGATCGAGATTTTCTATCCCTACGCCAACGAGCTTCGCGTCAGCAGGCGCGACGGCAAAATCGTCTTCGACGGCGACTTTGGCCCGCGGCCGGCCGATAGCGACCTGATGTGGCCGCCGTTCCGGACCTTCGGCACGGACTATTACAGCCACCAGCTCTTGCTCGATGTGAAAGTCGGCAAGGATTGGGCGGTTCGGACCGAACCGCATCCGCGTTTTTACACCGACACGACCGGTACGGTGCCGATCGCGGTGCCGGCGCTCTTGCGCACGGAATGGTGGCCGATGATTTCGTTTACAATCTTCAAGGCGCCGATGGAGGGATGCACCCATATCTTCCGGCCCGGCGAGCCGATGCTGCAAATTCTGATTCTGCCGATTACGGCCGATTTCACGCTGGCGCCGATGAGCGAGGAAGAAGCCGCCGAACGCGAATTACGCGGCCGCCGGATTCATGGTAGCCGCCCGACGCTGGCGGCCGACAGCACCTGGACTTCGAGCACCGATACTGTATTCGACGGCACCTATCGCCATCTGCTGCGCGCCGCAAAAGCACGCGATCGGGACAATGGCGTGCCCTGACCTGCGGGCTTACGAATAATGCAGAGGAAAAAGCAAGCGGGCGTTCAAAACAAACGCCCGCTTGCTTGCCATCTTAGAGGTGATGGTGGTGGTGATGATGGTGGTGATGATGGTGGCGCGGATGATGCGGGCCCAAACGCACGACCACGCCGTGATGATGATGGTGGTGATGGTGATGATGGCCAAGCTGCACGGAAATTTGGGCAACCTCTTCGGCTGATCGCTGGCTCAGCCGCGCATCGTCCGCCTTCAACTGCGGAACCGGATTCGGAATAGGATCAAGAAGATCCCGATAGCTCGTCGCCGGCGCAAGTTCGGAAGTCTGAGCCGGCATCGCGTGAGCGGCGGAGACGGCAGTAAATGCCGCGGCAGCTCCCAATAGTCCGGCTATCCTCTTGTCCATAATTCCTCCAATGCAAAGTGAACGCCCCTCCCCCCCGAAGCGACCAATCCGTGAGCAGCCGATTGGTTCCCTCGGCAACCGCCGGCTGCTCGATCGGGATCGCGGGAACGGGATTGCCGCGTTACGAAGTCCGGTGGCGGCGGTAGAGCAATCGCCGCGCCGTGTCTCTGACGGCGGTGAGGAGCCTCCATGACCGGTTTTGCCTCTTTCGGCTTTTGGACCTGTGCGGGCATTTATGCCGCGATCGGCATTGTCGGCATTGTCCTTTTAGGCGCACAGCCGAGCATTGCTTATTCCAGCGACGGCTACGGCGCGATTGGGAGGACGAAACCGCCGCTCGTTATGCCGCAGCGCTTGGACGCGCCGAAACCGCTTGATGCCAGCGGCGGACATTGACGAGATCCTCAGGCACGACAAGCTTCGATACCCGCATGAAATCCACCGCAATCAATGCGGTAATGTCCGCAATCGTATAGTTCGCGCCGGCGACAAAGGCCCGGTTCTTGAGCTCGCCGTCGAGGAATTGCAGAAACGTCATGACCCGGGGCTTGTTGGCCTCGCCCCAGTCCGGAACCTGCGGTTGCACCATCTGCTTCATGGCCGGATGCAGATGCTGGAAGACGGCGGCAACGGGGAAGAGCAGGTGCAACTCGGCGCGCCTGTTCCACATCTCGACCAACGCGCTCTCGAGCGCACCGCGCCCGAACAGCGGGGGCTCGGGATGCAGCGCCTCGAAATAACGGCAGATGGCGACCAATTCCGCGATCACGGTGCCGTTGTCGAGGACGAGCGCCGGCACGCGCTGCATCGGATTGATTGCGGTATAGGCCTCCGAACGCTGCTGCAGGCCGCCGAGATCGACCTGTTCGGTGGGAACCGTAATGCCCTTCTCGGCCAGGAAGATGCGAACGCGGCGCGGATTAGGAGCACGGCCCCCATCGTAGAGCTTCATTACACTTCGCCTCCCTATCCCGTTGTTGGGCTTTAACTTATCGTGCGGCACCCGGCCTCGCCAGCGCCCCCGCCCCGACGTCGCCATGGGGCCGGGCGCGGCCCCTCCTCACATGTAAACGAATACTTGCTGCAGCGGCACGGCGGGGCCGGCGTTTAAGCCTGGTCTTAAGGAATTTGGGCGACTTTCGAGGCCATAGTGCCGATCTCGGACGACGATGCCCAATACAATCAGCGAAACCCACGAGCTCGCCTCGCCTGCGGCCGCCCCATCGACCAAGCGGCGGCTGGCCTCGCAGCATGTGCGCGAGGCACGCGACCGGCTGACCTCGACCAGCGGCACGCGGCCGGTTTTTGATTACGAACTGTTGCGCCAATTTGCGCAGAACCGCATCTCCGCCTCACCCGTCATCCTGCTGCTGATCCTCACCATCGGCGGGCTGTCCGGACTGTGGACCGGCGCATTGGTCTGCGGCGTTTGGACCGGCGGCGCGCTCCTTATCCATCTCGTGGTCATTCGCACCTGCCGGCAATTTCTGGCCGAACCGCCGTCGACCACGCAGTTACGCTCCTGGCGCATGCGCTTTGTCCTGCTTGACCTGTTTTTCGGCATGGCGTGGACCTTCATCCTCATCAACCCCGTCGGCATGGACGATCAGGCCGCGACCTTCATGCTGTTCGTCATGCTGCTCGTCGTGGCGATATCCAGCATGCTGGCGTCGAGCCTGCCGATCGCGGTGTTGGCGCTGACGCTGCCGGTCACCGTCGCCATCGCGCTCGATTTCGCCGTCAAGCACACGCTGCATGATTACATTCTCGCCATCATGGCGGTGGCGGCCGAAGGCTATTTCTCGCTGCTCGCCTACCGGCTCTACTCGACGACGCTGGCGACGCTTGAGGCGCGGGCGGAAAAGGATGCGCTGATCGGCGAACTCGAGCAATCGAAGTCGGTCTCCGACGAGGCGCGCCGCCGTGCCGAGACCGCCAATATCGCCAAATCGCGATTCCTCGCTCAGATGAGCCACGAGCTTCGAACACCGCTCAACGCCATTCTCGGCTTCTCCGAAGTGATGAAGGGCGAGATTTTCGGGCCGCACGGCGTGCCGATGTACAAGGACTACGCGGCTGACATCCATAGTTCTGGCGTGCATCTGCTTAATCTCATCAACGAGATTCTCGACCTTTCGCGCATCGAAGCCGGCCGCTACGAGCTCAACGAGGAAGCGGTCTCGCTCAACCGGGTGGTCGAGGACTGCCATCACCTCATGAAATTGCGCGGCACCAATCGCGGCATCACCATCCACGAAATGTTCGAGCCCGATCTGCCGCGGCTGTGGGCCGACGAGCGCGCGGTGCGGCAGATTTGCCTCAACCTTCTTTCCAACGCGATCAAGTTCACGCCGCAAGGCGGCGAGATCTGGCTCAAAGTCGGCTGGACCGCCTCGGGCGGCCAATATCATGAGCGTCAAGGACACCGGCCCCGGCATTCCGGAGGAAGAAATCCCGATCGTGCTGGCCTCGTTCGGTCAGGGCTCGAACTCGATCAAATCGGCCGAACAGGGAGCCGGCCTCGGCCTGCCGATCGCCAAGAATTTGATCGACCTGCACGGTGGCACCTTCACGCTGAAATCGAAGCTGCGCATCGGCACTGAAGTGGTCGTCACCTTCCCGCCGGAGCGCGTGATGTCGGCGCTGGGGCCGCTTACCGAGCACTCGCCGCCAACCCAGCCGCAGGCCGACATGTCATTGTCGTCCTCTTCGTCGTCCCACGATTCGACGAACCGCGCCAAGCGGGCGCTGTTCGGTGCCGGCGGCTGAAGCCGACTTTTTGATCCTTGCCTTCGCCCGCTCCACGACTATGGTGCGCCCCGCGTTTTGAGAGGACGATCGTGCGCCGGCGGCTACTATGGTTTCTCCTGATCGGGATTGTGATCGCAATCCTCATCATCATCGCGGAAAACGGGCAAGGCACCGTCGGGCCGCTGTCGACCGACGAGTTCGGCTCGCTGGCATACAAGATCGCGCTCCTGGTGTTCCTCACCGCCGCCGTGGCGACGATGTTCCGCGAGCGGTTCGCCCAAGCCGTCACCGCGGCGCTCTTGTGGGTGGTGGTCGGGTTGCTTTTGGTGATCGGCTATTCCTACCGCTATGAAATCAATGCCGTTGCCGACCGCGTCATGGCCGAGCTCGTCCCCGGCCACGTCGTCTCCCACGGACGCACGGTCGAAGTAGCGCGCGCGAACGGCGGCGATTTTGCCATCGCCGCACAGATCAACGGCGCCCATGTCCATATGGTGCTCGATACCGGTGCCAGCTCGGTGGTGCTGACGCAGAGTGACGCCAAGGCCGCCGGGCTGCCGATCGATCTGCTCGACTATTCGGTCAGCATCGACACGGCGAATGGGCGCACTCGCGCCGCGTCGGTCACGCTCGACCGCCTCGCCGTCGGCAGCCTTGAGGAAAAATCCGTCGAGGCGCTGGTGGTGCAGCCGGGGCAACTCCAGATCGAGTCTTCTCGGCATGAGTTTCCTCAACCGGCTGCAAAGCTGGCAGGTCGTGGGCGACCGGCTGGTGCTGAAGGGCTATCCGTAATTAGTCTAGACGTTCCAGAACAGGCTGACCAAAAACCGCGCCGACACCAGCAGAAGAAAGCACGAGAACGCGAGTTCGAGCGTGCGCCGCGGCAGCCGATGCGCGAACCGCGCGCCATAAGGCGCGGCAAGGCTCGATACCGGCGCCATTACCGCTACTCCAATCAGCGACACGAAGCCGAGCGATAGCGGCGGCAAGAGCGCGTGATGCGGCAGGCCGGCCAGGATATAGCCGAGCGTGCCGACAATCGTGATCGGCACCCCTAATCCCGCCGACGTCGCCACCGCCTGATGGATCGACTTGCCATGCAGCGTGAGCACGATGTTCGACAGCGAGCCGCCGCTCACGCCCATCAGCGATCCCGCAAGCCCGATGCCGAAGCCATAGGCGGTCATCGGCACCGGCCCGGGCAGTTCCGTGCCGATATTCCAGCGGTCGCCGGCGAACAGGAATTTGGTCGCGATGAAGCTTGCGATCACCACGAAGGCAATTTTGAACACCGCGGGCGGCGCGAAGGCCGCGATCGTTGCGCCCGTCGCAACGCCGATAACGGCCGGCAACGCCCATAGCCGGATCACCCGCGGCACCACCAGCCCTTTCTGGCGGTGCGTCAGGTAGGAGCGCACCGTGGTCGGCAGGATGATGGCGATCGAGGTGCCGAGGCAAAGCTGCATGCGCACCGCGTCCGGCACCGCCAGGAGCTGAAATACCTCGTAGAGCACCGGCACGATGACCGCGCCGCCGCCGATGCCGAACATTCCGGCCAGAAGGCCGGTGATGACGCCGGCGACAACGACGGCCAGCGCAAGCCAGGCGATCTCGCTCAACGGAACGCCGAAAATCATGGTTGCTCTTTCGCTCGCGCGGCCTCAGGCCGGCTGCCGCCTTTATCCTCCGGCCTTGAAGATCGCGAAAGAGAACGCGGCGCATAACACCCTCCCCACAAGCGGGGGACGGTCGGGCCGCTTCACGCCGCGTTGCGCGCGACCCCCGCAACGACACCGGGCATCGCGGTATCGTCGACCAGCGCCAGCGCGGCGAGCAGGAGCTCCGCGCCGGCATGCGGCGACGATGTCGCATTGGCTAGTGCGCGGCGAAAAGCGCGTGCGCCGCGGACGGCATGAAACAGGCCATGAAGGTGCCGCGTTACGGCATGAAGCCGCGTACCGCGCGCCAGCTCGCGCTCGATATAGGGTGCCAGCGCCGCTGCGGCCGCCCTCGGCGATGCAAAGGCAGGCGCCTCGCCAAAGAAAACCGGATCGACGGCCATAAGCCGCCACGGCTCCTGATAGGCGGCGCGGCCCATCATCACGCCATCGACGTGAGGGCAGTGCATCAGCGCTGCTTCGATGCTGCCGACGCCGCCGTTGAGGATGATCGCAAGCCGCGGATGCGCCGCCTTCAACCGGTACACGCGTTCGTAATCGAGCGGCGGGATTTCGCGGTTCTCCTTCGGCGACAAGCCTTTGAGCCATGCCTTGCGCGCATGCACGATGAGCGCATCGGCGCCGGCCCGCTCCACGGCTTGGGTGAAGACTTCAAGCGCCAGTTCGGGATCCTGTTCGTCGATACCGATGCGGCATTTGACGGTGACGGGAATGCCGACCGTGGCCTTCATGGCCGCGACACAATCGCCGACCCGTTCCGGCTCCGCCATCAGGCAGGCGCCGAAGCGGCCGTCCTGAACACGGTCGGATGGGCAGCCGGCATTGAGATTGATCTCGTCGAAGCCGAGATCGGCGCCGATCCTGGCGCAGGCGGCGAGCGCTTGCGGCTCGCAGCCGCCGAGCTGCAGCGCCAGCGGATGCTCGGCAGCATCGAAATGCAGAAGCCGCGACCGGTCGCCGTGCAACACCGCGCCGGTGGTCAGCATTTCGGTGTAGAGCAACGCCCGGCGAGTCAACAGCCGATGGAAGAACCGGCAATGCCGGTCGGTCCATTCCATCATCGGCGCGACCGAGAAGCGGCGGCCTTCGGTGCTGTCAAGTTTCACGAGTTACCGGCCATTTCATTTATCGGCTTTTCCATTCTGCCGCGCTTCCGATTTTCTTCCGATCATTGAATTTTCCAACGCCTATATAACGAGATTGTCTCATTTGTGAATGCCAGCGCCCGACGGAGGTCCGGCTGGGCCCGATAAATCACCATCAAATATGCTCGCCGGCTGGCTGCGGTGTTGGACATCGCACGGGCGCAAGATTACTGTGTTGCACGAAAGATGGCTCAAACTTTCGACATTGTGATTTGTCGCGCCCGGCTGCGCGGGAGCGGCGAAAGTCTGGCCACGATCGGTATTCGTGACGGCCGCATCGCCGCCATTGCGGAGCGCCTCGATGTGACGGCGCCGCGCGAAATCGACGCCGGCGGAAATCTCGTCACTGAATCCTTCGTCAATCCTCACCTTCATCTCTGCAAGGTCTTCACCCTGCCGATGATGGAAGAGGAGGCCCTCAGGGCTTATCGCGGCGAAGCCATGGCCAAAGCGATCGATGCCATCGAGCTCGCCAGCAAAATCAAGGAAAAATACGCCGCATCCTGGATCGCGGAAAACGCGCGGCGCGCCGTCGCGCTCGCCGCGCTTTACGGAACGCTGCACATTCGAGCTTTCGCCGATGTCGACGACAAGGCGAAACTCGAGGGTGTAAAGGCGCTCTTGCGCGTACGCGAGGAGTTTCGCGGCATTGTCGACCTTCAAGTCGTCGCCTTCCCGCAAGACGGTCTCGTTCGCGAGCCCGGCGCCGCCAAGCTTATGCATGAGGCGATGGCGCTTGGCGCAGACGTCGTCGGCGGCATCCCGTGGATCGAACTCACCGACGCCGACGCGTCGGCGCACGTGCGCACCTGCTTCGATCTCGCGCTGGAATTCAACAAAGACGTCTCGATGCTGCTCGACGACACCGGCGATCCCGGCCTGCGCACGCTGGAAATGATGGCCGTCGAGGCGATGCGGCGCGGCTGGCACGGCCGCGCCCTTGCCCATCATTGCCGCGCCATGAGTGTTTATCCCCTGCCTTACGTGCAGCGACTCACGCGCCTTTTGTCCGCGGCGCGCGTCCCTGTGGTGAGCGATCCGCATACGGGGCCGCTACACGCCCGCGTGCGCGAATTGCTTGCCGCGAAGGTGCTGGTCTGCCTCGGTCAAGACGATGTTTCGGACGCCTATTATCCGTTCGGCCGCAACAATATGATGGAAGTCGCGTTTCTCGGCGCGCACATGCTGTGGATGACGGCACGCGAAGAAATCGACAAACTCTACGACATGGTCACGCGTGACGCCGCCGCGGCGATCAATCTGGCAAGCTTCGGCCTCGCCGAAGGAAAAGCCGCCCATCTCGTTGTCCTCGATCAGCCGGATGTCGTCGAGGCACTGCGCTTTCATGCAGCGCCGGCTCACGTTATCAGTCACGGCCGCGTCGTCGACCAGTCGCGCATGCGAAGTCTGGCCACCATGCCGGGGCATGGCCCGGCACCTTCCTGACGCTGGGAGAACACCAGAAATGGCGAAGCAACTGCAAGACAAGGTCTGTTTGATCACCGGCGGCGCCGGCAGCATCGGATTGGCGACGGCGAGGCTGTTTCATGCAGAAGGCGCCAAAGTGATGCTGCTCGACCTCAATGCCGATGCCTTGGCTCAGGCGGCGGCTGCGGTCGGCGACGCAGGCGTAGCCTGGGTTAAGGCCGACATCACAAACTCCGATCAGGTCAAAGCCGGTGTCGCCGCTACCGTGCGCCAATTCGGCAAGATCGACGTACTATTCAGCAATGCCGGCAATTTCGGCACGATCGCTCCGATTGCCGATTATCCCGAAGACGTTTTCGACGCGGTGCTGGCGGTCCATGTCAAAGGCGCATTTCTAGTTGCGAAGCACGCGGTGCCGCAAATGAACGACGGCGGTTCGATCGTCATCACCTCGAGCATTGTCGGCGTCAAAGGCGATCCTTGCGTCTACGGTTACATCACCGCCAAGCACGCTCAGGTCGGTTTGATGCGGGTGCTCGCAAAGGAGCTCGCGGCGCGCAATATCCGCGTCAACACCATTCATCCCGGTCCCGTGGACAACGCCTTCCAATCGCGAGTCGAAGACAGCCTCGGCGGCGTGCTCGGGCGGGACGCGACGGCGTTCTTCAACGATATCATTCCGCTCAAGCGCCATGTCCGCGCCGAGGAAGTGGCGCGTTCGGTGCTTTATCTCGCTTCCGATGCCAGCAGCTTCACGACCGGAAGTCTGCTGATGGTAGATGGTGGCTTAAGCGCCTGAGCCAAGCGAATCCGCAATGGCCGTCGCGGGCGCATTGACGGCCCGCCGGGACGTCAGTAACCCCTCCCCGGGCCAGGGGGCCGCCGTATGAACGCCAAAGAGAAGGCCGCGCTCGGATCGATTGCCGCGTCGGCGGGTCTGACGGCGGCCAAAGCGGTCGTCGGGCTTCTGACCGGCTCGCTCGCCATCCTGTCCGAGGCCGGCCATTCCTTGATCGACTTGTCGGCGACGCTCTTGACCTTCCTTGCGGTGCGCCTGTCCGACAAGCCGGCCGACGCCGAACATCAATTCGGCCACGGCAAGATCGAGAGCGTCAGTGCGCTCGCCGAAACCGCACTGCTGTTTGTCCTGTCCGCGGCGGTGATCTTCGAAGCCGTGCAGCGGCTCATCGCCGCCAAGCCCTACGCGGTCGAAGCGACCGCGGCGGCTTTCATCGTTATCGCGATTTCCATCGCCGTCGACTTTTTCCGCGCCCGTACGCTCGAACGCGTCGCGCGGGCGACATCGAGCGAAGCCCTGCGCGCCGATGCGCTGCATTTCTCGTCAGACATGTGGTCGTCCGTTGGCGTGCTGGCCGGGCTTGGCGGCGTTGCGCTCGGTTTTCCATGGGCCGATGCTGCGGCGGCGCTCGTCGTCGCCGTGTTCATCTGCATCGCGGGTTGGCGGCTCGGCCGGCGCACCATCGATACGCTGACCGACACAGCGCCAGCCGGCGTGAGCGAACGGGTTGCGGCCATCGCGCGCCTGGTGCCCGGCGTTGTTGCCGTCGAGCGGGTGCGGGCGCGGCCGGCCGGCGCCGTGCTATTCGTCGAACTCGGCGTCGGCGTCAGCCGCACGCTGCCGCTCGACCGCGTCACCGCTATCAAGCAGCAATTAACGGCTGCCATCCGCACCGAGCTGCCGTCGGCCGAAGTCACCATCACCACCGAGGCGCGCGCGCTGGATGACGAAACGGTACGGGAGCGCGTCATGGTGATCGCCCGCGATCTCGGCCTCGCTATCCATCACGTCGCGGTTCAAACCATAGCGGGGAAGCTGTCGGTTTCGACCGACCTCGAAGTCGAGGGCGGTCAGCCGCTTGGCGCCGCCCACGACGTCGCCAGCCGGTTCGAACAGGCGGTGCGCGACGAACTCGGCGCCGGCGCGGAAGTCGAAACGCATATCGAGCCATTGCCGGCGGACGTGCTCTCCGGGCGCGACGCGGCGGCTGCTCGGATCGTGGAGGTACGCGAGGCGCTGGCGACCCTCGCGGCGGAAATACCGGACCTTGCCGAGGTCCACGATGTCCGGGTGCGTGAGGTGGCCGACGGCGAGATCGTGAATTTCCATTGCAGCGTCGATCCGGCACGCTCGGTCGCCACGGTGCATGACATGGTGGACGCGCTGGAGCGCCGTCTGCGCCGCCGCTTCCCAACGATCCGGCGCGTTATCGGCCACGCCGAACCGCGGCGCTGATTCCTCCGTCCGACCAGCCGATACGCCGGCGGCCGGTTCGGCGGCGGCGTTCGCCTCTTTTTCCGAACACTCCCATACGCTACCCACTCAAGCGGTTTCGGCGACCATTAAGCCTTTGTCTGATAAGCGGTGTGGTCGCAATCCGGAGGTCAACCGCGTGGGGAACTTTGATGAACTTCATGCGTTTGGGTACTTTCCCGCAGGACCCACCATCCATTGAGGGATCGGCCTGCGTAAGGGGCATACGATGAGCGAGGCGTTGGCGGGAGATCCCGCCGATCATTCCCCAATTGCGGCCGAGGCCGGGCGGCCGCCGCGGGGGAAAAGTGAGCTCGCAAAACTCATTCGGGATTTCGATTGGGGCAAGACTTCGCTCGGCGCCCAAGGCGGCTGGCCCAAAAGTCTCCAGACCGCCGTCGCCATCATGCTTGCGTCGCGGCAGCCGATCTGGATCGGCTGGGGCGCGGAGCTGATTTATCTCTACAACGATCCGTACAAATCGATCATCGGCGGTAAACATCCATGGGCGCTCGGCAAGCCCACTGCGGTCGTGTGGAGCGAAATCTGGCAGGACATTTCGCCGCTGTTGTCGCAGGCTATGGGCGGCGACGAAGGCATCTATGTCGAAGCTCAGCTCCTGATCATGGAGCGCAACGGATATCCCGAAGAAACCCACTACACGTTCTCATACAGTCCTATTCCCGACGATGATGGTCGTGTCGGCGGCATTTTCTGCGCCAATACCGACGATACCCAGCGCGTTATCGGCGAACGGCAGCTTGCCTTGTTACGGGAACTCGCCGCGACAACGGCCGAAGCGCGCACTTGGCAGCAAGCGTGTGAGCGCTGCGCCGGCGCGCTAGCCACCGATCCTCACGATCTGCCCTTCGCCATGATCTACATTCTTGACCCGGGCGGACGCACTGCGTCCCTGGCGAGTGCCGCGGGCATCGGCCGAGATCATCCCGCGCTGCTGCCGACGCTGGCGGTGCATGGCGATCATGAGTGGCCGCTCGCGGACGTGCTGAAGGACCGTCAGCCGCGGATCGTCGCTAATCTTGAATCCGCGTTCCAAGCGATCTTCCCGCGCGGCCCCTGGCAGCAAGCCCCGAACACCGCCGTCGTGCTGCCGATCATGCCGAGCGGCGAAACCGGCCACGAAGGTTTTCTGATCGCGGGACTCAATCCGTTCCGCCTGTTCGATGACAGTTATGCCGGCTTCATGAAGCTTGTGGCCGGCCAGATCGCCGCCGCGATCGCCAATGCCGAGGCTTACGAGCAGGAACGCCGCCGCGCCGAAGCGCTGGCCGAACTCGATCATGCCAAAACCGCGTTCTTCTCCAATGTCAGCCACGAATTCCGTACGCCGCTGACGCTGATGCTCGGACCGCTTGAAGATGCCTTGCGTCGCGGCGACGACTTGCCGCCGCAACGGCGCGAGGAAATAACGCTGGCGCATCGCAACGCCTTGCGGCTTTTGCGCCTCGTCAACACGCTTCTCGATTACTCCCGCGTCGAAGCCGGCCGCATGCTGACCCATTTCGAGAGCACCGACTTGGGCGTCGCGACCCGCGAAACGGCCGCCAATTTCGCCTCGGTATGCGAGCGCGCCAATCTGACGCTGCAGATCGACTGCGAAGCGCGCCTGCCTCCTGTCGATGTCGACCGGCAGATGTGGGAGAAAATCGTTCTCAATCTTATCTCCAATGCCTTCAAGTTCACGTTTAGCGGCGGCATCACCGTTCGGCTCGGCGATCGCGACGGCCGCGTTGCGCTGACGGTGAGCGATACCGGCGTCGGAATTCCTGCAAGCGAATTGCCGCACGTCTTCGAGCGGTTTCACCGCGTCGAGGGTCAGCGCGGCCGCACTTACGAGGGATCGGGCATCGGTCTTGCACTGGTCCGCGAACTTGTCGCCCTGCATAACGGCGAGGTCAGCGTAACGAGCGAAGTCGGCCGCGGCACCGCCTTCACGGTCATTATTCCTTACGAGCAAGAGCGCTCGACCGCGAGTAGCCCGACCGCACGCCAAGAACTGGAGGCGGCGAGAGCGGCCGCTTATGTCGAAGAGGCCCAGCGCTGGCTGCCGGCTGACGCAGACAACGCCGCGCCGGCGGTCGACATTTTCCGGGACGTTGCGGCTGGGCGGCCGATGCAGGCCGCCGCTGACAAGCGCCCGCGCGTCCTGATTGCCGACGATAATGCCGATATGCGGGATTATGTGCGCCGCTTATTGGCTCCGCATTATTCCGTCGAGACGGTCGGCAACGGACTCGATGCCCTGAAAGCGATCCGGCGCGAAAGGCCCGAACTTCTTCTCTCGGACGTCATGATGCCCTTGTGCGACGGCTTTCAATTGCTGCAGCAAGTTCGCGCGGATACCGCGATGAGCGACTTGCCGGTTATTTTGCTGTCGGCGCGTGCGGGTGACGAAGCGAAGGTCGAAGGCCTCGGGGCGGGCGCCGACGATTATCTGACCAAGCCATTTAGCGCCCGCGAGCTATTGGCGCGGGTCAATACCAATATCGCCATGGCGAGAATGCGGCGTGAGATTGCCGCCGAGGTGGAAGCGCAGAAGACCCAATTGCAGACGGTGCTGGCGACCGTCCCCGCCGCGGTCTGGTTCACCTACGATGCCGATGTCCGAACCGTGATCCGCAATCGCAGTGCGGCGGAGCTGTTGCGCATGCCGCTTGCCGCCAATGTGGCGCTCTCCACGAGCGGGAGCCAGCGTCCGGAACATTTTCGCTTCTATCAAAATGGCCGCGAAGTGCCGATCGATCTGTTGCCGCTGCGGCGCGCGGCGCGTAACGAACTCCTTCGCCAACGAGGAGTTCGAAATACGCTTCTCCGACGGTTCGGGCATTGCGCTATTGGTCCAGGCAGCGCCATTGCGCGACGCGGCGGGCAAAATCGTAGGGGGTGTCTGCGCCGCCCTCGACATCAGCGAGCGCAAGCGCGTCGAAGATCATCGCCTTCTGTTGCTCAACGAGTTAAATCATCGAGTCAAGAATACGCTTGCGACCGTACAGTCGATTGCCGCGCAATCGTTTCGCGGTCCGCAGTCCGGCGAAAACGCACGGGCCTTGTTCGAGGCACGGCTGATGTCGCTGTCGCGCGTGCATGACGTCCTGACGGAGGAAAACTGGCAAGGTGCCAACCTCATAGAGATCGTCGGCCAAGCCATCATGCCCTACAGAAGCGGCGATTCGAGCCGCTTCCAGGTGACCGGGCCATCGGTGCGGCTGTCGGCCAAGATGGCCTTGTCCATCAGCATGGCGCTCCATGAACTCGCCACCAATGCGGCGAAATACGGCGCGCTGTCGAACGGCAGGGGCAGCGTGAAAATCGCCTGGCAAATCGAGCGGCAAGATCAGCAATCCCTGCTGCGGCTGGAGTGGCGGGAATCGGGCGGCCCCGCCGTCGATCCTCCGGTCCACAAGGGATTCGGTTCGCGCCTTATCGAGCGTGGGCTGGCCCAAGATCTGGGCGGGGGTACCAAGCTCGAATTCCGGCCGGAGGGCCTGCGTTGCGCGATCGCCGCGCGAATAGATTAGCTGGATCGTCGGCTGCAAAACTCGTCGCCGCCTTGCGCTTTCATTTGCGCGGCAAAGCCTCTACATCACCCTGTCATGCGCACCGAAGAACCCCGTCCTATCCGCCTTGCCGATTACCGGCCGCCCGACTGGCTGATCGAAACCGTCGATCTCGACGTCTCGCTGCACCCGACCGCGAGCACCGTCCGCGCCAAGCTCAAGATCAAGCCCAATGCCACCGGAACGCCGGCGCCGCTGGTGCTCGATGGCGACGACATAACGCTTCGTGCGCTCGCGCTCGACGGCAAGCCGCTGGCGGCCGGACAGCTTCGTCGCCACGCCGGACCGGCTGACCATCGCGCAAGTGCCGAACCGGCCGTTCACGCTTGAAATCGAAACCGCGGTCGATCCGACCGGCAATACGCAATTGATGGGGCTCTACCGCGCCGGCGCGACCTATTGCACGCAATGCGAGGCCGAAGGCTTCCGCCGCATCACCTATTTTCTCGACCGGCCGGACGTGATGGCGGTCTACACCACCCGCATCGAGGCGGAAAAGTCGGAAGCGGCGGTGCTGCTGTCCAACGGCAATCTCGTTGCGCACGGCGATGTCCCGGGCACGTCGCGGCATTTTGCAGTCTGGCACGATCCGTTCCCGAAACCGTCCTATCTGTTCGCGCTGGTCGGCGGCAATCTCGCCTGCGTCGAGGACAGCTTCACCACCATGTCCGGGCCGCGCGGTCAAGCTCGCCATCTATGTCGAGCCCGGCAAGGAGGACCGCTGCCCCTACGCCATGGACAGTCTCAAGCGCTCCATGCGCTGGGACGAAACCGCGTTCGGCCGCGAATACGACCTCGATATTTTCATGATCGTCGCCGTCTCCGCTTTCAACATGGGCGCGATGGAGAACAAGGGGCTTAACGTCTTCAACGACAAATACGTGCTGGCCTCGCCGGCAAGCGCCACCGACGCCGATTACGCCGGCATCGAGGCGGTGATCGCGCACGAATATTTCCACAACTGGACCGGCGACCGCATCACCTGCCGCGACTGGTTCCAGCTCTGCCTCAAGGAAGGGCTTACCGTCTTCCGCGACCAGGAATTCACCGCCGATCAGCGCTCGCGCGCCGTTGAGCGCATCAGCGACGTGCGCGGCTTGCGCTCGCACCAGTTCGTCGAGGATGCCGGACCGCTCGCCCATCCGGTGCGGCCCGAAGTCTATCGCGAGATCAACAACTTCTACACCTCGACCGTCTACGAAAAAGGCGCCGAAGTGGTGCGCATGATCCGCACGCTGCTCGGCCCCGCCATTATTCCGCAAGGGCATGGACCTCTATTTCACGCGCCATGACGGCCAGGCGGCAACGGTCGAGCAATTCGTGCAGTGCTTCGCCGACGTCAGCCGGCGCGATTTTTTACGGCAATTCATGCGCTGGTACTCGCAGGCCGGCACGCCGGACATCAAGGTCGCGCCGCATTACGACGCGCGGGCGAAAACCTACCGGCTCGACATCACGCAGACCATTCCGCCGACGCCCGGCCAGCCGAAAAAGGAGCCGATGGTCGATTCCGCTCGCGCTCGGGCTCGTCGGCGGCGAACGGCGAGCGAATCTGCCGCTCGTGCTCGACGGCGAGCCGCTCGACCGCGGTGTGATCGAACTGACGCGAGCCAAACCAGACGCTTTGTCTTCACCGACGTCGACGGAGCGGCCGGTGCCGTCGCTCAACCGCGGCTTCTCCGCGCCGATCAAGCTGCACGCTGCCGATCGAGCCCGACGATTTGCGTTTCCTCGCCGCGCACGATTCCGATCCGTTCAACCGCTGGCAGGCGGTGCAGACCTTGGCGATGACGCTTGCTCAAGGCCAATGTCGCGGCGGTGCGCGCCGGCGGCCCGCGCACGCGAGGACGACGGCTTGATGGCGGCGCTCGGCGCCATCCTCAACGACGCCAAGCTCGAACCCGCCTTCATTGCGCTGACACTGTCGCCGCCGAGCGAGGCCGATATCGCGCGCGAACTCGGCGGCGACGTCGATCCCGATGCGGTCTTTGCCGCGCGCCGCAAATTGCGTGCGGCGATCGGCACGCGCCACGGCGCGGCGCTGGCCGACACCTACCAGCGGATGATCACGCCCGGGCCCTATCGGCCGGACGCGCAAAGCGCCGGGCGGCGCGCGCTTGAAGAATATCTGTCTCGATCTCTCTGGCCATGACGGAGACGGCGAAGACGATCGCGCGGGCCGTTTGCGCAATACCAAAGCGCCGACAATATGACCGACCGCATGGCGGCGCTGGAAACGCTGGCGCTGCATGATCGGCCGGAACGCGCCGCGGCGCTCGACGACTTCTACAAGCGCTACGCCGACGATCCGCTGATCATCGACAAATGGCTGGCGCTGCAGGCGGCGATCCCGGAGCCGGCGACGCTCGACCGCGTGCGCGCACTGACCAAGCATCCGGCCTTTTCGATCGCCAATCCCAACCGTGTCCGGGCGCTGATCGGCTCGTTCGCGCAGGTCAACCATACCCAATTCAATCGCCGCGACGGCGCGGGCTATGAATTCGTTGCCGATATCGTGCTGGCGCTTGATCCGAAGAACCCGCAGGTCGCGGCGCGGCTGATGGGCGCATTCCGCTCCTGGCGCGCGTTCGAAGCCAGCCGCCGCGGCAAGGCCGAAGCGGCGCTCCGCCGCGTCGCCGCCGCGCCGGCGCTGTCGCGCGACGTCCACGACATCGTGGCGCGCACGCTGGCGGAAAGCTGAAGTGCTTTTCGCCACTGCGACGACTGCCGAAGATACGCTCGACGACCATGTTTAGACGCGGAAACGCAATTGCGCGCGACGAACGCGGCATCGCCCACGCAAGTGACTCAGCGAAAAGGATTATCTTGCTCCTGCCGGCCAGATCACTCCCTGTTTTGCATCGCAATAAATTAGCTTGGGACAATTCTTAAAAAAATATTGACTACGGACTCTCGACAAATCAGCGCGCATCAATTCTATTGATCGACGATTCGGAGAGATGCGGCACACCTCTTCGATTGCGGGTGGTGGACGGAATAATCCGAACGGAGGCAGGCATGGCGCGCGCCGATGCGGCGAGTGCGTCTCTACGTTCCGATTCGATCAAGGGGCTGGCGCAATCAATCGCCAATCCCGCTTATCGGCGGCTGTTGACGGCCGAGCCGCTGTTGCGCCGCGCCGTTCCGGTTCTCATCATCGCCTTCATGGTGACGATCTGCATCGGCGCCGCCGTGCAGGTGCTCGAACACCGCCGCCAGGTCGTGTTCGACGGCGACCCAGACCATCGAGGCGCTTGCCGATCATTTCGCCGCCGCGCTCGATCGCCCGCCGCACGACGCCACGCATCTGCCGCGCACCTCCGAAGCGCTCCAGCAAGCGTTGCCGGCGTGGGCAGCGGGCGCCGGCCGGCGCGTCCTGATCGCCGATGGCGACGGCACGATCGTCGCCGCCTGCCGAATGAGCCGCAGCTTCTGGGCCGCCAAATCCTCGACGTGCTCGGCCCGTCGCAGCCGCTGACCACCTTCGGCGCCGCCGCAGGCACCATGGAGATCGCGCTGCCGGACGGCGAAATCGCCTTCGCCACGGTGCGGGCGTTGAAGAACTCCCGTCGGCCTCCTCGCCGTCATTCAAAGCCGCAAGGACGCGCTGGCCGACTGGCGATCGACCACCGCGCTGACGGTGACCTTGTCGGCGACGACCGGCTTCGTGGTGCTGATCCTCGGCTTCGCCTTCCACTGGCAGGCGACGCGGGCGCGCGAAGCCGACCTTATTCACGACACTGTGAGCGAGCCGGGTCGACACCGCGCTCAATCGCGGCCGCTGCGGGCTATGGGACTGGGACCTGGCGCGCGGCCGCGTGTTCTGGTCGCATTCGATGTACGACATTCTCGGCCTGCCGCAGAAGGACGACCTCCTCACCTTCGGCGAGGTCAATGCGCTCGTTCATCCGGACGACATCGATCTGTATCGAACTGGCGACGCAGCTTGCCGACGCCAAAATGCAGGCGATCGATCACGCCTTCCGCATGCGCCACGCCGACGGCAAGTGGCTGTGGCTGCGGGTGCGCTGCGAACTGGCGCGCCAGGATGGCGAAGCCGGCCCGCATCTCATCGGCATCGCCGTCGATATCTCCGAGCAGAAGAGCCTGGTCGAGCGCACCACGGCGGCCGATTTGCGGCTGCGCGACGCCATCGAGACCATCCCCGAAGCCTTCGTGCTGTGGGACGCCGAGAATCGGCTGGTGCTGTGCAACTCGAATTTCCAGAACTGCATCACCTGCCCGACGAGGCCGTTGCCGCGGGCACCGGCTTCGAGACGATCGTTGCCGCCGGGCAAAACGCCGATCATCCGCACCGCTGCCGCCAATGACGGACGGTCGAGCCGCGCGGCGCGCGCACCTTCGAAGCGCAGCTCGACGACGGGCGCTGGATGCATATCAGCGAGCGCCGCACCAAGGACGGCGGCTATGTGTCGGTCGGCACCGACATCACCAAGCTCAAGCAGCACGAGCAGAAGCTGATCGAAGGCGAGAAGCGGCAGATCGCCACCATCGCCGATTTGCGCAAATCGCGCCAGGCCCTCGAAGTGCAGACCGGCGAACTGGCCGATCTTGCCGAAAAATACGCCGAGGAAAAAACCCGCGCCGAGGAAGCCAACGCGGCCAAGTCGAAATTCCTGGCCAATATGAGCCACGAACTGCGCACGCCCCTCAATGCCATCATCGGTTTCTCCGAAATCATGGAATCGGGCATGTTCGGACCGCTCGGCGCCGAGAAATATACCGAATATTCCCGCGATATCCGCGAGAGCGGCGAGTATCTGCTCGACGTCATCAACGACATTCTCGACATGTCGAAAATCGAGGCCGGCGGCATTCGGCTCGCTCCGGAACTCGTCGCGCTTGAGCCGGTGCTTGCCGACTGCCTGCGGGTCGTATCGACCCGCGCCGGCGAAAAGAATCTCAAGCTCGACGCGAAGGTCGATCCGCAGATCGAGCTCAACGCCGATCGCCGCGCGCTCAAGCAGATCGCGCTCAATCTTCTGTCCAATGCGGTGAAGTTCACCCCCGACGGCGGCGCGGTGACGATGCGCGGCCGCCGACGCGGCGGCATGGTCACGATCGCCATCGCCGACAATGGCATCGGTATTCCGAAAGAATGCACTGCGCAAGCTCGGCCGGCCATTCGAACAGGTCGAAAGTCAATTGACCAAGCGCCACCAGGGGTCTGGCCTTGGTCTCGCTATCGCCAAATCGCTTGTCGAACTGCACGGCGGCGTGATGCGCATTCGCTCGAAGCTCGGCCACGGCACCATGGTCGTCGTGCGGATGCCGCTTGTGACGCAGCCGTTCTTCAAAGAGATTTCGCAAGCGAGCATCGTGCCGCAGGACGGACCGTCGCCGATCACGAGCGCGCATGCTTAAGCAGCAAGCTGCCTGTCACGGCCCTTTCCCCAAAATCCGCACGAAACATTCCCGCACCTGGCGCTGAGTCTCTTCGACATGAGCTTGGAGCGCCGGAAAATCCGGCAAGTCGGCGGCGCGCGCGAGCAGACCAAGCACGCCGGCGCTTGCCGTTTTCGGATCGAAAGCCGCCGGCAGGCAAAGCCGCAGGATTTGCGTCAGGTCGTGGAACAGACGCACCGCCGGGCGCAGTACTTCGGCATCTTCCGGTTTGAGCACGCCAAGCCGCGCCGCCTTTTCCAAGCTTCGCGCCGTCGACGTGTCGAGGATTTCCGGCATCGTCGCGGCATGGACGAGCTGCAGATATTGGGCGATGAATTCGATATCGATCAATCCCCCGGCCGCATATTTGAGGTCCCACGGATTGGCATCGCCCTTTTCTTTGGCGATGGCGGCGCGCATATCGACGACATCGGCGGCGACGCGGCGCGCGTCGCGTTTGCGGCGGAGCACATCGCGGATCGATCGCGTCGATTTTTGCCGCAAAGGCGGAAGAGCCGGAAACCACGCGCGCGCGCGTCAGTGCCATGATGCTCCCAGGTCCAGGCCTCCCGCTCCTGGTAGCTCCGAAAGCCGTCGATCTGCGTCGCCACCGGACCGGACCGGCCCGATGGCCGCAACCGCATATCGACTTGATAGAGCTGGCCGTAATTGGTCTGCACCGTAAGCGCGCTGATGAGCCGTTGCGTGAAGCGGGCGAAATACTGCGCCGCCGTAGAGCGGGCGCTCCCCATCCGAACTCGGCTGGGCGTGCGTCAAAATCGTAAATGACAATGAGATCGAGATCGGAGTTGGCGGTCATTTCCCAGGCGCCAAGCCGCCCGAGCGCGACGATGGCGCTCTCGCCGCCACGGATGCGGCCGTGAGCGGCGATGAAGTCGTCTTCCACCTGGCTGTGGACCGCGCGCAGCAGCACATCGGCCAGCCGGGCGAAAGCCTCGCCGGCCTGTTCCGCGGACAATCGACCCGGACAGAACGCGCGCGCCGATCAGGAACATATGCTCCTGGCCGAACAGCCGGATGGCGTCGAGCACGGCTTCGTAGTTGCGCGTCTCATCCAGCGAACAGCGTCAGGGCCGCCGTCGAGCCGCTTTTGCGTCTGGCAGCGAGGCGAAGAAGCGCGGCTCGACCAAGGGGTCGATGAAATGCGGATGATGCGCCAGGATTTCGGCGAGTCGCGGCGCAGTGCCGAGGATGAGCGCGACAAAGCGGATCAGCTCGGGATTTTGCCGCAGCAGCGAGAAAAAGCGGCCGCCGGCGCGCAAGCCCGGCAAGAAAGCGATCGAACGTGGCAAATGCCGCATCCGGATTTTCCGCACGCGAGAATTGATCGACAATGACCGGAACAAGGTCGAGTGAGATTGTCCGCGCTTGTTCGCCGCGCAACGCGCGGTAGCGGCCGGTGCGCCAATTGTGCACCGCGGCCAGGACTTCGTGCGGCCGGCGGAAGCCCAATTGCGCCAGCCGGTCGAGCGTCTCGCCCTCACTGCCGCCTCGGCAAAGGACAGATTGCTGCCGGCGCGCCAGAAATTCCGGGGCGCGCTCGAATAGCCGGACATAGTGCCGCTCGACGTTGCGTAAATGCACGAGAAGCACTTCGGCAAAATCGTCGCGGCCGGCAAAGCCGAGAAAACGGGCAAACACGTCGAGCGCGGCGGCATCGGCCGGCAAGCGTATGGGTCTGCTCGTCGGCCATCATCTGCAAACGGTGCTCGACGCGGCGCAGAAAATCGTAAGCCGCCGTCAGTTCATCGCGCGCCGCCAGCATCGATCCAGCCGTCGGCGGCAAGCACGGCGAGCGTGGCGAGCGTGCCGCGGCCGCGCAGCTCGCCGTGCCGGCCGCCGGCGATGAGCTGCTGAGTCTGGGCGAAGAACTCGATCTCGCGGATGCCGCCGCGGCCGAGCTTGATATTGTGACCTTCGATCGCGATCTCGCCATGGCCGCGATAGGCGTGGATTTGCCGCTTCATTTCGTGAACGTCGGCAATGGTCGCGTAGTCGAGATATTTCCGCCAGACGAACGGGCGCGAGATCGCGCAAGCAGCCGCTCGCCGGCGGCGAGATCGCCGGCGCAGGCGCGGGCCTTGATCAGCGCCGCCCGCTCCCAATTCTGGCCGCGGCTCTCGTAGTAGTCGAGCGCCGCTTCGGTCGAAATCGCGATTTGCGTCGAGGACGGATCGGGCCGCAGCCGCAAATCGACCCGAAAGACATAGCCGTCGGCGGTCCGTTCCTGCAAAAGTTTGACCAGATCGCGCGTCAGGTTCACGTAGAACGGCGCCGGCTCGACGCCGGCAGCGAGCTTTGCCGCCGCGGCGATCGAAGAAAACCATGAGATCGATATCGCTGGAGAAATTGAGCTCGCGGCCGCCCATCTTGCCCATCGCCAGCACGATATAGCCGACTGGCGGTTTCGGGATTGTTGCGATCCGGCGGCGCGAGCTTTTTGCGCTTGACCGCCTCGCGCAAGGAGAAAATGCACCGCGGCGCCGAGCGCGGTGTCGGCGACGTCGGTGAGCGCCGCGGTGACGCGCGCGACCGGCCAGACGCCGCCGATATCGGCAAGCGCAATCAAAAGCGCGGCTTCCGCCTTCATGCGGCGCAGAACACGCATGCACGTCGCTCTGCGCACGCGCGTCGCGGCGGCCGCTTTTACGGTTTCGGCCAGCAAATCGGCAAGCGCCGCGTCCGGATCGCTGTCGAGCAAGCGCGACAAAGCGCGCGCGGGTCCGACTTGCACCAGGTCCCACAGATAGGGCGCAGCCTCGGCGATGCCGCCGAGCAGCATCGCCAAGGGAGGATGGGCAGCGAACGAAGCGATTTGCAGCGTCGCGGACCGCGGCGTTGCGCCTTGAGGGCTGCGAGAAGTCCGCCGACCCGCGCCGCACGCTTGCGCCGCGGACTGCGGCAATGCGCCGCCGAGCCGCTGGATCAGTGCCGCCATCGTCGGATTTTCGGCGTCGTCGCTTCGGCCGTTTTTCGCGCGCGCCGGCCGTCTTCATCCCGTCCCCGCCGGCCCGGCGCGCGGCAGCGCGATCGTGCTGCGCAGGCCGGGATGATTGTCCTCAAGCTTCAGCTCGCCGCCGTGCAGGCGCGCCACCGCGGACGCCAGGCTCAAGCCCAATCCGGAGCCCGGCTCCGACCGGCTCTGCTCGAGACGCACGAAACCGCTCCACCACGCGGCCGCGATCGGCGTCGGGAATGCCCGGGCCCGTGATCCGCAACGCTCAGCGTGATGCGCTCGCCTTCGCCGCCGGCCTTGATCAACGACTTCGGTCGGCGTGCCGTTCACCTTGCCGTCCGGACGCGCATATTTGATGGCGTTGTCGACCAGGTTTGCCAGTGCCTGGCTGACCAGTTCGCGGTTTCCGCGCACCGGCGCCGCGCCATTGGTGTCGACCTTCAAGCGCAATGCCCTTTTCATCGGCCAGCGGCTCGTAGAGCTCGCCGACGTCGCGGGCGATTTCGGCGGCGTCGAATTCGATCATGTTGTCGCGCGCCTGGCCGGATTCGGCGCGCGCGATCATCAACAGCGCATCGAAGGTGCGGATGAGATCGTCGGATTCGGCGATGGTCGACTCCAAGGCTTCGCGATAGGCCGCATCGCCGGCGGGGTGGCGCAGCGTCTGTTCGCAGCGATTGCGCAGCCGGGTCAGCGGTGTTTTCAGGTCATGGGCGATGTTGTCGGACACTTCCTTCAGGCCCCGCATCAGGCCTCGATGCGCTCGAGCATGGCGTTGAGGTGATCGGCGAGGCGGTCGAGCTCGTCGCCGGTGCCGGCGACCGGCAGGCGTCCGGCGAGATCGCCGCGCATGATGGTTTGCGCCGTATCGGTCATGGCGTCGATGCGCTTGAGCACGCGCCGGCTGACGAAGAATCCGCCGGCCAGACCGAGCACGATGACCAGCGCCAGCGACCATTGCCCGGCATGAGCGATGATGCCGAACAGCCGCTCGCGCTCCTCGAGGTCGCGGCCCACAAGAAGATGGAAGCCGCCCGGCAGTTGCACGACCCGCACCAGAGCGCGATGGTCGCTGCCTTCCGGCGACTCAAGCCGCCGATAATTGGTTTCGAGCCAGCCGGGGTGGTCGAGCACGCCCGGCTCGAGCGAGCCGACATTGCCGGCAAGCCCCTCCCCGGTTCGGCGTCGTCACCAGGTAAAGGCTCGATCCCGGCCGGCGCGAGCGCAGATCGACGACGATCACCAGCCGCCTGATGCCGCCTTGCTCGTATTGCTCGGACAGCCCGTTGATTTCGCCATCGACCGTCGAGGTGATCTGCTCGTCGATGAGGCGTCGGGTATTGAGCGCGAAATAGCCAAGCAGCGACGCCGCAAACAGGACGAAGATCGCCAGATAAACCAGCGTCAGCTTGAACGCCGTCGTGCGCAGAAGTTTGCCGAGTGCGGTCACTTTGTGTTCTCGGCTTGCGCAGCCCAATTCGCTGTCGGAGAAATCGTCTTCCCAGAATTCGAGCGGCGCGCGTTTGCCGGCCTCGAGGTTTTGCCGCCTCGGTCCGCCGCAGCTCGACGCGCCGGATTTTTCCGGAAATCGTTTTCGGCAGTTCGGCGAATTCGAGCCGCCGCACCCGCTTGAACGGCGCGAGCGCACGTGCGGCAATGGCGAAAGATCGATAACGCAGTGTCGCGATCCGGTTTTTGGCCGGGCGCCAGCGCCAAGAAAGCCTTCGGCACGGCAAGCCGCATCGGATCGGGCGACGGCACCACGGCCGCCTCGGCCACCGCCGGATGCTCGATCAAGTATGCTCTCAAGCTCGAACGGGCTGATGCGATAATCGGAGGATTTGAACACGTCGTCGGCGCGGCCGACATAGGTCAGATAGCCGTCGTCGTCGACCGCGGCGACGTCGCCGGTGCGATAGACGCTCTCTCGTTCGGCACGCACGCTGCCGTCGTCAGCCTGATAGCCCTGCATCAATCCGGTCGGCCGCGGCTCCAGCATGAGACAGATCTCGCCCTCTTTGGCCGGCGCGCCGTTCGCATCGAGCAGCGCGACGCGATAGCCCGGCAGCGGCCGGCCCATCGAGCCGGCTTTCAGCTTCTGGCCCGGCGTATTGCCGACCAAGCGCCGTCGTCTCGGTCTGGCCGTAACCGTCGCGGATGGTGATGCCCCAGGCCGCCTTGACCCGCTCGATGACCTCGGGATTGAGCGGCTCGCCGGCGCTGATCAAGCTCCTTGATGCGCACCGGCCAAGCCGACAAGATCCTCCTGGATCAGCATCCGCCACACGGTCGGCGGCGCGCAGAACGTCGTGACGCCGCAGCGCACGATAGTATCGAGCAGACCGCGCGCGTTGAACCGGCGCTGATTGACGATGAAGACCGCCGCTTGCGCGTTCCACGGCGAAAAGAAACAGCTCCAGGCGTGCTTGGCCCAGCCCGGCGACGAAATGTTGAGATGCACGTCGCCCGGCCGCAGTCCGAGCCAATACATGGTCGACAGATGGCCGACCGGATAGCTTTGGTGGCTGTGCAGGACGAGCTTCGGCCGTCGCCGTGGTGCCGGAGGTGAAATAGAGCAGCACCGGATCGTCCGGCCGCGTTTCGCCGTCCGGCGCGAATTCCGCGGACGCTTGATAAGCGCTCTCGTAGGAAATCCAGCCCGGCACCTCCTTGCCGACGACGATGCGCGTGTAATCGCCGGGCAGATCGGCGAATTTGGCCGCGGCGTCGGCGTTGGCGATGACATGGCGGACGCGGCCGCGGGCGAACCGATCGGCGAGATCGTTGCGGGTGAGCAGCGTCGTCGCCGGCACGATGACGGCGCCGAGCTTCATCGCCGCCAGCATGCATTCCCACAGCGCCGCCACATTGCCGAGCATGACCAGGATGCGGTCGCCGCGGCGGACGCCGAGCTTGCGCAGCGCATTGGCGACCTGATTGGAGCGTGCCGCTCATGGCGGCAAAGGACAGCTTGGTCTCGCCGGCGTCCTCGTCGACCAGCCAAAGCGCCGGATTCGGATTGTCGCGCGCCATGACGTCGAAATAATCGAGCGCCCAGTTGAAGCGATCGAGCTTCGGCCATTGAAAATCGCGATAGGCGGCGCGCGTAGTCCTCGCGATGACGCAACAGGAAATCACGGGCCGCGAGAAACGGCGCGGCGTTGCTTGGCGTCATGGTGATCTCCAGTCCTCTCCGGTCAATACGCGATGCGGCGAACTTACCGGGCGCCGTCGCGGATCATATAGCCCGCGCCGCGCACGGTATGCAGCAGCGGCTGCGCAAAGCCTTTGTCGATTTTAGATCGCAAACGCGAAATATGCACGTCGATCACGTTGGTCTGCGGATCGAAATGATAGTCCCACACGTTCTCCAGCAGCATGGTGCGAGTAACCACCTGGCCGGCATGCCGCATCAGATATTCGAGCAGGCGAAATTCCCGCGGCTGCAGCTGCACTTCCTGGCCCGGCGCGGCTGACCTCATGCGACAGCCGGTTGAGCTCCAGATCGCCGACGCGATAAACGGTCTCCTCGCCGCGGCTGCCGCGGCGGCGCGCCAGCGCCTCGACCCGCGCCAGAAGCTCGGAAAAGGCGTACGGCTTGGCGAGATAGTCATCGCCGCCGGTGCGCAGCCCCTTGACCCGGTCGTCGACCTGACCGAGCGCCGAAAGGATCAGGACCGGCGTTTCTACCGACTTGGCCCGCAAAGCGCCGATGACCGACAGGCCATCGCGCTTCGGCAGCATGCGATCGACGATCAGCACGTCGTATTCGCCGTCGAGCGCGAGCTGGAGCCCCTCCTCGCCGTCGCCGGCCTGGTCGGCGACATGGCCGACTTCGCGGAACGCCTTGACCAGATAATCGGCCGCGTCGCGGTCGTCCTCAATGATGAGAAGACGCATGTTCTATCGCCGCACTCAAAAGCTGTGTGTCCACCCCGAATATATAATCATTCCGCGCCGGCGCCGGGGCTTAGGCCAAGCCATACCATCCGGACCGTAAAGTCGCCATGCTGCCGAACCGCGAGCCGGGCGAAATCAGAAAGCGAGGGGGTGGCGAGCGGCTGCCCGCCACCCCCTCTTACCTACTCCACCCCGGCGGGGGCGACGGATGCCGGGAGGCAGAGTTGGTATCGGGCGGGGACGGGTCTTGCGACCCGTCCCCAGGGTACGCCCGCCAGCGGGGGCGACGGATGCCAGCGGATCGCCCCTTTCCTTTAGAACCCGCTCGAACCGGAGCCGGGCTCCATCTTTCGTTTGCGCATGATCCATCCGAAAACGGGTCGCCGTTTGCGGGATCGTGCGTAGGCGTTACCGAGCGGCAGCGCCACGAACTTCGTGCCGTCGTTCGACTTCACCCGGAACAACACGGTGTGCTTGCCCGACGAACGCGCGTCGGTCAGCCCTTTGCGGACGTCCGCCGGCGTCGTCACCGGCTTGCCGCCGACGTCGAGAATGACGTCGCCGACCTGGAAGCCGTGGTCGGCCGCGACGCCGCCTTGTGCGACCGCAGTGACCACGACGCCGTTGCCGCCGGCGCCCGAGACCTTGCTGCTGGGCGCCAGCGTCAGGCCGAGCTTCGGCACTTCGCTTCCGGAATTTCTTCGTGCGCTCGGGGCATTCGCCGCCTCTTTCTCCGCGGGCAAGGTGCCGAGCGTCAGGGTCACGGTCTTGTCCGCGCCTTGATGAAGCATGCCGAGCTTGACCGGCTGCGCCGGGCGACATGGTGCCGATTTTGCGCGCCAGAGTCGCGGGCATCCTTGACCGGCTGGCCATTGACCGAGGTGATGACGTCGCCGCTGGCGATGCCCGCCTTGGCCGCAGGACTGTCTTTCTGCGGCTCGGAAACGAGCGCTCCGGTCGCTTGCTTCAATCCCATGCTGTCGGCGATATCGGGCGTCACCGACTGGATCTGCACGCCGATCCAGCCGCGCGTTACGCTGCCTTTGTCGCGGAGCTGCGCGATCACGCTTTTGACGGTGTCGGCGGGAATGGCAAAGGCAATGCCGACCGAACCGCCGGACGGCGAGAAGATCGCGGTATTGACGCCGATGACATTGCCGTCAACGTCGAAGGTCGGGCCGCCGGAATTGCCTTTGTTCACCGGCGCGTCGATCTGGATGAAATCGTCATAGGGCCCGGCGCCGATATCGCGGCCGCGCGCCGACACGATGCCGGCGGTCACGGTGCCGCCAAGTCCGAACGGATTGCCGACCGCAAGCACCCAATCGCCGACCCGCGGCGTCGTGTCGGACAGCTTCACATACGGAAAATCATTGCCGTCGATCTTGATCAAAGCGAGGTCGGTGCGCGGATCGGTGCCGATGACCTTGGCTTTGTAGGTTTTGCCGTCGTCGGTGGTGACCTGCACGTTCTCGGCGTTCTGCACCACGTGATTATTGGTGACGGCATAGCCGTCGGCGGAAATGAAGAAACCCGAACCCTGGCCGGTGATGATCTCATGGCCGTTCGGCATGCTTGGCATGCCGAACTGCCGGAAGAATTTCTCGAACGGCGAACCCGGCGGGAAAGGCGAGCCGCTGTCGTCGCCGTCACTCGAATTGGCTGGCTGATCGATCTTGACGCGAACCGAGATCACCGCCGGCTTCACTTTTTCGACAATGTCGGCAAAGCCCACCGGCTTCTGCGGAAGCTCGCGAACCTTTTCGGTCAGATTCTGCGCCGATGCCGACGCTACGAACGGACTCCCAGAGAAGTTAGGGGCGGCGAACAAGACGCCGGCGCCAAGTGCGGCAACCGCTGTCGTCAAAAGCGCGCCGCGCCGCACCGATAAAATGCGTCGCGAATGCAGGGAACTACCGTCCATCCGTGGCTCTCCGAAATCCGATCTTCGCCCGTCCAGCATGGAGGCGTGTCTGCGCTTGTCTGCGCGCAACATGGGACGCCAACCCTTACCGCGCACTGTCGGGCGCATTAAAACTTTGTAATGTTGGGCCAAATGCAAATTCTCTCGCAATTTAAGAGACTTGAGACGGCAAATGTCGCGAGACTTGCGTTGCCGCGTAGCCCACACGCTAAGCCCGCGAGGAAAGTGGCGCGATGAAACCTGTGACCATTGCGATGGATAAGGCGATTTCCGGCGGAACCCAGAACCCTCGCCTTTGGGCGCACCCCCGTAGTGCGCTGTTCTCGCGGTCAGACGTCAATGATGCCGAGGATAATGGCCTTTGCGACTGCGTGGGTCTTGTTCGCTACGTCGAGCTTTCTGTACGTGCGCTTGATTAGCGTCTCGACCGTACCGTCCGAGATCCCGAGAATCGCTGCGGTCTCAGCGACGGTTTTTCCACGCGCGGCCCACGATAGTACATCGCGTTCGCGGCCCGATAGCTTGGATTCCATTTCTGTGTCCGGAATGCCAATGAGCAATTGACCGCCACGATGTTGTATAGCGATGAGATCAACACACCTTTGAATGAAATAGATCATGATCAGGTGAAGTTCGCGTCTCTTGCGGCTGACCAAAAATTTGAATTTTTGTACGTCGTCCTTCCAATAGAAGACGCTGGAGGCCGAGTGCACATTTCCGAGCTTGTCGCGGAAATGGAAGGGAATAACCAACCCTTCAGAGAAACCAAAATCATGAGCGGCATCCATTAGCCGTTTCACTGGCGACTTCGGACCCGGTCGAAATTCCGGCTGGGCGATGTCTTGCCAGATAAACGGAATGTTGGTGCGGCGAACGCGAGCCACACAGGGATCCGCATGAACAAACCGATTGCTTTGGTAAGTGTTTTCCCAGTCTTTTCCCGAAGTGCCGAAGTAGAACGGCGTTTCGATATGCGGACGGCCGGCATCGAGGAAATTGTAGGACGCGAAGCCATAGCTCTCGGCGATCCGCTGCATCGAATGCTTGAGAGCTTCGGTGGTTTCGCAAGCTTCGATGTCACCAATAGCTTCATCCAACGTCATAGGTAATTGTACCTGAATCCGGGTATTCCCGCGCAATCCGGCATCCGCAAAACTACTGAAGAGACTAAGGAAATTAGACCATGATGGAAACACACGCATCGCGTGTGCGGGCGGTCTTTTGCCGAGCGTTAGACGAGCCCGACATTGTCGCGGAACTCCAGCGGTTTCGAAAGCGGCTGTTCGTAGACCATGCGGGCTGGTCGCTCCAAACAACCGAGGATCGCGAGGTCGATCAATTCGACCGGCCCGAAACCAGTCATTGCGCGCTGTATGTCGACAACATGCTCGTTGGCGGCTTCCGCGCCATCCGTACCGACTCCCCATACCTCGGCAAGACCGTCTTTCCGCAACTCGCAAGCATTCGCGAATATCCGAGCCGCCGGGATGCTTGGGAGATCACGCGGTTTGGCATCCTTCCCGATTATGCGTCCGAGTCCGTGGCGCGATTGAACTACGGCCTGATGTTTCTTTTCGCCGAGACCCGACAGGCCGCATCGCTCGTCGCGGTCGCTGACCTCGCCTACGAGCGCTATCTGCGGGCCGTCGGTATACGGACCCGTCGCTATGGCCCGCCACAGATCATAGGCAAGGACCGGTTTGGCCGGGACCACCTCTGCGTGGCGGGTGAAATACCGGTAGCCGACCAAAGCTCAACGCGTGTCGCTCGTCTGCTGGCTCTTACCCGTTCCATCGAGGTCCATGATGCAACTCTGGTTCGCCGATCTACTGCCATTTCAGCGTGATCCGCTCGCCTTTCTCCTAAAACGCGGCTGCAGCGCAACCGAGCCTCTGGTTCGCCTCGCGTTAGGGCCCCGGCG
Organism: uncultured Alphaproteobacteria bacterium; assembly: GCA_963827465.1. GTDB lineage: Bacteria > Pseudomonadota > Alphaproteobacteria > Rhizobiales > Xanthobacteraceae > BOG-931. The sequence continues at coordinate 38,589 of CAWHBC010000041.1, forward strand.
GGTATGGCTGGTGGCGGATGCGAACGTCGTGAAGCCCATCCTCAAGGCAAGCGAGGATCATATCGACAAGGGGTACTTCATCCACAAGCTCCGGCTCATTTTCGGTCACAGCTCTTTGACCATGAGTGGTGACGAACACCGCCGCCGGCGCGAAGCCTTGCATGCGACATTCGCGCGCGGAACGGCCCAGCAATTCGTGCCGCAGATGTCCGCGATCATTCGCGAGATGGCCAGCGTTCTGGTAAAAGACGGCGTCTTTGTCGCTCACGAGGTTACCGCGCCACTGACCCTTCGTCTGATTTGCATGGCGATGTTCGGCAAGGATGTGCTGTCATCAGGAGACGAAAACGCCATCGTGCACGCGGTCAAGCTTGTCGAAGACGATCTGGCGAGCGAACTTTTCCGAGTCTTGCCGCGAACTCCATGGAGCGCGAAAGCGTGGCGAGAAAGGCGGGCCGAAGCGCGCTCCATTTTGGAATTTGTTGTCCGGCGCGTGCGCGACCGCGCGACCAGTGACAGTGCGGTCAGTGCACTCACCGCGCTCGGCCTAAGCGACGAAGATATTCGCGACGAGATCATAACAATGCTGCTGGCTGGCCACCACACTACGGGCTCCGCTGCAGCTTGGGTGCTGTATTACCTAGCCACTGTCGAAGGATTGGCCGACGAGATTGCTGAAGAAGCAGCTTCGATAACGGAAGATACCGGGGAGTTGCGGTCGGAAGCTTTACCACGCGCGGAGCGCAGCCAAGCGCTGGTGCGGGAAGTACTCAGACTGTTCCCATCCGCCCATTGGTTTTCGAGGGATGCCAAAGTCGATCAGACAATCGGAGGAGTAAAGGTAAGGCGCGGAGACTCCATCATTATCAGCCCTTGGCAACTACACCGTGATCCGCGCTGGTGGCCCGACCCCAACGAATTTTATCTGGATCGATCCTATGGCGGGCGGGCCTATCTACCCTTCGGGGTCGGACCTCGGGCCTGCCTCGGGATGGGCTTGGCGATGCTTGAATTGCAATTGTTGGCGCTTGAGTTCTCCGCTGCGTTCTCTATCGGCATTTGCGGCGAAGTTCCAAAACCAATGCCGCTTCCATCTGTGACGCTCATTCCGCCGCCAATGAAAATCGAATTACGAGTGCGCGGGACCGATCGAATTGGACACCACGGCGCCTTCACCGCCCCGGAGAAACTCCGGGCGTCTGCATAGGATGGAGGGAGAGGGGCAATGTCACAGGGCACCACAGACCCACCCAAGCTCGAGCCAAGGCAAAAGGCCACCCCTAATCGTTATCAGCTCATTGCGTATTTGAAGTACGCAGTGAAAGACGTGGCCGCACTAAACGATCAAAGTGCTTATCTTCTTAAAATGGCGATCCAGGTTCTGGAGTTGGAAGATTTGACGATTGTTCCTGTGGACGGCCAGTGATGCGAAAACTCCGCGGTCGGCCGGTCGAACAATTCACTCCCCTGCCGCCCCCTCACGACGAAGAATGTCCGCCACCCGCGCTTCCTCGGCCGGCGTCAGGTTTGCGGCGCCCGGAGTGACGGCTCCGGGTGATATTTTGCGGCGTCGCGCACCGATCAACAAAGTAACGATGCCTATGAGAAGCAACCCGGGAGGCGTGCCCCACAGCGCCGCGGTACGCCATTCCAGTCGCGGCTTGAGCAGCACGAATTCGCCGTAGCGGGCGACGATGTAGTTGATCACCTGGGCGTCGCTGTCGCCCGCCTCGATGCGTTGCCGCACCAAGATGCGCAGATCGTGAGCAAGCGGAGCGTCCGACTCGTCGATCGATTCATTCTGGCAGACCAGGCAGCGCAACTCTTCCGAGATGGCACGAGCGCGTGCTTCGAGCTTCGGATCCTTCAGCATCTCGTCGGGTTGGACGGCCCGGACCGGCGCCGACCAGATGAGCATGACGAGGAGAAGGAGCGCGGTGAGACATTTCACCGTTCTCACTCCGCCGGCTGCGGCAGCGCGCGCGATTTGGCCTTGGCCGGGCGCGGCGCGCCGACCCGCAGGCGCCGATCCGAGAGCGACAACGCCCCGCCCAGGAACATGATTCCGGCGCCGAGCCAGATCAGCAGCACGAAGGGCTTAAAGTAGAGCCGAACCGGCACCGAGCCGTCTTTGTTCGGATCGCCGATGGAAATATAAATTTGGCTCGCACCGCGATCCATCAATGCGGCTTCTGTCGTCGCCATGTTGCGGTCCGGAAAAGCGCGGCGGCTTGGCTGCATGGTGCCGACGATCTGGCCATTGAGCCGGTGCACAGTGAAGCGTCCGACAGTGTCACGATAGTTCGGTCCGGAGCGGTCGAATGTGCCGTCGAACGTCACCCGATAATGCGAAATCGTCTGGCTGTCGCCGGGCTTGATCTCGGCAATTCGCTCGCTGCCCCACGCGGTGACGCTGACAATGCCCATCAGCGTCACGCCGATACCGAAGTGCGCGAATGCCGTGCCCCAGGCCGAGCGCGGCAAGCCCAAGGCGCGCGGCAGCGCCACCCGCAATGGAATACGCAAGATCAGCGTGCGTTCGACGATATCGGTCACCGCGCCGGCCATCACAAAAATGGCGATACCGATGCCGAACGGCGCCATGACCGGTCCGCCGCGATCGAGAGCAAATGCTCCCGCTGTCACCAGCGCGGCAAGCAGCGCGGCGGCGAGCAGACGCTGCGCGGCGCCGTAAACATCGCCGCGCTTCCATCCCAGCAGCGGTCCGAACGGCATCACCGCCATTAGCGGGATGAACAGCGGTCCGAACGTCATATCGAAAAACGGCGGCCCGACCGAAATCTTGGCGCCGGTCAGCGCCTCCAGCGCCAGCGGGTAGAGCGTTCCTACCAGCACTGTGGCGCAGGCGGTGGTCAGGAATAGATTGTTGAAGACGAGAGCGCCCTCGCGCGAAATCGGCGCGAACAAGCCGCCTTGCTTGAGGAGCGGCGCCCGCCAGGCAAACAGCGCCAGCGCGCCGCCGATGAACAGCACAAGAATGCCGAGAATAAAAATGCCGCGGCGCGGATCCACGGCGAAAGCATGGACCGAGGTCAGCACGCCCGAACGCACCAGAAATGTCCCGATGAGCGACAGCGAGAAGGTCAGGATCGCGAGCAGAATGGTCCAAACCTTGAGGGCGCCGCGCTTTTCCATGACGACGGCGGAATGCAGGAGCGCCGTGCCGGCGAGCCACGGCATCAGCGACGCATTCTCCACCGGATCCCAGAACCAGAAGCCGCCCCAGCCGAGCTCGTAATAAGCCCAGTAGGAGCCGCCGGCGATGCCGAGCGTGAGACACATCCAGGCGCCGAGCACCCAAGGCCGAACCCAGCGCGCCCAGGCGGCGTCGATGCGGCCTTCGAGCAGGGCCGCGATGGCGAAGGAAAATGCGATCGAGAAGCCGACATAGCCGAGGTACAGCATCGGCGGATGGAAGGCGAGACCGGGGTCCTGCAGGATCGGATTAAGGTCCTGACCTTCGAACGGCGCGTTTGGAATCCTCAGGAACGGATTCGATGTCAGCAAAATAAAAAGTTGAAAAGCGGCCGCAATCCACGCCTGCACGGCAAGAGCGTTGGCCTTGAGCGCCGGCGGCAGATTGGTGCCGAATAGCGCGACCGCGGCGCCGAAGAAGGTCAAAATCGTAACCCACAGCATCATGGAGCCTTCGTGATTGCCCCAGATGCTGGTGAGACGATAGATCAGCGGCATTTGCGTGTTGGAATTCTCGTAGACGTTGAGCACCGAGAAATCGGACGTTACGTAGCTCACGGCAAGCGCGCTGAACGCCGCGGCGACAAAAGCGAACTGCGCCAGCGCCGCAGGGGCGGCAATGCTCATCAGCACCGGATCGTTGGTGCGGGTCCCGACGATCGGCATCACGCCCTGGATCACCGCCAAGCCGAGTGCCAGCATCAAAGCGTATTGACCGAGTTCGGGTATCATTGGCTCGCTCCAGCAACCGGTAGCGCCGCGCGCTGCGCGTAGTCGTCCTTCCAATGTCCCGATTTTTTCAGCGCGTCGACGACTTCCTTGGGCATATAGGTCTCGTCATGCTTGGCGAGAATTGTATCGGCATCGAACACGCCGCCGCCGTCGAGCGCGCCCTCCGCCACCACCCCCTGCCCTTCGCGAAACAGATCGGGCAGCACGCCGTGATAGGTCACCGGAATCTCGGTCTTGCCGTCGGTGACTTCAAAGCGGATATCGAGTCCGTCGCGGCGCACGATGCTGCCGTCCTTGACCAGTCCGCCGAGACGAATGCGGGTGCCGGGGGTGACGTGCTTTTGCACCACGTCGGTCGGCGAATTGAAGAATACGATCGAATCGCGGAACGCGTTGAGCATCAGCGCGACCGCGACCGCGAGCACGGCCAGTCCACCGCCGATCAGAGTGAGGCGTCGCTGCTTTCGCGTCATGCGTTTTGTTTTCGCCTCATATCAGCCCGTCAAGCCCAGATCTTTAACCAGATCGTCGATGCGTTTGACGTCATCGGGACGATCCGCCAAGGCGCGTTTGGCGTCGGTCGCAGCGTCCTTCGCCTTATCGCGGTCGCCCAGCACAACATAGGCGCGCACGAGCCGCAGCCAACCCTCCACGTCGTGGCCGTCGGCCTGCAGGCGGTCGGAAAGCCGCTGCACCATGCCACGGATCATCGCGGCCCGCTGGGTCGGGGTCATGGCGTCGGCGGCCGCGACATCCCCGGCGCCCGGCCCGGGCGCAGCCGAAGCCTGGCCAGTGACGCGTGCCAGAGCCGTGCGGACGAAATCGGCCCACGGCGCGCCAGGCGGCGCTGAATCAAGAAGCGCGCGCCATTTGGCGGCGGCCGCATCGCGATTGCCATCCTGCTCGTCGGCAAGCCCAAGAAAATAACCCGCCTTCGGCTCGTGCGGATCGCCGGCGACGGCCTTTTGGAACACCGTTTTGGCTTCGTCGGTGACGACGCCATTGGCGGCAGCCACCAGCGCTTCGCCAAGATTGGCCTCGCGCACCGGGCTGTCGCCGTTAAGCGCGATGGCCTTGCGCCACGCCGTGACGGCATCGTCGAACCGTCCCATCCGCAAATAGACCGGCGCCAGCACCTCCCAGCCCGCGCCGTCATTGGGATTTTGCGCCAAATGCGCTTCGACTTGGCTGACGAGGCCGGCGACCGATTGACGGTCGGGCGGCGCGTTGACCCGCGCAAACGCCGGCTGATCGGGAACATCGGGCGAGCCAAGCTTGAGATAAAGACCTAACGCAATGAGCGGTACAAGAACGATGGCAGTGACCGCCGCCATACGGCGGTGCCAGTGCGGCTGGGCAGCCGGAACGTCGGCCAGCCGCGCCTCGGCGTCCGCAGCCGCCAGCAATCGACGCGAAATCTCGACGCGTGCCGACTCGGCCTCGGGCTCGCCGATCAGCCCGGCGGCACGGTCGCGGTCGATCTCCTGCAATTGATCGGCATAGACCAGCCGGTCGCTGCCGCCAGCGGCGCCTGGCTGGCGGCCGAGCGGCCACAGCACGGCGCAAACGGCCGCCGCGGTCATAACAGCGAAGATGATCCAGAGCACCATCGGTCCAAAGTGCTTCTCAAACGTCGCCCTAACGCCAATTTCAGTGGCTTTTGGCGCACCACCGGCTACTGAAGGCTTAAGCGCGGCCGCGCCGTGCGGTTTACAACACGGCGTGAATACGGCCGCAATGGGAACCGCGGCGCGGCAATTCCGCACTGTAACGCGACTTCCCCGATGAACCGACTACAGCAGTCGCCGACCAAGCTTACGCCCGCGCAGGCCGCCGTTCCGCACCGCCCGTCTGCACCGCGACTTCAGCAGCTTTGGCCAAAAGGCCGGCATATTCGTTGCCGAAGATAGGCCGGCAAAATCGGATCGCCGCCTCCACCTGCGACTGCCGAAATGGACGGTCGGCATCGCCGGCATGGCGCAGCGAATCAAGCAGGACTTTGGTCCCGGTCTCCAAGTACAGCGAAAGCTCGGAGTGGGCGCGCATCGTCACTTCGTTGACCGCGAGTTCGCCGGCATATTGCCGGCAAGCGCCGACGAATTCGACGCGCATTTCGGCTTCGTTGACGTCGATCGTGTCCAACATCGACCCAGGCACGATGTCCTTAGGTGGACGGGGCCGCAACAAGCGCCGCACGAAACCGGGCGTGGCCTCGATTTCGGCCTTTAGCAAGCTGGACACTTCGGCGCGGATCGCCGCAAGCTGCCGGCTCCAAGATGATTCCACCGACATGTCCATTTCCGAGCGCAGTCCGCGGGCGACATCGTGGATGGCCTTGAGCATCGACACGATCGGCCGTCCGGCCCGCAGCTCGGCGCGCAACTCGCCGACCATAGTCTCGGCTTCGCCGAGCACGAGCGTCACCGCGCCGGCATAAGCTGTCTCGGCAATCCGAGCGGTGTTGTCGCTCTCTGCGGCGCGGGTGGCAATGCGGATTAGCTGCCACGGCGCCGCAAGACGGTTCATGACAAGGATACAGCCGTAGAGATAGACATCGGCTTTGCGTATTCCGTTTGCCTCGAGTGCCGATTGTGCGACCGCCGCGTCGATCTGCTTAGTCACCGCATTGATCTCGTCGCGGTCGAACACGCGGATATGATTGGGCAGCCGATGCGCGAAATCGGCAAGCACGTTGCGCAACGACAAGAGCGCGGCCAGAGTGCCGAGGTCTTCCAGCGCCCGAGGCGTACCGACCTGCACGGCAAGCCGCCGGCGCGCCTTTTCATCGAGACCCGTGTTGTCGATAGCTTCCCGGATGCGCGAAATGGCGCGCTCATGAAGCGCATTGACCAATTGGTCGGCTTTACTCTGGTCGTCGGCGAGCAAAGCGCGGTGGATGTCGTCGCCGAAGGCTTTGGCTTCGGCGGGAATGAGGTCGCGGCCGATCCAAGCCCAGATCGGTTCGAGCGAAATGCGCGCGAGGCGGCCAGAACGCTTATGATCGGCCGGCCCGTCGAACAGGAATGGCTCGACGGGAGCAAAAAACAGCCGCGCCGCGTCGCGGATTCGCGGCACTGGCTGCGTATCGGCTCGAATGGCACGGCGCAGTTCCTGCAGCACCAAATCGTTGCCGGTGTTCTCTTCGCCGCGGATCAGATTACGTTCGAGCTCTTGAACCAGCATCGCGCGCGCCTGCGGCTTGAGTGCACGCAGATACTCGCGCAGCCGTTCGATGGACTGACCATCGCTCGTGGTCATCGGCAAAAACCGTTGCGTTGAACTTCACCGTTAACGTTTTAATGGGCTGGCGCTTAAGAAGGAGTTACACAAAACATCAGGAATTCAACGCGATATAGGCGCGGCGGCAGCGCGGCACCGCCGGCCGAAGAGGCCCGGCGCGGGCAAATTTTAACAAAAGACATGTGCGGCAGCGGCGTGCGCCACTGCCGCCATCGCCCCTATTTGGGCGAGCCGACGCAAACGGCCACCAACGGGGTGTTTGAAGCCGACCCTGTCGGACCGCACGAGGCGCCTCGTTCGCCGAGGAATTGCGCCTGATTGCGGGTCGGCCCGCAATAAGCCGTCACCAGCACCTCATTGTCCTGGCACTGCACAGTGCAGCCCGACACGCAATCCGATTTGATGACCCGAACGCTTGGCGACGGCGGACCTGCCTGGCCTTGCGGACCGGCCGGACCGGGCGGCCCGGCAGGCCCTGCCGGACCGGCGGGTCCAACATCGCCTTTGGGCCCTTGCGGACCCGCCGGACCGGGATCGCCTTGAGGACCTTTGCCGCAAGCGGCCAAGGACCCCGACACGGCCAAGAGCAATGCCATCGTAACCGCTAAATGCGCTGCACGCATTTTCAGAATCTCCCAAATGTCTTGAGCAAAGCCGCTCCCATCCCCCGGCAATTGAAGATCAAACTCGATCCCCGCGCAAGGACGACGCACCGCGCAATGACGCGCGGCGGCGTCATGCCCACCAATAAGGTCATGCCCACAATTAGATTGTGCCGCCGTGCGTGGGCCAACGTGGACCGGAGACGGCGGCCGCCTTACGTCTGGCGGCTCGTCCAGGCATTGGCTAAGGTCCGAGCCGCTTCCCAATATCAACGAGCTGAACATGATGCCGAAGACGTACCGTGCCGCCGCCATGGCCGCCGGCGTTATGCTGGCGATGACGCTCGCCGCACCGCCGGCCCGTGCCCAAGATTATCCGACGCGCCCGGTGAAGATCGTGGTGCCGTTTCCCGCGGGCGGCACAGCCGATGTCATGCCGCGCATCTTTGCCGACTGGCTGTCGCGGAACTTAGGGCAGCCCTTCGTCGTCGAGGATCGCGCCGGCGCCGGCGGCAATATCGGCGCCGAAGTGGTGGCGAAGTCCGATCCGGACGGCTACACGCTTTTGGCGTCACCGCCGCCGCCGCTCGTCATCAATCAGAATCTTTATCCGCACCTGTCGTTCGACCCAACCAAATTCGTGCCGGTTGTGGTCATGAGCCGCGTGCCGAACGCGCTGGTGGTGAACCCCGACAAGATCAAAGCCAACACCGTGCCCGAGTTCATCGCCTATCTGAAAGCGAATGACGGCAAGATAACGGACGCCACGCAGGGCAACGGCACCACCTCGCAGCTTACCGCTGCAATGTTTCAAATGATGGCAAAAGCGAAATTGCAGAACGTGCCGTATCGCGGCTCGGCGCCGGCGCTTAACGACCTCGTCGCCGGCAGCGTCGACTGCATGTTCGACAATCTCGGCGTGTCGCTGCAGCTCGTGAAGGCCGGCAAGCTGAAGCTGATCGCTGTCGCTTCGAGTAAGCGCATGGCGAGCCTGCCGGACGTGCCTACGATCGCCGAAACGCTTCCGGGCTTCGAAGCGGTGGCTTGGTATGCCTTTGTCGCGCCGGCGGGCACCCCCGCCGCGATCGTCGACAAGATCAATGCCGGCGTCAACGAGGCCCTGCATGACCCCGAAATTCAGAAGCGCCTTGCCGAGCTTTCGGCCGAGCCGGTAGGCGGCTCGCCGCAAGACACAGTCAAATATTTTCAAGAAGAGACCCAGCGCTGGAAGAACGTCATCACTTCGGCGCACGTCACCTTGGATTGAACGCAATGAAGCGCAGCACCGAGCGGATTCTCACCACCCATGCCGGGAGCCTGCCGCGGCCGGCAGACCTTCTCGATCTGGTCCAGGCCAGCGGCGCAAAGGCGTTCGATCAAGCCGACATTGCGGCACGGCTGCGGACCGCCGTGAGCGAGATCGTGCGCAAGCAGACCGAGCTTGGCATCGACGTGATCGACGATGGCGAATATGGCAAGCCGAGCTTCGTCAGCTACATCAACGAACGCCTCGGCGGCTATGACGTCGACACTATGGCCGGGCCACGCAATCAGTGGATGACGTCGCGCGAAGGACGTTCGTTTCCGGAATTCTACGCGCAAACGCACCCGGCCTCGACCCACACTCACATGATCTGCACCGGCCCGATCACTTATAAGGGCCATGCCCAGCTCAAGCGCGACATCGACAACCTCAAAGCGGCGCTCAACGGCGTGACGCCCGAGGAAGTGTTCATGCCGGCGATTTCGCCGTCGAACATCGAAGATTGGCAGAAGAACGCGTATTACAAATCGCAGGAGGAATATGTCTTCGCCATCGCCGAGGCGATGCGGGAAGAATACAAGGCGATCGTCGATGCCGGGTTTTTGGTGCAGATCGACGATCCGCGGCTCGTCACCTATTACATTATCCACCCGGAAGCGAGCATTGCCGATTGCCGCAAATGGGCCGAAGTCCGCGTCGAGGCGCTCAATCACGCGCTACGCGACATCCCGCCGGAGAAGATCCGCTTTCATACCTGCTACGGCATCAATATGGGACCGCGCATCCACGACATGGAATTGAAGGATATCGTCGACATCGTTTTGAAAATCCGCGCCGGAGCCTATTCGTTCGAGGCGGCCAATCCGCGTCATGAGCACGAATGGAAGGTCTGGAAAAACGTCAAGCTGCCGGACGGCAAGATCCTCATTCCCGGCGTCATCTCGCACTCGACCATCCTGGTCGAGCATCCCGAGCTCGTTGCCGAACGCATCGCGCGTTATGCCGCCGTGGTCGGCCGGGAAAACGTCATCGCCGGATCGGACTGCGGGTTCGCGACCTTCGCCGGGTCGAAGGAAGTGCACCCCTCGATCGTCTGGGCAAAGTTTAAGGCGCTATCGGACGGCGCGCGGATCGCGTCGAAGGAGTTGTGGGGGCGCTGAAATTCAAACGCCCGGCAGCGCCAGCTCGGCGCGCAGCCCTCCAATCGGCGCAGTACCGAGCGTCAGGACGCCGCCGTAAAGGTTGGCCAACTCGACGACAATCGACAAGCCAAGCCCGGAGCCCGGCTTGGTCTCGTCGAGACGCTGGCCGCGCAGCGCCACTTTCTCGCGCTCGGCGGGAGAAAGCCCCGGCCCGTCGTCGTCGACAATAATGCGCACGCGCGGCTTGGCCTCGTCGGAGACCGGTTTATCTTCCATGACCTCGATGGCAACCCGTGACTGCGCCCATTTACAGCCGTTGTCGACGAGATTACCGATCATTTCCTCCAGATCCTGTTGCTCGCCACGAAAGCTCGCATGTTCGGGAACGTCGAGATCGATGGCGATGTCGCGCGCGCGGTAGAGCTTCTCCATGGTGCGGGCGAGCGCGGTGACGACGGGCGGAACTTCGATCGCGGTGCCGACCACCATCGAACGCGCCGCGAGCCTTGCGCGCTCCAGCTGACGCGCGACCTGATCGCGCATAATGTCGGTCTGCTCGAGCACCTTGATGGCCAGCGGATCGTTGCCTCGGGCCGCCGCCTCGTTGACGATCACCGACAGCGGCGTCTTGAGCGCATGCGCCAGATTGCCAACATGCGTGCGGGCGCGCTCGACGATTTCGCGATTGGAGTCGATCAGCGCATTCGTCTCGCGGGCCAGTGGCGCGATCTCCACCGGAAACTCCCCCTGCAGCCGCTCGGCACGGCCGGAACGGATGGCGGCAAGGCTCGCGGAAATCCGCGCCAAGGGCGCCAGGCCGAAGCGCACCTGCAGCGCGGTCGTCAGCAACAGCGCGAGCGTCAGCGCGGTAAAGGTTATGACGATGGTGCGCTCGAAGCTCGCCGTTTCGTCGTCGATCTCCGAGGCGTCGCCGGCCACAGCGATGAGATAGCGGCCGTCGGCGCCGAGATCGATGTCGCGCTCGACCAGGCGCAGCTCCTGGTTCTCCGGCCCGCTGGCGTAGCCCTGGCGGTATTCCGCGTCGGTCGAGGATTTTTCGTCGGGCAGGCGCGGCAGGCTGGCATCCCACAGCGAGCGCGAGGCATGCAGTTCGGGGGTCTTGGTGTCGAGCCGGGTCACCTGCCAATACCAGCCCGACAACGGCAATTCGAAAAGCGGCTCGCCTATCGATTGCGGATATTTGTCGGCGCCTTCCTCGGGCGATGCCACGTCGGCGACGAGGGTACGCAGATAAACGTCGAGGCGGCGATCGAAGGCACGCTCGACGGCGTGACGATAGAGCGTCGATAACGCGACGCCGGTGATGATCAGAATGACCACCGTACAGGCGGTTGCCCAGATGAACAGCCGCAGCGCAAGGGAATTAGCGCGCATCGGGAGGCGTCAGCAGATAGCCGAGCCCGCGCACCGTCTGGATGACATCGACGCCGAGTTTCTTGCGAATGCGGCCGACGAAGACTTCGATGGTATTGGAGTCGCGGTCGAAATCTTGGTCGTACAGATGCTCGACGAGCTCGGTGCGCGACACGACGCGGCCGGTGTGGTGCATGAGATAGGACAACAACCGGTACTCGTGCGAGGTGAGCTTGACCGGATTGCCGTCGACGGCGACACGGCCGGTGCGGGTATCGAGACGAACCGGACCGCACGTGAATTCGCTTTTGGCGTGACCGGCGGAGCGGCGCAGCAGAGCCCGCACCCGCGCCAGGACCTCCTCGAGGTGGAACGGCTTGGCAACATAGTCGTCGGCGCCGGCGTCGAACCCCTGCACCTTATCGCTCCAGCGATCGCGCGCCGTCAGTATGAGCACCGGCATGGCGCGGCCGGCGCGACGCCACGCTTCGAGCACCGAGATACCGTCCATTTTAGGCAGGCCGATGTCGAGAATGATGGCATCATAGGGCTCGCTCTCGCCGAGATAGTGGCCCTCCTCACCGTCGAAAGCGCGGTCCACCACATACCCGGCGTCCGTCAACGCGGTTGCCAGTTGCCGATTCAGATCGGGGTCGTCTTCGACAACAAGAAGCCGCAAATAACTCTCCGCTTAGCGATCCGCGGCGGAACCGCCTCTCATCGCGTCCACCGAAATCCGTGCCACTTTGCCATCGTGCGCAAGGACTGTCAGCACATAGACGAGCCCATCCGGGCCACGGCATAGCCGCGCCCGCACGACCGTCCCCGGCTGGCGGTGCTGCGCCGCATGCATGGCCGCCGACAGCCTGATCAGTCTGCCACTCTCGGTTTCCGCCCGCCGCTCCTTCTGATTAAGACAGGCGTGCTCGGCCTCGGGGTGAGCCGCGTCGGCATGTCCCGGGCGGACGGCCTCGGGACGCGCCGGATGCGCGGCTTCCGGACGCGATGGGGACGGCGGTGCGGCATCCTGGGCATACGAAGGAGCGCCCGCCAGCATATAAGCGAGCGAGACAGCAAGGGCCAATCGCCCCACGGCAGCCATAGCCGGTATCATGGCAGACGTTCTAAGGGCATGGCAGTGAACCTCACCTGAACGGCTCATTCCGGCTGAGGCAGCCCAAACAGCCCAAAAAGCCATTTGTCCCGAACGCAGCGGCACGAGGAATGTTTCATGACCGGAATAATAACGATGCGGCGACGGCTGCCCCCACTGGCCGGGCTCGCCGCCGCGGCGGTGAGCTTGGCCATGGCGGCCTGCATGACCCCGGCAACGGCCATGGTCGGTGGAGCACCCCCGGCGGCCGACGGCGCCGGACGCTCGGTGGTGATGATTTTGGGCTCCTACGGCACCGCCTGCACCGCAACCGCGATTGCCCGCGACCTGTTACTGACCGCGGCGCATTGCGTTCAGCCGGGCGCCGATTACAAGCTCGTCGGCAGCGCGCCGGGACAGGAGCCGGTGCTCAAGAACATCGTCCGCATCGAGCGCGATCCGCAATTCGATCTGAAGCGGCTATTCGGCCATCTCGCCACCGCCGATGTCGCCTTGATCAAGCTTGAACAGCCGCTGCCCGCGCGAATCCCCCCGGTGCCAATCGGCCCTGACGGGGAAACCGTCGCAGTGGGCGACACGCTGGTGGTGGCGGGTTACGGAGTGACAGTGCGCGGCGACGGCCGTACCGGGGGCACGGTGCGAGCAGCGGCGCTCGCCGTCACCGGTCACCCCGGGTCGCTGCAAATCCGCCTCTACGATCCGCGAACCCGAGACGAAAGTGCCGGGCTGGGCGCCTGCGCCGGCGATTCCGGTGCACCGGCGTTTCGCGATAGCGGCGGAACGCTCTCGATCATCGGCGTCGTCAGTTGGTCGACCGGGCCGAAGCTTTCGGCCGGTTGCGGCGGACTGACCGGCATTACGCCGCTTATGCGCTACCGCGCCTGGATCGTGGACACCGCTCGCATGCTCGGCTCGCCGCTGCCACCTTGAGATCGAACTATTCCGCGGCGCCTTCGCTCAACCGCACCGGTCCGTGCAACGGCCGCTCCTCGACTAAGAACAAGCAGCAGAAAGAGATACCGAGAAAAATCGCCGCGGCCACAAAGACCCAATGATAGGCCGGCGCCAGATCGCCGTGCATGACGGCGAGCTTCTCGAGTGTCGCGACACCGGATGTGTCGAGCGTCCGGCTCAGCACGATGGCGCCGAATACCGCGACGATGATGGCGCCGCCAAGCGTGCGGAAGAAGTTCAGCGTGCCGGTCGCGGTACCGAGCTGATGCGGTTTCACCGCGTTTTGCATGAGAATAGTGCTCATCGGGTACATCGGCCCCATGCCGCAGCCGAGCGCGAACAGCAGGAATACGAATTTTTCGATCGACTGGCCGGCCGGGTCGGCGGCGAGGACCGCCAGCGCCGCGATCGCGACCGCCAGCCCAATCATCGCCACGCGCAAATAGCGCGTCATCCGCACCATAAGCCGCGCGGCGACCTGCGAGCCGCACACAGTTCCCGCCATAAACGCGATGAGCGCCAGGCCGGACGAACTGGCCGAGACACCGAGCACAGCCTGGCAATACAGCGGCGTATAGATCGTGATGCCGATGATCGTGCCAATGGAAAAGAACGCAGCGCAGGTGATCGCCGAGGTCACCCGCCCGCGCAGAATGGAAACCGGAATAAAAGGCTCGCGGGCGGTGGTGAGCCTGATCGCGAACAGAACCCACAGCGCGACTGAACACGCGAGCAGCGTGATGATGCGCCATGAGGTCCACGGGTAATGTGTGCCGCCCCAGGCCAGCGCCAGCAGCAGCACGATCGCCGCTCCGACCATCAGGGCCGCACCGATAACATCGAGCCGATGCGGCCGATCGTGACGCGGCAGGCGGCGCAACGCCCGCTCGGTCATGATCAACGCGCCGGCGCCGAGCGGCAGGTTGATCCAGAAAATCAGCGACCAATGCAGGTGATCGGTGAGCAGACCGCCAAGCACCGGACCGAGAATGCTGGCGCTCATGAACATAATCGAGGTGCGGCCCATTATGACCGGCCGTTCGCGCGGCGACAGCAGGTCCGCGATGATGGTCTGCGCCGTCGGCAAAAGGCCGCCGCCGCCAATGCCTTGCAGGCCGCGCGCGAGAATCAGCATCCAGATGCTTTGCGCCAGCGCGCAGGCGACGGAACCCGCAATAAAGATTCCGATTGCCCACATGAGGATGAGGCGCCGCCCGTAAATGTCGGAAAGCTTGCCGAACAACGGTGTCGTCGCAGTGACCGCCAGAAGGTACGAGGTCACCACCCATGACAGATCGTCGATGCCGCCCAGGCTTTTGCCGATGGCGGGCAACGCCGGCGCGACGATGGTCTGTTCCAATGCGGACAGGAACATTGCCAGCATGATGCCCGCGACTATGGTGCGGACCGTGGCATGATCGAGCGGTGCCGGCCCGTGTGTGACATCCGCCGCCAGTGGCGCAGCCCCAGCGGCGGCTACCCGGGCCTCGACAGGATCGGCTTCGATTTCGCTGACTTCGCTGCTCATCTCGGGATCGGGTTGGTTACAGAACCAATTTCTGCGAGGGGCAAAAGGCGGCTACCACTTGGCTGGCACGAGAGGGCTTTGCAACCGCCGTGACCGCAGACCAGGGGTGCACGGCTTTGTTCCGCCGGCTACCGCTCCGGCCGCCTCGCTCGTTTCGGCAGCCGCAGCGGCCAATTGACGATGTGATCCTCAAGGTCTTCGTCGGGCACATCGACTTCCGATGCGCCCACCCGGCCACGCACCGAAACGCCGGCGATGTGAACCGTTTCGGGATCGCCTGAGACCAAGGGATGCCACCAATACAAGTCCCGACCTTCGGCAAGCAGCACATAGGCGCAGGATGGCGGCAACCAATTAATGGTTTTGAGCGTCTCCGGCGTGAGCCGGACACAATCGTCAACCTGTTCGAGCCGGTGGCTGTAGTCATGGCACCGACAGGTTTCCCCGTCCAAAAGCCTGCAGCCGACATCGGTATAGAAGGTCTTCTCCGCCCCGTCCTCTTCTTCAAGCTTGTTGAGGCAGCATTTGCCGCAGCCGTCGCACAGGCTTTCCCATTCCGAATCTGTCATATCTTCCAGTGACTTGCGTCGCCAAAAGGGGACTGGATCTGAGCTCACTATTTTGCTGCCATGCTGTTCCGCGCGACCCTATGCCAAATTTACCCCCAATTGCCATTCACCTTGTCGGCGCATGCGATTTGGCGGTCCGGGTCGTGTCCCCTACACCGGCGCCAACGAATCATTGGCCGCCCAAATCGCTGTCGGCTAAAAGGGCAGACCTTGTGACTTTGATACCGGTTGCGGTCGATTTGCGGAGCGCGTTGTTGTGACGGACATGTTTCCCGATCCGGGCGACGATTGGCGGCCCAAATTCAAGCGTGTGCTGCTCGATATCGATGCCCGCATCGATTTCGCCGTGTTTCAGTGCGGCAAGTGGGCCCGTGAAATCTACGAGCGCTTTACGGCCTTCATGGACCGCGCGCATATCGGCGGGTGGCGGCGCTGGCTGCTCGTCGAACCGCTGTCGGAAATGGCGACGCTCGGCACCGGCGGCCTCATTCTCATGCTGGCGCTGGCAATTCCCGCCTTCCACCAGACCTCCGACGACGATTGGCTGAAAAAATCGGAACTCGCGGTCACTTTTCTCGACCGGTACGGCAATGTGATCGGCAGCCGCGGCATTAAGCACACCGAATCGGTGCCGCTCGACGAAATGCCCGACAACCTGATCAAGGCAACGCTGGCGACGGAGGATCGCCGTTTCTACGACCACTACGGCATCGATATCGAAGGCGTGTTCCGAGCTTTCGTCACCAACACCGAGGCCGGCGGCGTGGTGCAGGGCGGCTCCACCATCACCCAGCAGCTCGCCAAGAATCTGTTCCTGTCCAACGAACGCACCTATCAGCGCAAGATCAACGAAGCGTTTCTCGCACTGTGGCTCGAGGCGCACCTCAGCAAAAACGAGATCCTGAAGCTTTATCTCGACCGCGCCTATCTCGGCGGCGGTGCGTTCGGCGTCGATGCCGCCGCGCGATATTATTTCGGCAAGTCGGTCCGCGACGTGACATTGGCCGAGGCTGCGATGATCGCCGGCTTGTTCAAGGCGCCGACCAAATTTTCGCCGCTTGTCAATTTGCCGGCCGCCCGGGCGCGCGCCAATGTCGTGCTCGATAATCTGGTCGACAACGGCTTCATGACTGAAGGTCAAGTCTACGGAGCACGGCGCAATCCGGCCACGCCGGTCGATCGTGCCGCGGAGGATGTGCCGAATTATTACCTGGATTGGGCTTTCGACGAGATGCGAAAGCTCGTCGAAACATTTCCCAAGTCGGTCACCGCGCGTTCATTTATCGTGCGCACCGCGCTCGATAGCAATCTACAGCACTACGCCGAGCACGAGGTCGAATCCGAACTGCGCCAATATGGCCGCGACTATGGTGCGAGCCAAGTTGCGGCGGTGATCGCCGATCTCGACGGTGGCGTGCGCGCCATGGTCGGCGGCCGCGATTACGGCGCCAGCCAGTTCAACCGCGCCACCGACGCGATGCGCCAGCCCGGCTCGTCTTTCAAGCCCTACGTCTACGCGACCGCCCTCGCCAACGGCTTCACGCCGTCATCGGTGGTCGTCGATTCGCCGGTCTGCATCGGCAATTGGTGTCCGCACAATTATTCCGGCGGCTATTCCGGAGCGGTCACGCTGCTCGATGCGATTACGCATTCGATCAACGTCATTCCGGTCAAGCTGTCGATCATGCTCGGCAAGGGCAACCCGAAGCTCGGTCGCGCCATGATCGTGCAAACGGCACGCAATTTCGGCATAACGACGCCGCTTCCGGACACGCCCTCGCTGCCGATTGGCGCCGACGGAGTAACGGTTGTCGAACACGCCGTCGCCGACGCCACTTTTCCCAATCTCGGCCGTGCCGTCGCCCCGCATGCCGCGCTCGAAGTGCGCACCGATTCCGGCAAGCTGGTGTGGCGTTTCGATCGGGACGGTCCGAAACCGCGGCAGGTCATATCCCCCGAGGTTGCGGTGGAAATGATCAAAATGCAGAATTCAGTGGTCGAGAACGGCACCGGCCGCCGCGCGGAACTCGACGGCGTGCCGACCTGCGGCAAGACCGGCACCACCAACGATTGGCGCGACGGCTGGTTCGTCGGCTATACCGGAAACTTCGTCGGCGCGGTGTGGATGGGCAATGACGACTTTTCGCCAACCAAGCGCATGACCGGCGGCACGCTGCCGGCAATGACGTGGCACAACATCATGGCTTACGCCCACCAGGGCATCGAATTACGGGCGCTGCCGGGGCTGCCGCCTCCGCAACATGCGCCGACGATTGCCGACGCATCGTTCAAGGCCGACGAAAATCCGCATCCCGTGCTGTTAACCCGCAAGGGTACCGATGCGCTTATTCAGCTTGAGCATATGTTCGACGAGGCCAACCACGCGCTGACGGCGCAAGGCGCACCGGTCGGATCGCTCGGCGCCCTGGACGATAAGGACCGCGGCGGCTCCCAGAGCAATACTTATGCAACCGCCGCGGACCGCAATGCCGCAGGTTCGACGCGCGGCGATTAGAGCAACGCGCCGACGCGCCCATTCGTGTTCGATCCGGATCCCCTATGCGTCTGCTGTTCGGTTCCTGCTTTACGCTGCTGATCGCCGCCGCACTCGGGCTTGGCGCGACGTGGTTCACGCTGACGCGCGGCGTGGCGTTCGGTGCGCTGACGATCGGGGCCTGGACGGCTTGGCCAAAAAGCGGATCGGTCGATATCGACCCTTACGCGCGCGCCAGTATTGCGCGCAGCGGCGAACTGCCGACCGGCATGGGTGACGGCATCGCGTTTTACGCCCATACCGACGACGCCGGCGATAATCTCGACGGCCGCTGTACGTTCGTGATCAGCGGCATGACGCCACCGGCGCGCTACTGGACCGTCGCGCTCTACGATCCACAGGGCCGGCTCGTCGCCAACGCGATCGATCGCCATGATTTCACCAGCGAGGAAATCGTGCGCGACATCGATGGGCGTTTCACCATTACCGCGGCGCCGCTGGCGCGCCCGGGAAATTGGCTGCCGACCGGCGGCGTCGAGCGGTTCGTCCTGGTCTGGCGCCTCTACGACACGCCGATTGGGGTCGCCACGCGAACGACCAAAGAAGGGCCGATGCCGGCGATCGTGCGAAAGGGCTGCTCATGATCCGCGGCCTGCTGTGGATTCTTGCCGCGGTTCTGCTCGGCGGCATTGTGCATCTGGCGACGGTACTGGCGATGCCGCAGACCGCGACCGAAGACGCCTATGCCCGGCTGGCGCCGCTCACGCCGGTCAATCGCGTGGTGCCGCTGTCCTCGCCCACCGCGCAGAGCGCGATCATGCCATTCATGGATCCGGCCTTCGCGTCCGCGGTGTGCCGCTACGACTTGAGCGGCGGATCGCTCAAGCTTATTGCGCCGGTCAGTCAGGCTTACACCTCGGTCACCTTCTATACCCGCAAGAGCATCGCCTACTACGCCATCAACGACCGCGCCGCCGGCCGGCATTCGATCGAACTCGATCTGATGACGCCGGAGCAACATGCAGCGTTGCCCGAGGACGAAGACGTCACGGCGGCCGACCGTTTGATCATCGAGTCGCCGTCAACCATGGGTCTGATCGTGTTACGCGCGCTGGCGCCCGAGCCCGGCCTCATGCCCATGGCGCGTCAAGCGCTGGCCGCTGCAACTTGCGGACTTCAGGCGGTGCAGTGATTATTTCGCAATGGCGACCGCGCGCGGCACCGGGCCGAAGCGCGGCCCAACGACGATCACCTGGTTGACCGCGATCTGCTGCTGCAATTCTGTGAGCGCCCGATCGGCGTCGGCGGCGATCGGTTCCGGTTCGGCGACCGCAAGATGCTCGAGCGCAAAGCGGTAACTGGCGCAGCGTTGCTCCAAGGACTTGTCCACCCAGGCGATGGTCAAGCTGTTCTCATTGATGCGTGCCACCGCATTGGCGCGTTCGGCGGGCGTGAGACCGCCGATCTGCCGCATGCTCGCGGCACGCCGCCGGTCGAGATCGACAACCCGCCGCGCCAACAGAAAAAACGGCCCGATCCGGACGACGTCGTTGCGGATGTCGTCGATCAATTGATTGTAACGCGCGGCGGTCGAGCGCTGCATCTCGCCCTGCAAATGCCGGTAGTAAGCGGTCGGATCGAAGGCCCACAATTCGCGCTGGAACGCGTTCTTGGTGCCGTATTCGTAGACCACGGCATCCCAGCGTATCCGGTCGTAAGACGGTTCGATCAGCGGAAAGGCGAGATCGCGCAGAGTGCGCTCCTCGTCGGTCAAATTGTCGGCAGAGACGGGTGCGCCGACGCGGGTCGCAGCCTCTTCGCCAACCCAGTCGTGAATGTCGTCGGTCGCCAGCGGATCGGCAAGCCGGCCAAAATCGCCGATGCTGGTGCAGCCGGACAGCACGAATAGAGTGAGGACCGCAACAACAGGCGCCCTGATTTCGCTGCGGCGACGGGCGCGCGGATCCATGCGTGCCGACGCCCGTCTAGCGGCGTCTCACCCGCCGGCGGCCGCCGTTGTCCGCCGGCGGATGCGTGTGAGGTTCGGCCTCTTCGGCTCGCGGATCGGCGTAGCGCTCGATCCGGATCACCGGCAGAATGATGATCGTGGCCAACTCGTCCGCTGTCTCGCGCCCGAACCGCACGATGCGTCCTTCGTCCGGGAATTTGATAACGTTGCCCACCAGCCGCTTTCCTCTGCCGCCGGCAGGAAGGCGTTCTGCCCCCTGCACAGACACCGGCATCGCTGCGATTAAGCCGCATGCAAGGTTAACGCTCCGCTAACGCCAACCTCTTAGGCTGGCGACCCAATTCGCCCTGCGGATCGAGCACGCGTTATGGAAAGCGCCAGTCTGGCCAACCTGATCAATTTGACCCGCGCGGGACTGCGCGGCGGCGTCGACATGCGTCCGACTTTGTTGCGGGTCCTCACCGACCTCTATGTGCAAAAGCTGACGCACACGGCTGATGAGGAACGCCATTACACCGAATTGGCGCTGCGGCTGCTGGATGCGGTCGATGTTCCGACGCGCGCTGCGGTCGCGGCGCGGCTGGTGCGGCATCTGACGCCGCCGATGAGGATTATCGAGAAGCTGGCCGCAGACTTGCCCGACGTTGCAGCGGCCGTGCGCGCCGAACCTCGCCTGCGGCACAGGCCGCAATCGAGCGAAGCCACGGCTCCTTCTGTCGAGGCCGTCGCGGCCGATCAAGCACAAATTTCGAATATCGGGGAGGGCGCCCGGTTCCAGGTTCCGACGAGGTCCAGGGCACGGAGCTTTTGACGGCTCAGGAGCCCGGGTTAATCCCCGCCGACATGGCAGGCGAACTCAACGAACTGTTCTTCGCCGCCAGCGCCGACGAGCGGCGTCTCATCCTTCTCAATCTCGAAATCGCCGCGCCGATGCCGCCCGGCCGGATCGGGCTCCAGCGCCACCCCGCTGTCGGCCGCCTGCTGGAAACGGCGGCGCTCGCCCGCAATCGCGACGACCTCGCGCAACATCTTGCGCAAGCCCTGCAAATTCCCCGTGCCCAGGCACGCCGTATCGCCGGCGATGAACTGGGCGAACCGATCGTGATCGCCACCAAGGCGCTCGCCATGCCGCGCGATGTCGTCTATCGCATCCTGCTGTTCGTCAATACCACCGTCGGTCATTCGGTCGAGCGCGTGCACACGCTCGCCGGCCTCTACGATGAAATGTCGCTATCGGCCGCCGAACACATGGTGTCGATTTGGCAGTCGCTTCATAGCGAGCAGCCACTTGGCAAACATCGGCCGCTGCACTGGAACGACGAGGCTCGCGCCCGCGCCCGGACGGCAACCGCGGCTGTGCGCCGGGCGCCGTCGGCACATCGATCCAGCGATCGCCGCACCGCTTCTTAACGTACGATATCGAGAAAATTTCGGCCGGCCGGATCCTCGACTTCGACGATCCACAGATCGGAATCGAATTTCATTTCGCGCGCGAGCTTGGCTTCGACCGCTTCGTCTGGGGCCGGCTGCTGAGGCAAGCTTGCTGTAAACGTGCGATCGGCCCCCAGGCTGGTATCGAGCGTGCTCTGAGGGGCGGGCCCGAACAGATCGGAGGTGCCATCGAGGCGGCTGATGCGCACGAAGACGGCGCCGGCCTCTTCGGCGCCGCGCCGGCGCACCACGGCAAAGGTGCCCTCGACCTGACAGCGCCGCAGATAAGCGGCAACCCATAGCGCGGTTTTCAGACGCATCGTTTTGTGCTCACATCGGCCGAGATATGACTCGAACGGCGCGATGCCGCAAATTCGCGTGTTATTGCAGCGGGTGGCCGACCAGAACGGCAAGTTCGCGCATGAGCCGCTCGGAAACTTCGCCGGTCACAGGCAAACGGCGCTCACGCTCGAATTTTTCAATGGCGGCCATTGTCGGGCCGTCGAGTATGCCGGACGGCTGCATTTGGCCGTAGCCGTAGTCGGACAGAGCCCGCTGCACGGCCGCGATCCGCGGCGACGGTTCGATCAGGTCGGCGATCGGGTCGTCGCGCCGCATTGCGACGGGCTGGGCCGCTACTGCGATGCCGGACTGCCGTAACGGCGCGGCGGCGTACTTCGGCGCATCGCTGCCTGCAACCGGGTCCGGCTTTGGGTTGGCCAAGAAGGGTGCCGCATGCGGTCCAGACTGCAAGAGCAGCGCATTGAAAACGATGACGACGCTTGCCGCAGCGGCCAAAAGGGTGGCGGCGGAGTCAACCGGCCGCCGCGCGGTTTTCGTCCATAGCCGCACCGCCAAAGCGGCGCCGGCGCCAGTGAGGCGCGCATAGATAGATCGGTCGAGGTTACGCCGCTTACGCACTTTTCTTCACCAAGGCATCGTGGGCACGCAATTCTTGGACACGCGGCTCAGGGGCAACCGGGTACGGCAGATGATCCCGCATCGCCGCGGTACTCGACGGCCGCGCTCCTTTGAACGGCAAATAGCTCACCGGGCCCACCGGCTGGCGGACGTCTGCGGATTGCGCGAGCCGCGCCCGCTCGCAGTCGATCGGCAACCGCACGGTAACGCGCGTGCCCTCGCCGAGCCGGCTGCGGATGGCGATCTCGCCGCCATGCAAATGCACCAGACCATTCACGATCGAGAGGCCGAGGCCGGTACCGCCGTGGCGGCGGTCGTAGGAATTGCCGGCCTGGAAGTAAGGTTCGCCGACCCGCGTCAAATCCTCATCGCTGATGCCCGCACCATTGTCTTCGACGGTGAACGCGATATGGGCCGCCTCGGCGCGCGCACTGATGCTGACGGTGCCGCCGCGGTCGGTGAAACGGATCGCGTTGGACAAAAGGTTCAACAGAATCTGATTGAGCGCGCGCTTGTCGGCGACTATGTCGGGCAAATTATCGGCCGTGACTTTTTGCAATTGGACGCCGGCCTCGCGGGCGCGCAACGTGAGGATGCCGCAGCAGGCGGTGACGACCTGTGCCGGCGCAAACGGCTCGGGCGTAATCTCGAAATTGCCGGTCTCGATCTTCGACATATCCAATATGCCGTTGACGACCGACAGCAGATGATGGCCGGACCCGTTGATGAGGCCGGCATATTCGCCGCGACGCCCGGCGTCGAGGTTGAGCTCTTGTTCCTTCGTCAGCATGTCGGAAAAGCCGATGATCGCGTTGAGCGGCGTACGCAATTCGTGACTTATGGTGGCGAGGAAACGGCTTTTGGCCGTATTGGCGCGTTCGGTTTCGGCGTGCGCGTCGAGCAACGCCTGCTGATGCAATTTGCGCTCGGTTACGTCGCGCATCACCGCGACCACCTCGCAGCCCGTTTCGTCGCTTCGGTCGGTTTGCTCCAGCGGTCGGCAGCGCATTTCGATCCAGACGAACTCCACCGCCGCGCGGCCTTGCCCGTCGACACTATCCCTGCGCACGCGGAATTCGACCGACCGCGACTGGCCGAGCGCGGCCGCATCGCCAAGCGCGGTCAGATAGGCCGGCCGGTCGGCCACATGCACGCGGTCGAACAAGCCATGCCCATGCAGTCCCACGACGCGGGAGCCAAACAGCGATTCCGCGGCCGGCGAAGCGAATAATACCGAGCCGTCCCGGCCATGCCGGGTGATGACGTCGGCGATATTGCGCGCCAAAAGCCGATAACGGTCCTCCTCTGCGTAAAGCAGCCAGAAGCTGGTTCGCGCCAGCGCTTCGGCGCCTAGCGCAAGGCCCGTTGCGTAAAGGCCGGCGGAAACGATGCCAAACATCGCCAGAGCCTCAGGCGCGACCCTGCTGGGCGGCGGCAACAGTCCCTGGGCGCCGAGCAGCATCAGAATTCCGGCGGCGGCAAGCGCGAAGGTTGAGGCGGTCGCCACCACGCGGCGTGACGCCGACAGCGCCGCTTCCAGCGGCACCACAACCAGCCACACTGCGGCGAACGAGGCGATACCGCCGGTGTCCGCCGCAAGCGCAGTCACCAGTCCGGTCAAGGCGAGCGACGACAAAGCGTGCGCGCTTTCGTAATGGCCGGTGCGGGAAAGAAAATACGCGGTGACAATCTGCGCAATAAGCCAGATAAAGATCAAAATCTCGGCGATGCCTGGAGCGCCGCGAACCGACAGATAGACTGGAAATGCCGCCAGGGCGATAATGCTGCCAAGAAGACGCGGCGCGATAAAAGCGCGATGGCGGGCCGCCGTCAGCACATCCTGTTGCGCCGACGGATGCACCAGCGTCTCGATATAATTGCGAATTGGCGCAAACAGGCCCACGGTCCCGACGCACGCCCGGCTTTGCCGACGCGCTCCCCTTTTTCTGTTGCCGGATCGTGTCAGAGGCCGCTTAAGCGAACGCTAAGGGTGGCGGCGCGCCGGGCGCGGTCGGTGGCGGGAAGGCTCTGCAAGGGTGGCAAATCCCCGTCATGGTGAATCGCCCGTTGCCGCACACGGTTGCCAAATGTTTGCCGCATGCACGCCATGCGCGGGAAGTCCGCGCGCGCCGAGGGTTTTATATGCCGAAATTGCGGCACAAGGTGGCCTCCCCGGCATTCGCTCAATTTTTAGCTAAATCGTATTTTTTCCAATTGCGCGAAAATTAGCGGCGTATTCTGTTCGATTATGGGCAAAAGCTTATCGGCCGAGCGAACGCCGCCTTCAAGGCTGCCTGCTAGTTTCCCCGCACGTGCGGTAACGTACGTGTTAGGGGATGTGGGTCCGATGTTCTTTCTACTGCGCATGGCGTTTTGGCTCGGCCTCGTGCTGATCCTGTTGCCGACCGGCTCATCGGAACGAGCCGCACCGGGCGACGCGGTGAACGCGTCACAAGCTATTTCGGCAGCTTCGGCGACGGTCGGCGATCTACGGCAATTCTGCTCGCGCCAGCCCGATGCCTGCACCGTCGGTTCGCACGTGGCGACGGAACTCGGTTACAAAGCGCAGGCTGGCGCCAAGATGCTCTATGATTTTCTCAGCGAGTCGCTTGCTTCGAAGGATGCACCCAAGGAGCAGGCGAAAGACACATTGAAGACGACCGGCTCGGTCGCGAGCCGCGGCACCTCGCAGAATACGCTCACTCCCGCCGATCTCGTCCCCGTCTGGCGCGGTCCCGCGCCGCCCAAACATTCCGCTTAAGCGCGATTCCTCGAGGGTCCGCCGGACCGGCTGCGGGTCGCCGCCGCGCATTGGGGTACCCGAGAACACGTCGACCTCCGCTCCTCGGCGCCTTATATAGAGGCGGATCCAATTCCGCTTCGGCTAGGATCCGGAAATCGGCGCGATGGCAGATATCGACGGCATCATTGACAATTTTTCCGTCCTGGACGACTGGGACGACCGCTATCGCTATCTGATCGAGCTCGGCCGCGAATTGCCGCCGCTTGCCGAAATCGGCGCACAGCGCCGCCAACAAGGTGCAGGGCTGCGCCAGCCAAGTGTGGCTCGACACGACCGTGAAGCCGAACGGTAGCGGCGGACCGATCCTGATCTTTGCCGGTGACAGCGATGCCCATATCGTGCGCGGGCTGATCGCGGTCCTGTTCGCGGTCTATTCCGGCAAAAGCGCCAATGACATCCTCGCACTTGATGCCCTTAAGGTCTTCGAGGGACTGGGCTTGAAGGAACACCTCACCCCGCAGCGCTCCAACGGCTTCCGCTCGATGGTCGACCGCATTCGCTCCGACGCGCGCGCGGCGCTGGCGACAGCCGCGCCATAATCGCATGAACCGGCAGGCGGCGGTCGCGGGTATTCAATCCGCGACGGCAATCGTATGGTAGAGCCCTTCGGGATGTAGGGGCTGCCCGTTGAGGGATTACACACTGCGCGCGGTACTCACGGACGTGTTCGCCGGCACGGTCTGCAGCATTTTATCCATCGCCTACTGCCTGTCCTATGCGGCGCTCATTTTCACCGGTCCGCTCGAGCACCTGTTGTCCTACGGCATCGCAGTGACCTTCCTGTCGGCCGCCGTTGGCGGTGCAATCGTGGCGATGCGCAGCTCACTTTCTTTCGCGGTCGCCGGTCCCGACAGCTCGATTTCGGTCGTGCTCGCGGCGCTGGTCGCAACCTTGGTGCAGCGGCTGTCCACGACCGGCGACGCCGATCTGCTCGCTTCAGCGCTCATCGCCATGGCTCTGGCGACCGCGCTGACCGGGCTGTTGCTCTGCGTGCTCGGTTTCACTCATGCCGGCCGCGCCATTCGCTTCGTGCCATATCCAGTGATTGGCGGCTTCCTTGGCGCCACCGGCTGGCTTCTGATCACCGGAGCGATCCAGGTGGTGACCGGCCGGCGGCTGGCGCTCGACAATATCCGCGCCTTCGCCGACGTTGCGACATTGACCAAGATCGCGCCCGGCATGCTGATCGCGCTCGCGCTTCATATGTCGTTGCGGCGCTATTCCAAGAGTCCATTCGTCCTGCCCGGCGTGCTCCTGACGGCGCTGGCGCTGACGCATCTTGCTTTGTGGTCAAACGGCATGACCATTGCCGCGGCCCAAGCTGAGGGCTGGCTGTTCCGGCTGCAGCCGGCCGCCGGGCTGACGCTGCCGTGGCGGAGCACGGCGCTGCACAGCTTTCCGTGGTCTTCGCTGCCGCAAATCGCCGGCGACGGGCTCGCTGTCATATTCGTCACCGTCGCCAACTTTTTGCTCAACACGACCGGACTGGAAATCGCCACCCGCAGCGAAGCCAACATCGAACGCGATCTGAAAGTCCTCGGTCTCGCCAATGTCGTCATCGCGGCGTTCGGAGGATATGTGAGCTGCACCTCGTTCAGCCGCTCGATGCTGGTGCGCACCGCCGGCGCCACCAGCCGCATCGGCGGCCTGACCGTGGCGGCAATCTCCGCGGCCGTGCTGGTCGCCAATCCGTCGTTCCTCGGCTTTGTGCCGAAATGCGTTCTCGGCGGCCTGTTGTTCTATCTTGGCGCCGATCTCGTCTATCAGTGGCTCGTGCGGTCTTCGCGCCGGCTTTTGCCTGTCGAATATCTGTCGCTTCTCGCCATTGCCGCGCTGATCATCTACGCGGGCTTCGTCGCCGGCGTCCTGATCGGGATCGTCATCGGATGCGCCACGTTCGCTCTGAGCGCGAGCCGCGTAAACGCGATCAAGTTCAGCTTCGACGGCTCCGAATATCGCTCTTCGCTCGACCGCGGTCCCTACGAATTGTCGCTTCTGGCCGATCACGGTCGTGAAATTCAAGGCATGACACTGCAGAGCTATCTGTTCTTCGGCTCGGCCAATCGGCTGTATCAGCACGTGAAGGCGCTCCTGGCGGCGCAACCGGACTGCCATTTTCTGATCTTCGATTTTCGCTTGGTCACCGGCATCGATTCCTCCGCCACCCACAGTTTCGCGCAGATCAAACAGGTCGCCGCCCAGAATGGCGCCCGGCTCGTGCTGGTCAATCTTACCGTCGAGTTGGAGCGCGCTTTCCGCACCGCGCATTTTATTTCCGACGACGTGATGGCCGTATCCAATCTCGATCGAGCGCTGGAATTCTGCGAGCAAAGCATCATTGAGGCGCACCGGACCGCCGCGGGCGACGAGCGGTCGTTGCGGGCCTGGTGGACGGATGCGCTCGGCGGAGCGAACGCCGACCGCTTAGCCGAATTTTGCCGGCGCTGTGAAGTTCCGGCCGGTCAGATCATCGCGCGCCAGGGCGATCCCGCCGTTTCGATGCATTTCATTCTGGAGGGCCGCATCGGCATCATCGCCGATATGGGCGATGGCCGGACCATGCGACTGCGCAGTCTCGGCCCGCACACCACAATCGGCGAAATGGGATTGATCACCGGACAGCCGCGCAGCGCGACCATCGCCGCCGAGACCGACAGCGTGCTTTACGAGCTCACTGTCACGGCTTACGAGCGCATCAAGCGCGAGGAGCCGGCGCTCAGCCAGGCGCTGCTCGGCTATATCGTGTCGGTGATGTCGGAGCGGTTGAGTTTCGCCAACCGCGCCGTTGGCGTCCTGCAGCGTTGACCGGCAGGCCGGTCAGGCTCTGCGCCGGCGCCGCTGCTGGCCAAGTCCCATGTCCTTGGCGAGTTTCGAGCGGGCGGCTGCGTAATTGGGCGCGACCATCGGATAGTCAGGCGGCAGATTGAATTTTTCGCGGTACTGATCGGGCGTTAAATTGTAACGCGTGCGCAGATGCCGCTTGAGCGATTTGAATTTCAATCCGTCTTCGAGGCAGACGATATACTCGGCGGTCACCGAGCGCTTGATCGGCACGGCAGGCTTTGCCGGCTCGGCGGCGCTGACCGCTTGGCCGTCCGATACCCGCTTGAGGGCCATGTAAATTTGGCTGATGAGATTGGGAATCTCGGCGCTGGGGACAGAATTGTGGCTGACATAAGCGGCAACGATGTTCGCGGCGAGTTCGATATAGTCGCTGCCGCCCAAAGCTTCGGCCATGACGGATTTCTCACGTGGAATTGCAGCAAAATGCCCAGCGTCAACTTAAAGTATATTGGGCAACAGCAGTAAAAGCAATGAAACTGCAGCAAGGCAAGCCCGCTTGCCAATAATCGACAAGAGATATTGCGGCACTATTCAGGCATCGGCCGCGGCCGGCAAAGACGGCGCACCTTTATGCACTTTGCTCGATGTGATTGCGCAATTCGGTGATCGAACCGAAGCGAAGCGTGCCCTGTGGTAGCTGCGCTTCGATCGAGCCATCGGAATAGAGCGTGTAGGCCATTCCGTCGACCACGCCGGATTTGAGCACCGATACAGAATCCGCCGCCGCAACAGGTGGAGGCGCTTGTCGAGCCTCGGCAGCCGGTTCTGGGATTGCCTCGGGTTCGGATGCCGGCGCGGCAGCCGCTGGCGCCCGTTCGGGCTGCGAAGATTTCGGCCAAAGGGTATCGAACTGGGGTCCTCGGGGCCGCTCCACCGAGTTCTGCGGCCGCAGACCGACATCAAGCCGGGGCGCGATGCGCGGCGAGAACGCGCCATTTTTGCGCTTCGCTGCTTGCGCTTTGTCGACCTGGGCCACGGCAAGGTCGACGCTGGTTGCAAGCGGCATTGCAACGTCCACCGGCCGCGTGAGCTCGGTGGCGGCTGCGGCGCGTGAGGCTTCGAGCCGCGCAACGAGCGGACTCATTTCCGGCGCACTTTTTTCCGGGGTATCTTGGACGGGCTTCTCGGCCGGAGAAGCCTGTGGCGCGGTCACGGCAGGGATGCTCGGCGCACGTTGTGGATGAAGAGTCGGGTTCGGCGAATGAAGCAGCACCGGCTCAGGCGGCGCGGCTAAGCCCGGCTCGGCCCGATGCATGGGCCGCGCCTCAAGCGCGCGCTCGATGCGCTGCAGCACCCGCAATGCCAATCCTAACCCGACAAGCAAAAGCCCGCCGACGGCTGCAACCGCCCCGGGTGTTATAACAGCGGTGTCGAAAGTGTGATCGTGGATCGACACACCGAAGGCCGCAAGCACAATTCCCGCCACGGCCAAAATGCCGCCAAATGCCAGCAATAATAGATACATACGCCCGTCCTCGATCGTCAGATAATGCACGGGGACCACTTCAAGGCGGTATTGTGACGGTGCAACCCAAACGGCGCAAGAACTAAGATACAGGCACTGCGGCAAAGCGACCGCCGATCGGCGCCTCTGGGCCATGGGAGGCCGTTGCCCAGACCCCGGCGAAAGCCCTATCTAGAGGAACCATTCGCTTATCCGCACGGTTTCACCCGCG
The DNA here is from genome assembly GCA_963827465.1 of uncultured Alphaproteobacteria bacterium. Lineage (GTDB taxonomy): Bacteria > Pseudomonadota > Alphaproteobacteria > Rhizobiales > Xanthobacteraceae > BOG-931. The sequence continues at coordinate 68,462 of CAWHBC010000041.1, forward strand.
CCAATCCCAGTCCCGCCGTTTCCGGCTTCACATTGAGGAGTAGACCAATGGCTTTCACCCTGCCCGAACTGCCCTATCCGTACGATGCGCTGACCCCGCATATGTCGCGGGAAACCCTCGAATTCCATCATGACAAGCACCATCAGGCCTATGTGACCGCGGGCAACAATCTGGCCAAGGGCACCGAGTGGGAGAACAAGCCGGTCGAGGAAGTCGTCAAGGGCACATACGGCAAGAACCCGGGCCTCTTCAACAACGCAGCCCAGCACTTCAATCACATCCATTTCTGGAAATGGATGAAGAAAGGCGGAGGCGGCGACAAGCTCCCCGGCAAGCTCGAAAAGCAATTGACCTCCGATGTCGGCCCGCTCGCCAAAGTAAAGGAGGAACTGGTCCAAGCAGGAACCACCCAGTTTGGCTCCGGCTGGTGCTGGCTCGCGGTAAAGGACGGCAAGATCGTCGTCATGAAAACGCCGAACGGCGAGAACCCGCTGGTGCATGGCGGCAAGCCCATTCTCGGCTGCGACGTCTGGGAGCACTCCTATTACATCGACTATCGCAATCGGCGTCCCGATTACCTGAAGGCGTTTTTCGATAACCTGGTCAATTGGGACTACGTTGCCGAAATGTACGAAGCGGCGATGAAATAACCGCGCAGACTGCCGCATGGTTGCAAAGCGGGGCCGATGGCCCCGCTTTTTCGTTTGCGTGGCTGCACTTTTGACGCATTGCACGGGTGGCAATTGCGTCTCATGACTTGTAGAGCGCCGATCTGAACCCGGGCTGATCGTGCAAGACGTTGCGGTGAACTTCCTGTTTTTTCGCTCGAAGGCGATCGGCGCCGCGCGCGGCCTCGACACGCTGGCATTATGCGTGCTCGCTGCGGTCACCGCGATCGCGCTCTTAACTTTTCGCGACTACGGGTTGGGTTGGGACGACTATACCCATTCACAATACGGCCAGCTTCTGGTGGCGCTCTATCGGTCTGGCTTCGCCGATCGCCGCGCGCTGTCCTTCGTCAATCTCTACATGTACGGCGGCGGCTACGACATTCTCGCCACGCTGGCGGCGAAGATTCTTCCATTCGGCCTGTTCGAGACGCGGCGGCTCGTCGGCGCACTTATCGGCATTGTCGGGCTGTTCGTCGCTTGGCGGCTGGGGCGGCGCCTGGGCGGTCCGTTCGCGGGCCTCGTGACGCTCGTCCTTCTTGCCGCCTGCCCGCTTTACTACGGCCACATGTTCATCAACGCCAAGGACGGGCCGTTCGCGACCTACATGGCCGTCGCGCTGCTCGGCATCGTGCGCGCGCTCGACGAATACCCGCGTGCCAGCCCGGCGACCATGGCGTTATGCGGCATGGGCGTCGGCCTGGCGATCGGCGCCCGCGTGCTTGGCGGCTTTGCCGTCCTCGAAGCGCTGCTGCCGCTGTTTTTTATTCTCGCCGTCCGCTGGCGTGACCGCGGCGCGCCCGCCGCGGCCGCCGAGCTTGGCGCCTATCTGACCCCATTCATCCCCGCCGTCATCCTCGCTTATCTGGTCATGGGACTGGTCTGGCCGTGGGCCGTGCTGTCGCCGTTCAATCCGTTTCACGCCGTCGAATATTTTTCCAACTTCTTCGAAAAACCGTGGCGCGAATTGTTCGACGGTCAGATCAATCTCGTCCCGGACATGCCGCGCAGCTATGTTCCTATCCTGACGGCGCTGCAGACACCTGAACTGATGCTGGGCCTGGGTTTACTCGGTATTGCCGGCGCATTGGCCGCCGTCTTGCGCGGCGCCAAGCTGGGCCTCGCAATCGGCCGCCGCGCCGCGCTAGGCGCCGTGCTGATTGCCGCATTACTGCCGATGCTGATAACCGTCGCCGAGCGGCCTGCGATGTACAATGGCATTCGCCACTTCGTCTTCACATTTCCACCGCTCGCCGTGCTCGGCGGCCTGGCGGCGGCGTGGATCGCACAGCGCTTGCCGCGCTTCGGCATCGTTGCGGTGACGGCAGGCGCGCTGGCCGCGGCGGCGGGCATCGCCTCGCCGGTTATCGAGATGGTTGAACTGCATCCGTATCAGTACACGTATTACAACCATCTCATCGGCGGCGTGGCGGGGGCGCGCCCGCGCTACATGATCGATTATTGGGGGCTGTCGATGACGCAAGCCTCGCGCCGCCTGCGGGCGTGGGTCGATGCGCGCGATGAGAAGCCGCCGGCGGGAAGGCCATGGAAGGTCGCGGTCTGCGGCCCGCATCCCGCCGTCGAGGTAGCGCTAGGTCCGGGATATTCCACGATCTGGGATCCGAACGGTGCCGACTTCGCCATGATGCTCAATGAATTTTATTGCGCCAAGCTCGATGCGCCGGTCATTCTCCAGGTCGTGCGCGACGGCGTCGTCTATGCCCGCGTCTACGATATCCGCGGTCTTTCGGTCTCCTCGCTCCTCGCCTATCCGAGCGTCAACCAGTAAACGATCACGCCGTCGCGGGATCGTGCCGTACATCGGGAAGGAAGGCGGTGAGCAGCCCGATCATCGGCAGGAACGAGCAAACCTGATAGACGAATTGGATGCTGGTCCAGTCGGCGAGGACACCGAGCACCGCCGCGCCAATGCCGGCCATGCCGAACGCCAGACCGAAGAACAATCCCGATACCATGCCGACGCGGCCGGGCATCAATTCCTGTGCATAGACAACAATGGCCGAGAAAGCCGACGACAGCACCAGACCGATGATCACGCTCAGCGCAATGGTCGCCGGTAGACCGACATAGGGCAGCGCCAGCGTAAACGGCAGCACGCCGAGGATCGAGCCCCAAATGACTCGCTTGCGCCCAATACGATCGCCGATCGGACCGCCCATGAAGGTGCCTACCGCGGCCGACGCCAGGAAAAGAAACAGGCAGAGCTGGGCATCTTCGGTCGGCAAGTGAAACTGATGCATCAGGTAGAAAATGTAATAGCTGGTGATGCTCGACAGGTAGAAGAACTTCGAGAAGATCAGGGCGATCAAAACCACGATGGCGCGGCGAACCTGTGCCGAAGGCAGACCCGAAGCGGCCGCGGAATGGCGCTCCGTTCGCCGCCTGCCGTGGCCGGCAGCCTTGAACCAGCGTCCGACGATCGTCAGGACGACGATGCCGAGAAGCGCCGCAAAGGCAAACCAGGCAATGCTGCTCTGGCCATGCGGCAGGATGACGAACGCGGCCAGAAGCGGAGCGGTGGAGTTGCCGAAATTGCCGCCGACCTGAAACAGCGACTGCGCGAAGCCGTGAGCGCCGCCGGAGGCAAGGCGCGCCATGCGCGAGGATTCCGGATGAAAGATCGCTGAGCCGAGACCGAGAAGGGCAGCGCCAGCGAGCACCAAAGGAAAATTCGTAGCGTAAGCAAGCGTAGTCAGTCCGACCAGGGTACAGCCCATGCCGAACGGCAGCGAATAAGGCTGCGGCCGGTGATCCGTGTAGAGCCCCACGACCGGCTGTAGGAGCGATGCGATGCCCTGATAGGCCAGCGTGATGACACCGATCTGGGCGAAGCTCAAATTGAAGCTGCTCTTGAGCATTGGATAGATGGCCGGCAACAGCGACGACGCCATGTCATTGAGGAAATGACAAAAGGTGATTGCGCTCAGAATTGTAACGACAGTCGTGCCGGCTTGCCGCCGGCCGATGACAGCTTCAGTCACTGGAAAACCTTCCTTCGGCCGTGCAGGATGAGTGCACGACGTCCATGTGGGGTGGTCATAACCGTCTGCGCGGCGACCTGCCATCCCAATTGGGCATTGCACCTATGTTCGACATAAGAGGCGACTTAGAGGACAAGGGCCATGCGACGTGCCCGCTCAAGCATGCCTACCGCACGGAGATTGGCCGATGATTAACGCTGCCTTACCGACCTTTGTATTCGACGCCTACGGCACGATTTTCGACGTGCATGCGGCGCTCGCCCGCCATCGCGCCGCGGCCGGTCCTGACGCCGAGCGATTTTCCGAGCTCTGGCGTCAAAAGCAGCTCGAATACAGCTGGACCCTGACGTTGTCCGGCCGTTACGCCGATTTTTGGGCGCTTACCGAACTCGCGCTCGATTACGCCTTCGCGCGGGTGCCGTCGGTCGACCGCGGGCTGCGGCCGAAGCTTCTCGGCGCTTACCTTGAACTCGACGCATTTGCCGATGCACGCGCGGCGCTGGCCGCGCTGAAGGCGCGCGGAGCGCAGACGGCGATTTTCACCAACGGCTCGCCGCGGATGGTCAAGTCTGCGGTCGAAGCCTCGGGCATGGCGCCGTTGTTCGACGCCCTGCTCTCGGTCGATGCCGTACGCATGTATAAGCCGCGGCCCGAGGTCTATGCGCTCGTCACCGAGCGATTTGCGGTGCCGCCGGACCGGGTCGTATTCGTATCGTCCAACCGCTGGGACGTGATGGGCGCTGCGGCATTCGGATTTCGGCCGCTTTGGGTCAACCGCGCAAAGATGCCCGAGGAATATGCCGAGTCGCCGCCGGCGCGGGTTGTGCCCGACCTGTCGGCGGTCGCGTCGATAGAACTCTAAGCGTTGACCGCGAGCGCAACCGGTGCGGTCGGCTCCGGCACCGCGACCGCCGGCAATAATTTCGGCGCGATGAAGCGGCCAGCTTCGAGATCTTCGATCTGCCGATCGATCTGCTTCATGACGTAGCGCGAATAGGGCCCGACATGCAGGTAGAACGCCATCAACGTGACGATGGCGCGAACCGATTGCGGATTCTTCGACATGCAAGTTGTGAATGCCTTCCAGAACCGCTCGCGGCCCTCCGGCAGGCGCGACAGCAATTCATGGACCATGTTGATGGTGGACAGCCGCCGCCTGATATCGCCTTCCGGCAGTTCCTTGCGCCGCCCCGAGCAGTCGAGCATGGCCGAGAGCCGCTCCAGCCGCCCGCAAAACGCGTCGGGATCGTAAATCCGGTCGAGGATTTGGCGGTAGTCGCGCAGGATTTCCAGACGCGAGCGCTTGGTCTCGTAATTGACGCCGGCGGTACACTGATCGCCTTTGCTGGCAGGCGCGGAGTCATGGTCGACATGCAACCGGCCTTCGCGCGCCAGCCTACGGGTCAACTGCGTATTCGGTAGTGCGTAGAGCAAGCCGACCATGGCGATCGGAATGGCGGATTCCTCGATCAGCTCGGTCATCGGTTCGGCGACTGAGCCGCGTTCGGTATCGAAGCCGACGATGAAGCCGGCCGTGACGAACATGCCGGCGTGATAGATCTTGTGCACGCTTTCGGGAATGCTGCGGCGCGTATTCTGCTTCTTACGCATCGCGATCAGCGTTTCGGTATCGGGGCTTTCGATGCCGACAAAAATGGCGAAGAAGTTCGAGCGCTTGAGCATCGCCAGAAGCTCGCCGTCGTCGGCGAGATTGAGCGAGGCCTCGGTCGTGAATTCGAATGGATAATCGTACTGCTCGATCCATTTCTCGAGCACCGGCAGAAACGCCTTGATCGCTTTCTTGTTGCCGATGAGATTGTCGTCGACAAAGTCGACGTGGCCGCGGTAGCCGGAACGATAAAGCGCTTCGAGCTCGGCCAGCATCTGGTCGTGCGTCTTGGTGCGCGGCGACCTGCCATAAAGTTCGATGATGTCGCAGAACTCGCAGGTGAACGGGCAACCTCGCGAAAACTGCACGCCGATGTAGAGATACTGCTCGAATTTCAGGAGGTCGAAGCGCGGTACCGGCGTCTTGGTGACGTCAACCTGGAATTTCGGTGCGACGTAGGTGCCTTCGCGGACGCCCCGCTCCCAGTCGGCGATGAATTGGCCGATGATGTCCTCGACTTCGCCGAGAACACGGAAATTCGCGCTTTCGTAGCGGTGCGGGCTCGAGGTCGCATCGGGGCCACCGATCACCACCGGAAGCCCGCGGGCGCGGCACATATCGATGAGTTCCAGCGTATCGGATTGCTGGAACAGCATGCCGCCGGTCATCACCATGTCGGCCCAGTCGAGATCGCCGTCGGCAAGTTCCTCGGTGTTGCGGTTGACCAGCCGCACGTTCCAGGATTTCGGCAGCAGCGCCGCAACCGTGATAAGGCCAAGCGGGATGGCGGGGTATTTGGCCCCTACCAGCTCGCAGGCCTCCGAGAAATTCCAGAACGAATCCGCCATAAAGCGCGGATAGATCATGAGCACGTTGCATGGGCTTGCCGCCAACGCGCTCGCGACGATGTTTTGCTGCTGTTCCAAGAACCACCCCGTGCCACCAAAGCACATTTCGCGCAGTATGGCGGTATTGCCCGATAATACAAGGATAAAGCCGGTTCCACCCGACTCTGTCGAGAAGGCGAAAATTAGCGCGGCATCATGGCGTTATCGGGGCTTCCTGCGATGGCAAGTGACCCTTGAAGACGCTTCCGCAACGCTTGGCGCCCGATCGCTGTCCGGTCAAAGTACGAGAAGCAATGAGACCAAGTAACCGGGAAGAGAAGCAAAATGCGCGCCGCCTTCTATGAGCATAACGGACCCGCCCGCCAAGTGCTTAAGCTCGGCGACGTCGACATGCCGCTGCCGGGTCCCGGCGAAGTCCGGGTGAAGCTTGCCACCTCCGGCGTCAATCCCTCCGACGTCAAGGCGCGTGCTGGCTCGACCCGAAAGATCGGCTATCCTCGTGTCATTCCCCACAGCGACGGCGCCGGCGAAATCGACATGGTTGGCGAAGGCGTCTCCGCCGCCCGGCTGGGTGAGCGGGTCTGGCTGTGGAACGCACAATGGCTGCGGGCCTTCGGCACCTGCGCGGAATTCATCGCGCTGCCCTCCGGGCAAGCGGTTCGCCTGCCCCCCAATGTCAGCTTCGAGGTCGGCGCGTGTCTCGGCATTCCCGCAATGACGGCGTTTCACGCCGTTGCCGTCACTCGCGCCGCGCCCGGCATGACGCTGCTCGTTGCCGGGGGCGCGGGTGCGGTCGGGCACCATGCGGTGCAATTCGCCAAGGCCGCCAGGGCCACGGTTATCGCAACCGTCAGTTCGCCGGAAAAGGCCAAGGCCGCACTCGGGGCGGGTGCCGACCACACTATCGATTACAAGCGCGACGATGTCGGCGCGCAGGTCATGGCGATCACTGGCAAAAAGGGGGTCGACGGCATCATTGAACTCGACATCGCCGCCAACGCCAAGCTCATTCCCCAGGTATTGCGGCCGCGCGGGACAGTGGTCGTCTATGGAACGGGTGCCGTGGACGCGGACCTGCCGTTGTTCTTCCTCTTGCGAAATGCCATCGCGCTGAAGTTCATCTATGTGTACGAACTGGACGCGGCCGAGCGCGTCGCCGCGCTTGCCGGTATCGAGCGCGCGCTGACCACCGGCGAACTCATCACCAAAATCGGCGCGGCTTTCCCCTCGCCGAGACCGCCGCCGCGCATGAGGCGGTCGAGCGAGGCACGGTTCTCGGCAACGTCGTCGTCGAAATCGCGTAACTGCGCTATGCCGCGTGTTCCGCCGACGGCTCCGAGTTCGGATTCTTCAGCGCAGTCACGATCTGTTGCTTGGTGAGACGCGTGCCGTCATCGCCTTCGATCAGCAAGGCCGTGCGACCGCCATTATTGATATGGCGCGCCCAACTCATCGCCTCGTCCATCGAACCGAATTCCTTGAACGGATGCCTGTCCTTGTCCAACGGAGAGATGGACTGCGATCCGCGCGGACCTGAATAGACTCTATAGGTCATAGTCGGCCTCCAATAGGCCCTCACCTCTCCGGCAATATGGGCAATGAATGTGTCCAATCCAGGCATTCGCCCCGCGACCACATTGGCGCGCGTTGACGCATGCGAAATTGTGCCGCAAACATCACGGCAAAAACGCCGTCGGGACGATCGGACAATGATGCGCACATTTTTTCAGCTTGGTGTTTGGCTGATCGTTCTCGCGGCAGTTCTTGCGAGCCCCGCCCGCGCTCAGGATGGCGCCGTCTATAGCCTCACTTACGTCGAACTCATGCCGGACGAAATCGCCGAGGGCGCCGCGCTCCTGAAACATTATCGCGAGGCGAGCGGCAGAGCGGCCGGCAATCTGCGATTCGACGTTTTGCACGAAATCGCCCAGCCGAACCGCTTCGCGATCGTCGAAATCTGGAAAGACCGAGCGGCCCGCGAGGCCCACGATCGAGCCGCGGCCACGGCGCAATATCGCGCCAAGCTCAAGTCGATCGAGGATGCGCCCGACGACGAACGCCTCCTCGATCCGCTCTCTAGGTCGGCAGAAATCCCGGCCCGGACCGCCGCAATCTACGTGGTTACCCACGTCGACGTTATTCCTCCCGGCAAGGACATGTGCCTGGCGGCGCTGAAGGCCATGAGCATCGATAGCGCCAAGGACCCCGGCAACCTCGCTTATCAAGTCCTGGTGCAAGCCAACCGGGCCAATCACTACACGGTGCTGGAAGCCTGGAGCAGCAAGTCGGCGCTCGATGCGCATGCCATGGCCGCGCACACGCGCAGCTTTCGCGAGAAGCTTTTGCCGTTTGCCGGCTCGCCTTACGATGAGCGCTTTTACAAAATGCTGCAGTAAACGCTAATCACTTCGAGGACGGAAACACCTGATCGCTGTAAGGCAGGACGGTTGGACGCGCGATCACGATGAAAGCATGATCGAGCGTGTGATGGCAGGCATTGCATCCGGCGCTCAACCGGTCATAGGCGGCGGCAAACGCCGCGCTGTCCTTGCCGTCGACCGCTTTCTGCAGCGCATCGAGCGCCCCGCCGACATGCTGTTTCACAATGTCGCCGCCGAGCATTTTGCCGACATTGTCGAAACCGTCGTCCAGTTCGCCGATCTCGTAATCGGCGAGCGGCCAGTTCCCGGCATGGCCGGCAAACCACAGTTTTATGTGGCGCTCTTGCTGATGCGCCATGATGTCGGAGAGGCTTGGCTGATAAGGCTCTTCCTGCGGCGCAGCCGGGGTCTGCTGGGCATTATCTTGCGCGCCAGCGGCCCCCGCGAGCGCGAGCATCGATGCTGCGGCCACCAAGGCGACGACGGCTTTCATGGTGTGCTCCATCATTAAAGCCAGCTAATCTCATTCCGGCTAGCTGCCTGGCGTCAGCGACTCGTTGCATTCCTTGGGGTGCGCCACTTGGCAGGCGGCGTAGAGCGCGGGACACGACCGCGCCGCGGCGAGCGCGTCGTCGATAGTCTTGGCCCGATCACCGGCCGCACGCGCCGGTCCGTCGTAGGTGAGGATGGCTTCATCGCGCTCGATGTTGCGATCCGTCATCAGAAACTGGTTCGCGGCGTCGTAAAAGCTGGTCGCGACGTTGATCGCGTCGTTGAGTTTCTTGGTATATTCGGTGTTGAGCTTGGGATCCGGCTTGACCACGCGGGCGTGCACCGCGACCTCGGTGTAAAGCTCATTGAGCTTGAAAAAGATGCCGCCGCATTGCGCCAGCGCAAGCCAATAGGGCCGCCCTGCGAACGGCGACGGAGCAGTCACGACGCGATCGCGCTTGTCGAGCGGAACGGCCGGCGCCGGACGCTCGGCCTGTCTCGGTTCGCGCCGCTCTGTGTGGTGGCGAAATTGCGCGTTGGCGCCGGTCGCAGCAGCGGTGATAGCGATCAGGAGCAAAACGGTTTTGACGGCGATCTCGGCAACAGTCTTGGCGCTGGTTTTCGGCATCATGGCAACATGATTTCGGCGCTTAGAATTTCTCGACCCACGGCCGCAGCTCGATTTCCCATGCCCAGGCGCTGCGCGGCTGCTGCAACAGATGCAGATAGCTCTGGGCGATGGCGTCGGGATCGAGCATGCTGTCCGGCTTGTCCGGCGGATTGGGCCGCCGGTCGCTCTTGATGCCGCCATCGATGACCACATGGCCAATGTGAATGCCATGCGGCGAGAGTTCGCGGGCCATGCTTTGGGCCAGCCCACGCAGCGCAAACTTGCCCATGGCGAACGGCGCCGACTGGGCATAGCCCTTCACGCTTGCCGAAGCGCCGGTGAAGAAGATCGCCCCATGTTGGAGGGGCAGCATGCGCTTGGCCGCTTCCTGGGCCACCAGGAAACCGCCGAACGCGGTGACCATCAGCGCCCTTTCGACCTCGTCGGGGACAAGCTCGACGAACGGGCCGCGGGTGCGGTAGCTCGCGTTGTAAACGACCACGTCGGGCGCGCCGAGGGCGGCATCGACGTCGGCGAACAGCTTCGCCACCTGAGCGCGATCGGTCGAATTGCAGGCATAGGTCTTGGCCCCGGTTTCTTGGGCCAGCGTCGCCAGATTGGCGGCGCGGCGCGCCGCGAGCGCCACCTTCAAGCCGGCTTTGGCAAGGACCCGAGCCAGCGAGGCGGAAAGCCCCGAGCCGACGCCGACGATAAGTGCGGTTCTGTAAGACGTTTCGGGCATTGCCTCCTCCGCCATCGCAACAGCTCTATACCCTGCGCCGCCTTGATGTGGAGGTTCAGCGGGCGATCGTCAATCGATCACAGCAATGGCGTTGATTTCGACCAGGCAGCGCGGATCGGTCGCGAGCCGCACGACCTGCACCGTCGTGGTCGTCGGCTTGGCGTCGCCGAAATATTCGCCCCAGACGCGGTTGAGTGCATCCTGATCGGTCAGGTCGGTGACGAAACGATCGGCGGTGACAACATCGGCGAAAGTCGCGCCGACAGCTTCGAGCCCCCGCTTGAGATTCTCCAGCGCCGCCCTCGCCTGCCCCGCCATGTCGCGCGGCATGGCATCGAACTCTTCCGGACGATGCGGATGATGGTGATAGACCGGCGCCGCCGTGACGCCGGCGAGATAAACGGTGGTGCCGCCTTTGACCTTGATCGCCGGCGCATAGGGCATCCACAGGTCCGGCGCGTCGGGCCAATGCACGTGCTCGATGGTTTTGGGCATTTTTTCACGCTCCGCATCACTCTGTGCTAGAAACGAGCGTATAATATCCTCGCAATCCCGTCATGCCCGCACTCGGTAGAAAGCGCAAAATAACGTCTCTCACATTCTAAATACACCGAACTTCGTCTCCGGGATCGGCGCGTTGAGCGCCGCCGAAAAGCACAGCGCCAGCACACGGCGCGTTTCGGAAGGCGTGATGATGCCGTCGTCCCACAGCCGCGCGGTGGCGTAATAGGGATTGCCCTCGGCTTCGTATTGCTCGCGGATCGGCTGTTTGAATTCTTCCTCCTCGACCTCGGACCAGGTCTTGCCCCCGGCCTCGATATTGTCGCGCCGCACGGTGGCGAGCACGCTCGCCGCCTGCTCGCCGCCCATCACCGAGATGCGGGCATTCGGCCAGGTGAACAGAAAGCGCGGGCCGTAGGCGCGGCCGCACATGCCGTAATTGCCGGCACCGTACGAGCCGCCGACTATAACGGTAATCTTCGGCACCCGCGCGCAGGCGACCGCGGCAACCATCTTCGCACCGTCCTTGGCGATGCCGCCGGCCTCATAGTCGCGGCCGACCATGAAGCCGGCAATATTCTGCAGGAAGAGAAGCGGCACGCGGCGCTGGCAGCACAGTTCGATGAAATGCGCCGCCTTCAGCGCGCTCTCGGAAAACAATATGCCGTTATTGCCGAGAATGCCGACCGGGATGCCGTGGATGTGGGCGAAACCGGTGACCAGCGTCGTGCCGTAGAGCGCCTTGAACTCGTCGAAGGCGGAGGCGTCGACCAGCCGCGCGATCACTTCGCGCACGTCATACTGCTTTTTCAGATCGGCCGGCACGATGCCGTCGAGCTCGTCGGCGGCGTAGTTCGGTTCGGCCGGCTTCGCGAGCGGAATGTCGACCGTCTTTTTGGTGTTCAGCGACGCGACGATATCGCGGCACAGCGCCAAGGCGTGGCGGTCGTTTTCGGCCAGATAATCGGCGACGCCCGATTTCCGGGTGTGCACCTCGGCGCCGCCAAGCTCTTCGGCGCTGACCACCTCGCCGGTCGCCGCTTTCACGAGCGGCGGTCCGCCGAGAAAGATGGTGCCCTGGTTGCGTACGATGATGGTCTCATCCGACATCGCCGGCACATAGGCACCGCCGGCGGTGCAGGAGCCCATCACCACCGCGACCTGCGCGATGCCGGCCGCGGACAGCGTCGCCTGATTATAAAAGATACGGCCGAAATGCTCGCGGTCGGGAAACACCTCGGTCTGATGCGGCAGGTTGGCGCCACCGGAGTCGACCAGATAAATACACGGCAGCCGATTCTCGCGCGCAATCTCCTGCGCGCGCAGATGCTTCTTCACCGTCATCGGATAATAGGTGCCGCCCTTGATGGTCGAATCGTTGCAGACGATGACGCATTCGCGCCCCGACACGCGGCCGATGCCGGTGATGAGCCCGGCGCCATGAATGTCGTCGTCATACATCGCGTTGGCGGCGAGTGGCGACAATTCGAGGAACGGCGCGCCGGGATCAAGCAATGTCATCACCCGCTCGCGCGGCAATAACTTGCCGCGGGCGAGATGGCGCTCGCGTGCCCGTGCTGGTCCGCCCTGCGCGGCATTGGCGCGGCGCGCGTCAAGTTCCGCGATCAGCGCGCGCATGGTCTCCTGATTGGCGCGAAACTCTTTCGATTCGCAATCGACATTGGATGTAATCGTCGCCACCGCTTCCTCACCTCTTAATCCCGAGCCTAATTACGTACCGATCTGAACGAAAATTCAGAAACGAACTTAAAAGAGCCGACGTCGCGCCGACAAAATATCACAGTGGCAAATTTTCAAGAAACTTTCCTCTCCGGTGCGCGTTCGCCAATAAGCACGCGCGTCCGCTGGGCCGTCGGCCCGGGAACGTATGCCGTCATCATAAATCCGGAGAGGAAAAACCTGATGAGACAGAAACAAAGTACATTGTTGGCAGGCGTCGCGGCGCTTGCATTATTGGCGGGCGGCGGCATGGCCGCGGCGCAGCAGAGCCCGCAAGGCCCGACCAAGGCCGGCACCGATGTGAGCGCACAGGGCGCCAAGCAGACGCCGCCGGCAAAGCCAAGCGGGGCCGCGGCCGGGATCGAGCAACACGCTCAAACCGGCTCTAACGGCAGCGCGTCATCGTCCGCCGCGAAGACCATGCAGCCGTCGATGGCCCAAAAAGGCGCCGACAGCGCGAAATCCGAGAACCGGAGCGCCCAGATCGGGCAGACCAAGCTTGACAACACCAAGTCGACGCAGAGCGCTGAATCGAAGCAACGTCTCGGCGAAAATACCAAGGAAAATACCAAGCAAACCGCCAAAACCGAGAGCGCCAAGACCGAAAGCAAATCAGGCGAACGCTTCGGAGCGGCCGAGAAAAACGGCCATGAGCGCCTCGGCGCCAATGCCCGTTTTGAGCGCGATCACGAGCGAATGGGTGCCAATACCCGTTCAGACCGCGAGCACAGCCGCATCAGCGAAAGAAGCGATCGCGGCCACGCCCGCATGAGCGAAAGAAACAGGCGAAAAGACGAACTCAAGGGCCTGCAAGGCAACGCGTCGATTCCCATGCAGGGCAGTCACGTCGACCTGACCTCGGAGCAGCGCACTCACATCCGCGACAGCGTCATCGATGCCCGCGGCGCCCCTCGTGTCGGCCATGTCGATTTCGACGTGACCGTCGGCACCGTGGTGCCGCGCGGCAGTATTCACGCGGTCCGAGTGCCCGAGACGCTGGTACGGATCGACCCGCGGTGGCACGGCTATCTTTACTTCGTCGTCGAAGACCAAGTGGTCATCGTCAATCCGCGCGACATGCGGATCGTCGCGGTGCTCGACGTCTAGACGGACGACGTTCGACAATCGGTATAACCGGCAAGGGCGGCGTCAGCCGCCCTTGCTGTATCGTCAAGCACGAACTTCCTGACGCTGGAAGATCACATAGCCGATAACGAACAGGACGATCGCCGTCGCAACCATGCCGACGATCTGCGGCCAAGCAATCAGCACGCTGGCGCCAAGCGGCAGCGGTGCGCCGAGCACGGCGCCCTGAAGCTGGCTCAGGTAGATCGGTCCGAGCGCGCGCGTGCTCGGATCGAGCAGCGCCACCACGACCTCGGCATAAAGCGTCGAAGGCGACAGTCGCGCCAATATCTGCTCAAGCTCCGCCGTGGCCGGCGTCTGCAGGCCGAGCGCCATATAGCGCGGGTCCGGCGGCATGATGATTTGCGCAAACGCGCCGGCCAGCACCGGCCAGATAAAAGTCATCAAAAGCCACAGGCCGAGCGTCACCAACGCCGCGGTCGCCGCCGACCGGAACAGGATCGAAAACAACAGCGCCAGTGCCAGCCATACCCCGGCATAGACGATGGTGACGAGCAGAAAGACGAAACTGCGGGCGATCTCTTCGCCACCCGGCGGAATGCCGATCATGAGGAGACCGAGTCCAATCACCAAAAGCCACAGCGTGATCAGGCTGATGGACAACGTTATCAGCCCAGCCAGGAATTTGCCGAACAGCAAGGCGTCGCGATAGATCGGCTGCGACAGAATGCGCGACAGCGTGCGCCGATTGTGCTCGCCGTTGACGGCGTCAAAGCCAAGCCCGATCGCCATCAGCGGTACCAGAAACGACAGAAACGACACGAACGACGGCAGCGGGTCGCGCGAGGTCGTGAACAGGCGCAGGAACAGGAACGGATCCTCCGCGGTAGTGTCCTTGATCTGCTGGATGGCAGCGTAAAGCGCGGCGACCGCGATCAGCACCACCAGCCATTCCAGCACGCGCATGCGCACGGAGGTCAGGTGGTCGGATAATTCCTTGAGCACCACCACGCTCAGGCCGGAAAAGGCGGACCCTTCACGCTGCATGGCGCGCCCCTTCCTTCATGGCCTCCTCGGGCCGGGACTCGAAGTATCGCGTGTAAATCGCCTCGAGGCTCGGCTCCTGAACGCCGAGAAATTTGAGGCGGCCGTGCATTGCCACCACTTCGGCGGCAGCCTCGGGACGGACGTCGCGGTCGGCATGCAGGCGAAGCTTGCCGATGCCGGTTTTCTCGACGCCGCTGACGCCCGGAATGAGCACCAGGCGCTCGGCAAGCCCGGCTCCGTCGGCTTCAATGTCGACAACATAGCCGCCGCCGAGCACTTCGCGGCCGAGATCGGGAACCGAACCCATCAGCGCAATGTGTCCTGAGGAAAACAGCGCCACCCGATCGCACACGCTTTGCACCCGCTCGAGCAGATGCGACGACAACAGCACCGACACGCCTTCGGCCTTGAAGGCACGGATGATGCCGAGAAGTTCGGTCGTGGCGTGCGGATCGAGACCCGACGTCGGTTCGTCGAGGATCGCGATCTGCGCGCCCTTCATCAGGATTTCCGCCAGGCCGAGCCGCTGCCGCATGCCCCGTGAGAAGGTGCCGACGCGCTTTTCCGCGAACTCGGCCAGCCCGACACGATCGATCGCCTCGGCAATGCGCTTCTCGCGCTCGGCGAAGCGAAAACCGATCAGCCTCGCGGTGTAACGCAGATTATCGGCGGCAGTCAGGTTGTCGTAGAAGCCGACGGTGTCCGGCAGATACCCGACGCGCCGCTTGACCGAAAGCGGCTCGCGCGCCGGATTGAAGCCGAGCACGTTGACTTCGCCCGCCGAGATGTCGGTCAGTCCAAGAAGCATCAAGATCGTCGTCGTCTTGCCGGCGCCGTTGGGCCCAAGCAGCCCGAAGATTTCCCCACGGCCCACGGAAAACGAGATGTGATCGACCGCGACGGCGGCGCCGTAGGTCTTGGTGAGGCCCGTTGCCTCGATGACTGTGTCGGGGTTCATCGGCGGCCAAACCTCGCAACTGCGCCGACCATGACCAAGAGCGCGACGCCAATGATGCCGACGCCGGCGATGCCCCACAGCGTAGAGGTCGTCACCGTGACCCGGAAATTCGTCGATGCGGATTCGCCGCGCGCGGCGGCGCGGATGGTCGTGATGTAGTCCCCGGCGATTGCCTTGTCGGTCGGCGTGATCAGCGCCTGGACTTCCTTGTTGTCGTTCGGCGCGATGCGCTCGATTGTCTTGGGATCGAACGTGACCTTCCAGCCGCTCGGCGCCGAACCCGACAGTTCGACGTTCTCGGCGGGTGCGGTGCCGGTATTGGTGATCACCACCGGCATCGAGCTCTGTTGCCCGGCGGAAGCGCGCGTCGATACCAGTCCCTCGCGGCCCGAAACGTCGAGCCTCGGCTGACCGGTGATGTTGAGGCCGAGGTCGGCTGTCGCCGAGGCATCTTCCGCGGCGACGCGCGCACTGACCTTATAATCGCCGGCCGAGGCGGTATTGGGAGGCGTAACCTTGAGCTTGACGTCCTTGGTCTGGCCGGCATCGATCGGCACCGCGTTAAGCTCCTGAGTGCCGTACTGTTCGGTGAAGGAGGTATCGAAATTCTTCGGCGCCTGCGCCGACAGACTGACCGTGAGCTTCTTGCCGCTGTCGTTTTTGATGTTGAGCTGATACTCGAAGCTCGAGCTTGAGGTGCCGCGCAGTTCGGGCAGTTGCGGCGTCACCGAAAGCTTCGCCGGCAGGTCCTTGGCGAGCGTCACCGCGAGCGGCAACTGCAAATTCGTCGAGCTTCCGGTGGCGGCCACGGTGAGCGTCTGCGTGCCGATCGGGGCGCCCTTCGGCACATCCAGCCGCAGCGACAGCGACACGCTGGAATTCGTCGCCGGCATCGCGGCCGCCACCGGCTGGCCGCCGCCCAATAGCGTCGCGGTCCAGCCGCTCGGCACTCCGGACACCGACAGCGTCAGGCGCTCCGGAGCCATGTCGTAATTTTGCAATCGCAGATCGATGGTCGAGGTCTCGCCGGGGCGTACCGTTACCGCCGGATAGTCGCTCATCAGATAAAGACCCTTGATGTCTTTGGGTGCGTCGTCGGCCTTGACGGCAGGCGCGGCCGCGATAGCCGTCAGAAGCGCGGCGAGAAAAGCCGCATGAGCGGCGACAAAACGGTATCGCATTGGCATTGGCTCCCGTGCAGGCAATGGGGTCGGTGTATCCCTTCTCGCAACACGCCTCAAATAGCGCATGCAAGCGGCGGGCATTGTCGGCCCAATAATGACAAAATCATGCAGCGAAGGGGTTATTTAGCAAGGACTGCGGTAGAGAGCCGCAGTTATAGCAGGACCTGCGCGGATGCGCCGCAGCAAAGACATCAGTGCCGGAATTCTGGCATTTCGCCGTAAAGCGGGCTTGGAAGTCCTGCTGGCGCATCCGGGCGGACCCTTCTGGGCCAAAAAAGACGACGGCGCGTGGACGATACCGAAAGGCCTGGTCGAGACGGGCGACGATCTCGCTTCCACGGCGCGCCGCGAATTTCGCGAAGAGACCAATCTGAGCGTGGCCGGCGCGTTGTTCGCGCTCGCGCCGGTTAACCAAAAAAGCGGGAAAATCGTCCATGCCTTTGCCGTCGACGCGGATTTCGATCTCGGCCAGTTCGCCAGCAACGAGTTTGAAATCGAATGGCCGCCGAAATCGGGGCGCCGCAAGCGCTTCCCCGAAATCGACCGCGTCGCCTATTTTTCGCTTCCGGTCGCCGTTGTGAAAATCGTCGCCTATCAGCGGCCGTTGCTGGAAGAGCTTGAACGGCGGCTTAAGTGAGTGGGATTACTCGCGGAGCACGTCCGGCCAATCGACTTCGTCGTGCGGCAATACCCACGGTTCGCGACGCGCCGCATCGCGCCACTCGCTCCAGGCCGGCAACGCCATGACCGCCGCCATATAGGAGCGCGAGGCGGCGCTCGGCTCGACCGCATAAGTGTGAAAACGCGACACCACCGGTGCAAACATGGCGTCCGCCGCACCGAAGCGGCCAAATAAAAATGGCCCGCCGAATGCGGCGCGGCACTCGCTCCAGAGCGCATCGATACGACCCACGTCCGCCGCCGCACCGTCGTCGAGCGCGCGCCGCTTGACCGGACGCGCGACGTTCATCGGCAAATGCCGGCGCAGCGGCAAAAAGCCCGCATGCATTTCCGACGCGACGGCACGCGCCCAGGCCCGCGCGTCTGGGTCCGCCGGCCACAGACCGGCTGACGGAAATTTCTCCGCCAGATATTCGAGGATAGCCAGCGATTCCCAGACCCGCACAGCGCCGTCGATCAGCACCGGCACCCGCCCTGCCCGGCTGACCGCCGTCACCTGCTGTTTGAAGTCCTTGGCCTCAAGCGAGATGACGGTCTCGTCAAACGCGATCCCGCCGACCTTCATCGCCAGCCAGGGCCGCAACGACCACGATGAGTAATTCTTGTTGCCGATGATCAGATGCAAAGCCATGCGGCCTTGTAGCCTGGATTTTGGATGCGCGAAATCAGGCTCCGGGCACACGCGTCAACAATGCTTGTGCGCGCGGGATTGGAGTGCCGCCGTCGATCAGACCAGGCCGGTCACCACGGCGAGAAACGAGACGAAGAGGATGGCCGAGGCGGTGAACAGCAGTGTCAGAACCGTCTCGGTCCATTCGTTCGGCCCGGTTTGCGTCCCGGCGGCGGCCGGTCGATCGGCTAGCGCGGCAGGCATATCGGTGGACGTCATGCGAGTCCTTCCCCAAGGACGGAGCCTGAAAAGGAGTATCCGGCCGCAGCCGTGAAAGATTGGTAAATGGAAGGTTTCTTCGGGACCTACGGCGCCGGGAATAATTCCGCCGTGCGGCCGGTCAGCCGATAGACGAGGAGACCAACCCATTCGTGGACGGCGAGGTCGGTCATTGCCAGGCCGCCCGTCACAGCAGCAAAGGGCCGCGACGCATCAATCGGCCCGCGGGTTCGCCAATCCACCGGATAGGCCTCGACTGGAAAACCCGCCGCGCGGAAGGCGGCGATGGCGCGCGGCATGTGAAAGGCTGAAGTGACCAGGAGCCAATGCTCGCCCGGCTTGGGCTGGGCAATGAGCCGCGAGAACACCGCATTCTCGACGGTGTTGCGCGATTGTTCTTCGGCCGTAACGCGATCGTGCGGCACGCCAAGCGCTTCCAGCTCCTTTACCGCGATCGGCGCTTCGGTCGGAGCATTGAAATGAAGCGAGCCGGTGCCCCCGGAAAAGATGATGCGGGCGTTCGGGTATCGCCGCGCAAGCTCGACTGTCGCGGTGATACGCTCGGCGGAATCGTCGAGCGCGACCGCGCCACGCGCTATCGATATGCCCGGCTCGATCGCGCCGCCCAGGACGACAATTCCGTCCGGCGGACCTTGCGCCGGATTCCAAGGCGGGAAGCGCTGTTCGAGCGGCAGGATCAGGATATTGCCCAGCGGCGAATATCCGGCAAAGGCGAGCAGAACGAGGCTGGTGACCACGAGCCAGCTGGCGAGCCTCTGAAACCGCGCGCACAACAGGATCAGGCCAACAAGCCCGATCGCCATCAGCACATTCGACGGCAGCGCGAAGAAACCGAGTGTTTTGGAAAGAACGAAGAACATCCACGCTCCCTATCGCGCGCCGGTCCGCAAGAGCGCGGCCGGTTGGCATTTATTCGCGCGATCGGCGCCACACGGCATAGCGGGCTTTGGCCTCGTCGTTCGGCGGATAAAGACCCGGCAGCTTGACGCCCTTTTCGACCTCGGTGAACACCCAGCTCTCATACAGCTCGTGTTCGGCGCCCTCATGGGCGACGAATTCAACCAGCGCCTTCGGGATGATGACCGCACCGTCGTCGTCGACGACGATCACGTCATCGGGAAAAATCGCGCAGCCGCCGCAGGCGATCGGCTCCTGCCAGCCGACAAACGTCAAACCGTTGACGGAGGCCGGAGCGGCGACGCCGGCGCACCACACCGGCAGCTTGCTGGCGAGCACGCCCGACAGATCACGCATGACGCCGTCGGTGACCAGCGCCGTGACATTGCGCTTATTCATCCGCGCGCAAAGAATGTCGCCGAAGATACCGGCGCTCGCGACACCCATCGCGTCAGCGACGGCAATGACGCCCTCCGGCATAGCTTCGATCGCGGCGCGGGTCGAGATCGGGCTTGCCCAGCTTTCCGGCGTGGCCAAATCCTCGCGGACCGGCACGAAGCGCAGCGTGAATGCCGGGCCGACCAGGCGGTCGCCGCCGGGAACGAGCGGCTTCGCTCCGTTCATCCAGCAACGCCGTATGCCCTTTTTCAACAGCATGGTGGTGACGGTCGCGGTCGTCACCTTGCGCAGAATATCGAATACCGGATCACTCATCGTTCGCCTCGCCTTTCAAAAAAGCATCATGCCGGCACGATACCAAGCCGCGCGTCGCGGCGGCGCAGCCACGTGACGAATGGGATCGACAACAGCACCATCCACGCTTTGCCGACGATCTGCCCGGCCAGAAAATCGAGCGAGCCGAAGGCCAGCCACAGGAATACCATCGAATTGATCACCAGGCCGACAAGGCTCGATGCGACTATGGCAGTGACCAGACGGCTGCGCGCCAGCGGCGTGTAGATGGCGAGATCGGCAAACTCCGACAGCAGGAACGCGATCGCCGACGCGAAGACCAGCGCCGCCGGCGCCAGCAACGCCGACAAAGCGCTGCCGGCGACGATCGCCAGCGCCGACATCACGGTGCCCAAACGCCGCTGCACGAGGTCGCGCAATACCAATGCAACGCCGACCATCGTTACCCCCGACGGCGCCAACAGGCCGGGCGCGACCGGGAGCACGCAGGGCCCGCGTAGGATGCAGGCCGTGCCGACATGCCCGACCAGCCAGTTGGCCGCCGGTATGGTGAGTCCGAACATGGCGAGAAAGATCATCCCTTCCCGCGTCCGTCGTTGATCGACTGTCACCATGCAGCTTTCCAGTTCACACAAGCTGCCCACCACCACCGGCGTCGCGCCATCAATTTCATCCTCTCAGCCAGCGGCCGATGCGCTCGACCGCTTCGCGCACATCGTCGGGCGTTCCGGCGTAGCACAGCCGTAAATATTTCCGGCCATTGATCGGATCGAAGTCGACGCCCGGCGTTGCCGCCACGCCCGCCTCTTCGAGCATGCGCGTGGCGAAGTCAAAACTGTCCGCCGCGAAACTGGAGATATCGGCATAAAGATAAAATGCTCCGTCGACCGGCAGGAACGAGGAAAGACCGGCGCGCGGCAAGCCTTCGACCAGGATGCGGCGATTGGTTTCGTAACCATGCTTGATCGCTTCCAGTTCGGCGGAGGCATCGCAGGCGGCCTCCGCGGCAATCTGCGAGAGCGTCGGCACAGAGATCGCCAGATTTTGCTGCAGACGTTCCACCGCGCGCAACAGGGCGGGAGGGACGACCATCCAGCCGATGCGCCAGCCGGTCATGCAGAAATATTTGGAGAACGAGTTGATCACGATCGCGTCGGATGACAGTTGCACCGCACTTTGCGCGGCAAACGCATAATCGAGGCCGTGATAAATCTCATCAGATATCACGACGATTCCGGCGGCTTCAGCGCATTGGATCAATTCGGCGAGCGCTGGCGCGGTCATCATCGTGCCGGTCGGATTGGCGGGCGAACCGACGATCACGCCTTTGAGCGGCCGGGCACGATGCTCGGCGAGCAGCGCATCGCTGGTGATGGCCCAGCGGGTCTCCGCGCCGGTCTCGATGAGGACCGGTTCGCAGCCCAACGCCGCAAGGATATGGCGATAGGGCGGATAGCCCGGCAGCGCGACCGCCACGCGATCGCCGGCCTCGAACGCGGCGAGGAAGGCAAGCGTGAAGCCGGCCGAGGAACCCGTGGTGATGACAATTCGCTCGGCGTCGACCTCGATATCGCGCCATTCGGCGTAGGCGCGCGCGATGCGCCGCCGCAGCGAGGCGATGCCCAAGGCTTCGGTATAGCCGTGCGGGCCCGTTAGAAGCGCGGCGCGCACCGCGGCGATCGCGGCCGCGGGTGCGCCGGCTGCGGGTTGGCCGACCTCCATGTGGACGATATGCCGGCCCTTTGCCTCCAATCGCGCCGCGGCGGCCATGACGTCCATGACCATAAATGGCGGCACGCCGCTACGCAGTGACGGCTGCATGAGCCCCTTTGCCTTTTCGAGCATCACAACGCCCTTAATCCGGCTTCCGCTGGCCGCTCACCGGCCGCCGCCCGCCCCGCTGATGCCGTATTCGGCGGGTTTCGTCCACGCAGCCGTGATTTGGCAAGGCGTCGGCGTTGTGTTGACCCTAAACCAATCGGTCCATAGCTTGCGCCCACGGGGACCAGGGCTGGAATCCGACCGGACATGATTGTTGCGCGATCTCCTAGCAAGGTGGCCCGGGTGAAGCCAGCTTCGCGCGCGGTGGCTTGCGCTGCCGCCGCGGCGGTCGCGCTGGCGAGCTTTCCAGCACAGGCGCAGACCGGAGCCAATGCCGGCATCCCGCTGATCCGCGACGCCGAGATCGAGCAGCTTTTGCGCGACTACACGGCACCCATCTTCAAGGCTGCGGGGCTGACGACACAGAACGTCCAGGTCGTCATCATCAACGATCCCCAATTCAACGCGTTCGTGATGGATGCGCACCGCATTTTCGTGAATACCGGCGCGCTGATGCAATCGACCGTTCCGAACCAGCTTATCGGCGTATTCGCCCACGAATGCGGCCACATCGTCGGCGGCCACCTGTCGAAAATGCGCCAGGAGCTGGCGAACGTGCAAACGGCGATGATCGTCGGCATGCTGCTCGGGGTCGGCGCCCTCGTCGCGGGGGCAAGAAGCAGCAATATGGACATGGGCAATGTCGGGGGGGCACTGATCAACGCGCCGCAGTCGCTCGGCATTCACACCCTGCTCGCCTATCAGCGCGGCCAGGAAGAATTGGCGGACCGCGCCGGCGTGCGGTTTTTGACGATGACGCACCAGTCGGCCAAGGGCATGTACGACACCTTCAAGCGATTTGCCGACCAGTCCTTGTTCGCCGCGCAGGGTTCGAATCCGTATCTGCAGAACCACCCGGCGCCCGAAGAGCGCATGGCGGCGCTCGAGGAACTGGCAAAATCGTCGCCCTATTGGAACGTCAAGGATCCGCCGGAACTGCAATTCCGCCACGACATGATGCGCGCCAAGCTTTACGGCTTCATCGAACGCCCTGACGCCGTGCTGCGCCGTTACCCGGCAACCGACACGAGCCTCCCGGCGCGCTACGCGCGCGCCATCTCGACCTACCGTTACGGCGATCTGCACAGCGCCATCGCGCAAATCGACGGACTGATCGCGGCGTTGCCCAACGACCCATATTTCTACGAGCTTAAAGGCCAAGCTCTGCTGGAGGGCGGCCATCCGATAGAAGCAATCCCGCCGCTTCGCCGCGCCGTGCAACTTGCTCCGTCGCCGGCACTCATCCAAATCTTGCTGGCGCAAGCGCTAGTCGCCACAAACGATTCCAAACTTTCGGCCGAGGCCGTTCCGATGCTGCACCAGGCTCTGTTCAAGGAACCCGAAGACAGCGACGCCTATACGACGCTGGCGATGGCCTATGGCCGCGAGAACGACTTGGCGGACGCCGATCTTGCCTCGGCGCAGGCCGCCTTCGCCCGCGGCGACAACAAGACCGCGCGCGAGCTCGCCGAGCGCGCCAAGCAGCGATTCCCCGTCGGCTCTCCCGGCTGGGTCCGCGCCGATGACATCGTCGCCTTCAACAAAAACTTGAAGACGAATCCGCTAATTCGCATAGGAAATTGAATCATAAAAGGATGATCGACATGATCCCGACCCTGCGCATCGCCATTCCGCTTGCGGCCGTAGTGCTGCTGTCGCCGCTCGCGGCGGCGCAGACCCCATCGCCGCAAACCCCGCCGCCGTCATCCGCAGCGCCGAGCTTCTCGGCCGGTCAGCGGACCGAGATCGAGGGCATCGTCAAGAGTTACCTCGTCGCCCACCCCGAAGTGCTGCAGGAGGCGATGGATGCCCTCGACAAGCAGCAGAAGCAGGCCGACGCCGAAAAGGCCCAAGCGACGATCAAGAAGGACAACGCCACGCTGTTCGACTCGCCGCACCAGGTGGTGCTCGGCAATCCGCAGGGCACCCAGCAGGTGGTGGAGTTTTTCGATTACAATTGCGCATTCTGCAAGCGCGCGCTGCCCGACATGCTCACGCTGCTCAAGACCGACCCCAACCTCAAATTCGTGCTGAAAGAATTTCCGGTTTTAGGACCCGGTTCGGTCGAAGCCGCTCACGTTGCGGTCGCCGCCCGCATGCAGGACCCAACCGGCAAAAAATACATCGAGTTCCACCAGAAGCTGCTTGGCGGGCGCGGCCCGGCCGACAAGGCTCGCGCGCTCGCGGTCGCCAAGGAGGTTGGATTCGACATGACCCGGCTCGAGAAAGACATGGACAGCGACGAGGTGAAAACCACCATCGACGAGAACATGAAGCTCGCGGATGCGCTCGGCGTCAGCGGCACGCCGACCTACGTCGTTGGCAATGAGGTCGTGGTCGGCGCAGTCGGGCTCGATGAGTTGAAGGCCAAACTCAAATCCCAGCCCGAGTAGGCCGAGCCTATTCGCGGAAAAGCCTGTAATTCCTGCGGAATTCGGATTGGAACGGCGGCCCTGCTGCCGTTCCGGCTTCCCCTTTCCGGAACCCTTCCCTATAACGGATCAGGTGTGGGTCGTCCGCCCACCCCTTGAGAGCCGGCTCAGCACATACCCAATGGCGAAGACCATTTACGTCCTCAATGGACCGAATCTTAATCTGCTCGGCAAGCGCGAGCCCAAGCTTTACGGCAAGGCCACGCTCGCCGAGGTCGAGGCGCTGTGCCGCGATACCGCGCAGCGCCATGGCCTCGACATCGTGTTCCGCCAATCGAATCATGAAGGCCAGATCGTCGATTGGCTGAACGAGGCCTTTGCCGAGAAGGCCGCCGGGGTTCTCATCAATCCCGCCGGATTTACCACGACATCGATCGCGATCCTGGACGCGCTCCTCGTCTTGGAAGTCCCGGTGATCGAAGTCCATCTCAGCAACATCCATGCGCGCGAAGAATTCCGCCAGCGCTCCTACGTATCGAAGGCTGCCCGCGCCGTGATCTGCGGTTTCGGCGCCAACGGCTATGCGCTGGCCATTGCCGGCGTTGCCGCAATGATTGACGCCAAGGTGTAGCGTGGCGCGCAAGCCCGGGAGTTCATCGTCAAACCATTTACCGGCCGTCGATCACGAGGTGATCCGCGACCTGGCGAAACTGCTCGATGAAACCGGCCTCACCGAGATCGAGTTCGAGCGTGACGGCGTTTCAATTCGCGTCGCCCGGCATGGCACTGGCGGGCCGGGGCGGGCGCGCTTGCCCGAAACCGCGCCGGGCGCGGCGACCGCGCTGCCGGCTGCCGCGATCCCGACGGCCGCGGACGCAACGCATCCCGGCCTTGTCGCATCCCCCATGGTCGGGACCGCGTACCGCGGACCGGCGCCGAGAGCGCGGCCGTTCGTTGAGGTCGGCAGCCAGGTGAAGGTTGGCGAGACACTCATCATCATCGAAGCCATGAAGACGATGAATCAAATCCCTTCGCCGCGTGCCGGCACGGTGGTGCAGGTTCTCATCGAAGACGGCCAGCCGGTGGAATTTGGCGAGCCGCTGATGATCATCGAATGATGCCGCGCTGAGCCGCCGTAATGTTCGACAAGATCCTCATCGCCAACCGAGGAGAGATCGCATTGCGGGTGCTGCGTGCATGCAAGGAACTCGGCATTCCCACGGTCGCGGTGCATTCGACGGCCGACGAAGACGCCATGCACGTGCGCTTGGCCGACGAGAGCGTTTGCATCGGTCCGCCCGCCGCCAAAGACAGCTACCTCAATATTCCGGCGCTGTTGGCCGCCTGCGAGATAACCGGCGCCGATGCCGTGCATCCCGGCTACGGCTTTCTTTCGGAGAATGCGCGTTTTGCCGAAATCCTCGGCGAGCACAATGTGCACTTCATCGGCCCGCGTCCGGAGCACATTCGCCTGATGGGCGACAAGATCGCCGCCAAACGCGCCGCCCGTGACCTTGGCATTCCCGTCGTGCCGGGCTCCGACGGCGGCATCGGCTCCGACGCCGAAGCGCACAGCCTTGCCCGCGACATCGGCTATCCGGTCATTCTGAAGGCCGCGGCCGGCGGCGGCGGACGCGGCATGCGGGTGGTGCGGGAGGAACGCGGAAATCGCCGCCGCGCTGCAGTCGGCGCGGGCCGAGGCAAAGTCCGCATTCGGCGACGACACGCTCTATCTCGAAAAATATCTGGAGCGGCCGCGCCATATCGAGTTCCAGGTCCTGGGCGACGGCAAAGGCCGCGCCATCCATCTCGGCGAACGCGATTGCTCGCTACAGCGCCGGCATCAAAAGGTCTGGGAAGAAGGCCCCTCCCCGGCGCTCAACGTCGGCACGCGGGACAGGATCGGCGAAACCGTCGCCGCGGCAATGCGCCAGATCAAATATCTTGGCGTCGGCACGGTCGAATTCCTATGCGAGGACGGCAACTTTTATTTCATCGAAATGAATACCCGCATTCAGGTCGAACACCCGGTGACTGAAATGATCACCGACATCGATCTCGTCCTCGAACAGATCCGCGTTGCCGCGGGCAGCGACCTTGAACTCACGCAGAGCAACGTCAAATTCCACGGCCACGCGATCGAATGCCGCATCAATGCGGAAAATCCGGTGTCGTTTCGTCCCTCGCCGGGCAAGATCGTGCATTATCATCCGCCCGGCGGCCTCGGCGTCCGCGTCGATTCCGCCGTCTATCACGGTTACACCATCCCGCCGTATTACGACTCGCTCGTTGGCAAGCTTATCGTTCATGGCAAGACGCGCAGCGAATGCCTGATGCGGCTCAAACGCGCGCTCGATGAATTCGTTATCGACGGCATTGAGACGACGCTGCCCTTGTTCCGCGCACTGGCGCGCGACAAGGAGATCATCGACGGGGATTATCACATCCACTGGCTCGAGGAATTCCTCGCCCGTGGCGGGGTCGAGGACGAGAGCCAACTTGAATTTCAGGCCGGCACTGCCGCCGTTGCCGCCTTGGTCGCGGCGGCAAGCAGGCGGCCGACCAGCGCCGGCTCGTAAGGCTTCGGCACGATGATCGAGCCCGGCACGCGCGCATCCTGCGCAAGAGCGTGGCACGCGCCGAAGCATAGACCACCGGCAAATGCGGCCGCATCTCGCGGGCGCGCCGCGCCAGCGCCGCACCGTCCATGCCGCCCGGCAGATTGATGTCGGTGAACAGAACGTCCACCGGCAGTCGCATTCAAGATGCGCGCAGCGCATCGGCGGCGTTGCCACCGTCTTTACGTCAAATCCTTGCTCCGACAAAGATTGGGAAACCCATTCGCTGATGAGGAACTCGTCCTCGACGAAGAGAACGTGAATCGGCAAGGTATCTATGACGTTCGGTTCGACGTTCGGTTCCATGGCGTCCACCCAATCCCTCATCGCGTCCATAGAACCTGTAACGCCAGGTTGCGCGGAAGTGTTCAAGCTGATGAAAATCGTAACGGGTTTATACTTTGCGGCGCGTTAACGGCGGCGGCGGCCGCCCGCGGCGGTGGCAGGCGATCGCCCTCAATGTTCGGCCCTTCCGGCACTATTCCACCTCTTGAACCACACCGCGCGACCCGGCTAAACGGACCCCATGGCGAGCCGCGAATCCGCGTTCATCGACATCACGCCCGAGGTGCTGCTGAAGGCCTATTCCTGCGGCATCTTCCCCATGGCGGAAAGCGCCGAGGATCCGGCGCTATATTGGATCGAGCCGGAGCAGCGCGGCATTATCCCTCTGGACCGATTTCACGTGCCCGACCGGCTGGCGCGCACGGTGCGATCCACCCGATATCGCTGTGCTGCGTCGATCGCGACTTCGACGCGGTCATCGACGGCTGCGCGCAGCCGGCGGCCGGGACGGGCCCGAACCTGGATCAACGCCCGCATCCGCGGTCTTTACCGCAAGCTCTACGAGCGCGGCGATTGCCATTCCGTCGAAGTCTATGACGGCGACGCGCTGGTCGGCGGCCTCTACGGCGTCAGCCTCGGCCGTGCCTTTTTCGGCGAAAGCATGTTCCACCGCGCGCGCGACGCCTCCAAAATCGCGCTGGTGCATCTGGTAGCGCGGCTCAAGGCCGGTCACTACCGGCTGCTCGACACGCAGTTCGTCACCGATGCATCTTGCGCACATTCGGCGCGGTCGAAGTGTCGCGGCCGGCTTATCACAAGCTGCTTGACGCAGCGCTGGTCGGCGAGGGCAACTTTGAGCGCTTTGCCGCTCGACCGCCCGGTTTCGGGCGAGGCAGCGCTGGCGCGTCTTGCCGCGAATTGAATCGGCTAATCGTCGGTTGACGGGCTCAGGTTCCGGCGGCGCCGGCTTGACCGGTCGCCGCGGCGGCGGCGCCTGACGTGCGGGCTGCTGCGGCGCCGGCGCGGGCTCGGCAATCGGGCCGGGAGTGCCGGGCGGCGGCGGCATTGGCGTGGATTCCGCGACCGGACCCGTCAGCGGCTGTTCGCAGCCCGTGAGCCAAACGTCGTAGATCGGGTGCTCGACGGCGTTCAATCCGGGACTCGATGCGAACATCCAGCCGGTGAAGATGCGCTTGATCTCGCCCTGCAGGGTCACCTCGTCGACTTCGATAAAGGCGTCGGTGTTGGTCGGCTCGGTCGGCGGCCGCGTATAGCAGGCCCGCGCCGTGACCTGCAGCGCGCCGAATTGCACCGTTTCGCCGATTGCGGCATCGAATTTGATGGTGCGGCCGGTGATCTTGTCGAGGCCGGCAAATACCGCCCGGCCGTTCTCGATTTTCTCGGTCGGCGTCTCGACAACGGTCGTATCGTCTTCCTGGCCGGGGGAAGTGACCGTCGGTCGCGGTATCTGGCTTGCTGCGGGGTCGACGGAGCCGCCGGCGCCGATGTTGCCGGCGCGGCGGCCGGAGTTGCCGGTGGCGCCGCGATTTCCGCGATTTGCCGCTGCCGGTGCGGGCGCAACGCCGGGCGGCGGCGGCAACGGCTGCGCCTGGATGCCCGAAGGAGCGCGCGCCACCGGGGCTGGCACCGGCGCCGCTTGCTGCCGTGCCGGGGATTGTTGCTGCACCGGATACTGCTGCGGCGGCTGATATTGTTGCTGCGCCGGATACTGTTGCTGCGGCGGATATTGCTGCTGCGCCGGATATTGGCCGGGATAGCCCACAGGCGGCGGTTGCGGCGGAAAGCCCGTGTTCGGGATATCGGCCGGCGGCCGCGGCGGCGAATCGTGAATGAATTGCCGAACTGAGCCTCGACCGGCCCAGCGGCAAGCAGTCGCGCCGATCACAGACGAGGAGTGCGGCGATTCGGAGCCATGAACTCTGTGCGCAGTCTGCGTTGAGGCGCCTTCCCGCGCTCAGCCCCGTTAACATGTCGAATAAGGCAAAACCAGGGATCGGCGGTGCAGCCATCGGCGATCACGCCTCGACGCCGATCGACCCCGATGGTGCTATGGAACCCACGCTTTGTAGTCGCCGGTCGCCTTTGGGCGACGGCCCTGCGCCATCGTCGACCCGCTCGGCCGGTGCGCCGCGGCGGTGCCGGTCAGATTGGGCCGATGCGGCTTCTCCCAAGGGTATGCCCTAACGACTGTCCTGCGTCGGCGGCACATCGACGGTGTGATGCAGCCAGCCATGCCAACTCGGCGGCACGGTGGACGCTTCCGCAACGCCGCGATAGATGACCCAGCGGCGCTCGAAGCCGAGCGCCGGATCGATCTTGCCGCCCTTGGTGCGGAAATAGCGATTGCCGAATTCGTCGTCACCGACGAATTCGCCATAGAGCCACGTCCACCACTGCGTGCCGAAAGTCTGGCCGTTCCACCAAGTAAACAATCGCAGCAGAAAAGTTTTCATCGCCGCCTGCCCGCCGAAAATCCGATCGCGGCCGTAATGCCAGTTCGCAACGCGCGTGTCCAGGAGGAATGGCGTCGATCCGAACAGCGATGAAACCGCCACGAATTCTCAAGCGTTTCTAACCGATATTCAAATCAAAACGAGCTGTGCGGCAATTTCATGTGGCAAGATTTATCGCAAAATATTCAAACCAAATTGATTGAATTCGGCAGCGCATTGTCGTTCGTGCCGCCATGGGCCGTGTCGCTTATCATCTTGGCGGGCGCGCTCGCGGCGGCATGGCTGATACACGCCGCAATACTGGGCTCGCTCCGTCGCCTGTTCCACGGGCGGCGGCCCTATCTTCGGACCATTCTCAGACGCGACCAAAAATCCGACCCGGCTGGCGTTGCTGCTTGTTGCGCTCGCCATCGCGCTGCCGACCGCGCCGCTCGGACCGGACACCAAGACTTTGCTGGTCCGGGTGCTGGCTTTGGCGACCATCTGCATGTTCGGCTGGATGGCGCTGACCATCGTTCACATCGGCGCCGATCTTTATCTGCTTAATTTCCGCATCGACGTCGAAGACAACCTGTCTGGCGCGCAAGCACATCACCCAGGTCCGCGTGCTGATGCGGGCGCTCGATACCGTGATCGTTCTGGTCACGCTTGGCTTTGCGCTGATGACTTTCGCGGCGGTGCGCCAATACGGCGTGAGCTTGTTCGCCTCCGCCGGCGCTGCCGGCGTGATCTTCGGTCTCGCTGCCCAGCCGGTGCTGAGCAATATGATTGCCGGCATCCAGATTGCGGTGACGCAGCCGATCCGTCTGGAAGACGCCGTGACCGTGCAAAACGAGTACGGCTGGATCGAGGAAATCAACGCCACTTACGTCGTAATCCGGCTGTGGGACCTGCGCCGTCTGATCGTGCCGCTCAATTTCTTCATCCAACAGCCGTTCTACAACTGGACGCGGCAGGCGGCGGCGAACATGGGTTACGTCTTGCTCTATCTCGACTACACCGCCCCGATCGAGCTGCATCCGCGAAAAAGCAACGACATCGTTGCCAATTCGGCGGCAGTGGAGCGGCAAAGTCATCAACGTCCAGGTCACAAACGCCAGCGCGCAGGCGATCGAAGTTCGCGTTCTCTTGAGCGCCGACAATGCCGCCAATACCTCCAACCTCTGCGCCGAGCTCCGTGAGAAGCTGATCGATTTTCTGCAGCGGGAGCATCCGGACGCATTGCCGCGACAGCGCAACGAAATTTTTGAAATGCCGCCGCGCAAAGACGGCCAGCGACGCGCCGTTCTTCAGGGACCCGACGGCGAAGGATGCGTGAAACGGCCGGATTTCGATATTGGCGAGTTCCGAGCCCCGTGGCGGACTCAGCCCCACCATGGCTCCGGGCTTAAAACTTCCCGCCGCCTGTTCGATAACCGCGCCAAGCGTAAACAGTGTTTCTTCCTCGAATGGCCGCCCGATCAATTGCAGACCGAGCGGCAGGCCATTGGCATCGAGCCCGCTCGGCACCGAAATACCCGGCAGACCCGGCCATGTTCACGGTCACCGTGAAGACGTCATTGAGATACATTTCGATCGGATCGGCGCGGCCCTTTTCGCCGATGGCAAAGGCGGCCGACGGCGTCGTCGGCGTCAGGATGGCGTGGATGCCGTCGGCAAAGCATTTTTCGAAATCGCGCTTGATCAGCGTGCGCACCTTCTGCGCCTGCAGATAATAGGCGTCGTAATAGCCGGCGGAGAGCACGTAGGTGCCGATCATGATGCGGCGGCGCACTTCCTTGCCGAAGCCCGCGGCGCGGGTGCTGCTCATACATGTCGATAACGTCGCGGCCGGGCAACGCGCAGCCCATAGCGCACGCCGTCATAGCGGGCGAGATTGGACGACGCCTCGGCCGGCGCCACGATGTAATAGGCCGGCAGCGCGTATTTGGTCATCGGCAGCGAAATATCGACCAGCTCGGCGCCGGCATCTTTGAGCCACTGCGCGCCTTGCTGCCACAGCGCCTCGATCTCCGCGGCCATTCCGGGCATGCGGTATTCCTTCGGAATGCCGATGCGCATGCCCTTCACCGAGCCGCCGACGGATTTTTCGTAATCAGGCACCGCCAGATCGACGCTGGTCGTATCCTTCGGGTCATGGCCGGCCATCGAACGCAGCAGAATGGCGCAGTCGCGCACCTGCGCGCAAACGGCCCGGCCTGATCGAGCGAGGAGGCAAAGGCGACGATGCCCCAGCGCGAGCAGCGGCCATAAGTCGGCTTTAATCCCACGATGCCGCAGAACGCCGCCGGCTGGCGGATCGAGCCGCCGGTATCGGTGCCGGTCGCGCCGACGCACAGCGCCGGCCGCGACTGCCGCTGCCGAACCGCCGGACGAACCGCCGGGCACCAGCTTCGCGTCTGAACCGCGCCGCCGCCATGGCGAAACGACGGGACCGAAATAGGAGGTTTCGTTCGACGAGCCCATGGCGAATTCGTCGTTGTTGAGCTTGCCGAGCAGCACCGCGCCATCGCGCCACAGATTGGCGGTGACGGTCGATTCGTAGGTCGGAGCGAAATTATCCAGGATATGCGAGCACGCCGTGGTCCGATGCCCGTGGTACAGAACAAATCCTTGATGCCGAGCGGCAGGCCCTCGAGCGGGCCGCCCTCGCCTTTCGCCAACCGCGCATCGGACGCGCGCGCCATGTCGCGGGCGCGATCCGGCGTTTCCAGCACAAAGGCGTTGAGCGCACGCGCCTTCTCCATGGCGGCAAGATGCGCGTCGGCAAGCTCAAGCGCGGAAAATCCTTTTTGCGCAACGCGTCGCGCGCCTGCGCCAAGCGTGAGTGCAGTAAGATCGCTCATTCGGCCGTGGGATCGTCGCAGGAAAATGGATTATTCGCCGCCGGCTTCGGCGTTGGCGATGCTTTCGCCACCGACTTCGCGTCCGTTGGCCGGTCGCCTCAGGCGTCGGCGCGTCCCACTCGGCCTGCACCGGCAGCGGCTGCACCGGAAAAGCCGAAAACAGCGCATCGACGGCGGCTGGATCGTCCGGCTTCAACAAGACCCTGGCTGTCGAGATAAGCGAGCCAGATCGCGTCTTGTTCACAGGCGAGGCACAGTTATTCCACCACCTTCGGCACCACGAAGAAGTGGTGCTCATGCGCGGGCGCATTGGCGATGATGTCATCGGCAATGCCGCCGTCGGTGACTACATCCTCGCGCATCTTCATTGCCATCGGCGTGACCGAGGTCATCGGCTCGACGCCCTCGACATCGACCTCGCCGAGCTGCTCGACGAAGGCCAAGATGGCATTGAGCTCGCCGCGCAGAGTTCTCGACCTCGTCCTCGGCGACGGCGATCCGCGCCAGGTGCGCCACACGGCGAACGGTATCGGCGTCAACGGACATTTGCGAGCTTGCCTGCTAGCCTCATATAGGCGCGATCTTAGCGTTCCCGCCTATAGCAGAGCGGCTTATATGCAGCCAACCCAGCCTCACCTGGCGGGCCTCGTTGTCGGCCAATCGCGATACGCCTATTGAGATAGGGCATGATGCGCTCTTTTCTGCCAGTTCATGTCGTCGGCGGCGGCCTTGCCGGTTCCGAGGCCGCTTGGCAGCTCGCCCGCCGCGGCGTGCCCGTGGTGCTGCATGAAATGCGGCCCGTCGCGCGGACCGCCGCCCACAAGACCGGACAATTCGCCGAACTGGTCTGCTCCAATTCGTTCCGCTCCGACGATGCCGAGGGCAGCGCCATCGGCCTTCTGCATGCCGAAATGCGCCGGCTCGATTCGCTGGTGTTGCGCGCCGCCGACCGCCACAAGCTGCCGGCCGGCAGCGCGCTCGCCGTCGACCGCGACGGCTTTGCCGCGGCGATTACCGCTGCGCTCGAAGCCGAGCCGCTGATCGCGATCGACCGCAGCGAAATCGCCGACCCGCCGGCGGAGTGGGACAGCGTCATCGTCGCCACCGGCCCGCTGACCTCGCCCGCGCTTGCCGAGACGATCCGCAGCATCACCGGAGAAGACCGCATTGTCGTTCTTCGACGCCATCGCGCCGATCATTCATCGCGACTCGATCGATTTCGACGTCGCCTGGTTTCAGTCGCGCTACGACAAGGCCGGCCCGGCGCGGCTCCGGCGCCGATTACATCAATTGCCCGCTGACGCGCGAACAGTACGACGGCTTTGTCGACGCGCTGCTCGCCGGCGACAAAGTGGCGTTTCCACGATTTCGAAAAAACGACGCCCTATTTCGACGGCTGCCTGCCGATCGAAGTGATGGCCGAGCGCGGCCGCGAGACGCTGCGCCACGGCCCGATGAAGCCGTTCGGGCTTACCAATCCGCACCAGCCCGGAGATCAAGCCCTATGCCGTGGTGCAACTGCGTCAGGACAACAAGCTCGGCAGCTTGTTCAACATGGTCGGCTTCCAGACCAAGCTGAAGCACGCGCGAGCAGGTGCGGATCTTCCGCAGCATCCCCGGCCTCGAAAAGGCGCGGAATTCGCACGGCTCGGCGGGCTGCACCGCAATACGTTCCTCAATTCGCCGAAGCTGCTCGACGCGACGCTGCGGCTCGAACGCGATGCCGCGGCTGCGCTTTGCCGGACAGATCACCGGCTGCGAGGGCTACGTCGAGTCGGCGGCGATCGGACTCCTCGCCGGCCGCTTCGCGGCGGCGGAACGGCTTGGCGAGCCGCGTGTTGCTGCCGCCGCCGACGACCGCCCACGGCGCGCTGCTCGGCCACATTACCGGCGGCCACATCGAGACCATCGATGCACGGCCCAGGCTCGTTTCAGCCGATGAACGTCAATTTCGGTCTGTTCCCGCCGCTGTCGCGGATGCCGGCGAAGGACGCCGACGGCAATCGCCTGCATGGTCCCGCCAAGTCCGCCGCCAAAAAGCGCGCACTCTGCATTCGGGCACTGAGCGATCTTGAGGCCTGGCTCGCCGGCAGCTCTTCCCGCAGCCGCGGAATAATCGACGTCGTGTCAGAAGCGCGCATGAACGACGTCCCCGACGAACTCGCCGGCCGCTGGCATTCCGGCGTGGTGCTCAAGCGCGACGTGTTTTCCACCATCGAGCGTGGCCGCTTTCGCACCGAGACCGGCGAGGTCGAGGCGGTACTGCGCCGGCTCGACGGCGTGCCGTGGTGGAGCCGGCATCGTCGCCTACGCACTGTTCCGCCGCGAGCGCCGGGCGCTCGCCGTTGCCGGCCGCCTTGGCATCGCGCCGCCGCTGTTGTTTGCCGGAAAGCAAGCCCTGGTGCGCGGCTGGATCGACGGCGTGCCGCTGCACATCGCCAAACCCCATGGCGACGCCGGCTATTTCCGCTCGGCCAAAGGAGGCCTTGCGCAAGCTGCATCGCGCCGGCATCGCCCACAACGATCTCGCCAAGGAGCAGAACTGGCTCTACGCCCAAAATAACGGACAAGACAATGGACAGGCTGGCCGCGCCTTCCTGATGGACTTCCAGCTTGCCGCCTGCTTCCGCCGCGGCAATGCGCTGTTCCGGCTCGCCCGCTACGAAGATTTGCGCCATCTGCTCAAGCACAAACGCCGTTACGCGCCCGACGCGCTCACCGCAGCCGAACGGCGAGTGCTGGCGCGAAAGAGCTTCATCACCCGCGCCTGGATGGCGACGGGAAAGAAGGTCTATTACGCCATCACCCGCGGACTTGAATTTCACCGACCGCGAGGGCCGCGGCGTGCGCTTCGTGCAGGAGGCGCCGGTCATCGCCGCGCGGCTGCGCACGCATCCGCAAGTGCGCGACGTCGCCATTGTCCCCTATCCCGACCGCCGCGCCGGCACCGGGCTCTACGCCTTTGTCGAGGGCAGCGTCGAGCGAGCGCGAACTCTCGATTTTCTCGGCGCCGCGAGACCCGAGCACCTGCAAGTCGTCGATGCGCTGCCGCGCAATGCGCAGGGCGACGTACGCAGTGAAATTCTCGAACTGGTGGCGATAAATCAGCTCGATCTCATCGATCCGCTGCTTAAGACCGATGCCGAGCGCGCCGTCGTCGGCCGGATCGTGTCGGAGCGGCGAAACTCTGCGCGACCGCTTTGCGTTTTGATGCGCCGGCTTTGCCCGTTCCGCGCAGCGATTGGCAACCGACAAGCGAAAAATTCGCAATGCTCCCGTGCGCGATTGAGGACGATGACGAAGGAAATGATGATAATGTGTTTGAATAATACGGCTTAGCTGGACGCCGGCACCGCACCGGTCTGGCCGGCCAAGCAATAAAACGAAGTGGGGGAGGAAATTATGCGCGGCTGGCTCATCGGCTTTTTCATTCTGTTCTGCCCGCCGGCATTTGCACAGCAGCAGATGCCGCCGAGCATCAATTTCGATTCGGTCCCCGATCCGCTCAAGTTGCCGGACAACATGTATTTCGGCGAGGTCAGCGGCATCGCGGTCAACTCCAAGGGCCACATCTTCGTCCTCACCCGCGGCAACAGCACCGGGCCGGCTTATGCCGCCGCCGCGGCGCAGCTTCTCGAATTCGGTCCGGACGGCAAATTCCTGCGAGAGATCGGTCATAACCTCTACGCTTGGTCCTTCGCCCACATGGTGAAAATCGACCGGCACGACAACATCTGGGTCACCGATAAAGGTTCGGACATGGTGATAAAATTCACGCCCGATGGGCGCGTCGCCATGGTTTTCGGACGCAAGCAGGAAGCCTCCGATGAAGGCACCGGGCCGCTGAAGCATCCCAACCCGCCGCTTCCCGCCGAACCGGGCCGCTTTCGGCAAGTGACCGACGTCGCCTTCAATTCCGCCGACAACGCTTATATCAGCGACGGTTACATCAATTCGCGCGTCGCCAAAGTCGACAAGAACGGCAACTGGCTGAAATCCTGGGGCGAGCGCGGCACCGGGCCCGGCCAGTTCAATACCCCCCATTCGATTGCGGTGGACGCCAAGAACAATGTTTACGTCGCGGACCGTGGCAATCATCGCATCCAGGTGTTCGACAGCGACGGCAATTTCGAACGTCAGATCGTGATCGATGTGCCGGTGCCACCGGGCGCCCGGCCGGCAATCGGCGCGATCCCAAACGAGGCTACAGGCGCAAATGGAACGATGGCGCCCGGCTCGCCCTGGACGATCTGCATCACGCCCGGACCAAACCAGGTGCTGTACAGCGCCGACGCATGGCCGGGCCGCATCTACAAACTCACGCTCGACGGTAAAGTCCTCGGCATGCTCGGCGAAAGCGGCAAGCAACTTAAGCAATTCGGCTGGGTCCACGAGCTCGCCTGCCCGTCCGAGAATGTTGTGTGGGCGGCCGAGCTCCTGAACTGGCGGGCGCAGAAGCTGCTGCTTCACCCCTAGATCTAGCCGGCAATGCGCGCGGGATTGCGCGCCGCGCGCCAGATCAGCCATTGCCGCTGCCAAGCCGGGAAATCTCTGCGGCGCAAAGACCTCGCTCCGCCTTGATCGATCGAGCGACGGCCGCACCAGCGCGACGGGCAGAAAGGCCGGAAGCGCCTGTGGCGGCAGTGCGGCAGCAACGGCGCCGCACCGCCGCGAGATGACGCCGAGCAACGTCACGCAATTCGGCGAGCGCGGCATTCAAGCCTGGCGACGATTGGCGCGCGAAAATATCGGCTTCCGGCGGATACGCCGTGCCGCTGCAAAAGCTCGGACGGCACATACAGCTGCCGACGCGCCGCATGCAGCGGCAAGGCGCCGAGGAGACCGGCGATGGCCATACGCAATGCCGGCGGGCTCTGCGGCGCGTCGGCGCTTCGACGCCGAGAATTTGTGCGGCCAGACCGCGATCACGCCGATGACGTCTGCTGCGCATAGCTTTCGAGGTCGGCGATGGTCGCCATCGGCTCGTCGTAGAGATCGAAGCGACGCGCTTCGATCAGATCGAGTCAGCGCGGATACCGGCAAACGATAGCGCGCAATGGCAGTCGAGCAGCGCCGCGGCCACGGGATTGGCGTTCGCCTCCCCGCTCCGCTCGCCGCTGAGCAACCTCGCGCCACCATTGCAGGCGAATTTCGCCCGGCATCGGCTCGCGCGCCACCTCGCGCACGCGCGGCCGACTTCGGCATTAAAGGCATAAAGCGCGAACAGGGCGGCACGATGCTCGACCGGCGCGAACAGGCGCGGCGAGATAGCGATCGCGATCGGCCGTGCGGACCAGGTCCGCGCAATAGGCCGACACGTCCTGCATGAAGCGAGCCTAGAGCCTAATCGGTTTTGATGGAATCAAAACCGGGCCCCTAGCTTTTTGATTGGGCATGATCTTTTCCGAAAACCAGTGTCCACTTTTCGGGATCATGCTCTGGCACTAACTGATCGCGATCAGCCCGGCGCCGACGCGCCGGCCCTCCATCAGCATCACATTGTAGGTCCGCACCGCGGGACCGGTCGTCATCGCATCGACCGAAATGTGGGCCTCGCGAAAACGCAGCCGCAATGGCTCCGGCATGGCCCACGGCGCGTCGCCGGTGCCGAGAATGAAGAAATCCAGATCGCTTGCGCGGGCGAAAACCGGCGCCCACAGGCGGTCGGCAAAAGAGCGTCAGTCAGGTCCGCCGGCGCCGAAATCGGCCATGCCCAGACGCCATCCGGCAGGCACAGCAGCGAGCCGCGATGCGACATGCCGGCGAAGCCGAAACCCGCCGCCGCCATGCGCGTCGATCGGCGCCTGGCGCGGCAGATGGCGGCCGTCCATCGCAGCTAGCGGCGCGCCCGCGCGCGCCGCGAAGGCGGCGCCGGTCGGCGTTGGCACGACCGCGGGCGCCGTCGGCCGATGCGCGACGGCCGGCGGCTCGGGCTCTTCGGCGCCGCCCATGCGGCCGGCGCCGACGCCGAGATAGATCAGGATCGGCGAAGCGATGAACACCGAGGTGTAGGTGCCGACCAGCACCACGCCGAACATCATGGTCGCGGTGAAGCTGTGGATCGCCTGGCCGCCGAACAACAACAGCGCCAACAGCGACATCGCCACGGTCACGTGGGTCACGATCGAGCGCGACAGGGTGGCGTTGACCGAGGCATTGAGCAGCTCCGGCATCGACAGGCGCTTATAGCGGCGCAGCATTTCGCGGATGCGGTCGTAGATCACCACGGTGTCGTTGAGCGAATAGCCGAGGATGGTCAGCAACGCCGCAATGCTGGTGAGATCGAAATCGATATGGGTGAGCGACATGAAGCCGACGGTGAGCACCAGATCGTGCACGTTGGCGATCATGGCGCCGAGCGCGAACTGCCATTCGAAACGGAACCACAGATAGATCAGGATCGCCACGATCGCCAGCACCAGCCCGATCGTGCCGTAGGACAACAGCTCGGTGGACACGCTCGGCCCGACCACTTCGACGCGGCGGTAGTCGACGCTGTCGCCCAGCGCGTCGCGGACCTTTTGGATCGCCGCCTGCTGCGCCTGGTCGCCGCCCGGCTGCTCGGAGATGCGGATCAGCACGTCGTTGGGCGCGCCGAACTCCTGGAGCTGAACATCGCCGAGATGCAGCGAACCGATGGTCGCGCGCATCTTGGCGAGATCCGCCGGCCCCGCCTTGGTCTGCACCTCGACCAGCGTGCCGCCGACGAAATCGATGCCGAAATTCAGGCCGTGATAGAAGAACAGCAAAATCGCCACGATCGACAGCATCGCCGAAATGGGAAAGCTGATGCGCCGAAAGCGCATGAAATCGAACTTGGTGTCGTCGGGAACGATGCGAAGGAGGCGCACTGGATTTCTTTCAAACGAGGTTTGTTGGCTTGCGCATGAGCGTGCCGGCTTAGATCGGGACCGTGCGCGGCCGCCACATCCGGACCCAATAGGCCACGATCAGCCGGGTCAAAGTGAAGGCCGTGAACAGCGTGGTGAGGATGCCGACGCCGAGCGTCACCGCGAAGCCGCGCACCGGTCCGGAGCCGATATAGAACAGCACCGCCGCGGCGATGAAGGTGGTGATGTTGGAGTCGAGGATGGTGGCGAGCGCGCGGGTGAAGCCGGCGTCGATGGCGTTGATCGCGCTGCGCCCGGCGCGCACCTCTTCGCGGATGCGCTCGTAGATCAGGACGTTGGAATCCACGGCGATGCCGACGGTGAGCACGATGCCGGCGATGCCCGGCAGCGTCAGCGTCGCGCCGAGAAACGACAGCACGCCGAAAATCATGGCGACGTTGATCGTCACCGCGATATTGGCGAACAGCCCGAACAGGCCGTAGGTCACGAACATGAAGATGATGACCAGCGCCGCCCCGGCATAGGCGGCATGCTCGCCGGCATTGATCGAATCCTGGCCCAAGGCCGGGCCGACGGTGCGCTCTTCGACGATCGTCAGCGGCGCCGGCAGCGCGCCGGCGCGCAGCAGGATGGCGAGATCGTTGGCCGACTGGACGGTGAAATTGCCGGAAATCTGGCCCTGAGCCGCCGAGGATCGGCTCGCGGATCACCGGCGCGGAGATCACCTTGTTGTCGAGCACGATGGCGAACGGCTTGCCGACATTGGCCTGCGTCGCGGCGGCGAATTTCTGCGCGCCCGACGAATTGAAGCGGAAATTGACGACCGGCTGATTGGTCTGCTGATCGAAGCCGGCCTGGGCGTCGACGAGATCGCCGCCGGAGACCAGGATGCGCTTCTCGATGAGATATTTCTCGCCGGGCTGCTGGCCGTCGAGAATTTCGGAATCCTCCGGGCGGATGCGTGGCCGCCGCCTGCTCCGGCGTCATCGACAGATCGACCATGCGGAAATCGAGCTTGGCCGTCTTGCCGAGGATTTCCTTCAGCCGCGTCGGATCCTGCAGGCCCGGCACCTGCACCAGGATGCGGTCGGCGCCCTCGCGCTGGATGCTCGGCTCGACGAGGCCGAGCTCGTTGACGCGGCGCTGGATGATCTCGATCGATTGATCGACGGCCTGGCGGATGCGCTCGGTGATGGCCGGCTCGGTCGGCGTCAGCGTGATCAGGCCGTTGTTTTCGTTGACGTCGACGTCGCGCTGCCCGGTCGTGCCGAGAAAGCCGGACATCGGCTGCGACAAGGCCGCAATTTGCTCAGCGCGTTATCGACGTCGGTCGGCCGCGTGATGTGCACTTCCACGTGATCGCCGCGGACGGCGCGTCCGGTGAACGGAATGCGCGCCTCGCGCAAAACGCGCAGCACGTCTTCATCGAGCGCCTGCAGCCGCTCCTTGCGCACCGAGTTGGTGTCGACTTGCAGCAGCAGGCTCGAGCCGCCCTGCAGATCGAGGCCGAGCACGATGTGGCGCTGCGCCCAGCTCGGCCAGCGCTGCAACCACGCTTTCGGGGAAGAAATTCGGCACCGCGAACAGGCACACGATCAGCGCCGTGAGCACAATAGCCGCCGCCTTCCACCGCGTGAAAAACAACATGGAGCTTCGAATTTCCTCAGTTCACGAACGGAGCGATCAGCTCGCGCTGTCGTCCTTCACCGGCTCGCCCTTGGCGCGAACCTCGCTCACGCTGGTGCGCAAATGGCGCACGCGCACTCCGTCCGAGATTTCGATCTCGATATGCTGGTCGTCAACGACCTTGGTGACCTTGCCGACAAGGCCGCCACTGGTGACCACGGTGTCGCCGCGGCGCAGCGCTTTGACCATCTCCTGGTGCTGCTTCACCTTGCGCTGCTGCGGCCGCAGGATCAGGAAGTACATAATCACGATGATCAGAATAAGCGGCATGAACGACGTGAGCATGCTGGCCGAGTTGCCGCCGCGCGCCGCCAAATAGGCTGCTCAACGGATTGCTTTGCGCGAATGCGGGCGTAATGAACATAGTTCCTCCAATGGGGCGGGCAGGAAAGCGCGCCGCCCGGGATGAAGGGCCGCTTTTGCGCGCAAAATCGCGCGGACTATAGCTACCGTTGGCCCAATTGCAATGTTGCGGGCGCGCTCGAGGCAAGCTTGCGAGCATGCCGCGGCCCCGCTAAGGGGATGGCCGCAACCCGGTGTAAACATGGCCAAATCTCCTCCGCGCTCGCAGGCAAAAATGCGACAAAAAAGACCGCGCGGCAAGGGGCGCCGCGCCCGGCTCGCCGGCGACGACAATGCCGCGCTTGCTGACTCGGATCGCCGGTGCGCTGGAACGCCTTGCCCCGGCCGCATCGGCGCCGCTCGATTTTTCCGCCGCGGAGGCCTTCGTCTGGCACCCTGAAGGCCGCAAGCTCGCGGCGGTTCGTCGCGTCAACCGGGTCGACATGTCGCTGCTGAAGGGCATCGACCGCGTGCGCGACCTCCTGGTCGAAAATACCGAGCGCTTTGCCCGCGGCCTGCCGGCCAACAACGCGCTGTTGTGGGGCGCGCGCGGCATGGGGAAATCGTCGCTGGTCAAGGCGGCGCATGCCGCGATCGGCGCCGCGCATCCGGCCGCCGGACTGAAACTCATCGAAATTCATCGCGAGGACATCGAGTCGCTGCCGGAACTGATGGCGCTCTTGCGCAACAGGAAGGAGCGCTTCATCGTGTTCTGCGACGATCTTTCGTTCGACGCCGAAGACACGTCCTACAAATCGCTCAAGACCATGCTCGAAGGCGGCATCGAGGGCCGGCCGGAGAACGTCATCTTCTACGCCACCTCGAACCGGCGTCATCTGATGGCGCGCGAGATGATGGAGAACGAGCGGGCGACCGCGATCAATCCCGGCGAAGCGGTCGAGGAGAAAGTCTCGCTGTCGGATCGCTTCGGGCTGTGGCTCGGCTTCCACCGCTGCAGCCAGGACGAATATCTCGCCATGGTCGACAGCTACATCGCCCATTACCGCGTGCCGATTGCGCGGCGCCGAGTTGCGCCGCGAGGCGCTGGAATGGGCAACGACGCGCGGCGCGCGCTCCGGCCGCGTGGCGTGGCAATACGTGCAGGACTTGGCGGGACGGTTAGGCGTGAAGATGGCGGCAACTCGCACCGTCACTTACGCCCCGCTGAGATATTGCGCCGGATCGACCGGCGTCGCGCCCTTGCGGATTTCGAAGTGCAGTTGCGGCGACGTGACGTTGCCGGTCTCGCCGGATTTCGCGATCACCTGGCCGCGTTTGACGGTTTCGCCGCGCTTGACCATGATTTCGCTGGCATTGGCGTAGGCGGTGACGAAGCCATTGGCGTGGCGGATCAGGACCAGATTGCCGTAGCCTTTGAGCTCATTGCCGGCATAGGCGACAACGCCGTCCTCGGCCGCCTTGACCGGCGTGCCTTCCGGCACCGCGAGATTGATGCCGTCGTTCTGCAAGCCGTTCGGCTTCGGTCCGAAGGCGGCGATGATGCGGCCGCGCACCGGCCAGCGGAAGCTCGGCATGGCGCTCGCCGCCTGTTCCGCCTTGATCGGATGTTCGCCCGCTACCGGCGCGCTCGGCGTCGGCCACGCGCGCGCTGTGCGGCGACTCGATCGGTCGCGACCGTGGTCGGGGCCGCGACCGGCGCCTCGGCGCGCGGCGCGACCGGCGCCGGATGCTCGCCCATCTCCGGAATGACGATGCGCTCGCCGACCCGCACCATGGTGTCCGGCGCGAATGTTGTTGGCCCGGGCAATGACCATTGACCGGCTTGCCGTAGAGCCGCGCAATGCTGTTGAGCGTTTCGCCGGGCGCCACGACGTGCGCGCCGGAAGGCGCCACCAAGCCGCCGCGCGGCGGAACGTAAGGCGCGGCGACCGCCGGCGCGGATCGTTGCGATGCGCGTCTGCGGCGGCATCTCGGCCGCGGTTGCCGAACGATAACGCGGAATGACGAGATGCTCGCCGGGATAGACCGAAGCGCGGGCTGGCGATGTGATTGGCTTCCCGCAGCGCTGCGACCGGCACGCCGTGCTCGCGGGCGATGCTTTCGACCGTTTCGCCCGGCCGGACCGTGACCGCGGTGCCGCCGTCCCAGGTCCAGGCGGCGGCGGCGGCGGTGGCGGTGCCGCGACCGATCCGGTAACTTCGCCGCCTGGCTGGTAGGAGCCCATGCCGCGTCCGCCGCCGGACGAGCCGTTGTCGGCGCTGGCGAGGCTCGGCAGCGGCCGGCTGTCGACATGGCTTGCGGGCGGGCGGTCTGCGGGATCGAGCCGGTGACATCGCCGCGTGACGATGACGAATATGACGGAGAGGAACCGAAACCTTCGTTGAAGCGGCCGGAATCGGCGCTACAGCTCGCGACGGCAATTCCGATTAAGGAAATGGCAACCAGTTGCGGCCAAGGGGCCGACCAACGCGCTGCGCACATGGTTACTCACTCGAACGCAATACAAGGACGAAGCGAATAAACAACGTTGGGGT
This sequence comes from uncultured Alphaproteobacteria bacterium, assembly GCA_963827465.1. Taxonomy (GTDB): domain Bacteria; phylum Pseudomonadota; class Alphaproteobacteria; order Rhizobiales; family Xanthobacteraceae; genus BOG-931. The sequence goes on from CAWHBC010000041.1 coordinate 112,361, forward strand.
AAACAGGCCTTTAAGTGCCGCGCGGATTTATTCTATGTGCGCGTTAAGTGTTTTCGCGGTCACAGTTCGCGCGCCTGACCGGGCAAAAGCGGCACAAAGCGCACGGCAATGAGCTCTTCGCGGGTTAATGCGCCGCCGGGCTGTTTTGTCAGCTTGACGATATATTGGGCGTCGTGACGCGGGCCGACCGGCAGAACCATCTTGCCGCCCTCGGCGAGTTGATGCGACCAGCGCTTCGGGCACCTCCTCGGCCGCGGCCGTGACCATGATGCGGTCGAACGGCGCCAAATCCGGCGCGCCGGCCATGCCGTCGCCGGCGCGGATCGTCACATTGGCATAGCCCAAGCGTTCTGAGCCGCTCGCGCGCGGCGTCGGCGAGCGTCCGGTAGCGCTCGATGCTGACCACCTCGCGCGCCAGCCGCGCCAGAATCGCCGCCTGGTAGCCCGAGCCGGTGCCGATCTCGAGCACGCGGTGCTGCGGCTCGACTTCGAGCTTTTCGGTCATATAGGCGACGACAAAGGGCTGGCTGATGGTCTGCCCGCAGGCGATCGGCAGGGCCTGGTCGGCATAGGCGCTCTCGGCGAAGCCGGCGGCGACAAAATATTCGCGCGGCACCTCGTCCATGGCGCGCAGCACGGCCTGGTCGCTGATGCCGCGCCGGCGCAGCGCAAGCTGAAACTCCATGCGCTCGACGTCGTCGGCTGCGGGGGCTGCGGCCACGATCACCTCGCGTTATCAGCTATTCGTGCCGCTTTTTACACCATACGCCGTATGCGCTTATACTCAGATTGCCGACCGCTGGTGGATGACGGGCCTTGTGGCCCGTCCGGCTGGCGAATAAGTGCCGTGGCATGGAACCGAAGCGGCGCCCAACGCGTTATGCGGCAGCACGGGGTTGAAATGGCATCTGACCGAGTATTGCCGAACAGTCCGCACCGCGACGGCCGGCAGGCGCGTCCTCGTCGTCGAGGACGAGCTGATGATCCGCATGCTGCTTGAGGGCATGCTGACCGATCTCGGCCATACCGTCGCCGCGGAGGCCGGCAGCATCGAGGAAGCGCTGTCGCTCGCCAAAGACGGCCGAATTCGACGTCGCCGTGCTCGACGTCAATCTTAACAGCCGGCCGATCACGCCGGTGGCCGAGCTGCTGGTCGAGCGCGGCGTGCCGTTCGTCTTCGCCAGCGGCTACGGCCAGCGCGGCGTGCCCGGAAGCCTACCGGCAACAGCCCGACTTTGCAGAAGCCGTTCCAGGTCGAGGCGCTGGCGCAAGCCATCGATGCCGCGCTGGCCAAGGCCGTCAGCTGAGACCTCTTCTAAAGCCCTTTGGCAAAGAGCTTGGCGAGCCCGGTCATGGTCGGCTCGTCGGTGATGTCGATCCGCAGCGGCGTGAGCGCGATGCAATTGTCCTCCAGCGCGGCAAGATCGGTGCCGTGCTCGAATTTGAATGCGTTCTGCCGCGTATAGGCGATCCAGTAATACGGGATTGCCGCGGCCGTCCTTGCGCTCGTCGATATGCAGCCGCTCCTGCCGCCGCCGGCCGAGCGCCGACACCGCGACGCCTTTGACCTCCTCCGGCCGGCAATCGGGAAAATTGACATTGATCAGAACGTCGCGGCGCACGCCTTCATTGAGGATGCGGCGGACGATGTCCGGCGCGTAGCGCAGGCTGGTATCCCAGAACGGCGGCTGGCCGCTGCGCGATTTATAGGCCTGCGACAGCGCGATCGAGGGAATGCCGAGCACCGCGCCTTCCATCGCGCCGGCGACGGTGCCGGAATAGATCACGTCCTCGCCGACATTGCGGCCGCGATTGACGCCGGACAGCACGAGATCGATCTGCTTTGCCGTCGAGCACGTGCCGCACGCCCATGATGACGCAATCGGTCGGCGTGCCGCGCACCGCGAAACGGCGCTCGGCGACTTCGCGCAGCCGCAACGGATCGTTCAGCGACAGCGAATGGGCGACGCCCGACTGATCGTGCTCCGGCGCCACCACCCAGACGTCGTCCGACAGCGTGCGCGCGATATCGGCGCAGACGTCGAGCCCGTGCGAGTGAATGCCGTCGTCATTGGTGACCAGAATGCGCACGCGTTATTTCTCGATCTTCTTCATGCCGCCCATATAAGGCTGCAGCGCATCCGGCACCGCGATCGAGCCGTCGGCCTCCTGATAGGTTTCCATCACCGCGATCAGCGCGCGGCCGACGGCGACGCCGGAGCCGTTGAGCGTGTGCACGTGACAGACGGTGCCGGCCTGTCCTTGGTGCGGTAGCGCGCATTCATGCGCCGCGCCTGGAACTCGCCGCAGATCGAGCAGGACGAAATCTCGCGATACATGTTCTGCCCCGGCAGCCAGACTTCGATGTCGTAGGTCTTTTGTGACGCAAAGCCCATGTCGCCGGTGCACAGCGTCATCACCCGATAATGCAGATCGAGCCGGCGCAAAATCTCCTCGGCGCAGGACAGCATGCGCTCATGCTCGTCCTTGGATTGCTCCGGCGTGGTGATCGAGACGAGCTCGACCTTGGTGAACTGATGCTGCCGGATCATGCCGCGCGTGTCCTTGCCCGCGGCGCCCGCCTCGGCGCGGAAGCACGGCGTGCAGGCCGTGAGCCGCATCGGCAATTGCGCCTCGTCGACAATGGATTCGCGGACGAGATTGGTCAGCGGCACTTCGGCGGTGGGGATGAGGCCGAGGCGCTCGTTCCACTTAGTCTTGCGAACACGTGCCGGCGTATGCAATTTGAAGTCTCATCAGTGATGCAGCGCCCGCCTCAAGGCCGTCTTCAGTCGTACCAGCTAACAGTTCTCCCTTAATCGCCCAAAATTGGTCTTCTTCGAATTTCGGCAATTGCGCCGTTCCGAACATGACCTCGTCACGAACGAGCAGCGGCGGCGACACTTCGGTGTAATTGTGCGGCTCGCTGGTATGCACATCGAGCATGAATTGGCCGAGCGCGCGTTCGAGCCGCGCCAGGCCTTTCTTCAGGACGACGAAGCGCGCGCCCGACAATTTCGCCGCAGCCTCGAAATCCATCTGGCCGAGCGCTTCGCCGAGATCGAAATGCTGCTTGGGCGCGAAGGCGTAAGTCGCGCCTGGCGCCGAAGCGATGATGCTCGACATTGTCGTCGGCGCTCTTGCCGTCGGGCACTTCGTCGAGCGGCATATTTGGGATTTGCGCCAGCACTTCGTCCAGCGCCTTGCGAGGCGGCTTTTTCCGCCGCTTCCATTTTCGGAATTGCTTCCTTCAGTTCCGCGACTTCGGCCATCAGGCTCTGTGGCCTTGGCCTCGTCTTTGTTCTTCTTCGCCTCGCCGATTTCCTTCGACGCCGCATTGCGGCGCGCCTGCGCCGCTTCGAGCTTCTGGATGGCGGCGCGGCGCACTTCGTCGAGCGCGATCAGCCGCTTGCGCTTCGCCCGGCAGCCCGCGCCGCGCCAATCCGGCGGTCGAAAACGTCGGGATTGATCGCGAATGAAGCGGATATCGTGCATGTCGAGTCCCGGAAGAATTCAGCAAGACTTCTTAGCACGCCGCGACGCGTCACGCCTGTTGCGGCAGTCACTCCGGCGGTCTTGGCCGCCGCCGCGGCGCGTTCGGCGGCCGCGCGCTTTTCGACCATGCGCACCGACCACACCGAGCCCTCGTAGAGGGCCAGGAGCGGCAAGCGCGAGCGACATCTGGCTGAGCACATCGGGCGGCGTGAGCACCGCGGCGATGACGAAGGCGATGACGATGAAATAGCGCCGCTTGGCTTTGAGCTGGTCGGAGGTGATGATGCCCGACGCGGCCCAAGCAGCGTCAGGATCACCGGCAACTGGAAGGCGACGCCGAAAGCCAGCATCAGCTTCATCATCAGTGACAGGTAATCCTCGACCTTCGGCAGCAGCTCGATGGTCGCCTCGCCGGGGCCGCCGGCCTGCTGCATGGAGAGCGAAAACCGCGCCACCATCGGCCAGACGACGAAATAGACGACCATGGCGCCGAGCACGAAGAAGATCGGCGTCGCGATCAGATAAGGCAGAAAGGCCTGGCGCTCGTTGCGATAGAGGCCCGGCGCGACGAACATGTAGATCTGCGTCGCGATCACCGGGAAGGCGATGAAAGCGCCGCCGAACGCCGCGAGCTTGAGCTGCACGATGAAATATTCGAGCAGGCCGGTGTAGATGAATTTGGAATTCGCCGCGCCGGCGACCCAGATATAGGGCCACGTCAGAATGTTGTAGATGTCCCGGGCGAAGAAGAAGCAGACCACCATGGCGATGACGAACGCCGCGGCCGCCTTGATGAGCCGCGATGCGCAGCTCCATCAGATGCTCCATCAAGGGCGCCTTGGTGGCCTCGATCTCCTTCTCTTCATCTTCGCGGGTAATGTTGCGCCATCAGCTTCGCTCGGTGCTCGGCCGGCTCGGCGACGGGTGCCGCAGGCTCGGCCGCCCCTTCCGGGGCGACAGGGTCCGGCGCCGCGACAGCGGTTTCGGCCCTTGCTTCGGGGGCGGCCGGCTCGGGCGCTGCGACAGCGGGGTCGGCCACGGCGGGGGCCGTATCGTCTGGATTGGCCGCAGCGTCAGGTTGCGGCAAAGCCGCCGCCGACGGAGTATCCGGGATTAAAGCGACGGGCGGCTGCTCTGCCGCCAGTTCGGGCTGCGGCTCCGCTGGTTTAGCATCGGCGGACGAAGAGAGCGACTTCTCGATATCCTTGCCCATGGAATCGAAATCGCTGCGCACGTCTTTGAGCGGATCGTAATTCTTGATGTCGCTCGCCATGTCGTCGACCTGTTTCTTCAGGTCGGCCATCTCGGCTTCGCGCATCGCCTCCTGGAACTGGTTTTGGAATTCAGCGGCCATGCTGCGCGATCTTGCGCGTATATTGGCCGAGCGTCCGCATCACGCCGGGCAGCTCTTTCGGCCCGATCACGATCAGCGCGACGACGCCGACGAGCAGGAATTCGGTCCAGCTGATGTCGAACATGAAAAACTCTCCGGCCTCCGCCGGGCGCTCGTGATCAGCGCGAGACCGCGCGAAGCGCTAGACCTTGCTCTCGGAGCGCTGCTTGATGTCGGCGGGCGCCTGATGGTCGATGGTCTTGACCGGCGCGTCGGATTTGGCCGCCGTCTCGTCGTCGTCATCGGCCATGCCCTTTTTAAAGGCTTTGATGCCTTTGGCGACATCGCCCATCATATCCGAAATCTTGCCGCGGCCGCCGAAAACCAGAAGAAGTACGGCGCCGACGATCAGCCAGTGCCAGATGCTCAAAGAACCCATGAAAACCTCCGTCCGCCATACGCTTACTAATGGCGTGCGCGCCGGCGGCGAGATCGCGATTTTAATCCGAAACTAGGCGTCGGGGCCGGCAAAAACAAGCGCAACCGCCCTGCCGTCACGCCGCAGGGTGAACGCCCATCCGCCCGCTTTGGCGGCTTTACAAGGCCGGCGGACGATTTATTCCTCGATGCAGCGCTTTCTCACTCGCTCGCCGCGCTTTATTACTCCTCGCTCCGCTCTTGGCGAGGCGCAAGCCCGAGGTCGAGATCTTCCGGTTCGAGCGGCTCTTCATCCTCGCGCAGCGCCGGATCGTCGGACGGAACCGGAACGGAAAAGTCGGCCGGCAGCGCACCATCGACCAGGCCCGCGCCCTTGAGCTCGTCGAGGCCGGGCAGATCGGTGAGCACATCGAGCCCGAAATGCGACAGGAACGCTTCGCTGGTTCCGTAGGTCACCGGGCGTCCCGGCGCCTTGCGGCGGCCGCGCAGCCTGACCCAGCCTGTCTCGAACAGCACGTCGAGCGTGCCCTTCGACGTCGAGACGCCGCGGATCTCCTCGACCTCGGCGCGCGTCACCGGCTGATGGTAGGCGACGATGGCGAGCGTCTCGATGGCGGCGCGCGACAGCTTGCGCGTGACCACCGATTCATGGGTCAACAGCCACGCCAGATCGTCGGCGGTGCGCAGCGTCCACTTGCCGCCGATGCGCACGAGATTGACGCCGCGCGGCGCGTATTCCTGCTGCAATTGCGCGAGCAGCGCGCGCACGTCGGTTCCCGCGGGCAACCGCGCCGCCAAGGCCTTCTCGTCGAGCGGCGCCTCGGCGGCAAACAGCAGAGCTTCGAGGATGCGCAATTCTTCGGCGCGGGTCTCAGCCGCAGGATTGCCATCCGACAAACTCGAATCTTCCATGTCGCCGACGATCACACGCATCTCCGCAACTTTCCCCATCGATTCGTATCCCCTCTTACCCATTCCCCGGGTCGCGCCATTCTCGGCGGCCTTGTCTTCGCTTATTCCGTTTTGCGGCTGGCCGCTTGCGCAGATAAAGCGGCGTAAAGGAGCCCTGCTGATGCACTTCGATATGGCCTTCGCGCACCAATTCGAGCATCGCTGCAAAGCTCGAAGCCAGCACCGTCGTCCGGTGCGACGGGTCGACCAGATAGTCGATGAGATATTGGTCGAGCGGGCTCCAATCCAACGACTGGCCGACCAGCCGCTCAAGCGCTTCGCGCGCCTCGGCCAGCGACCAGACCGTGCGCTTGGGCAAGCGCACGAAAGACGCGCGCCTTGGTCTGCCGCCGCCCGGCATAGGCCGACAAGTAGGTCGTAAAGCGTCGCCGACCATTCCGGCCGCTTGATCTCGGCGATCGGCTCCGGCTGGCCGCGCTGGAAAACGTCGCGGCCGAGCTGCGGCCGGTTGATCATTTGTTCGGCGAATTTCCGGATCGCCTCGAGCCGCCGCAGCCGCTGCGCCAGCGCATTCGCCATGTCCTCGGCGCTGACGCCTTCGGCCGGGATGCGCTTCCGGCAGCAACAGGCGCGATTTCAGATAAGCGAGCCACGCCGCCATCACCAGGTAATCGGCGGCAAGCTCGAGCCGCATTTTGCGCGCCGCCTCGATGAAGGCGAGGTACTGATCGGCGAGCGCCAGAATGGAGATTTTGGCGAGATCGACCTTTTGCTGGCGCGCCAGCGTCAGCAAAGATCGAGCGGGCCTTCAAAGCCCTCGACGTCGACCACCAGCGCCGGCTCGTCGGTGGCGCGCTCGGAAAGCTCGGCTTCGAACTGGTCTTCGGTCGCATCTTGGGGAGTCATGCGGAACCCGCTGCAGGCGCTACGCCCGCCATGAGCTTGAAGAATTCGGCGCGGCCGCGCGGCGATGTCGATCGGCGCCGGCGGCCGGCGCAGCGCCAGCGCGGCTTCGGCCCGGCGCGCGGCGTCGCCCGCGAGCTGGGGCGCCGCAGCGGCAACCGCAAGCATCTCATCCATCTTGCCGTTGCAATGCAGGACCATATCGCAACCCGCTGCGATCGCTGCCTTAGTGCGCTCGGCCGAGCGAGCCGGACAGCGCCCCCATCGAAACATCGTCGCTCATCAGCAGCCCCGAAAACCCAATCGAATCACGAATCACGTCCCGCACTATAGTGACCGAAGTGGTGGCCGGCGCGACCGGGTCGATGGCGCTAAACACAACATGTGCGGTCATCCCCAGCGGCAGGCCGGCGAGCGGGCGGAATGCCGCGAAATCGGTCAGTTCGAGCGTCGCGCGGTCGGTGCCGACCACCGGGCAGCTTTTCGTGGCTGTCCGCTGTGGCACGACCATGGCCGGGAATGTGCTTGAGCACCGGCAGGACGCCGCCGTCCATCAGACCGGCCGCGAACGCCCCGGCAATGGCCGCGACCTTCTCCGGCGTCGCGCCATAGGCACGATCGCCGATGATGGGATCGGCCCCCGAAACCGGCACGTCGGCGATCGGCGCGCAATCGACATCGATGCCCAGCGCGGCAAGATCGGCCGCGATCAAGCCGCGCACCCAATCGCGCGGCGGCAAGGCCGGTTTGCCGATCGCGATCGTAGAGCGCGCCATAGGCCGCGCCCGGCGGGTAGGCTGGCCAATGCGGCGGACCGAGCCGCTGCACCCGGCCGCCTTCCTGATCGACCAGCACCGGCGCCTGGCGGCCGACAATGCCGCGAAAATCGTCGATCAGGCGGCATAAGCGATTGGGGATCAGCGATATTGCGCTTGAAGACGATAAGTCCCCACGGCTCGGCTTCTTTGAGAAATTGCCGCTCCTCGGCCCCGTCAGCGTCAGGTCCCGCCACTCCGGTAATGAAGGCGCGCATCAGAGATGATCCGTGGCGCCAAGCGGGTGAGATCGCCGCCGATTGCGCTATCCGCCGCTTAGCTTGCGGTCGAGCGCGAGGGTCAAGCGTTAAGACCCTGAAATCCCCGCCTTAATTCCGCTGGACGATGCAACTGCCGCCGGCAGCCTTTAGGCTCGAGCACAGCGCCGCCGCCTGGTCCGCCGAGGCAAAGGGACCGACCAGCGCGCGGTAATAGACGCCTTTGGCGCCGAGATCGGCGCGCCGGATGATCGGCTCGCGGCTGCCAAGCTGGCTGGGATATTTGGCCCGCAGCGTCCGAAACTCCGCCTGAGCGTCCGCTTCGCTGCGCTGGGACGTGACCTGCACGGCATAGCCGCCGCCCGCGGCCGGCGGCGCCGGCGGCGCGCTCGGTCGAACTGAGTCTCGGCCGGCCGCGCCAGCGCGGTCCGCGGTCGCGGCGCCGGGGCCGGCGCCGCGCCATTCTGGTCGGGAACGATGGACAGCGGGCCATTGGCCTCAGCCCGCGGCGCGGGCGCGGGCCTCGCCTGCTGCACGGCGGCGCGAGCCGGCGCTGTCCGTAGCGGCGCCGGCGTGGGTGCGGTAAGCGGCGCCGCCTCGGGCGCGGCCGAGGCATCGGCTGTCGTCGATCCCATTTGATCGGTCCGGATGATGACGGTGTGGATTTTTCTCGGCGCCGACGACGGCGCCCCGGCGCCGAAGCCGTGCCGCCGTGGGAGCAGGCGCAGTGCTGGCAGCCGGCGGCCAAATGGACGGCGGCGGTGAAGCCGGCGGCTGTACGGGCTTGCACCGGGCGGGCGGGTGCCGATGCTGCGGCGCTGCGGGAAGGCGGCGCCGACCGAAGCCGGCGCGGCCCCTTGCGCGGAACTCGGAACGCCAGCCTGACCGGAATTCGGATCGGGGAAAATCGGGACGGTCGATACCACGCGCGGCGCCGGATTTGCCGGCGCCGGCACGTCGACCGGTTGCTCCTCGCGCGGGACGAGCTTTTCACCCGAGGCTCGCACCGTTGCGTCGGCCTGATCGGACGCGTTCGATTTCGGCTTGTTCGGCACAATCTTGTTCGGCCCGCCGTCCGCCTTGATGATCGGCGGCAGCGACGGCAGCATCGAACTGCCGAACATGGCGCGATAGGCGAAGGCGCCCGCGGTTCCGAGCACCGCCAAACCCAAAACGGCGGCGACGACAACGAGACCGCTGCGCCGCCGGCCGGCCGGGGCTTCCTCCTCATAATCTTCAAGCGCGTAAGCTTGATCGTCCGGCGCCTCCGTTCCGGGCATCGTCATAGTCGCGGTCGTCGAATGGCTGCGACAGAAAGCCGGGCGGCTGACGGCTAAGGATTGCGCCGGCTCCGGGCTCGTCGCGAAAGCGAGTCCGTTCCGGACAAGGCATCGTCGCGGGCACCGTTCAAGCTGCGCGCCGGAGGCCGAATAATGGCGGCGCAGCCGGCGCGTCGTCGGCATTCATGAGGACGGCGGCCGGGGCGAAAAGTCGGAAGCAAGTCAGCCCTGCTGCGCCGGGCGGCGTAGCGGTCTCGTCGGCGGCGCGTCGTAATCTTCCTCGGCCGGTGCGCGCTGTTGCGCGTAGCGATCTCTTCGGCCGCCCAATCGAGGCCGCCGGAAGGCTGATCGAACGGGGCCGGCCCGCTTCGGGTGTCGCGATCGGAATCGGCGCGCCGGTTCGCTCTGGCCGATGAGCCGCGCCAATTCGGCAAGCGGATCGTCCGGCTGAGAGCGCGCCGGCACGCCGCGGTCACGGCCGCGGTAAGAACGGAAATTGTTGTCGGCCATCGAATGCGCCCCCGAATTCAGGCGTTACGCGATACTAAGCTTGTCTCGAAACTCTGTCCCGACTGCGCTCGCTTGTCTTCGCCGACGTCACGTCGAAAGAGCGCAGGAATCACCGCATCTCGTCTGGCGCCGCGACCCCAAGCACGTTGAGACCCGACGCGAGTACGGTGGCCACGCCTTGTACAAGCACAAGCCGGGCCTCGGTCAGTTGTCGATCATCTTGGATAATGAAGCGTAAATGAGGCGAGGCATTGCCCAGCGTATAAAGTGCATGAAACTCAGACGCTAAGTCGAACAGATAAAAGGCAATTCGATGCGGTTCGTGCGCCGCCGCTGCGGCCTCGACGATGCGCGGGTAAAGCGCGATCCGCCGCATCAGCGCGAGTTCCGCCGGGTCCGACAGCCGTTCCAGATTCGCGGCGGCAGCCGAGCTCGCGATGTCCGCCGGCAGGTCCGGGAACGCCGTCCGGGCATTGCGAAAGATCGACTGCGCCCGGGCGTGGCCGTACTGAACATAGAACACCGGATTGTCGCGCGACTGCTCCAAGACCTTGGCGAGGTCGAATTCGAGCACCGCGTCGTTTTTGCGGAACAGCATCATGAAGCGGACGGCGTCGGGGCCGACTTCATCCACGACTTCGCGTAAGCGTGACGAACTCCCCTGCCCGCTTCGACATTGTGACCGGCTCGCCGGCCGCGCATCAGCTTCACGAGCTGCACGACTCTTGACTGTCGAGCTCTCGGCCTTGCCGATCGCTCAGCGCCTTGACCGCCGCCTGCATGCGCTTGATATAGCCGGCATGGTCGGCGCCCCACACATCGATCAGCAGTGCGAAAGCCGCGCTCGATCTTGTTGCGGTGATAGGCGATGTCGGAGGCGAAATAGGTGTAGGAGCCGTCCGACTTCATCAGCGGCCGATCGACATCGTCGCCGAACTGCCGTCGAGCGGAACAGCGTCTGCTCGCGATCTTCCCAGTCCTCGATCGGCGCGCCCTTGCGGCGGCGGCAGGCGGCCTTCGATAGACGAGGCCGCGCTGGCGCAACCAATCGATGGTTCGCGCGACGAGATCGATCGAGTTGGCGCCGGCTCTTCCTGAAAGATCAGCGTCCGCTCGTAGAAGAATTGCTCTTGCTTGACGCCCAAGGCGGCAAGATCCTCGCGGATCGACATCATCATCTGTTCGAGCGCGATGGTGCGAACGACGGCCAGCCTTTCGACCTCCGGCGTATCTTTCAGCGTCTCGCCAAAGGTCTTGGCAACGAGCGCGCCGACCGGCTTGAGATAATCGCCCGGATAAAGCCCTTCCGGAATGGCGCCGATGTCTTCGCCAAGCGCTTCGCGATAACGCAGATAGGCCGAGCGCGCGAGCGCATCGACCTGTGCGCCGGCATCGTTGACGTAATATTCGCGCGTCACCTCATAGCCGGCGAAGGCCAGCAGATTTGCCAGCGCATCGCCGAACACGGCGCCGCGGCCGTGGCCGACATGCATCGGGCCGGTCGGGTTGGCCGAGACATATTCGACATTGACCGGCACGCCGCCGCCGATATCGCTTTTGCCGTAATCGATCCCGGCCGTCGACCGCGCTGCGCAGAGCCGTCGACCCAGGCCGCGGGTTTCAGCGTGAGATTGATGAAGCCTGGGCCGGCGACGTCGGCCCTTTCGACGAGATCGTCGGCTCCGCAGCTTTTCCGCGATCGCTTCGGCAAGATCGCGCGGCTTCTTGCCGGCGTCCTTGGCCAGCACCATGGCCGCATTGGTGGCGATATCGCCGTGGGTCGGGTCGCGCGGCGGCTCGACCGTGACGCGCGAGCGGTCGAGGCCGGCGGGCAACGTGCCGCGGCGATCAGGGCATCGGTCGCGCCGACGCACGCGCGCGAGAATGTCGGCGAAAATGTTTTTTGTACCATGACTTAGGACTGACCGCTTGAAAACAAGACCGCGCCGCGCGCCTAACGCAATTCGGGGGTCGAGTCAAAGAGCCGGCCATGTTCGGCGAGCGCATAACGGTCGGTCATGCCGGCGATGAAATCGGCGATGGTCCGGGCCCGCGCGGCCTCGTCGAGGCCCGCGAGCCCGTCCTGCCACTCCTCCGGCAAGTCGCCGGGATGGGCGCTGTAGCGCGCGAACAGGTCGCGCACCACGCCGGCGGCCTGGTCCATCACGCGCATGACCCGGGCGGCGCGATACATATGCGGCTTGAGAAAGGCTTTGATGGCGCGATCGGCTTCCGCCATGTCCGCCGAGAAGCCGGCGACGGGGGCGGAGGCATGGCGGACATCATCGGCCGAGCGTGGGCGCAAGCGCATAGCCGGCGGCCGGTCTCGGCGACGACATCATCGATGAGGAGGCCGATGAGCTGGCGGATCAACTCATGCACGGGCCGATGGGCGTCCAAGCGCCGGATAGGCGGCGCGGATGCCGCCGATAATCCGGCCGGGCAGCGGCACGGCGGCGATGTCGTCGAGGGCGAAAAGGCCGGCGCGCAAGCCGTCGTCGATATCGTGGGCGTCGTAGGCGATATCGTCGGCGAACGCCGCGATCTGCGCTTCCACGCCGGCAAAGCTCCACAATTGCAAGATCTTGCAGTTTGCTATAGGCCAGGATCGTCGCCGGAACGCCGTGCTCGCGGTAACGCGGCAGCGGCGCTCCGGTGCGGTCGGTGAGCGGGCCATTGTGCTTGACCAGCCCTTCCAGCGTTTCCCAGGTCAGGTTCAAGCCGTCGAAATCGGGATAGCGGCGCTCCAGCGCGGTGACGATGCGCAAGGTCTGGGCGTTGTGATCGAAGCCGCCGAAAGCGGCGAGGCAAGCGTCGAGCGCGCGCTCGCCGGCATGCCCGAACGGCGGATGGCCGAGATCGTGGGCGAGCGCCAGCGCCTCGGCGAGGTCTTCGTCGAGCGCGCAGCCGCCGCGCGAGGGCGCGCGCGACTTGGGCCACTTCAAGCGTATGGGTGAGCCGGGTCCGGTAATGATCGCCCTCGTCGAAGACGAAAACCTGGGTCTTGTGCTTGAGGCGGCGGAACGCCGTGGAATGGATGATGCGGTCGCAGTCGCGGCGGAAGGCGCTGCGGTTTCGGCTCTCCGGCTCGGCATGCAGCCGGCCGCGGCTTTGCGCCGGGTCGCAGGCATAGGGCGCGATCGGCAAAGCTTCCATAGACCGCCCCGCGGTTGACCTTAAACCTCGGCGCACTTAACTATCGCGTTGAGATCGTTGCAATCGGCGGCTGTTCAAATCGGAGCCAAAATGACCGATAACGTCATCGTAACCGAGCGGGCGGCGCGGCAAATCGGCGAGATTCTGAGCCGGGAGCCGTCCGGCACCATGCTGCGCGTGTCGGTGGAAGGCGGCGGCTGTTCCGGCTTCCAGTATAAATTCGACACCGAGATGAGCCGCGCCGACGACGATATCGTGATCGCCAAAAGCGGCGCCACCGTGCTGATCGATCCGGTTTCGCTCAATTACATGGCGGGCTCCGAGATCGATTTCGTCGACGATCTGATCGGCTCCTCGTTCAAGGTCAACAATCCGAAAGCGACCGCCTCCTGCGGCTGCGGGACAAGCTTCGCGCTTTAGCGCGTAATATCTGCGTCGTCCTATATGCAGTAGAACGGTTCGCGGTAATGCGCGCGGATCACTTCGCGCAATTCCGGCATTGCCGCGCGCATGTCCGCGGTCGAGCTTTGCGCGGCGCGCAATTGCGCCAAGAGTTCGCGTTCGAGACCCGGCAAATCGACGCCGATCACTCGACCGGCCGCGACAATGCGGCGGCCCGCGACAAAGACATCCCGGATATATTCGTGGCGGGCGCGGCCGAGCAGCAGATCAAGCGGCGGAATATCCGGCTCGATGAGGTCGGCGGAGAGGCGATCCCAATCGAGCACCAGGATATCGGCAGGCGCGCCAGGCGCGATCACGCCACCGTCCGCTTCACCGGTGACGGCAAATCGGCCGTGCTGAAAGCCAAAGCGGAGCGCATCGGCACGGCTCATGCGCGTCTCGAAGCCCAGTCCCTTGTGCAGGATATAGCCGAGCCGCAGCTCGCGCAGCGCATCGTCGTCCTCGTCGAACGCCAAGCCGTCGAGACCCATGGCGACATTGCACCCCCGCCGCAGCATTTCGGCGAGAGGCGCCACACCGGAACTGACAATAAGATTGGAGCTCGTATTGCTGACGATCGTCGCGCCGCGCGCCGCAATGATCTCCATCTCATCGGGGCGCAGCCAGATGGCATGCGCGAAGGACACGCGCTCGTTGACGAGCCCGATGCGGTCGAGATGCCGCACGACGCCGTCAGGATAGGTGCCATCCGCCCACGCCCGCTGATAGCGGGTTTCCAAGAGATGCATATGGACTCGCCGGCCGGTCCGCGCGGATGCCTCGGCAATGCCTTCGAGCATCTCGTCCGTGCACCATTGCACCCCGGCTGGACCGTACTGCACCGTCACGCCGCCGCCTTCGATTTCCGACGCGACCGCCTCGACCATGGCGATCTGCTCTCGCGTCGGCAGCGGCGCGCGCAAAAAACGCCGCGTCACACAGGCGCAAGCCGCGGGCGACAGCGCCTTGAGAAGACGGTCATGTGCGCCGTAAACGATGGGATTGCGATCACGGCAGTGGACCGCGATCGCGACATTGAGACCCACGTCGCGCGCCGCCTTGGCCACCGCTTTGGCCTCGGTCGGAAAATCGGTCAGGCCCTGCACCCGGGTATAATGCGCCATAACGGCACCACAGCCGCCGAGCGCAGAACGAGCGAAAGATACGGCCGACGACAGCCACGGATCGACCGCTGGAATGAGCGCCAGATAGGGCAGCCAGCTCTCAAGCGGAACATCGAAGCTGCCGACTTGGTTCAGCCGCGTGAACCTCGCGTGGTCGTGCGCATTGGCAAGCGCCGGCAGCACCAGGCCGCCGCAGCCTCGTGGCGAGGGAACGATGCCGGCGACACGGCCCGCGCTGACCTTTATCGCGACATTGCGAACGGCGGGATCGCTTGCGTTCGGCAGCAGCCAAGCTGCTTCGATAGTCGCGTCACTCATTCCAGCCGGCCGATGCTCAGGCGCCGAGCTTAATCATCCGGTCGGATTTCGGCGGCAAGAACGACCGGTCAAAGACGTCGGGTGCTTTCGGCGTATTTGGAAGATTGAAGGCATCGACATTCAGCTTGATCGTCTCGGCAAGACGCTGGTCCGTGACGTCGCCGACGCCGAACTTATTGGTCTCGGCTGTCACGAAATGAGTCTTATAGGCGTAGAGCAGCCGCCGCTTCTCGAGTGCCGCGTTCAGCAGCGGCTCTTGCTTCAGCATCAAATCCGTGGCCGCGTCCGGGTTTGCCGCCACCTCGACGAAGGCGCGATTGAGAGCGCGCACGAGACCGGCCACCGCTTTCGGATTTTCGGTCAGCAGTTTCTGCGACACCATGATGCCGTTGGCGTAAGGATTGATGCCTAAATCCGAGTAATAGAACCAGCGGATGTCCTTATCCGGGTCAACCTTTTCGCCGATCAGGTTGACGTAGCTCGTCACCGTAAAGACGGCCGAGGCATCGACCTCGCCCTGCAGCATCATCTGCTCCTGCAGCGGCGGCGCCATGTTGACAATCTTCACCTTGGACGCGTCGACGCCGTTGAGCTTCGCCAGCGGCGCGAACAAGGCCCCGGCGGAGGCACCCGCCGGATAGCCGAGCGTGCGGCCTTCCATGTCTTTGAGCGTCTTGACCGGGCCCGCCGCCTTGGTGATCAACGCGAACGGCGCGCTATTGTAGATCATATAAACCATCACCGGCTGCACCCCGGGTTGTTTGCCGGCGAGCGTGACGATGGCATTAATATCGCCGAAGCCGGCATCGTAAGCGCCGGTAACGATGCGGCTCACCGTCGCTGCCGACCCCGTACCTTGGTCGACAGTCACGGCCAATCCTTCCGCTGCGAAATAGCCCTTGGCCTGCGCCCAGAAAACGAAGGCGTGAATCCCCTGATATTTCCAGTCGAGAGTGAACTTGATCGGCGTCAGGGCCGCGGCCTCGGCGGATGCGACGAAGGACAATGGCCCAGCGAAACCGGCTAGGGCCCGGGACGCGGCGAGCGCGATCACGGCCCGACGATTGACTGACACCATTGAGAACTCCTGGTCCAAAACGCAAAATGCCGCACGCGACCGCAGGTCGCCTGTTCGATTTGCGTATGCTTGCCCGGACCGGTGTAAGCTAGACGCCGCGGGCGTTGCCGTCTGCTGCCGATTTCTCGCTGGAGCGGTGCCGAAATGGCATCGGTTGGAATTATGTCGGCCCATAAGGATTGCTGCGGAGGCCGCTTTCGCCGCACACGGTCCCTCGCGAGCGGCCTTGACGGAGGCTTTGGGCCCTCGCAAACAGCCGGATACTACGATCAACTCCGTTCTCGCAGAAGTTGGAATTTCCCGTGCGCATCGCCACCTGGAACGTCAATTCGATCAAGCAGCGCATCGATTCCGCGGTCGCATGGCTGGCGGAGCGCAAGCCGGACATCGTCTGCCTGCAGGAAATCAAATGCGTCGACGACGCGTTTCCGCGGCTTGAATTCGAAAGTCTCGGCTACAACGTCGCCGTGCACGGGCAGAAGACGTTCAACGGCGTCGCGCTGTTGTCCAAATTTCCGTTCGACGAGGTCAAGAGCGGCCTGCCCGGCAACGATCAGGACGACCATGCGCGCTTCATCGAGGGCGTGGTGTCGACGGCGAACGGCGCGCTGCGGGTGGCGAGCCTTTATCTGCCCAACGGCAATCCGCCGGACACCGACAAATACACCTACAAACTCGGCTGGATGAAACGGCTCGCGGCTTACGCCCGCGACCGGCTGGCCTTGGAAGAGCCGCTGATCATGGCCGGCGACTACAATGTGATCCCGACCGCGGCCGACGCCAGGAATCCGCAGGCCTGGACCGGCGACGCATTATTCCTGCCGAAGACCCGCGACGAATTCCGCGCGCTGGTCAATCTCGGGCTGACCGATGCCTTGCGCGCGACGACCGACGAGCCGGGGCTGTATACGTTCTGGGACTACCAGGCCGGCGCTTGGCAGAAGAACAACGGCATTCGTATCGACCATTTATTGCTGTCGCCGATCGCAGCCGACAAACTCAGCGGCGCCGGCATCGACAAGCATGTTCGGAGCTGGGAAAAGCCGTCCGACCATGTGCCGGTGTGGATCGACCTGGATATTGCGGCGAAGTAGCCGCAGCTACTCCCGCCGGCCCTTCAGCCAATCTTCGAGATAAACCAGCGCCATGGCGCGTTCGTCATCGCTGGCGTGCTGGAAGTCGCTGTCGTAGAGCGGCTTGACCCAGGTCTCATCGCTGCCGGCACAATCCTTGCCGAGCGTGAGCCACATCAAGCCGCGCGCGGCCTGCCGCGGCACCGCCTGGCCGTGGAACAGCATGTCGCCCAGCGCGACCTCGGCGCGGCACTGGCCTTTGGTCGCGGCCAAGAGGAACCACCGCGCCGCTTGGTGCGGATCGCTCGGCGTGCCGGTCAGATAAAGCCGCCCGAGCTCGTATTGGGCGTCGGCGTCGCCGAAGAAGCTTGCCGCGTAATCGAACATTTCGCGCGCACGCGCCGGATCGGCCGCGACTTGCGAATGTGGAATGCCGGTCAGGTAGTAGTTGCCGAGCGCGACGAACGCATTGGCGACGAAACGGGCTTGCGGCGTGCCCGGCGTTTCGTCGGGATGGGTATTGGCGATCTCGCTGAAATAATTGAAGGCCCGCAGGTCGTCGCGCGGCACCCCGTCGCCGTCGGCGTACATGCGGCCGAGTTTCCACTGCGCCACCGGCTCGCCCTGATCCGCGGCGTATTGCAGCGCGCTGAGCGCATTCGATTTCGTAATAGCTTCCGGGGGATGCGCGCCGCCGCGCAATCCGTCGCTCGGCGACAGCGAGGCGGTCGCCGAACTGGCGCTGCCGTCGAACGCCAGCGCCGGCGCAAGTCCATGGCCGGGGCTGAGCAATCCCACAGCCAGACACAGCGCGCCGACGAAACGGACCGCCGTTGGGCCGCTCGGAATGCGCGCTATGGCATCAGATATCCGCATAGCTCGCCTTCTCGGCCGATGCGCCCGGATGGGTCACCGCGCCGTCGCGCGCCTTGCCGACCTGCTGGACGTATTTCCACAGATAGCCGGAGCCGTATTCTGCCTCGCGCGGCTTCCAGTCTTTCCGCCGCCGCTCGAGTTCCTCCTGGCTCAATTCGACCTCGAGCGTTCCCTTCTCGCCGTCGAGCTTGATGATGTCGCCGTCGCGGAGAAGCCCGATCGGGCCGCCGACCGCCGCTTCCGGGCCGATATGGCCGACGCAGAAGCCGCGCGTGGCGCCGGAGAAGCGGCCGTCGGTGATGAGCGCCACTTTGCTGCCCATGCCCTGGCCGTAAAGCGCCGCGGTGGTCGACAGCATTTCCCGCATGCCGGGACCGCCCTTCGGACCTTCGTAGCGGATGACCAGCACGTCGCCTTCCTTGTACTTTTTATTTTTCACCGCTTCGAAGCAGGCTTCCTCGCCGTCGAAGCAGCGCGCGGGGCCGGAGAACTGTAACCGCTCCATGCCCGCGACTTTCACGATGGCGCCTTCCGGAGCGAGATTACCTTTCAGCCCGACGACGCCGCCGGTCGGCGAAATCGGCTTGTTGGCGGGGTAGATCACGGCTTGATCCGGATTCCATTTCACCGACTTCAAATTTTCGGCGATGGTCCGGCCGGTGACGGTGAGGCAGTCGCCATGGAGATAGCCATGGTCGAGCAGCGTCTTCATCAGCAGCGGAACGCCGCCAGCTTCGAACATGTCTTTGGCGACATAGCGGCCGCCTGGTTTCAAATCCGCGATATAAGGTGTCTTTTTCAGGACTTCGGCGACGTCGAACAGATCGAACTTGATGCCGCACTCGTGGGCGATGGCCGGCAGATGCAGCGCGGCATTGGTCGATCCGCCGGTGGCGGCCACGACCGCCGCGGCATTCTCCAGCGCCTTCCTGGTGACGATGTCGCGCGGCCGGATATTCTTGACGATCAGATCCATGATCATCTCGCCCGCCAGCACGCAGAACTTGTCGCGAATCTCGTACGGCGCCGGCGCACCCGCGGAATACGGCAAAGCCAGGCCGATCGCCTCCGACACCGTCGCCATGGTGTTGGCGGTGAATTGGGCGCCGCAAGCGCCGGCCGACGGGCAGGCGTTCTGTTCGAGGATATCGAGATCGGCATCGGACATCGCACCGACCGAATGCTTGCCGACCGCCTCATAGACGTCCTGGATGGTGACCGGCTGGCCCTTGAAGGTGCCCGGCAGGATCGAGCCGCCATAGATGTAGATCGCCGGCACATTGAGCCGGCACATCGCCATCATCATGCCCGGCTGCGACTTGTCGCAGCCGGCGACGCCGATCAGCGCGTCATAGGAATGGCCGCGCACGGTCAATTCGACGGAATCGGCGATCACTTCGCGCGACGGCAGCGAGGCCTTCATGCCGGCATGGCCCATGGCGATGCCGTCGGTCACGGTAATGGTGCAAAATTCGCGCGCCGTCGCGCCGACCGACGGCGACCCCAAGCTTCACCGCCTGGGCTTGGCGCATCAGCGCGATATTGCAGGGCGCGGCTTCGTTCCAGCAGGTGGCAACGCCGACGAAAGGCTGATGGATTTGCTCGGCGCGTCAGCCCCATCGCGTAATAGAAAGCGCGGTGCGGCGCGCGATCCGGACCCTCGGTCGCGTGGCGGCTTGGCAGTCGTAATTTTAGATCGGTTTTGGCGTCCATGAACTTCTGCGGGCTGAACTAAAGCCCCTTCGCCCCTTTCCTCCGGCCCTAACAAAGAAAGACCGGAAGTACGCAACGACCTAATATCCACAATGGACCGGCCGTCGGCTATCGATGTCGAGAAATCCTATGGCTAAAAAGCGGCGTTTGGCGCGTGTGCAGTGCGGTAATGCGAAATGTTCCCCTGCTGTTGCAGCGGAGCCACAGATTCAAGCGCCGTGGCGGTAGCGCGGTTAGGCCGTGGTTTACCAAACGGCCGCCGGACTGCGACGATAGGGCGTGCCGAAACGCCTGACCAAAGGCTTCTTCAGCCGCAGCGTCCATGAGGTGGCGCCCGATCTCATCGGCGCGACGCCTCTTCGTTAACGGTGTCGGCGGCCGGCTGGTCGAGGTCGAGGCCTATCACCATACCGAACCGGCGGCGCACAGCTTCCGTGGCCCAACCGAGCGCAATGCGGTCATGTTCGGGCCGCCCGGCTACGCCTATGTCTATCGCTCCTACGGCATTCACTGGTGCCTGAACTTCGTCTGCGAACCGAAGGGCTCGGCCAGCGCCGTGCTGATCCGGGCGATCGAGCCGACGGAGGGTTTGGCGGCCATGCGCCGGCGGCGCGGCGTAACTGAGGAGCGGCTGCTTGTGCTCGGGCCCCGGCCGGCTATGCCAGGCGCTCGGCATCACCGATAAGCACTACGGCCTGGCGCTCGATGCGCCGCCGTTCGAACTGTTCGCGCGCCAGGGCGAGGTGGAGGTCGTCGCCGGCCCGCGGATCGGCCTCACCAAGGCGGTGGATCTGCCCTGGCGCTACGGCGAGAAAGGCTCGCGGTTTTTGAGCAAGCCGTTTGGCACCGGACGCACCGTGGATATACTTGTAGTAGTATAACTGCAGAAAGAGACATTGCTATAACCACATTATGTAGCTACAAACAATGGAATTTGAGTGGGAAGCCGCAAAAGATGCGATCAACAAGCGAAAGCACGGCATAGGATTTCGTGAGGCCGCGGAAATATTCCGTGGCTACGTGTTGACGCGCCGAGGACACGCGACGTGATTACGGCGAAAGTCGTTTGATTGCCCTCGGAGAATATAATGGTGAAGTGATCCGGATTGTATTCACCGAACGAGAGGCAAGATCCGAATAATCACGGCCTGGAAGGCGAACAGAAGTGACCGCAAAAGCTACCAGAAAGCGCGAGCGCATCGTCAGATATAAGAGCCTCGACGACATGCCGCCGCCAAAACCCTTGAGCAAGGCGTTTCGCAAAATGAGCGACGAAGAGGTTGAACGCCGCGCCGCGGCCGACCCGGATGCCGGTGTAATACCACCCGGCTTCTGGGATAAGGCCGAATTGCGCATGCCGCTCGCCAAGCAACAAATCACGCTGCGGCTTGATCCCGATGTCATCGGCTGGTTTAAGCGCACGGGCAAGGGCTATCAGTCGCGGATGGGGGCAGTCCTGCGGAGTTACGTGGAAGCCAAGCGCAAGCGCAGCGCGTAAGCAATTATGGTTCAATTGAGCCTGAAGGCCGGGATCGAAGCCCAAGTCCGCCGGGCCTTGTCGATCGTCACCGCGCCATCGTCTTCGGCGATGTTGTAGATGCCCGGCTCGCCGCGGGCGACCGCAAGCACGCCGCCTGCGCCGCAGCATCGACATGGAGCGGGCCGCGCCCGGTCGGCTCCTTAAACCAGGTGCCCGGACCGTAAAGCCGGCCATAGCGCAGCACGATGCCGTCGATGCCGGCGTTTGAGCGTCGCGTCTTCCAGCGCGCGCACGCCGCGCGCGGTCAGAGGCATTGAGGTCGTCGCCGTCGGCGGAAGCCAGCGGGTCGCTCTCGGCATGCGGCTCCGGACCGTCGGCGTAGATGAAGGCGATGCTTTGTGAGATCAGGCGGCGCGCGCCCGCGGCTTGCGCCGCCGCAACAAGATTTGCCGTGCCCTCGATGCGCAGCCTGGCATTGCGCGCAGCGACTTCGCCGCGGCGCTCGGGATCGAACACTTGCGGCAGATCGGTCAGTTGATGGATGACGACCTCGGGACGCGCCGCGGCGACGGCGTCGCGCAGCGCGGCCGATCGAAAACATCGACAATGATCGCTTGCGCCCCTGCCCTTTCAGCGCGTCGGCTTTGTCGGCCGAACGCGTCGTGCCGGTGACCTCGTGACCGGCGGCGATCAGCAGCGGCGTCAATCGACGTCCGATGACTCCCGTCGCGCCGGCAAGAAAGATTCGCACGTCACAACTCACATCAGGCCGCGCCTTTCAGCCGCTCCAGCGCCTCGGCGATCTTGGCCTTGCGCGCTTGCGCCTCCTCGCGCTTTTCTTTTTCTTCCTCGACCACTTCTTCCGGCGCGCGGGCGACGAAATTGGCATTGCCGAGCTTGGCGTCGACGCGGGCGATGTCGGCGTCGGCCTTGGCCATTTCCTTGGCGAGCCGCGCGCGCTCGGCGGCGAGATCGATCACGCCCTTCAGCGGCAGCGCCGCCACTTCGCCGCGCACTACCAAGTTGCACCGCGCCCTGCGGCGCCGTCGGCGGCGAAGGAAATCTCGGCGACCCGCGCCAGCCGCTGCACAAAGTCCGACCAGCGCTTGGCGCGCTCGGCGGTTTGCGGCGGTGACGCCAGCCAGCACCAGCGGCAGCATCGTGGCCGGCGGAATATTCATCTCGGCGCGCACCGAGCGGATCGCGGCGATCAGATCGATCACCCAACCGATCTCGGCTTCCGCCTCGGCGTTGTCGAGGCCGTCATGCGCCGGCCAGGCGTCCAGCGCCAGCATGTGGCCGCGCTTGGCGCCGTGCTCCGCCGTCACGCGCCACAGCTCTTCGGTGATGAACGGCATGAACGGATGCAGCAGCTTTAGGATTTCGTCGAGCGCCCAGGCGGCGGCCGCGCGCGTCTCGCTCTTGGCCGCGCCGTCGGGACCGCTGAGCACCGGCTTGATCAGTTCGAGATACCAGTCGCAATAAACATTCCAGACGAAGCGATAGATCGCGGCCGCCGCATCGTTGAACTTGTAGGCTTCGATCGCTGCGGTGACCTCACGTCCCGTCTTCGCCGTCTCATGCGCGATCCAGCGATTGAGCGTCTCCTTGGCGCGGCGCGGATCGAAATCGGGATCGCGCGCGCAGCCGTTGATCTCGGCAAAGCGCGCCGCGTTCCACAGCTTGGTCGCGAAATTGCGATAGCCCTCGACGCGCTGCTCCGAGAGCTTGATGTCGCGGCCCTGCGCCGCCATCGCCGCCAACGTGAAGCGCAAGCGCGTCGGCGCCGTATTTGTCGATCAGCTCCAGGGGATCGATGACGTTGCCCTTCGACTTCGACATTTTCGCGCCGGACGCGTCGCGCACCAGCGCGTGGATGTAGACGTCGCGGAACGGCACATTTCACGCTCCTCTCATGAAATGCAGACCCCATCATCATCATCCGCGCGACCCAGAAGAAGATGATGTCGAAGCCGGTGACGAGCGCCGAGGTCGGATAATAGCGCTTCAGCTCCGGCGTCTCGTCGGGCCAGCCAAGCGTCGAGAACGGCCACAGCGCCGAAGAGAACCAGGTGTCGAGCACATCCTCGTCGCGCTTGATGTAGTCGCGCGCGAACTGGGCCCGGCGGTCGGGATCGGCGGCGATGTCGTGGCCGTCCTCGACGGTGATTTCCTCGATCTCGGTGTAATGGGCGAGCGCGTCGGCAACCGCATCGTCCTCGGTCTCGGCGACGAAGATCTTGCCGTCCGGCCCGTACCACGCCGGAATCTGATGACCCCACCAGATTTGCCGCGACACGCACCACGGCTGGATGTTGTCCATCCAGTTGAAGAAGGTCGCTTCCCATTGCTCCGGCACGAAAACCGTTTTGCGCTCGCGCACCGCCGCGATGGCGTCCTGCGCCAGCGTCTTGGCGTCGACATACCATTGGTCGGTCAGGAACGGCTCGAGCACCGCGCCGGAGCGGTCGCCATGCGGCACGACATGCGATCGTCGGCTCGATCTTTTCGAGAAGCCCCGAGGCTTCCAGGCGCTCGACGATCATCTTGCGCGCAGCAATGCGATCGAGGCCGTCCAACGCCATCGTGGCGTCGAGCTCCGCCGAGGCCAGCACGTCTTTGAGGAACGCGGCATTGTCCTTCAGGTCGAGATGCGCTTCGGCATCGAAAATATTGATCAGCGGCAGATCGTGCCGGCGGCCGACCTCGAAATCGTTGAAGTCATGCGCCGGCGTGATCTTCACCGCGCCGGAGCCCTTTTCCGGATCGGCGTAGTCGTCGGCGATGATCGGAATGCGCCGGCCGACCAGCGGCAGGATCGCGTGCCGGCCGATCAGATGTTTCAGCGTTCATTGTCCGGATGCACCGCCACGGCGACGTCGCCGAGCATGGTCTCCGGCCGCGTCGTCGCCACGACGATGAATTCGTCCGGGTGATGCCTTCGATCGGATATTTGATGTACCAGAGCTGGCCCTTGGTCTCGACCTGCTGCACTTCGAGATCGGAAATCGCGGTTTTCAGCTTCGGGTCCCAATTGACCAGCCGCTTGTCCTTGTAGATCAGGCCTTCGCGATAGAGCGTGACGAACACCTTCATCACCGCGCGCGACAGGCCCTCGTCCATGGTGAAGCGCTCGCGCGACCAGTCGCAGGAGGCGCCGAGCCGCTTGAGCTGGCTGATGATGGTGCCGCCGGATTCCGCCTTCCATTCCCAGACGCGCTCGATGAAGGCCTCGCGGCCCATTTCGCGGCTCGACGGCTCCTTGCGCTCGGCAAGCTGCCGCTCGACCACCGCCTGCGTCGCGATGCCGGCGTGGTCGGTGCCCGGCTGCCACAGCACGTCCTTGCCGCGCATGCGCTCGAAGCGGCAGAGAATGTCCTGCAGCGTATTGTTGAGCGCGTGGCCCATATGCAGCGAGCCGGTGACATTGGGCGGCGGAATGACGATGCAATAGGGCTCGGCCGCCGCCCGCTCCGGCCGGCCGGCGCGGAAGGCGCCGGCGTCCTCCCAGGCTTGGTAAATGCGGGGTTCGACTGCGCTGGGCTGGTATCTGTTTTCGATCATTTCGTATTCGCCATTCGGCGGGGTAGAAAGCCCGGCCTGCCTAGACTGTCAACGCCACACATCCCCTTAACGGCTCCTCAATTGAACGTGCCCGCCTCGATCACATCCGCCGCAGTGCTGCCGCGCAAAACGCCGACGCGCGCCATCATGCTGCTGGCCGTCGCCGGCTTCGCCAGCCAGGCGCAAGTGCGGGTGACGGATTCGCTGTTGCCGCAGATCGCGGCCGACTTCCACACCACGGTCGGCGACGCCGCCATGGTGGTGACGGCCTATGCCGTCGCCCACGGCTCGATCCAGCTCGTCATCGGCCCGTTCGGCGACCGCTTCGGCAAATACCGCACCGTCGCGCTGATGTGCGCCATCGGCACCGTGCTGGTGGCGCTGTGCGGCATGGCTCGATCGCTGCCGCAGCTGGCGCTGGCGCGGCTCGCCACCGGCGCCGCCGGCGGCTGGATCATCCCGATCTCGATGGCCTATGTCGGCGACGTCACGCCGTACGACCGGCGGCAGCCGATCCTGGCGCGCTACCTCACCGGCCAAATCCTCGGCCAGCTGTTCGGCCAGGCGGCCGGCGGCGTGCTCGGCGATCTGGTCGGCTGGCGCAACGTGTTCTTCGTGCTCTCCGGCATTTTCGCGGTGGCGACCGCCGGGCTGGTCTATCGAGCTCGTCGCCAACCCGCTGACCCGCAAGCCCAGCCGGCCGCGGCGAGACGGCGCGCGCGGCTTCGTCGCCGATTATGCCGCGGTGCTGTCCAACGCCGTTCGCCCGCATCGTGATCATTGCCGCCTTCATCGAGATCGCGCTGCTGTGGGGCGCCTTCGCCTATATCGGCGCCTATCTGCATCTGCGTTTCGGCTCAGTTTCACGCTCATCGGCTTGAGCGTCGGCTGCTTCGGCATCGGCGGACTGATCTACGCCGCCCTGGTCAAGACTGTTCGTGTACCGGCTCGGCCAGGTCCGCCTCGCCGTCACCGGCGGATTCGTCCTCGCGGCCGCTTATGTCGGGCTTGCGGTCGCGCCGGCCTGGTGGCTGGCGCCGATCGGCCACGACAGCGATCGGGCTTGGCTTCTACATGCTGCACAACACGCTGCAGACCAACGCCACGCAGATGACGCCGGAGGCCCGCGGCACCGCCGTCGCGCTATTCTCGTCGGCGATCTATCTCGGCCAAACCGTCGGCGTCGCCGCCGGCGCCCCTGTCATCGACCGGTTCGGCGCTGTGCCGCTGTTTCTCAGCGCGGCCGCGGCGCTGCCGGTGCTGGCGATCTGGTTCGGCGGCAAGCTCAAACGAAACCGGCGGGTCGAAGGACCCGCCGGCGAATCTTCGTTAGACTTTGACCAGCGGCACTTTCGGCACCGTGCCGCGGCGCGGCGGCTCGCCGCCGCCCGGACCGCCGGAAGCCCGGCGGCTTCTTGCGCGGCGACGAGCGCCGCTTCGCCTTGGCGCGGCGCGGCTCGGGCAGCTTTTCCGGCCGCGGCTTTACCGGACCGTCCGGATATTCGAAGTTGAGCTTGCTGTTGCCGGCCTCGTCGGTGACGACGACGACGCGGACGTGGCCGCCGGACTTAAGCCGGCCGAACAGCACTTCGTCGGCCAGCGCCTTCTTGATGTGCTCCTGGATCACCCGCGCCATCGGCCGCGCGCCCATCAGCTCGTCATAGCCGTTGGCGATCAGCCATTGCGTGGCTTCGTCGGAGAGCTCGATGGTCACGTCGCGGTCGGCGAGCTGCGCCTCGAGCTGCAGCACGAATTTCTCGACCACCATGGCGATGATTTCGGGCGACAGGTGCGCGAAGGTGATGATGGCGTCGAGCCGGTTGCGGAATTCCGGCGCGAACAGCCTGGTGATCGCCTCCATGTCGTCGCCCTCGCGCTTGCTTCGCGTGAAGCCGAAGGCGGCCTTGGCCATGTCGGCGGCGCCGGCATTGGTGGTCATGATCAGGATCACGTTGCGGAAGTCGACCTGCTTGCCGTTGTGGTCGGTGAGCTTGCCGTGATCCATGATCTGCAAGAGCACGTTGAACAGATCCGGATGCGCCTTCTCGATCTCGTCGAGCAGCAGCACGCAATGCGGATGCTGGTCGACGCTGTCGGTCAAGCAGGCCGCCCTGATCGAAGCCGACATAGCCGGGCGGCGCGCCGATCAGCCGCGATATGGTGTGGCGCTCCATGTATTCCGACATGTCGAAGCGGATCAGCTCGACGCCGAGCGTGGCGGCAAGCTGCTTGGCCACTTCGGTCTTGCCGACGCCGGTCGGGCCGGAGAACAGAGTAGCAGCCGATCGGCTTTTCCGGCTCGCGCAGGCCGGCGCGGGCAAGCTTGATCGACGCGGACAGCGCTTCGATCGCCTTGTCCTGGCCGTAGACCACGCGCTTGAGCGTCGCCTGCAGGTTCTGCAGCACCTCGGCGTCGTCCTTCGACACCGCCTTCGGCGGAATGCGCGCCATGGTGGCGATCGTGGTCTCGATCTCCTTGAGCCCGATCGTGCGCTTGCGCTTGCCCTCGGGCAGCAGCATCTGCGCGGCGCCGGATTCGTCGATCACGTCGATCGCCTTGTCCGGCAGCTTGCGGTCGTGGATGTAGCGCGACGACAGCTCGACCGCCGCCTTGATGGCGTCGTTGGTGTATTTGAGCTTGTGATAATCCTCGAAATAGGGCTTGAGGCCTTTGAGGATCTCGATCGCGTCCGGGATGGTCGGCTCGTTGACGTCGATCTTCTGGAAGCGGCGCACCAGCGCCCGATCCTTCTCGAAATACTGGCGGTATTCCTTGTAGGTGGTCGAGCCGATGCAGCGCACCGTGCCCGACGCCAAAGCCGGCTTGAGCAGGTTCGACGCATCCATGGCGCCGCCCGAGGTGGCGCCGGCGCCGATCACGGTATGGATCTCGTCGATGAACAGGATGGCGCCCGGGATAGGCCTCGAGCTCCTTGATGACCTGCTTGAGCCGCTCCTCGAAATCGCCGCGATAGCGGGTGCCGGCGAGCAGCGTGCCCATGTCGAGCGCGAACACCGTGGCGTTGCGCAGCACGTCGGGCACTTCGCCGTGGACGATGCGGCGCGCCAAGCCTTCGGCGATCGCGGTCTTGCCGACGCCGGCCTCGCCGACGAACAGCGGATTGTTCTTCTGGCGCCGGCACAGCACCTGGATGGTGCGGTTGATCTCGGACTCGCGGCCGATCAGCGGATCGATCTTGCCGTCGCGCGCCTTCTTGTTGAGGTTGACGCAATAGGCGTCGAGCGCGTCGCCTTTCTTCTTCGGCTCGTCGCCGGGTTTGCCGTCGCTCTCCTCGTCGGCGCCGCGCACCGGGCGGGCTTCCGACATGCCCGGCCGCTTGGCGATGCCGTGGCTGATGTAGTTGACCGCGTCGTAGCGCGTCATGTCCTGCTCTTGCAGGAAATAGGCGGCATGGCTCTCGCGCTCGGCGAAGATCGCGACCAGCACATTGGCGCCGGTCACCTCCTCGCGGCCGGACGATTGCACATGGATGACGGCGCGTTGAATGACGCGCTGGAAGCCCGCCGTGGGCTTACTGTCCTCGGCGCCGTCGGTGACGAGATTGTCGAGTTCGGACTCGAGGTAGGCGATGAGGCTGCGGCGCAGCTTTTCCAGGTCGACGTTGCACGCCCGCATCACCGCCGCCGCATCCTGATCTTCGATCAGCGCCAGGAGCAGATGCTCCAGCGTCGCGTATTCGTGGTGGCGCTCGTTGGCGAGAGCCAGCGCCCGGTGAAGCGACTGTTCGAGGCTGCGCGAGAACGTGGGCATTTCAACTTCTCATCGTTTGTATTGGACGCTTCTTCCCCCACGGAATCACTTCTTCTCCATGATGCACTGCAAAGGATGCTGATGTTTACGGGCAAAGTCCATAACCTGCGTCACTTTGGTCTCCGCCACCTCATAGGTGAAGATACCGCATTCTCCGATGCCGTGCTGATGCACATGCATCATAATCCGGTGGGCCAACTCCTGATCCTTGTTGAAGAACCGCTCGAGGACGTGGACCACGAATTCCATCGGCGTGTAGTCGTCATTGAGCAGCAGGACGCGATAAAGATTGGGCCGCTTGGTCTGCGGTTTGGTCTTAGTGATAACCGCAGTGCCGGGCGCCTCGCCTTTGCGTTTGCGATCGTCATCCGCAAGGCGGGGCGGCACCGTCCAGGGAGTAACGTCAGTCAGCGGCATTGGTTCTTTCGACTTCCCGACACTGCAGTTGGCGCAGTCTGTAATTGCTCACTTCACCGTCCACGCACGGCCTGACGCGCTTGTCGGCGACGCAGTAAGATAAGGCTAGCGCGCTTTGCGCGCCAAATCGATAGCAAGCTGGGGGATGCATTAAATGGGCCGCGGCGCCGCGCGCCAAGTCGGCGCCAAGTCCGGGCCAAGGTCCAGGCCACGTCCTAGCCCGGTCCACGCCAAGTCCACACCAAGTCCACAATCCCGCGCTTTTCGATGGGCAAGAGATAGGACCTTTACCGGCGGTTACAAGCGCAGGCCGCCAGCCCGGCGACGGCCCTTTGAGGCGGGCGGTGCTGCCGCAGCCGCCCGAAACGGGAGGCGCCGGTACCGTTGCGCTGACGATTGGTGCAAACCTCCGACTCGGCTATTGATCCCCCGCGCTCTCTGTAAGTGCGATAGGGGATGGCTATGGTCGACCTCACACGCCGGTCGCGCATGGTGCGCGAACTCGAGCAGGAATTCGTACCCGATTACGACGCTCAGAGCATGCCATCGGCGGACAAACGCGCCGCGTATGCGCTTGAGCACATCGCTTTCCGCGTCGGCCGGATTGAACAAGTGCTGGCCCGGATCGCCGCGGCGATCGAGACCGCGCTGCCGCCCAAGCCTGAATGACTTGAGGCCAGATCGAAAGACTTTGACGACGCAAGACCGGGCTGCAACCGAAGCGGGGCCGCTCCGGCTGCCGGGCCGGCATCACTTCATTTCTGAAGCTCGCGCCAGCGCGCCTTCGAACGGCTTGTAGGCGTCTTTTGCGAAATCGGCATAGAGTTCGCCGAGCTTGGTCGCCTCGGCGACAAAGTCCTCGTAGGAAGACTTCAGGTAATCGCTCTGGATCTCCACCGCCTTTTCCAGAGTTTTGGCGCCCAGAAGGCGCTCCCAGGCGGCAGCGGAATCCTCGACCGACTTCTTCGAATAATCGGTGATCTCGGCGGCGATGGCCTGCGCATTTTTGGTCCAGGCGCCGAGCGACGACATCATGCTCTCCATGCTGTCCTTGCCCATCTTCTGCATTTCTTCGGTGGTCATGCGGGTCCCCGGGACGTCCGGCCTCTCTCGATTGGGTTAAGGCCGCTTTGGGCCGTTGCCTTGAAAAGGCCGTTTGCGGCATTAATGATATTATAGTGCAGTGCACAAAAAATGCAACGGGTAAGGGCAAAGTGCGCAAAATTGCGGCGGCGCCGGGACTTAACCCTTTCGCAACGGCGTTCGCCTAACGTGCTTGACCGTGCTGTATGGGTGACGACTGCGTTGGGAAATTGCCTCCCCTGTCAGGACAAGCGGCCGAAAGTCGGCTTCTTCACCGCAAGGGAAGCACACGCCCAAAGTGCAAAATGGGGCGGCCTTTCGGGGGTTAGGCGCGTTCAGGGACGGGGTGCGCAATGCTGTGGGAGAATTTCGGAGCCCGCTTCCGGCTTCGTTGTTGCATCTTAAGCCTCGCCGCGATCGCAGCGGCTCTCGCCGTCACCAGCGACGCGGCCCATGCGCGGCGCCATCATCGCGTCTACGCGCATCATCGCCATCACGCGCAAGAGGCCGCCTACGACCCGCCGTATTCATCCATGGTCGTCGACGCCAATAGCGGCGCCGTGCTCGAAGCGGTCAATCCCGACGCGCTGCGCCATCCTGCTTCGCTGACCAAAGTGATGACGCTCTACCTGTTGTTCGAGCGCCTCGATGCCGGCCGGATCAAGCTCGACACGCCGCTTGCGGTCTCCGAACACGCCTCCGAGCAGGATCCGACGAAACTTAATCTCAAGCCGGGCCAGACCATCACCGTCGAGGATGCCATCAAGGGCATTGTCACCCGATCCGCCAATGATGCCGCCGTCGTCATCGCCGAAAACCTCGGCGGCAGCGAACAGGCGTTTGCCAAGCTGATGACGGAAAAGGCCCACGCGCTGGGCATGACGCGGACGACCTATGTCAACGCCTCCGGGCTGCCGGACGACGACCAGGTCACCACGGCGCGCGATCAGGTCCTGCTCGGCCGCGCCATTCAGGATCGTTTTCCGCGCTACTACAAATTTTTCTCCACCCAGGAGTTCGAATTTCGCGGCACAACGATCCGCGGTCACAATCACCTCTTGAGTGAAGTCCAGGGTGTCGACGGCATCAAGACCGGTTTTACCCTCGCCTCGGGCTTTAACCTGCTCACATCGCTGCATCGCGACGGCCGCTATCTGGTGGCGGCCGTGTTGGGCGGGCCATCGGCCTCCGTGCGCGACGCCCGTATGCGTGAATTGATCGCCGATCATATTCCAGGAGGCCTCGCTGCATCGCACCGCGCCGATGATCGCCGACGCGCCTGTACACCGCAACGAGCCGATCGCGTTCACGAAATCGTCGCTGACCACCACCAAGCTGACGGCGGCGTCATACGGCCTGCATGCCGATCCAGTGGCGACCGCCAGCGTCAACAGCCAGGCGCCGGCGAATCCGGACGCTCCGATCAAGCCGGTCCTGGTGCGAACGATCCCGTACCGGACGGTACCGGTGCAAACCGCATCGCTCGCGCCCATGCCGATGCTGATTCCGGCCGCGCCGCCGGCGCCGCAAAACGCGCCGGCGCAGCCGATGCCTCAGCAGCGGCCGGCAGCGGCGCTCGAGCAGCGCCCGGCGACGGCGGCTCCCCCGGCAGCCGCGACATCGCGGCCCGCTCCGGTCACCGCCGCCCTGCCCGAACCGCAATTGCAAGCGGTAAGCGCACCGCCGAAAGCCGTCGCCGAAGCGCGCGAGCCGGTCGCGGCAGTCGCAACGGAGACCGCACCGCTTGAGCCGCCGTCCACCGAGATCGCCGACGCCGATCCGGCGAGGATTCAATCCGACATCGCGTCGGCGGCGGTTCACGCGCATGGCGGCTGGCTTATCCAGATTGGCGCCTTCGACGACGAGAACGATGCCAAGGAACATCTGACCGCCGCGCAGCAAAAAGTGCGCCGCGCGCTCGCCGCCAAGGATCCCTTCACCGAACGCATCCAGAAAGGCGACAAGGCGCTTTACCGTGCGCGCTTTGCCGGCTTCGACGAAGCCACCGCGAAGGCGGCTTGCATAGCGCTCAAACGCAGCGATTTCCAATGCATGGCGCTGAAGGATTAAGACCTCAGCGCGACGGCACGCGGAGAAGCTTGCTTTAACTTTTCTGAGTTACGACTGAGACCCCGGCAAGGGGCGGGGAGACGTTGTACGACGGAGCCACGCGAGGTTAGTACGGAGTACCTCAGCGATGGCGGCGAAGAAGAACGTCCTTGGCTTCGTTGACGCGGGCCGCAAGATACGTCGTCCCCCCTTGGTCGGGATGCAGTTTCTTCATGAGGGAGCGGTGGGCGCGAGCGATGTCCTCAGCGCCGGCGCCGGGCTGCAAGCCAAGGATCTGATAGGCCTCCTCTTCAGTCATTTTGCCGCTGGGCGCCGGACGGCCACCGCTCCCCGCATCCGCATTGCCCTGCGTGTATTCTCGCCAGCCGGGCGCCCGGCGGTCAAAATACGCTGCAAATAGATCGCGCGGCCGGGTCGAAACCCAGCCGAGCAGGCCAAGCCCAATAAGTCCCGCCGGAACCGCAAGCGCAATTTCGCCGCGCAGCAGAAGAAAGACGGCAAAGATCAGCACCGCGACGCCGCCGAGCGCGCGCATGACACGCGCGGCTTGCTTGGGATCGGCCTTGGAAAAGGCATTGATCGCCCAAAGACCGAGCACGAGGATAACGGCGCCAAGCAGGAGTTCGGGCATTGCCTTTGCGGTGCCCGAATCCGACGGGCGTCTGTCTTGAGGAGTTACGGTGGAGCTTTAAGAACCCGCCGTAAAGTGGCGCTGCCGGTGCCGCTGCGCAATGGCGCGGCGCCAAGGCCGATCAGGAGTGTCAATCGGCCAACAGATCGTGGGTTTCAAGCGGCTTGCCGGCGGCCGCAATCCACTCAGCCCGCGCCGCGGCCCGGCGCCGACCACGCTCGTCGATCGGCAGCCGCAACGCGTCGATCAGGGCCTTAACCTCGTCGCGGGCGGTCACATGCGACGAACTCGGCCGCAGCCCGAGCGTGTCCTCATTGAGCTCGTCGAGCGCGGTCAGCCCCCGCGGAAAGAACTCACGGTAGACCACGCGTTCGGCAAAGCCGTCGATAGCGCGAAAGCCGAGCTGCTTGGCAAGCCCATCGACCCCCTGCCCGACCAGCCGGCCGTTGCGGGAGCCGAGGGTGGAGAGCCGGTTGCGCACCACGATCCAATCGGTCAGGCCGCCATCGACCAGCCGGCGCTGGCGGCGCGCTTCGCGCACCATCTCGGCGTAATGGCTGACGCCGGTGACCTGAAAAGTATTCTGATCGACGAGGCCCAGTACGTCGAAATCGACGAAGCTGTCGTTTAGCGGCGTGATCAGCGTATCCGCCATCGAATGGGCGAGCCGCATCAGATAGGAATCGGTGCCCGGCGTGTCGATAACGATGAAGTCGTGGCTCTGCTCGACCGCGCTGATGGCCTCTGCGAAGGCCGCGAATTCCTGGGCTTCGACTTCGTCGAGCCGCGCGCCGAAGCCGCGTGCGACGCAATAATGCAGCGGAACGCCAAGTCTGATGCCGCTGCGCTGCGCCCAATCGCGGCGATTTTCGACATAATGGGTGAAGCTTTTTTGCCGGGAATCGAGGTCTATGGTGGCGACGCGCTGGCCGGCCTGCAACAAGGCGACGGCCACATGCATGGCCGTAGTCGATTTGCCCGAGCCGCCTTTTTCGTTGCCAAGGACGATGACATGCGCCGAAAACGGCTTGCTGACATCAGCCATCAACATGGGATACGCGGCCCCTACGCTGCAACTACATTTCCGATTTGCAACGCGTTCGGTCAAGATACAGCATCGGCTTCGCGAAGTTAATCATTAACCGCGCGATGCCTCGCAAAAACGCGATGAGTGTGTTCGCGCCGCAACTGAAGAAAAATGAAGCACAAGAAATCCAAGCGTTATCCGCGTGTCATCCGAACCTTGCCGAGTTTGCGCCGCGCGGTCGCCGAATACCGCGCGCGGCACGCCACAATCGCGCTCGTTCCGACCATGGGCGCGTTGCACGCGGGGCATTTTTCTCTGGTGCGCACCGCGCAACGCCGCGCCGATCGGGTCATTGTCTCGATCTTCGTCAATCCGACCCAATTCGCGCCAAGCGAAGATTTGGGGAGCTATCCGCGGACCCTCGCCGCCGATCTTACGGCGCTCGGCGAACTCAAAGCCGACCTGGTGTGGGCTCCCCCGGTCGAGACCATGTACCCGGACGGCTTTGCCACCCGCATCGTGCCCGAAGGTCCGGCCAGTGTCGGCCTCGAAGACGCGTACCGGCCGCATTTCTTTGCCGGGGTGGCGACCGTCGTCGCCAAGCTCCTGATCCAATGCGAGCCCGATATCGCGATGTTCGGCGAGAAGGACTACCAGCAGCTCAAAGTGGTCAGCCGGCTCGCCCGCGATCTCGCGCTTAAGACCCGGATCGTCGGCGCGCCGATCGTCCGCGAAAAGGACGGTTTCGCTTTGTCCTCACGCAACCGCTACCTATCGGCGGATGAGCGTGCCGCAGCGCCCACGCTTTATCGCGTGCTCAAGCAATGCGCCGGCCGCATTGCTGCCGGCGCCCCCGTCGCCGCCGTGCTCGATGACGGCCGCGCGGCGATCGCGCAAGCCGGGTTTGCGCTCGATTATCTCGAAGCGCGCAACGCCGAGACGCTGGCGCCGCTGTCGACGCCGATCGCCGAGCCGATCCG
This sequence comes from uncultured Alphaproteobacteria bacterium, assembly GCA_963827465.1. GTDB lineage: Bacteria > Pseudomonadota > Alphaproteobacteria > Rhizobiales > Xanthobacteraceae > BOG-931. Next base: position 147,071 of record CAWHBC010000041.1, read on the forward strand.
GCTCCTGGTGGCGGCGCGGATCGGCACGACGCGGCTGATCGACAATGTGGCGGTGTAGGCAGCGGATGGAGCGCCGCCGGCGCCCACCGCTCATGCCGGCTTCATCGGGTCCTTGACGTTCGGAAAGGTCTCGAACTCCGTGGCCCAAAGCTGGCCGTCGACCTTTTCGACCTTGCGCATATAGATGTTGCTGACGATGTCGCGGGTGGCCGGATCGATCGAGATCGGCCCGCGCGGGCTTTCCCAGGCCATGCCCTTCATGGCGGCGACCAATTTGTCGCCATCGGCATCGCCGCCGGTCTTCTTCAGCGCCTCATAGACCATATGCAGGCCGTCATAGGCGCCAAGCGACGCAAAGTCCGGGCGTTCGCCGACCGTCTTTTGGAAATCGCCGACATAGGTCTTGTTCAGCGCCGAATTATGCGCCGCCGAATACGGCCCGGCGGTGATAAGCCCGATCATCTGATCGCCGGCATTGTTGAGGCTGTCGTCATCGCAAAGATCGCCCGGGCCGATGACTTTGATGCCCGATTGGCCAAGGCCCTTCTCCTGGAACTGCCGGGTGAAGACCGGCGCCAGGGGGCCCGGGAAATAGATGAAGGCGGTGTCGGGCTTGAGATCCGCGATACGCTGCAGCGGCGGCGCGAAGTCGGGACTGGCGAGCGGGATGCGGATCGAATCCAGGATCGTGCCGCCGACTTGGGCGAAGCGGGTCTTGAAGGCGTTTTCCGCCTCGGTTCCGGGCGCCCAGTCATTGACCAACGTGACGACGCGCTTCGAACCGTTCTTGATCGCCCATTCGGCGAGCGTCCAAGCCTGCGGCGCGATGATAAAGCCGGCGCGGACGAAATACGGCGACTTGGTCGTCGTAATCGAAGCGCCGGAACTCATGCAGAAGGTTGCTTTCTTGGCCTCGGTCACGAGCTGGGCAATGGACAACGTGCAGGGCGTGATGCCGGCGCCGACAATTTCGACCTTGTCGTTGACGATCATCTCCTGCACGAGGCGCCGCGCGTTGTCGGCGACGCCGGCGTCATCGCGGATGATGAGCTCGATCTTGCGGCCGGCGACGGTGTCGCCATGCTGCTGCATATAGACTTTCAGCGCGCCGGTAAGCTCGCGTCCGACCGCAGTGAAGCCGGCGCCCGTGAGCGGCAGGCTGCAACCGATCTTCAGCGGCACGTCGGCGGCGATAGCGGGGCGAGCCAACAATCCGCCCGCCGCGGTCGCGGCAAGGCCCTTGAGCAGCGTTCGACGCTTCATGATTCAATCCTCCCGTTTTTAGTTGTTCTTACCGTTCGCCGAGAGCGCCGCCGCTCACACCGCTTCGAGATGCGGAATCTCCGGCCGTTCGCCCTGCGCCTTGCCACTGATCGGCGGCCGCGGCAATTTTGCGGCGCCGCGTTCCATGACAAAAGTGTGCGCAATCGAGTACCACGGCGCCTTGACGTCGGGAGCGCCCGGGCAAGCTTCGTTGTGCTTGACGTAGTTGCCGATCAGGTGCCGGGTGACGCCGAATTGCACGTCGGTGTCGATGTTCTTGTCTTCCGGGTCGTAGATTTGCGAGATCAGCGTCTTGAAGCCCGGCTTGTAGACAAGAAAGTGCAGATGCGCGGGCCGCATATTGTGCCGTTTCGCGGCGCGCAAGAGTTCGCCGACCGGACCGTCGATCGGGATCGGATAGCCCGCCGGCTTGACGCTGCGGAAGCTGATATGCCCGTCCTTGTCGGTGGTGAATTTGCCGCGCAAATTCATGTCGGCCTGGACCGGATCCTGGTTCTCATAGAAGCCCTCGGGCGAAGATTGCCAGATATCGACCTCGGCGCCTTCGATCGGCTTGCCGCTGAAATCCTTGAACGTCGCATCGACGAACAGCACCGGGCCGGGGGTCGGCGAACGGACGATGGAATCCCCATTTCTCGTGGGCGGCGAATCTGCGCGCCAGAACGGACCCAGCATATTGGCGTCGGTCTCGGTCTTGCCGCTGTCGCCGTTATTGAGAAGGCAGATGAGCGGGGATAGCCCGAGCGAGCCCGCCATCAGCACGGCCTCGTTATGGGTATCGCTGGACTGCTTGCCGATTTGCACGATCTTCGCCATCGCAGCGTGAAATTCTTCCTCGGTCAGCTTCACCTCGCGGGCAAAGGCGTGGACATGGCGAACGAGCGCGGCAATGATTTCGCGCAGCCGCGGATTCTCGATGCGCTCATACTCTTTGAGTACGGCCGTGGTGACGTCCTTCTCACTTTCGATAATCATTCTTCTTGCTCCGCAAGCCTATCCAAGGGTGGGGCGGATCTTACGTGATCGCCTCGTGCCGCGCCATGGCGGCGGCTTAAATCACATCAGGCCGAGTTCGCGCAGCTCCCGGCGCAGCTTTTCCGGCATCGCCGTTGCGCCCTTCGCCACTTTATCGAGGTCGCGCGGGGCGTCCGTCACCGGCAGATAGCGCCAGCCCTGAAACGCGCGATACGGGCGCGGCTCGACCAGGACAACTTTGGGATCGAGCACCAGACCGCAGCGTCCGATGCCGTCCTTGTCGCGGAATGGCCGGACCGCGCGGATGCGCTGGCGGCACATCACGTCGCCGCGGATGACCCAAAACAGCGAGCCGCCATCGGTCAGTTCCGCGGCACGCTTCGGCACCATCCGCGTCCTGTGGATGTGCTCGGGCTTCTCGCCGGTCTTACGCTTGGCCTTGAGCTTCTGCTTGATCCAGTCTTCGAGGTCCGACACCGAGTCGCAACCGACGCACAGCTTGATGAGGTGAAGCGGCATTGTCCTACTTTATCTTTCGATCGCTGTCCTGCAGCGGCTCTAGCACCATGATCGGCGCGCTTTCCACAACCTGGGCGCCGGTACTCACAGGAACCTGGCGGATGACGCCGGCGAAAGGCGCGCGTAACGCATGTTCCATCTTCATCGCCTCAATGACGGCAAGACGTTGACCTTGGGCGACCTGCTCGCCGACAGCGGCCAGAAGCTCCAGCACGCGGCCATGCATGGGGGCCTTGATGACGCCATCGCCGCCCGCCGCGGCCGCGCTCGGGACGGAAAAGTCTTGCAGCCGCACGCGGGTCTGCCGGCCGCGCCGCAACACGTAAGCTTCTCGTCCGCTCCCGAACACGGTCGCATCGGCGGCGGGCGCCTGACCGCCTACGGTGACGTGCGGACCGTCACTGCCATAGGCTACGGAAGCGTCGGCGTTTTCGCCGTCGACGACGACGAGGACCGCAACCGCGCGGGGGCCGCCGAGTTGAAAACCGTCACGCGCATCCCACGGTGAGGCTGCGTCTTTCTCGGAGGCATCACTGGCTTGGCCGCCATCAGGCGGATCCATGCTGTCGAGAATATGGGCTACGCCGAGCGCCGCCGCGGCGTCATCGCGCGGCTGCGGCACCGCGCCAAGCTTGGCCAGATGCCCGTCGATGTAGCCGGTATCAACTCCGCCACGCTCGAACGCATCGGCACGGCATAGATTTCCGAGGAACGCGACATTGGTCCGCACACCTGCAATCAGCGTCTCGTCGAGGGCATGGGCGAGCTGATGCAGCGCGGCATCGCGCGCCGGTGCATGCGCGATGAGCTTGGCGATCATTGCGTCGTAATAGGGCGAAACTTGCCCGCCCGCTGCGACGCCGGCGTCGACGCGGATGTCGGCGGGAAGTTGCATCGCCACGATCGGGCCGGTCGACGGCAAAAAATCGTGCTCCGGATCTTCGGCATAAATGCGCGCTTCGACGGCGTGGCCGCTGAACCGGACCCGGTCTTGAGTGAGCGGCAACTTCTCGCCAGCGGCGATGCGGAACTGCCATTCCACCAGATCGAGCCCGGTGATGCTCTCGGTAACCGGATGCTCGACCTGGAGCCTGGTGTTCATTTCGATGAACCAGATGGCGTCGGCGCGCAGTCCACTGCTGCCGTCAGCGACGAATTCGACGGTGCCGGCGCCGCAATAGTCGACCGCTTTGGCCGCGTCGACTGCGACGGCGCCGATCCACGCCCGCAAATCCGCGGTCATGCCGGGCGCCGGCGCTTCTTCAATCACCTTTTGATGCCGGCGCTGCTGCGAGCAATCGCGCTCGCCGAGATGAAGAGTATTGCCGTAGCGATCGGCAAAAATTTGAAATTCGATATGCCGCGGCGCGACGATGTATTTCTCGATCAGAATTCGGCCCGAACCGAATCCCGACTGGCTTTCCCGGATCGCGCCATCGAGCGCGGTTTCGAAATCGGTGTGCTTGTCGACACGGCGCATGCCGCGGCCGCCGCCGCCGGCCGCCGGTTTGATCAGCACGGGATAACCGATCTCGTAGGCTTTTTCCTTGAGGAATTTAGCGTCCTGGCGCTCGCCGTGATACCCCGGCACGACCGGCACGCGCGCTTTCTCCATGAGCACCTTGGCGCGGTCCTTCAGCCCCATGGCGCGAATGGCCCCCGCCGGCGGCCCGACAAACACGATTCCGGCATCAGCGCAGGCCACGGCGAAGTCGGCGTTTTCGGACAGGAAGCCGTAACCCGGATGGATGCATTCGGCTTTGGCTTGCCGGGCGGCTGCAATCACGCCTTCAATCGAGAGATAACTTTCGCGCGGCTCCGCGCCGCCGATGCAATAAGCCTCGTCGCACGCATGAACGTGCAGGGCATCCGCGTCGGCGCTGGAATAGACGGCGATCGTGCGCAGGCCGAGCCGCTTGGCGGTCCGCGCGATTCGGCAAGCGATTTCGCCGCGATTGGCGATCAGAACGGAGCGGAACATAGCGGGAGCATAGAACATGATCCGAGGTCCGCTCAGCGGTTTTCGCAATTATCCGCGAGCGGGTGGCTCAAGCCCGGAACATATCGGCCCTGTCATTGCGTTTTGGGCGGCGTGGCTCCCGCCAGGGGCGACGGCGGAAATGGATAGAGCTGGACCGGCCCGACGACCTGAGGCGCAACTGCAGGTGGCGCGGCGGCGGCGGCCGGCGGAGCGGCAGGTTTGGCAGCAGCCGTCGCGGGAGCGGCGGGAACGGCCGGCGCTGAGCGCGGCGCCCACACCGGATCGACGGCCGGTGCTTCCTCAGCCGCCTGGGACGGCTGGGGATTGGCCGCTGGCGAAGGCTTTCGCTGCACCCGCCGGGCGGCCGGTTGCGCATCATGCGCTTCATGCCCTTTTGCTTCGCCGGCCGTGGCAGCGGCAACGGCGGCGGCCGCCGGTGGCCCCGGCGGCTCCGGGTTCATGATGCTGACCGCCGGAATCGACGCAGCGCTGGGAAAGTCGATGTCGACGAACTTATGCGGCGGGGCCTGCTGACCGGCGGCAAGCGCCGCGCTCGCATCGGCGACCGGAGTTCCAGGCGACTGCGCCCAGACCGTAAGATAGCGGTCGAGATAGCGTTCGAGCGTCTGGCCGCTCAAATTGGCGCGCACTTGGCCGGGGTTGTCGAGCAGAGCGAGCGCCGCGCAATGGTCGCTGGTGCAGCGGTCGGCGACGGCGAGCGTATGGGCGACGAAGCCGAAGCGGTCGGCCTCCAGCGAGTGGCGCAACGGCAGCAACACGTTGTTGATGTTGCCGCCGCCGCGCTTGGTATAGGCGGTGATGTCGGCAAGCAGCGAGAAACGCGCCGCGACGTAAGACGTGGCACTGGCGACGGTCGACGGCGAGGCAAACAGCGCCTTTTCACAAGCCGCTTCGACATCGTCACCGGCAAGTCCGTTGAGGCACGCAAGCGGCGACCCCGGCGCCAGACTCTCGGTATTGAGTTCGGCCGCGCGCGCCTCCAGCGCGCGGCGTTCGGCGCTACGGTCGCGTACCGAGGCGGCGTCGAGAAAAGCCCAGGCCAGCGTCGCGCCGAGCACGGCGCCGAGTACCACAACGCCGACGCGGGCGACTGTTCTGGTCCGGGTCCAGTCGAACGCCAGCGCGCAAATGAAAACCAGCAACGCCGCCGATCCGGCGGAGACCCACAGGCGCAGCGCCGAGCTTCCGATGTCGGGATCAACACCGAACATCTAGCACCCCAAAATGGAATTACCGGCCCGATTGCCGCGGCGGAAATAAGGCGCGGCGGCGTTATTCGGCGTCATCGCCCACTTGGACGTCAGGATTCGATTTCCAGCTGGCTTTCCTTGGCGACGCGCTCGAAGGCTTCGCCGGAATTCTTGATCCGGTACTGATAATCCTCGCCGTCGGAGGGCAGCAAGCGGACGACTTTGTAGCTGCCGCTCGCGCCAGGCCGGCTGATCGGGCTCGAAGTATAAAACACAGTCTGGCCAACGCGATATTTGTGCGTCTTCAGCGCCGGAGCGATCGCGGTTACCTGCGCGACCGTGATCGCGGCTACCTCGGGAACGGCAATTCGCACCGCCGAATGCATATCGAGATCAAGCGCCGATCGCCGCGTTGCCGCGGGCTTGCGCGCAGCCGCCGCCGCTCGCACAGGGGCCTTGCGAGCCGTTGCGCCGCGGCTCGCTTTTGCACTCGACTTTACGCTCGCCTTCACACTCGCCTTGGCGGGACGTTTCTTTTTCACTGAATTTTTGTTCATGGAACAAACTATAGCATCCAACTAAGCGACTGAGCAAAAAATATAGTGCCAAAAATCGGCTGTTGAACCATGCGCAACGACTTATAATTAAATCACGAAAAGTAATTCATAATCAATTGGATAGGATAAGTTCTTGTGACGGAATCGGAATTGCGGCGCGGTCAGCCTTGGCGGCGCCAGCGGCCATGCTCATCGGACTGCCAATAGGTGACCTCAATCCCCTCGGCTTTGGCCGTCGTCCAGCGCGCTCGCGCGGCATCGACCGCATCCGGATCCTCGCCGTCGAACAGCACCACGATACGGTCATAACCGCCGCCGCCGCCCGGCATAGTTGCACCATCGATCAGGAAACGAACCGCCGCACCATTTGGATTGCCATCGTTGGCCGTCAGCACGATCGGCTGCTCGGCCGCTTCGGCGTCGCGCCACGTGCCATGCGGCAGGAAGGCGTCGTCCCGCCAGGTCCATAGATGCGCGTCGAGCGCCTCGACGCGTTCATCCGAAGACACCTGGACCACCACGCGCCAGCCGCGCTCAAGCGATTTCTGAAGCAACGCCGGCAAAACCTGTTCCGGCGTCTGCCCTTTGAGATGATAGAAGAGCATTTCCGTCACGCGGACGCCCTCACCGCTCGTAATGATCTTCCACGAGTTGATCAAGCAGGCGCACGCCCCAGCCCGATGCCCAACTCTTGTTGATATCGCTCTGTGGCGAGTTCCATCCCGGTGCCGGCAATATCGAGATGAGCCCACGGCGTCTTGCCGACAAAACGCTGCAGCAATTGCGCCGCGGTGATCGCACCACCCCAGCGGCCGCCGGTATTTTTCATATCGGCAAACTTGGAGTCGATCATCTTGTCGTATTCCGGGCCCAGCGGCATGCGCCAGACGCGCTCCCCCGTGGCTTCGCCGGCCTTGCTCAGCCGCTCGGCGAGCTTATCGTCATTGCAGAACATGCCGGCATATTCATGCCCCAAGGCGACGATGATGGCGCCGGTCAACGTCGCCAGGTTGACCATGAATTTCGGTTTGAAGCGCTTATTGACGTAGTGCAGCACGTCGGCAAGGACGAGACGGCCTTCGGCGTCGGTATTGATGATCTCGATGGTCTGCCCGGACATGGTCTTGACGATGTCACCCGGCCGCTGCGCTTTGCCGTCCGGCATGTTTTCGACAAGGCCAATGGCGCCGACCGCATTGACCTTGGCCTTGCGTACCGCAAGCGCCCGGATCAAGCCGACGACACAAGCGGCGCCCGCCATGTCGCCCTTCATGTCTTCCATGCCGGCCGCGGGTTTGATCGAGATGCCGCCGGTATCGAAGCAAACGCCCTTGCCGATGAACGCGACCGGGTCGGTCCCGCGCTTGCCGCCGTTCCAGCGCATGACGACGAGCTTGGAGTCATGCGCGGAGCCCTGCCCGACGCCAAGCAGCGCCCCCATGCCGAGCTTTTTCATCGCCGCAACGTCGAGAACCTCGACATTGACGCCGAGTTTGGTCAACGCGGCGGCGCGGCGCGCAAATTCGGCCGGATAAAGCACATTCGCCGGCTCGTTGACGAGATCACGGGCGAGCAGGACGCCGTCGGCGATCGCGTCTTTCGCCGCCCAGGCCTTTCCGGCCGAGGCCGAATTGGAACAGGCGAAATTGACCTCCACCTTATTGGGCCGCTCCTCGCCTTCCTTGCGCTTGGTCTTGTAGAGATCGAAAGTGTACGCACGCAGCCGCGCGCCCAGGGCCAGATCGGCGATCTGGTCAGCCTTGAGTGCGCCGGAGCCAAATTCAGCGAAGATCGTCGCAACCGCCGCCGCCGGCGGCACTCTGCCCATGGCGATGCCGCCAAGTTTGACGATATCGCGAGGTTTGAGGTCGCTTTCCTTGCCGACGCCGACCACAACCAGACGCGGCAGGTTCAGGCCGGCCGGCGCGATGATATCGAGAACCGAGCCGTTTTTCCCGGTGAAGCGGTCCGCGGCGGCGGCGCGGCGAAGAAGATCTCCCACCGGCCCCAGCGCACGCTGGGTGGCCGGCCCCAGTTTGAGGTTTTCCTCGCTGAACACAACGAGAACACCGCGCGGATGAGCGTAGCCGGTGAAGCTGAATTTGAGGGCGGCGGCCATGAAGCATTCCTTATGGGCTTGGCGCAATGCGGCGGCTGACCGGCACAGCGTTACGGTATCCAAGTTATGAACCGGACCGCCGCCGGTGCAAAGCCGTCCGGGAGCGTCAAAGCCGGGCTTCGGCGGGCCTGCCTTTATCAAACGCCCGTATTAACGCTTTAGTGTGCATGTTCAATAGGTTTGCCTTGGCGAAGCCACTTTGTGAAAGCATGAAAATGGCAGCTATGGGGAGTCGGATCTAACGGTGCGGCGTCGGAGGGCCGACGCGGCAGCCGGAAGAGGCCGTGAGTGGGGATATTCGCTCCGATGGGGTCGATCGGCGGCTACATATTTCGCGCCATCATAGGCGCGTTCCTGATCATTCTCGTCAGTTTGACTGTCGTGATCTGGTTCACGCAGGCGATGCGGGATTTCGACCTGATCACCAGCCAGCGCCAGACCCTCCTCGTCTTCATCGGCATCACCGGCATGATCATCCCCCTTCTGGTCATGATTCTGGCGCCGATCGCGCTCGTCATGGCCGCCGCCCATGTGCTCAACAAGCTGTCCTCCAACTCCGAGATCATCGTGATGAACGCCGCCGGGATATCGCCCTGGCGCTTACTGCGGCCGTTTCTAGCCGCGGCTGCCGTGGTCTCGGTTTTGGTGGCCGTCATCGCCGCCTATGTGTCGCCGCGGGCTTTGCGCGAATTGCGCGATTGGGGCGCGCAGGTCCGCGCCGACATCCTGACCAATATCGTGCAGCCGGGGCGCTTCACCACCGTCGGCGGCAATCTGACGTTCCACATCGCGGATCGGCGGCCCAACGGACTTCTAGTCGGCATCTTCGTCGACGACCGGCGCGATCCCAATGTGCACTCCACCTATCTCGCCCAGCAGGGCGAGATCGTGAAGAATGACAAGGCATCGTTCCTCGTCCTGCAGGGCGGCAGCATCCAGCGGCTGGAAGCCGGACAGCGCGATCCGCGCATCGTCACCTTCGACCGCTACCCGTTCGATCTCTCGCAATTCGCCACCGGTCCGCAGAACGTCGTCTATACGGTGCGCGAAAAATACATCTGGCAGCTGCTGTGGCCGCAGCCCGACGATACCCTCTACGCCACGCAGCCCGATCAATACCGATCCGAGCTGCATGACCGGCTAACGACGCCGCTTTATCCCTTCGCTTTTGTCATCCTGGCGTTCGCCTTCCTCGGTCCGCCGCAAACCACCCGGCAGAGCCGCACATTGGCGCTGCTCGGAATGATCGGGGCGGTTTCGCTGCTGCGGCTCGTTGGCTTCGTCAGCGTCATTGTCGGCGTCAAGGTGCCCGGCGTTCTTGCCGTCCAGTATCTGGCGCTGTTTGGCACGATCGCCGCCGGCCTGTGGCAAATCTCGCGCGGCCGGGCGGTGGAGCCCGCCGCCGCCGTATCCAGGTTTGCCACCGCGATCGGCGAACGCATCGCGCGGGCAACGAGCTGACGATGCGAACCATGATCACCGGTACGCTCTCGCGCTATTTCGGCATGCGGTTTCTGACATCCGTCGTCGGCTCTTTTATCGGCGTCGTCGTTCTGGCGGCGATGATCGACTATGTCGAACTGATGCGCCGCGGCGCCGATTGGCCGAATGCCACGGCGGTGGTGCTGGCAAAGATATCGCTCTTTCGCGTGCCCCAGCTGACTGAGCGGATCATGCCGTTTTCAGTCCTGGTCGGCGCGATGTCGTGCTACCTCGGCCTGTCGCGCCGGCTGGAGCTCGTGGTGGCGCGGTCGGCGGGGGTTTCGGCTTGGCAATTTGTGGCGCCGGCCATGATCGGGGCTTTCATCTTCGGCACCGTTGCGACCACCGTCTACAATCCGGTGGCGGCAATATTGCACGAGAAATCGAAGCGGCTCGAAGCCGACATGTTGGGGGAGAACATGTCGGCATTGCAGGAAAACACCAGCGGCTTCTGGGTCCGCCAGAAAAGCCCGGATGGCGCGGCCATCATCAATGCCACCACCAGTCGGGAGCAAGGAGCGCAACTCGGCGGCGTGACCATCTACACGTTCGACGTCAATGGCGCGTTCAAGCAGCGCATCGAAGCGCAAAGCGCGACGCTGGAGCCCGGATATTGGCAGCTCCAGGATGCGCGCGTTTACGCGAGCGGCGCGGCGCCCGACATCGAGGCCAGCTATCGGGTGGCCAGCAATTTGACGCTCGAGCAGGTCCGCGAAAGTTTTGCGACGCCGGAGACCGTTCCGTTCTGGGAGCTGCCGACTTACATCGCTATGGCAGACCGCGCCGGCCTCGGCGCCGCCGGCTATCGCCTGCAATATGACCAGCTGCTGGCGCGGCCGTTCTTGCTCGCCGCCATGGTTTTGCTGGCGGCATCGGTGAGCTTGCGGTTTTTCCGCTTCGGCGGCGTGCAGAAGATGGTCTTGAGCGGCATTACCGCGGGATTTCTTTTATTCGTCCTACAGAAAATAACCGACGACATGAGCCGAGCAGAGCTCATGCCGCCGCTCGCCGCCGCCTGGATTCCGGTTATCGTCGGCGGGCTCACTGGATTCGTCGCGTTGTTGTTCCAGGAGGACGGCTAGTGGCGAGTTCGCGTAGCCTCTTCTGTGCGCGTTTGCGTGGTGGTGTCGGCGGTGGCGTAACGGCGATCGTTGCGCTGCTCGCGCTCGTTTTCGCATCCGCCCTGCTGCCGCAACCGCTGCGGGCGCAGCAGGCCGGCAACCTTATGCATTTTCCACGTCAGCCGCCTCCGCCGCCCAAAAAGCCGGCGCCGCCGGCGAACGGGCCGATGCTCGTGCAGGCCACGGAAATCAGATACGACTATACCAACAATACCGTCGCCGCGGTCGGCAATGTCCAGATTTACTACGGCGGCGCGACCATCGAAGCCGACCAGGTCATCTACGACCAGAAAACCAAGCGCCTGCGGGCGCAAGGCAATGTCAGGCTGACCGAGCCGGACGGCAAGATCACCTACGGACAGTCGATGGATCTCAGCGACGATTTCCGCGACGGCTTCGTCGGTTCACTGCGCCTCGAAACGCCCGACGATACCCGCTTTGCCGCATCGCGCGCCGATCGCGCAAAAGGCAACTACACGGTCCTGCAAAACGGCGTCTACACGGCCTGCGAGCCTTGCCGGGACGATCCGACGAAACCGCCGCTCTGGCAGGTCCAGGCGGCGCGGATCATCCACGACGAAGGCGAGAAGATGCTCTATTTCGAGGATGCTCGCATCGAATTTTTCGGCGTCCCGCTGGCTTACGTGCCGTTCATGTCGGCGCCCGACCCGACGGTGAAACGCAAGAGCGGATTTCTGTTCCCGAACCTCAGCGAGAGCTCGCAATTCGGCTACGCGGTGGAGCCGAAATACTTCTGGGCGCTGGCGCCGAATTACGACCTGACGCTGGGAACGATGTTGTCGACGAAGCAGGGAGCGCTGCTCGAAGGGGAATGGCGGCACCGTTTGCTTGACGGCGCCTATTCGATACGAGCCGCCGGCATTTTCCAGGCGGATCCAGGCTACTTCGCCAGCCGCGACGGGCCCGACAGTCCGACGGCGAACACGTTCCGCGGTTCGATTGAGACCTCCGGGCAGTTTGCCATCAACAACAACTGGGTGTGGGGCTGGACCGGTCTATTGGTGACCGACACACAATTCCTGAACGACTATCAGCTCCACCAATTCAGCAACGCGTTCGATCCGTTTCAAACCGGCGTCGCCTCACAAGGCGTCTCGCAGTTGTATCTGACCGGCGCCGGCGTGCGCAGCTTTTTCGACATACGCTCGATCTACTATTACGGCTTCTCGCAATACGACGTGCAAAACCAGATTCCGATTATTCATCCGGTGTTCGACTATTCGAACGTGCTGGCGCAACCGATCCTCGGCGGAGAGTTCAGCTACAAATTCAACGGCACGAGCCTGAGCAGGCAACAGGCGGAGTTCGACGCCATCACCCAGAGTGCCGCGGCCGCCGGCGTCTGCAACAGCGGCGCCGATACCGCGGTGCCCGGCAGCTGCCTGCTTCGCGGCATACCGGGAGACTATACGCGGTTCTCCGGCCAGGCCGACTGGCGCCGCACCGTGGTCACCGACAACGGTCAGATGATCACACCGTTCTTCGAGATGCGTGGCGATGTGGCGCAGCTCGAGGTCAATAACGAACCCAGCGTGTCGAATTTCATCGCCACCGGGCAAAGCGAACTCGCACGCGCCATGCCGGCCGCGGGCGTCGAATATCGCTATCCCTTCGTTGACGTCGAGCCGTGGGGTACGCAGACGATCCAGCCGATCGCCCAGCTCATCCTGCGGCCGAACGAGACGGACATCGGGGCGTTCCCCAACGAAGACGCGCAAAGTCTGGTGTTCGACACCTCGAACCTGTTCTCGATCGACAAGTATTCCGGTTGGGACCGCGTCGAGGGCGGCAGCCGGGTCAATGCCGGCTTGCAATATACCGCCCAGGTCAACCGCGCCGGATCGCTCAATATCGTGTTCGGCCAGTCGTATGCCCTGTTCGGCCAAAACTCCTTCGCGGTTCCCGACATCACCAACACCGGCCTGGATAGCGGCCTCGATAAGCCGATTTCGGACTACGTCGGCAGCGTGAGCTACCAACCCAACCAGGTGTATTCGTTCACCGCACGCGGCCGGTTCGACCAGGCCACGTTCACGCCGGAACGTCTGGAATTCGAAACCCGGGCCAATTTCGACCGCTGGACGCTGCAAGCGCTCTATGGCGACTATGCGCCGCAGCCTCTGCTCGGCTTATTGACCCGGCGCGAGGGCATCTTGGCCGGCGCCTCCTTCAAGGTGAACGAGAACTGGGTCCTTCTCGGATCGGCCCGGTACGACATTGCCAATGATCAGATCGATCAATCGCGGTTTGGCGTCGGTTATGTCGATGATTGCTTCATGCTGTCGCTGAACTGGCTCACCGGTTACACCTATACGACGACCTCGGCGCCGGTCAAAGACAGCAGCTTCATGCTCCAGTTCAGCTTACGCACCTTGGGTCCGGACGTACTGGCCCCGGTGGGCTCGTCGTTCTAAATTTTGCCGTGACTTCATGTTTGCTATCGTTGAAGTTTTGAGGACGGATCGAGCCGTTTGGACTGACGCCACGGCCGCGGAGGGAGACCCTGGACTAGTGACGACCCCGATCGCAAACAGCACGTGGCGCCGCGTTTTCATGACCGCGATACTTGCCGTCGCCGCCATGATTGCCGTCGCGCCGCCGGCCCGCAGCCAGGAAGAGGTTGTGGTGCTCGTCGACGGCGAGCCGATCACGTCGCTCGACGTCCAGCAGCGCTCGAAATTCATCGAGATGAGCACCCATAAGGCGCCCAGCCGGCAGCAGGCGATCAACTCCCTTATCGATCAGATTCTGGAATTGCACGAGGCCGCGCGCTACGGGATCAAACCGACCGACAGCGACGTGACCGACGCCTTTAACCATGTCGCGAGCAACATGGGAGTGGACACGCAAAAGCTTTCGCAGATGCTGACGACGGGGGGTGCCAGCGCGGAAACCCTCAAGCTGCAACTGAAGGCGCAGATGGCTTGGACGAATTTGGTGCGCGGACGATACAAAGCGAGCCTTGAGATTCCGGACACCGACATCGAAGCCGAGTTGAAACTGCACGGGCAAAAGACCGGAGTCGGCTACGAATACATCTTGCGCCCGATCATCATGGTGGTGCCGCGCGGTTCGCCGGATTCCGCGTTTGCCGCCCGTAAGCACGATGCGGAACTGCTGCGCGGGCGATTTTCCGACTGCACGTCCGGCGTCTCTTTTGCCCAGGGGCTGCCCGAAGTCGCGGTCCGCGACGTCGTCTACAAATCGTCGGCGGATTTGCCGCAGCAATTGCGGGATATCCTCGACAATACGGAACTCGGGCATCTGACGCCGCCGGAGCAGACCAGCGAAGGCATTGAGATGTTCGCGGTGTGCTCAAAAAAGGAATCCACCACCGACACGCCAGAAGCCAAGAAATTGCGTGACGAAATGTTCGATAAAAAATTCGGCGCCAAAGCCAAGCGCTACCTGGCCGATTTGCGGCGCCAGGCGATGATCGAATACAAATAGCTATTAAGTGAAGCATGATCTGGTAAAACCGGCCGCCGCCGGCTTCAGGGTACCCAGACGGCGGATGCCTTCTGATCATGTATGGATGCAAAGATCGTGCAGCCTTTGGCATTGACGCTGGGCGAGCCTGCGGGGATCGGCCCCGACCTCACACTCGCGGTTTGGAGCAGGCGCGCCGAGCTCGAGCTCCCGCCGTTTTATGTCGTCGCCGACCCGGCTTTCCTGCGCCGGCGCGCCGAGGCGCTCAAGCTCGACGTTCCGATCGCCGCCGTAGCGCCGACATCGGCGGCATCGGAGTTTAGCGAGGCCCTTCCGGTGCTGCCGCTCGACATGGCCGTCACCGCGCCGTCGGGGCGGCCCGACGAGACCAGCGCCCCCGCGGCCGTGGCTTCGATCCGTCGCGCCGTCGCCGACGTGATGGCGGGCGGCGCGGCCGCTGTCGTGACCAATCCTGTCGCCAAAAACGTGCTTTACAATTGGGGCTTTGCCGAGCCCGGCCACACCGAGTTTCTGGCCGCTCTGGTGCGCGAGGCAACGGGCAAGTCGTTGCGGCCGGTGATGATGCTGTGGTCGCCGGAACTGGCGGTCGTTCCGGTGACAATCCACCTGCCGCTGCGCGAGATCTTTTCCCAGCTCACGACCGAGCTTATCGTCGAGACCGCACGCATCGTTGCGCACGATCTGATCACGCGGTTCAAGCTCACAGCCCCACGCCTCGCGGTCGCCGGGCTTAACCCGCATGCCGGCGAAGATGGCGCACTGGGCGAAGAGGACCGCAGCATCGTCGCGCCGGCGGTGGCGCGCCTGATCGCCGAGGGTATCGACGCCCGCGGCCCACTCCCTGCGGATTCCATGTTTCACGCCCAGGCGCGCGCCAGCTACGACGCGGCGCTGTGCATGTATCACGATCAGGCGCTGATCCCGATCAAGACGCTCGCTTTCGATCACGCCGTCAACGTCACGCTCGGCCTGCCGTTCGTGCGCACTTCGCCGGATCACGGCACCGCATTCGACATCGCCGGCACCGGCACCGCCGACCCGACAAGCCTGATTGCGGCGATGCGATTGGCGGCGCGGCTCGCCGCAGGGTCCGCGGCCGCCGTCAAGCGCCCGGTCCCGCTTGCCGCATCGTGAGCGACGCCTTCGACAGCCTGCCGCCATTGCGCGAGGTGATCCGCCGGCACGGGCTCGCCGCCAAAAAATCGCTGGGACAGAATTTTCTCCTCGATCTCAATCTGGCATCGCGCATCGCGCGGGCGGCGGGACCGCTCGCCGGTGTCGGCGTCGTTGAAATCGGTCCCGGACCGGGCGGCCTGACCCGCGCGCTGCTGGCGCTCGGCGCCGCCAAGGTTATCGCGGTCGAACGTGACGATCGGGCGATTGCAGCCCTGCAGGAAATCGCGACGCACTATCCCGGCCGGCTCGACATTGTCGCGGACGACGCGCTGACGTTCGACCCGATACCGTATCTGCCGCCCAATCCCGTGCGGATCGTCGCAAATCTGCCCTACAACATCGCCACTGCGCTACTCGTTCGCTGGCTCACGATTGAGCCATGGCCGCCCTGGTATGACGCCGCGGTCCTGATGTTCCAGCGCGAGGTCGCCGAACGCATCGTCGCCGCGCCCGGCTCGAAAGCCTACGGGCGGCTTTCCGTTCTTGTGCAATGGCGCTGCGAAGCGCGGATCATGTTTGACGTCAACGCCGCGGCCTTTGTGCCGCCGCCGAAGGTGACCTCCTCGCTGGTCCGCATTATGCCTCGCCCGACGCCGCTTGCCTGCGAGCGCAGGCTGCTGGAACGCGTAACGCAGGCCGCCTTCGGCCAGAGGCGCAAGATGCTCCGACAGAGCCTGCGGCCGCTCGGGGCCGATATGCCGGCCTTGATCGCGCAAGCCGGTCTCGATCCCACGGCGCGGGCCGAGGATATTTCCGTCGCCGGTTTTGTGGCATTGGCGCGGGCTCTCGCCGCCACCCCGCCTCATCGGGCATGATGGGCTTCACATTTTGGAGAGACCCGCCGCATGACCCAATTCCACCGCCAATCGCTGGTCGCCTACGGTCAACCGCTGTGCGCGACCGTTGCCGATCTTCCGACGCCGCGCGGCACCGAGGTTCTGGTGCGCGTCGAATGCTGCGGCGTCTGCCACTCCGACCTGCATTTACAGGACGGCTATTTCGCCCTGGGCGCTGACAAGCGCCTCGACATCACCAAAGACCGTACCTTGCCGTTCACGCTGGGCCATGAGATCGCCGGCATCGTCGAGGCGGCGGGGCCGGCGGCCGTAGGGGCTGCGATCGGACATCGCATTGCGGTCTATCCCTGGATCGGTTGCGGCGCTTGCGCCGCCTGCCGCGCCGGCGAGGAGAATCTGTGCGGCTCGCACCGGCATCTCGGCATCGCCGTGGATGGCGGCTATGCCACGCATGTATTGGTACCGCATCCGCGTTATCTGATCGATTATGCTCCGCTGTCGCCCGATTTCGCCGGACCGCTGATGTGCTCCGGCCTCACTGCTTTTTCGGCGCTTCGGCATCTCGGCGACCGCGCCGAGCGCGGACCTGTGCTGCTCGTCGGCATGGGCGGCGTCGGCATGATGGGCCTGGCCATTGCCCGAACGCTGTTCCACGAGCCGCTGTTCGTCGCCGACATCGATGCGGCCAAGCGCGAAGCGGCGCTCGACGCCGGCGCAGCCCAGGCCTTCGATCCGTCCGATCCGCAGGCGCGCCGCGAGATTTTGAAGGCAACGGGCGGCGTGATGGCGGCCTGCGACTTCGTCGGATCGGACAAGTCGCTGCAATTCGCAACCGGCGTGCTCGGCCGCGGCGGCAAGGTGGTGGTGACCGGGCTCCTCGGCGGCAGTTTCTCGATCGCGGCTGCGATGATCCCCATCAAAGCCATGACCATCGAAGGCACCCTGACCGGGACGCTCGCCGAAGCGCGCGAACTCATTGATCTTGCCAAGAGCGGTAAGCTGCACACGATCCCGACGCATGAGCGCCCGCTCGGCCAGGCGCAAGCGGCGCTCGACGATCTGCGCGCCGGGCGCGTGGTCGGCCGGGCCGTGTTGTCGCCGGAAGACTCGGCCTAAAGCTTCGCCTGCAGGCCGCGCACGAAATCGGACAATCCGATTTGCCGTTCGCGCTTGAGCCGTTCCGCGGCCAGGATCGCGCGCACCTCGTCAAAGGCCTGGGCCTTGTCCCGATTAACGATGACGTAATCGTATTCCGGCCAATGACTCATCTCGCCGGCGGCCTTCGCCATGCGGGCGTGAATGACGGACTTGCTATCCTGGGCGCGGCGCTTGAGGCGGCGCTCCAATTCCCCCACCGTCGGCGGCAGGATGAACAAGCTGACGAGATCGTCACGCGCCTTTTCGCGCAGCTGCTGCGTGCCCTGCCAATCGATGTCGAACAAAACGTCATGGCCTTCGCGCAACGCCTCGCTGACCGGCCGGCGCGGCGTGCCGTAGCAATGGCCGAACACTTCCGCCCATTCCAACAACTCGCCCTTTTTAACCATGGCATCGAAGCGATGGCGATCGATGAAATGGTAGTCGCGTCCGTCGGTTTCGCCGGGACGTTTCGGACGCGTCGTCACCGACACCGACAGCCGGATCCGCCGATCGGCGCGCAATAATAGCCGAGACAACGTGGTCTTGCCGGCGCCAGACGGCGAGGAAAGAACGAACATCAAGCCGCGGCGGGCGACGGACCTGCGACCCAGCTTTCAATTCTGCTTTGCGCGCGCCATCCGAATTCCGCTAAGCCCGCCTATTCCACGTTCTGCACCTGCTCGCGGAACTGCTCCACGGCGGCTTTCAGCTCAAGTCCGATATTGGTGAGTTCGACATCGTTGGCTTTGGCACAGAGCGTGTTGGCTTCGCGATTGAGCTCCTGCGCGAGGAAATCGAGCCGCCGGCCGATCGGACCGCCTTGCGCAATCAAATGCTGGGCCTGGGCGACGTGTGCGGCGAGGCGGTCGAGTTCTTCGCGCACATCAGCCTTGCTGGCGATCATGATCGCTTCCTGATGCAGGCGGTCCGGATCGAATCGTTCGGATTGCTCAAGCAGCACCGCAACCTGTTCGGCGAGCCGCGCCCGAATGGCTTCCGGCCGCCGGCCCGGCGCCTGCTCGGCGCGCCCCGCCAGCGCGGCAATTTCGCTCAAGCGTGCCGCCAGCACCCGGCCGAGCGCTTCGCCCTCATGCCGGCGCATCTCGCCGAGCGCACCGATCACCTCAACAAACCCGGCGGTGACCGCGCTCTCGGCGCCGCGCCGCGCCTCTTCGCTTTCCTCGGACTCGGTGACTTCGATAACTCCCTTGAGCGCCAGCAAGCCGTCGAGGGATGGCGGCGTGGCGTCGATCTGCGGCGCGATCTGTCGGATCGTCGTCAACAGCGCGTCGAGCACCGCGGCATTGACCCGGACCACCGGCTGGGCGCCGCTGCGCTCGACGGTGAGATTGGCTTGGACCGATCCGCGGTTGAGCGCCTCGGCGGTTCGCGCCCGTACCGGCACTTCGATCGCATCCCATCCCGCCGGCAGGCGCAGCCGTAGATCGAGGCCTTTGCCGTTGACCGATTTGATTTCCCACGCCCAGCCGTACGGACCGCTCACGCCATGGCCGCGGGCGAATCCGGTCATGCTGGAAAGAGCCATGGATTGCGATCCCCGGGACGAAAACAGCAGAAAGAATCGGATCAACTTACCGGCGGCCGACTGCGGTCACAAGTTCCAGCGCGCCGGCCGGCGCCGCAAGCCACCGCGGTGCGAGCGCAGCCTCGCGCTTAATGGCTTGCGGGAATGCGAGACGGTTTTGCCGTTCCCCGCAGCGGCGGCGGGACTGCCGGCGCCGTCGAAGATGTCGTGGCGCCCTGTCCCGGCGGCGGCGTATTCACCTGGTCGTCGAACGGGACCTGATCCTTCTGCGTCTGATCCGTCTGCATCGCCCGCAATCGCGCGACATTGTGCAGTTGCTGCTCGTAGGTTTCGGCGAAGACATGGCCGCCGGTGCCATCGGCAACGAAATAGAGTTCTCGAGTGCGCGCCGGATTGGCGGCCGCCTCGAGCGAAGCGCGGCCCGGATTGGTGATCGGACCGGGCGGCAGCCCGTTGATGACGTAGGTGTTGTAAGGCGTCGGCTGCGTGATCTCACTCTTCATGATCGGCCGGCCGAGCGTGCCTTTGCCGCCGACCAGGCCGTAAATGATGGTCGGGTCGGATTGCAGGCGCATATTCTGTTTGAGCCGGTTGACGAACACGGCGGCCACGCGCGTGCGCTCGTCCGCCTTTCCGGTTTCCTTCTCGACCAGCGAGGCAAGCGTGACGAGCTGCGCCGGCGTTCGTAGCGGCAGATCGGCGGCGCGATGGTCCCAGATCTCCTGGACAACGCGCTGCTGGGCTTCCTGCATGCGATGGATCATTTGCTCGCGCGTGATCCCGCGCGTGAAATTATAGGTATCGGGCAGGAGACTACCCTCGGGGGGTATCTCTTTGACATCGCCGGTCAAAACATCGTCGGCCAGCAATCGAGCCACGATCTGCTGCGACGTGAGGCCTTCCGGTACGCTGATCTGGTGCGGAACCACTTTGCCTTCGACGATGGTTGCAATCACATCGCGCAAGCTGGAATGGGCGCGAAATTCATATTCGCCGGCCTTGAGACCCTCGCGCGCCTTCAGAACCATGACACCGCCGATAAAGACCCAGGGCTGATCGATGACGCCTTCGCGCGTCAGCACGTCGGCGATATCGCGAATGCCGGAGCCATGCGGAATGTTGACGACGCGGTCCGCCGCCAGCGGTCCCGGCTCGTCGAAGCGTTGTTTGCCGACAAACAGCACGATGCCCGCCAAGACCGCGACCAAGACAAAAATACTGATAATGGCGTTGCCGATGACGACAAGCGGATGCCGGGCGGTGGCGGAACGCTTGGGCGGCATCGCGACGGTATCGGGTTCGATGGCAAGGCGCGGACTGCGCGGCATGAGCCGCTTGGAATCGGGCTTGACGGAGTTCGGCGGCACCGCGCCGGCGCCGCTCGTCTGCCGCCCCGCGCCAGGCGCCGCCGGCCGGTTCACCGGCGCCGGTTTCGGCGCCGAAACCGACGATGCGGGCGCGACTGCTGCAGCCGGACCGAGGAGTGCTTCAGCGATCGACCGGGGCGGTGGGGCCGATGCCGCAGGGGATGGGGCCGCAGCGGCACCGTTGGTCGTCCGCACGGAGGCCGCCTTGAGTGGCGTGGACGACGGGGGGACCGCGGCTCGTGTCGATTGCGCCGCGGGCTTGTCGCCGGCGCGGCTTGCCGATGGCTGCGGCTTTGGCGCCGGCTTGTCGCCGCCGGGCGGTGCATCAGGCGCTGTCACAGCGACATATCCGCATTGGCACACTGCATCATCGGCATGAGTGGAAGGTCGGCCTCCAGGCAGCAAACCCCGAGACGTCGCTGAGTGAGCACCCGGTGGCGACTATAAGCGAGAAGGTCAGTGAATCGCAGCCGAGTGCGGAGCAAATATGGCGAAAAGGCGATAGAGCGCACTATTGCGCCTTGCGGAAGACAAGTGACGCGTTCGTTCCACCGAATCCAAACGAATTTGACAGCACGACATCGACTTTGCGCTTTTGCGCCTTATGCGGCACGAGATCAATTGCAGTCGCCACCGACGGATTGTCGAGGTTGATGGTCGGCGGCAATATTTGGTCGCGCATCGCCAGCACGCAGAAAATCGCCTCGACCGCGCCGGCGGCGCCGAGCAGATGCCCGATTGCGGACTTGGTCGACGACATGGCGATTTGACCGGCGGCGTTGCCGACCAAACGCTCGACAGCCTTCAGCTCGATCTCATCGCCGAGCGGAGTCGAGGTGCCGTGGGCATTGATGTAATCGATGTCGCCGACGGAAATGCCGGCGCGGCGGGTCGCGGCGGTCATGCAGCGAAACGCACCGTCGCCGTCCTCGGCCGGGGCCGTGATATGATAGGCATCGCCCGATAGTCCGTAGCCGACAAGCTCGGCATAAATGCGCGCGCCGCGGCGCTTGGCGTGCTCATATTCCTCGAGCACCACCGCGCCCGCGCCCTCACCCATGACGAAGCCGTCGCGATCGCGATCGTAGGGCCGCGAGGCGCGCTCCGGCGTATCGTTGAACCCCGTCGATAGCGCCCGGCACGCGGCGAAGCCTGCCAGCGAAATCCGGTTGACCGGCGATTCGGTGCCGCCGGCCACCATGACGTCGGCGTCGCCAAGCGCAATGAGCCGCCCGGCGTCGCCGATGGCATGCGCCCCGGTCGAACACGCGGTCACCACGGCGTGGTTCGGCCCCTTGAGCCCGTGCGCGATCGACACATATCCCGACGCCAGATTGATCAGCCGTCCGGGAATGAAGAACGGCGATACGCGGCGCGGTCCGCGGTCGCGCAGCACCAGCGCGGTCTCGGCGATGCCTTCGACGCCGCCAATTCCGGAACCGATCAGCACGCCGCTCACGATCTGATCGTCATAATTTTGCGGGTGCCAGTCGGCGTCGTTGAGAGCCTGTGTCGCCGCACCCATGGCAAAGACGATGAAGTCATCGACTTTGCGCTGCTCCTTCGGTTCCATCCAGTCGTCGGCATTGAAACTGCCGGCTGAGCCGTCGCCGCGCGGCACTTGGCCGGCGATCCTGCAGGCAAGATCCGCGACCTCAAATTTTTCGATGCGCTTGATGCCGCTCTCGCCGCCGAGCAGCCGCTGCCACGTCTGCTCGACGCCGCAGCCGAGCGGAGTAACCAATCCAAGGCCTGTGACGACGACCCGCCGCATCAAGAACGCTCCCGGCAAACACACCAATCTCGGGCCGCGTCAGGCCCGGAGACGTTGGCCGACCGCGGCCGGCCCGCACACAATGATGTGCAGTTCTCGCAGCGCGCGCAATACGCGCAAACGCCGCCGAAGATCAGCTCTTGGCGTTCTTTTCGAGAAACTTGATCGCGTCGCCGACCGTCAAAATGGTCTCGGCCGCATCATCGGGAATTTCGCAACCGAACTCTTCCTCGAAGGCCATAACGAGCTCGACCGTATCGAGACTGTCGGCGCCGAGATCGTCGATAAAACTGGCGTTGTCGGTGACCTTGTCAGGTTCGACGCCGAGATGCTCCACGACAATTTTCTTCACCCGCTCGCCAATATCACTCATCGTTCCGACCTCATTTTTCAACGCGACCCAAGCGGCCTATTTGATCCGGTCCAAGCTCTGCACTGAACTTGCTTCTGCACTGAACCTGCCGACGGGGATCGACAAGTCCGTTTGGGTCGACACCGATCAGAGGCGGACATCTCGCCCCGCGCTCCGGCATTCCGGCTCCCCAGCCCAATTTCGGTTCGGTTACCACACTTCAAATGCGTTGACCAGCGCGGGCGGCCGCCGCCGTAGCCGGACATATCGCGTTCAAATCATGGCCATTCCGCCATTGACATGCAATGTCTGCCCGGTCACGTAAGCCGCCTCGTTCGAAGCGAGAAACGCTACTGCCGCCGCCACTTCTTCGGGTGTGCCGGCGCGGCTGGCGGGAATTTTCGCAAGAATCGTTTCACGCTGCTTGTCATTGAGTTTCTGCGTCATCGGGGTGACGATGAACCCCGGCGCAACGCAGTTCGCGGTCACCCCGCGTTTGGCATACTCCTGCGCCATCGCCTTGATCATGCCGGTTATCCCGGCCTTGGCCGCAACATAATTGGACTGCCCGGGATTGCCGGTCGTCCCAACCACCGAGGTGATCGCGATGACGCGGCCAAAACGCCGGCGCATCATGCCGCGCACTGCCGCGCGGGCCAGACGGAACGTGGCCGATAAATTGACGGCGATAACCTGATCCCAGTCTTCGTCGCGCAATTGCACCAGAAGATTATCTCTGGTCACTCCGGCATTGGCGACGAGAATATCGAGTTGTCCCATTGCCGCCTCGGCCTGCGGCACCAAGGCTTCGGTTTCCGCCGGATCGGCGAGATTGCAAGGCGCGACGTGGATTCGCTGGCCGAGTTCCGCCGCGAGTTGGTCGAGCACCTCCCGCCGCGTGCCGGAAATCGCGACGGTCGCGCCTTGACCGTGGAGCGTGCGGACGATGGCGCCCCCGATGGGGCCGCTAGCCCCGGTCACCAAGGCATTTTTCCCGGTCAGTTCGAACATGCGATCTCCCTGCCCCGACTTCCGGGCCATAGCCATAGCTTAGGCGCGCGCGGCGCTGAACCGCGCGACGTCCTCGGGCGTACCGACGGCCGAAGCCGTTGCGGTCTCCGCAATACGCTTAATCAAGCCAGTCAAGACTTTGCCGGCGCCAATTTCGTAGAACACTGTCACCCCCGCTTGCGCCATGAACAGGACGGATTCCCGCCAGCGCACGGTGCCGGTGACCTGCTCGATCAGCGATCGCACGATCTGCGAAGGTTCGCTGATCGGCTGCGCCAGTACATTTGCCACCAGCGGAACGACCGGAGCTTTGACCGGGACCTTGGCCAAGGCTTCCGCCATGACATCGGCCGCGGGCTGCATCAGCGGACAATGGAAAGGCGCGGACACCGGGAGCAGCATCGCCCGCTTCACGCCACGCAGTTTGGCGAGTTCCACCGCCCGCTCGACCGCCGCCTTCGCTCCCGACATGACAACCTGCCCGCCGCCATTGTCGTTGGCCGCAGCGCAAACCCCGACTTCAGCAACCTCGGACGCGATCGCCCGGATGTCTGCGAGCTCGACGCCGATCATCGCCGCCATGGCTCCCGCCCCGACCGGAACTGCCTTCTGCATGGCGCGGCCGCGGATCCGCAACAGCCGCGCGGCGTCGGCGATCGGCAGAGCACCGGCAGCCGCAAGGGCCGAATATTCACCGAGCGAATGCCCCGCCACAAAGGCGGCGTCGCGCTTGAGATCGACCCCGGCCTCCGTTTCCAAAACCCGCATGACGGCGAGCGACACGGCCATCAAGGCCGGTTGCGCGTTTTCTGTCAGCGTCAGCTTCTCCGCTGGTCCGGTCCAAATGACGTCGCTCAGCTTCTCGCCCAGAGCGTCATCGACCTCATCGAAAATCCGCCGGGCTGCGGGATAGGCCTCGGCGAGACTCTTGCCCATGCCGACGGCCTGGCTGCCCTGGCCGGGAAAAACGTACGCCGTCGCCATATGCTTAATGCCCGCTTGATATCCGCCCGCGCCCTGCCGCGAAGGGGCGAAAGATACTGCCACGTTGGCTGTGTCAAGGATGCGGGGTCCGTAATAAAACGACAACCGCGGATTGGTAGATTATCGGACCTGGAGCCTGTTCGGCCAGAGCGCATCGTCATGAGCCCCTTTTCGCCGGTTACCGACGCTGATTTGACGCGCGCGCGCACCGACCCGCTATTCCGGCAGCGCCTGCTGGAGCGGAATATGGAGGCGCTGCTAACCGGAATCAAAAAGCTGCGGGGATTGGCGACGCCAGCTGGGGCCGACGCCAACCGGCTACGCGAAGGGGTGGAACTCGCGGTCAGGCTCGCCGAACTGATCCAGAACGCAGACGGCCGGGCACCCTTGTCCTGAGCATCGCCGCCGGTACGGATGCCCGACCTTGCATTTTCACCACTGCCGCGTATAAGGCCGCCTTCCGCTCGACCCCGGCCGGGGGCTGAACGGACGGCCGTACCTCCTCTTCGGTGCGGCAGGGTCCGGGTCAAGTGATCCCGCGATCCGGCGTCCGGTGTTCCCGCCTTCAGAGCATTCGAGCCTTTCCCGAAGGGTTCGAGGGGCTTCGCGCCCGGGCCGAGCTTGGCAAATGAGGAAAGGGCAGTCATGCCGTTCTATGAACATGTCTATCTTGCGCGCCAGGATGCCAGCGCGCAACAGGTCGAGGAATTGACCGCACAGTTGAAGGGCGTCGTCGAAGGTCTTGGCGGATCAATCAAAAAGACCGAATACTGGGGCGTCAAATCGCTCTCCTATCGTCTGCGCAAGAACCGCAAGGCGCATTTCACGCTGCTCGACCTCGACGCACCGCCGCCGGCCATCAACGAGATCGAGCGCCTCGAGCGGCTCAACGAAGACGTGCTGCGCTATCTCACGATCCGGGTGGACGCCCTCGAGGAAGGTCCGTCGGCCATGATGCGCCGCGCCGAGCGTGACCGCGACCGCGACGAGCGCCGCGGCGATCGTGGCGACCGGTTCGACCGGGGCGACCGATTTGACCGGGGTGACCGATTTGATCGCGGCGACCGGCCGCGCGACCGACGCCCGCGCGAAGGCGGCGATGAGCCGGAGACGCCGGTAGCGGCGGTGGAGGATTGAGCATGGCCATGTCACCGCAAGGCGGCGGCCGCCGCCCGTTTTTCCGTCGCCGCAAAAGCTGCCCGTTCTCGGGCGCCAACGCCCCAAAGATCGATTACAAGGACGTCAAGCTCTTGCAACGCTTCGTTTCGGAGCGAGGCAAGATCGTGCCAAGCCGCATTACCGCGGTCTCGGCGAAGAAGCAGCGCGAGCTTGCGCAAGCGATCAAGCGCGCGCGGTTTCTCGGCCTCCTGCCCTACGTGATCCGCTGAGGAGGATGTCATGGAAGTGATCCTGCTCGAACGCGTGGCCAGACTTGGCCAGATGGGCGAGGTAGTCCGCGTCAAGGACGGCTTTGCTCGCAATTTTCTGTTGCCGCGCGGCAAGGCTCTGCGCGCGACGGACGAAAATCGCACGCGCTTTGAAACGATGAAGAGCGATCTCGAGGCGCGCTCGCTGGCGCTCAAGAGCGAAGCGTCTCAAGTCGGGGCAAAGCTCGATGGCAAGAGCTTCACCGTGCTGCGGCAGGCGTCGGAAACCGGTCAACTATTCGGCTCCGTATCGCCGCGCGATCTCATCGCCATCGTTGGCGAGTTCGGGTTCAAGCTGAATCGCAGCCAGATCGCCCTCAACACGCCGATCAAAACCATCGGCCAGCACAAGGTTCCGTTGGCGCTGCATCCGGACGTCGAAACCGCAATTACCATTATCGTCGCCAGAAGCGCGGACGAGGCGGCGCGCATTGCCCGCGGCGAGGATCTGACGCAATTGCGCGAGCCGACTGAAGCGGAAGCGGCCGTGATCGCCGCGGAGCAATTCTTCGAGCCGGGCGTTGGCGAAGCGGCCGAGCCCGACGAGAACGCCGAGACGAGCGAAGCTCCCGAAGCTCCGGCTGCCAAGAAGAACTAACGCCGATACTGAAACGGGCCGCGGCCGGACTTCAGTCCGGAATATTATCCCGCGGCCCGCTGGCGGAGCTGGATCGCTCCGCCGCGGGCGGCTTGGCGTTCAGGCTTGAGCCAAGCTCCAGGCTTGGCAGACTGGACCCGATACCGTCGACCGCCGCGGCGCTGGCCGTAGCCGTGGCTGGAGCGCTCGGGACCACCGCCGTGGCTGGCGTCTCATGAGGAATTGGTGCCTGGGAAACTGGCGCCTGGGAAACTGGCGCGGCAGACGCCGGCGCCGCTTCGCGGACAGCCGGGCTGGCCGCTTCAGGCTCGTGATTTTGCTCCCGGCTCGCCGTCTCGGGCCCCCGTTCTTCAGTGGTTGCCGGCGCCGAATGCTGCTCCCGCTTTGCCTCTTCGTCCTTGGCCCGCTTTTCTTCGGGCTTTGATGCCGCGCGGACCGGACGGGCCGCAGTCTTCGGCTGCCCCGGCTTGGCTTCGCTTGGCCTTACTTCGCCTATTTTGGGCTCCGCAGTCTTAGGCTGCCCGGGCTTAGCCTCTTCTGCCCTGGCATGCTCCACCTCCGGCTTTTGCTTTGGCGCCGGCTCGGCGCCCCCGGCACCGAGGACGTAAGCCGCGAGCGCCGAGGCCTGGTCGCGACTAGCGGTGTAGTGCTCGCGCAGAAAACTCGAGAGCATCAGGCTGTTTTTACCGGCGGCGAGACCTCGGGGGGTTTTGTGGCAGGTGGCGCAATCGCTCGAATAAATCTCCGCCGCCGACTTGCCGGCGTCGATATTGACCTGAGCGCGCGCGCTACCCGGTAATAGGCCCGCCAAGCCTGCAATAAGCGCAAATTTAACCGGCAATCCCCGAAACACGCTGGTCTCCTCAACTCGTATCGGCTTGGCGAGCATACTTACCCCATCAACCCAGGAATCCGAGTGTCGGATACCGCGCTTATCCCACCCGCTTCAAGCGAAGCCCTGCAACGCCTCTCAAGCATTGCTGGTTACGGAGGATTTTGTTTTAATAACGGCAAGAACGGGACGACGCCCGCGCAACCGGCTGATGGAGCGGCCAATGGGCCGCCGCGGCGAACAAACGCCAATCGTCGCAGGCTGCGGTCGAGGGCTCTTGTAGAGTGGGACCGGCCGTGGATCGGTTGTTGTTGATATTGCTGCGCCGTTACATTCGCCGTGGGTCCATCACGATCACGACGGCGAGCGGGTTGACCTACACCTTCGGCGACGGCAGCGGGCAAGCGCCCGCGGTGCGCTTTACCTCGGCAAAGGCCCAGCGTGCCGTCTTGCTCGACCCCGAGCTCAAGCTCGGGGAGGCCTATATGGACGGCTCGCTCGTAGTCGAGCACGGCTCGATTGCCGACGTTCTCGAGGTCCTCCTCGGTCAGGAGCCTTTTGCCTCCCCAAGCTGGGCGGTAACGGGGTTCGCGCGCTACGTCCTCCGGCGCCTGCAGCAATTTAATTGGCGCGGCCGATCGCGCCATAATGTCGCGCATCACTACGATCTGGACGGCCGACTCTATTCGCTCTTCCTGGACGGCGACCAGCAATATAGCTGCGCTTATTTCGAAACGCCGGATATGTCGCTCGACGACGCCCAGCTGGCCAAAAAGCGGCATCTGGTGGCCAAGCTGCGGCTAAAGCCCGGGGCAAAGGTTCTCGACATCGGCTGCGGCTGGGGCGGCCTTGCGCTTTACCTCGCCGATATTGCCGGCGCCCAGGTGACCGGCATCACTCTCTCGCGGGAGCAGTTTCAGCGCGCGCAGTCCCGCGCCATAGAGAGCGGCCACCCCGAGGATACCACCTTCCGGCTGATCGACTATCGCGACGTCGATGGCCGCTTCGACCGCATCGTTTCGGTCGGCATGTTCGAGCACGTCGGCGTTGGTTTCTATGACACCTATTTCGATAAATGCGCCAAGCTCTTGGCCGATGACGGCGTCATGGTTCTGCATACCATCGGGCGATCGAGCCCGCCCGGCATCACCAATCCCTGGATCGCGAAATACATTTTCCCCGGCGGCTACATCCCGGCGCTGTCCGAAGTTCTGCCGGCGATCGAACGTGCCCAGCTCATGGTCAGCGACGTCGAAGTTCTGCAGTTGCATTATGCGGAAACGCTGAAGGCCTGGCGCGAACGCTTCCTTGCGCACCGCGACGAAGTCGTACGGCTCTACGATCAACGTTTCGTGCGGATGTGGGAGTTCTACCTTGCCTCCTCCGAGATGGCGTTTCGTGCCGGCGATATGGTGGTCTTCCAAATCCAGATCGCCAAACGCAAGGGTTTGGTCCCGGCGACCCGCGATTACATCGCGCGTGAGGAGGCCCGCTTGCGTGGCATCGAATCCGGCTACATGGCGCCATTGCGACTCGCGGGCGAGTAACCGGCGGCGCCGCGCAAGCTTCAGTCAAGCAGATTGGATATTGCTCACCGCCTCCGGTGGGTAACGGGGAAAGCCGCAATGAGGGTTTCCCATCGCGCCGCCGCTCGACTATCGACGTTCATCCGTTGCGGCACGACGCTCGCCGATGCGCACGGCGCCTGCCGTTTCTGAGTCATCCGCCATGTTGAGTTCCGACCCGAATTCGCCACGCGCCGTCTTTCGGCCACATGCCGCAAAACGGCCACAGCCTGTGATTCTTTTGATCGATCATGCCAGTATTCGATTCGACCGCCCGCAAACAAACGCCGCCCGAGCCGACATTCCGCACGGCGCCGCACAATATCGAAGCCGAGCAAGCATTGCTGGGGGCTATTCTCGTCAATAACGAGGCGTTTTATCGCGTCTCCGACTTCCTCGAGCCAAAGCATTTCTTCGAGCCCATCCATCAGCGCATTTTCGAGCTAAGCGGCGGCCTCGTTCGCGCCGGCAAGATCGCAACGCCGGTGACGCTGAAGACGTTTTTGCCGGCGGACGCCGACATTGCGGGCCTTTCCGTCAACCAATATCTGGCGCGGCTCGCCGCCGAAGCGACCACGATCATCAACGCCCAGGATTACGGCCGTACCGTTTACGATCTTTCGCTGCGGCGGGATCTGATTGCGATCGGCGAAGAGATGGTCAATTCGGCCTATGACGCACCGGTCGAGTCGACGCCGATCAGCCATATCGAGGAGGCCGAGCGCAGACTCTACGAAATCGCCGAGACCGGACGATATGACTTCGGGTTTTCAGCGCTTCGCCCAGGCATTGACCACGGCCGTCGACATGGCGGCCCGCGCCTATCAGCGCGACGGCAGCCTGTCCGGACTGGCAACCGGCCTTACCGACCTCGATAGCCGCATGGGCGGCCTGCAGTCATCCGATTTGGTTATCCTCGCCGGCCGCCCCGGCATGGGCAAAACCGCGCTCGCCACCAACATCGCTTATAATGTCGCCAAGGCTTGGCAAGGCGAGTTGGCCGCCGACGGCCACACCCAGACGGTCAATGGCGGCATTGTCGGATTCTTTTCGCTTGAAATGTCGGCAGAACAGCTTGCCACCCGCATTATCTCGGAACAGACCGGTATCCCATCCACCAAAATCCGCCGCGGCGGCATCGGCGAAAGCGACTTCGAGACGATCAAAGACGTGTCGATCGAGTTGCAGAACCTGCCGTTCTATGTGGACGAGACCGGCGGCCTGTCGATCGGCCAATTGGCGGCGCGGGCGCGGCGGCTCAAGCGCCAGCGCGGTCTCGATCTCTTGGTCATCGACTATATCCAGTTGCTGCAGGGTACCAGCCGCCGCTCCAGCGAAAATCGCGTTCAGGAAATCACCGAGATCACCACGCGGCTCAAGGCGCTCGCCAAAGAGCTCAACATTCCGATTCTGGCGCTGTCGCAATTGTCGCGTCAGGTGGAATCGCGCGACGATAAACGCCCGCAATTATCGGATTTGCGTGAATCGGGCTCGATCGAGCAGGATGCCGACGTCGTGTTGTTTGTATTTCGCGAGGAATATTATCACCAGATGCGCAAGCCGATGGAATCGAACCGCGAAAAATTCGACGAATGGCTTGCCGAGGGTAATCGCGTCGAAGGCAAAGCCGAGGTCATCATCGGCAAACAGCGTCACGGCCCGACGGGCACGGTCGAACTGCAGTTCGACGCCGAGGTGACACGCTTCGGCAATCTGGATTCGACCCATCACACCGGTTTTTAGGCAGCCCGGGGCTGGACGTCACGCTCGATCGACCGACCGCTTTCCATGCGTGCTTTGGTCAAATCATGGGTCGCCTGCAGGCCGATCCAGAACTCGGCGCTGTTTCCGAAAAAGCGCGACAGCCGCAAGGCCGTATCCGCCGTAACCGAGCGTTCGCCCTTGACGACTGCGCCAATGCGCGTTGCCGGAACTCGCAAGGCCATTGCAAGCGCATTCACCGACATGTGCAGCGGTTTGAGAAATTCCTCGGCCAGCACTTCACCGGGATGCGTTGTGACACGATCCGGCAGAGGGGCCGCCTTAGTGGTAGTCGACGATTTCAACATTTGCCGGTCCCTCCGCGGTCCATGTGAAACAGATCCGCCATTGATCATTGATCCTTATCGAATGCTGCCCGCGCCGATCGCCCACCAAGGCCTCAAGACGATTCGCCGGAGGTATGCGCAGGTCATTGAGAGTCCGCGCATGATGCAGCATGTCCAATTTCCGCAACGCCTGTTTTTCCAGGCCGCTGAAGCGCTTGACGAACGCGCCCATCCACAAGGATTCCGTGGCGCGATCGCGAAACGACCGGATCATGGGATGATTTATTACGTCTGGCGTTATACGTCAAGCGTATAACTCGCCACGGTAAGCCCGCTGGTCGCACCGGCGATATTCTGCCGCTTTACACTGGGCCGCCGTGCCAGCCATAAGGCAGCTATGGAGGCGGGTTTGGCAGTCGCACAACCGATTTCCCCGGCGGACGCCGCTCCAGCGGCATCGGAAACCGGGAGCACGCTGACCGTCGACCTCGCGGCGATCACGGCGAATTGGCGTGCGCTCGCCGGCCGGCTTCTCGCCGCCGAATGCGCCGCGGTGGTAAAAGCCAACGCCTATGGGCTCGGTTTGCAGCAAGTCACCACCGCTCTGGCGAAGGCCGGCTGCAAGACGTTCTTCGTCGCCGACCTTGCCGAAGCACGCACTGTGCGTTCGCGGGCGCCCGAGGCCGCAATTTACGTTCTCCACGGTTTCACACCGGATTGGGGCGAAGGACTTATCGAGATCAACGCGCGGCCGGTCATAAATTCAGCGACTGAACTTGCAGAGTGGGATGCCTTTGTCGCGGCGCATTCCTGGCGCGGCGGCGCGGCGCTGCAGGTCGACACCGGCATGCGCCGGCTCGGTATCTCGCCCGACGAAGCAGTGGCGCTGGCGCCGCGCGCCCAGACCGAGAATCACGGCATCGCTCTTTTGATGAGCCATCTGGTGTGCGCGGAGATCGCCGATCATCCGCTCAATGCCAAGCAGATCCGTCTGTTTCGAGAATTGCACACGCTTTACCCCGGCGTGCCGGCTTCGCTCGTCAACTCCTCCGGCATCTTTCTCGGCGATGCCGGACATTTCGATTTGGCGCGGCCCGGCGCCGCGCTCTACGGCGTCAATCCGACGCCCGGGCGGCCCAATCCGATGCAAAGCGCGGTCGAGTTGAGCGGCCGCATCCTGCAGATTCGCGGCGTCGCGCGCGACGATACCGTCGGCTATGACGCGACGTGGACGGCTAAACGCAATTCGCGGGTCGCCACCATTGCACTCGGCTATGCCGACGGTCTCATGCGCGCCGGCAGCGGCACCGACGAGCGGCCGGGCGGCGCCGCGATTGTTGCCGGACAGCGCTGCCCGATCGTCGGCCGCATTTCGATGGATCTGGTCTGCGCCGACGTTACCGACCTCCCCGACGGCGCCGTGCACCGTGGCGATCAGGCGCTTCTGATCGGCGGCGAGATCGGACTTGACGAGGCCGCGGCCGCGGCGGGCACCATCGGCTACGAGGTTCTCACGCGGCTCGGATTGCGATCGCATGTCGTCTACCGCGGCGACCGGAGCGACTAGGATGGCGGCGCGCGCCCACAGTTTCGTTTGCCAGAATTGCGGCGCCGCCTATGCGCGCTGGTCGGGCAAATGCGACGCCTGCGGCGAATGGAACACCCTGGTCGAGGAAGGTGCCGAGGGACCGCGGCGTTCGGTCCGCAAGGGGCGGCAGTTCGCGGTCGAGACGCTCAAGGGCCAATCGCACGAGGCGCCCCGGCTCGCCTCCGGCGTCGCCGAATTCGACCGGGTGACCGGCGGCGGCCTGGTGCGCGGTTCGGTGCTGCTGCTCGGCGGCGATCCCGGCATCGGCAAATCCACGCTGCTCCTTGAAGTGGCGGCAGCCTTTGCGCGGCACCGGAATCGCGCCGTCTATATTTCCGGCGAGGAGGCGGTGGCCCAGGTACGGCTGCGCGCCGAGCGGCTTGGACTGTCCGATGTGGCGGTCGAGGTGGCGGCCGAAACATCGGTCGAGGATATCGTGGCGACGCTGTCGCAGGGCGCGGTGCCGCACCTCGTGGTGATCGATTCGATCCAGACGATGTGGACCCAGGCCGTCGAAGCCGCGCCCGGCACGGTGACCCAGGTCCGCGGCTCGGCCGGCGAGTTGATCCGTTTCGCCAAACGTACCGGCGCCGCCGTGATTTTGGTCGGCCATGTCACCAAGGACGGCCAGATCGCCGGGCCGCGCGTCGTCGAGCACATGGTCGACGCCGTGATGTCGTTCGAGGGCGAAGGCTCGCAGCAATTCCGCATTCTGCGCGCCATCAAGAATCGCTTCGGTCCGACCGACGAGATCGGCGTGTTCGAAATGACCGGAGCGGGCCTGCGCGAGGTCGCCAATCCTTCTGAACTGTTCCTGTCGGAACGCGAACTCGGCAGTCCCGGCACCGCCGTGTTTGCCGGCATTGAGGGCACGCGGCCGCTGCTCGTCGAAATTCAGGCGCTGGTGGCTCCGACCACGCTGGGGACGCCGCGCCGGGCCGTGGTGGGCTGGGATCCCGCCCGGCTGTCGATGGTGCTTGCGGTCCTCGAGGCACATTGCGGAGTTCGCCTCTCCGGCCATGACGTCTATCTCAATGTCGCGGGCGGCTTGCGCATTGCCGAACCGGCTGCCGATGTCGCCGCGGCCGCGGCGCTGGTGTCCTCGCTGGCACGCGCCCCGCTGCCGCCCGATGCGGTCTATTTCGGTGAAGTCTCGCTCTCGGGGGCGGTACGGCCGGTGGCACAAACGGCAACTCGGTTGAAAGAAGCGCACAAGCTCGGTTTCACCAAGGCGATCGTCCCGGAAGCCGCGCGCAATGAAGCCCCCGACGGCGTTGCGCTGTTCCCCGTCGGCACGCTGGCCAATCTGGTCGCCGATATCGCCCGCAACGGCACGCCGCCGCTCCGCCGCGTCGCCGGACAAGACACCTGATGCCGAAGGCTGCCCCGGCGGAATGGCCGACAAGACGGGTGACGGCGCGTCGGCGCCCGGCTATACAGCCCGCGGGCGCGGGTATTGGCTGGGCATTTAGCTGGCAGGCGGACTGGTAACTTATGCCGATTACGCTGCTCGATATCATACTGATCGTCGTCATGCTGATATCCGGGCTGCTCGCCATGGTGCGCGGCTTCATGCGGGAGGTGCTGTCCATCACCGCATGGATTCTGGCCGCCGCAGCGACGCTTTACTCCTACGGCAAGCTCATCCCCTACGCGAAAGAGTACTTCAACAGCGATATCGTCGCCTCGGTCGCGGTGGTTGGCAGCGTCTTCCTGATCACACTCCTGGTTGTCTCGATATTAACCATACGCATCTCCGACATGGTGCTGGACAGCCGGGTTGGGGCGTTGGACCGCACGCTGGGCTTCCTGTTCGGCTTGGCCCGCGGCCTCATTATCGTGGTGGTGGCCTTCGTCTTCTTCAATTGGCTGGTCCCCGAGCACAGCCAGCCGGATTGGGTAAAGAACGCCAAATCGCTCGTGGTTCTCAAAAGAACCGGGGACTCGCTGATATCGATGTTGCCGGAGGACCCGGAAAACACCATCTTAAACAAGCTGAAGAAGCCGCATCCGGAGGATACCGATAGTCCGGAGACGGCTCCCGACCAGCAGCACAGCGAGCTTCTTCGGCTGGAGGGCCGGAACTCATGACTGAGCCCGAACTCCTCGATCTCGACGACGCCGACCGGCTGCGTGAAGAATGTGGGGTCTTCGGAATCTTCGGTCACCCCGACGCCGCAGCCATTACCGCGCTCGGCCTGCATGCGCTCCAGCACCGCGGCCAGGAAGCCGCCGGCATCGTCTCGTTCGACGGCAAGCGGTTTCATTCCGAGCGCCGCCTGGGCCTCGTCGGCGACGCCTTTTCCCGGCGCGAGGTGATCGATCGCCTGCCCGGCAATGCCGCGGTCGGCCACGTGCGCTATTCGACCACCGGCGAGACTATTCTGCGCAACGTCCAGCCGCTGTTCGCCGAATTGAACGCCGGCGGCTTCGCCGTCGGCCATAACGGCAATCTGACCAATGGCCTGACGCTGCGCCGCCAACTGGTGCGCGAAGGCGCCATGATGCAATCGACCACCGACACCGAGGTGATCCTGCATCTGGTCGCGCGTTCGCATCGCAACCGCTTTGTCGACCGCTTCATCGAAGGCTTGCGGATGCTCGAAGGCTCCTACGCTTTCGTCGGGCTGACCAACAAAAAGCTGGTCGGCGCCCGCGATCCTTTGGGCATCCGGCCGCTGGTGCTCGGCAAGCTCGACGGCTGCCCGATCCTGGCTTCCGAGACCTGCGCGCTCGACATCATCGGCGCGCAATACGTGCGCGACGTCGAGAACGGCGAAGTGTTGATTTTCGACGAGGACGGCGCGCATTCGCACAAGCCGTTCCCGCTCACCGCGCCACGGCCGTGCATCTTCGAATACATCTATTTCGCGCGGCCCGAACTCGGTGCTCGGCGGCCGCAGCATCTATAACGTGCGCAAGGCGAGCGGCGCCGAGCTTGCCCGCGAAAATCGCCCACCGCCGCCGACGTGGTTGTTCCCGTACCCGATTCCGGCGTGCCGGCGGCGGTCGGCTATGCGCAGGAATCGGGCATTCCCTACGAGCTCGGCATCATCCGCAATCACTATGTGGGACGCACCTTCATCGAGCCAACTCAGCACATTCGCCAGCTCGGCGTGCGCTTGAAGCACAGCGCCAACCGCGCGGTCGTGTCCGGCAAGCGCATCGTGCTGATCGACAATTCGATCGTGCGCGGCACGACCTCGGTGAAAATCGTGCAGATGATGCGCGAGGCCGGCGCCCGCGAAGTGCATCTCCGTGTTGCTTCGCCGCCGATCACCCATCCCGACTATTACGGCATCGACACGCCGGAGCGCGACAAGTTGCTTGCCGCCACTCACGATCTTGAAGGCATACGGAAATTCAT
This sequence comes from uncultured Alphaproteobacteria bacterium, assembly GCA_963827465.1. GTDB lineage: Bacteria > Pseudomonadota > Alphaproteobacteria > Rhizobiales > Xanthobacteraceae > BOG-931. The sequence continues at coordinate 183,363 of CAWHBC010000041.1, forward strand.
CGGCGCCGATTCGCTGGCGTTTTTGTCGGTCGACGGCATTTACCGCGCCATGGGCGAAAAGCGCCGCGATCCGCTGCGGCCGCAATTCACCGATCACTGCTTTACCGGCGACTACCCAACGCCGCTCACCGACCGCAGCGCCGAAGATTCGCCGCCGCGCCAGCTTTCGCTGCTCGCCGAGGCGAGCTGAGGCATGAAATCTCTCGCCGATCGGATCGCGCTCGTTACCGGCGCCACGCGGGGCATCGGCCGCGCCGTCACTTTGGCGCTGGCGCGCGAAGGCGCCCATGTCGTCGCGGTCGGCCGGACGCAGGGCGCACTCGAAGAGATCGACGACGCGGTCCGCACCGCCGGCAGTTCGGCCACCCTCGTGCCGCTCGACATGCGCGACTATCCGGGCATCTATCGGCTCGCCTCCGCGCTCGCCGAGCGCTACCAGAAGCTCGACGTGCTCATCGGCAATGCCGGCGTGGTCGGAGAGCGCGCACCGGTCGATCACATCGATCCGGCGAACTGGGACGAGGTGATGGCGATCAACGTCACCGCCAACTGGCACCTGCTGCGCGCCACCAATGCGCTGTTGCGGCGCTCGGACGCAGGCCGCGTGGCGCTGATCACTTCGGGCGCCGCCACCCAGCCGCGCGCCTACGGCGGCGCGTATTCCGTGTCAAAGGCGGCCTTGAACGCGCTCGGGCAAATCTACGCCGCCGAGACCTCCTCGACCGCGATGCGTGTCAATCTGTTCAATCCCGGACCGACGCGTACCCGCATGCGCGCTCTGGTGATGCCCGGCGAGGACCCGATGACGCTGCCGACGCCGGAAACGGTCGCAGAGAAAATCCTCGCTCTTTGCCTGCCCGGCTGCACCGAAACCGGCAAGCTTTACGATTTTCCGGCTGGACGATTTTTGGAATTTTCAGAGCCGGCGTAAGTTAACGCCGCCGCTTCTTGCCGGCGAACGGATTGGTCTTGGTCCGCATGGTGAGCCGGATCGGCGTGCCGGGCAGCGCGAAACTCTCGCGCAACCCGTTGATCAGATAACGCCGATAGCTCGCCGGCAGCTCGCTCGCGCGCGAGCAAAACAGCACGAAAGTCGGCGGCCGCGCTTTCGGCTGGGTCATGTAATCGAGCCGCAGCCGCCGCCCGCTCACCGCCGGCGGCGGATTGGCCGTTGTCACGTCCTCGAGAAAGCGGTTGAGTGCCGCCGTCGGCACCCGCCGGTTCCAGACCTCATAAGCTTTGAGCACCGCTTCCATCAACTGATCGAGCCCCTGCCCGCTCTTGGCCGAGAGCACCACAACCGGAACGCCCCTGATCTGCGCCAGCATGCGATCGACCGCGGCGCGCAACCGCGACAGCGCGCCCGGCTCCGCTTCGATCAGATCCCATTTGTTGACGGCGACGACCACGGCGCGGCCTTCCCGCTCGACCAGGTCGGCGATGCGAACGTCCTGTTCCTCGAAGGGAGTCTGCGCGTCGACGAGCACGATGACGACCTCGGCGAAGCGGATGGCATTGAGCGTATCCGACACCGAAAGCTTTTCGAGCTTCTCATCGATGCGAGCGCGCCGCCGCATCCCGGCGGTGTCGTGGACGCGAAAGCGCCTGCCTCGCCAGGCAAGGTCGACCGTGATCGAATCGCGCGTGATGCCGGCCTCGGGTCCGGTCAACAGCCGTTCCTCGCCAAGCAGGCGATTGATCAGGGTCGATTTTCCGGTATTCGGCCGCCCGACAATGGCGATGCGGATCGGCTGGGGGTCCTCGCCAGTGGCAACGGGCTCCGCCTCCGGCTCCGCAGTGAACTCTGGTAACGCGCTACGCAGCGCATCGTAAAGATCGGAAAGGCCTTCGCCGTGCTCGGCACTGATCGCAACCGGCGTGCCGAGCCCCAGCGCATAGGCTTCGAGCGCGCCCGCTTGGCCGGCGCGCCCCTCGCTCTTGTTGGCGACAAGGATCGCGGGCTTGCCGGATTTACGCACCAGATTGGCAAAGGCGCCATCGGCCGGCAGCGCGCCAGCCCGCGCGTCGACCAAAAATAAAATCGCGTCGGCCTGCGCCATGGCGGCTGCCGTTTGGGCCTGCATGCGCGCGGACAAGCTTTCGCGGCCGGCATCTTCAAGGCCCGCCGTATCGATCACCGTGAAGGTGAGATCGCCGAGCTTTGCCTGGGCTTCCCGCCGATCGCGCGTTACCCCCGGCTCGTCGGCGACCAGAGCCAAGCGCCGGCCGACGAGCCGGTTGAACAGGGTCGATTTGCCGACATTGGGCCGGCCGACAATAGCGATAGTGAAAGACATGAGGCCGTCGACATGAGCTGAAACGAATGACCGGTGCGGCAAGGCAAACGCAATATATCACCCCGCTGGCCCGGGGCGGCAGGGGAAGCATCAGACAGCGGCAAACCTATTGCGAGGGCGCCCCGTCCGTCGGTTTGGGCCACATCGAATCGAATGACGGTGCGTTTTGCGATGCCGGCTGAGACGCCGGTGCCGGCGCGGGCGCCCGTGCCGGCGCTGCGGCCGGCTGGACCGGCGCGGTTGATGGCGGCGCCGGCCAAATGCCCTGCGATTGCTGGGCCGCTTGCGATGGCTGGGGTGCAGTCGGCGGGGGCGCCGGCCACGCCACACCTTGCGATGCGGCCCCGGTCGGCGGCGGCGCCGGCCAGTTGGTCGGCGTGGGCTGTTGCGGCGGGGCGCCTGTGGCGCCGACATCGATCCGCGTCGGGTTCGATTTCGGCGGCTTTGGAACGCCGCGCGGCCGTCCGATCGCGACTTTAGGCTTGGGTTTTGACTCGGGCTTCGCTTCGGGCTTGGACGCGGGGCTAGGCCCTTGCTGTGCCATCTGGCCCGGCGGCGGATTTATTGCATCGGGATTGGCGTCGGCTTCGTCGGCCGGCGGCTTGTAGCCTTTCACCAGATCTGCCGGCACTCCGGTCGTCGCACCGGGAACGCCGTTTGGAAAAAGCGGGACGCGCTGGCCCTTCAGCTTGTCTTTGCTGCTGAACACGTCGCTATCGAAAATTGTCGTCGGATCGAACTGACCGCCCGGTGTGCAGCCGGCCAGCACCAGCGCAAGGGTAAGCGCGGAGCCGGCGCGATACAGCAACAACTTGGACCGGTTCATCCGCTCAGCCCTTTTTGCTCGCGGCGATGAGCTCGCTCAGAACTTGAGCGCGGCTGCGCGTTCCTGCCGGCGACTGCGGATCGGCCATGATCATGTCGGTCCATTTGCTTGCGGCTGTCAGATCCGCGGCTTTCCAGGCCGAGAGCGCCAAAATCTCTTGCGCGCTGTAGCGGAACGTCCGATCAGGCGCCGTCAGCGGCTCGAGCCTGGATAAAAGCTCGGAATAGGGCGCGCTGTCGACCAAGAGATAGCCGGCGCGCACCGCCGCCAAATCGCGGATCACCTGTGGCTGGCGGGTATCGGCGGCAATTGCGTCATAGGCCTTGATCGCGGCCTTGCGGTCGGTCGGTGCAAGCTCGGCGGCTTGGCGAAGCATGGCCAGCGAGCGATAGCCGGCGGTGCCATCGGTGGCGAGCTTGGCGAAGGCGGCTTCCGCCTGCTGGTGCTTTCCCGCTTCGGCAAGCTCGACGGCTTGTTCGAAGGCGGCGCCGGATTTTTGCGCCTGCTGGCCTTGCCACCATTCGTAGCCACGCCAGGCGGCGACGCCAACGACAACAAGGACACAGAGCGCGATGAAGTAAGTGCCGTAGCGTTCCCACAGCTTTTTGAGCTGTTCGCGACGGACTTCTTCGTCGACTTCATTGAATATGTCGGTCACGCGGCCGTTCCCCAGACTTTATCTTCAGCCCAGAACGCGCGCGAACCAAAAGTCGCTCGCCGGCCGCCAAACGGCGCCCCCTAAGGCCTTGTCAGGGCTAGTTTAATGATATGGCGCGAGCAAGGCAAAACACGCCGGCGGGGCGGCGATCATTCGCCATGGTTTAAACCGTCCGGCGGCGCGATTTAGCCCCGTGACGGGCCCTCCCCGCGCTTTGTCGGCTTGGCAGGCGCCGCCGCTGCAGCCCCCGGCTTACGCATCGGATAGACATGTTCCGGCCCCGGAAACGCCCGGGAGCGGACCTCCTCGGCATAATCTTTGATCGCCTGTTCGATGGAGGGGCCGAGATTGCCGAAGCGTTTGACGAATTTCGGCACCCGCGGCGATAGACCCAGCATGTCCTCGAGCACCAGAACCTGGCCGTCGCAGGCCACGCTGGCGCCGATACCGATGGTCGGAATCGCGATCTCGGAGGTGATGCGCCGGCCAAGCGGCTCGGCGATCGCTTCAAGCACCACGGCAAAGGCGCCGGCATCCGCCACCGCCCGCGCATCCGCCTCGATCGGTTCCCAATCGCCCTCCTCGCGGCCCTGCGCGCGGAACGAGCCGATCGTGTTGATGGCCTGGGGCGTCAAGCCGACATGAGCCATCACCGGCACGCCGCGCTCGACCAAAAACGCGATGGTTTCTTCCATGCGCCGGCCGCCCTCGAGCTTGATCGCACCGCAGCCGGTCTCCTTCATGACGCGCGCCGCCGACATGAACGCCTGTTCCTTCGACGCCTCGTAGGAGCCGAATGGCAGGTCGACCGCCACCAGAGCGCGCTTGGAACCGCGCATAACGGCCAGCCCCTGCAGGACCATCATGTCGAGCGTCACCGGCACCGTCGTCTCAAGGCCATGCATCACCATGCCAAGCGAGTCGCCGACCAGGATGACATCGCAATAGGCATCGACCAGACGCGCGGTGTGGGCGTGATACGAGGTCAGGCAAACGATCGGCTCGCCGCCCTTGCGGGCGCGAATGTCGGGCGCGGTAAGCCGCTTGATTTGATCTTGCACCGACATTTTTCTGAGTCCGGTATTTAGTGGGCGGGCATGCCGAACACCGGCACGCCGACCACGATCGGATGGAAGACAAATCCGAGCGCCAGATAAAGCACGGTGCCGACGACGACGGCGATGATGTCATTTTTGGCGCCGCCGACAGGGATCGGCGGCGCGCCGGGATCGGCCCGGCGCTTGAGCGTGATGCGGTCATAGACCGCCCAGGCCAGCACCGAGCCAAACAGGATGATGCCGCCGAGGTCGCCATTGGCGCACAAATGCGCGAAGGCCCAGGTTTTGACGCCGGTCAGCATCGGATGCTTGAGCACGCGCTTGATGTTGCCGGGGATATAAGCGGCAACGACCATGATGCTCGCGGGCCACATCAGCGCCACCACGATGTGGCGCGTCCACGCCGGCGGATCCCAGACGGTGATCATGCCGGCGGCGCGATAAGCGGCAAAGCCGTAGGCAATGAGCAAGATGCCGACGATGGCGACGATCGAGAACAAGCCGCGATACGGCCATTCGCCGAGCCTGGCGACGAGCGCGGCACGGCGATCCCGCATTGTCACGAAGACGTGGGCGCCGAGAAAAATAACCAGACCGAGAATTTCTTCCGCCAGGCCCATCTTCCGCCAAACCTATCTTGCGCCAAGCCTTTAGCAGGCTCGCCTATTCAGCTTAGGGCCGGGATCATGGCGAGTGCGCATCCATTGTCAATGACGCGGCAGCTCACGAAGCATAATGACGGCTGCGTTCGAGATAGCCCGCCGTGCCGATAAGGACCTCGCGCTCCGCAAACGACACCATGTCGCCGCGCATGGTTGCCGAACTGCCGTCGCGGGCGATGGCCGCGAGCACGCGCTGCATCGCCTTGATTGCGGCCCGCTGCGCATCGCTCGGGATGATGACGACGTTGTAACCGAGCGCCTCCAGCCGGGACGCCGGCAATAGCGGCGTCTTGCCGCCCTCGAACATATTGATGAGCTTGAAACCGGGCAGCCGCTTGGCGATCTCGGCGATCTCGGCCTCCGATGTCGGCGCTTCGACGAACAGCATGTCGGCGCCCGCCTCGCGATAGGCCATGGCGCGATCGATGGCGGCGGAAAAGCCTTCGACCGCGATCGCGTCCGTGCGCGCAATAACGACGAAATCGGCATCGTGCAGGGCGTCGCGGACGGCCTTGAGCTTCTGCACCATCTCGGCGACCGGCACGAGGTTCTTGTCGTTGTAGTGCCCGCACTTCTTGGGAAAAGTCTGGTCTTCGAGATGAAAGGCGGCGACGCCAGAGCGCTCGAAGGCCCGTGCCGCCGCTTGCGCATTCAAGGCGTTGCCATAACCGGTATCGGCATCGGCAATCAGCGGCGCCTCGATCACGTCGACCATCGATGCCAGACGGTCGACGATCGCGTTCTCGGACATCAGCCCGAGATCGGGGATGCCGCAGGACCGGGCGATGGCGCCGCCACTGGCGTAAACCGCCGGAAAACCGGCCTGTTCGACCAGCCTCGCCGAGAGCCCGTCAAATGCGCCCGGCGCAACCGCGATTCGGCCCGAGCCCAGCAATGTCCTTAGTTTTGTCGTGGCGCGCACGGCGTCTCTCCGCTTCGACTTATGCCGCCGGCATGATACGAGTTGCCCAAGGAAAGAAAACAGGAGGGAAACGGCAATGAGGCGTTGTATCGTAGCGGTTCTGGGCGTCCTGTGCGGCAGCATTGCAGCCACAGCACTCGCGACGGCACAAGAGCCCTGGCCCACGGCGCCGGTGCGGATCGTGGTGCCTTTCGGCGCCGGTTCAACTCCCGATGCTGTCGCCAGGCTGATCGCCGATTATCTGCACGACAAGACGCAAGAGCCGTTCGTCGTCGAGAACAAGCCGGGCGCGAGCGGCAATACCGGCACCGACGTCGTGGCCAAGGCGGCGCCGGACGGGGCCACCATCGGCATCAGCATCGGCGGTCCGCTCGCCATCAACACACTCTTGTTCAGTAACCTGCCCTACGATCCGAAAAAAGATCTCACGCTCATCACCATGCTGGTCACCCAGCCGAGCGCGCTTGCGGTCAATACCAGCCTGGGTGTGACGACGACGGCGCAGCTTTTGGATCTCATCAAGGCCAATCCCGGCAAATACGCCTATGGCTCGATCGGCACCGGCTCGCTGTCGCAACTCGCCATGGAAGCGATCGCGCTAAAAACCGGGACGCAGCTCGTGCACGTGCCCTATTCCTCATCGCCGCAGGCGATGACCGCGCTCATTCGCAATGACGTGCAGATGGTGTGCCTGCCCGCGATCTCCGTCACGCCGCAGCTCAGTTCCGGAAAGATCAAAATCCTGGCCGTGAGCACGGCCGAGCGCTCGGCACTGTTGCCCGGCATCCCGACGCTGAAGGAGGCCGGCATCGACGTCGAGGCCGACGCCTGGAACGGTCTCATCGCGCCGGCCGGTATTCCGAGCGCCATGGCAGAGCGCATCCGCGTGCTCGTCACCGCGGCGATCGAATCACGGCCGATCCGGGAAAAGCTCACGGCGCAACTTATGGAGCCGATCCCGGACACCCCGGCGCAATTCCGCGCGCGCATCGACGCCGACATCGCACGTTGGACGCCGGTGATCGAGGCGGCAAAGATCAAAATCCAATAACGAAGACGGCGGCGAACGCTGGACTGGCTGTCCCCATTCGCCGCCGTCTGGATTTGCAAAAGCCGTGCGCTTAAGCGGACTGCGCCTACGGGCCGAACTTATAATCGAAGCCGGCCTTGACCTCCTGCACGTTCAAATCGGCATTGGTGCTGATACCGCCGAAGTTGAACTGCTTCGAGCCGAAGCCGAGATAATCGTACTCCGCCCGCACCGACCAATTGTTGGTGAGCGCGTATTCGAGGCCGGCGCCCGCGGTCCAGCCGACGCGAGTCATGTCGTCGGTGATGGCGGCGCCGCCGACCGGCGTGAAGGTGCTTTCGTCCTCGGCGAAGGCCACACCACCCTTGCCGTAGACCAGCAGCCGATCGAAGGCGGCACCGACGCGGCCGGTGACCGTCGAGGTCCACTGCGGACTGGTCGTGAGGGTGTCGCCGATCAAATCGGCGCCGGTGCCCTTGATGTCGCTGGTCCAGCTGAAATCGCCCTCAAGGCCGAGCACGAGCCAGTTGAACTGCGTGTTCACGCCGAGCTGGGCGCCGCCGAGAAACCCGCCATGATTGAAGGTGTCGTTGGCGCCGGTGAACAGATCGCCCCACGACGAACTTTCGAAGCCGCCGCCGATGTGGCCGCCGACGTAAAAGCCGCTCCAGTTATACACCGGCGGCGCATAAGCGACCGGCGCCACAGGGGCGGGCGCGGGGCGCATCGGCAGATCGGCCGCTTGCGCAGAACACACGCACAAAACTGTTCCGGCGGCGAGCGTGAACCCGCCAACGAACGCACGCAATTTCATTTCAACCTCCAGCCTCGCAGATACTCGCCCCCGAGTTCACACGTCCTTGCGATAGTCTCGGCACGACCAAGCGCCGGGATTCTGCCCGCCGCCGTGCGTTAGAGAGCCGCACGTTGCCGGGCAAAGCGTGGTCGTTTGGTGGCAGCAAAGTGGCCATCACCATGGGCTTAACAATTTTCAAATGCGACAGTTCCGCGCGCCGAAATTTTGCCGAATTCTATTTTCCGACTGTGGCAAATTCCCCACAGCACGGCCGATGCGTCGGTCACCGGCTCAACGGAACTATCGGGCGGCCGCGTTGGCGCTACACTGTGCCGATAAGAGTTTACAAATGATCGGGAGGTCGGGATGGCTGGCATGCTTGCAGACGGCGTTTTTCAAATCGGCTTCGTCGTGCCGGACATTCACAAGGCAATGACATTTTTCAAGGACAAGCTCGGCGTCCCCGAATTTCTATTCATCGAGAAACCCGAGTTGCAGGACGAGACCTATCTCGGCAACGCCGCACCGCTCCACGTCCATCTTGCCTTCGGCTGGTGCGGCGACACGCAAGTCGAGCTGATCCAGCCGGTTTCGGGAGTGAGCACCTATTCGAAATTCCTCGACCGGAACGCGAAAGGCGGCATGCACCATTACGGCATTGAAGTGCCCAATTACGCTCAAGCCGTGAAAGACATGGAAGGCCGCGGTTACAGTCTCGTGCAATCCGGCCGGCATAACGAAACACGCTTCGGCTATTTCGACACGACAGGCGAGATCGGCGCGCTCACCGAGCTGGTTTATCTGCAGCCCGAGGAACGGGCCTTCATGTGGGGGTTGAAGCGCAAGACGTGACGCCCGCAGCGTATCGCCGGACGATGCGCTTCGGTCAGCGCACCGCCTTTTGATACTGCTCCGGCGCAAAGCCGACCAGCAATTTGCCGCCGCCCAAGTCGAGCACCGGACGCTTGATCATCGAGGGCTGCTTGAGCATCAGCGCCGTCGCCTTCTTGACGTCGAGATTGGCTTTGTCCTTGTCCGGCAGTTTGCGGAAGGTAGTGCCGGCGCGGTTGAGCAAGGTCTCCCAGCCGACCTTCTTTTCCCACTGTTCCAGCCGGTCGCGCGCGATGCCGTCAGTCTTGTAGTCGTGGAATGCGTAAGCGACGCCGTGGTTGTCGAGCCAGGCGCGCGCCTTCTTCATGGTGTCGCAGTTCTTGATGCCGTAAATGGTGATGGGCAAAGCCGCCGCTCCTTGCGAATTCAGGCACGCAAAGATTTCAGGCTGCCGTGTCCTTGTCCAGACGCACATCGTCGAGACGCACATCACTCAGGATCGCCTTCAGCTCGGGAATGCAGGAGCCGCAATTGGTGCCGGCCCGCAGCACGTCGCCGATCTCGGCGACAGTCGTGAGCCGCTTGCCGGCGATGGTGCGATGCAGGGTCTGCAGGCCGACGCCAAAGCAAGCACAAATGGTCCGGCCGTTCGCATTCTGCGCGGGCTGGCCGCCGGCGTCGCCGGCGAGCAGAGAGGTGCGCATGTCCGGTTCGATCCGTGTGCCGAGCAGCGCGGCCAGAGCGTCGCGCGCCGGCAGTGACGACGATGCGGCGGCAAGAAACAGGCAAGCATCGAGGCGGTTGCCGATCATGCTTGCATAGCGAAACGTGCCGCGGCGGGGATCGGCGTAAATCACCAGTTCCGCCGGCGGCGGAGCATCGAGCAGCGCGGTGATCCAAAGCTCGCTGCCGCGGTCGCTCGGCAACGGCTCCCAGCCGATCAGCGTGACGGCTTGGCCTCGTTCGAGCGGCACCCGCGCCCAATAATACGGACCCTGAGGCACCGCCTCGGTGCTGCGCAACAAAAGACCGTGCCACTGCGGCGTGACCGCTGTGACGCGGACCGGCGTCGCCTTTAATTCCGGCTGTCCCGATACCGGATCCGTTGCGCCGCCGACCAGGCTGTCGATCGGCCCCACCGAGGTGAAGCGATCGGTCCAGTGAAACAGTGCGAACACCTCGCCGGGCCGCTGCGCGTCCGAGAGGCGGACCGGCAATACGGTGGTGCCGTGCGGGCTCTCGATCCGTGCCAGGCCGCCTTCCGCCAGATGCAGCCGCGCGGCGTCGGCCGGATGAACGTCGAGCGCCGGCTCGCGCTGATGCGCCATAAGCCGCGGCAACCGGCCGGTCCGGGTCATCGTATGCCACTGGTCGCGCACGCGCCCGGTATTGAGAACCAGCGGCCATTGATCGTCGGCCGGGATTGCCGGCGGCCGGTATGGCGTCGCTACAAAGCGGGCGCGGCCGTCGGGCGTGGTGAAGCCCTCGCCGTCAGCAAAGAGCCGGGCTGTTCCCGTCCCGCAGTCGGCCGCACCGCGCCGCGCGGGCCAGCGGACCGGCGCCATACGGTCATAATCCTCGTCGCTCAGTGCGGCGAGAGCCCCGATGTCGAACACACGGCGGCCCGGCCCTGCGTTTTCGAACGCCGACAGGCTGGCATGCTCGCGAAAAATCTCGGCCGCGCTGTTGTACGCGAAGGCGTCCTGCCATCCCATGCGGCGCGCGACTTCGGCGAGCATCCACCAATCCGGGCGCGCTTCGCCTGGCGCGGCACGGAACGCGCGTTGCCGTGAAATGCAGCGCTCGGAATTGGTGACCGTGCCATCCTTCTCGCCCCAGCCGGCGGCCGGCAGCACGATATCGGCGAACCGCGTCGTGTCGGTCGGCCAGCAATCGCTCACCGCGACAAACGGACAGGCACCGAGCGCGGCGCGCACGCGCTCCGCGCGCGGCATGCTGTCCGCCGGGTTGGTGCTGAGAATCCACAGCGCCTTGATCCGGCCGTCGAGCACCGCCTCGAACAGATCGACGGCCTTCAGCCCCGGCTTGGTCGCCATATGTGGCGCATTCCAGAAGCGGCCGACGCGGCCGATATCGGCCGGATCGGCAAAACTCATGTGGGCGGCGAGCTGGTTGGCGAGGCCGCCGACTTCCCGGCCGCCCATCGCGTTGGGCTGGCCGGTCAATGAAAACGGCCCCATGCCGGGACGGCCGACGCGGCCGGTGGCGAGATGGCAGTTGATGATGGCGTTGACTTTATCGGTTCCCGCCGAGGACTGATTGATACCTTGCGAATACAGCGTCGCAGTGCGCTCGGTGGCGGCGAACCAATCGTAGAAGCGGCCAAGATCGGCGGGCGCCACGTCGGCGATCGCCGCCGCGTCGGCGAGTGTCGGCGCGGTATGGCGGGCGGCAGCGAGCGCCGCGTCAAAGCCAGCGGCAAACCCGTGTGTCCAAGTCCCGTCGCAAGCGCCTTTGGCGACAAGATGCACCAACAAACCGGCAAACACCGCGACGTCGGACCCGGCTCGGATCGAAAGGTGAAGGTCGGCGATATCGCAGGTCGCGGTGCGGCGCGGATCGATGGTGACGATTTTTGTGCCGCGGTGTTCCCGCGCGGCAACCAGGCGCTGATATAAGAACCGGGTGGCACCACGCCGTGTTGCTGCCGACCAGCACGACCAAGTCGGCCAGCTCGATATCCTCATAGCAGCCCGGCACGATGTCCTCGCCGAAAGCGCGGACGTGCCCGGCGACCGAGGAGGCCATGCAGAGCCGCGAATTGGTGTCGATATTGGCGGTGCCGATAAAGCCCTTCATCAGCTTGTTGGCGACGTAATAGTCTTCGGTGAGGAACTGCCCGGACACATAAAGCCCCAGCGCGTCCGGCCCGTGATCGGCAATGGTTTGCTTGAACACCGCCGCGATGCGATCGAGCGCCTCGTCCCAGCTCGCGTTGCGCCCGCCGATCTGCGGAAAAAGCAAGCGGCCATCGGAAGCGAGCGTTTCACCGAGCGCAGCGCCCTTTGAACACAGCCGGCCTTTGTTGGCCGGATGATCCTTGTCAGCCGAGAGCGTTCCGTCGGCGGCGGCCACGAGCCCGCAGCCGACGCCGCAATAGGGACACGTGGTGCGGATCACGCTGCTTGCCATTGCGCTCCCGCGGCCTCGCCGACGGCGCCGGAATCCGGTGCCACGGCGGTTTCAGGCTTCGCAGCATTCGCTCGCTCGGCAAAATCGCGGCCGAAAACGAGCTGGTCGCGAAACGGCGCCACGTCGGCCTTGTCGTTCATCAATTGCACATACCAGGGACCGTCGCCGACACTGCCGTACAGCACGCTGCCGACAACCCGGTCGTTGCGCAGGATCACTTTCTTATACAGACCGCGCTTGGCGTCATGCAGCGTGAGCTCCTCGTCGCCGTCGTCGGCCGCCGCCAGCGCGCCCGCCGAGAACACGTCGATGCCGGTGATCTTGAGACTGGTGAACGACGGCGGCGGCGCATAGGCCGCGCGCTCGTCGCCGGCGAAGCGGGCGCCGCACACTTTGGTCTGCTCCCAGATCGGAGCGACCAGACCGAAGACCTGGCCGTTGTGCTCGATGCATTCGCCGACCGCGTAGATATCCGGGTCGCTCGTTGCCATGTCGTCGCCGACCAGGATGCCGCGATTGACGTCGAGGCCGGCAATGCGTGCCAAATCGACGTTGGGCCGCACGCCGACCGCCACGACGACCAGGTCCGCCGGAAGCCGGCGGCCGTCAGCCAGCGCCAAGCCCTCCACCCGCTCCTGGCCGATGATGATCTCGGTCTGCGCATTGGTGAAAACGCCGATGCCGCGGGCGTCGAGATCGCGGCGCAGCAGTTCGGCGGCGGCGACATCGAGCTGCCGCTCCATCAGCGTCGGCATCAGGTGCACGACCGAGACCGCCATGCCGCGGCGCTTTAATCCCCATGCCGCTTCGAGGCCGAGCAGGCCGCCGCCGATGACAACGGCACGGCGGCCGTCGGACGCCGCCGCTATCATCGCCTCCACATCGGCGACATCGCGAAAGGCGCGAACGCCCGGCAACTCCAGACCCGGAACCGGCGGCGCCGCCGGCTTCGATCCCGTGGCAAGCAGCAGTTTGTCGTAGGCAACGGCGGCACCGTCGGCGAGCAGGACCCGCTTGGCGACGCGATCGATCGCAGCGGCGCGGGAGCCCGTGATCAGATCGATGCCGTGTTGGAGATACCACTCGCGCGCATTGATCACGATCTCGCCGAACGTCTTGTCACCCGCCAGGACCGACGACAGAAAAATGCGATTGTAATTCGGCTGCGGTTCGGCGCCGATCACGGTGATGTCGAAGCGGTCGGGTGCACGCGCAAGCAATTCCTCGACCGTGCGCATTCGGCCATGCCATTGCCGACCACCACCAGCCGCGGCCGCCGCCGATTGGTGACGGCTGGCGGACTCATTCGGCCGCGGCGCTGCGACCGTAGGCTTCGTCAATCATGTAAGCCGATAGGACACCATAGGCGGTGCTCCAGGCGGCCGCGAGTTCCGGCGTCCAGTCGGACCCGAGCCCGCGCTCGAGAGTGCGC
>CAWHBC010000042.1:0-85703 GCA_963827465.1 uncultured Alphaproteobacteria bacterium
CCAGCACGCGGGTCGAGTGTCCATGAGCGCTATCGATCGCCAGCAGGTCGACCTTGGTGCGAACCAGTTCCTGAGCGCGTTCGAGGAAATCCCCGGTTGCTCCGATCGCGGCCCCAACGCGCAGGCGGCCGTGGTCGTCCTTCGCGGCCGTGGGATACTTCAGACGCTTCTGGATGTCTTTAACCGTGATCAGGCCCTTGAGATTGTAGTGATCGTCGACCACCAGCAGCTTCTCAATGCGATGCTGGTGCAGAATCGCTTCGGCGTCGCTGAGGGTTGTGCCCACCGGCACTGTGATCAGGTTCTCCTTGGTCATCACTTCGCTGATGGGGACATCCGTGCGCGTCTCGAAGCGCAGATCGCGGTTGGTGAGAATGCCGACCAGCTTCTTGTTCTTGGTAATGGGCACGCCAGAGATTCGGTAATGCCGCATCAGCTCCAGGGCGTCGGAAATCTTCTGCTCCGGTGACATGGTGATGGGATCGACAATCATGCCGCTCTCAGAGCGTTTTACCTTGTCGACTTCGCTGGCTTGCTGCTCGATGGTCAGGTTGCGGTGGATGATGCCCAGGCCGCCCTGCTGCGCCATGGCGATGGCCATCCGTGACTCGGTCACGGTGTCCATAGCGGCGCTGATCAGGGGAACTCGGAGTTCAATATTGCGGGTCAATCGCGTTGTGGTATCCGCCAGGGCAGGAACAATGTCGGACTTGGCTGGAAGTAACAACACGTCATCGAAGGTCAGCGCCTCAGGCACAGGAAAATGGATCATGGTATGTATTTCCGTGGAAGGATAATCATTCATTGTAGAGTTGGAGAGACGGTAAGGCAAACCGGTCCGCACACGCCGGCCAGGGACCTATTCGGCCATTGAAACTTGCCCAGTTTGGGCGTATATTTGTCGAAGTACTGCTGTGTTTAGAGGGTTCTATCACCGGCTCCCGGCGTGATCCGGAACCCACGCAGATTCGGCGAAGCACATCGGTGGGCGAGAGCCCACTTTTTATTTCCACCCGCAATCCGCTGGTGCACGGCGAGTCCAGGCGGCACCGATAGCCTGACGGGCGGTCTGTGCTTACTGACCGGGAGCCTTGCAGGAACACGATGGCGGCGGGAATCGATAAAGTTCGTGAGATTGCAGAGCGCGTGGCGCAGTCCAGCGGCCTAGAGGTCGTCGATCTGGAGTTGCTGGGCGGCGGTAAAGCTCGCACGCTGCGGGTTTACATCGATAAGCCGGGCGGAGTTACTCACGAAGATTGTGCGAATTTCAGCCGGGAAGCAGGAACTATCTTCGACGTAGAAGATGCAGTCCCGGGAGCCTCGTACACCCTGGAAGTTTCAAGTCCGGGGCTGGATCGCAAGCTGTCTAAGCCAGAGGAATTTCAACGGTTTACCGGCAGCCTGATGAAGCTGATGACACGCGATCCAGTGAATGGGAATCGGCATTTTGAGGGACGGCTGAAGGCGTTTAACGACGGCCGGCTTCACTTGGAATTGACCGGGCGCAAGAAGTCGAAGAAGCACGAGGCAGTCGAGTCAGGAACCGAAGTCGAGATTCAGCTATCCAATGTGGAAAAAGCGAATCTCGTTCCTGAGTTCTGAGTACGGCCTCCACAGGATCAGGAAAAACCCTTTACCGACTACAAGTCGGGCTTGGCACAACAATTTAGGTACTGTAACGGCAAGATTTAAGGTGGCAAGAATTTATGGCGAGTGAACTGTACAACGTAATCGACGCTCTCAGTCGCGAGAAAGGTATCGATCCGCAGATCGTCGTGAGCGCGGTGGAGGATGCCATCGTTGTCGCCACCCGAAAGTATTACAAGACGCAAGAAAATCTGCGGGCTGAACTCGACAAAGAGAGCGGCCAGATCCGGGCTTATGCCGTTCGCTCCATCGTGGACAATTCGGAGACGATCGAAGATCCGGTTTCGCAGATTACGCTCGACGAAGCCCGGCGCGCCGATCCGGCCGCGGAAGTTGGCGGCGAGCTGCGCACCTACAAGCCCACCGATGTTCTGGGTCGAATCGCGGCGCAACTGGCCAAGCAGGTGATCTTCCAGAAGGTACGCGAAGCTGAGCGCGACACGGTTTACAACGAGTACATCGGCCGCGTAGGCGAAGTGATCAACGCTACCGTGAAGCGTACCGAGGGGCAAGACGTCATCGTTGATCTGGGCAAGGCCGAGGGCCGCATGCCTCGCAAAGAGCAGTCGCGGCTGGAGTCGTTCTCTCCCGGCGAGCGCGCGCGCTGCGTGATCGTACGAGTGGAAAAGGCTTCCAAGGGGCCGCAGGTCGTGGTCTCCCGCGCTGTCCCCGAACTGGTGTCACACCTATTCCAGACGGAAGTTCCAGAGATCTACGACAACACGGTGGTGATTCGAGCCATCGCTCGCGAGGCGGGTGAACGCACCAAGATCGCGGTCATGTCGAAGGACAAGGACGTCGATCCGGTAGGCGCCTGCGTAGGCATGAAGGGTATGCGCGTCCAGTCGATTATCCGCGAGCTGCGGGGCGAGAAGATCGACATTATCGAGTATCACGAAGACGCGGTTACATTCGCCGAGAAGGCTTTGCAGCCGGCCAAAGTTAGCCGCGTTACTGTCCTGGAAGGCCAGGAGAAGCATCTGGAAGTCATCGTCGACGACAGCCAGCTGTCGCTTGCCATCGGCAAGAAGGGGCAGAACGTTCGTCTGGCCGCCAAGCTGCTGGGTTGGAAGATCGACATCAAGAGCGAGGAAGAGAAGCGCCAGGAAGTCGAAGAGCAGATGCGCGGCGTGATGAACGTGACTACCACTCCGCTGGAGTCGGTGCCCGATCTCGAACCGAACATCATCGAGAAGCTGGTGGCGGCAGGTATCACGACCGTCGAATCCGTGGCGGATATGACTCCCGAGCAGTTGGAAGAAGTGCCGGGTATCGGTCCGAAGACCGTAGAAAAAATCAGTATCGCGGTCAATAATTACTTTTCCAGTCTGGATGCAGCCGCCGACGCGCTGCCGGATGCCGGCGAGGTGGTTGGTGAGGACGTCCCGGTAGAGGAAGAAGCGCGCGAACTGGCAGCCACTGAAGACGGAGAATCCGACGAAGCAGCCGGAGAGGCTCCGGAAGAAGTAGCCGCCGCCGGGCGCGACGACGCCGAAGCTGAATCGGCAGAGGAATTGTCTGCCGAGAGCGATGTTGAGCCGGGCGACGAAGGCGGCCAGTCGGGCGATGAAGAAGGCCTGTCCGATGCGCCTGAGGCTTCTTCGGAGAGCGTAGAAGAGTTGGCCGATGAAGGCCAGGCCTTTGAAGCTGAAGTGATCGATGGCGTCGAGAACGCTCCGCTGGCCGATGAACCCGAGCGCATTTTCCACGAGCGGATCGAGACACCGAATGAGAATGTGCCCGACGAAGAAGAGCCGGGAGAGAAGCGTTAATTCGAGCAAGGTCAGCGGCGTCTGTCGCAGGCCAAACCAAACCGTGAGGATGCTATGAAGGCGTAATCAGACGGGACATAACGACGGAGGAAACAGGGCGGAATGCAGCACAAGATTCGAATCAATGATCTGGCGAGAGAATTAGAGGTCAAGAGCAAGGCGATTCTCGACGTTCTCCCCAAGGTCGGCGTAACCGAAAAGAAAACGCACTCCAGTTCCATCGAAGAGGATGAGGCGGAGCGCGTCAAGAAGTACTTCGCGGAGCATGAGCCCAGCAGCAGCCGCGGCTCGCGCGCTTCCGTGGCGGCCGACGAGTTCAAACCAAAGATTGACCTCTCGCATATCTCGAAGCCCGGAGATGTTCTGAAGGCCATCACCCAACGCGCCGCCCAACCCGTCGCGCCCGCACGTCCTGCTGCGCCCAGCCAGGCTACGCCCGGAATCAATCGGCCTGCCGTGGCCGCGCCGTCGGCGATTCCGCCCAAGCCTGCCGCGCCTGCGGCTCCGCCTGCCGCTGCGGCAAGTACTCAGCCGATTGCTTCGCCCGAGCCCAAGCCAGCTCCGCGGTTTATTACGCCCCAATCCGTAGCCCGGCCTCCTGCCGCGGTGATTATTCCGCCTAAGCCGCCAGCGGCTCCGGCCCCGACACATGTCCCGACATCTGCTGTTTCCGAGGCTGCGAAGCCATCCGAGGCCACAATCGAAAATCAAGTAGCGGTGCTCGACGAACCCGAAGCACCAGTATCTGCGCCCGACATCGCTGTCGTTGAGGCGCCTGTTGAAGTCGAAAGAACTTCACCGCAGCAACTGCCGCCCGCGGCCCACGCTGTTCCTACCAGAACCGTGACGCCGCCACGCCCCGGCGCTCCGGTGGCTCCTCCCGTGGGAGGAGTGCGCCCCGCAGTTCCTGGTGCGCCGGTTCGGCCGGGACAGCCCGGTCAGCCTATGCAGCCGGCTGCCCACGCGGCTGCTGCTCCTCCGCCGCGTCGTCTGATTGTGCCGCAGACCGGGCCGCGTCCCGTGTACACAGCACCTGTACGTCCGGCAGCCGTTACGCCGCCCCGTGCCGTGATGCCTGAGCGCGGCAAGCCGATCTTCCAGCGGCCTCGTCCCGGAGCTCCGCCGACCGGTCAAACCCGTCCGCCGATGCGGCCGGGCGAACGTCGTGGCCCGCATCCTACGCGTTCCGGACAGCCGGGAGTGCGTCCCGGATTTGGCGCAGCGGGTGCTGCGCCGCCGCCCCCAACTGGACAGCGTCCTATGGGACGTCCGGCGCGTCCCGGACAACGCTATGTTCCGCGTGGTGTGAAGGAAGGCCCGATGAAGGGCTTCGTTCCGCCGCCACGGCTTTCGCTTTCCAGCGAGCCGTTGCCGATCACCCGCGCCATCACCATTCCTGAAGGCGTCAGCGTAAAGGACTTGGCGGAGAAACTTGGCATCCGCGCTAAGGATTTAATCGCCCGCCTGTTGGCGCGCGGTGTCTTCGCGACCGTCAACCAGACGCTTGACTCTGATCTTGCGAGCGAAATGGCTCGCCATTTCGGCGCAGAGACTTCGGTCATCACCTTCGAGGAGCAGTTGGCCAAGGACGAGGGACCGGCGGAGCGCGCAGGTGAAGACGGAGCCACGGCTGTAACGCGTCCTCCGGTGGTCACCATCATGGGTCACGTCGATCACGGCAAGACCAGCTTGCTCGACGCGATTCGCTCCACCAACGTTGCCGAAGGCGAAGCCGGCGGCATTACGCAGCACATCGGTGCGTACAAGGTTGCGATCACCGACACCAACTCGCCGGCGTTCGGACGCGAGATCGTTTTCCTCGATACCCCGGGTCACGAGGCCTTCACCCGCATGCGTGCCCGCGGATCGAAGGTCACCGACATCGTGGTGCTAGTGGTTGCCGCCGACGACGGCGTCATGCCGCAGACTCTGGAAGCCATCGATCACGCCAAAGCTGCGAACGTACCTTTGATCGTCGCAGTCAACAAGATCGACAAGCCTGATGCCTTGCCCGAACGGGTGAAGAAGCAGCTGGCCGATCGCGGCTTGATGCCGGAAGAATGGGGTGGCAGCACCGTGTTCGTCGATGTGTCGGCCAAGCAGAAGACTAATCTCAATCTGCTGATGGAGATGATCTGTCTGGTTGCCGACCTGGGCGATCTGAAGGCTGTGCCCGAGCGTCTGGCCAGCGGCACCGTGTTGGAAGCCAAACTCGATCGTGGCCGTGGGCCGGTAGCAACTGTGCTGGTACAGAACGGCACCCTGCACAACAGCGACAACTTTGTCGTAGGCAATGTGTTCGGTAAAGTTCGCGCCATGTTTAACGATCGTGGCGTAGCACTGGACGCCGCAGGGCCGTCGACTCCGGTCGAGATTCTTGGACTGGAAGGACTGCCGCAGGCCGGCGATCAGCTGGTTGCCGTAGCCGATCGCGAGAAGGCGCGCGGCATCTCCGAGTATCGCGAGACCAAGGCGCGCGAAGCACAACTGGCCAAGAGCTCGCGTGTTTCCCTCGAAGGCTTGGCCGAGCAATTGAAGTCCGCCGGCCAGAAGGAACTGTTCATCATCCTCAAGGGCGATGTAGGCGGTTCGGTGGAAGTGCTGAGCGACGTGCTGACCAAGCTGTCGAACGAACGCGTGAAGATCAACGTCATGCGGGCCAGCGTAGGCGCCATTACGGAGAGCGATGTGCTGCTGGCGTCGGCATCCAATGCCATCATCATCGGCTTCAACGTGCGGCCGGAGCGCAAGGCGCAAGAACTGGCAGAGCAGGAAAAGGTCGACATCCGCTTGCACTCGATCATTTACGAAGTGCAGGACGAGATTAAGAAGGCCATGACCGGCTTGCTGGAACCGATCGTGAAGGAAACCTACCTGGGCCGGGCAGAAGTTCGCGACACCTTCCGCGTGCCCAAGGTCGGCGTCATCGCCGGCTGCTATGTGCAGGATGGCGTGGTCAAACGCGATGCCGAAGTCCGGCTGCTGCGCGACAACGTTGTCGTCTTCAAAGGTAAGGTCGGTTCGGTTCGGCGCTTCAAGGAAGACGTCGCCGAAGTGCGCTCGGGTGTGGAATGCGGTATCTCGATTGCGAATTACGGCGACATCAAGGTAGGCGACATAATCGAGGTCTTCGTCACTGAACGGGTTGCCGCCGAAGCATTCGTGTAGAGGCAGGGGATAGGGGCCAGTGGATGGTGGCTAGTTGGATCGGCTTCTATCGACAGACTAATGCCTCACTTGGGTTATTTCTGCCGCGAGGCAAAGTGCAAGGCTCGGCTCATATGAGACCCGGGTGTGGTCCGGCGGGAGGTCGTTTCCACAGGTGATTTTGACCTTGTCTGGTGCAAGGGTTGGCTTTGTATCAAGACACGACTTCATGAGCTGCTGAAAACTCGGCTTTGAATGCTTTGTATCAGGGCACGACTTTAGTGGTGCCGACCAGGCACCCATGTATTTGTTAGCCCGACGAGGGATCTGCTGTTAGCCGCGGAAGCGGCTGCACAGGCTGGTAGCAATCTTGTCCCGGAACCGAATCCTCGATCCAGAGGAGCCGGTGTCCGGGACGTTGTGCAACAGAGCGCGTCCTGAGCCGAAAGGAAAGACATGATTGCGTATCTCACACTCGAGATTCGCATCGAAGCAGCGCATTCGCTGAAAGATAAGCGGCAAGTGGTGCGCAGCGTGAAGGACGGCCTGCGTAATCACTTCAACGTCGCAGTGGCGGAAATTGACGCGAGCGAGGCGTGGCAGCGTGCGACGATTGGCGTGGTTAGTATCTCCGATTCGCGCGACTATCTCGACGGCTTGATGCGCAATGTGGAACGTCATGCCATGCGAGTGGCCAACAATGCCGGGGGCGAGGTCGTCGATTCCTTTTTGGACTTTCTTAGCGAAGCGGAATTCGGCGGTCAACTAACCGGGGAACCGTGATGATTATCACCGCCGAATTGACAGGTGGGCGTATGCTCTAACGTTCCCCCTCTCGCAACAGGGCAGGGTAGAAATTATGGAGAATCGGGGACAGAAACATCATCGCGAGCGCATGGGCGAGGCCTTGCGCGAAGAAGTTGGAGCGCTCGTCGAAGGCGAGCTTGGCGATCCGCGTATCGGCCTGGTTAGCGTGACCGAAGTGCATTTGGCCGACGATGGCCGCAAGGCTCGAGTGTTCGTGGCCGCTGCCGGCAACGAGCAGGAAGCGAAAGAGAGTCTGGAAGGTTTGAATGCTGCGCGTGCCTACATCCGTCATGAACTCACTCGCCGCCTGGGTGTGAGGCAGGCGCCGGAAGTTTTCTTTGTGCTGGACAAGTCGGAGCAGTACGGCGGCCGTATAGAACAGTTGCTGCAAAGAATTCAGAAAAGGAAGCGGTAGGTGGAATTCGGGACCACAGGGATGCTGGACGAAGTACTGAATCAGATTGGGAGGAGACAGAAGTTCATCCTCACCTCTCATGCTCGTCCGGACGGTGACGCGGTCGGCTCTGCACTTGCTTGCTGCCAGATTCTGCGCAGCATGGGCAAAGAGGCCAGCGTTGTCTTAAGCGATGGTGTTCCCGGAATTTATACCCCGCTGCCGTTCAGCGAAACCGTGCTGCAAGATACGCAGCAGGCTCCGGAAGCCGAGGCCGTCATCATCCTGGAGTGCGATAGCGTTGCCCGTACCCGTCTCACTGGCTTGGAACGCCACTATCTCATCAACATTGATCACCACGCCACGGCCCGCCCGTTTGCCGATGTCAATTGGATCGATCCGGACGCTTGTGCCACTGCCGAGATGATTTTCCGGCTGGCGCGCGAAGCCGGGGTCACGCATATCGCCCGAGGTCGCAACCTGTCTCTATACTGCCGTTCTGACCGATACCGGATCGTTCTGCTTCCATGGCACTACTGAACGCACCTTTGCGCTGGCGCAGGAATTAGTTCGCTGCGGGCGCCGATCCGGTGCGCATCGCGCATAACGTCTACTTCTCCACCCAGCTCTCCAAGATGCGATTGCTGGGCGCGGCCTTGAGCGGTCTCCAACGCGAAGGAACTTTGGCGTGGATGCACGTCGACCGCGATACCATGGACCGCTGCGAAGCCCAGGACGAGGATTGCGAAGGGCTGGTGAACTATGCGCTCGCGATTGAAGGCATCGAAGTAGCGCTATTCTTCCGCGAGCAACCCGATGGCCGCTATCGCGTGAGCCTGCGCAGCAAAGGCGCAGTCAATGTCGCGGCAGTTGCCGAAGCCTTGGGTGGCGGCGGCCACGAGTGCGCCAGCGGCTGTGCCGTCGAGGGGCCGCTGTCAGTGGCGACGGAGCGATTGCTGGGGCAGCTACGAATTCGCGGCTACGACGCCAGCGT
Organism: uncultured Alphaproteobacteria bacterium; assembly: GCA_963827465.1. Taxonomy (GTDB): domain Bacteria; phylum Pseudomonadota; class Alphaproteobacteria; order Rhizobiales; family Xanthobacteraceae; genus BOG-931. The sequence goes on from CAWHBC010000042.1 coordinate 8,762, forward strand.
GCAATGAAAGCCCGCATCATTCGAATCGACTAATCATTTTGAGACCGACGCCTCCCACCCTGGACGACCGTACCCGCCGCTCCACGGACGCGCTCGCCCTGATCGCCTTCTGCGGCTTCCTGTTTTTGCTTGGCATTCAGCTGCTGGGATTAGTGGGCGCCGACGAGCCTCGCTACGCGCAGGTTGCCCGCGAGATGCTGGCGCGCCACGACTGGGTGACGCCTGTCCTCTATGGGCATCCCTGGCTGGAGAAACCGCCGCTCTATTACTGGAGCGCGATGCTCTCTTACAAGGCCGCCGGCGGCGTCTCGGACACGGCGGCGCGGCTGCCATCGGCGTTCCTGTCCTGCCTGCTCATCATTTTCATCTACGTGTGGACGCGCCGCTTCTTCCGCGGCATGCAACTGGACGCCGCCCTCATTACGGCTTCTGCGGCCATCATCATCGGCTTCGGACGCAGCGCTTCGACGGATATGCCGTTGACCGTGATGTTCACTGCCGCCATGCTGTGCTGGTACGGATGGTACGTGAGCAATGTGAGGAACTGGCTGCTCGGCTTCTATCTCTTCAGCGGCCTGGCAACACTGGCCAAGGGCCCCGTCGCCGCGCTTCTCGCCGGGCTGATCATCGTGATATTCGCCTCACTAAGGCGCGACAAGCGTCTGGTCCTCCGCACCTTGTGGCCAATCGGCATTGCGTTATATCTGGCAGTGACGCTGCCGTGGTTTATCGCAGTGCAGCGCGCGAATCCTGAGTTCTTTCGCGTCTTCTTCTTGCAGCACAATCTGGAACGCTTCACCAGCAACCTCTACCATCACCCGCAGCCGTTCTGGTTTTACCTGCCGGTGGCGCTACTGGCGCTGGTTCCCTGGACAGTCTTCGTTGTTGATGCCGTTGTCGATGCGATTCGCGATTGGCGTTTCTCCGTTCAGCAACCGCCGGGGCAGGAAGATTTCCGGGCCTATCTGGCGCTGTGGTTTCTGCTGCCCATCCTGTTTTTCTCGCTTTCACACTCGAAGTTGCCGGGATACATTTTGCCCGCGATTCCGGCAGGCACAATTTTGCTGGCGGATTTCCTGAGGCGGCGCGAGTCTGAAGGCGTGAAGCCCAGCATGTGGATGGTGGTGCTGCACGGCTTGCTCTGCTCCGCCATTGAAGTCGGCGCGCTCGTCGTGCCCTTCAAATTGCTCAAGTTGCCCTTGCCGCGAACTGTGTTGATCGTCGCCGTATCCCTCGCCATCATCACCGTCCTCATGTTCTGGTTCACCTTGCAGAACCAGGGATATCGAGTGCTGCGCTTCGCCACGCTGGTACCTGTGGTGATTGCGTTTTCGTTGATCTTGCGTGGCACCGTTCCCATGCTGGACTTCCTACAGTCGGAGCGACCGGTTCAAGCCGTATTGCAACAAACCGAAATTGGGCGCGTTCCCGACATCGCCGTCTATGATGTGCCGCCTGGCGTCGAATACGGGTTGGCCTTCTACCGGGATCATCCTGTCGCCAACTATGAACGCAATGAGATTCCGGCCGGCGATCACATCGTGGTGGCGGCGAGCGGAACGCAAACCGAGTTGCAGTATCGTCTGCCCGGCCGCAGGGTCAACCGTTTCGGTGGCTTCCCCTGGCAGCATCTCGATTTTTATCTGGTCGCCGGAAATGACAAAGGCCAGCAACATCCTTAGCAGAAATTGCTAACGCCAAATTGATCAACACGTTTTCGTTGAATTTCCTGTAAACCCTCTTGACCATTCGCTCTCAGGTAATAGACAATCGTCCCACTCGTTTGAGAGTTCATCTTTCGATTTCGATGATGAACTAACGTATCGCCTCTTCGCTTCTCCGTGTCAGCCACGCGGGGACTTCGTAACATGCCGCTTCACATTCCAGGTTTGACATAGCTCAGTTCGACTGAGCACGGTAGTCGTGTTTTTTTTCGCGCCGTCAGGGAGCTTGCATCGCCAAGCCATCGCACCCGTGCGCACAACGGGAGCAGCTTTGTCAGTGACAGAGCCCTTACGGAGGTGCAATCACCCTCTTGTACCTTCGTAACTTTCGGCGAATGAGCCGTCGCCTTACGCTTGCTAGTAGTACTCGACCCTCGGCGACTGCTCATGGTTTTTGCTTGCGTTTAAGGAAGGCAGGTCATTCTCAGGAGCAGCCGATAAAAACTACCCTGGCCGAGAAAAGAGGAAGTTGATGTCGAATCATAAGGAACAGCCAAAAGGAAACCGCACTCATACACCGCATGCGAGAGTTACGACTTCTCTCCGATTAGCTCTCGGCGTTGCCATCGCTGCGCTGCTGATCTCAATCGCGCCCGCCCAGGCGCAAACCTTTAATGTGATTCATAACTTTACTGGCAGGCAGGATGGCGCCAGCCCGTTTACCGGCTTGACTGTTGATTCTGGAGGAAATCTTTACGGCACGTCTTACGCTGGCGGAAACGGACACTACGGAACAGTATTTACCCTCAATGGTTCAGGATCAGATTGGACCCTGACGCCGCTATACAACTTCCAAGGCGGAAACGATGGAGCGGGACCGATCAGCCAGCCGGTATTCGGCCCTGACGGCGCCCTCTACGGCTCCACCTCGGCGGGAGGAGGAGGGGCCTGCCTGAACTCGAACGGATATCGCGGATGTGGAACGATTTACAAACTTCGGCCCCCGGCCCGCGCGCCGGGCTCGGTCATTGTCAACTGGAGTTCCAACGCCATTTACAGTTTTACCGGCACGAACGGCGCCTATCCGCAGGGCCCCTTGCTGTTCAGCCCTGATGGAAAAATCTTCGGCACAACCATCAACGGAGGCGCCAATGGCTACGGGCTGGTCTACAGCCTGACCAATTCCGGCGGTGCCTGGAACGAGAGCGTTCTATACCAAGGTAGTCAGAACGGAGGGCAATATCCCTGGGGTGGCCTGATCGCCGATGCCTCTGGCAACTACTACGGCACGTTCTCTCAGGGCTCTTCTCACCAATACGGCGCTGTCTTCAAGTTGTCTCCAAACGGTTCCGGTTGGACGCAGAGCACCCTCCACGCCTTCAGTTTTCACGGGACGGATGGCGCCAATCCCCAGAGTGCGCTGGTGTTTGACCGTTCCGGCAATATGTACGGAACCACAGTGCATAGCAATGGTGGAGGCGGTACGGTCTTCGAGATGACCTCGTCCGGTGGCAGCTGGACGTACGATTATCTTTACGGCTTTACCGGAGGCATTAACATCGGGCCCTATGACAAGCTGGTGATGGATTCAGCCGGCAACCTGTATGGCACGACCTTCGCCGATGGCCGCTACGGCCTTGGTTCGGTTTTCAAGCTGACCCGCTCCGGCGACAGCTGGACCTATACGTCGCTCCACGACTTCACCGGTGGGAGTGACGGCGGCAATCCCATGTGCAGCCTGGTATTTGATGGCGACGGAAACATTTACGGGACTGCTTCCGACGGCGGCACCTACAATTTGGGTGTCGTTTTCGAAATAACCCCGTAATCGAAAACTCGGGCCATGTAGAGAAAAGCCCACTTGAAGTTCTAGCTTCAGGTGGGCTTCGTTGAAAAATTTGTTTTGAAGGGGACGGCCCTTTCAGGCCGTCCATAAGTCTTGCAGTGTCTAGCCTTTTCCGCGTTCTCCCCCGCCGTGCTCACTCGGAGGATGAGAAGCCTGGTGCGGAGCCGACGCATGCGCGGCTGGCGCATGAGGTGCGCTCTCATGCGGAGCCTGCTGACTCATAGGCTGAGGCGGCTGGCTCATGTGCTGCGCAGGCTGGCTTTCGCGAGTCTGCGGACGCGGCGCTTCTCTCGGTTCTTCCCGAGGAGAAGCGTGTCCGATGTTGTGCGCTACCGTCGTATTGTTCGGGCGAGCCACGCCGAGCCGTCGAGCCCGCAATTCGGGCTGGTGGGGACGTAAGCATCTAGCGCGGCGGTTCGGCGACCAATGCTAGCCGCTCAGCAGCGGCGCGCAATGACTTATCGCGCGTCCACAGGCCGGTACCGGCTGTGAGCTTGATGGCAGCGAGCAAATGGGCATCGACATAGCCGATGCCCGATCCGAATAATCGATGCCGCTCGATGAACGCGATCACCTCCTCGTGCGCGGCGACAAGGACCTGCGGCAAATAGCGCAAGCTAGCCAAGATGCGACCGCGTTGCGGCAGTAAACCAAGCGCAATTTCGCCGATCACAAAGGGATGGGTCAAAACTTGCTCGGTATCGAGTAACTGAGCAAGCCTTCGGTCGCCCGACCGCAGGTGATCGACCCAAACCGAAGTATCGACCAAGATCACTTGCGTGCGGCTCGCCTTCGCCGCGGCGCTACCAGGTCGGGTGCGCTGCCGCCAAGTCGCGCCAACCGCCGCGCCGCCTCGCGTTGGATCAACGCCTTAAGCGCCTCCCGGACCAGAGCCGACTTCTCCTTCACACCGGTGAACTCCTGAGCTTGGGCCAAGAGTTCGTCGTCCAGCGCCAATGTCGTTCGCATCGCGGCTTCTCCGTCTCAGGCACGAAAAGTATCATCATTTGATGCTTGTATCAATGCCTGGAATGCTACCGCTCGATCTACGTTACGATCTCCCTCACCATCGGCATGACCTTGGTCCCGTAGAGCTCGATGCAGCGCAGGATCTTGTCGTGCGGTAAGCGTGCCGGCCGAATATTTCATGTCGAAGCGCACGGCGCCGAGATCCTTCATCGTCGTGGCGATGCGCCGCGCGACGGTCTCCGGCGAGCCGAGATGGAGCGCGCCGCCGGCGACCTCCTGGTCGAAGGCCGCACGTGTCGCCGGCGGCCAGCCGCGCTCGGCGCCGAGACGATCGCGCGAGGATTTGTAATGCGGCCAATATTCCTCGCGCGCCTGCTCGTCGGTGTCGGCGACATAGCCGTGCGAGTGGACGCCGACGGGCTGGACGGGTTTGTTTAACTGCGCGAAGGCACGATGATAGAGGTCGACATAGGGCCGGAACCGCTTTGGATCGCCGCCGATGATGGCCAGCATCAGCGGCAAATCGTAATGCGCGGCGCGCACCACCAATTCCGGCGAGCCGCCGACGCCGACCCAGGTTCGCAAAGAGCCGTTTTCGATCGGCGGATAGACGCGCTGGTTGGCAAGCGGCGCGCGCGTCGTGCCCTGCCAGGTGACCGGCTCGTTGCGCAACAGCGCCGCGAACAGATCGATTTTCTCCTCGAACAATTTTTCATAGTCCGACAATTCGAAGCCGAACAGCGGAAACAACTCGATGAACGAGCCGCGGCCGAGCGTGACTTCGGCGCGGCCGTTCGAGGCGGCATTGAGCGTCGAGAAGCGTTCGAATACGCGCACCGGGTCGTCGGAGGACAGCACGGTGACGGCCGAACCGAGCCAGATGCGTTTGGTGCGCGCGGCAATCGCGGCCAGCACCACGTCCGGCTCGGATATGGCGAAATCCGGCCGGTGATGCTCGCCAAGGCCGATGGCATCGACCCCGGCCTGGTCGGCCAGGACGCCTTCCTCGATCACGTCGCGAATGACTTCGGCGTGCGATTTGAGGCTGCCGTCGGCGGTCGCGGTGATGTCGCCGAACGTATCCAATCCGAGTTCGATCTCTTGGCTCATTGGAGGTTTATCGCTGGTTGGGGGGAAGCGGGATCGGCTCTTGCAGCCGTCAGAGTTTTAAACGCGGATGAAAATCTTATGCCGATAGAGATAGCCGGCGAGCGCGACCGCCAAAGCGAGCATGACGAGGTGGATGGCGAAGCCGCCGGTGCCCGGCGCAATCAGGCGGTTGAGAGTACCGGCGAAATCGCCGCCGACCAAACGCGCGGCGGTCGAGTAGAAGTTGGCGATGTCATTGAGAAAGTACAGCGCCAACGCATTGGCGCCGATCCAGATGAAGATCGTCGCCCAGCGGCGCCATTGCCAGACGTCGACGATCTGATGCATCGCCGCAAGCATGAGCGCGCTGTATCCCGCCGCGACCAGAACAAAGGACGAAGTCCAGATTGCCTTGATAATCGGAAATTGCAGCGCCCAGAGATAACCCGCGGCGAGCAGGGCGACGCCGGCGGCGCCTAGCCAAAGGGTCTTTTGCGTCTCGGACAAGCGGCTGTCGCGCAACAACAGCCCGGCAAATACGCCAAGGAGGCAAGTGCCGATGGCCGGCAGCGTGCTCAGCATGCCTTCGGGATCGCGGGTGGTGTCCCAAAGCTTGCCGGGGAGGTAATTGCGGTCGATCCAGTTGGCGAGATTGGCATCGGGCGCATAGGAACCGGCGCCGATGCCGGGCACCGGGACCAAGGTCATCAGCGCCCAATAGCCGACCAGCAAAATGACGGTCGCAGCCAATAAGCCGCGCCGGTTGAAATGCAGGAACATCAGCGCGGTGAAAAAGTAGCAAATCGCGATTCGCTGCAAAATACCGAGCAGGCGAACATCCGCCCAATGGGCGCTGATGCCGCCGTAGGCGATCACCCCCATGACGTAAAGCAAGAGCGACCGCCGAATAATTCGCATGTGCGCCTTTGCCATGCCCTCGCGCTCGACCAGGCGCGGCAAAGACAGCACGATCGCGACGCCGGTCAGGAAAATGAACAGGGGAAAGATCAAGTCGTAGAAATGCACGCCTTCCCAGTCGACATGCTCGAATTGCGTTCCGAAGAAGCCGCCAACAGCACCCACCGCCGGACTCTTGCCGCCCGTCATTTCCGCCAGCGCCTCCATGGCGCCGTCGAAGCCCATGATCCAAAACATGTTTAAGCCGCGAAGCGCGTCGACCGAAACGACGCGGGGCGGGTGCAGGACGGCGGGCAGGTCGACGTAGCGCATGGGTTTTGGTCGCCAGAGCTGCTTGCTTTTACATGTCGTTTCGCAAAACCAGTCTCACTTTTGCGGGACATGCATGGCAAGCAAGACCGGTGCCGGACCGTTCCGGCAGCATGCAAGCGCTGTCAGGGCGATCGATGCAGCACCTCGCGGTCAGACCCGCGCGTCCGGAACCGCCGCAGAGGAGGGCTCTTTCAATGCTTTGCCGCGACGACGGCCGGGGCGGCAACGCAACGGCCCGTGGGTTCTTGGACGCGAAAATAATTGCGGCCGACGAAGGACTGATCGTAATGCTGCCAGGCCGTGCTTTGATCGAAGGCGATGACGCCGGCCAGCGTGACCGCAAAAACCGCGCTTTCCATATCGCGCTCGCGCGCGTCGAGATTTTCCGGCAGCTTCGAACTGGCGTAATCGACGTAATAGGCCCGGCGAACGCAACTCATGTCCGCGGCGGCGTCGAGCGCCGCTTTTCCGGTCATCAAATGGTCGGAGTGATCGGCCGGATTGATGGCTGCGTCGGGATCGGCGACGTTGAGCTGAATGAGCGGCGCGCGGCCGCGCTCATATTCGATGATATCGTGCACCGTCGCCACCAGATCGCTCCAGCCGTGATAGACCGTCGAGCCGTCGATCGCCGCCAGCGTTGCGATGTCGCCGTCGGCGAGCTTTTTGAGCGACTGGTAGCCGGTGCCGGCAAAGCCTGCGCCCAACGCGTCGCCGTCGGGCAGTCGGAGGAAATAGCCGATCGTGTTGCGATAACCGGTTCGGTAGATCGGATGGCCGTTGAACGTCATGTGCCCGGCGGCCTCCGCAATCGGGGTGCGGTCGGCGTCGGCCATAAAGCGCATGGCGTTCATGGCGCCGTTCTCGCGCGCCAAGTAGTATGGATATTTGCGGCCGCCGGTGCCCATGCCGAGACCGTCATCGCCCGCCGTGACATAAACAAAAACAGTCTTGGCTGCGCCGCCGAGCACATCCTCGAACGCGGTCGGGTCCATGAAGAGCTGCCAGTCGTCTTCATGCGCGGCAAAATAAAACGACACTTTATCGGATTTTAGGTCGGCCGCTTGCGTGGCCGGCGGCGACAGCAATCCGGTGCTGACGCACGCCGCAGTGAAGAGCGCTAGCGGCAACGCAACGGCGACGCCGCGTTCATTGTTACGACGAAATGAAAAAGCCATGACGGATCCCAGCTTCGCCGTATCTGACCGATTTCGCCGAAAAGGAAAAGCACGAATCGGCTCTCTGCGCGAAGTTTCAGCATCGACGGCGACTGCCTGTCTATTTTGCAGATTGTCGCAATCTTGCACCGCACAATGATGTGCGATGCACAATGCGGAGGGCGTTACCAAAACAACGAAAAGCCGCGCCATCGGCAGGGAAGTTCTTATCGCGGGTTAAGTCGCCCGGTAGCGCGGCGGCCCTGCGGCCGTCAGGCGTTCTCTTCCTCGGAAATGCCAAGCGCGCCCAGCAACGGCGCGAGTTGCGCCTCGTAAACCCGCCAGCGGCCGACGGCGCTCTTGTAGATCGGCTGACGGACCTGAGTGGCGCTCGCGGTGCGTACCGGACGCTCGGTTTCGTGAAACGACAGGCAGCGGTCGTCCCAGGGCAGGCCGCAATAGGCGATGATGCGGCGCGCCTGGCCTTCGAGGTCGGCGACGACGTCTTCGTAACGCACGTCGAGAATGCTGCGTGCCGGCAGTACGCGGTGCCAATGCGCCATCAGGCGCTGGTAGCGCTTGTAATAGCGGCCGAGCTCGGCGAGATCGTAGGTGTGGTTCTGCTCGGCGGTGAACAGCTTGGAAAAGCAGGAAATGCAGGTGTCGACCGGATCGCGAACGGAGTGGATGATCTTGGCATTCGGCAAGGCGAGGTGGATCAGCCCGGCGAAGTAATAATTTGACGGCATCTTGTCGGTGACGCGCTCGCCGGAGGGCGCGAGCTTGCGGACCTCGGCGACATAGCGCGCGCCGATCTGCCGCAGTGCCGCAGCATCGAGGGCCGGAACGAAATCGGGATAGCGCAGCGTATTGCCGTCCGGAGCGCGGACGTTGAGAATCGACATCATTGAACGTCTGCAATTCGCCGGCGCCGTGCACCATCGGATGAGCTGGCGATGATCTGCTCGACCAGCGTCGTTCCCGAGCGAGGCATGCCGATGACGAAAATCGGCATGGCGGAGGGGTCGCCGCCACCCGATTGTTTCGCAAAGAGTTCGGGGCTGAAGATCGCTTCGATCCGCTCGAACAGGCCGAAGACCGCCGCTTCGTCATAGGTGAGAGCGTCGCGCTTTGCCGCTGTTGCCGGCGAGAAAGCGCTCGAACGAGCGGCGGTAGTCTTTAAGATCGGCGTAAGCCTTGCCGAGGGCGAAATCGAGCTGCAGCCGGTCGGTCTTCGACAGGCCATCGGTCTTGCCCGCCAGCCTCTCCATCGTCTCAAGATGCGGGTCGCCGGGCGTGAATTTCTTGGAATCGGCGAGATTGACATAGACGCCGGCGATGTCCGGATCGAGCGCGATCGCTTGCAGATAAGCGTCTTGCGCTTCCTGCAACTGGCCGAGCTCTTTGAGCACATTGCCCATATTGTTGTAGGCGTCGGCGAGGTCCGGCTTAAGCGTCAGCGCGCGGCGGTAATTCGACAGCGCGGCGGCCAGATCGCCGCGCTCGAAGGCGATGCGGCCCGCCAGATTGACCGCGTCGTGGTTGTTGGCGTTGAGCGCCAGCGCGCGCTCGGCGGCGGCGGCGGCCTCGTCGACTTTGTGCTGATCGAGCAGCACCGTTGCGTAATGCACGAACAGCTTTTCGTCGCGCGATTCGATGGTGATCGCGCGGCGCATCAGGTCGGCGGCATCGTCGAGCCGATCGAGGTCCTTGAGCGCGAGCGCCAGATTGTCGAGCGTGTCCGGATTGTTGGGCGCGAATTCGAGCGCCTTGCGGTAGACGCTCTCCGCCTCCTCGGAGCGCTTAAGCTCGCGCAGGCAGGTGCCGAGATTGTTCCAGGCGTCGGCGAAATTCGGCTGCAATTCCACCGCGCGGCGATAGTCCTTTTCCGCCTCGGCGAAACGCTTGAGGCGCTGCAGCGCGTTGCCGCGATTGCTGTAGGCCTGAGCAAAATTGCCTTCCAGCGATGATGGCGCGATCGTAAAGCTCAAGCGCCTCGTCGAACTTGCCCTGGTCGAACAGCGCAATGCCGAGATTGCTCAACGCCCCGGCGTAATTAGGGTTGAGCTCGATGGCGCGGCGGCCGGCGGCGACGGCTTCGTCGATGCGGCCCGGCAAGCCGGCACATTTCGCCGAGATTGGCGTGATACAGCGCAACGTCCGGCTTGATGGCAATGGCGCGGCGCAGGTGTTCGATCGCGTCGGCGGTCTTGCCCGACTGGTGCGCGATGATGCCGAGCATGTGTTCCGCTTCGGCATTGTCCGGATCGGCGGCGGCCGCGCGCCGCGCCAGTTCCTCGGCATCGGCCAAAAACCCATGGCGGCGCTTCTGTTCGGCGAGAATGAGCGCTTGACCCGGGGAGACGGCTTGCGCCGGCGGCGCTGGCGGGTGCGCGGCTTGCGGCGGCTTCCGCCGCGATAATGGCTGCCGCTTCGGCGGCGCGGCGTTCGCCTTCGGCCTTGAACGGCATCAGCGCCGTTTCGGTCGTCGCCTTCTGCGGCGGCTTTAAGTTCGCTTTCAACGCGCGCGATGACGTCCGCCCAGTCCTCGCCCTTTTTCTGGCGGAACAGCCGCATGGTCGGGTACCACGGATTGTCCTCGCGATTGAGCAGCCATCGCCAATCGGTCACCCACGGCAGCAGCACCCAGACCGGCTTGCCCAGCGCGCCGGCGACATGCGCGACCGAGGTATCGACGGTGATGACGAGATCGAGCGCGTTGATGGCGGCGGCGGTATCGACAAAGTCCTCAAAGATCGCCGGCGAGATCCTCGATCGGCGGCTTGCGTTTCAGCTTTTTCAGATCGGCCGCGCGCGGGCCGTATTGCAGGCTGGCGAAGGTTGTGCCGGGCACGGCGAACAGCGGCGCAAGCATTGTCGAGATCGAGCGAGCGGCGGGTATCGTTGACGTGTTCGGGATTGCCCGCCCAGACGATGCCGATGCGCAGCCCCTTCAATTTGCCGAGCCGGCCATTCCAGCGCGATTGCGCTTCGGCCGGCGGACGCAGATAAGGGACCTGCGCCGGAATGGTCTCGAGCCGCGTTTTGAACACGCGCGGCAGGCTCAACAGCACCGCGTCGCATTGGTAGGGCGCCGGATCGCCGCGATCGCCGAGGACGGTGATGCCGGGCAGGCTTTCGCGCATCAGGCTCACAAGCTGCTGATGCACGCGCAAAGTCACTTTGGCGCCGCGCGCGGGAAGCAGCGGCATGTAGCGCGCGAATTGCAGCGTATCGCCGAAACCCTGTTCGGCCTGGACGTAAATGTGCTTGCCGGCGAGGCTTTCGCCCTGCCAGGGGATTTCGGGAAATTTCGGCCCCTTGCGCTCGGTCGAGCGCAAGCGCCATTCATATTCGTCCCAGCCTTCGGCGAGGTCGCCGCGCATGAGCAGAAGAATGCCGAGCCCGGAGCGGGCATTGGCATGATGCGGCGCCAGCGCGATGGCGCGGCGCAACGCCGAAATGCCTTCTTCGAAACTGCCGCTGTGATGCAGCGTGGTGCCGAGATTGGCCCAGCCGTCGGCATAGTTCGGATTGATCTCGATGGCGCGGCGATAGGCCGGGATCGCCTCGTCGAAGCGGCGCAAGCGCATGCAGCGCATTGCCGAGATTGCTGTGCGCCTCGGCAAAATCGGGCTTGGCCGCGATCGCCTTGCGCTGCGCGCGCGCGGCGTCTTCGTAGTCTTTGAGTTCGTAGAGCGCGACGCCGAGATTGCTCAGCGCGGCCGGCATTTTGGGATCGATCTCGAGCGCGGCGCGCGCGGCGTCGGCGGCGAGCTTGGGGCGGCCGGCGAGGCGGAGCATTTCGCCGAGATTGGCGTGAAACAGCGCGACCTTGCGGCGCGAGCTTGGCCGCGCGCTTGACGTGCTCGATGGCATCGCCGAGCTTGCCGTTCTGATGGGCGATGATGCCGAGCAGATGCTCGGCTTCCGGCACGTTGGGCTGCGCCTGGAGAATCTGGCGGCAGACCGCCTCCGCCTCCATCAGCTTGCCTTCGGTGCGGCAGCGCTCGGCGTACATTAACGCCTCGCCGAGCGGCATGAATGTCTGGTTGGCAGTTGGGTTGGCTTGGGCTTGCGCCATGCTATTCTCGATTACCACGCGGCCGCTAAGGTGGCCAAGGAGCAGCCATCGCTCGGCCGAATTCCTCGCCTCGCGAAACGGGCGCAACGCCGCTAATGGCCGCGAATGTAAGTCACAGCAAGGTGCGGACCTCAGCCTAGAAGAGTCGCGCATAAACACCATGGAAAAGTAGCAGCAAATGGCCGGCAGCCTGCATCGCCGCCGCCTTCTTAATCGTGGCGGCCGCAACCGCACAGGCGCAACAGCCGCGTCCGGCGCCGCCGGCTCGCCCGGCACCGCCGGTTGCGGCGCACCCGCCGGCGTCGAGTAACGTGCCGCAGCGGACGACGGCGACCTATGGCGATTGGGTCGTGCAATGCGTGGAGAACAGTTCCCCGCCCTCGGAGCCGGTTTGCGATATGGCGCAGGTCACGCAGCTTCAGGGTAAGAACCTGCCGTTCTCGCGGGTCGCGGTCGGCGCGCCCGCAAAAAGGCCAGCCGGTTAAGCTCATCGTTCAGGTGCCGGTGAATGCTTCCTTCAGCACGCAAGTGCATATCCAGACCGGCGACGCCGATCCGGGCGTGATCGCGCCGTTCGCCAACTGCAATCCGAACGGATGCTTCGCCGAATTCGATCTCAAAGAAGACATCCTGAAGAAATTGCGCGAGGCAACCGGCACCGGCAAGCTTTCGTTCGCCGATGCCGGCGGCCATGACGTGACGGTACCGGTCTCGTTTAACGGCTTCGCTCAGGCCTTCGACGCGCTGGTCAAGAAGTGACGGCTCAAAGTCACAGCGGAAGAGCCCCAATGGCTGCGCGACGCGCGCTTGAACAGCTGCGCCGTCGCGACGCGAGACCAGCCGCTCGCCCGCCGATCCATCGGGTCGGCACAGTTTTAGCGTAACACGGCCGCTGGCTCTGCGGGGTCGCGCGATGACGCGCGCTGCGGCGGTCGCCGCCGGCTTTCGCGAGACCGCGATATAGCTGAACTTCTCGTCCTCCCAAGGCACCGTCGCATCCTTGGCTCGGCGATGCAGGCGCGAGCGGGCGACACGCTCCGCGAAATGGCACCAGTCCGGCGCCTGCAGCGGGCAGGCATGGGCGTGCGGACACGGCGCGATCACGTAAGCGCCGCTGTCGATCAGTTGACCGCGGGCGGCAAGGATACGCTGCCAGCCGTCCGGCGTTCCCGGTTCGACGACGACAAGGATGTCGGCGGTCAGTTGCCACAGCCGCTGCAGGACCGACTGCCGAATGTTTGGGGCAAGTTCGTTCAATGTGTAAGCCAAAATGACCAAATCGCTTGGCGCACAATCGATTGTCGCCGCAGCCACATCCGCGACGCGCCAAGCGATCCGCGGCAGGTGAGCGCCTGCCGCAAGCCGCTCTCCCCAGGTGCGAAAAATCGGGCTCGCCTCCACGAGCAATGCATCGGCGAGCTCGGGCCAGCAGTCGGCCGCGGCCCACAACGCGGTCCCTGGGCCGGCGCCGATATCGAGCGCGGTGTTTGGTGCAAAATCGGGGCGGGCGTCGGCGATCGCGGCAAAGCTCGCGCGGGTCGCCGCGAACGTCGCCGGCAAGCGAACCGCGAGGTAGGCGAGGGCGTCTTCATCGCTGCCGATGTGCGGCCTGCCGTCGCGCCTTTTTTCACGATAGCGCTGTGACAGGGCCGCCGCCGCCGCGGTTACATCGGCAAGCCTTGCGTCGCGGAGGGCGGTCGACGGCGCGGCGCAACTGGGACGGCAATTCCATCATTCACCCGGCGACCGTTCTCATCGCCGATCCTCATGGGCCGGCGACGTATCGCTGCCAACTTACTTCAGCAATTAAGACCTGGCCAAAGGCGTCCCGAAAACGGGGCTCGGGGCACCGGAACGCAACCGGGTGCTAAAGCGTTGCGTCACGACGACAATTGTCTCGGATTGCCGTTCGAGCCGAACCGCGCCGCGCCGCGATTTTGCCGGAATTGATCGACGCGACGGGTATCTCCACCGATGGCGCTTGTTGCAACGCTTGCCTCGCGAAATCTGCTTCAAGACCGGCTGCGTTTTGTCGCGACTCTGATCGGCATCGTCTTCTCCGTCGTTCTTGTGATGGTGCAAATGGGTCTCTATCTCGGCTTTGGGCGCATGGTAACGACAATGATCGATCACGCTCCGGCCGACTTGTGGGTCGTCGGGCGCGGAACCAAGAGCTTTGAAGACCTTTCGCTGCTGGACACGCGGATAGGCGACCGCGTGCGCTCGCTTGCCGGAGTAGCCGGAGTCGTTCCCGTCGTCATCGGGTTTTCCGCTTGGCAGTTGCCCGGAGGCGGAATGACGCCGATCTTTGTCGTCGGCTCGAACATTGCTGCCGGCGGCATTGCGCCCTGGGACATCGTCAACGGTTCGGTTCAGGCGCTGTCGGCCGCCGGTCATGTCGCGGTCGATAAGACCTATTTCGGCCGGCTCGATGTGACGGGCATTGGAGCCAAAACCGAAATCCGTGGCCTGCCTGCGGAAGTCGCAGCCGTCACCGACGGCATCCGGTCATTCACCACGACGCCTTATGTGTTTGCCGATCTCGACAGCGCGCGCGTCCTATATCGGGCTTCCGGCGGATCGCGCCAGCCATTTTCTGGTGCGGCTGAAGCCCGGCGCCAATGTCGGGCAAGTTCAAAGCGCCATTCAAGCGGCGGTCCCCAATGTCGAAGCGCTTACGCCGGCGCAATTTCGTAGCCGGAGCCGCTCGTTCTGGCTGTTCGGGACTGGAGCGGGCGCGGCGCTTTTTGCCGGAGCGTTGCTCGGCGTTATTGTCGGCACCGTGATCGTCGCCCAAACGCTCTACTCGAGCACCAAGGATCATCTTTACGAGTTTGCCACGCTGCGGGCGATCGGCTGCTCCAAGGGCTACATTTACACCGTCATTATTCTGCAAGCGTTGATCAGCGCCGTGCTTGGCTTCGTTATCGCCGCGGGCATCGGATTTGGCGTTGTCGCGGCCACCGCCAAGACCTCATTGCCGATCGTGATCACACCGTGGCTGCTGGCGGCGCTGTTTCTGCTCACCGTGGCGATGTGCGTCGGCTCGGCGGTGGCTGCAATCAGCCGCGTCGTGCGGCTCGACCCCGTGATGGTGATGGCACGATGACAAAAGCCATCATCCAGGCGAAAAACGTGGGCAAAACCCTCGGCTCCGGCGCCGCACGGGTGCAGGCGCTCAAGCATGTTGATTTGTCGCTGGACGGCGGCGGCATGACCATGCTGATGGGACCGTCCGGCAGCGGCAAGACGACATTGCTGTCGATTCTCGGCGGCATGCTGACGCCAAGCGAAGGGACGGTGGAAATCTGCGGTCACTCGACCGACGGTGCCGACACCGAACAGCTTGCCGAAATCCGCCGCCGCCATATTGGCTTTGTGTTCCAGAGTTTCCACCTGTTTCCGACGCTGACCGCCGCGGAAAACGTCCAGCTGGCGCTTGACGTGCGTGGCGAGCGCGGCGCCATGGCGCGCGCCCGGACCCGGGAGGTGCTGACCAGAGTGGAGCTGGTCCGCAAGGCCGATGCCTTTCCGCGGCAACTCAGCGGCGGCGAGCAGCAGCGCATTGCGATCGCGCGCGCAATCGTCGCAGAACCCGCGGTCATCCTTGCCGACGAGCCGACCGCGGCGCTCGACGGCGCCAACGGACAAGCCATCATGGCGCTGTTAGCGGCAATCGCCCGCGAACCCGATCGCGCCGTTTTGGTCGTCACCCACGACGCGCGGCTCACCGGATTTGCCGACAAGGTCCTGCGCATCGAGGATGGCGCCCTGGTCCCAGAAGAAGCCGCTCCGTCATCGAATGTCTATCGGATGCGCGGGAGTGCCTGAAGCTGGATAGCCGGCAGCTATAGGGCATGGCGGCAGAGCAAACCCACGATCCAGATGGCGCCAGCGACGACCACCGCGGTGATATTCAGAACCGGGTAATTGTCACTGAGATTGTACAGGTAATCCGCCGCGGCCCACAGCAAGATCACGGCGGCAAAAAAGGTGCCTAGCCAGAAAAGTGCATTTCCGACCTTCATGTGCGCAGCGCTCCACGCCGAAGGTTGGCCCTATGAGCATAACATTTTGCGAATCGATTCGGTTCCGGCCCGCGAGAAGCCAGTGCTTGAGCGGGCAACGCGGCCGTCGGCAGCAGCCGCTAAAGCTCCCCTCTTGCGGCCATGGATCGGATACGGTCCGCGGTGCGGCAGGCAATGGCCTGGATGGTCAGTGACGGATTGACGCCGCCCACGGTCGGAAACACCGAGCCGTCGCAAATCCACAAATTGGGAATGTCCCAGGAGCGGCAATCGGCGTTGACGACGCTTGAATCCGGATTGTCGCCCATCCGGGCGGTGCCATTGATATGGCAGGTGTCGTCGGTCTCGTCCCAGATTTCGGTGGCGCCCGTGGCATCGAGCGCGCGGCGCATGAAGCCAAGCGAATGGGCGATCAATCTCTTGTCGTTGTCGCAATAGGAATAAGTGATCCGCGGCACGGGCAGACCGTATTGATCCTTCTGGTCGGTCAGCGTCACCCGGTTGCGTTCCTGCGGCTGGCATTCGCCGACGATCTTGAGACCGACCTGATGGTTATATTTCTCCATTTCATCGAGCAGGCGCTGGCCCCACAGGCCGCGCTTACCGGCTTGCGTGCCGGACCAGGTGACCGGCAGGGGGCCTTGGCTCATATAGGCGTAACCGCCGAAGAAATCTTTGCCGGCGTCGGTGTAATTCCAATGCTCGGTGATGGCGAGCGACGGCGGACCCTTGTAGCTGCGGATCTCGCGCTCCATGATGCCCCATACCGCCTGGTTCGCCTGCACCATCAAGTTCTTGCCGACGAGACCGGACGAGTTGGCCAAGCCGTCGGGGAACCGGCCTGACGCCGAATGCAGCAGTAGCCGCGGCGTTTCGATGGCATAGCCGGCAACCACGACGTTGCGCGCGCGCTGAAATCGCCAGACACCTTCGCGCATATAATGAACGCCCGTCGCCCGGCCGTTGTCGTCGTGCTCGATGCGGCCCACCATGGCCAGATCGCGGATTTCCGCGCCGGCGGCGAGCGCGCGCGGCAGCCAGGTGATCAGTACGCTCTGCTTGGCGTTGGTCGAGCAGCCGATCACGCACATGCCGCGATAGACACACGGCGGCGAGTGGCCGCGCGGCGCCGAGACGGTTGCCAGCGGCGTCGGCGACCAGCCGATGCCGAGCGCTTCTGCGCCTTCGGCGAGAACCAAGGCCGCAGCGTTAAGCTCGTGCGGCCGGTAGGGATAGCGTGGCCGTTGCGGACCCCACGGGTAATTGACCGGCCCGGAGATTTTCAACGCCGCTTCAACCTCGGCGTAATAGGTCCACATCTCGCGCCAATCCAGCGGCCAGTCGGCGCCATAGCCGAGCTTGCTCCGGCACTTGAACCATTCCGGCCGAAAGCGCAGCGACACCATGGCGAAATGCACGGTTGAGCCGCCGACAGACTTGCCGCAATTGTTGGAGCCGAGCTGGATCGGATCGTCGCCGTCCGTGATCCGCTCGTCGGTCCAGTACAACTTTGCCTGGTGGTGCTCGTCGGAGGCAAAGTCTTCCAGCGGCCGCCAGTAAGGTCCGGCATCAAGCGCCACGACGGAGAAGCCGTATTCGGCGAGTTTGCAGGCCAGCGTACCGCCGCCGGCGCCGGTGCCGACGATGGCAAAGTCCACAGCTTCGTCGTCGGAGTGTTGGCGCATCGGCACCCAGCCGCCGGGATGAAAAACATCCGGCGCGCGTCCGCGAATGCGCGCGCGGCGTTTCTTGCGCGTTATCCGACACGCTCGTTCTCCCGCCGCGCGCGATCCTCGCGGCCCGGCCGCGCTTCCGAGGCTTCCCAGGGATCGCGCCGGTCGAAATTCATCCGCACATAGCCGCGCGGAGAGGCGGGACCGCCGAAGCCGATTTCATTCCATGACGTCGGATGCGCATAATAGGAGCTGACGACGTCGTGCAGCAGGCGTTTGGTGAAGAAGCTTTTTGGCGGCAGATCGCGCCAGGCGCGATTGGTCACCTTGCCGTCCTGAACGGCCTTGAGGATGGCGTCCTGCTGCAGCGGCTCGAGCTCATGAAACCGCAGACTGTGCCGGTCTGAGACTTCGGCGTCGAGCGCGGCGAGGCCCTGCCGCCAGGTTTCGCGCATCGGCGGCAAGCTCGCATAGCGGTAACCGTCGCCCGCATTGGTGTACATTTTCTCGTCGACCATGGCGGCGACCGGGATCGGGTGCGGCCGCACTGTCGTTTGCGGCACGATACGGTCGCAGAGTGCGCGGAGCGTCGGCCATTCCTCGTCGGAAAAGAACAGGTGCCGGTCGGGATCGAGCGCCAGCCGTTGATCGATGACCTTTCGGGTCTGATCGTTCCATGACATGGAATTGCGCTTATTGAGAACGTCGTAACCCGGATACCGCTCAGACATCGGTTTCCGCCTCCTCGACCAGCGTGAGAGCGGCGAGGCCGGCAAGGGCCAGACCCGTAAAGCTCGGTGGCGCCGGCAACGGCGGGCCGTTGAGCAAATTCTGCGACCAGTTGCGCCAGCCGCCCATATTGCGGGACACGCCATAGGCATGAAATCCGACGCCGGCGAAGCCAAGCAACGCCGTCATGCGCAGCCACCAGCGCGCCAAGCGATTGACCGTCCGGCCCGGCCGAAGCGCGGCTGCCGCAAGAGCCGCGGACGCAAGTGGCGGAACCGTGACCGGCAATAGCATGGCGGGATTGTGATAGGCGCCGCGAAAATGCAGAAGTCCGGCTTCGCCGACGGTGCCGGCAAGTCCGGCGGCGGTCACGGCCGCCAGCATTCGTCCCGCCGGCAGACCGAGCACCGTCGCGTCGTCGAGCGGCGCCGTGTCGCGGACCCGCTCGGCACCGCGGCCGATCAATCCTGCCAAAGCAAGCGCCATCGGTGCGCCGACAGGAGCTGCATAGAACAGGTTGAGCCACGACCATCCGCCGGGCCGCTTGAGAATATTGTAGAGATGAAAGCCTAGGCCGGTGAAACCGGTTGCGGCCGCCGAGCCATACACGACGTCCCGCACGGTGTGCTTTTGCCCGCGCGTGTCGCCAAGGCCGAACAGACTCGCGCCGAGCGTGACGGCGGCGGCGATTAGCGGCGTGTACATGGCGCGATTTTGAAACGAGCCGCGGTAGTGCTCGACGGCGCTGTCGGTAAGTACGGAAAACGCCAGCAGTGCCGCGCTGCCATTGAGCTTGCGCCCGGTGCTGCGGGTCAATCGGCGGCGTTTCGCCTGCACGGGCGGCGCATAACGCCGGGTCAGTCGTCGCAATTCCCGCAGTTTCGACAGCGGCGATGGCGGCGGAGGCGGTGCAACTCGTTTGGCAATGCCGCGCTTGAGGCGCGGCGATGCCGCGATTTGCGTGACATGGCGCGGACGCACGACAATCAGTGCCGCGGCGCCCGCCAGCGCCAGGTTTGCCACCACATCGAGCGCGGAAGCGGGCGCGTCATACCGGGCCTCCGTTCACGCGGTAGCGCTCGGCGTCCGGCGACTTGAAGGTCAGGCCATGCCCCGGCCGGCTGACGTCGATGTCAATGGTGCCATCGTGGGCGACAGGCGCGCCGTCGAACAGCATCTGTTCGATACGCACATGATCGTGGAACCACTCGATGTGGCGCAGCCGTGGCACGGTGCAACCGACATGCCGATGCATCGACG
Source organism: uncultured Alphaproteobacteria bacterium (assembly GCA_963827465.1). Classification (GTDB taxonomy): domain Bacteria; phylum Pseudomonadota; class Alphaproteobacteria; order Rhizobiales; family Xanthobacteraceae; genus BOG-931. Next base: position 28,491 of record CAWHBC010000042.1, read on the forward strand.
GAGCGCAATGCGCCGACAGGTCGATGTGGTGGGCTTCGCACAGCGCTCCGATCTGCATGAAACCGGTGATGCCGCCGCAGCGTGTGGCGTCGGCTTGCAAAACGTCGACGGCATTGGCCTCCAGCATCCGGCGCGCGTCGTCCAAGGTGTAAGTGTATTCGCCCGCGGCGATGTCCATTTCGTGAGCCGCGCGCTCACGCATCAAGCGCAAGCCCGGCAGATCGTCCGACGTCACCGGCTCTTCAAACCAGCGAATGTCGGCATCGGCGCAGGCGTCGGCAAAAGTCAGCGCCTCTTTCACCGAGAAGGCGCCATTGGCATCGACGAACAATTCATGCGCGCCGATCGCGTCCTTGGCATCCATGACCCGTTCCGGATCGCGCTCGGGATCGCTGCCGACTTTCATCTTGACGAAGCGGCAGCCGTCTTTTTCCACCCAGCCGGAAAGCTGATCGCGCAGTTGGCGGCTCGAGTAGCTGGTGAAGCCGCCACTGCCGTAAATGGGAACCCGCTCCCGGCATCGGCCGAGCAAAGACGCCAGGGGCAAATCCAGCGCTTTCGCCTTGAGATCCCAAAGCGCATTATCGACCGCGGAGATTGCGCAGGCGGCTAACCCGGAACGGCCGAGATTGCGCACGCTGCGCTGCATGGCCATCCAGCACCCGGGAATGTCGAAACTGTCGCGATGCGCGATGGCCTTGCCGAGAAAATCTTTTGCCAGCGGCGCGACCGTGGCGTCTGCATAAGTACAGCCCAAGCCTTCGTCGCCGCCGGCGCTGACGTGGACCACGATCAGGGTCGTCGCATCCCAGCTTATCGTGCCGTCGGCCTCCGGGCTGTCCGTCGGAATCCGATAGGCGCTTGCCGTCACGGTCTCGATCGGCGGACCGCCGGAGTTCGAGGTTGCCACGTCTTATTTCCCCGGCACGAGGGAAGCGATGACCTGTCTTGCGGTCTCCCTGATCATGCCGCCTTCGTGCGGGTCGCCCTTGATCAGCGACTCGGTCAGATGCTTGGCCTCGGTGAGCGTGATGTGCGGCGGCAGCGGCGGCACCTCGGGGTCGGTCTTGACCTCGATCACCACCGGACGGTCGGCGGCGAAGGCTTGCTCCCAGGCGGTCGCCATCGCATCGGGCCGATCGACATACAGGCCCTTCAGCCCGATCAACTCGGCGAACTTATGATAGGGCACATTGGGAATCTGCTGCGATGCGTTGAATTTGGGATCGCCCTCCATCACCCGCTGTTCCCAGGTTACCTGGTTCAAGTCCTCGTTGTTGAACACACAAACGATCCAGCGGTGATCGGACCATTGCTGCCAGTATTTTGCGACCGTGATCAGCTCGGCCATGTTGTTCATCTGCATCGCGCCGTCGCCGACGAGCGCGACAACCGGCCGGTCGGGATGAGCGAATTTCGCCGCAATGGCATAGGGCACGGCAGCGCCCATCGAAGCCAATCCCCCGGACAGCGATGCCATCATGCCGCGGCGCATTTTCAGGTCGCGCGCAAACCAATTGGCGCAGGAGCCGGAGTCGCTGGTAATGATGACGCGATCCGGCAGCCGAGGCGACAGCTCCCAGGTTACGCGCTGCGGGTTGACCGGCTGTGCGGGCTCCTTGGCGCGAGCTTCGAGCACTTTCCACCACTCGGCAACATTCTTGCCGATGCCATCGCGCCACTTCCGATCGGACTTTTGCTTGAGCATCGGCAACAGCGCGCGCAATGTCTCGGCGGAGTCGCCGACCAGATTGACTTCCATCGGATAGCGCAGCGACAGCATGTCGGGCGCGAGATCGATTTGCACGCCGCGCGCCTTGCCCTCCTTCGGCAGGAATTCGGAGTAAGGAAAGCCGGAGCCGATCATCAACAGCGTGTCGCACTCCGTCATCAATTCGTAGCTCGGCTTGGTGCCCAGCATGCCGATCGAGCCGGTGACCCACGGCAAATCGTCGGGCAGCGCCGCCTTGCCGAGCAGCGCCTTGGCCGCGCCGGCGCCCAGGCGGTCTGCCACCGCGATTACTTCGTCGGTCGCATGCAGCGCGCCCGCGCCAACCAGCATGGCGACCTTTTCGCCGCTGTTGAGCACGTCGGCAGCCCGGCGCAGATCGGCCTCGTAGGGAATCGTCTTCGGCTTGGAAAAGCCAATCCCGGAATGCACGGTGCCGTGAATGCGCGGCGGATCGGAATAGGGCGCGTCCTGAAGATCGTTCGGCAGAATGATGGCCGTCACGCGCCGTTCGCCGAGCGCGATGCGGATGGCGCGATCGATCAGGTGGCGCACCTGCGGAGCCGTCGAGGCTTGTTGTACAAAAGCGCCGGCGACGTCCTTGTACAGCGAGGCAAGATCGACTTCCTGCTGGTAATGACCGCCCATGGCATTGCGCGATTGCTGGCCGGTAATGGCCAATACCGGCATGTGATCGAGGCGGGCATCGTAGAGCCCGGTGATCAAATGCGAAGCGCCGGGCCCCGAAGTGGCGATGCAGACGCCGAGCCCCCCGGTGAATTTGGCATAGGCCGACGCCATGAAGGCGGCCATTTCCTCGTGTCTGGCCTGGATAAATTCGATCTTGCCGTCGGCGCGGTTGAGCGCGCCGAACACGCCATTAATCCCATCGCCGGGATAGCCGAATATCTTGCGCACGCCCCAGGCGTGCAGTCTCTCGACGACGAAGTCGCCCACGGTCTTGGCCATGCTCTCCCGCTCCGGCTGAACGCCGCGACGGGTTCCAGCCAAATGTTGTTAGGGGTCCTGCTACGTGAACGGCGGCGCCACGCTGCGGTTCCGTCTGCGACAATGCACCGGGGGGCGACCGTCCCGATCGGTCGCGGCGGGCCGCGCTAGATTTCCTTCATGACCTGCGCGTAGGCGATCAGGGCGAACAAAGCGGTGCCGCCGACGATATTGCCAAGCAGGGTTGGAATGGCGAAATGCCCGAGCATGGCCAGCCAACCCAGCTGACCGTCGAGCACCAGCAGGAAAGCCTCGACGCTTCCGGCGACGATGTGCATGAAGCTTCCGGCCGAAATCAGATATGTCATGAGCACGATCACGTAAAACTGCGCCGATTCCGCGCTCGGTATCAGCCAGACCAAAGCGGCCATCAAAAATCCAGCGGCGATACCGCGAAAGAACATTTCGGGCAGGCTGTGGCCGAGGATATGGCGGCTGATCTCGATCATGCCGTTGAAAAGCTCGGGCGTGAGCACGGGCGTGAATTTGCAGAACAGCGCGGCAAACAGGGTGCCGGCGAAGTTTGCGATCAGCACCACGCTCCACATTCGGCCAAGCCTGCCGAGATTATACCAGTTCATTGCGGCCATGACCGGCAGGACCGCCGTGATCGTGCTCTCCGTGAACAATTGCTGCCGCGACATCACCACCATGATGAAGCCGACGGAATAGCCCAAATCGGCGACGAGCGGGCGCCATGGCGCATCCGGCAGGTGCGTCTGCAGGATGGCTTGCGCCAACAGCGAGAAGCTGATGGAAAGACCGGCGGCGACGCCCGACCACCATAGCGAGACGAGCGGCCGTGCCATCTCCTCCTCGCCCTGCCGGCGAACGATCTCGTAGATGACCGGCGTGCGCGGCGAGGACAGCTCCTCGACGTCTTCGACTTCCCGCTCGGTGATCTTGTTCGCATCGCCGGAGTTGTCGCTGAGCCTTTCAGAACGGCGATGTGCTTTGGATTGGGGCTTACGCGGTTTTGCGGTCATCTCGGGCGAATACATCAATAATATCGTGACAGGTAATCGTTGAATGTCAGGCTGAACATGAGGATCAGTCCAAAACAGCCCGGCGCCGCCGACGATGCGAACGATCGCCGTTGCGTTTCGCATGTCCATCAGGAAGGTCACCAGCAGCGCGATCATGACGGCGGCAATGAGCAGATTGAGCCGCGAGATTGCCGCCGCCGAGCGGCACATAGGCCAACGCCGAAACTGATGCCGAACAGCACGATCAGCGCGAGCCAGACCAGAACCGGGCCTTTCCATAACCACCAGGCTTGCTCGCGTCGCGCGTCGCGCTCGCGAGCGGCGGACTGCGGGTTGGACGGGTCGGTCATGAGCGGCCTGCCAGATAGAGCAGGGGATAGAGCACGAGCCAGACCGAATCGACAAAGTGCCAGTAGATGGCCACGCCTTCCATGGTCGAGCCTTGCACCGGAATGACGCGGCGTTTGAACAGCGTGAACACGACCAGCACGATCGCGATGCCCGCCGGTGAGATGCACGGCGTGAATCGCCGGTCATGATCCAATAAAAGCCCCAGAACATCTGCGTCGCCGGCGGCGACAGCGGAAAATGCGGACCGGGAAACAGATGTTCCTTGAGGTCTTCGTGATATTCCAGGCCCTTGCAGATAAGGAACGCGAGCGCCGAGCGCTGCGGTGGCGGCAAGGCAAACAAGCGTCAGGTCGCGCAGTTGCGCGGTCGCCGCGCGCAGTGCAACGGTCATGGTCAGGCTCGAGGTCAGCAGCAGCACGGTATTGATCGAGCCGTAGACGATCTCGGTATGCGCGCCGGCGATACGAAATGCCTCGGCGTTGAAACTGCGATAGACCGCGTAGCCGCAGAACAGGGCGGCGAAAAACAGCACCTCGCTCGCCAAGAAATATCCACATGCCGAGCCCGACGCCTTCGCGCTGCAGCCGCAGATCGGGCCACGGTTCCTGCAATGCGCCGGCGGTGTCGCTCATGACGCTTCACCTTGCGGCCGGGCCCGCGCTTCGTCGCCGGTTTCCTCGGCGCGGCCGAAGTCGTGATAGTCGTACGGATCGGCATCGACGCGCGGCGGCCGCAGGAAATTCGTCTTCGGCGGCGGCGACGGCGTCTGCCATTCCAGACCGGTGGCGTGCCACGGATTGTCGCGGCGCCTTCTCGCCGTAGAACAGCGACCAGGTCAGATAAACCAGCGGCATCAGATAGGCGACCGCGAGGATCACCGCGCCGCCGCTCGAGAGGACGTGCCAGATCTGAAAGACGTCGGGATAATAATGGTAGCGGCGCGGCATGCCGAGCCAGCCCATCACGAATTGCGGCAGGAAGGTCACGTTGAAGCCGAGAAACATGGTGATGGCGGCGAATTGCGCCCAGAATTCGTTGTAGAGCTTGCCCGTCACCTTCGGCCACCAATAGTGAATGCCGGCCATGAACGCCGACACCGTGCCGCCGACCATGATGGTGTGGAAATGGGCGACGACGAAATAGGTATCCGTCGTCGCGATATCGATCGGCACCGAAGCCAGGAACAGTCCGGTCAGCCCGCCGATGGTGAACAGGCCGAGAAAGCCAAGCGCATAGATCATCGGCGCTTCGAAGCCGATATGGCCGCGATAGAGCGTTGCCGTCCAGTTGAACACCTTGATGGCGGACGGCACCGCGACGATGAACGACAGGAACGAGAACACCAGATTGGCGAGCGGCGACTGGCCGGCGACGAACATGTGATGGCCCCAGACCATGAAGCCGACCACGCCGATCGTTATCAGCGCGAACACCATGAAGCGCGTAGCCGAAGACGCCGGCGGCGCGCGAAACAGGCGAACACTTCGGAGACCACGCCCATCGCCGGCAAAATCATGATGTAAACGGCGGGATGGCTGTAGAACCAGAACAAATGCTGGAACAGCAGCGGATCGCCGCCGGCGCTCGGATCGAAAATCGGCAGGCCGAAATAGCGCTCCGCCGAAATGAGCAAGAGCGACATCGCCAGCACCGGCGTCGCCAGCACCATCACCATGCTGATCACATACATCGCCCAGGCAAACAGCGGCAGCCGAAACCAGGTCATGCCGGGGCAGCGCAGCATGTGGATGGTGGCGAGGAAATTGACGCCGGTCGCGATCGAGGAAAAGCCGACAACGAACACGCCGGCTGCGGCCGCAATGACGTTGGAATGCGAATATTCCGACGAAAACGGCGGATAGAACGTCCAGCCGGTATCGACGCCGCCGGAAAACAAGCACATAGACGGTGAAGGCGGCGCCGCCGACATAGAGATACCAGGACAATCAGATTGAGCCGCGGAAACGCCACGTCCGGCGCGCCGATCATCATCGGCAAGATGAAGTTGCCCATGGTCGCAGGGATCGACGGCACCAGGAAGAACCACACCATGATGATGCCGTGGATGGTGAACAGGCGATTGTATTCGTCGGAGGTCAGGAACAGAGCCGGTCGGGCTGATCAGTTCCAGCCGCACCAGGCCGATGGCGACGCCGCCGATGAAGAAGAACACCGTGATCGACAGCGCGTAGAGGATGGCGATGCGCTTGTGGTCGGTCGTGGTCAGCCACGACAGGATGGTGTGGCCTTCGTCGAGATAGCTCTCGCCGCTGGCGTCGAGCGGCGGCACGAAAGGCAATGTCGCATCGGTCATTGCTGCCCTCCCGAGGATTGCGAGGATGATTTCGGCGCGCGGTCGGCGTCTCCTGATCCTGGTCGGCGGTCAGCGATTTGATGTAGGCGATCAGCTCGACGATCTGGCCTTCCTCCACCGAGCCGGTGAAATTCGGCATGATCGGCGGATAAGCCGGCGACGCGGGTCGGTGTCCGGCACCAGAATGCAGTCGCGCAAGTAGGCCTCATCGGCGGTCCGCGTGCGGCCGCCGGTGAGGTGCACGACGTGCCCGTAAACGCCGTGCAGGTCGGGCGCATGCACCGACGAGCCCGGGCGTATGGCAGCCCGAGCATCCGAGCGAACGGAACAGCGCCGCGCCCTGGTGCGCGAGATCGTCGCCTTCCGGCTGCGCCGCGGTCCAGCGCGCGTAGTCCTGCGGCGTCACGATGCACCAGCGTGCCGGCCATGACGAGTGGTCGGTGCCGCAGAATTCCGCACAGGTGAAATGGAAAATGCCGGTCTTGTCGGCGTTGAACCATTCATAAGTATAGCGATCCGGCAAAATGTCCTGCTTCAAGCGCAGCGCCGGCAGATAAAGATCGTGAATGACGTCCTGCGACGTCATCGCCAGCCGTATGTTGGTGATGGGCCGGCACATGCAATTCGTCGATTTCGCGCGCGCCGCTCGGATGCTGAAACCGCCACATCCATTGCTTGGCGACGACGTGAATTTCCAGCGCGTCCTTCGGCGGCGCCAGCTGCGGTGAGCTCGGTCCGACGCGGCCCACCAGAACAGGAACAGGAAGCTGAACAGCGTCGCCACCGTCCAGCCGATTTCGATCTCGCGGCTTTTGCGCTCGGGCAACATGGCCGCGCGGCGTCGACGACCCGCGGTAATACAGCGCGAAAAAGACGATGATCGCGCCGCTGACCAACAAGCACGACGATGCCGGAAATGATCGACAGCAGATAAAACAGGTCGATCGACCTGCGCGGCATAGTTGGAGGCCTCGGTGGTGAACTGGGAGATATTCATGTCGGCCTCCCTCCGCCGCCGCGAGCATGACCATGCTGAATATGCCGCCGGCGATGATCACGAGCGTGCCGAGGCAGGCAAAAGTCAGCAGCGTGGTGATGCGCTCGGTGTAGATGCCATGGGCGGGATCGAAGCCGTAGCAGAGCAGATGCAGCTGATCGGCGAAGCCGCCGATCGCGCCGTGGCCGGCGTCGATCAGGGCAAGCCGCAGATCGCCGCCATCGAGCCCGATCGGCGACATGACCCGGCGCACGCGGCCGGCGGCATCGACGATATAGGCCGCGGCCGGGTGCGCGTATTGATCGTGCTCGGCATCGTAGGCGTAATGCAGCCCGACCGCTTGGGTCGCGGCGTGCGATGTCGGGCTCGCCGCCGCTCAGGAAGACGGCCGCGCGGCTCGACTGGACTGCCGGCGGCGATATGTGCCGCCCGCATCGCGCGCGCGGTATCGATGCCGTCGCGCGGATTGATGCCGATCACGACCAGCCGATAATCCATGCCGGGATCGCAGGCCGGTCTTGGCGAGCCCGTCGGCGGTGAATTCCACGATCGGGCCGCACAGCGTGCGGCAGGTATAATCGGCGAAGATCACGACCGCGGGCACGCCGCCGATGGCGTTCTTGATGGTGATGGGTCGTCCGTTTTCGTCCTGGAATATCAGGGCCGAGCGGCAGCACGGCATGGGGCGGCGGCGTGGCCGCAATTTGCGCAAGCTGCGCGGAGGTAAAATTCGCGCGGGCAGGCGAGATCGCATCGCCAGGGCCAGCATCATCGGCAGCATGATGGCGCGCGCACGTATCATGGCTGTTGGCCCGGTTGCGAATTGCCGGTATTGGCCGGCGGGGCGGGCGGGTTCGGCGGAGTTGGCGTGATGGCGTTCTGCGCGCCGGCGGTCGGCGAGCTCAGCGCCGGCTGCGGCGGGAAGAGCGGCGCGTAAGCGTCCTTGCCTTTTTGCACCAGAAGAGTCATCGCCCGCTCGATCGGAATTTGAATGAGGCTGTGCTGAGCGTCGGCCCAGCCCCAGGTCTTAAGCCGCTTGGTTTGCGCTTCGCGCAGGCGGTGGAGTTCGGCCTGGTCGGCTTCGGGGGTAACGACCTGCGGCTGCGGAAATGATTTCGGCGGCGGCACGGTCTTGATCGGCACGTTGTAGTCGTAAACCGCATAAAGTCCGCCGATGGCTCCGCCGAGCAGCATCAAGACGGCGACGCCGCACCACAACACGATCCGGGTGTCGACGCCGGGCGATTCCGGGACATATTGGATGTGTTCTTCAGCGGGCATTCGCCGGCTCCCGCAGGGGTAGGAGTGTGGTGACGCCGCTCGAGGTAACAGGCCGCTCAATGCGAGCCCGATGCCGGCCACCGCAAGGAATGCGGTGAGCACCGCGCGGCCGCCGGCCGGCGGCGCGATCAGATAAATGTCGTAGCAAACCAGTCCGATCAGGACGCAGGCGCCGATCGCGCGCAGCGGTCGGCGCGATCTTCGGACCTTGCTGAGAAGCAGGGCGAGACGCCGGCAGCACCGAAGTGAGCAAGAAAGCCGCAGCGGCCAGTGCCGACCAAGGCCAATGATCACGTTCGACGAACCAGATTTCTTCGCGCGGCAGGTCGCCGTACCAGATCACCAGCACCGCCATGAAATCGATGTAGGTGATGCCGAGAATGCTCGCGAGAAAGAGCCCGCCGATATCGCCAATTGCCGGATCGTTTTCCGGCATCGGCGCCGCCAGCGCGATCAAGGCCAAGCGCGCCGACCAGCGCCGAGATGGCGACGCTGGCGCCAAAGGATGAAGAGGTGAAAGGGGCTTCGAGCGACAGATACCAGTCGATGGAAACGCTGGAGATGATGAGCGCGTGAAACACCAGCCCTTGCGCGGCCAGACAGCGTTCCGAGTTCGGCCGTTCACGCGCGGCAACAACAGCGCCAGTGCCGACCAGCCGCCGAGCGCCAGCAGGGCGCGCACGATGAACGACGGCACGTTCAGATAATAGGAGACGACGTCCGGCTTGATCGCGCCGCTGGCCGAACCATGGATAGAGCACAGGGATGGCGATAAACAAGGGAATGGCGAGCAGGATGAGTAACGGCACAGCCGCAGTCGCCGGCTCGACGATCGGTGCCGCGACTTCTCCCCAGCGCCCCCCGGTGAGCCGATGGATCATGACCAGCGTCAGGCTGCCGACCAGGATTTGCATCCAGAACACGAAGCCGACGAGCCAGCCCGCTGCCGGCGGCTTTTGGATCGAGCAGAGCGGCGACCACCAGGAGCACGGCTGCCCATGCGGCGCCGACGTAAGCAGCGTTGCGCAGCTCGACGCGGCGGTGGTTCGATCCGTTCATCGGATGTGCTCCGCGGCGTCGGGGACTTCGGTCATGGTGGCGCGGCGCGAGAGCTGAAGCGCGCGGATATAGGCGGCGATCGCCCAGCGGTCGTGCGGATCGACCCGGTCGGCATAGGAGAACATCACGCCATAGCCGTTGGTCATCACGTCGTAGAAATGCTGCGCCGGCGCGGCCTCAAGGCGATCGATGTAGTAAGACGGCGGGGCGGGAAAGCCGTGCGCAACAATGATGCCGTCGCCGTCGCCGGCAAGCCCGTGGCAGGGGCTGCAGAAATATGCCGAAGCGTTGGCGGCCACGGTCGAGGAGCGCGGCAGTGACCGGCGGCGGTGTCTTGGCTTCGGCCGCCAGCGCGACATCGCCTTGCGCCACGACATGCGCCGGCAGCGGCCGCGCCGACGAGCCGTTCGGCCACAATGCGGTGGGCGCATAAGTCGTCAGCTTGCGCTGCTGTGTCATCGAGAGATCGCACGCCGAAAGCGCAAAGCAAGCAAGGACGAGGCTCGCCGATGAGGAGACGATGCGTCATCATGCGTCGACCTCGCGTATCGCCACGGCGCCGGCGCCGCGAAAGAAGTCGAGGGCTCGCTCCAATTCGCCGTCGCCCGCCGGCCTTTCCAGCGCGAGAATGAATTGGTCCTGGCTGGCGTGCTCAAAACCTTCGACCGCGAACAGGGCATAATGCAGCCGGGGCAGGCCGCACTCGATCAGGAATGTCGCGAAGCCGGCGATTGCGGCGAGCAGAATCCCGGTCGCAAACGGCACCAGCATGAAAGCGGGCCACGCGTCGAGCGGCCGCCCGCCGCTGTTATAGGGATAGTCGATGACCGCCGAATAATATTCGAGGCCGTAGGCCAGCGCCGCCATCGCGATCCCGGCGATAAACATCGCGACGCGGATGTGGCTGCGGCGCTGCTCGAGCAGTTCGTGCACGCGCCTCCACCGGAAACGGCGTGAATGCATCGACCAGCCGGTAGTCCGCGCTCTTGGCGCGTCGCGCAGCTTCGACGAAGCGGGTGGACTCGGCGAATTGGGCGAGCAGGAGCGCGGTCATCACGAACCCTCCTCGTCGACCAGCTTGCGCACTTCGTGCATCGAGATCGCGGGAATAAGACGCACAAAGACAAGGAACATCAGCACGAACATTCCGAGCGAACCGATCGTGGTGAGCCAATCCCATACCGTCGGAAGGAACAGCCGCCACATGCTCGGCAGGTAACCGTGCGACAGCGTGTTCCAGACGATCAGGATGCGTTCGAGCCACATCCCGATATTGATGAGGACCGAGATGCCGAAAACGGCGACCACGCTGCGCCGGACGGCCGCTATCCAGAAAGCCTGCGGCGCGATGACGTTGCAGAACAGCAGCGCCCAGAACATCGGCGCATAGCCGCCGGTGAATTCGAAGATCACCAGGCTGCGGTCTGGGCGATCGCCGCCGTACCAGGCGTTGAACCATTCGGTCGCATAAGACAGCCCCATGACGATCGAGGCCATCAGCATGACCTTCGCCATGACATCGAAATGCGCAACCGTGATCAGGCCTTCCATGACGGAATCCCCAGCGCACCATCGCGGCAAGGCACACGACCATGGCGAAGCCGGAATACATCGCGCCGACGACGAAGTAGGGCGGAAAGATCGTCTCCTGCCAGCCCGGCATCAGGCTCGCGGCGAAATCCATGCCGACGACGCTGTGCAAGGACACGACGAGCGGCACGCCGAGGCAGGCGAGCGCCAGATGCAGGGTTTCATAGGCCTGCCAATGCCGCGCCGAGCCGCGCCAACCGAGTGCGAAGGCGCCGTATGCGGTGGCGGCAAATTTGCTGCGCGCGCGGTCGCGCATGGTGGCGAGATCGGGGATGAGCCCGACATACCAGAAGATGAGCGAGAACAGGATGTAGCTCAGGATCGCCCAGAAATCCCAGATCAGCGCGCTGCGCCACTGCGGCCAGACCGTCATCGTATTGGGGTAGGGGGTCAGCCAATAGAAATACATCGGCCGGCCGAGATGGATGATCGGAAAAATCCCGGCGATGGTGGCGGCGAACAGTGTCATCGCTTCGGCGAAGCGATTGGTCGAGGCACGCCACTTCTGCCGCATCAGAAGCAGCATCGACGAAATCAGCGTGCCGGCATTGCCGATTCCGATCCACCAGACGTAATCGGCAATGGCGAAACCCCACACCGAGCTGGTGTTGACGCCCCAGACGCCGATGCCGCGGGTGAGCACCACATAGACCGCGATCAAAAATACGACCGTCAACGCGCCGCTTAAGGCAGCGGCGAGCCACCAGGCTTTCCAGGACCATAACTGGCGCTCGTAGAGCGGCGCCGTGACGAGCTCGTTGACGGCTTCGAGGCTGCGCGCGCCAGGCAGCGTCCAGCGCACGGCTTCGGGCGGTGTCGGCTCGGTGCGGATGGCGGCAATGCTCATGACTGCGCCTTTCCGAAGTCGGGATTCGGATTTTCCAGGCGCGCCAGATAGGTCGTGCGCGGCCGCGTGCCGAGTTCGCCGAGAAGCGCATAGGCCTGCGGCTCCGCTCGCAGCGCGTTGATGCTGTGAATTGGCATCCGACAGATCGCCGAACGCGATCGCGCGCGTCGGGCATGCGGCTTGGCAGGCGGTGACGACCTCGCCGTCGTGGATTTTGCGGTGGTCCTTCTCGGCGGCACGCCGCGCCCGGCTGATGCGCTGGACGCAATAGGTGCACTTCTCCATGACGCCGCGGCCGCGCACCGTGACGTCGGGATTGAAAACCGCTTTGACGATGTCGTCGCCGAAGCTCTTGTATTCCTCGCCGTCGGCATAGCCGAAGAAATTGAAGCGGCGCACCTTGTAGGGACAATTCGACTGGCAAAACCGCGTGCCGACGCAGCGATTATAGACCTGCAGGTTGAGCCCCTCGCTGTCGTGGATCGATGCCGCCACCGGGCAGACCGGCTCGCACGGCGCGTGCTCGCAATGCATGCACGGCACCGGCGAGAAGCCCGGCTTGCCGTCGATGACGTAATCGTCGATGCGCAGCCAATGCATGTCGCGGCCGGCGGCGATCTCATCGGGGCCGACGATCGGCACGTTGTTCTCGGCTTGGCAGGCGACGACGCAGGCGTTGCAGCCGATGCAGGCCGCGGTATCGATCACCATGGCCCATTCGTAGGTGTCGTAATCGTGCGGCGGGTAGAGCGTCGCCGGATTGCCGCCGGGCTTGCTGAGGCCGAGATCGGGTTTTGCGAGATCGGCTAGCGTGAAGCGCGGCTGCAGATCCTTGGCCTCGCCTTCGAGTTCGAAAAAATGTTGCGTCAGCAGGAGGTTTTGGCGGCCGTCGATTTTGCCGATGCTGACGTCGGCAAGTGCCCATGGCGAATCCGAGGGCCGCAGCCGGTAGACGTCGAAGCCGATGCCGGTACCGAGGCTGCCGGCGGCCGCGCGTCCGTAACCGAGCGTCGTCGCGATGGTGTGTGAGGCCTGCCCGGGCCGCACCAGGACCGGCGCTTCGAGCACGGCCTTTCCGGCAATGAGCCGCACCATGTCGCCGTCGACGACGCCGAGCGACCGTGCGTCGCTTTCGGCGAGATGCAGCGCATTGCCCCAGACCTGTTTGGTGAACGGCTTGGGGCATTCCTGCAGCCAGGCGTTATTGGCGAAGCCGCCGTCGAACAGCGACGGGTCCGGCGCAAACACTAAACTGAAACTCGCGCCGTCGCTGACTGGCGCCACCTGCGGCATCTGTGGCGCGGGCAGCGAAAGCTTGGCTGCTGCACTGTCGGGGACCACGCCGTCCTGCAGCGTTTGCCGCCACCAATCCTCGAAATCGCCGCCGTGCCTTGCCGGCTTGCCGCCAGTAACCGCGAACCATGTCGAATGAGGAAGGGCCCGTGGCATTGCTCAACAGCGCCACTATTTGATGCGCCGTGCGGCTATCGTAGAGCGGACGAATAAGCGGCTGCACGATGCTGGCGGTACCGTCGAAGGCGCGAATGTCGGACCAGCCTTCCAGAATGTGTGTCAGCGGCAAATGCCAGGTGCAGCGCGCGGCGGTCTCGTCGCGGTAAAGTCCGAGCTGCGCCGAGAACGGCACGGCGGCAATAGCGTCGGCAACGGCAAGATCGCCGGGTGCGTCATAGATCGGATTGGCGCCGATGATCATCAGCGTTTCGATCGCACCCGAGCGAGCATCGGCGACGAACGATTTGAGCGAGGCGATGCCGCCGATATCGAGCGGATCGACCGGCGCGATGAAATCCACCGGCGCATTCAATTCGTTATTGATCCAGTGGCATAGTGCGTGGACCTCGGGCGGCTGGCGCGGGCCTGCGAGCACCAATCCGCCGCCTTGCCGCGCCGTGAGATCGGCAGCCGCCGCCTTGGCAAAATGCTCGGCCTCGGGTGGTCCTCTCAGTGCGGGGACTGAGGCGCCAAGCGCGCGCGCAATCTCCATCGCGACGTTGCGGATCAATTCCGGCCGTAGCGCCAGACGGTGATCGGCAAGCGCGCCGGTCAAAGTCCAAGCCGGTTCCACGGCATAGAGGCGCAGCGATTGCTCCGGCACGTGCGTGCGCCGCGCCTGCGTCATATCGCGCGCGAAGCGGATTTGCTCCGGGCCGGCGCCGAGCGGGTCGGCATCGAGCGTCAGAACCACGCGTGCATCGGCGAAGCGCGGCAGCACTGTTGCCGGCCGATTGAAGGCGAGGATCGCGCCATTGCGAATGGCATCATCTTCGCTCGGTTCGTAGCGATACCATTTAACCTGCGGCAGCGCCTTCGTTAGCGACTCAAACTGCGCGATCAGCGTCGGCGAGGTGATGCGGCCGGTAAGAAACGCGAGTCCGGCACCCTGTCGAGCACGCGCTTTGTCGAGCCGCGGCTGCAATGCGGCCTCGAACACGCTCCAATCCTGGACCCGGCCGCCGCTATACGGCGCCTGGGAACGGTCGGGATCGTATAATGACAGCACGCTGGCTTCGGCAAAGACGTCGGTCGAGCCGAGGCTCGCCGGGTGGCGCGGATTGCCGTCGATCTTGATCGGCCGGCCCTCGACCGATGTGACGATGACGCCGCGGCCGTAGCCGGCCAGCGGCAGCGCGCTGGCGAAGCGCATCGGCAGGCCGGGCGTCATGCCATCGGGAATCTCCACATAGGGCACGATCTGCTCGGCCGGCCGCCCGCAAGAGGCAAGCGCCAAGGCGGCGCCGCTGACAAACAGCTTTAGGGCGGCGCGCCGATCCCATTCGCTTTTCGGCGGCTCGCGCATGTTGGCTTGATCGAGGCGCAATTGCTTGTTCATCGATGGCATACCGAGCAGTCGGTGAGATGGGCGTTGTCGAGATTTTTGTGGGCGAGAATCATTCCACGCTGGTTCTGATCGGCCGGCGGCTGCCAGTCGGGATCGAACACTTCGGAAGCGGGGCGCAGATAGGGCGCCGGATCGCGATGGCAGTTCAAGCACCAGCCCATGGTCAGCGGCGCTGCCTGCCGCATCAGCGGCATGGTCGCCACCGGACCGTGACATGTGGTGCAGCCGACGCCTTTGGCGATGTGGATGGAGTGATCGAAATAAACATAGTCCGGCAGCCGGTTCACTTTATTCCAGTGGATCGGTTCATTGTCGGCAAGGCTTTCGCGCACCGGCGCCAGCATCGCGGTCTGGGTGTAAAGCTGCGAATGGCAGGTCATGCAGGTGTGGGTCGGAGGCAGACTGGCGACGGGCGAAGTCTCCACCGCGGTGTGACAGTAGCGGCAATCGAGCCCGAGCCCGCCGACGTGATGCTCATGGCTGAACGGTACCGGCTGATCGACCGTGATCGTCTGTTCGGTCTCGTAAGGGGACGCGGAAAGCCAGTAGCCGGCGGCAATGGCGGCAAACGGCACGACGAGGATAGCGATGAGGACGGTGCGGGCGACGGTGTCGGCATAGGGCCGGAATAAGTGCGGCATCTGCCGCCCTCCTCACCAACAAGGTCGTCCGAATAATTTTCTGAAGCGGGGGACGGTAGCCCCAGCCAACGGTCCACCCCCCTAACGCCATCTGGCGACGATGGTTCCGGGCACGACCCAATGCCGCAGGCCTGCGTCGGGCTTCCGACGCAGGCCTCTTCCTGGCAATAGAGTTTCAGTGCCGGCTAGGCGGCAATGATGTCGACGATTTCGTGGGTATCCGGATCGATAATCAGAATATTGTCGCCGACGATGATGTAGTCGTAGCCGCGAAATTCGGGCACGACCTCGACGATACGTTCGGGCAGCACCACGACATGGACGTCGCTCGGGATTTTGACGCCGACCGAAACATCAAAGTGGACATTGGAGACGCGCGCACCGCTGCTTCTCCCGACGATCGATTGGATTTTGGTGCGCTGCGTCTGAGACAGCTTCACTGAGCCATGCGAGCCGGCAGCTTTGGCGGTGCTCTGCGCGGTGGAACTCATGCCCGGTTTGGCGCTGTCTTTGGCGCTATCCTTTTGCGCCCCGCGCTCCTCGGCGCCGCTTTTTTCCTCGCCGGTCTTTTGCGCTGTGGCACCCGGCTTCTCTTCCTCGGCGTTACGCGGGGTCGTAATTGGCTTGGTCTGGTCTTCACCGAGCTTTTGATCGGGTTTCGCAGTGGGCGATGCGTCCTCGGCAGCCTTCGTATGATCCGCGCTGCTGTTCTGTGCATGGCCGCCCGGCACGTCGCCCTTGATCGCTCCGCTCAAGGCGCCTTTCGATTCCGCGGGCTTGGCATTTTCCGATTTGGCGGCAGCTCCGGCTCCGGCTGGCGGACCTTGCATGGTCTGCGCGGACGCTACACCGGCATAGCCGGCAAGTGCCGCCGCGGCGACTGTGGTCAATAACAACTTTCTCATCTATGTCTCCTGTTGTCCCTCAAATCACGTCGTGCGTTCGCATGGCGAACCGCCGGCAAAGGCACGACCGCTTTTCCTTCGCCCCAACTCGCTCGCGGGTGTGGCGTTCCTGATTCGACGCGTTTTTCGTGGCGATAAGTTTTATGGCTAGGTGTTACGGCGCGTGCGGCGTTCGCAGAAGGGACTCGCCGGGAACTAGCGCGCGACCGCAAACGTTGTTCCGCCGACAGAAGCGCGCGATCGTATCAAATAGGCGGATAGTGGGCTGCTCCTATTCGCAACTTGGAACTGCAGAAAGGAGACCGCTGTGAGTTCTCCGTCAGAATCTGACCGTCATCCGCTCGAACCGCACCCCGTGGTGCGCACCGATCGTGCCCGGCAAGGCGTAACTGGGCACAATGTGCGTTATGTGCTCGGCTTTGGGATAGCCGGCATCGTTATTGTGTTTGGAATTATCTGGCTCGCCTATTTCGCGTAACGCTTGGCGTCGTCACTCGGAAATGCGTCGCCTCGGAATTGATCCGAGGCCGAAGTGATCGGTCCTAGTCGTTTCGTTCGACCAGGGTGGCCCGCTCTTTGGATACGTCGTCAGCGTTGACGGCAGGCGCTGCATTGCCCCAACTGTTGCGCACATAAGTGAGCAGCGCTGCGACCTGATCGTCATCGAGAACCCAGCCGAAAGCCGGCATTTCCGGCGCCGTCGGGGCGGCTTTGGTCGCGACGCCGAGCGCGCCGCGCAGCACGACGTGGATAAGATGTGGTCGGGTCGGTCTGCTGTACGAATGGCGTGCCATGCAACGACGGAAACAGCCCGGTCACGCCCTTGCCGTCGTGCTCATGACAGCCGGAGCACTCGTCGGCATAAATCTGTGCGCCGGCCTTCATCGTGCCCTGATCGGGGGCAGACGACGCGGGCTTCCGCCGCAGCCTCCTGCTTGCCTTGATCGTCCGGCCGATCTTTCAGATAGACCGCGATCGCCTTGAGCGTCGTCGTCGGTCAACTTCGACGTCGAAAGATTGATCGTCTCCGCCATCAGGCCATTGCCGGCGGTGGTGCCGTTTTGGCCGGTCTTCAGATAGGCGGCGATCTCGTCGACCGACCATGAACCGAGACCGCGGCGCGGCATCGTTGGTGATATTCGGCGCGAACCATCCCTGCAACGCGTAACCTTGCAGCGCGTCGCCGGTCTCGTCGGCACCCGCCACATTCTTCGGCGTGTGGCACAGGCCGCAATGGCCGAGTCCCTCGGTCAGATAAGCGCCGCGGTTCCATTGCGCGCTCTTGTCCGGGTCGGGCTTGAATTCGCCGGGCTTGAAGAACAGTTCGTCCCAACCCGCCATGCTCAGCGCGGATATCGAACGGAAACGGCAGTTGATCGGATTTGACCGGATTATGCACCGCGGGCACGGTGTTGAGATAGGCGCGGATGGCAAGCGCGTCCTGTCGCGTGAGCTTGGTGTAATAGGTGTAAGGGCATCGCCGGATAGAGCCGCTCGCCGTGCCGGCCGGTGCCTTTGGTCAAGGCGTTGACGAATTCGTCGTCGGTCCAGGCGCCGATGCCGGTCAGCGGATCGGGCGTGATGTTCGGCGCGACGAGATGTCCGAACGGCGTTTCGATTATGCGGCCGCCGGCGAAGTCATGGCCGCTGCCTGGCAGGGTGTGGCATGCGGCGCAATCGCCGGCGACGGTGAGATAGTGGCCGTGCTGCGACCTGATCGAAATCCTGCTTGTCGATGGCGCCGGCGGCGAGGGCGGCAAGCGGCCAGCCGGCAACAGCGGCGCCGAGCAACAGCGCTGCGAGCAAGCTTGGAAAGATATCGGTGGTCCTCACGCATGGACGAGCGGCCCCGGATTTTTGAGATATTGCGAACGGATCGCCTCGGCCGCCCAGAAGGCGAGCGCACCGACGGTGCCCGGTCGGGTTGTAGCCGGCATTCTGCGGAAACGCCGAAGCGCCCGATCACGAACAGATTGGGCACGTCCCAGCTTTGCAGATAGCGGTTGAGCGCGCTGTTGCCGGGATTGTCGCCCATGATGGCGCCGCCGTTGAGATGGGAGGTCTGATACTCGGTGACGTCGTAGGGGCCCTTGCGCGGCTTCTTGACGATCTGCTTGGCGCCCATGGCCTGGAGGATCTCGGCATATTTGTCGGTCAGGAAGCTGCTCATCTTTAATTCGTTGTCGTGAAAATCGATGGTGATGCGCATCAGCGGCCGGCCGAACCGGTCCTTGTAGGTCGGATCGAGGCTCAGATAGATTGTCGCGATAGGAATACATCGAACCATGGCAGGCGCCGCCGGAGTTGATGGTCGACAGATAATTGTCCTTGATCGCCTGCTTCCATTTCGAGCCCCAGGCCGGCGTGCCGGGCGGCACCGCAGTGCTCTCGATCGGCCGGCCGTTGGTCTGGACCTGGCCGATATAACCGCCGCCGACAAAGCCGACCGGGCCGTGGTCGAAATTGTCGCCGTTGAACTCGTCGATGATCATCCCGATCGCGCCGGAGGCGACGAACGGATTGAAGTTGTATTTGTCCTTGTCGAAGAAGCCGAGCGCGGTCGACATTGTCTGATGGGTGAAGTTGCGGCCGATCTGGCCTTGACCGGTCGCTGGATCGTAAGGCGTGCCGATGCCGGACAGCAGCAGGAGCTGCACGTTGAACAGCGAGAAAGCGCACACCAGGACCAGATCGGCCGGCTGCTCGAATTCCTCGCCCGAGGAATCGACATAGGTGACGCCGGTCGCGCGCTTGCCGGTATTGTCGAGATTGATGCGGGTCACTTCGCAATTCCGTGCGGGCCTCGAAATTCGATTTGCGCAACAGCACCGGCAGGACCGTGGTCTGCGGACTGGCCTTGGAGTAGTTGGCGCAGCCGAACCATTCGCAGAAGCCGCAATAGGTGCAAGGCCCCAGCGTCACGCCGAGCGGATTGGTATAGGCTTGCGACATGTTTCCCGAGGGCTGCGGAAACGGCTTGTAGCCGAGCTTCTTGCCGCGCCTTCGGCGAACAGCGTATGGCCGTAGCCCTGCTTTTGCGGCGGCGTCGGATAGGGCCGCGAGCGCGGACCCTCGAACGGATTGCCGCCGGCTCTGGATCTTGCCGTTGAGATTGCCGGCCTGGCCGGAGGTGCCGCACAGATATTCGAACGTGTCGTAATGCGGCTCGATCTCGTTCCAGGTAATGCCCCAATCCTGAATGGTCATATCGGCGGGGAAGAAAGTTCGCGCCGTAGCGCTGCGTCAGATGACTCTTGAGCGTGAAATCGGTCGGCAGAAAGCGCCAGGTTTCGGCATTCCAGTGCACGCCGGCGCCGCCGACGCCGTTGCCGAGCATGAATGCGCCCCAGGTGCGAACCGGCAGCGCCGTCTGACTGGCATTGTTGCGGAACGTCACCGACATCTGCGAATTGCGCAGGAACAGCTCGTGGCGGATGCGGTAACGCAGCTCGTCCTGTGCATAGGAGATCGCGAAAATCGGTCGCGGTGTCGCGCCACGGCCCGCGCTCGATCGCCACCACGTCGAGGCCGGCGTCGGTCAGTTCGTTGGCGAGGATAGAGCCGGTCCAGCCCAGGCCGATGATGGCTACATCCTTATGGGGCAGTTTTCGCGCCATGGATGTCTCCCCGGCGGCGGCTCGTGCGCAGCAGCGTCACGAATGTTTCTGCGTCCAGTTCGGATGATTGGCGATGCCGACCGACGGCAGCGTGACGGCTGATTATGCTTGTCGATCCAGTCGCGGTAATCGTAATGCGCGCCGGGAAATCCGATCATTTTCCACGACGCCATGTCCTTGTTGCCGCCGTAGATCGGATCGGCGAGAAAGCCGTTCTGGGTATTTTTCAGGATGAGCTTGAAGAATTCCTCGCCGTCCGCTGCCGTCGAGCTTGAGCGAGCCGTTTTCAAGGCCGCCGATGACCTCGTCTTTTTGCGCGTCGCGTCAGTTCGGCAAAGGCTTTGCCGCCATATTTGCCGCGGCAGGCCTGATCGCAGTGCTGCGAGCGCCTTGCGATAGTGCTGCGGCCGGCGTCACCGGCGATTGCGGTCCTTGTTGCTTGGTGCCCTTCTGAAACGGGCCGGCCATGTAATAGCCGCCGAAAGTGGCCGTAGGGGCCGGCAAGCTGCCGGTCGATATAGACGGCGCAGCCGCACTCCTTGCCGCCGGGCGACAATTCGTCGGCCGGAATGAGCCGATCGACGAAGCGCCTCGACGGTAGCGGCTTCCTGGTGCGGTGAAATATTTCCAGCCGCCGGGAGTGACTGGCTCGGGCGGGTCGCCGGCGCCGGGCTTCCACGGTATGCCGCCGCGGATAATGGCCGCGCGCGCGACGCTAGAACTCACAAAGCAGCCACACGGCGCTGGAGCCGAGCAGCTGTCGCCGATTCATCTGATACACGGAGTGTCCCCCCGGTCAGGGTCCGTCGTCAGTGCGAACGCGGTAGAGGCGGGAAAGTTCCGCGGTCGTCTTTCAGAATGCTTTTCGGCCTCCGAAAAAATGGGGCTTATGTCGGGTGTTAGACTGTCCGGATCGTCCCCGCGATCGCGGCGACGACAAACAACAGCAGCGCGACCAAGAAACACGATCTTGGCAATCCCGACCGCGGCCCCGGCGATGCCGCCGAAACCCAGCACGGCTGCGATCAGCGCGATAATCAAAAGTGTAACGACGAGATTGAGCATGGTCGTTCCTCACAAACGTCGCCGGCCCCGCGCGGATGGCGCTTCGGATCATCGGCCCGTGCGAAAAGAAACGCGCACCGGCCGAAAAGTTCCGCCTGTCTCACCGCGGTGGAACCGGAACTGAATTTGACGGTTCACAAGGCGGACCGCGGCAAATAGATGGCGGAATTTCGCAATGACCGCGTACGCCTTTCGACATTGCCGCTTTTGCTGTCAACGCACATTTGTTTCCGGGAGAGAATCGATGGACGAAACAACAATCGTCGGTGAGAGCGTCGCCGTGATGGGCTCACCGGCTGCCGGCTGGGCGGCAACGTGGAGCGGGCTATCGTGGAGCGCGGTGATTGCCGGCGCGGTCACTGCGATTGCCGTGTCTTTCATTGTTATTGCGCTCGGCTCCGGCATCGGCATGGCGGTCGTGTCGCCATATTCTTATTCATCGCCGTCGGCGACCACGATGACCGTTATCGGCGCCTTGTGGCTCGTCTTTGCCCAGGCTGTGGGATTTGCGGTGGGCGGCTACGTGGCCGGACGGCTCCGCCGCACGCCGACGCCGCTGCACAGCGACGAAGTCATGTTCCGCGACGGCGCCAACGGGCTTGTGGTCTGGGCGATCGGGGTATTCATCACCGCGATAGTGCTGGTGGCCGCCATCAATAAAGTTGAAAATGCGGCCGCGAATACCGCCATCGGCACGCTGGCGGTCGGCACGGCGGGCACCACCGCCATGGGGCAGGGGCCTTCGGTCAATTACTTTACCGACACGCTGCTGCGCAGCAATCCGCAAAGCGCGTCGAACGCGGCGGCGCCAGCAAGCGGCAATGCCGCGGGCAATGCGGCCGCCCCAGCCGGCGCGGCTTCGGGCACGGCGGCAAGCGGTTCGCCAAGCGGCGCGTCCGGCCAGACCACGTCTTCAACCGGGACCAACAATCAGGAGCGCATTCAGATCAATCGCATTCTGGTGACGTCGCTCGGGCCGAACGGCATTTCCAATGACGATCGGACTTACCTGGCGCAGCTCGTCGCCGAACAGACCGGCATAAGCCAAGCCGATGCGCAAAAGCGCGTCGATGCTGTCGTCAACCAGATGAAGCAGGACGCCAAGCAGGCGGCCGAGACGGCCCGCAAAGCCGCAGCTTATGTGTCGTTCTGGACCTTTATCTCGCTACTGTTCGGCGCCGTTTGCGCCACATTGGGTGGGATTTTGGGCGGCGATCTGCGCGACGAAGTTGCCAACCGCCGGGTCGTGACGGCGTCAGTCCGCTAGCCGACGAACTCAGGCGGAAATATTCAGTCAAATATTCAGAAAAGGCCGGGACACACATGCCCCGGCCTTTTCCTTGCCAGGAGCATTTCTGTTCACCGTTAAATGACACATCGGGAGGGAACCGGAAACAAAATGCCGGCGGCTTATCCGCGGGTTCCCGGAACGAGTGCGAAAGCCATTCGTTGCCGTCCGGTAACGAGGTCGGCCGGGCATTATCTCGCATCCGTTTGGTCGGACGTCATGCCTGTCGACACGAGGCACTCAAACCAGCTCACAAAGCAACAACAAGGAGCCGACAGCCATGGGACTGTTTACCCGGGACATCAAGACGATGGACGATCTATTCGTCCACACGCTGCGCGATATTTATTATGCTGAAAAGCAGATCACGAAGGCGCTTCCCGACATGGTCGAGAAAGCAAGCGATCCGCAGCTCAAGCAGGGTTTCCAGACGCATCTGCGGGAAACCGATAACCACGTCAAGCGTCTCGAACAGGTCTTCGAACTGATCGGGAAGAAGGCGCAGGGCGTCGACTGTCCTGCCATAGACGGCATCATCAAAGAAGCCAACGAGGTGGCCGGCGAAGTCGACAGGAAGTCGGTCATGGACGCAGCCTTGATCGCGGCGGCGCAGGCGGTCGAGCATTACGAGATGACGCGCTACGGCACGCTGATTGCCTGGGCGAAACAGCTTGGCCGCAACGATGTCGCAACGCTTTTGAATCAAACGCTCGATGAAGAGAAGGCGACCGACAAGAAATTGACATCGATGGCAGAGACGCAGGTCAATCGTAAGGCTGCCTAGGCGGCATTTACGTTCGATCGAATTGGCGAAGCGGCGCTGCACTGCAGCGCCGCTTTTGCGTCGCGCGCACCGGGGGAACGAAATCGAATGGGAACCCGCGAGACTTCAGGGGCATTCTCGTTTCGGGCTAGCCCGATTTATTGCGCATTGTCATGACAGATTCGGCCCTTGCAACGATTCGTCTCGGTACGGCGATGCCGACCGAGCTGTCATGGCCCCACCTCGTCCTTCGTCTTCTCGACACCCTGATTGCCGGCGCGGCCATCGGCCTCAATCGCGGCGAACACGGCAAGGCCGCCGGCCTGCGACTTCATGGCGGGTCTACCGCGGCGACAGCACGTAATGTCGTCCCACGCAATGGCTATGTGGCTGCCCGCACAGGGGAGAGCTTTTTCACAATAGGTACGAAGGTCTGCTGCTGCCATCGCTCGCAAGAGTTGATTGTGTTGACCAGCAGCATCGATACGGTCATGGGGCCGACGCCACCGGGCACCGGAGTAATGTATGAGGCTTTCGGCGCGACAGCCGCGAAATTGACATCGCCGACCAGGCTGCCATCGCTCATCCGATTGATCCCTACGTCGATGACAACGGCGCCGGTGCGGACCATTTCGGGCTGAATCAAATTCGGATACCCCGCAGCGACGACGAGGATGTCGGCCAGGATCGTGAACTGCGCAAGGTCCCGCGTCTTGGCATGGCAGATGCAGACCGTCGCCTCGTGCTGCATCAGCATCAATGCCATCGGCTTGCCCACGATATTGCTGGCGCCGACGACGACGACATTTTTGCCCTCCAGCGCGATGTCCTCGTATTCGAGCAATTTCAGTACACCGTAGGGTGTGCAAGGCGGAAACACCGTGCCGCCGACCACAAGGGCGCCGACATTGTAAAGGTGAAAGCCGTCGACATCCTTGTCCGCCGAAATGCTGTGCAGGATACGGGGCATATCGAAAGACGGCGGCAGCGGCAGTTGAACCAGGATGCCGTGCACCGCCGGATCATCGTTGAGCTGAATGATGCGGTCGATTACGACGTCCTGATCGACATCGGATGAATAATCGAACTGAAACGATTTGATTCCGACATTGCCGCAGGCGCGGATCTTGTTTCGGACATAGATTTGCGAGGCCGCATTGGAACCGACCATGATAACGGCAAGGCCCGGCGGCGTTCCGCCGTTGGCGACGATGCGCTGCACGCGTTCTTTACACTCGTCGCGGATCTTCCGCGCGACTGCGACGCCGTCTATGATTTTTGCGGTCATTGAGGACCTGCGTCATGATCGGCGGCGCGGGGCCTCGGGGGCGCCTGCATTTTAGACTTACTCCTTGTTGATACGCTTTGCATAAGCATCGACGAAGTCCGCGGCGGCCTTGCTGCCGCGCGCAAAAGATTTCATCGCCTCATCGTGCAGGAGGCTAAGCGCCTGCATTTTGATTGCATTGGCATCATCGTTCTCGGTGATATCTTCGACATGCCGAGGCCGCGGCAAATCGACGTTAATGACGGCGCGGACCTGCGTCGGGATGTTCGTCATGATGAGGATCCGATCGGCGAGGTAAATTGCCTCGTCGATGTCCGTGGTTACGAAGAAGGTCGTGCGTCGAAATTCTTCGTATAGCCTGGAATAGTATTCCTGCATCAGCTTTTTTGTCATCGCATCGAGGCCGCGAAACGGCTCATCGAGGATCATGAGGGCCGGCTTATTGATCATGGAGCGTGCCAGCTCGGCGCGCCGCTGCATGCCGCCCGAGAGCTGGGCGGGGTACTTTTTGCGAAACCCGTCCAAGCCTACTTTGTGCAGCAATTCTTCGGCAAAGCTGCGCATTTCCGCCGTATCTTCACCCCGCGCCCGCGGACCGAACATGATGTTGTCGTAGGTCGACATCCAAGGAAATAGTGCGCTTTCTTGGAATACGACGAGCCGGTCAGGACCCGGCCCGGACACCGGTTTGCCGTCAAGGGTAATCGTGCCGGTACTGGGGCGCTCGAACCCCGCGAGCATGCGGATGAGCGTGCTCTTGCCACAGCCGGACGGTCCGATCATGACCGTCAGTCTGTTGCTTTCGAGGGTGAAGCTGCAGTCGCGGACGACTTCCTTGGCGAAATCGCCGACACCGTAGGTCTTGGAGACGTTGCTGACCGTCAGTTGGCTGCCCAGCGGGCCGTACGTAACCTGCGAACTTTGGGCCATTTGTTGAATGTTCATGTCTCGGGGCCAGTTCAATTTTCCGAAAGCCAGGGTGTCAGCCATTTACCGATTTTGCGCAGTACTGCGCTCGAGACATAGCCTGCAATTCCAATGCTGATCATGCCGGCGACAATTTGGGTGTACGAGCCGCCGACATACGAATTCCAGATGAAAAATCCGAGCCCGCCGCCGGAGCCGCCGACCGAGCCGGCGCTGCCGCCGCCGGAAATCATTTCCGCGGCAACAACCACGGCCCAGGTGATGCCGACCCCGACAGTAGCACCGACGACGATGGAAGGCAGCGTGGCCGGCAAAATAATGCGGCGAAAAATGTCCCAGGTCGAAGAACCCATTGAGCGAGCCGCCTGAAAGTAGCGGACGTCAATCGCCTGCGCGCCGCCGATAACATTGATGACGATAGTAAAAAACGCCCCCAAAAAGGTGACGAAAGCGATCGACAGCTCCTGAGTTGGCCAAAATATAATCGACGCCGGCACCCAAGCGAGTGGCGGAATTGGCCGCAGCACTTCGAAGACCGGAAAAGTGATGCCGTAGAACGTGGCACTCACCGCCATCGCCAAGCCCAACGGAATGCCGATCACCATTGCGGCGAGAAAGCCCTCGAACACCCGCAATGTGCTTAAAAAGGCGCTCATCCAAAAGCTGGGATCCTGGACCAGTACTATGAGTTCCTGCAGCACCGCGCTGGGCGGAGGAATTTGCGAAACCCACGGAAATGCGAAGCCGAATAAAGCCTGTGATCGCGACCCAACCTCCCAAAAAATCAAAAATACCGCTATGGACGCGATGCCACGCCAGAAATCGTCGCCGCTGACAAAGCCGAGGCCCTTTAATACGAGCGACTTGGCCATAGTCAGCGCTCCTTTTCGCCGGCGGCGAAGGCCTTGATCGCCTCCTCATGAACGGCAGCGGCGGTTTCATCCATGAACTCGCGGAATCGCTTGGCCGTCAGCACGCTGTAGTCGCGCGGATGCGGAATATCGATATCGAGGATTTTCTTCGGCCGACATGGCCTGGTAGTCATGATGACGACGCGATGGCCGAGAAAAATTGCCTCTTCAAGGTCGTGCGTAATGAAGAAGATCGTCACGCGATTCTTGTAGAAAATCTCCAGCAAAGCCTCGTGCATCACGGATTTCGTCAATGAATCGAGCGCGCGATACGGCTCATCGAGCAGCAAAATCTTTGGATCGTTCATAAGCGCGCGGACAATCTCGACGCGCCGTCTTACGCCGGAGGATATTTCTCCAGGGTAGTTGTGTTCAATGCCGCGCAGGCCCGCATCGGCCATCATATCGCGCGCTTTTTCGTAAGCCTCGGCGCGCGATAAAAGGCCCTGCATAATCGGGCCAAACGTCACATTCTCGATATTGGTCTTCCAAGGGAAGAGCGCGCCGTTCTGAAATACCACAATCCGATCCGGACCCGGCCGCGCCTTCAATTTTTGCGGACCGCACAGCAATTCGTCATCGAGGTGAATGCTGCCGGATGAAATACTATGGAAGCCGGCGATCGCATTGAGCAGCGTGGTCTTGCCGCAGCCCGAAGGGCCAACGACAACGGTAATCTCACCCGGCGGCACGTCGAAGGTGCAGTGATCGACTGCAAGAACACCGGCCCCGGCCGTGCCATAAACCTTGACGACGTCCGTGATTCGCACCCCGCCCTTACGGGCCGGACGCGCCGACATGGCGGGAGCGGTGTATGGTGCTGCCGGCTGAACGCTCACCTGTCGCCTCCTAACGCGAGCTCGCGGGTACGCCACTGCATCAGATAGGCACCGACCAGCCGGACTATCGCACTGGTGACGTAGCCGACGATGCCGAGCGTGATCATGCCGATGACGATCGTGGGATAGCGAACCATTGTGTAGGAGGTATTGATCACGTACCCGAGGCCATATTGTCCGGAAACCATCTCGCCCGCGACCAGCGAGAACCAGGCGACGCCAACGGAAATCTGCAGTCCCGTAAAAATGAATGGCATGGAGCCTGGGACAATGACGTGGCGGAAGACCTGCCATCGCGTTGCGCCAAGGCAACTTGCGGCACGTGTATAGGATACGTCGATCGATTCGACGCCCAGCATGGTGTTGAGCGCTGTCGCATAGAAAGAGGCGAGAAACGTCAGGAAGATGATCGGCGTTTCGGAGCCTTTGAACATGACGATTGCCAGCGGCACCCATGCCAAGGGCGGGATTGGACGCAGCAGTTCAAATACGGGAAAGACATACTGCTTGAAACGCTCCGACCAGCCCAGAAACAGCCCGAGTGGAACGCCGATTGCCGTAGCAAGGAAAAACGCTATCGCGACACGCCGCGTGCTTACCCAGATATGCATGTAATATTCGGGAGTGAAGATCGACAACCCGTAAGTCGGGTTTCTGCTGAAGCCACTCTCGCACCACCACCGTCGGCCCCGGCATTTCGGAAAAACGGGGCAGTTGCCAGACTTCGACGGCGAGGTACCAAAAGCCGATAAACAGAGTAAAGCCGACCAGACCATCAGGTACGGGCGCGGACTTTTCAGCCATAACAAAAAGCGATGAGCCGCAAGGGCCGGCGGACTGATGCTACGCGCCGCATCGTCCGCCGGGCTCATTGGCAAATCACTGTTTAGAACACGAACCGGACTTGCTTCGGTCATATCGCACTTAAACTTATGCGTTCTCGCCACGTGGGCGCCGTGTGGACGAACTGCTTCACCGACAGGCATTGGCGCAAGCCAAGAAACGTTACGGGCCCGTGTATGCCGAATCCGGAAGCGCCTTAACCTCTCCTACTGGAGCAGTCAGACCGCGCGCCTTCAGGATATCAGCGGTGAATTGCGGTTGTACCGCATCCGGACGGACCTCAGCGCTGATACTCTTGATCTCCACCAGGAACTTGGACGCCTTTTGGATCAGGTCCATGGCGTCCGGAGTAAAGCCATAGGCCAGCGTGATCCGCGTATCGGTTCCGCCGTTCGCTTTCGGTATCGTGCCGAAGGCGGATCTCCATAACGCCTTTTCCGGAAATCCCGTCGTCTGGCCTTCCGCCATTTTGGCGATGTCCATCGCGTTCTTGGAATCGCTGAAATACAACTCCGAATCCAGCTCCGCTTGCAGCCAATCCTTTACGATGTCGGGCCGTTGTTGAATCAGCGCTTGGGGCATGACCATGAAACCACCATCGCGTTCGTTGACGGAGGCGCCAGACGCGACCCGGCGCGCAAGCTTATCTTCAACAATACGCGATGCGGTCGGTTCCCAGATCACGGCGGCGTCAAGCTTTCCGGCGCGGAAGCCGCTCGTGATCACCTCGATGCTTTGGTTCAGATACTCGGACGGCTGAATATTATAGCGCTTAAACACCGCTTGCGCGAAACGGTCCGTGCAACTTCCCTTCGGCACGGCGACCGTTTTGCCATTCAGCCACTTGATGGCTTCGTCCGGTGAGCTGAACTGGGGTGCATCATTGCGCACCAAGAAGATGTTGCATTGGTCGTAGCCGAGGCCGAGCACCGAAACGAGGCGAATATCGCGGACATCGGGGTGGCTTGTTGCCACGATGCCCGGC
The DNA here is from genome assembly GCA_963827465.1 of uncultured Alphaproteobacteria bacterium. Taxonomy (GTDB): domain Bacteria; phylum Pseudomonadota; class Alphaproteobacteria; order Rhizobiales; family Xanthobacteraceae; genus BOG-931. The sequence continues at coordinate 57,585 of CAWHBC010000042.1, forward strand.
ATGTCGCCGACATAGCCAATATCGACTTTGCCCGCCAGCATGCCGTTGACAATGATCGCGCCTTGCAGACCCACTTGAAAGCTGACGGTCGATCCTTTCGGCAGGTATTTCTCGTAGAATTTCTTGTCGCGCATGATCAAGCCGGACCACGATTCGGTGTAATACGGCTGATAACCGATCACGAGATCGATCGGCGTTCCGGGTTTGCCGTAATCTTTTTCGGCCGCAGCGTTTGCGGGCAACGGCCATTGCCAATGTCGCCGCCAGGCTAACGGCGGCGATGCCGAAGCAGACCAACTGCAATCTTATTGAGTGCAGCCGCTTGAGCAATTGCGAGTGCAGGCCATTATTCGTCTGGTACATCGCTCCCTCCCTATGTCGTATCGTTTTTTAAATTTGACTTGAGGCCGCGTTATTATTGTTTTTTAGCTCTCGCACGCCTCCATGCTCGATCAAGGATAGTACAGTCCGCCTATGCTGGCATCCCATGCCATTGGGTATGCGACACTAAAGGCCGGTGCTCCTGCCGGGCATTGCAACCTGTATCCGAACTTGACCTCCGCATCCGACAACTGCCGACCATGACAGTAGGGGATATCGTGGAGAAAATTGTTCTTGCTAATGAAGTAATAGAGCCACGCTATTAGCCGATGGCCAGGTTGAAGGCAGAAAGAGCAATGCCCGCAGGGCTCCATCGATCCCGAAACCGATGACTTCTCTCCGATTTTCGAGGTGATAGTTCAGTCTATCCATAGATAAAAAGGATCGATTTTTGGCCGTTGAGTTCAGTAGCGTAGCGTCGTGTTTTGGCCTATATACCGTCAAAATATTAAGCGGTTCGATTGTATGCCATCGCAATCGACGCACTCTGCGCAGGAGCAAACGCCGTGGCAGCGAAAAATCATCGCGAATGGTTGTCCGAGCCCAAGCTCAAGTCCTCCGAGTGGGTAAATAGCCTGGTCTATTCCGACCCGGGAATCTTCGAGGAAGAACTCGAAAAGATTTTTAAAAAGACCTGGATACCCGTTTGTCACGAATCGGAATTGCCGAACCCTTACGATTTCCGCACGACTTCGATCGCGCGAGAGCCGGTCATCATTTGCCGAGGCCCGGACAATCAGGTTCGCGCCTTCCTCAACGTGTGTCCGCATCGCGGCATGATCATTGAGCGTCGGCCCGCCGGAAGCTTCCTCGAAGGCCAGCCTTCCGGAAATCCGAAACGCATGACGTGCATGTTCCACGCTTGGCAATATGATATGCGCGGCAATTGCGTTTACATCAGCCGTGAAAAAGAGGGCTTTCAGGATCGCCTGTGCAAGGAAGACGTCGGGCTGCGCCGGCTACGCTGCGAAGTGAAATTCGGCGGATTCGTCTGGGTCAATCTCGACGATAATCCGCAGACTTCGCTCGAAGACTGGGGCGGAGCCGCGTTCACCTGTCTCCGCAAGAGCCTCGAAGCCGAACCGCTCGAAGTCTTTCACTATCACAAGGCGATCGTGAACGCGAACTATAAGCTTTGGCACGATACCAATTGCGAATTTTATCACGACTTCATGCATTACCATAACCGCGTGACAGGATTTAATGACGCATACTTTGCGCGCAAAAACGAAGCCTTCGATCACGGCCACATTGTCGTCGGCACGTTCGAGGTCAATTACGAGAAGTACGAAGGCTTCGACAGTCGGGCCGCGCTGTCCTTCCCACACCTGCCGCCGAATCAGTGGTACATGATCGATATGTTCCCCGGCATGAATTTCAACCTGCGCGGATCTGCGCTGCGCTGTGATATCGTCACCCCGCTTGCTCCCGACAAAGTCATGATCGAATACCGCGGCCTCGGTCTCAAGCGCGACACACCCGAAGAGCGCATGATTCGCATCAACCATCACAATTCGATTTGGGGACCCTTCGGGCGCAATCTGCACGAGGATCTCATCGGCGTTCAGGGCCAAGGTACGACCATGGCGACCGGCTCGGAACCGCGCCGCATTTTGCACGGGCGGCACGAAAACCAGACCATCCACGATGAAAACGGTATGCGCCATTACTACGAAGAATGGGGTCGCTGGATGAATCGGCTGCCGAGCAAGCCGGACCTGCCTTACGCGGAACCGGTATCGGTGGCCGCGGAGTAACCGCGCTTCGGTCGGCGGCAACCCGTCTGCCGAAAACGCTTCCTTTGGGCCACCGGTGCGCGCGACTGGTTTGCCCTTGTTCGCGACCGGCGTGGAAATGGGGACTATCGGTGGATTCGGCCGCTCTTGTTCGTGACACGATTTATCGTTCGACGATTTTTCTCGATCGGCAACAATGGAACGATTGGCTCGCGCACTGCGACGATCAGTTCCAATATGCGATCCGTGCCTGGAGCCCTGAGATCAATAAGGATGTGACCTACCTCGCGCTCGACCACAACGGGCTCGCATCGATGGTCAAGCTTCTGCCGAAGCACAATACCGATCATTCTCCGCTGACCCGCCACACCTCCGTTTACACTGTCGATGTCGACGAAGCGACGCATTCGGCAAAAGCAGTGAGTTCCGTTGTCGTCTACCAGACCCTGCTGGACGGCATCAATTCGCACACCGATGCCGGCGAAAGTCGCTTGTTTTTGGTCGGAAAATACCTCGATACCTTCAAGCTTGAGGACGGCAAGGCAAAATTCCTCAGCCGCGAGGTTCGGATCGAAAACCGGCGGCTCGACAAGGGCTCGCACTGGCCAATCTGAAAAGCGATGACCTGGAAGCGCATATGTGATGCCGCCGAGATCCCCGAAAATTCGGTGCGGCGGTTCGATGTGGACGGCATTTCGATTTTATTGGTGAATTACGGCGAGGGCTTTCGCGCCATTCCGCCAATATGTCCGCATATGGAAGAGCCGCTGGCGGACTCGGGGGTGGTCGCGCGCTGTGTTCTCACATGCACGAAGCATTTGTGGGCCTGGAATCTCAAGACACTGGAAATGCAGGGCGAAACCGAGAAGCCTCTAAAGACCTACGAGATCCGGCAGGAGAATGGGGCAATCTTGGCGAATATCGAGGGCGAGTTGGCGTACGAATTCGATACGGACGAAGATGACGACGACGACTTCTTCAAATAGAAGCGATCATCGGTCCCGATGAAAATAACGGTTCAGCACAAGGGCGGTGAGTTATCCTTCGAATGCGGCGAACGGGAGCCGATCCTGTATGCCGGCTTGCGGCAGGGGATCAATCTTCCATTTGAGTGCGCCACCGGAACCTGCGGAACCTGCCGCGCTCGCGTCATGTCCGGCGACGTCGAGGTACGTTGGAAGGAAGCGCCCGGTGGCGCGCGACTGAAGCCCGAAAAGGGCGACATTTTGATGTGCCAAAGCTGGCCGCGTTCCGACATTGCGGTGCGTGTGCCCTCGGATCTCACGACGACTGACAGGTTTAAGCCGGCACTGCATCGCGGCCACATCCGCAACATCCAACGGCTCACGACGGAGGTGGCGCAGTTCGACGTGCAGCTATCGGGACCCATGTGTTTTCAGCCGGGGCAATTCGTCGTGCTCGAATCCCCGGATGTTCCCGGCGGCCGGGCTTACTCGATGGTCAATTTCGAACCTGAACTCGACCGGCTCGCGCTGGTGCTCAAGCGCAAGCCGGGGGGCCGTTTTACCGATTGGTTTTTTGACAAGATTGCCGGGGAGCCGGAGGTGGACGTCTTCGGCCCGCTTGGCCGGGCGGTGTTTCGCCCCGAAGAACGCCGCAACATCATTTGCATAGCGGGCGGCTCCGGAATTGCCGGCATGATGTCGATGCTCGAATGCGCAATTCAAACCGACCACTTCCGCGCTCATAGGGGCGTGGTGGTTTTTGGCGTCAGAACGCTTGCCGATACGTTCTATCTCGAACAATTGTCGCGTTACGCCGCGGCCTCGCATGGCAATCTGGAAGTCACTGTCGCTTTGTCGCACGAGGCCGTGGCGACGCCGTTGCACGGCGATTTTCCGGTCCTTCGCCTGGCGCAGGGAATGGTGCACGAAGTCGTCGCCAAGGGCCTGGGTGAACGCGACAGCGATCTGCTTGCCTATGTCGCCGGGCCACCGGTCATGGTTGACAGTACGATTCGCGCCTTGATTGCCGGCGGCGTGGCAGTGCGAGACATCCGTTATGACAAATTCGCTTGACCGGCCCGACGGCACGCCGGCCATGAAATGGCAAACGGGTACAATCGGCGATTTGTCGGAACTCGCGCAGGCACGGACCGAAGCCATTAACATTGCGCAGTGGCTGGCGCGGATCGCCAACAGCTATGTCGATGCGGGCACGCCGGAACAACGCACCGAGCTTGAATTCAGACCGCACGATGCGGCTATCGCCACCGGCAAATTCGACAAGGCGATCGCGGTGGAAATGCGGCTGCCGATGCTCGAATTGCAGTTTCTCGAAAACGGCAACCCGATGCCGCACGTTTTTGACCCCGAGGAACATTCGCCGGCGGAGGTCGAAGCCTGGCTATTGGTCGAGCTGCTGCATCGCGGAATTGATCGGGAGATATTCTCCAAGGAATTGCCTTATGCCATCGCGGGCTTAATGAGCGGCGATGCCGAAGATTATTCGCCGCAATTGTGCGGACCGGGCCTCCTTCGCCTGACCGCGCTGATGCGGGATGCAGCCGCTGTTCTCAAAGCCGCCAGTTCCGGCACGGGCGGCGATCAGGCTTCCATCGCCTGCCTTCCGCAAAATCTTAATCTCGTAGTTCCGTCGGGGTCTGGGAGATTTCGCATTCTCGCCGGGCGACGCGGAGCGCCCTGAACCGTATTTCTATCGGCGCAGCGGATCGAGCGGCGGTGGCGGCAACATGACGATCAAGGCATCCGCCCTGATGGCCGAGCGTGACCCAATGGCGGCCGCAATGAAGCTCAGGGATTTTGGCGCTTGATGAGGCGCCCATCTACGCTCGCGCCCTAAACTCGCTCGAGTTTTTTCCGCTTGGCGATCGGCCCATCGTAGATAACGGGCTTGGTGCCCTCCAGCCGTTTGCGAAGATCTCCGGATTTGTTGAGTTTTTGGACGATCGCTACGAAAGCATTGGCCATTGGCAGGACGATTTCGCCGTCCGCCCAGAAGAGACCGACATCCTGGGTCACGATCGGATTGACGAGGCGCAGCGCGCGGGTTCCGCGGTGCAATCCAGGAGCGTGAGCGAAGTGTGACGGAATGACCGTGCAGAGCTCGGTGAATTGGACCTGGAACATCAGGTGCAGGATCAACTCGGATTCGACCCGCGGCACCGGCGAACAGCCGGCGCTCTTGAATACCTGATCGACGAATCGGCGCTCATGCATCGACGGCCGGAGCATCGCCAGCGGCAGCTCCGCCGCCTCTTTCCATGTAATCGTATCGCGGTGCTGAAATTCCGGCCGATCGGGGACCAAAAGGCTGAGCTGTTCCGTGTAAATTTGCAGCGTATTTTTGCGGCCGAGGTCGGCCTTGTCCATATAGGTCAAGGCAACATCGAGCGAAAAATTATTCAAGCCGAGCTTCATCGCTTCGTTGCCGATGAACTGCACGTCGACACGGACACCGGGATATTTTGCCCGGACGATTTCCAGCAAGAACGGCAGGACCGGCGACATCGACGGCATCGCGCCAATACGCAGATTGCCGGTGAGCTGGTTTTGCATCGTTGCGACTTCCTTACGCATGGCGTCGCAGTAGGCCAGGATGGCGCGCGACCAGACTGCCACGCGTTCTCCCTCGGCGGTCAATCCCTGAAAGCGCTGACCGCGGCCGCGCAGGAAGATCGGAACGCCTAGTTCAAGTTCAAGCTGCTTGATGCCGTTGGAGAGGCTGGGCTGCGTCACGTGGCAGCGCTGTGCGGCGCGGCCGAAATGGCGTTCTTCTGCCACCGTAACCAGATAGCGAAACTGCCTGATGAACATGCCCTCGACCCGACAATGAGAGGCCCACGAACAATGCTACCATCAAAATAGACGCGGCCTAAGAAAATTATTGCATTTACCACTCGGCTAACAGGTGAATTATTGCTAGGCACAACCTGTCTTGCGTTGCGTGGGTGGATTGTGGCTGCGACCAATCGGGATGACTTCGTTGGCAACGCCGGAACTTATCGGGATCGCTTTCCTCGGCTTGGTGTCGGGGCTGATGATCGGATGCATCGGAATTGGCGGCGTCATTCTCGTGCCGGCGCTCATTTTTCTGACCGACATTCCCATCAAGGTCGCAATTCCGGCGGCACTCCTGGCGTATATCCTTTCCGGACTCGTCGCCACGATCGTTTTCGCGCGCCACAAATCAATTCGTTGGGGAATGGCAGCCGGACTTTGCATTGGCGCGGCGCCGGCGGCATTCGCCGGAGCCTGGGCCGTCAGCGTATTCAACCGGCCGCTGTTGGAAATCTGTCTCGGCCTGCTGACATTTTTTTCGGGTCTCAATTCACTCCGGACTCAGAAAATCGCCGAGACCCACGGCGCCAAAGTTTCCAACGGCATGCTGCTGACGGTAGGAGGGATAACCGGGTTTCTCTCCTCCCTCACCGGCACGGGCGGGCCGCTCGTGCTTGTGCCCATCATGATGTCGATGAATGTGCCGGTACTGACCGCGGTAGGCCTCAGTCAGGCGATCCAGCTTCCCGTTGCGATTGCCGCAACTCTCGGAAATGTCCTCTATGGCAAGCTCGATCTGACTCTGGGCGGGATCCTCGCCGCGAGCTTGACGGTCGGATCGTGGTATGGCGCCAAGCTTGCCCATGTGGTGCCGCGGACGCTGCTGCGCCAAATTGTGTCGGTTGTTCTCTTGCTGGTCGGCGCTTTCATCCTCATCGACGTTGGTCGGCAATTCGTAGGGTGACGCGCGCAGATGGGACTTGCGGATTTTCCCCGGGTCGATGATTTCGGCGACGCCGCGGCGGAAGCGCGCGCGTGCCGTCACGACTGCGCGCTGTTCGATTTTTCATTTCTCGAATGCGCGCGACTCCAGGGGGCCGGCGCCAGAGACGTCATCGAAAAATTTACCGGCCGCTCTCTCGCGATCCTGGACGCCGGCAAGATTTTCTATGCCCTGCGCGTCGACGGCACGGGCGCTGTTACGGCGGACTTGACCGTCTGGCGGACTGCCGAAGACTCATATGAGGTCATGAGCGGCCGCCGACAGGATGTCGTCGATCTTTTGCATCGAGCCGGCTCTTCTGCTGAAGTCACCATTGTCTCGAACGAAATCGCCGTTCTTGCTTTACAGGGCCCCAACGCGCTGGAAGCATTGGGCCGACTGGGCGACACGAGCCAAATCCGGCCGCTCGGCTATTTCAGCTTCAACGAGGCCACTCTGGGCGGCACTCCATGCCGGGTGGGGCGGCTCGGCTACACGGGCGAAGCTGGATTCGAAATCGTTCTGCCACGGGCGGCAAAGGAAAACTTCTGGCACAGCTTCTCGCGGGTGGCGCGGCCGGCCGGATTTATCGCCGCCGATATGCTTCGCATCGAAGCCGGTTTCGCTCTTTTCGACAACGAATTCCGGGTGCCCGTTTCGCCGGAGGAGGTTGGATTCGGAAGGTTCTACCGCTCCGGTGGCTTTGCCTCGCCGCCGCTCACACTAATATCGTTCTGTGCCGAGGCCGACACGCTCGGTCTGCCGTGGCAGCCATCAGGTGATTTGCGGCGTCCGTTCAAGCTCGGCGAAATCGTGGTGACATCGGCCTGTCGAAGCAACGCTGCCGGACGCATCCTCGGGCTGGGTTATGTGCGCGCTGACACTGAAGCGAGCACGCGCTTATACGATCCGACCGGTACTTTTCACGACATCCGGCGAACCGCTCTGCCGTTCTACGATACGGCCAAGCGCCGCCCGAGGATGGCCTGGCGCTGACGTTCGCGGGCTTCAGGCCGCCGTTCATAGCCAGCAGCAAACATGGTATAGGCGGGGCGAATTTGACTGGACTGCGGTCCTCGGCGCCCATGCGTCTGCGGGGCGAGGGCGATCCCCAAGCCGCCTGAGTTCTGTGGAGGAAAAGGAAAAGCCATGGCAGACGCACCGGCGCGACGAAAAATTACGATCAACACGCTCAATGCCAAAATGAAAAAGGGCGAGCCGATCACCCAACTCGCCGCATACGATTATCGCACGGCCGTCGTCTCCGACCGTCTGGGTATCGATATTCTGTGCGTCTCCGACACCGGCGGCATGATCCTGTTTGGTCACCAAAGCACGGTTACGGTCAGCTTCGACGAAGTCATGATGATGGCGAAAGCGATCGACCGCGGCTCAAAGTACGGCCTGCGCATGGTCGATATGCCTTACTGGAGCTTCCATGTCTCGCCGGAGCAGGCCGTCGAGAATGCCGGCCGGTTTGTTCATGAAGCAAACGCCGAAGTGATGAAATGCGAAGGCAATAAGTACCACGCCAAGAATATCGAGGCGATCGTGCGCGCCGGCATCCCGGTGCAGGGCCATATCGGCATCACGCCGATGCGCATGCCGCAGTTGGGCGGGTTCACGGCACAAGGCAAGACCGCCAAGCGTGCCAAGGAGATGGTCGACGATGCCAAAGCCATGGTGGATGCCGGCTGCTTCTCGATTCTGTGCGAAGTGACGACGTCGGAGGTGGCGGAATATCTCGCGCAGACGCTGCCCGTTCCGGTGATCAGCTTGGGCGCCGGCAATTGCGCTCACGGGGTGCATATTATTTCCTCCGATCTCTTCCATCTGTGGGAAGAGCACGTTCCGCGCCACTCTCGTATCTACACCGACCTCATCCCGATCATGGAAGACGTTATTTCGCGCTACATGAAAGATGTGGTGACCCGCGCTTATCCGGCCGAAAAAGAAACCGTTTTTATGAATCCGGAAGAGTGCAAGACGTTCGCGACGGAAATGAAGTGGGAACGCAAACTCGAGGAGTTGCGTTCGCCGCAGAAGAAAACCGCTTGAAGCATCCCGCGGCGCACCGCGCGCCGCAGCCGTCGCAGAAGTCGCTATTCCGTCAATCAGACTCGCGTCGTCCGAGCAAATTTTCCGTCTGCGCTGCGGTTCGACACGATGACCCGCGGCTAGGCGGCGAAGTGGATATTGTGTCGCGGCGGGGAGCGTCCTTGCGGGCAATCCAGGGTGAGCACCTTAAAAGCTGCCGCTCCAAGACTGCCTCGATAACATTATAGATATTAAAGAAGTGAATTCCGCATGACCTATGCTCTTAACTCAGGGGTCGAAACTCGAACAACTTCACGATGATCAGCAAGTCAGGAAACGGCAAGCGCCTTACAGGCTCGCAGCTTGGTTATTACGGCAAAGGCATGCCGGACCAAGAGACAATCAGTGCGCTGCAAACCAAATATTGCGATGCTGTGGTGGCGAGCGGACTGCCGACCGCAATCCGATTCAAGTTGGAGCGGGCGCGCGCGCTGGCGGCCAAGGCACTTCGTGGCGAAGAAGATAAGCTGCACGAATCCGAGATTTCGAGATTGTTCGATGAGATCGTGACGATCTCGTCGGAGCTCACGCCAATTTTACATTTTAAGGCCGACGACGTGGATTGGGATAAATAGGCGACCTTTTCGGCGTTAAGGCGTATTCACCTCACGGGTGCCTGTGTTGTCCGTCGCGATGACGACCTGATCCGGCAACAGGCGAACGCATCGTGCGGGCTTGAAGCCGGTTTCGCCGGGTCCCCAAATTGGCGCATTAAAACGCGCCGGCGCGGAATTCCATTAGCCCCGTCAATTACATTATAGCCGCTATGAGCGTGTATTTTTCTATATTCGCGCTACCTTTTGGGAAAATAATTCCCATCGAACCCTCAACGAAGGACACGATGGGTCGTTCAGGGAGGGGCATTTGGAAAACGTATCCGTCATTTATGACGAGAAAGCGCAACGCACGGCCGACCAGATGGTCCTGGCTGAAGCGCACCTCATAGAACAGCGTAGACTTCGGGAACAGGACTGCGATTGCAAAGACGGCATGTTTCCTCGGGCGTCTGCGAGCAATCGCCGAAGATTTCTGTTTGCCGCCGGATCGGTTGCGGGCCTCGTAGGCTCCACCGCGGCCTTCGGCCAAAAAGCGCCGCCTGGCGCGGTCACCTACGACGTTCCTGCCGATCCGACCAAGGTCCAGGGCCGGCCGATCGGGGAAGACGGCGGCTATGGCAGCCGCTCGCAATTCGAAACCGAAGTTCGTGAGCGCTTCCCAACGGCCAATGCTTACACGTCGTGGAGCTTTACGCCGCTGCAAAGCATGGTCGGAAACATGACCGCTTCCGGCCTTCACTTCGAGCGCGATCATAATGGTATTCCGACAATCAATCCGAACCAGCACATGCTCTACGTGCATGGCATGGTCGGGACGCCTAAAAAATTCACGATGGCGGATCTGAAGCGCTTTCCGAGCGTGACCAGACGCCACTTCATCGAATGCTCCGGCAACGGACTGACCGAATGGAATAAGCCGACGTTAAAGACCGTACAGGGCACGCACGGTCTCCTCAGCACATCGGAGTGGACTGGCGTGCCATTCGCGACCATCGCGCGCGAAGTCGGTCTCAAGGATGGCGGCACATGGGTGCTGGCCGAAGGCTCCGACGCTGCGGTCATGACGCGCAGCATTCCGCTTGAAAAAATGCTGACCGACGCGTTGCTTGTTTATGGACAGAACGGCGAAGCGATCCGGCCTGAGCAGGGCTATCCCTTGCGCCTGCTGCTGCCCGGCTACGAAGGCAACACGAACATCAAATGGCTGCGTCGTCTGGAGGTCAGCGATAAGCCATTCATGACACGCGAGGAGACGTCCAAGTACACCGACTTGATGGCGAACGGGAAGGCGCGTCAATTTACCCTGGATATGGAAGCGAAATCGGTCATAACGTTTCCTTCCGGCAACATGAAGCTGCCCGGGCAGGGCTTCTATAATATCACCGGCTTGGCGTGGTCCGGTCACGGGCGAGTTCAGGCCGTTGACGTGTCGACCGACGCAGGAACGACCTGGTATCCCGCGCGTATCGAGTCGAACTCCCGAGCCGATGTGCACCGTGCGTTTCAGCTTTCCCTGGGTGTGGGACGGCAAGCCCGCCGTCTTGCAAAGCCGGTGCACTGACGAGACCGGATACATTCAGCCAACGCTCAAGCAACTGATAGCGATCCGCGGCGACAATGGACCGTTCGGATCGATCTACCATCTCAACGCCATTCAAAGCTGGGGCGTAGCCTCCGATGGGAGCGTGACCAATGTCCATGCATGATGTTGCCATCGCTGCGGCCTGTTTATGCATTGCCCTGGTTCCGCTCACGCCAGAAGCGCGTGCGCAGGCGCAGACGCATTACGGATTTGGGGTACCAGCATCGCCGCAGGATCTCGCCAACTTGTTTTCGATTCCGGCCGATGGCAGCGGTTTGCCGACTGGCAGCGGCACGGCGGCGGAAGGGGCCAAAATCTACGTCGATAACTGCTCCGCCTGCCATGGCGACCATCTCGAGGGCAATCCAGCCAAGGGAATTGGCGGCGACAAGCTGATCGGCGGCCGCGGCACGCTGGCGACGGCAACGCCGGTGAAAACCGTCGAGAGCTACTGGCCGTACGCGACGACCTTGTTCGACTACGTCAAGCGAGCAATGCCGTTCTCGTCTCCTGGTTCGCTCAACGACGACCAAGTCTACAGTGTCGTCGCGTATATTCTATCGGAAGCCAAGATCATCAAACCGACCGAGGCAATGAACGCGACTTCACTGCCGAAGGTCGAGATGCCGAACCGCAACGGCTTCGAACCGGATCCGCGACCCGAGCTTGAGCTCTATCGCTAGCGAGGTAAGGAGGCCCATTCTGCAAATCCGGAAGCCGAAGGTCTCTCCCGTGCCGGTTCGTAACTGTCGCATACTGTGAATGATCAGCTTCGCATTGATCGCCTGATTGTTCACGCTTATCCGGTGTCATGCGGCACGAAGCTGAGATTGGGCGGACATTTCGACTCGATGTCGTTGTCGGGCTCAGTCGCGGCTTGTATCGAGATCCTACTGGACAGCAGCCTGCAAATCGCGGCTGTTCGCGCCGCAGCGCATAAGCCGCACGCGCCGATCGCCACAGCTTTCGCCGACGTAGGCGTGACCGTTGAACGGAAGCGTCGAAGCTCGAGCGGCTGTTGTCTGAAGTCGGTCGTGGCGTTGCCGGCACTGCGACCGACAACGGGAACGAAATTGAAACCGCCTAAACGAGCTTATGATTTATCGGGTTTGCCCACGGTCTCCGTAGGCGGTCGGAGATACGATAGGCGGATATTTGGGTACGATAGCTTTCGGTCAGGTCGACATCGTCCCAACCGTTGAGGAGCTGATTGCGGCTGACCGGATCGATCGAGAAATTATAGGATCGGTTGTCGCATTGAATTGACCTTTGCTCGAGATCGACAGCGACGTTACGTTCGGGATCGGCGGCGACGGCAGCCGCAAGTTCCGCGGCATCGTCTTCCGAAACAATCGCTGTGAGCAGTCCGTTCTTGACCGCGTTCTGCGCGAATATGTCGCCGAAGGACGGCGCGACCACGCAGCGAAAGCCCATAATCGTAGAGCGCATACACGGCGGCTTCACGCGAGGAGCCGCCGCCGAAATTGCGCCCGGCGACGAGAATCCGGGCGTCGCGCCAGGCCGGCACGTTGAGCGGGAAATCCAACCGCTGCTTGCCTTCGGCGTCGACGCGCAGGTCTTGAAACAGCACCGTGCCGAGACCCTTGGCGCGCGGCCATTTCAGATAACGCGCCGGCAGGATCTGGTCGGTGTTCAGATTGGGTTGCGGAAACGGACAGGCCTTGGCGGCGAGGCGAACGAATTTTTCCACGCATCGCCTCCTAGATTTCTCGTCCGGCCAATAGCGGCCGCACATCGGCGAGATGTCCGGTCACCGCCGCAGCGGCGACCATCGCCGGCGACATAAGATGGGTGCGCGCGCCGCGACCCTGGCGGCCGCGGAAATTGCGATTGGTTGTCGAGGCGCAACGTTCGCCGGAGGGCACGAGTATCGCCGTTGATGCCGACGCACATCGAGCAGCCAGAGTCCGCCCATTCGAGGCCGGCATCGCGAAAAATACGATCGAGCCCTTCTTCCTCGGCCTGACGTTTCACCTGCGACGAGCCCGGCGATACCAGTCCGGGGACTTTGCTGACGCGGCCGGCGAGTACGGCGGCGGCGGCACGCAGATCTTCGATGCGTGCATTGGTGCAGGAGCCGATGAAGATGCGATCGATGGCGATGTCGGTCAGCTTGGTGCCGGGCGCAATGCCCATATAGGCCAGCGCATCTTGATGTATGTTCTTGCGCGCTCCATCGGGCTCGTGCGCCGGATCGGGCACGCGCGCGTCGATCGGCAATCCGTCGTCCGGCGTCGTGCCCCAGGTGACGATCGGCGAGACTTCGGCTGCGTCGAGGGCGACGTCGCGATCGAACTCGGCGTCGGCATCGGACGCAAGCGCTCGACCAGGATTCGGCCGCCGCATCGAATTCCGCGCCGTGAGGCGCAAAGGGACGGTCCCTTGAGATAAGCGAATGTCGTGGCGTCGGGCGCCACCATGCCGCAGCGGCCGCCGGCTTCGATCGACATGTTGCACAAAGTCATGCGGCCTTCCATCGTCAAGGCTCGGATAGCGCTGCCGGCAAATTCGATGGCGTGGCCTTGCGCGCCGTCGGCGCCGATCCGGGCGATGATGGCGAGCGCAATATCCTTGGCGGCGATGCCGGGCGTGATCCGGCCATTGACGCTGACGCGCATACGGCTTGGTTTCTTTTGCCATAGCGTCTGTGTCATCATCACATGCGCGACTTCGGAGGCACCGATCCCGAAGGCATAGGCGCCGAAAGCGCCGTGCGTGGATGTATGGCTGTCGCCGCAGACGACCAGCAGGCCTGGTAGCGTCAGTCCCTGTTCAGGGCCGACCACGTGCACGATACCCTGGCGCGGGTCGCCCATTCCAAACAACGTGATGTGGCTCTCCGCCGCGTTACGCGCGAGATTGCCAACCATCGACGCGAGTTCCGGGTCGGCAATGCCGCCGGCGCGACCGCGGGTCGGCACATAATGATCGGCCACGCCAAAGGTCAGTTGCGGCTCGGCGACGGAACGGCCCCGGTTCTTCATTTGGCTGAAGGCGTGGAAGGAGCCTTCGTGGATGTAGTGGCGGTCGACCCAGAGCAGGGCAGCGCCGTCCTCGCGGCGCACGATCTCGTGCGCCGCCCAGAGCCGATCGATCAGGGTCCGTGGCTCGCTCATCAAAGGGCGGTCTGCCTTGCTTCACCAGTCTTGTCGCTGACCGGCAATATTGTATGCTAAAGAATACCAAGTAAAGCCGATCTCCGGGGCGGAGGGGTATGGCATTGCGCGACTGGCTGGGCGAAGCAAAGGCAAAGCAGGTCTACCTCGTCCTGCGCGACCGCATCTTGAGCGGCGCCGTCGGCTTCGGCGCCAAGTTGCCGACAGAACATGAGCTAGCTGAAGTCCACGACGTGTCGCGGGTTACCGTGCGCCGTGCGCTCGGCGAGCTCGCGCGCGAGCGGTTGATCGAGCGGCGGCGCAGCGCCGGCACCAGGGTGATCTATCGGCCGGTGCTGGCGCCGATGACTGCGGATATATCCGGCATGCTGGCGAGTCTCGCCGACATGGGCCGGCGCACCGCCGTCAAACTACTGTCTTTTGACTATGTGCCGGCCGAAGGCGCGGTGGCGCAAGCGCTCGGCGTTTCGCCCGATCAGATGCTGCAACGTTCCGTGCGGGTGCGCTCGGTCGACGGCGAGCCATTCTCCTATCTGACCACTTACGTCCCGGAGGGCATTTCGCTGACCTTCACCCGGCAGGAACTGGCATCGCGGCCCTTGCTCGATCTGCTCGAGCGTGCCGGGGTTAAAGTCGAACATGCGCGCCAGCGCATCAGCGCCGGCTTGGCGACGCCCGACGTCGCCGCTGCGCTCGGCGTGCACATGGGCACGCCGCTCATCGAGCTTACCCGCGTGGTCTATGACCAATCCGGTCGCGGTGTCGAGCATCTGCACGCGCTTTACCGGCCGGACCGTTACGCCTTCGAAATCGATCTCGTCCGCTCGGGTAAACGGAGCAGGGCGTGGTCGCCCGTTCTACGCCGGTCCGGCAAGGCCGGCGGCAAAGCATCTATCGCGAGACGCCTGACCGCCGGAAGCCAACCGACGGACGTCAGGCCGCCACGCTAACAAGGGGAGTGTCACCATGTCCGCCAATAAAACACCGTTGAGCCGCCGCCGGTTTTTGGCCACTACCGCTCTAGGCGCGGCATCGGCCACGGCGGGCAGCGTCGCCATGCCGTCGGTGCTGCGGGCGGCCGGCGAGCCGGTAAAGCTCGGCGTGCTGCATCCGGTCACCGGCGCGCTTTCCTATTCCGGCCAGCAAGGCCGGCTCGGCGCGACACTCGCGATCGACGAGATCAACGCGGCCGGCGGCATCAAGGCGCTCGGCGGCGCCAAGATCGATCCGATGCTTGGGCGACGCACAATCGACGCCGGAGGGCGGCACGGCCGAGGTCGAGAAGATGAACTCGGCCGGGGTGTCCTGCATCGTCGGCGGTTACGCCAGCAATATCTGCCTGGCCACGACGCAAGCAGCCGCCCGCTATGAATTGCCCTATGTGGTCGATGTCGGCGTCGCCGACAGCATCGTCACCCGCGGGCTTACCAACACCTTCCGCTTCGGGCCGGGCTTCGGCGTCATCGCCAAGACGGCGCTGGACAATCTCGTCGCCATCAACGACGGCGCCGGAAAGCCGGCGAAAACCGTCGTGATCGTGCACGAAGACTCCTTGTTCGGTTCCGGCCTGGCCAAATTGCTTAACGCGCAGCTTCCGCCAAAGGGCTTTCAGGTGCTGGACACGATCGCTCACCCGACGCCGACGCGCGACTTCAACACCATCGTGCTCAAGATCAAGGAGGAGAATCCGGATCTCGTCATCCCCGCCAACTACTATAACGAATACGTTCTGCTGGCCCGGACCATGTTGCAGCAGCACGTGCGTCCGAAAGCGATCTATTCGGTGCTCGGCGGCGCGGCCTCGTCATACAAATTCGTCAAGGAATTCCCCGACGCCGCCAAATACATCATGGATTGCAATCATTGGTTCAACCCACTGAGCGACAAGGCGCAAGCTCTCAAGAAACAGGTCGAGGCCAAGGGCCAGTTCTTCACCTACGAGGTCTACCTCAACTATAGCTGCGTCGGCTTGTTTGCCGACGCGCTTGAGCGCGCTGGCTCTGCTGAGCGGCCGAAAATCATTTCGGCGCTCGCGAGCTCGACCTGGTCCGGCCACATCATGCCCTACGGACCGACAAAATTCGTCAACGGTCAGAACCAGGGCGCGGCGCCCTGCAATACGCAGGTGCAGGACAACGACATCAAGGTGATCTTGCCCGAGAAATTCGCCAACGCGAAGCCGATCTTCCCGATGCCCGCGTAACCCTTGCTTGCGGCGGAGGACGCTTGTCTCGCAGCCCTCCGCCGCAATGTCATTTAAAAAGCGTCCAGCCAGTGCTGTCGCCCGCCATACTGACCGCGGCAATCGTCAACGGCTTGTTGACCGGGGCGGTCTATGCGCTGGTCGCGCTCGGGCTAACGCTAATCTACGGCGTGCTGCACATCGTCAATTTCGCCCACGGCGCGCTCTTGACCGCCGCCATGTTCGCGGCGTTCTTCGCCTACGAGAAACTCGGGCTCGATCCCTACCTTGCCATTGTCGTGCTGGCGCCGGCTTTTTTTGCTCTGGGTTATGCGCTGCAGCGTTTTGTGATCGGCCCGGCCTCGCACGGCGACGAGCGAAATATTCTCCTGGTCACGCTCGGGCTTGCCGTGATCATCGAGAACGCGCTGTTGTTTGCCTTTCGCGGCGACACCCGAACCATCGACGTGCCTTATGCTTTCGACAGCTTCAACCTCGGATTCACCTTTGTTGCGCTGCCGCGCGCGGTCGGATTTCTCGCGCTGTTCGCCGTGGCATCGGCCTTGTGGCTGCTCATGGGCTTTACCGATATCGGTCGCGCCATCCGTGCCGTCGCCAAGGAAAAATTAGGGGCAGAGCTCGCCGGGATCGACGTCGCCCATGTTTACGCGGTCACTTTCGGGCTCGGCACCGCCTGTGTCGCCATCGCCGCCTGTCTTTTGATCCCAAGCTTATTACGTCAATCCGAGCGCCGGCAACGCGTTTATCCTGGTCGCCTTCACCATCGTCGTCCTTGGCGGCATGGGCTCGGTGCCCGGCGCGCTGATCGGCGGTCTGATCATCGGCGTGGTGGAAAGCCTCTCGAGTCTGTTCCTTGGCGAGTCGCTTGGCCAGATCGGCATCTTTCTGATTTTCATCGCGGTGTTGCTGGTGCGGCCGAACGGACTTTTCGGAGCGCGGGAGTGAAGGATTTCGCGCCTATCGCCGCCGTCGTCGCGCTGCTTGCCGCGGTGCCGGTCCTGAGCCACTCCAATGTCGTGCTCAATTTCATGGTGGTGGCGCTGATGACGGCGCTGGCCGGCCAGGGCTGGAACATCCTCGGCGGCTACGGCGGCCAATACTCCTTCGGGCACGCGGCTTTTTTCGGCACCGGGGCCTATGTCACCGCCGTCCTGCAAGTTCGGTACGGCATCAATGCGTGGTTCGCCTTTGCGCTCGGCATTGCGGGCGGGGCGTTGGTCGGCGCCGTGATCGGCGGGCTCACGTTCCGCTCCGGCCTGCGCGGCTCTCGTTTCGCGCTGGTCACGCTTGCTTTTGCGGAAGTGCTTCGCATTATCGCGAGCGTAGCGCCCATCACCGGCGGCGGCGTCGGCACCTTGATCAAGCTCGACCTGCGGCCGATGGCGTTTCAATTCCAAAGCCGGGCGACGTTTTATTGGATCATTCTGCTGCTCGTCGCCATCGCGCTGGTGACGACGCGGCTGATCGAACGATCGCGTTTCGGCACATGGCTGGTCGCGGTGCGGGAAAATGAAGATGCGGCAAAGGCGCTCGGCGTGGATACGGTCGCGGTCAAGCTCGGCGCCATGGTCATTTCCGCCGCAATCACCGCCGCTGCCGGCTGTTTCTACGCGCAGTATTTTCTGTTCGTCGATTCCGGCATCGCCTATGGCACCTGGATTTCCATCGAGGCGTTGCTGACGCCGATCATCGGCGGCGTCGGCACCGTATTCGGGCCTCTGATCGGCGCGTTGGCGATCAAGGCGCTCGGCGAGATCGCGCAAGCCTGGGCCGGTGATGCTCCAGGGCTCGATCTGGTCGCTTACGGCGTCGTGCTGATCTTGGTGATCTGGTTCGTGCCGCGAGGGCTTTCGCGAGTGGGCGAGCGGCTGCTGCGGCCGCGCTTGCTGCCGCGCGCGGAGGCGGGCCATGGTTGAGGCGCCGCTGGTCGCAGTGGATAACGTGTCGCGCCGTTTCGGCGGGCTTCTTGCCGTCAATGCCGTATCGTTGGCCGCGGCAGCAGGGCGGATCACGGCCTTGATCGGTCCGAACGGCGCCGGCAAGACGACGCTATTTGCCGTTATCTCCGGGTTTCTCAAGCCGAGTGGTGGCCGGATTCGCTATTGCGGGGAGGATGTGACTGGCGAGCCGCCGCATCGCCTGGCGCGCCGTGGCATCGCTCGGACTTTCCAGATCGTGCAGCCGTTCGCCGGTCTGTCGGTGCGCGACAACATTTTGGTCGGCGCCTTCTTGCGGCATGGCTCGCGGGCGGTGGCGCTCAAGGCGGCGGAAAGCGTCGCCCGTGAAGTCGGCCTCGCCGACATGATCGAGCGACCGGCCGATACGCTGACCGTCGCCGGCCGTAAGCGCTTGGAGCTGGCGCGGGCGCTGGCCACCGAGCCGAAGCTGTTGCTGCTGGACGAAGTGCTGGCCGGCCTCAATCCGTCGGAGATCCGCGACATCGTGCCGGTGATCCGCGGTCTGTGCGATCGCGGCATTGGTATACTGATGATTGAGCATGTCATGCAGGCCGTGATGCGGTTGTCGGAGCATGTCTTTGTGCTGGCCGAGGGCGCCATCATCGCCGAAGGCACGCCGGCGCAGGTCGCCGCCGATGCAAAGGTGGTCGAGGCCTATCTTGGTCATGGCGCCGCGGCGAAACTCGGAGCCGCCCATGCCCAGTGATGCGCTGCTCGCGGTGCGAGGCCTGCACGCCGGATACGGCGAGACCGAAGTCCTGCGCGGCATCGACCTTGAAGTCGGCGCCGGCGAAATCGTCGCCGTGCTCGGCTCCAACGGCGTCGGCAAGTCCACTCTCAACCGCACGATCTCGGGCATCCTGCGGCCGTGCGCCGGCGCGATCCGCTTCGAAGGCGAGGCGATCGAGCGCGAAAGACCGTCGGCCATCGTCGCCCGCGGGCTCATTCATGTGCCGGAGGGACGCCGCATCTTCCCCAACCTCACCGTACGCGAGAACCTCGACCTCGGCAGCTACCGGCGCGCCGGCGAACGCCGCGCGCACAACCGCGAACGCGTCTTTGCGATTTTCCCCCGCCTTGCGGAGCGGCAATCGCAGCACGCCGGAACGCTGTCGGGCGGCGAGCAGCAAATGCTTGCCATCGGCCGTGGCCTGATGGCCGAACCCCGGCTGATTATCCTCGACGAACCTTCGCTCGGCCTCTCGCCGCTCTTGGTCGAAGAACTGTTCGCGCTGATCGCCGGGATCCACGCCGACGGCGTTGCCATCCTGCTGGTCGAGCAGAACGTGGTGCAGAGCCTCGAAGTCGCCGACCGGGCCTATATCCTCGCCGAAGGACACTTCGTCATGTCCGGCACCGCCGCCGAGATCGGCGCCGATCCAAAGCTCAAACGCGCTTACCTGGGACTCTGACGCATGACCGACACCACATTACGCGCTCGCCTTATGCGCCCGCCGATCCTGATTGCGCCGGGAGTCTACGACCCGCTGACCGCGCTGATCGCGGAACGCGCCGGGTTCGAGGCGCTGTATGTTTCGGGCGCGGCCATCGCCTATACGCGGCTCGGCCGGCCCGACATCGGCCTCGTCGGCATGACCGAGGTGGTCGATACTGTCGCGCTGATTCGCGACCGCGTCGCTACGCATCTCGTCGTCGACGCCGACACCGGCTACGGCAATGCGCTCAATGTCGAGCGCACGGTGCGGCTGCTCGAGCGCGCCGGCGCCAATGCCATCCAGCTCGAGGACCAGGACTTTCCCAAGCGCTGCGGCCATCTCGACGGCAAGACGCTCATTGCGGCGCCGGACATGGTCGGCAAGATCAGGGCGGCGGTCGATTCGCGCCGCGCCGACAAGACATTGATCATCGCCCGCACCGATGCCGTCGCGGTCGAAGGCTTCGAGCGCGCCGTCGCGCGCGCCGCGCTCTATCGCGAGGCCGGCGCCGACATGCTGTTCATCGAGGCGCCGCGCGAGCGCGCCGAGCTCGGCCGCATCGGCGCGCTGATGGGCAAGGCGACGCCGTTGATGGCCAATATGGTCGAAGGAGGCAAGACGCCGGTTCTGCCGGCGAGCGAATTGCAGGCACTCGGCTTTGCCTTCGTCATCTTCCCCGGCGCCATCGTGCGCGCGCTCGCCAAAGCGGCGGAGGATTTCTACGGCGTGCTGAAGACGCACGGAACCACCGAGCCGTTTCGTGCGCGCATGTTCGATTTCAACGCGCTCAACGACCTTATCGGAACGCCGGAGATGCTGGCGCGGGGCAAGCAATATGAAGCAGTGCCGGCGCCAAAGACCAAGAAAATCGGCGAGATGTGAATGATTTCGGCAGCCGCCGCCACAACGTAATTTGTCTGCTGTAGCGCAAGGAATGTCCGGCATGGAAAAGTCTTTCGACGTCGTGATTAAGAACGCCCGCGTGGTTCGCCCGAACAAGACGGCGGTGGACTGCCTCGATATCGCGGTCAAGGACGGCAAGGTCGCGCTGCTCGCGCCCGATATCCGGGCGGAGGGCGCGAAGGCCGTTTTCGATGCCAAAAATCGTCTGGCGTTCCCTGGATGCGTCGATGCCCACATGCATATCGGCATTTACGCGCCGCTGGCGCAGGACGCCGTGTCTGAGAGCAAGGCCGCGGCCATGGGTGGCGTCACATCGAGCCTGAATTACCTGCGCACGGGACATTACTACCTCAACCGCGGCGGCGCTTATCGCGAGTTCATGCCCGAAGTGTACAAGCAGTCCGCGGGGCGGTTCTGGGTGGATTACGGCTTCCATCTGGCGCCGATTGAGTCCGCCCACATCGACGAGATGGAGTATCTCGTCACCGAGCACGGTATTCCCTCGTTTAAAATATTCATGTTCTACGGCGGCTACGGGCTGCACGGCCGCTCGTCGCAGCAGAACGAGTTTCTGATGATCGGGCCGGACGAGCGCTACGATATCGCGCATTTCGAGTTCATCATGCGCTCGGCGCAGCGCCTGATGGAGAAATTTCCCGATAAGGCCGCCCATATCAGCGTCAGCCTGCATTGCGAACTGGCCGATATTCTCAACGCCTATACCAAGATCGTGGAGCGCGAGGGCAAGCTCACCGGGCTGAAAGCCTACAGCGCGGCGCGCCCGCCGCATTCGGAGGGGCTTGCGATTTGGATCGCGTCTTACCTCGCCAACGAAACCAATTGCCTGAACATCAATCTGCTGCACCTGAGTTCGCGCAAGGCCGTGGACGCCGCCTGGACCATGCAGCAGGTATTCCCGCATATCGCATTTCGTCGCGAGGTGACGGTCGGGCATCTTCTGCTCGATACCGATTGCGAATGCGCGGTGCATGCAAAGGTCAATCCGCCGATCAGGCCGCGCGAGGACGTCGAGGCGCTTTGGCAGGCCGTCCTTGACCGCAAGATCGACTGGATCGTCAGCGATCACGCTTGTTGTTCGGCCGAACAGAAGTGGTCGAAGGACGATCCGGCGAACATTTGGCTGGCGAAATCGGGGTTCGGCGGCACCGAATATCTCTTGTCCGGCGTTCTCAGCGAAGGCAGCAAGCGGGGCATGTCGTACAATCACATGGCCGAGCTTTTGAGCTGGAAACCGGCGCAGCGCTTTGGTTTGGCGAGTAAAGGCGATATCGCACCGGGCTATGACGCCGATGTCGTGATCGTCGATCCGCATGAGACTTTCGTCGTTCACGCCGCCGAATCGCAATCGTACCAGGGCTACACGCCTTTCGAAGGCGTCGAGCTTCATGGCCGTGTAAAGAGTACCTTTTTGCGGGGCGAGCTTGTTTACGACGGCGGAAATGTCGTCGGGCCGGCGCGCGGCAAATACTTGCGCCGGCCGGGAGCCACCCCGTCGGCGTGATGACGGTTGAAGTTTGACGCGTAAGTTCCGCTTTTGGTCGTCGGCGCAGGGCGTGGCGGCGCAAGGCAAATGGCGAATCCGATCAAGCGGTCGTCGGGCCGGCTATTCTCGGAAGTGGCGGAAGGGGTGTCCGCCATTTGTCGATAATTATCTAGTATTTCCAGTATGTTACTGTAATACATCTCATTAACCCACAAAATCACCTACGCGTTTCTTGTGGTGCAACGGGACTCTTCTTGGCCCGAAACCCAAACGCTTAGACGTCCGCGATTTGGTCGCGATGGGGTGCAAAGAGAGACAACTCCGACATCGCAAAATCGAAGCGATTGATCCTGAGGCGCCGCCCTATTTTGCTCTGCTGCGAACACTGCTCTCGCCCTTCCGCCAGTATGTTGGCGCCACGCGTATCTTGATCTCTCACTTAACAGCCCGTTCACGAAGTCCGCATCATACTTAAACAAGAGAATCAGACATACGCATCCAACTGATGTACACCGAGGCCATTAATCGAGCCGCGATTGCGCTGTTGGCCATGAGCTTTAGGCCAAACCTAAAATCCAGGTTGATCAACGAAATCATCGCGGCAGTGCGATGGCGAGGCGGTCAGGTTGACGGTCATTGGCTTGCGAAGTACGAGTTGCGCGCGGTGTGCAAAGAGGTCGCCGAGAGAGCCTTAACGATGCTTTCGATTATACTTCGCGAACGCCTTCCTGGAATCGCTGACGAAATGGACGGCGAGTTTGGCGAAAAGTTGCAGAGCCTACTTTTCTCATTTAGGCCTCTCTTCCCCACATTGTAAAAAAACCAGTTAGCGGCTTGCAGGGGATGACTCACGAAGGCGATATTCGCCAAATGGCTCATTTTGGTAACCGCGGCTCGGGATCACTCCGGCTTGATGCTCGCAAATTTGATCACCTTCGCCCACTTTTCCACCTCGGCCTTGATAAAGATCTGACATTCAGCCGGTGTCATTGGCATCGGCGCGATACCGAGGTCTGCGAGGCGTGCCCGCAATGCGGGCTCGGCCAAAGTAGCAATCACTTCCTTATTGAGCGCGTCGGTGATCTCGTTGGGCAAATGCTTCGGCGCGCCCAGTCCCTGCCAGGTGCGAGCCTCAAATCCCGGGATGAATTCGCCCAAGGTCGGCACATCCGGCAGCGCGATTGCGCGAGTGGCCGTGGAAACAGCCAAAGCGCGCAATGTTCCTGCTTTAATATAACCGAGGCACGACTGGATCGGCTCGAATGCAACCTGAACATGACCGGCGATAAGATCGACTAATTCGGGTGCCGAGCCATGGTAGGGCACGTGTACCATGTTGACTCCGGTCATCATCTTGAACATTTCGCCTATCGTCTGCTGCGGCGTGCCGCTGCCGGCCGAACCCATATTAATCTTGCCCGGGTTGGCTTTGGCATATGCGATGAACGCGGGAACGCTCCGCGCCGGCACGGCGGGGTTCACCAGCATAACCGCCGGTCCAGAGGCAATCCCGGCAACGACTAGGATGTCGCGAAGGAAATCGTAGTTCAGATTGTCGTAGAGCGATGCGTTGATTGAATTAACGGTAGCCAATTCCATAATCGTGTAACCGTCGGGAAGAGACTTCGCGACCATTTCCGTTGCTACATTGCTCGAAGCGCCCGGGCGGTTCTCAACCACAAACGTCTGGTGCAAGCGAGCTGATAATTGTTCGGCCATGAGGCGCGCGGTGATATCGTTGGGGCCGCCGGGCGGAAATCCGACAATCCAGCGCACTGGTCGCGTCGGATAATCGAGCGCCGCCCTGGTGACGTGCGGCATAAGCGGAAGTGCAACGGCGCCCGTGGCGAGATGCAGAACATGTCGACGGTGAAGTTTCATATCATTGCCCTCAGCCTGAGCACCACCAGCTTCACAGGCAGGCTACACGCAATAATGGAGCGCGTGGAGGGGGTAATGCTACTTCTTAACCCGACCGCCGATGAGGTGATCCAGTGATCGAGCCAAATGGCCCTGAACGTCATTTGCCGCCAGACAGCACTACGTCTGGAATTGGAGGGCGGGCAAACTCAGAGCAAACTCCGGAGAATCGACACAGATGACCGAACCGGCCCAATCCACCCTTATCGCATTGGTATTATCGCCATTCGCGGCGGCGGTCCTTCTTCGATTGAGCGCCTCATTGGCAAGAAGGTTTAGACGGGGCTACCGGGTGACCAATAAAAAACCGTTCGGAGTTCCAATCTGTTCCGATACGGGGGGTGCAAGTCCTTCGAAGGCGGTCCCTTTTGGCAGAATGTCGGAAACTGCGAACGGCGTCGCTGCCCGGGATAAAGTGCCGTGCCACCATATCGGTTCTACAAGCTCGACATGGTTGGGCGCATTATTGGTCTCGGCAAGGCGGTCGAGTGTGCAGACGATGCCGATGCGGTCAAAAAAGCCAAAGAACGGGCCAAAGGTCGTACCATCATCGAAGTATGGGATAACGGCCGCCGCGTCGCTGTGATCGACGCGAAGGGGAAGAAATAAGCAACTCCTCAGTGGCGGCACCCCTTTCACTTCAGGCGCAATGTCGCTCGTCGGCCCGTTTCTACCGTCGCCGAGTGTCATGAATTCGACCGCTTCCGAGGGCGAAGCGGATATGACTTCGGACATGGGTAATCCGGTGCTGTTGACCCACAATCGATCCCAGCACTTTGTCCCAATACCCGTGCGCTGTTACTGTGCAAAGCAGAACCTCGAAAGTATGATTTCTATCGACCTTGGACCTTGAAGGAGGCAATCATGGCCTTACGGATGCTCGGACTTTGTGTCCTACTTGCCATCGCCAGCCCTGGAGCTTCGTTGGCGGCGGGTTACAACTGCAAACATTTCAGCCAAGCTAATCATTGTAACGCCAGTTGGGATAGCCGAGCGAAGTCTTGCACTTGCCATTAACTTGAAATGTTTCTGTTGGTGGCGCCGGTTTCGATTATTCGAGGTACCCGTCTGGAGTTGGGGGCAAAGCTGACGTGTCACGGATATCGTCAATCGGTGGTGATTGACCCCTTCGGATGTCGGAAATGATGTTGCCGTGATGCAAGACGTAGTCCCAAATGATAGGGTTTTTGGCGGGGGCGGGCATGAAGCGGCGGCTCGCAACAGGTGGCAAGGCGACTAAGGCCCGGCGGCGCGCGGCCGCAAAACCGAGGCCTCGTGCTGCATCCGGCTTTGTCAGATACAGATTTGTGGGACCAGCTCGATCAATACACGCACGAGCTCGCCGAAGTGCGTAGGGATTCTTCTGAGGCATTGGAGCAGCAGACGGCGACTGCCGATGTGCTGAAGGTCATTAGCCGCTCGACCTTCGATCTGCAAGGTGTGCTTGAGACTCTGATTGAATCGGCCGGACGACAGTGCCGCGCTGACCAAGCTGTTATTCGGCTTGGAAGAGGCGGTCTCTATTATCATGTTGCTAGTTACGGGTTCGCGCCCAACCATATAGAGCGCATGCGTCGCGAACCGTTGACACCGAATAGATCCATCGTCGGCCGCGCGCTGTTCGAAGGAGGGCCGGTTCACGTCCTGGATGGCTCAGTCCGACCCTGATTTTGGTGTAGCTCAGCGAGCGAAATCGGGCTGTTCCCGCAGCAATTCCGACAGGACCTACGCCGGACGTTTCACCATAAAAGCTGCCCGGCCTGCGTCAGCCGCATTGTAAGCGATCAGCGATAGGGGCAACACCTCACTGATTTTGATCTTATCCGACATCCACATGCCGGAAATGACTGGTCTTGACCTCTGCCCAAGGCCAAGCCACTGCGACCAGACGTGCCAGCCGATGATTACCGCCTATCGCGATGCCGAGACCAAGCGCAAAGTGCTGGAGGGCGGCGCCGAAGCTCTTCTCACCAAGGCAATCGATTTTCTAACGCTTCGCAACCAAATCAACGTGCGGGTTGAGCGCGCCGTGTAGCCGAACTTCCCCTTGGAAAGTCGCTGCGGTGCATGAGTTCAAAGTAGTCCCGAACTGACCTAAGGCAATGTCTGCTAAGCGGGCGCTAGGGGAGGGAGAGCGGACCTGACTCAGACGTTGGCCTTCAGTAGAAACGACCCTGATGGCCTGCACCCGGTTCCGAAGACACCGAGTTAGGTGTTTTAATGGAACCGGAGGTGGGTCATGGAGAGGCGGAAGTTTACACGAGAGTTCAAGCTTGAGGCTGTGCGGCTGATCAAGGAGCGGGGCGTATCGTATGCCCAGGCCTCGCACGATCTCAGTGTGCATCAGTCACAGTTGCGGAGTTGGGTGAAGGCGCTTGCGGACGATCCGCAGCATGCGTTCCCCGGCCAAGGCCAGATGAAGCCCGAGCAGCTGGAGATCGCGCAGCTCAAGCGCGAGGTGATCCGGCTGAAGGCGGAACGAGACATCCTAAAAAAAGCCGCGGCCTACTTCGCGAAGGAATCGATGTGAAGTTCGGATTCGTTGCGAAGCACCGGGGGATCTGGCCGGCGGAGTGGTTGTGCGGGGCGCTCGGTGTCTCGCGGGGTGGGTTCTATGCCTGGCTGAGGCGACCGCGCAGTCGACGCAGCCGCAGTGATGAAGAGCTCGGTGCCAAGGTTCGCTCCAGCTTCCTCGCCAGCGATCGAACTTATGGCGCCAGGCGGGTGTGGCACGACATGCTGGCAGAGGGCGTGTCGTGTGGGCTGCACCGGATCGAGCGATTGATGCGATTACAGGCTCTCAAAGCCCGTCCACGACGGCGTCGACTGCCGCCCGATCTGGGTGAGCGGCAGGTCGCCGCCGTCGCTGCCAACGTGCTCAACCGCAGCTTCGATGCGCCTGCTCCCAACCGCAAATGGATCGCCGACTTCACCTATGTGTGGACGGCAGAGGGCTGGCTCTATGTGGCTGCCGTCATCGATCTGTTCTCGCGGCGCGCTGTTGGCTGGTCGATGAGTGCCGCGATGACGGCGCAACTCGTGACCGACGCCCTGGTGATGGCGATCTGGCGGCGCGGCAAGCCCGACGCGCTGCTCCATCACTCCGATCGCGGCAGCCAATACACCAGCGAGCAGTTCCAGAAGCTGATGTCAGATCACGGTGTCGTCTGCTCGATGAGCCGCTCAGGCAACGTCTGGGACAATGCGGCAATGGAGAGCTTCTTCTCCTCGCTGAAGACCGAGCGCACAGCGCGCAAAACCTATCGGACGCGCGACGAAGCCAAGGCCGACGTGTTCGACTACATTGAATGCTTCTATAATCCGAAACGCCGGCACTCGACGATCGGATATCTAAGTCCCGTGGAGTTCGAATTGCAGGCGGGATTCGCTTAGGCGGGTGTCAACCAAACCGGGTGCAGGCCATGAACGTGCCTTCGTGGCCCGTCTGTTGGCCTTCCGGGCGGTCCGGAAAGTCGCTACCATTCAGTTCCCGGGCTTGGCGAAGTCGGCAAAACGAACGGCAAAGTGCTGTCGCGACCTCTCACGGTTCGCGGTCCTGAGGTAGTTTCAGGGTGGGTTCAGCACACAGGAAGAAATCCGACGTCGAGTTGCCGCATCGGTCAACCGCGGTTTAGCCATGATGGACAAGGTCGATCCATTTCGCAAAAGTGCCTTTCGTGCAACTGACAAGACTGGACCTTTAGGTGTAGTCGAACGCGGTCGGAGGCAAACGCGCCCCCGGGGAAGGGTCCGATGTCATATTTCTCGATCCGCGCACGACTGATCTTTCTTGCGGTTTTGCTGCTTGCGATACTGGCCGCGACGGTGGCAATTTTGACGCGTGAGCTTGCGCGCAGCTCGCAAGCGCTCTCGGATGAAGCCCAGCTGGTCTCTGTCGTCAGAAGCGCAAACCAGGCGAGCAAACACTTCAGCGATCTGAAATATTGGCTCACTGATTTCGC
>CAWHBC010000043.1:0-55855 GCA_963827465.1 uncultured Alphaproteobacteria bacterium
GTGCCTGTTGCCTTTTCAGACTTCAGTTCAGTATTGCTCATAGTTTCCAAAAGCCAAAATTTTTCACGTTCATAACACAAAAAACGCTCGCTAGAAATCCTCAAAACTGGACCGAGGTTCTGACCTGTCCCGCTGGCCGACACGATCCCCTGGAAGGTCGGTCCATAGTCGTATCCCCTCAGTCTCAGCTCCTTGTACACATCGTCTCCGTTGAGCTTTAGGGGTTGACCCGGTTCCTGCGTGGCACCGCGTTCCTCCTCCGAGCAAGGAGCCACTTGGATGGGAGAGAGGGGCACGTAGACCCGCCCACTGACCACAAGGTTGCCCGCCTCACACACCTCAAACTTACCGGTACCAGTGGCCACGCCCACGTCCAGCTTGACCGTGCCTGAGAACAGGAGCAAGGCAACCGATGCTCATGATACCTTTTAAAAGCACGGATGGTTGAAATTTTTTTAATTTCAAAAATGTCTCAAAATGTCCCAGAGGTGTTTGGTGGTTTGCGTTTTGAGCGGCTTTTTGCATCTTTTGCCATTTTTTGTATTCGCAGCTGAGGACTAATCGTTGAACAAAACCCTCGGCTTATAATGTGCATAGGATAAATTATTCATTTGCGGGCCCATTAGTTCAATTCAAGATTTAAAAATAACTAAACGATAGAATAAAAATATATCTTGTAGAAATCACCAGTAGTTTCCATTTATTTTACCTCCATATCCTAATACTAGAGCGATATCAATATGCCTATCAAATAGACACGCTAAAACAAAAAACCTTTTCAAAACAGCAACAAAACAAGACAATAAAAATAAACACCCTTGAGCAACAATATCATAGTAAACTAAATCAACCCCGAAGCATTTTTTCATTTATTTATGTATTTAAATTCATGGATAAGTGAGCGAATGACTCAGCAAGATTTAATTAAGATTGAGGAATGAGCAGGCATCTTGAGTTTAATAGATCACATAACTCAACAAGCCGATCTCAACCGGCGGCGCATCGCGCGTACCCGTCGGCGGCAGAATGGTGGCGCGATGAATCTGCACGTCCTCAAACGCCACGTTCATCTCGTCGTACTTCATCCCAGACATCTTTCGCGAGCACCTTCCACGCGAGCACCAGGTACCGGTCGCGGGAACAGCACCCTCCCGTCGATCACGTGACCGCAGAGGTAGCGGTCGTCAGAGTCGCGCGACATCGCGTCAATCTCAAAGCTGGAGACGGACGCGGAGCCGGATCCGCCGGCGGCGAACTGTTCGACGGAGGGGACGTCCCAGGACATGGAGTGATCCCATTGGACGAGGGAGGAGAGCATCGGGGTGGCCGGGGGGACGGGGAGGGTGACGGGGGCGTAGAGGGAGCAGGGGGTTGAAGTTGACGCCCGCCAGGTGGAGTCTGGATATGACAGTCATTGAAAAATCTAAAGAGCCATTCATACCGTGTATGTTATCAGGCAGGCTGATAGTTTATTAATTAATTCTTACGGCTCACCATAGAATTCATTATACCTACTTTACTTATACTTATGGTTGTTACAAGCATTAGGTGACATTGCTTGCCGAGGTCATTCATTGATCCCTAAACTACAGCTAAGCTTACAGCTGTCGCGCTGATGAAATCACAAACAACAAGACAGTAAATTAACGACGATTCAAATATCATTAATAATATGATCATCAAAATATAAAAAAGACATATCATCATCAATCAAAAAATACCAGCCATGTATCAACGTTGAAATAACACGATCATCAACCTCGACAAACGGTTAAAAGATCATTACGTGTAGATAATCATAAAAGCAAGAAAAATCGACCACTTTCCCCAGAAATCATGGGCTGTCGATCGTCCCAGAGATTTCAAAGTGGAAGTAGGCTGCATCTATCTAGCTGCATCTAGCACGGCGACGGCGTCTATCCCTTAATAGGATAGATGCCAGTGGCTGCAACTATCCCACATGACCCTTTTTTAGGGACGGCATCACCCCACTTATTTCAAGGGTGCATCTACATCACTGCGTCAAAAATTTCCATTTGCACCTCCCCCACCGGTGCACCCCTCCACCCACTACTTATTATACACTTTAAGCATTGTGGTGAATCATTTCTGAATCACTCGTGAACCATTCGTGAACCAGTGCTTAAAGTGTAGGGCGCAGGTGGACGGCGACGCCCTCACTTATTTTAATGGGGGGAAGCCGTCCTGCCGCTAATTGCAGGATGTGTTGGAGAACGGTGGGAACGACATCCCCCACTTATTTTAACGTTTCATCTACATCACTGCCTCAAAAATTTCCGTTTGGATCTTCTCCCCCCGGTCGCGTGACCATCCACCCATTTCTTATTTTATACTTTAAGCACTGACGCTGCTTACTTCCCGAGTGACGTGAGCAGGTACTGGAGATTATCCGCCTGGCTGCGGTGCATCAGACCGACAAACGCGCAGTCTGGGCTCAGAGACCGCTTCAGTATGGCCTGCAGCAGGCAGTGGGGCGCCATTTCCACGGTGATGGCGTTGTCTGGGATGTGTTCGGAGGGCCTCCTGGAAGAGGACGGGACTGACGAGGTTGTACCGGATTGACCAGGCGGCCGGCATCGGAAGCGCGATATAGCGCAGAATACGTACGCCGCCGGTCTCGATATCGACCTCGACTTCGACGACATGGCAGGCGTTGGAATAAGCCAGTTGATCGATGCGAAACGTCGCGCTCGCTTCGAGGCCGGGATCGATGCCCGGCGGAAAGCCGTAACCGGGCGCGCCTTTGAGCACGCGCGCGAGTTCGCCGAGCTTGACGGCAAGCTGCGGCGCGCCGACGACGCGCACTTCGCCGTCGACGATTTCAAGATCCTCTTCCGCCGCTTCCAGCATGTGGCTGGCGAGCTTGCGCGCCTTGGCCGCGACCGCTTCCGCGGCAATTTTCACCGACGAACCGGCGGTGACCGTTTGCCGGCTGGCGAAGCCGCCGAGCCCGAGCGGCGCCGCCGCCGTGTCGCCGGCAACCACGGTGACATCCTGCGCCCGCACGCCGAACGCCTCGGCGCAAATTTGCGCCAGCGCGGTGGCGAGTCCCTGGCCCATCGGCGCGGCGCCGGTCGAAACCGTAATGTGCCCGGTCGGCGACACCCGCACATTGCCGAATTCGAACGGGCCGCGGCCGGTGCCTTTGATGCCGTGCGCGAGTCCGATGCCGATGTAGCGTCCTCGCGCGCGGGCTTCGGCCTGGCGGCGCGGAAAATCGTCCCAGCCGGCGGTCTTGCAGAATTTCGGCTTGGCAGCCCGGATAATCGCCGCTGTCGTATTGCACCTGTTCGCCGGAGCGCGCCTTGAGCGGCTTGAGGTACGGCATTTTCTCCGCCGGGATAAGATTGCGGCGGCGCAATTCGGCGCGGTCGATTTCGAGCTTGCGCGCCAGACAAATCCATCATGCGCTCCATCGCGAACGCCGCCTGCGGATAGCCCGCGCCGCGCACCGACGAGACCGGCGATTTGTTGGTATGCGTCGCGACCACGTCCATCGCCAGCGCCGGCACAATATAAGGCCCGGTCAGCGTGGTGGCGGAATTGTACGGGATGTTCACGTCCTGCAGCGCATAGGCGCCGATGTCGTGAATAAGGCGGCCACGCACGCCGCGCACGCGGCCGTCGGCATCCGCCGCAAGCTCGATCGACCAATATTGGTCGCGCTCCTGCGCCGCATTGGTGAAATGCTCGCGGCGGTCCTCGATCCATTTCACCGAGCGGCCGAGCAGCGTCGCGGCGGCGACCACCGCGACGTCCTCGGGATAGACGCAAAGCTTCGGCCCGAAGCCGCCGCCGACATCGGGCGTCGCCACCCGCAGCCGGCTTTCGTCGAGATCGATATAGTCGGCGAAGGCGGTGCGCAGATCGTGCGCCTTCTGCGTCGAAGCCCAGACCACGGTCTCGCGATCGGAGATTTGTGCGAGAATGCCGCGGCCTTCCATCGAATGGCCGGCGCCGCGATGCATCCACAGATCGTCGCGCACCACATGCGCCGCCTCGGCGAAAGCCGCATCGACGTCGCCATAAGCGACCTTGTAGGAAATAACCGCGTTCGAGGTGAGCTCGCGGCGCACCGGCGGCGCCCGCTCGACCCGGCAATCGACCGCCGCCGGCAGCACGTCGTAATCGACCGCGACCAGCGCGGCAGCGTCTTCGGCGATATAGCGGTCCTCGGCAAGACGATCGCGACCGGCTCGCCGACGAAGGACACTTCGCCGTCGGCCAGCGCAAACGGCCAGCTCCGGTCGAGCTCGGTGCCGGAATTCGAAGTGCGCACCATCCGCCGCCGCTTGAGCACCGGCGCAAGATCGTCGAGCGTGAGCACCGCGACGACGCCCGGCAGCTCGCGCGCCGCGCTGGCGTCGAAGCCGCGGATCAGGGCATGCGGATGCGGACTGCGCACGAACGCCGCGACCAGCGCGCCGGCCGCGGCAATATCATCGACGAAACGGCCATTGCCGGTCAAAAGCGCCTGGTCTTCCAGCCGGAGGATGCGCGCACCGATGACTTCAGTCACTGATTGACACTCGCGCTCCATTGGCGCGTTGACGCGCGCCGAGGGTCACCGCCAAGTCTTGCGCGGTCTAAACCGGGCTGGCAAGCCTCACGCGCACCGTACGGCGATCAACCGACGCCGACCAGATCCGGCGCGCCGATCTTGTCCCAGATCCAGGCGCGCAAGCGAACAAGCGATCGTCGTCGTAACGCTGCGCCACGAGCTGGATGCCGACCGGCAGATTGTTGGGACCGCGATGGCGTCGGCAGCGTCATGGTCGGCGTGTGCAGCGCGGTCCAGATCGCCTGCATCGACGGATCGCCGGTCGCGCCGAGGCCTTTCGGCGCCTCGCCCGGCACGCATGGCACCAGCAGCACATCGAAGTCGTTCGAACACCGCCGCCAACAGCACCCGGCATTCGTCGAGACGCCGCAAGCCGGCGACATAGTCGTCGCGCGAAATCTTATGACCATTCTCGATATAGCGGCGCATCTGCGGCGACAGCCGTTCGCGCTCGTTGATCCCAGAAATAGGCCATGCAGGCGGCGCGCTCGTAAAACCCGATCGTGGAGCGGGCGATCGACGTGCAAGCCGGCGAAGGCGTCGGGCATGATCGACATCGTGCACCGTGGCGCCGGCTTTGCCGAGCTTCGGCGGCTGCATCCGCATGCGCCGCTTTGGTCTCCGGTCCTGCGCGGTATCCCATAAATCGGTGCGCCAGACGCCGATGCGCGGCGCCGAGCTCATCAGCTTGCGCAGCCGCTTCGGCGTTCCATGCGCAGCACCGCCGTCAAGAGCGCGATGTCGTCGATCGAACGCGACAGCCAGCCGATGGTGTCGATCGAAGCCGCAGCCGGCCAGACGCCCGGCTTCGTTGATCGTGTTGTACGTCGGCTTATAACCGAACACACCGCAGAACGAGGATGGCCGCAGCACCGAGCCGCCGGTTTGCGTGCCGAGCGCCGCCGGCACCATGAAATCGGCGACCGCCGCCGCCGATCCGCTCGACGAGCCGCCAGGCGTATGCGCGGCAT
This sequence comes from uncultured Alphaproteobacteria bacterium, assembly GCA_963827465.1. Classification (GTDB taxonomy): domain Bacteria; phylum Pseudomonadota; class Alphaproteobacteria; order Rhizobiales; family Xanthobacteraceae; genus BOG-931. Next base: position 5,554 of record CAWHBC010000043.1, read on the forward strand.
TGTGCGGGTTGGTGGTTTCCGGCGGCGCGCTGCCGGCGAATTCGCAGGTCGCGGTCTTGCCGAGAATGATCGCGCCGGCGCGGCGCAACAGCGCGACGCAGGATGCATCGCGCGCGGCCGGTTGCCGCGATAGATCGGCGAGCCCATCTCGGTCGGCATATCGAACGTATCGATGGTGTCTTTCAGGCCGATCGGAACGCCGTGCAGCGGGCCGCGGCGCGGGCCGCGATCAAGCGCACGGGCCTGACTGAGCGCGCATTCCGGATCGAAATTCACGAAGGCCTTGACCGCGCCGTCACGCGTCGGCGATCCGCGCCACGCAGTCGCGCACCACCGCCTCGCAGGTCGCATTGCCCGCCGGCGATTTCGTTCGGCGATCTCGCTCGCCGAAAGCCGATTGAGCGGAACGCCCGGCCTTCGCGTCCATGGCGGCACCGATCAGTTCTTGCCGGCGCGGCCGGCGGAAGTGCCGGCGATCTTGCCGAACACCGTGCCTGACATCAGGCCCGAGCCGCCCGGATAGTTGAAGTAGAACAGCCCGCCGACCAGTTCGCCCGCGGCATAAAGGCCGCGGATCGGCTGGTAGTCGGTGTTGAGCACTTCGCCGTCGGTGTTGATGCGCAAGCCGCCGAAGGTGAAGGTCACGCCGCAGGTCACGGCGTAGCCTTCGAACGGCGGCGTATCGATGGTGTTCGCCCAATTGCTCTTGTTGATGGCAAGTCCGGTCGTGCCGCGGCCGTCCTTGACGTTCGGATTGAACGGCACGTCGGTCTTCACCGCGGCGTTGTATTCCTTGATGGTCTTGAGGAACTCGGCCGCGTTGACGCCTTCGAGCTTCTGCGCGAACTCCTCGATGGTGTTCGCGGTCACCTTGGTGATCTGGCGGATGCGGTATTCGTCGCGCTGCAGGTGCTTGGTCTTCTGGTCGAAAATCTGCCAGGCGAATTGGCCGGGCTGCTCCAGCACCACGCGGCCATATTTGGCGTAAGTGTAATTGCGGAAATCGGCGCCTTCGTCGACGAAGCGCTTGCCGGTGGCATTGATCATGATCGAAAACGGATAGGAGTGCTTCTGGAACTGATCGCCGACGGCAAGATCGCCGAATTCCGGCGCATTCATCTCCCACTGCACGGCGTGGCAGCCCGACCAGTTGCCGCGCGGCGCGGCGCCGATATCGAGCGCCATGCGGATGCCGTCGCCGGTGTTGAAGCGGCTGCCGCGCACCTTGGCGAGGTCCCAGCCGGGTCCGAGATAGCGGGTGCGCCATTCCGGATTGGCCTCGAAGCCGCCGCAGGCAAGCACCACCGATTTGGCGCGCAGTTCGCGCACCTCGCCGTCTTGCGCGCACGCGCACGCCTTCGACGCGGTTGCCGTCGAACAAGCAGTCCGAGACCGCGCGTCGAATAGCGGATATCGATGCCGCGCTTTTTCGCCGCCGCGGTGAGCTGATTGACGAGGCCGGGCCCGCCGCCGACCGACTCGACGGTCAGCCCGCCCCAGAACTTGAACTTGCCGTCGATCTTGAAAGCCTGCCGGCCGTAGATCGGAATGAGCCGCACGCCCTTTTGCCGCATCCAGTTGAGCGAGTCGAAGCTCTTGGTGACGAGAAGCTCGACCAGATCGGGATCGGCGCGGTTTTGCGTCACCCGCGCCATGTCGTCGTAAAACTGCTCCGCGGTGTAGGTGCCGAAATCGGTGGTCTCGATTTCCGCCGGCGTGAGATCCGGCACCAGCGTTTTGATGTCGTCGATGCCGTTATAGACGACGCGGATCGAGCCCGCGGTGAAGCGGCTGTTGCCGCCGGATTCGTCCTCCGGCGCCGCCTCGCACATGATGACCTTGGCGCCCTGCTCTTCCGCCGCCAGCGCCGCGCAAAACGCCGCATTGCCGGCGCCGACGACGATGACATCCGCAACTTGGTTTGGCATTTCTTCCCCTATCGTTACTCCGCCGCTTGCGCGGCGCCGCCATGCGCCTTCGACCAGGCGCCGGGATCCTTCATGAATTTTTCCACTTCCTTGAGCTTGGCCTTGTCGAACTTGCCGCTTTTCTTGGCCACCTCCAGCACGTCCCACCAGGTGGCGAGCGCATGCAGCGTAACGCCGAGGTCGCTCAGGATTTTTTTTCCCTCGGGGAAAATGTCGTAGAAGAAGAACACGAAGACATGGTCGACGACCGCGCCGGCGTCCGCAGCGCTTGCAGAAATTGACCTTGCTGCGGCCGTCAGTGGTCATATCCTCGACGAGCAGTACCCGATCGCCTTCTTCGATGTGTCCCTCGATCTGGGCGTTGCGGCCGAAGCCTTTCGGCTTCTTGCGCACATATTGCATCGGCAGCATCAGGCGGTCCGCCATCCATGCGGCGAACGGAATGCCGGCCGTCTCGCCGCCGGCAACGGCGTCGAACTGCTCAAAGCCAACATCGCGCATGACCGTCGCTGACGCCGAAATCGATCAGCGTGTTGCGCACGCGCGGAAACGAGATGAGCCTGCGGCAATCGGTGTAGACCGGGCTCGCCCAGCCGGAGGTGTAGATGAACGGCTTGTCGTCCATGAAGCGTACGGCGTCGACTTCAAGCAGCATCTTTGCCGTCAGCTCGGCGATCACCTCTTTGTCGGGAAAGCCTGTCATCGTTGTCTCACGTGGTCATCCTGAAGAACTTGAAGCACTGTAAGCCGCCGCGTCACCCTACCACCTTCCAGGAATGGTTTCGCCGCCTCGATAAACCAGGGCGCGTTCGTCCGGCCCGGCGACCTCGACCTCCTCCGGCGCGGTCCAGGGCGTCTTCTCCAGCGTGATCGTGTCTTCGTTCGGCGGCATGCGGTAATGCTTGGGTCCGTTGAGCGAGGCAAAGGCCTCGAGCTTGTCGAGTGCGCCCTCTTCCTCGAACACTTGGGCATAGGTCTCGATCGCAACCGGCGCGTTGAACATGCCCGGCACGCCGTTGGTCGAGACTTTCCTGGCGTAGGGATGCGGCGCGGAGTCGGTGCCGAGAAAGTAGCAGGCCTCGCCCGATGTCGCCGCCTTGCGCAGCGCGGCACGGTCGCGCGCAGTCTTTATCACCGGCATGACGTACATGTACGGCTTCAGCCCGTGGCCGAACCAGTCGTTGCGCGTCAGCATCATGTGGTACGGCGTGATCGTGCCGGCGACCTGCGGCGCAGCGCTTTTGACGAAATCGACGCCGTCCTTCGAGGACAGATGCTCGAGGATAAACCGCAGCTTGGGAAACCGCATGGTCCATTGCGATAGATGCCGATCGATAAACGCTTTCTCGCGATCGAAAATATCAACATCGGGATCGGTATCCTCGCCGTGCATGAGAAACGGCATGTCGAGCTTTTCCATGCGCTCCAAGACGCGCATGACCTTGGCATAGTCCGTGACACCGGCAGCCGAATTGGTCGTCGCATTGGCCGGATAGAGCTTGACACCGGTGAAGACACCGTCGCGAAAGCCGCGCTCGACGTCGTCGGGATCGGTGTCGTCGGTCAGGTAGCAGGTCATCAGCGGCTTGAATTTCGAACCGGGCGGCAATGCCGCCATCACCCGCTCGCGATAAGCGATGCATTCCGCCGTAGTCCGCACCGGAGGGACCAGGTTGGGCATCAGGATCGCGCGGGCAAAATGTTTTGCCGTAAGGGGCAGGACGGCCTTGAGCATTTCGCCGTCGCGCACATGCAGGTGCCAGTCGTCCGGCCTGCGGATGGTGATACGTGTCGTCATGATCTCAAATTACCCGATCGGCGGCCGATGAACTGGCTTCATCCCGCATTCAACACCGGTTGTCTAGTACGGCGGTTTGGGTGTCCGCGCCATTGTTTCGGCCGCACCAACGGGTCGAATTTCCGAACTCCGGACACTAGGCCGCGGCCGGCTTTGCGGCGGCTTTGGCCGCCGCCTCGGCATCAGGCTGCTGGTAGGCCTTGAGCCGCGGCAGAACTTCGCGGGAGAACAACTTCAGATTATCGACGGTCTGCTCGTGGGTGAGGAACCCGGCCTGGCCCATCATCAGGAGATTGCCCATGCCGCCGCAGTGCTCGCAGAACGCGACGATCTGGTCATAGACCTCGTCGGGCGTGCCGCAGAACAGGATGCCGGCATCGATCAGATCGTCGACGCCGGTGGCGTGAATATTGATGGCGCGGCCGTCCTTGGTGAAACCGCGCGGCGGCGTTTCGCCGCGCAGGATGACGCGCATTGTCTTCCACCGAGACGTAACCCGGCGGATTGCGGAACGGCACATGCACGATGGCGCTGGTGCGCAGATAACCGGCGATCAGATCGCCGCGCTTGCGCGCTTCCTCTTTGTCGTGCGCGACCGCGACGAGGCCGAGATAAGCGAAGCGGTCGGCGCCGGGTGCGCGTCCGAATTTCCCGACATAGCCCTTGCGGTAGGCGTCGTAGAGCTTGCGCGTGCCGAAGCCGGTGCCGAGCGTCGCCATGACATAGCCGCGCTCGCCAAGAACGCGCGCCTGCGTCGATGAGCCGGTGGTCGACCAGATCGGCGGATGCGGTTCCTGCCACACCCGCGGCCAGACGTTGACCTGCCGATAATGAAAGAACTCGCCTTCCCAGTTGAACGTCCCGTCATGCGTCGTCATCGCCTTGATGATGAAATCATGCGCCTCCCAGAAGCGGTCCATCAGCTCGGTCGGATTGCGATTGGACGGCGGGATTTCGTACGGGATGCCCTTGATGAAGCCCATGTCGAGGCGGCCGCGCGAGATCACGTCGATGGTCGACAGTTCCTCGGCGACGCGCAGCGGATCGGGCCGATGCCCGATCGGATAGCCGAGCACCAGAAGCCGCGATTTTTTGGTGATGCGCGCCAGTACCGCCAGGCCGATCACCACCGAGGACGACATGCAGGTCGCGGTCTGATGATGCTCGTTGAGCATGATGTCGAGACCGAGCTCGTCGCAGAGCTGATACTCGTCGTAATAGCGGTGAAACAGATCGGCGGCGACGTGCGGATCGCATTTGCGGTTCGGCAGAATGACGCGCAGCGAGCCGGAATGATCGTTCCAGGCCGGGTAATAGGCCTGCTCGGTGAACTGATAGACTCTCATGGGCGCTCTCTTGTCCGCCGAATTGTGTCACTTGTTCCCCACGAACGCCAGAACACGTTCGGCGAAGATCTTCGGCTGCTCCTGATGCGGAAAGTGTCCGGCGCGATCGATCAGCTCGAACCGCGCGCCTGGAATCATGGCGCAATAGGCGCGGCCATACGCTTCGCTGAGCATGCGATCGTGGCTGCCCCATAAAAACAACGTCGGAATACGGATGCGGTGCAGCCGGCTTTTAAGTCGCGGATTGTGGAAATAGGGATTCCAGGCAAAACGGGCCGTGGCTTCGCGGGCGCGCGCGGCGGCCAGCACTTCGGCATCCGGCAATGCTTTGTAGTCGCGTCGTCCCGCTTGGGGGTCGCAGTAAATAAGGTCGAGATATTCCTTGTCGGTGAGCGCGAAGATATCGGCGATGTCGCGCGTTTCGCGGTCGCCAACTTTGACGCCGACCGCGTTGGCCATGACCAGACGCGATATCCGCGCGGTGGATTTCACCGCAATCTCCGCGGCAATCCAGGCGCCGAGCGACACGCCGACCACGATGGCGTCATGCAAGATCGAGCTGATCGAGAAGATCGAGATAAAAATAGGACAAATCGTCGACGCTGCGCATGCCGGCGGGCAATTCGGAACGGCCAAAGCCGGGATGCGTGGGCGCGATGACACGCGCGGTCAAGGCCAGCGTCTCGATCGCTGCGGCGGCCGGCTCGATGCCGTTCTCGGCATGGAGGAACAACAGCGGCCGACCGGTGCCGCGCTCGATCATGTCGATTCGCGCGCCGTCGACGACAAGCGATCCGCGCGCTTCGCCGGCTGGAGCTTTCCAACACGCCCTCCCCTGGACATTTTCGGCGTTCGAAGCCCGTTCTTCTAGCACGCAAGCGGCAATTTGGCATTGCATCCGGGTAAAGGCAGGAGGCGAGAAAATGACGGACGACAACGTCACCATCCACAACGGCATCGCCTATGCCAGCCATGACGGGGTCGAACTTGCCGGCGATCTGTTCTTGCCGAAAGGGGCCAAGGCGGCGCCAGCGCTGGTCGCGGTGCACGGCGGCGGCTGGGTCGCCGGCGTCCGCGGCGCCTACCAATATTGGGGCCCCTATCTCGCGGCGCGCGGCATCGCCATGTTCGCGATCAGCTACCGGTTGGCGACCAAGGGCAAGACATTTCCCGGAAGCGGTCCAGGACGTGCTCGCCGGCGTGCAATTCTTGCGCGGCAAGGCCGGCGCCTTCGGCATCGATCCGGCGCGCATTGGGCTCATCGGCGCATCCGCCGGCGCGCACCTTGCAGCGCTGGCGGCGCTTTCCGGCAAGAAATTCGCCGGCGGCTATCCGCACGATGCCTTTGCGTCGGTCGACCCGAGCGTGAAGGCGCTGATCGGCGTCTATGGCATCTATGACGCGGTGGCGATGTGGACAAATTATCAGGTGCAAGGCGGTCGCGACAATAATTTCGAGAAATTCATGGGCATCTCGCCGATGGAAAACCGGCAGCTCTATTTCGACGCTTCGCCGATCAGCTATGCCACATTTGGCAACAATGCCATCGGCGTTCTGCTTGTCACCGGCACCGAAGACGAGCTCGTCGACCGCAAGCTGCAGACCGATCCGTTCCAGCTCGCGCTCAAGCAGGCCGGCTTTTTCGTGCGGCCCGCAATCGTGACCGGGCGCGCCGCATTATTGGATGAACGATCCGATCGACGAGCCCGGAAGCTATTCCGGCTTCCTCGCGCCGCGGCTGATGCGCTTCCTCGCCGAGCGGCTGTAACGAGGCGCGCGCGATTATAACGCCAGGCATTTACGAAAGCGGCCAATAGCCGAAGCGCGTCATCTGCTCGCGGTGGTCGGCGACGATGCGGTCGATCTGACCGGGCGCCAGCACATCGCGCCATTGCCCGGCGCGGCCTTCGCGAAAGAACCGTTCGGCTTCCCGGCTTTTCCTTGAATCCGCTCGCGCGCTTCCTCATCCCGAAGCTTGTCGAACGATGAGCGATCCACCGCCAAGGCGATTTGCTCCGGCGTCACGTCAAGCTGCAAATGCCGCGCCAAGGCAGTAAATGATCGCAAGCGGATCGGCGAGCATGTCTTCATAGCGCATCGATGTGGATCGCTGGATGCGGCTTACGCGTCCAGCTCCAGACGTGCCGGCTCCACGAACTCCAGATTTCATTGACGAACGTGTCGTCGACAGTGTCTCGACGTTCTCGGTAGCCATCACTTCTATCGCCTCATCGAGCCCGTCGCCGGCGTGGTGAGCGAGCGAGATCGCCACGTCGAGAGGATTGCGAACGATGTAGACGGCACCTGACGTGACCTGAAAGTTGAACACCGGATGGCCGCGATCGATCGCCAGAGCATTATGAGTCTTGAGAAAGACCAATCCTTCGTGTGCGTCGGCAATTTTCTGTTGCACCTTTGCACGCGTTGCGGCGATTTCGTTCGCGTGCTTCGCCGTCGGTCTGAAACCGAGGATTTCCTCGAAATAGGCTTGGTAGTTGGCCGAGTGCGAAAACCTCGCGATCGACTTGAGATCGGGCGTCTCTGCGTCATCGGTCATGACCGCTGCGAGATTCGACAGAAACATCCGGGCCCACGTGTTGCCCGACTTCGGATAGGAGGCAAGCCAGATCAAGCCGGACCTCGGCGGTGCGGCATGTTCGGCGTGATCTCCGGCGGAATGGGTTACCGTCGCAGCACTCGGCTTTGCGCTCCGGTCCGTATGATATTTCCTTCTGGACATAGTTTTTGTTTCAATTTTGTCACAGGCCGGATGAAGCGACGATTCAACAACAAATCATCATGGATGATGTCGCGTAAGTGAGTACGGTGAGCGAGGTCGTCATGACCTCATTATGACGGTTCTGACGAAATAAGCGAATTGACCAAAAGGGGGCGTTCGGTCATGCGCACAACAAAAATTGCTTTGCTCGCCGGCATTTCAAGTTTGGCGCTGCATGCGGCGATGCCGGCCGTGTTTGCTGCCGACATGGCGGTCAAAGCGCCGCCAATACCGCAGCCGCCGTCGGGTACGTGGACATGGTGGGCCGAGGGGGGAGGCGTGAATCTTCAGCGGCGATCCCTTTGTGCCCGGATTCAACGCCCCACCCTTCGACATCAGAGCAGATCGCTGGGGCTGGCAGGGCGCCGGCGGTTTCGATTACCGCTTTGCCGGATCGGATTGGCACGTCAGCGCCGACTTCCGTTACATGGGGAACGGCTCGAACTCGGCTGGCAGCTCCGAAGTTGCCAGCTTCGCTCCCGGCCCGGTCCTCAATGCCGTGGCAGGAAACAATTCGGCCAGCCGAAAAGAGAGCGCCTGGGAAGCGGATTTCATGGTTGGCCGCGACCTTCAGATCGGCAATCCCACGCAGGTCAAGGTTGGTTTGCGTGTCGCCGATATCTGGGGCCAGACGAACGGTTCGGCGAGCTGGGCCTATGCCGTCGTTACGCCGCCGCCGTTCACCGGAGCCTATACATTCGCGGACAATTATCAGCAGACCAACAAATGGACCGGTGTTGGCCCGCGTGTGGCCATCGAAGGCACGGTGCCGCTGCAAGGCGCATGGTCGATCGATTATAACGGCGGCGTTGCCGCACTGTTCGGTCATGACTCTGATGACTCAGACCATTGCGGTAACTACGACGGGCCCCTTCGTCCCGGCTTGTCTGAGCGGTTGCCCGGTCGCGGCGACCAGCAGCAGCAACGCCGTGGTGTTCAACGCCGACGCACAGGTCGGCATTGCTTACGCCGTCAGCAAGAGCGCCAAATTGAGCCTCAACTATTGGGTCGACGGTTATTGGAACGGCATGCGCGGCTTCAATTCGGCCGGCAACGCCGTCAATCTGAGCCGCGTCTATAGCGGGCCAACTTTGAAACTGACCGTCGCTTACTGACGGCTTTACGGACATCTTTCTCCGGCGCGGTCGCAGGGCCACGCCGGATTTTTATTTTTTCTCCAACAGCAGCGTGCCTTCCTTGCGAACGAGCGGCTGGATGGCGCCGGCCAGCCGCGCCAGCAGCCACGGCAGGTGGACCTGCAAATCGACGCGGTCTTCCAGAACATCGAGCGTACCGCTCGCCGCCTGTCCGAGCGCACTGACGCGAAATTGCAGATGATTGTCGGTCCAGGTCTCCTCTTGCACCGCAAATAGGTGACCATAATTTGCGCGAGCCTTGCCTATGCCCGAATGCAAGCGCCGCACGGCCTCGTCCTTGCCAAGGCGATGCGGAATGGAAACGGTGAGCGGCTGCGACATGAAACGGCTCCGATGCGCGGAAGGCACCGCTTATATGGGGACGATATTGTGCGCCCGCTATTCGGCAGCGGCCCGTTTGCCGAGCGCGGCATTGACTGCCGGCATCACTTTCTCGGCCATTAGTTCCATCGATCGCTTTGCCAAAGCAGGATCCGCCCAGTCCATGCCGCAATAGAGCAGCGTACCGAAGTCACCGATCTTTTCATGCAACGCCAGGATGCCGTCGACCACCCGGCTGACGCTGCCGCGAATGACGAGATTGTCGAAAATATAATCGAGCGTCACTTCGTCGTCGGTCATTTCCGGGCGCGATTTGAAACCGCCGAGCCGCTTTCCCTTCTTCAGTTTTGACGTGAGCTGGCTCATATAGAAGCGGTAGGGGCTTTTTGGATCGTCGCCGGCATAGGCGCGCGCGACCGCATCGTCGTCGCCGACAAAGATGGTCCGCGCCACGCGCCAATTGGCGCGGTCCGGTTTATGGCCGCCGTCGCTGCAGCCCTGCGCATAATTGACCCATTGGTTCGGCAGATGCTCGGCATGCAGAAAATGCGAAGAGATCGGCCACCAGCCGCGCCGGCCGAGCGAGACGAGGCCTTTCGAGTTCGGATCGCTCGAAGTGCCGAGTATAGGCGGATGGGGTTTCTGAAAAGGTTTGACCACCCCACCGACGCCGATCTCCGGCCACACCGTTTTCACCGTCGATATGTTCCAGAACTTGCCCCGAAGATCGTACGGCGGCTCGCCGGCCCACAGCGCCAGAATGAGATCGATGGCTTCGGCGAACATTGCTCCGCGGTCCGCCGAGAGCAATCCAAGCGCTTCGGCATCCGACGGCAGGATTCCGGCGCCGATACCGAAGAGAAAGCGTCCCTGCAATAGATTGTCCACGAGCGCCGCCTGGGTCGCTACGAGCAACGGGTGACTGAACGGAAGATTGGCAACCGCGGTTCCAAGCTTGATCGAAGAGGTGTAGCCGGCGAGCGAAGCGCAGAACGTAAGGCTGTTCGGAACGTTTTCGGCAAGATCGGTCAGATGTTCGCCGCAATAGCCTTCGCTGTAGCCCAACCGGTCGGCCAGAATAAAAGCCTCGCGATCTTCGCGCAGTGTCTCGGCATAACTTCGCGCCGGCGGATGGACCGGCATAATGAAAAATCCGAGTTTCATAGGCTGCCCCCGAGCGGTATCGGCTTTAAGGTTACGTGGTTAATCGATGCGGTCAATTCGCGCCCGGGCGAATCTTCCGGACCGAATGCGATTACGGGCGGCGCGCTCCGCGTTTACCGGTTCATCGTTAATCCACGATGCGATACATTTACCATGCAGTTTTTGTTATATAGCTATGCATCGAGCAACATTGGATCGAGGCTACCGATGTCGAAGCAATTCTATCGTTTCATGAAAGACGAGTCCGGAACGGCGGCTGTCGAATACGGGCTCCTCACTTCCGGCATTTCGTTGGCGATCATTCCCGCCGTCAAAGAAGTTGGCAGCAGGCTGGTCGATGTCTTTACGACCCTGCAGAACGCGATCTGATCCAGGCTGCCGCGCTTAATCGCCTTCCGTAACCGGCAGTGTCAACGCGGAAGGATGCTTCGCCGAGTGATGGATCGTGTCAGTGCCGATCTTGTCCGGCATGTAATAGTGCGTCCACAACACGTCGGTGACGACCGAGTCGCCGTTGACGATTTCCAGCCGTATTCGATTACCCTTCTTGAAGCGATGTGCCATCGGCTCGACGCTGATGTCGAAGCGATAGATATTTCCAGGTTCGATCGGCTGCGGATCGGTATGGATGTGATAAGGCTCCATGTCCGTCGATTTATGCGGATCGAGCGCGCGATGCGAGGCGCGTAGCCAGCCCTTAGTGATCCAGTACGAGGCCGGATTGAGCGTTTTGCCCCGGTCCTCCGCGGCTTGCGGCATCTGTTCGGAAATCTTGACGAAGAAATCCATGTCGTTGCGCGTCGACGACGCATAGAGCGTGAGCTTGATCGGCCCTGCGATCTCGATGTCGCGTTCGAGCGGCGCCGTCGCGAAGGTCAATACGCGGCGCGCCGGATCTGGCGCGTTATTGGGACCGAAACCAACGACGCCCATCATCCACCCGGGATTGGGATAGGCATATGACGTCTCGTCCTCGCCGCTTGCGGTATCGCGCACGAGCATGCCGTCATTGAGCGAAGTGACGCTGCCGGATTTTTGGCCGCTCAAATACCAGGTTACGTAGCGCACGCCGGACGGCGGCCATGCGTCGCTGGAGCGCGCGGCGTCCGCGCCGCGCACGAAATACTCGACGGTGGGGCGATCGACGTAGTCGGTTTTTATTCCCTTGAGATAATGATCGTAGAACGGTAGCAGCATGCGCTCGTGCAGCTCGCGGCTGTTGAACTCGCGGTTGGCGACGAACGCGTTGACCGGGCCGATCATCTTCAGCTTTTTGGGTCCCTTGGCGCGGCGGAAGCCGTCGATATTGCCCCGGGTGTGGAGGTCGACCTTGCCCCACACGCCGACCGAATAAAGCGGCACTTCGATCTTATCCAGATGTTCGGCGGCGCAGCGTTCGCGCCAGAAGTCGTCGTAGGTCGGATGCTCCTGGACATGCAAATTCAAATCGTAGGGCTGCTCGCGCGGATATTCGCCGTTGGCCGGATGCCGGTTGATGATGCGGTTCTGGTTCCACCAATAGGAGCCGAAGAAATCGCCCAGCATGCCGCCCTGATAGACGCTGGCACGATAAGGATCGTTCAATCCGTCGAAGGCGCAAATGCATGCGAGCGACGGCGGCTTCTGTATCGCCATCCACCATTGCGACATGCAGAAATAGGACTGGCCGATACCGCCGACCTTGCCATTCGACCATTCTTGCCGGCCGAGCCACTCGATGACGTCATAGAGATCCTTCTGCTCGTTGCGGTCGAGCAGACGGAATTCGCCGCCCGATTTGCCACAGCCGCGAATATCCATGTGGGCATAAACGTAGCCGCGCTCGACATAGAGCTCGATCGGCCCGGTCTCCCGCCAGAGAAATTGCGGGCTCGCGGGCAACGAATTGTTGTCGTAACGATAGGGCGACGGCGCCAGCACGACGGGAAAAGGCCCGGGGCCGTCCGGTCCGTAGAGCGCCACCGCGATTTCGACGCCGTCATTCACGCGGATCTTGACTTCGCGCGGCTTCGGCGATGCTGGATTTGACATTTATATCGTTCCTGAGGCTCCACCCTCGATAGTCGCGACGAAGTAAGTCGCCTCGCTCGACTTCGGCGTCGCGCTTCCCTTGGCGCGGCGCCCGACACGATATTGTCTGCGCGGACGAAGGTGAAGCCTCAGGTTGGCGCCATCGCGCCTGCGGCCTGGGTACGGCGCTGCGTTTCCGCTTCCCTTGGATTGGGAAATGGGAAAAAACGTCTTACGCGGGCAAGGCGACATCGCCCGGCATCTGTGCAAAATTGTACTGCGCTGTTGCGTGGAATGCGTTCTCATCTATGATGGAGTTGAGAATCCAGTAGGTGCCTCATGTCGGGGATCGTGTACATTTCTTTCATGGGCGTCTTGGCGGCTCTCTTCCTCATCGTCAAAGCCCTGACCTTCGACGCCAGCGACTGGATTTCCCGTGGGCTCAAGCGCGGCGACCTTTACTCCCTGATTGAAGTGGCTTCGGGGGTACGGCCCGACGGGCTTACTCCCGATCAGGCGCATCGGCTGGAAGTACGAGGCATGGTCCGCCCGTACGGAACCGGTCGATTCCGCGCAACACTGCGGGGCCGCCTGGCGCTTCTTCTCCGGCAAGCACTGCGGCGTTCGGCGTCAGTGTCACAGTCTCGCGACGCGGCTTAACAGGCTGCCTGCGCTCCCCTATCCGGGAAGCGGTGAAGAACGCGGCGGCGCATCTCCGAATTAAACTAAGCAGCGGACGAGCGAGCGCCCTCTTTCTGCACCCGGCTGTGGCGGATACCGTAGCCGAAATAGACGCCGATCCCGATGACGAACCAGGCGCCAAGCCGCAGCCAGGTGTCGAGCGGCAGCCCGCACATCAAGAACACGGCCGAGGCCGCGCCGAGCGGCGCCACGATAAAGACCGCCGGCGTCTTAAACGGGCGGTAGAGCTGAGGCTGTTTGATGCGCAAGGCCAGAACGCCGAGGCAAACGATGGCGAAGGCGAACAGCGTACCGATCGAGACGAGTTCGCCGACCAGCCCAATCGGTAGGATGCCCGCGAGAACGGTGACGATGCTGCCGGTGAATATCGTGGTGATATAAGGCGTGCGAAAGCGCGGATGGACTCTGGCCGCCACGGGCGGAAACAGCCCGTCATGCGCCATGGTGTAGAGGATACGCGGCTGGCCGAGGAGCCCGACCAGAATGACCGAGGTCAGGCCCAAAATGATGCCTAGCTTCAGCACCGGCGACAGCCAGGTAAGCCCGATGGCATCGATGCCGACCGCAATCGGATCGGCGACGTTGAGCTTGTCGTAGGCAACGATGCCGGTCAGCACAAAACCGACCGCGATGTAGAGAACGGTGCAGATGGCAAGCGAGCCGAGAATGCCGATCGGCATGTCGCGCTGTGGATTCTTCGTTTCCTGGACGGCCGTCGACACCGCGTCAAAGCCTATATAGGCGAAAAACACCACCGCGGCGCCGCGCAGCACGCCGCTCCAGCCGAACTCGCCGGGCGAAAGATTCGGCGGAATGAAAGCGCCGGCGGGATTGTGCGCGGTCACCCAATGCGCGGTCGAGACGAACGGCGCCGCGGCGGCGATGAAGAGCACGATGATGACGAGCTTGATGGCAACGATGACATTGTTGATGCGCGCCGATTCATGCACGCCGACGACAAGCAATCCGGTCAGCGAGGCCGCCACCACCATGGCCGGCATATTGATCAGCGCGCCAGTCGTATGCCAGGCGTGCTTGGCGGCGTCGTAGGCGAGCGGCGAGGAAGCAAAGTGCGCGGGCAGGATGACGCCGAAATCCTTGAAAAAGCTGACGACATAGCCGGACCAGCCGATGGCGACGGTGGTTGAGCCGAGCGCATATTCGAGAATGAGATCCCAGCCGATGATCCAGGCGACGAGCTCGCCCAGCGTCGCGTATGCGTAAGTGTAAGCGCTGCCGGCGACGGGAACGGTCGACGCCATCTCCGCGTAACACAGCCCCGCGCAGGCGCAGACCACGGCGCCGAGCACGAAGGACAGCGTGATAGCCGGCCCGGCATTGGCGGCGGCGGCGTGACCGGTGAGCACAAAAATTCCGGCGCCGATGATGGCACCGATGCCGAGGGCGACGACATGAATGGCGGTCAGGCTACGCTTGAGCGGCACCCCGTCGTAGCGGGATAGCGACTGCGCCTCGGGATCGGCCACCTCCCTCTGCAATGCGGCAATCGATTTGCGAACAAGGAATTTGGACATAACCGACACTAACGAACAAACACCGTTCGAGTTCAGAGGCCGATGATCCGCTTCCGCTCGTCCTCGCGCGAGCGGCTACCCAGAATTCCGTGGTTCTGGATCCCGCTACGCGCGAGTGAGCAAAGTGCTTCTTCTCACCGCCACGGCATTAGTGAAGCGTGAATGACGTCAGGCAGGCCCTCCCCTCCGACGGAGCGGATGGCGAGATCGACGTCGGCAAGTCCGAAGCGGTGGGTGGTTACGAGCTCCAGCGGGAAACGCTTTGAGGCGAGCTGGGCCAAAGCGAGCTCGCAGGCCTTGTAGCTGTGGCCGCGCGCGCTTTTCATGGTGATGAATTTCACGGTGAACTTTTCCAGCGGGAAATTGGGAAACTGAGCCATTTCGCCCTGGGCGACGATGACGCCGCCTTTGCGCTTGAGCGCCTCAATGCCGAGCAGCATCGGAATGGTGCCGGCGCCGGCGGTGCAGTCGAGCGCCACGTCGACGCCTTTGCCGGCGGTAATCTCCATGATGCGGGCGAGCGGGTTTTCCTTGCTGACATCGATGACGTGATCGGCGCCGAGTTTTTTCGCGACCTCCAGACGCGCTTCATCCTTGGAGGTGCCGGTCACGATGATCAGTGCGGCGCCCGCTTGCTTGCAGATCACTGTTTGCGACAGGCCCTGCTGGCCGGGCCCCTGAATAAGCACTGTCGAATTGTAGCCGACGCCGCCGTCGAACAGCGACCACTCGACGCCATTCGCCATCGGCGTCACCAGGCCGGCAAGCTCCGCCGACACGCCTTTCGGCACGTGATGCAGCACGGCGTTCCACGGCAGATAGACATATTGCGCGAAGCCGCCCCACAGGTGCGGCGCCTTCGCCGCCGACGTGTAGCCGTAGCGGATGGCGTCTGGATTGGTGCGCCAATTGGTGTTCTCGCAATGCCGGTATTGGCCGGCATGGCACCATTCGCATTTGCCGCACGACACGTAATGCTCGACGAAAACCAGGTCGCCCTCTTTGAACCCTTTGCGGCTGGTGAATTCGCGCCCTGCTTTGGCAATGACGCCGATGTTCTCGTGCCCCATGATGACGGGCGCAGCGGACGGCGGATGCTTGTAGAGCTTGACGTCGGTGCCGCAGATGCCGCCGACCTCCATTTTCATCAGCGCCGCGTCCTCCGGAATATCCGGCATCGGATAATCGCGGATTTCAGTCTTGCTCGGCCCGGTGCGGACCGCGGCCAGAACTTTTTCGCCCACCGCGTTAACTCCCATTCACTGTCACGGCCGGACCCTCGGATTTGGCCGCACGGCCGGTCCCCAGTCCTTACTTGACCCGACCATCCACGTCTTGCTGTTGTTGTGCCATGCTTGGCTTTACCAGGAAAACCCCCGGCGAGAGCGCGGTGACCGACCGCCTGCGCGATTGGACGCGGGCCCGCTTCGCGCTGCCCCCCGGCCAGACCGTCATGGTCTCCGAACTGGCATGCTCGGTTCCCGGCTGTCCGCCGATCGAGACACATGTCGTGTTCTGGAGCGATCTCGGCCGTCACCACTATAAAATCTTCAAGCCGCTTAACGCGGTAAGCGAAGACGATTTGCCGCCGGCGTTTATGAAAAATGCGCTGGTGTGGGCCGAAGGTCTTGAGTGCGGGTGCTGCTGAGGTCGCGCCTTATCGTTGCCGGAAGCAAAGCGGAGAAGTCAGGCGACCTACTCTAAGAGAGTCCCGCACGCTCGAGCGCCGCGGCCTGCCGTTTGCCGACGCGATCGAGGGAGAATTTCTCGATCGCCTCATTGAATAATTTATAGAAATTCAGTTCGGCGCGCAGATGCAGAAAGACCGCGCCCAAGCCGATCGCGGCGCGATCCATGAACACGAATTCGCGCGGCACCTTGACCGGACCCTTGGCTTTGAGCGCCTGGTGCACGCGGAACGCTTCGCGGCGGCCGTATTCGCCCGGCGCCACCCCATCGGCCACCGTGCGCACGCGATCGTCCAAAAGCGGCGCATAGATGAAGCGCGCCCAGATGTTGAGCGTCGCAATGACCTCGCGTGACAGATTGCGGAAACCCCAGGTCTCATAGGCGCTGACGATCAGGTCGTCCTTGTCATGCAAGAGCCCGTGATAGAGATCGACCACCCCGCCGACGAATTTCGGCGCGAAGATGCGGATGCAGCCGTAGTCGAGCAGATTGATGCCTGCCGGTTCGCCCTTGCCCGCAAAGACCGTGTAATTGCCGAGATGCGGATCGCCGTGGATAACGCCGAAGCGGCTGAACGGAAACCACCAGGCGGTGAACATCGCGGTCGCAAGCCGGTTGCGCGCGGCGAGCGGATCTCCGGTGTGCGCGAGCATCTTGGTGCCATCGAGCCAATCGAGTGTCAAAAGCCGCCCGGTCGAGAGTTCCGGCCAGGCGCGCGGTACGCGCACACTGTCCACGCCATCGAGCATTTCGCGGTATAGCGCCGCGTGCTTGGCCTCACGGCGATAGTCGAGCTCTTCGCGCACGCGCGCGCCGATCTCCTTGCCGATCTCCGAGGTGTCGATCGCGGAATCGAAGCGGCGGCGGATCGCCAACAGCCATTCGAGCTGACGCAAATCGGCCTCGACGGCCGACTGCATGTCGGGATATTGCAGCTTGCAGGCAAGCGGCGCGCCGTCGAGCGACTGCGCGCGGTGCACCTGGCCGAGCGAAGCCGCAGCTGCCGGACGATGCTCGAAACTCGCGAATTTCTTTTCCCAACCGAGACCGAGCTCCGCCATCATGCGGCGCTTGACGAAGGCCCAGCCCATCGGCGGCGCCTCGCTCTGCAGCTTTTGCAATTCGGTGGCGTATTCCGGCGGCAAGAGATCGGGAATGGTCGCCATCAATTGGGCGACCTTCATCAGCGGCCCTTTAAGCCGGCCGAGCGCCGAACCGAGCGCGGCGGCTTCGCTGGCGCGATTGCCGGCACCCCCGAGCATGCGCCGCCCAGCATAGCGCGCCGCCACAGAGCTGACATTGGCGCCGACCCGCGCATAACGCGCGGCACGGGCGGAGAAGCGGTTCTTTTCGCGGTCGGGCTCTTTGCGGTTGGCCATTATGACTTCGGCCAGTTGTCGCGGATCCAGCGGGCGAGACTTTCTTCACTGACTTCGCCGGCCGCGAGCGCCAGTATGATCTTAGTCGCGTGCGCCTGGCTTGGCGCGAATCTCACGCCGTTCCTGCGGAGGAAAGTCATCATACTCATGAATGCGATACGCTTATTTCCATCGACAAAGGCATGGTTCTTTCCAAGACCAAAGGCATAGGCAGCCGCAAGTTCCGCAAGCTCGGCTTGTGTGTAGTGCCATTTATTGACCGGCCGTTCGATCGCCGATCGCAACAGCCCCTCATCGCGCAATCCCACGGCCCCGCCGAAGCGGCGCAATTGGCGGCTATGGATCGCGACGATTTGCTCGTAAGTCAGCCACTTCGGCTCCGCGCCCATGCGATGGGACTATCATTTCGCCAAAGTCACCATGGTGTCGCGGTATTCGTCCATGATTTCATCCGCGGTTTCCATGGTGGCCTCGAAGTCGGGATCGTAGGGCAGCAATTGCAGTCCGCCGCCGGCAAGCTCGGTGACGTGAAATTCCTGGCCACGCTTGATATCGAGCCTTTGCATCAATTCCCGGGGCAAAATGAGCCCGTCGGAATTACCAATCCGCTTCACTTCCAGTTTCATCGCGAATCCCGTCCTAAAATAAGACTGTATAACGTATGTATAACGCACTTAACCACAATGTTCAACGATCGTTTTACAGTACGATAAATTCAATCTAATCAAGACCTTCCAGCTCCGTAATCAGCCCCTCGATGACGCCCAAGCCGCCTTGCCAAAATGACGGATCGCGGGCGTCGAGGCCGAACGGGGCGAGGAGCTCGGAATAGTGCTTGGTGCCGCCGGCGGACAGCATCGCGAGATAGCGCTCGGCAAACCCATCGGCGGCGTGCTCATAGACCGCATAGAGCGAATTCACCAGGCAATCGCCGAACGCATAGGCATAGACGTAGAACGGCGAATGAATGAAATGCGGGATGTAGCACCAGAAGGTTTCATATCCCGGCTTTAACTCGATCGCCGGTCCCAGGCTCTCGCGCTGCACGTCGAGCCATAATTCGCCGATGCGGGCGGCAGTGAGCTCGCCGGCCTTGCGCTCGGTGTGCACGGCCCGCTCGAAGCTGTAGAAGGCGATCTGCCGCACCACCGTATTGATCATGTCCTCGACCTTGGCGGCAAGCATCGCCTTGCGCTCTTTGGCGCCGCGCGTATTGGCCAACAATTTGCGGAACGTGAGCATCTCGCCGAACACGCTTGCAGTTTCGGCAAGCGTCAGCGGCGTCGGCGCCATCAGCGCGCCGTTCGGCGCAGCCAGCACCTGATGCACGCCGTGGCCGAGCTCGTGCGCGAGCGTCATCACGTCGCGCGGCTTGCCCTGGTAGTTGAGCAGCACATAAGGATGCGCCGACGGCGTGGTCGGGTGCGCGAACGCACCCGGCGCCTTGCCCGGCCGCACCGGCGCGTCGATCCAGCGCTCCGTGAAGAAGCGCTCGGCAATCGCCGCCATCTTCGGCGAGAACGCGCCATAGGCGGTCAGCACCGTATCCATCGCCTCGGTCCAGCTCACGCTGCGCTGGGCCACCATCGGCAACGGCGCATTGCGGTCCCAGTGCGGCAGGCGCTTCTTGCCGAACCACTTGGCTTTGAGCGCATAGTAGCGGTGCGACAGCCGCGGATAGGCGGCGCGCACGGCGGCAACCAGCGCGTCGACCACTTCGCGCTCGACGCGATTGTCGAGATGGCGCGCATCGGCAATATCGGCAAAACCGCGCCAGCGGTCGGAGATTTCCTTGTCCTTGGCGAGCGTGTTGGTAATCAGTGCGAAGCCATCGGCGTTTTCGGCAAAAGTGTGCGCCAACGCGGTCGCCGCCGCCTTGCGCATTTCGCCGGCGCGATGCTGCATCAGATTGAGCGTCGGCTCGATGGCAAGCGTCTTGCCCTTCACCTTGAAGCGCAGCTTGGCGATGCCGGCGTCGAACTGCCGGTTCCAGGCGGAATAGCCCGTGACCGATTTTTCGTGAAACAATTGCTCGACGCGATCTTCGAGCTGATATGGCCGGTAGCGCCGCACGTCCTCGAGCCAGGGCCGGTAGTGGCCGAGCGCCGGATCGGCCATGGCGGCATCGAGCGCCTTGTCGTCGACGCGGTTGAGCTCCAACGTAAAGAACAGAAGATGCGTGGAAGCGGCCGTCATGCGATCTTGCATGT
The DNA here is from genome assembly GCA_963827465.1 of uncultured Alphaproteobacteria bacterium. Lineage (GTDB taxonomy): Bacteria > Pseudomonadota > Alphaproteobacteria > Rhizobiales > Xanthobacteraceae > BOG-931. The sequence goes on from CAWHBC010000043.1 coordinate 25,572, forward strand.
CGCCATAAAATTTGGCGCGCGCAGGATCGAGCGTATTGCCGGCATGAACCAGGCCGGCATAGGAGCCGAGCCGGCCCATCAAATCGTCGATCGCCTCGTAACGCCGCACTGCCTCGGCCAGTGCCGCACCGCCGGCGACGGCAAGGTGCGAGAGCTTGCCTTTATAAGCCGTCTCGAAGCCTGCGCATTCGGCGTCGACCCGATCGAGATCGCGCGTGATGGCCGGATCGTCGAGGCCGGCATAAAGATCGCCGAGATTCCATTCCGGCAATTTGCCGAGTGCGGGTCTGGCAGCGGATGTGCGGCCGGCCGAGCGACGGACGGCGGGCTTCTTTGCGGCTTTTGGCATGATTTGACCTGATCTCAACGCAATTCATGTGGCGCAGCGTTAAGGCGACCGCAAGGCCGCGGCATTGCGACTTATTGCGGCCATACGGGCGGATGCGTGCCAAGCGGCACGCTCGGCCGCAGCCAGCGCGGTGGCGTTTCCGACATTACCGCCGCGTGGCGAACCGCGGTGAGGCGCCCGAAGCCGCTTGGTGTCTCTTCCAGCAGGTCGCGCACGTCGTCGAATTTGGGGTCTGGGCAGTTCATGCCGTCAACGCGGCCGAGACGGCGCAGCCAATGGCCGGTTTGGGCCAGCGAGCACCGCACATGCCACGAGCCGCCCTCCTCCGCCTGGCGCTTGAGCGCCGTCATCACCGCAAAGGCCAAAAGATAGCCGGTGGCGTGATCGAGCGCCTGCGCCGGCAGCTCTTTCGGTCTTGGAGAGCCGAAAGCTCCCGCCTCGGCCACATTGAACCCGCTCGCGGTCTGAACGAGCGAGTCGAAGCCGCGGCGATCGGCCCACGGCCCTTCCGGTCCATAGGCGCACAGCGAGGCATAGACGATGCCGGGCCGTAGGCGGGCAACATCGTGTGGGGCGAAGCCGTGGGCGGCAATGGCGCCGGGCCGGTAGCCCTGAACGAAAACATCAGCCTCCCCCGCGAGCCCAGCGAGTACGGCGCGCCCTTCCCGTTCGCGCAGATCGATAGACGCCGACAGTTTGCCCCGCCCGGTGTCCATTACCAGCGGCAGCATCGAGGCGAGATGCTCGGCGGTGACCGACAAAACATCGGCGCCATGCGCCGCCAGCGTGCGGCCGCCGACCGGACCGGCAATGATGCGGGTGAGATCGAGCACCCTGATACCGGACAGCGGACGCCCGACGGCATCGCGTTTCTTTGGCGGGGCCTCGCCAATTTTCTCGATCGAGAACAGTGGCAGCGTCGCCACTGCGCGCCCTTGCGGGTGCGCGTCCCATTCGGCGAACGAACGGCAGGCGGTGACGACAAGACCGACCTCTGCGGCCGCGGCCTCCAACGCTTCGGCGTGCCAGTTTTCCAGCGCTCGCTGCACCGCCGCCTTGTCGTGCGGCACGCCGAGCAATTTCAGCAAGCCCTGGCAATGATGCGGCAGATTGGTGTGCAGCCGCGCGAAGCGGCCATCGCCGCAACGATACAGTCCGGCAAGGTCGTCGTGATATTCGTCCGGCCGTTTGCCGTCGACGCGCAGATAGCGCTCGCTGCGGAATTCGATTGCGGCGTGGCGCATATCGACTGAAACGTCCTGGCGGCGTCCGCCACGCAATCGCCACAACTCGGCCGCGGCCAGGGCCGCCGCGCCGACCGTCGCCTGCGCCGCGGTGCCGACCGCAAACGAGGACGGCAGCACCGGTTCCGCGCCGGTGAATGCGACCTGGCCAAGCGCTGCGGCATCGTGTCCGGCAGCGCTCCAGATCGCGGCAAGTACGGTATTCGGATCGGGAACGGACATTGTCCTCCGGCTGCGCAACAAGGTGGCATTCAACGGGGTCGCCTGATGTGAATCAAGACACGCTTAGGCCAGCGCCGCACGCTTGCCGACCGAAGCCGCCTATGCTCTTTACCCCGCCACCGCCGGCCGAAAGGCGAAAATTTAAGCAAGCTTCATTCGAACAATAAGGAAGCAACCCATGGCAAAATTGGCGAGATTTGTTACGCCGAACTTGATGTCGAGATTTGTGCATTGTCTGTTTGGAGCAGTGTTCGCCGCCGCGCTCGCGATGCCCGCGCTGGCGCAACAATCAGGCGGCACCAAAGTCGGCCTTTTGACCTGCAAAACATCGGCGAGTCTCGGCCTCATTATCGGCTCGCATCAAAAAATCCGCTGCAGCTTTGCGCCCGATAACGGACCGCCGGAGAATTACGAAGGCCACATCAACCGGCTCGGCCTCGACCTCGGCGTCAAGGGCGGCGGCATCATGACCTGGGCGGTGTTCGCGCCGGTGAACGGCTATCACCACGGCGCGCTCGCCGGCACTTATGTCGGCGGCTCCGGCAGCGCCTCGTTCGGGGTCGGCGTCGGTGCCAATGCGCTCGTCGGCGGCTCGCACCGCTCGATCGCACTGCAGCCGCTGTCAGTCGAAGGCAATGTCGGCGTCAATCTCGCGCTCGGCATTGCCGGACTGAGGCTGCGCCCGGTGCGGTGAAACTTCCGGCCTCACGGGGCGAAGGTCGGGACGGGGCGACTTAACACCCCTTTAAGCCTCGTACCGCAAAGTGCCCCGAAACGGGACAGCGCCGCTGCCGGGGACCGTATGACCATTCTTATTGTCGACGACGATCCGGTGCAGTGCCGGCTTCTGGAAGCTGTGCTGCACAAATTCGAATACGAGACGATCACGCGCGACTCCGGCGATGCGGCGCTCGCTTTGCTCGCCGGGCCCGACGGCGGGGCGATCGATTGCGTCATTCTCGATCTTGTCATGCCCAACCTCGACGGCATGGGCGTGCTTGCCAAAATGCGCCAGTCGGCAATCAACGTACCGGTAATCGTGCAGACCGCGCATGGCGGCATCGACAATGTTGTCTCCGCGATGCGCGCGGGCGCCGTCGATTTCGTGGTCAAGCCGGTCGGCGCCGAGCGATTGGCGGTGAGCGTGCGCAACGCGCTCAATGCCAGCGCGCTCGAAGGCGAATTGGCGCGGATCAAGAAAAGCCAGGCCGGCACGCTCAGCTTCTCCGACATCATTACCAAAAGCGCCAACATGCACGCGGTCATCCGCATCGCGGAGAAGGCCGCGGCCTCGGCCATCCCGGTCTTGATCTCAGGCGAGTCCGGCGTCGGCAAGGAAATGGTCGCCCGCGCCATTCATGGCACTTCCGAACGGCGGGCGAAGCCCTTCATCGCGGTGAATTGCGGCGCCATGCCGGAAAATCTGGTCGAGTCGATTTTGTTCGGTCACGAGAAAGGCTCGTTCACCGGCGCGACCGAACGGCATGTCGGCAAATTCGTCGAGGCGTCCGGCGGCACGCTGTTTCTGGATGAGGTCGGCGAATTGCCGGCGCCGGCGCAAGTGAAACTCCTGCGCGCCCTCCAGGAAGGCGAAGTCGAGCCGGTCGGCGCCCGCAAGCCGGTCAAGGTGGACGTGCGGCTGATGTCCGCCACCAATCGCGATCTGATCGCCGACGTCAAAGCCGGGCGTTTTCGTGAAGACCTGTTTTATCGGCTGCATGTGTTCCCGATCGCGGTGCCGCCGTTGCGCGAACGCGCTGCCGACATTCCGGCCCTGGCGCGGCATTTTTTGGCGCGCTTTGCCGCCGAGGAGGGCAAGCGCATCCGCATCGTGACGCCGGAGGCGCTGCGGATGCTCGTGGCGCATCATTGGCCCGGCAACATCCGGCAATTGGAAAACGCGGTATTCCGCGCCGTGGTGCTCGCCGAGGGTGACGCCATCGGTCTCGACGAATTTCCGCAGGTGACCGCTCAATTCGGTGTTATCGAGCGCCCGCCGGTAGCCGCAGTCGAGGTGCAGCACGGGCAGGCTTTCGGCGCACCGCCGGTCGCGCCGGGCGAGGACGTCGAGGCGGTCCCATTCGAGATGCCGCTTCCGGCGGCACCCGGAATGGCGGCAGGTCTGGCTCCGGCACTCCCGGGCGAAGCGCTGCCCGTACTCGACGCTGCGGGCGAAATACGCCCCCTCGACGAGATCGAAGCCGACGTCATCAAATACGCCATTGCCCATTATCGGGGACAAATGTCGGAAGTGGCGCGGCGGCTGCAAATCGGGCGCTCGACACTGTACCGCAAGCTCGACGCGCTCGGCCTAAATAATGAGCGGAGCGATGGAACAGGCGAGGCCGTGGCGGCGGAGCGACAGCCCAAGGAATTCGAATGAACTATCCCCACAGATCACAGGACAAAGTCGAGCGGCTCACGTAATGTCCCGCCGCCGCGGACCGCCATTCGCGGCTCATGCCACAATTGGGGGCGCTTTAATCCCAATGCGTATGCGTTTTCCGGCCCGCGCGGCCGTGAAGGAGAATAAGTAATGTCCGGGATCGATCGGTTCCTTGCTTCGACCGCCGTCGCGCTGCTCTTGACCGCCTCCGCCGGCGCCGCCTTGGCCGATCCGTCCGCTACGGCGAGCGACAAACCCGTCAGTGCCGCGCCAGCCGGTCCCGCACCGGTGAGTGCTGCGCCGGCGCAACAGACGGCAACACCGGCGGCGCCAGTTGCGGCGCCAAATTCGGACGATTCCGCCAGCAAAACCGGCAATCCTGCGCCCGCTGCCGTGGCCACGCCCGCTGCCTCCCCGTCGCCCGATACCGCCGCGGCCCCCGCCACGTCCCCACCTGCTCCCGCGGCAGAAGCCAAACCCGCGGCCGGCACAGCGCCTGGCGCAACCGCGAGCCAGCCGGCCGCGCCGTCTTCCGATACCGCGGCCACACCACCTGCTCCGCCGCCCGGCCCCGACGCACAGATTGCCGACCAATTGCGCGGGCTCTCGACCGGCAAATTCGACCACCTGATCACCAATAAGAAAGACCGGACTCAGATCGACGCCTTCTATGCCGGCCGCAATTACAAGCCGCTGTGGATCACCGATGGCAAGGCCAACGCGCGCGCCACCGCGGCGATCACCTATCTCGGCCACGTCGATGCCGACGGGCTGTTCCCGTCCGACTATCCGGTGCCAAAGTTCGACGCGCTGTCGACGCCCGAGGATCTGGCCAATGCCGAAATGGAACTGACGGCCTCGGTCCTCACCTACGCGCATCACGCCAGCATCGGCCGCGTCGCCTTCTCACGCGTGTCGGCGGACATCGAATACGACCGCCCGGCGCCGGAGGCGGCCGACGTGCTGGCCGCAATCGCCGGCGCTACGGACTTGGCGGCGGCGCTCGATTCCTATGAGCCGAAGACTCCGGGTTACCTGGCACTTAAGGCGAAGCTTGCCGAAATCCGCGCCGGCAAGACCGACAAAGGCGAGCCGCGGTTTGCCGGCGGGCCGGTGCTCAAGGTCGGCATGCAGGACGATCGGGTCCCCGATCTGCGCCAGCGGCTTCACGTCCTCGGCGACGGCGGCACGACCTACGACAAGGCGCTCGCCGAAGCGGTGAGAAAATTCCAGAAAGAGCACCAGCTGCCGGTGACCGGCACGCTGACAGCCGCCACCGTCGAGGCCATCAACGGCCCGCGACCGGATCACGTCGAAGACGTCATCATTGCCAATATGGAACGCTGGCGCTGGGCGCCGCACCAGTTCCCCGACACCTACGTCATCGTCAATTTGCCGGACTACTCGCTGCGCGTCATGCATGACGGCAAAGAGGTGTGGAAGACCAAGATCGTGATCGGCAAGCCGGATACCGTGACGCCGATCATGACCGCGGAAATGAAGTTCATCACGATCAACCCGACCTGGAACGTACCACCGTCGATCATCAATCACGAATACCTGCCGGCATTGGCGCAGGATCCCACGGTGCTCGACCGGATGGGGCTTAAGATGGCGCGCAATCCAGACGGCAGCGTCCACATCTGGCAGCCGCCGGGCGACGGCAACGCACTCGGCCGCATCCGCTTTAATTTCCCGAACAAGTTCCTGGTTTATCAGCACGACACGCCGGACAAATATTTGTTCGCCTACGCCAAGCGCGCCTACAGCCATGGCTGCATGCGGGTCCAGGATCCGGCGCGCTATGCCGAGGTCCTCTTGTCCCTGGTGCGGCCCAACGACGGCTACACCGAAGAGCGCATCAAAAAGATGTTCGGCCCCAACGAGGTCAATATCGACTTCCCGACCTTCGTGCCGGTCAACCTGACCTATCAGACCGCCTTCGTCGATAGCGACGGCAAGCTCGAATTCCGCGACGACATCTACGGCCGCGACAAAGCCCTGCTCGCCATCCTCAAGGGCGACCGCAAAGATGCCGACATCCCGGTCGAGCACAAAGAGGATATCAGCCATCGCGAAGTGCTGGCGATGCCGGATCAGCCGTCGCTGTTCAGCCGCGGCGGTCTGTTCGGCGGCGCAAGCGATTACCCGAACGGCCGTTCCGCGTCCGCAGGCGGTGGCGACAATTTCTTCACCCGGCTGTTCGGCGGCTTCAATGCCGCGCCGCCCCCGCCGCCGCCGGCAGTGAAGCGCCATGCCGCCACTCATGCCAAAAAGGTGAGCCGGGCCAAGGAAAACAAAGAAACCGTCGAGCGCTAAAGCATGATCGGCAAAATGCCCGCCCTCGGACTTAATTCGAGGGCGGCAACCGGCGTCTCGAAAAGATCGCGCTTCGCCAAATACTTCCCCCGGCCGATTTATCGGCCGCATTAACCACTTATCCCGCCTCTTAATGCCACCGCCCCGCGATTGTCGCTTAGCGGCCATATTTCGCCACAGTGCGACGTTAGGCCTGTCCGGTCGGGGGTGGGGTGGCGTAAGTTCTCGTTAACCCTTCCCAAATTAACATTGCGTTAGCGTTACCTGGCGTGGCGAGGTCCGCGCCGGCCGACGCTTTCAACGCGTCAAGGCGAGACTGCCAGTGCACGTTCTCAAGGCGCGCCTGACTGCCGGTCGCTCGTTTGCCGCACGGGCCGGCTATTCGTGCGGTCTCGCCCTGCTGTTTTTCCTGATCGGTTCGCGCGGGCTGCAGAACGCCGTCGCCGAAGGCGACACGCGTACGATCACCATGCACCACGTCCATACCGGTGAGGACATCACCATTACCTATAAGCGCGAGGGCCGCTACGACGAGGCCGCGCTGAAGAAACTCGACTGGTTCCTGCGCGATTGGCGCCGCAGCGAAGCGACCAGCATGGATCCGCGGCTGATCGATCTGGTTTGGGAGGTGCAGCGCGAAACCGGTTCCACCGCGCCGATCGATGTCGTGTGCGGTTACCGTTCGCCGCAGACCAACGCCATGCTGCGGCGGCGAAGCGAAGGCGTGGCGCGTTTTTCCCAGCACATGCTCGGCCGCGCCATGGATTTCTATATCCCCGGCATTTCGCTGGAAAAGGTCCGCGAAATCGGCTTGCGGCTCGCGCGCGGCGGCGTCGGCTTCTATCCGGAGTCCGGTTCGCCCTTCGTGCATATGGACGTCGGCGGCATTCGCATGTGGCCGCGCATGACACACGACGAATTGGCGCGTGTGTTCCCGGACGGACGCACCGTGCAGATTCCAACCGACGGCAAACCACTGCCCGGCTACGCGGTGGCGCTCGCCGAGGTGAGACAGCACGGCGCGACGCCATCGGCGAATTCGCTCGAAGCCGCGCGCAATGCCGGCATCGACGTTGGCCCGTCATTGGCGCGCACCGAACTGGCGAGCAACGCACAGCCTGCCGCCAATCCCTTTGCCAAACTCTTAGGCTTGGCGCGGGATGACGAAGACGAGGATGCCGACGCGACGCTGACCCCGGTGAGCTACCAATCGAAGCCCGTCGTGCTTGCCGGGCTCGATGTGGCGGCGGCGAAGAAGCCGACCATCGTGCATACCGTCACCGCCAAGGTCGAACGCGCCATCGACAAGCTCAAGCTCGTCCATATCGCCAAAATCCTTCCAACCCAGACCGCATCAGCCGATAGCCGGCTGCCCGCCCCCGACATCCGTCCGATTCCGAACGCGACGGGTCAAACGCCGAATCAAATCATCGCAGCGCGCGGTTATTGGGCGGGCCCGCCCGACGGCATGGCCGTGGCCAACCCGCTGGCCGAAGTCGACTATCGTCGGACCGAAACGGCCGCTGCCGGCGATCCGGGCTCAACCGGCGCCATCCGTCCTTTGGCCTATGCCGATCAAGATGGACAGGCGAGCGCTACTTCGACCGGCATCGCGGCGCTGCGAGCCGCGGCCCTTGCGGCGGCGCGCAATTCCGTGCCGGCCAAGACCACGGTTGTGGTGAAGCGCGCGGCCGATCAGATTGCTTCCGCGATCATCACCGCCAGCTCGTCGTCAATGACGGTGGTGAGAGACGGCGCGCGTGTCGCCAATCCGTGGCTGCGCGCCATCGTGCTGTCGCCGAGCGTGAAACGCTTCCTCACCACGGCGGCGCTTGGCGATCGCGATTTTCGTTCGCTGGCCGCGCTCTTGATCAAGCCGCGCCGCGCGGTGGTGATGACGTTTGCGGCCGACCCCAATCCCGGCCTGTCACAAGACCGTTTCACCGGTCAGGCGATCGCATTCGTGCCTACCGTCAATTATGCGGCGGCAACGCATACCGCGTCGTTGCAGTAGCACCGCGTGCTGCTCATTGCCGCGAAAGCGGGAATCCAGCCTTCGCATTGCGAAACGGGATCCGCTGTGGTGGGCACGCGGGCAGCGGTTCCCGAGCTCTACAGCATCCCCAGCGCGTGCAGGTAGGTCTCGAGGATCGCCTCCTGCTCCTTGCGCTCGTTGACGTCCTGTTTTCGCAGACGCACCACTACCCGCAGCGATTTGACGTCGAATCCGTTGCCCTTCGCTTCGGCGTAGACGTCACGGATGTCGTCGGCGATGGCCTTCTTCTCTTCTTCGAGGCGCTCGACGCGCTCGACGAAGGCTTTGAGCTGATCCTTGGCGAAGCTGTGGGCGGTCGTTTCGTCCTTGGCGGCGGCGGCTGTGGCCATCGGGTACTCCTCGCGATCTTAGAGCACGATCCACAGGACCGCGCTCGCTGTCGTGGCGAAGAGATTTCAAAAGCGCAGCACTTCAGCAAGCTGCAAGGCGCCTCATCCACAGCACTGCACAGGACGAACCGCGCGCGGGTGCCCGATCAATGCTTTTGGCTTGCTTTTTCGAACCCTGCCTTCTGCGCCGCCGAGGCTTCCTTCTGGTACTTGGCGCGCCACTCGTCGTAGGGCATGCCGTAGACCAATTCGCGGCTTTGCTCTTTGGTCAAGGCAACGCCTTTGGCATCGGCGGCGTCCTTCATCCAATTCGACAGGCAATTGCGGCAAAAGCCGGCGAGATTCATCAGCTCGATGTTCTGCACGTCGGTGCGCGAGCGCAGGTGCTCGACCAGGCGGCGATAGACAGCGGCCTCGAGTTCCGTCTGCGTATTCGGGTCGGTAGCCATAATCCTCTCCGCGGTTTAGCTATGCCAAAGATAAAGATGCGGCTCGACAGTTTCCATAGTTACCGGTCCTGAGCCGCCCGGCGGAGGCAACGCCTTGGCGATCCAATCGCGCGATCTGCTCGAAGCCCTGTTCCGCGCTGCGGTCGGCGCGGCACACCCGTCGCGTTGCCTGCCGCCCAACCTGCCCGAACCGCCGCAGCGCGGCCGGCTGATTGTGCTCGCGGCGGGCAAGGGCGCGGGCTCGCTGACCGAGGTGGCCGAGGCGCATTACCTCGAACGCATGCCGGAAGACCGGATCGAGGGTGTTGCCGTCACCCGCCACGGTTATGGCCGACCGACCCGGCGCGTCGCCATGGTGGAGGCCGGACATCCGATCCCCGACGAGGCCGGTCTCAGGGGCACCGAGCGCGCGCTCGCTTTGGCCGATGCGGCGGGTGTGGATGACCTGGTCCTGGTGCTGCTGTCGGGCGGCGCCTCGGCAAACTGGATCGCCCCGGCCGCCGGCATCAGCTTCGCCGACAAGCAGGCGACCACCCGGGCGCTCCTGCGCAGCGGCGCCAATATCGGGGAGATCAACACCCTGCGAAAGCACCTTTCCCGCATTAAGGGCGGCCGCCTCGCCCAGCGAGCCCATCCAGCCCGCCTGGTCACGCTGGCGATCTCCGACGTGCCGGGTGACGATCCGGCCGTGATCGGTTCCGGACCGACGGTTCCGGATCCCTCAACGCTGGCGGATGCCCGCGAGATTGTCCGCAAATACCGGCTCGAACTGCCTGCGGCCGTCATCCAGGCGCTCGAAAATCCAGCCAATGAATCGCCCAAGCCCCACGACGCGATCTTTGCGGGCGCCCATTACCGGATCATCGCTCGGCCGGCCGATGCGCTGGCTGCGGCGGAAGCACGGGCCCGTGCGGCCGGTTTCAACAGCGTCGTACTCGGCGACCGCCTGCAGGGCGAGGCACGCGAGGTCGCCGCCAAGCATGCGGCGCTGGCGCGGGAGGCCGCCGCGACGGACCGCCGCATGGCGATCCTTTCGGGCGGCGAACTGACGGTCACGCTTAAGGGGGGCGGCCGCGGCGGACCCAATCAGGAATATGCCTTGGCGCTTGCCATTCATCTGGGCGGCGCCCAGGGCGTTGCCGCACTGGCAGCCGATACCGACGGCACCGACGGCGGCCGTGGCCGTCCCGACGACCCCGCCGGCGCGTTTATCGACGATAGCACCCTGGCGCGCGCCGCCGCGCACGGCCTCGATCCTGCCGCGTTTCTTGCCGACAACGATTCCACGGGGTTTTTCAACGGTATCGGCGATTTATTCGCGCCCGGTCCGACGTTCACCAACGTCACCGACTTCCGCGCCATTGTCGTTGACAGACCGCGATTTTGACCCGGAATCTCTTTGGCAGGGGAACCGAACCGGAAATGCGGCGAGCGAGTTTCATCCAGACTGTGGCCGGAGCACTGTTCGTGTGCATGCTGGCGACGGCAACGCTCGTGGCGTCAGCCAGCCCCGCTGCGGCCGATTTCCGGCTGTGCAACAACACCGCGAGCCGTGTCGGGATTGCCATCGGCTACAAGGACGCGCAGGGCTGGACCACGGAAGGTTGGTGGAACTTGCCGTCGCGGACCTGCGAAACAATACTCAAGGGCAATCTCGTCGCCCGTTATTATTATGTCTACGCGGTCGACTATGATCGCGGGGGCGAATGGATGGGCCAGGCCTTTATGTGCACCCGCGACAAGGAATTCACGATCCGCGGCATCGGCGATTGCCTGGCGCGCGGTTACGACCGCACCGGATTCTTCGAGGTCGACACCGGCGAGCAGCGCGCCTGGACCGTCCAGCTCACCGAATCGAGCGAGCAGCCCGTGAAGCCGCCCATCATCAGCAGCGGACCTTCGGTCCCGTCAGCGCCGGACACCGCGAGCAGCGCGGCGCCAACGGCCCCCGCCATATCGCCGCCGGCGACGCCTGGCCCCAACAAGACCCCATGAGCGGTCCGATGCGGCGGCAACGGCGCACCAAAGTTGTCGCCACGCTCGGCCCGGCATCGGGGCATCGTGCCGTCATCGGTCAGTTGTTCGAGGCCGGCGCCGATGTCTTCCGCATCAATATGAGCCATACCAGTCACGACCGCATGCGCGAATTGGTGGCGAGCATTCGCGCCGTCGAAGCCGAGCACAATCGGCCGATCGGCATTCTTGTCGATCTGCAAGGTCCCAAACTGCGGCTCGGTGCTTTCAAGGATGGCTCAGCCGAAATCGATAAGGGCCAGGACTTCACTTTTGACACCGACCCGGCGCCCGGAGACGCCAAGCGCGTAGAGCTGCCGCACCCGGAAATCTTCGCGGCCATCAAGCCGGGCGATGCCTTGCTCATCGACGACGGCAAGCTGCGTCTGGTTGCTACGGCGGTCGAGCCCCAGCGCATCGTGGCGCAGGTCGAGGTTGGCGGCAAAATCTCGAACCGCAAGGGAGTAAGCCTGCCCGATACTGTCGTTCCGCTCGCGGCGCTGACAACCAAGGACATCGCCGATCTCGAAGCCGCATTAGACGCAGGCGCCGATTGGATCGCACTGTCGTTCATCCAGCGGCCCGAGGACGTGGCCGAAGCGAAGAAGTTAACGCGCGGCCGCGCTTCGGTCATGGCCAAGATCGAGAAACCGCAAGCGGTAGCGCGGCTCTCCGACATCCTCGAGATTGCCGACGCGCTGATGGTCGCGCGAGGCGATCTTGGCGTGGAAATGCCGCTGGAAAAAGTCCCCGGCGTGCAAAAGGAAATGACGAGGGCCTGCCGCCGCGCCGGCAAGCCGGTCGTGGTCGCCACACAGATGCTGGAATCGATGATCTCGAGCCCGGTGCCGACGCGGGCCGAAGTCTCCGACGTCGCCACCGCCATCTTCGACGGCGCCGACGCGATCATGCTGTCGGCCGAATCGGCGTCGGGCCAATACCCGATCGAAGCGGTTCAAACCATGAACCGCATCGCCGAGGAGGTCGAAGACGACGGCGCCTATGTCTCGTCGCTGCATATGCTGCACACCGCGCCGGAACGCACCGGTGCCGATGCCATCGCGGCCGCCGCGCGCCAGGTTGCCGAGACGCTCGACCTCTCGGCCATTGTCTGCTGGACGGTGTCCGGTTCGACCGGCCTGCGGATGTCGCGCGAGCGGCCAAAATCTCCGATCGTCGCGATCTCGCCGATGCAGGCCGCCGGGCGCAAATTGTCGGTGGCCTGGGGCATCCATTGCGTCGTCGACGAGGACGCCAAGGACCAGGACGACATGGTGGAGCGCGCCTGCCGCATCGCTTTCCGCGAGCGCTTCGCCAAATCGGGCGAGCGCATCATCGTCCTCGCCGGCGTGCCGCTCGGCACGCCTGGCGCGACCAACTTCATGCGGATCGCTTACGTTGGAGAGGCGCCCAAGGACGAAACATAACGTGCGCCGGCGGCGAAGACCCCGGTATTCGCGCTAGGCGGCCTCATAGAGGAAATTCGTATTCGGGTCGTTCGCAATCTGATCGAAGGCGAGCAGTAGCCCCGCCTCCGGACAGTTGCTGAGTTGCGCCGCCACCGGCAAAGCATTCTGCGCCAACTGTCTTGGGTGTGGATCGTCCCCGTTCAGATCTCTCAGGAAAGCTTTGATCTCGAACGCGCCGCGCAGGCCCATGGTGCGCAAATCCTTGATGCGGTCACCGAGGTAAACCCAGGCCAGGGCCTGGCTGACGATGTCTACGACGTAGCCGAAGGCGAGATTCGAGCGCATCGAAAGCTGGATCGGATCGCACCAGGAAAGCTGCGGGATGGTCGTGATGTCGGCGTCTGCGATGCGGGCCGCAATCGGCATATCGATCCCGGACAGCTTGCTAACCTGATCGTCCGCCGTGGCGGCACCGATTTCCAGTCCGAGCCTCTTGTTGGCGATCTGACGCAGCACCTCGCCCAGCGCGCCGATCGGAAAGACGCCGACCGCGAAGGCGATGAACGGGCCGAGGCTGTCGCTCATGAGAAGGGCGAACGCGTAGCCGACCGGTATGGCGACTGCGAGCCGCAGCGCACCGCGGCAGATATCGGCCGGCGACATATCGCGCCGCTGCATGCGCGCGAACAAATCCCAGGTGACAAACGTATAGGCACCGGAGATCGCCGCCGACGCGACGTCAAGCTTGCCCGTCCCGGCCAGCAGGATCACGGCACGTCCCACGATAAAATTCTCGATCAGCGCGATGAGCAGCACGAATGCGATCGGCAACGCAAAGTGCCGGCGGCCATACCATCGGCGATATAACTGGTCGAATCTCGCGGCGGCTTCGGCGTCGGTAACAACGATCCTATGAAAGACTTCGAGATAGATTTGCTTGGCCTCGTCACTGAGCGAAGTCCTCACCTCGTATTCTTTTCGAAGCCAGCCAAACAGCAAAAAATTCCCGAGCGGATAGGCAATCAGCGCGGTCAACAGAAGATCGACACCGATCGCGCCACTATTCTGCGCGACCCAACACAGGCCGGCTTCGATCGCATTCCCCAGCGCCGCCCACATCGTTCCATCCCCGCGCACGATGCCGGGACAGATTGAAATACAATCTTTGATTGCAAGTCAAGGACCTTGCAATAAGGAGCGCGGCTCAATGGCCGGCCAGCGCTTCGACCTCCGCTGCAATCCGGTCTGCCGCAGCATGATGCAGCATGTGGCCGATGCCGGGCAGCACGACGAGTTTGGCGCGCGGGACCGCGGCGGCGAAGGAGAGCGCGTGTTTTCGCGGTGCGACGATCATGTCGCGATCGCCGGTCACAACCGTCGTTGGCACGGCGATCGTTGCATAGCGCGCCTGCTGACGTTCGAGATTCTCGGCCAGATCGGCAATGTCACGCGCATTGGCGAGGAAGGTCGCCGGCCGCAACAACAGCGGCGCGGCGGTCCGCCGGACGTAGCGCGGCGGCGGCCATTGCGGCAGGAACGCAGAACCCAGCCCAAGGCCGATGAATGGCACGCCGAGCGGCAGCGCCAGGGTGCGCGCATAGAGCCAACCGAATACCGGCGTCGCAAACACCGTATAGAGCCAGGTCAGGCTGCGGTTGAACGGATAAAGCGGCGGCGCCAGGAGCGCCAAACCCGCCACACGTGCAGGATAATCGAGCGCAAAAGCAGCCGCGAGCGCACCGCCCCAGGAATGACCGACGATGATGGCGCGTTCGACGCCAAGACGGTCGAGGACGCGGCGCAACATCGCCGCCTGATAGGCCGGCGAACTGCCGCCGCGGCCGGCGCGTTCGCTCCAACCCAGGCCGGCGCGATCGATCAGGATGACGCGGTGACGTGCAGCCAGCCGCTCGCCGAGCGCCAGCCGCATGTCTTCGAGATTGCAGCCGGCACCGTGAATGAGAACGACTGGCGGCGCGGCAGGGGCGCCGCCTATCTCGACCACGTGTTGCCGCAGGCCATCGATCTCGATGAAGCGGCCGCGCGGCGGATAAAGCCGCTCGATCTGCCACTTGCCGATGAAGGTGATGATCGCGCCAAGGGTGAGAAGTTCGGCGGCAACGCCAAGCGCGTGAAGCATTTAAGTCTGGATGGTTTCGCCCTTGAGCCAACGCGCACCCTGCTCATAGAGTGCATCGAGATCGGGGCCTTCGAGGCCGGGCATGTCCAACTTCACTTTGTAGCCGATCTTGCTTTGCAGGTAGGCGAGGTGGCGATAGCCTTCCGGAAACTTCCCGAGCAGATCCTGATCGAGCGTAAGCTTGGCCGCCGGGTCGATCGGATCGAGGCGGTCCTTCTCATAGATCAAACGCCGCAGCACGAAGCCCCAGCGGTCGTTTCGCTTCTCGAAAAAATCGTAGAACCGCCCGGTGCACACCACGTCACAGATCACGCCGTCGACGGGCGCGCGCTGCGAGATCGTCATCTTGGTCTGCGCCACGGCCCGGTTTTGGACGACGTCGATCGCGCTGCCGCCGAGGAAATGCAGAATGCGCACGCCGCGCTTCCAGCCCTCGTCGTTGCCCTTGATGAACTCCTCGAAGCTGCCCTGGAACCAGGTCGCCCACATGCGGCCTTCAGGGTGCCAGACGGTGCGGAACCGGTCCCACAGCCGCGCATCGCGCCACACCGCCCAGTGTTCCACGAGCTCGCGGATCATGCGTTTGTCGTCGTCGATGGTGGCCATTCAAATCCCCCCGTGGTGGTCACCGGACCGGCGCGAAGCGCCGTACCCTGATGATCCATTCTTGTGCTTATGCGTGAAATAGATGAATTGCCGGGTCAAGCCCGGCAAACACGAAGGACTTCAGATATCGCGGCCTTCGACTTTGTCTTTCAAGGTCTTGACGGTGTCGGGAATATTCTCGAGGTGAGGATCGATGGCGAGAGCCTTGCGATAGGCTTCGAGCGCGTCCTTGTCGTCCCCCATGTCCTGCAGCATTAAGCCCAAGCCCGCCAGCGCGCCGAACTGCCGCGGCTCGCGTGACAAAACCTCGGCAATGTCGGCGATGGCGCGAGCGTAGTCGTCTTTCAGGTAATAGACGGTGGCGCGCTGGTTCCACGCTTCGACATAGCTGGGTCTGATCGCGATGATGGCGTTCAGGAGCCGCACCGCGAGATCGTAGTCCTTGTCTTCGATCGCATTCCGCACCCGCGTCATCAACAGATCGCAGGTGTCGCTGCCGGATTCGATCCACTTCGCCCAGATGCGGGTCTCGATGGCCTTGGCGCTCGCCGCGTCCGGCGCGATCTTCAAGGCGCCAAACAGCGTGTCGAGGCTGTAGGTCGTCTCGCCGTGCTCGGCCTGAGGCATATCGCTTGGCGGCGACAGCAATTCGTCCGGGCTTTGTGCCGAAGCCGCCGCCGGAACGGCCAACAAAGCGGCGGCGAGCAAAAGCGGGAATCGCAGCATCATGCGCATGAATTTAAACGGCGGGCGCGGCGCGGCAAGCCGGAAAGTTGCGCAATCTGGCGCGACAAATGCGGCGGAATTGGGCGAGTTGCGCGGCAGTGTCCGATCAGATGAGGGATCGGGCCGTCAATCAGCCCTGGCGGGCCTTGAAGCGGCGCTGGGTCTTATTGATGACGTAGACCCGGCCTTTGCGGCGCACCAGCCGGTTGTCGCGGTGGCGGCCACGCAAGGATTTCAATGAATTACGGACTTTCATAGAACTTAACCCGTTTGCGCATGACGGTTGCCGAAAACCGGTATCCCCTATCGGGATCATGCCTGGATGTTGGCCGTTGATTAAGGTCGGGGTCGCCGATTGTCAATCTTGGCCGGCGGCGGTGCTTTGCGGATATGGGATTGATCGAAAATGAATAAAGGCACCGGTCTACTGCGGCCGATATCCGGCGTCGGCCGAAAAGGACCGGCCTGTTTCCTGCTCGAAACTGGCGACCGCCGGCTCCTCCTCGACCTTGGCGAGGGGCCGCCGCCGGGAACCGTGCCTGATGTCAGCGCCATCGGCCGGGTCGACGCGGTCATCCTCAGCCACGGCCACCGGGATCATGTCGGCGCCTTGTCCCTCTTGCCGAAGCTCGGCGACCCACCGGTCTATGCCACCGAGGGCGTCGCGCGCGGTCTGCCAAAGGGCGTTGCCCCGCGGCCGCTGGCGCTCGGGGGTACCACCGATGTGCTCGGGATCGCGGTCACCACCGGCCGCAACGGCCATGCCCCGGGCGGCGTTTGGCTGCATTTCGCGGCTGCCGGGGGATTCCTCTATACCGGCGATTATTGCGTCGAGTTCGGCGCTCTATGCCTATGACGCGCCGCGCCAGAGGGCGGCGACCGCGCTCATCGACTGCTCCTATGCCGACTACGAAAAGCCGCGCGCCGAATGCTGGACTGCGCTGGCCTCCTACGTCGAACGCGGCCCCCTGCTGCTGCCGGTCCCTGCCAACGGCCGCGGTCCCGAGATCGCACTGGAATTGATGCGCCACGGCGTCGACGACATTTTTATCGACCAGGCGATGAACGAAGCGCTGCGACGCCTCGGCAACGGCGACGCCATCTCGCTGCGCGCCGGCACGCGCGCCGATATGCGGCGCCTCGCCGAAATCGCCAAACCGATCGAGGGCCCTGCCGGAGTTATGCTGGCGGCGTCCGCCGACGGCACGTCCGGCGCCACCGCACGCCTCATTCCGCAACTCGAGGCTTCGACCGACGTCGCAATCGTCTTTACCGGTTACATCAACCCGACCACCCCGGCGGAACGGCTGACGAAAAGCGGTCGCGCGCAAACCATGCGCTGGAACGTGCATCCGCGGCTCTCCGACACGATCGCGCTCGTTCGCGCGATCGAGGCGAAAACCGTCATTCCCGCCTTTTGTGACCGGGGTAAGCTTGGCGCGCTCGCTGAGGCGCTCGTGCCTGCGCGCGTGACGATGGATGAGGCGGTTGCGATTTGATCAGTGCGCCTGCTGGCCGCGCAGGCGTGGATGGCCAATGCCAAGTGGCTTGGCATCCAAAAGCACGATGGCGAGCCGGGCCGGTGCGGCGCCGCGGTTGGCCCACGCGTGATTGGTGCCGCGCTGGACCATGACGTCGCCGGCGCGCAGTTTTACAGTCGACTGGTCCATATCCATATCGATCTCCCCCGACAGCACCACGATGTAATCGATGGTCTCGGTGCGATGCATCTCGGACACGATGCCGGGGGCGAATTCCATGACAATGAAGCGCGAGCCATTCTCGGGCGGCGGCGTGCCGAGAATTCGCGCGCCCATGTCCTCGGCATTCTCGCCGACGGCGATGTCGGCAGGCATGGCATCGGTACACCACATCAGCGTCGAGGCGACGCCCTCGCGCGGCGCCTTGGCGTTGGTCGCCGGCGCATCCAGGATGACCTTGGCGGTGTTGTTCGCATCATGACCGGTGATGACGCGGCGGATCGGGGTTCGAGCCATCGGATTGGATCGAAGTGCTTAGACGGCGGTGGCGCGTTCGGGCGCGGCATCGGCGCCGGGCCGGCTTGCCAGCGGATCGGAAGCCTCACCGGGATTGGCAAGCATGGCGACAAGCTTGTTCCAGGCGCGCAGCGCAAAGCCAAGCGGGCGCGGCATGCTGTGTCGGCACACGGCAAGCTTCCGCACCTCTTTGGTCACGTGCCAGTCGCTGACACTGCCGGCGGGGAAGAACACCATATCGCCCGGTCCGAGCCGGCGGCGCTGGCCTTTGTCGTCGGTGACGAAAATCTCGCCTGCGATGATGTGAATGAATTCGTCGACGCTGTAACGCCAAGTGAAACGTCCCGGCGTGCATGACCACGCCATGATCGAGGCGGTGCCGTCCGCACTGGTGCCTAGACGCTTCGATTTCGCCACCGCATTTCTTTGATTTTGACCATGTTAATGGTTTCGGAAAAAATTTCGATTTGCACCCCCCCCCCCCCGGTCGTGAGTTTCGACGGGCCGGGAAATCTTGCCCCCCCTTTGCCCCCCCTAACGCAAGACCCTAGCTCCGCCCCTGGGGGGGTGTTTAAGAGGCCCACCACCGAAGCTCTGCACAAGGGCCGGGATCTATTTAAAGGAATTTTTAGAACTGCGCAACAAATGGGCTCCCGGTGTGAAATCGCATTTTGGTGCTCCGGATAAAACTTTTTTGGTGCTCCGGATAAACATAATGCAAAAGCACAAGCTCCTTGCCTCCAGCCTCGACAAATTGCTCCACTTCGCTGAGTACCCTGGCACGAGCCAGGCTCTTCGATGGGCCGCGGGTAAACGGAATCACGCAAAACGTGCAGCGGTTGCCGCACCCCTCCTGGATCTTCAGATTCGGTCGCGTCTGCGCGCCCTCAATGAGCGCCGAGTCGGCAAGATGCGTATCCTCAATGAACGAGTGAGCGAAACGATCATCGACCCAGATCGGCGCCGCCTGCGCGCTCGTGACCAGAAGCGAAGCGAGGGGGACGAAGGCCGTGGAATCGACTGCGCCCACTTTCTTGCCGCGTGCCAGAGCGGCGATAATCTCCGGCGCGAGCGCCTTGTGGCTGTTGCCCACTACGGCTGCAACGCCGGCCATACCTGCCAACTCTTCGGGAGCGCGCTGCGCATAGCAGCCGGTCACCACGATCTTCGCCGCGGGATTTCGGCGGTGCGCCTTGCGGATGAAGGCTCGCGCGGCGCGGTCGGCTTCGGCCGTTACGCTGCAGGTATTCACCACCACCACGTCGGCCGCGAAAGGCTCATGCTCCGCCAAGGCGCGCAGATTTCCGGCGATGGCCTCGCCGTCGGCGCGCGCTGCCCTGCATCCGAAGTGCTCGATGTGAAAACCCGCCATCCTTCCAGTTTAGAACCCGATCTGCTTGGCGCCGGACGCAGCCAGCGATAGGTCCCGAAAGTGGTCTGACCACGGTCTCCCTTTATTCGCTATACTGGAATGCGATACCCTATCCAAAGAACTAAACCATCGCGATGGCGTCCACTGCAGCTGCAAACATCCGGAGATCCGCCCAGGGCAACTAAGCGGAGCGAGGCGCGGCATATCGCCGGGTTCGTTTACTTCACATTCATCTGCTATGTTTCCATCGGCTTACCGCTCGCGGTGCTGCCGCCCTTCGTGCATCTGCGCATGGGCTACAGCGCGGTGCTGGCAGGGCTGGCCATCAGCATCCAGTACATTGCCACTCTCGCCAGCCGGCCCTGGGCCGGCCGCATCTCCGACCACATGGGCGCCAAGATCTCCGTGCTGTGGGGCATGGCATGCTGCACCGCCAGTGGCGCATTGCTGGTGGGCGCCGCAGCTCTGCACAACATGCACTGGCTCAGCTTTGCCGTCCTGGTTCGTCAGCCGACTGGTGCTGGGAGTGGGCGAAAGCCTGGGTTCGACGGGCTCTACGCTATGGGGAATCACCGCGGCGGGCCAGGAGCACACGGCCAAGGTCATCGGCCTGAACGGCATCAGCACCTACGGCGGCATGGCGCTGGCTGCGCCGCTTGGCGTCGTGCTCGATCAGCAATGGGGCTTGGCCTCCATCGGCGTGCTCACCATCCTCATCGGCGCGGTGAGCTTTGCCATCGCGTGGCACAAGGATCCTGTCGCCGTCGAACCCGGCGAAGCATCTGCCCTTCGCGCATGTGCTGGGCCGCGTGGCTCCGCACGGCATGGGCCTGGCGCTCGGCGGCGTCAGCTACAGCGTTCTGGCCACGTTCGTCACGCTGTTTTACGCCATCGCGGCATGGAGCGGCGCGGCTCTCTGCCTCACCGCCTTCGGCGTCGGCTTCATCGCCGTGCGCGTCTTCTTCATCCGGACCATCAGCCATTACGGCGGATATCCGGTAGCCATCGCCTCGCTGTTAACTGAAGCCGTGGGATGATTCTGCTGTGGCAGGCGGTGTCGCCGTGGATGGCCATGGCCGGCGCAGCCATTAGCGGACTGGGCTTCTCGCTGGTGTTTCCCGCCATTGGTGTGGAGGCGGTGAAGCGCGTTCCCGAGTTCAATCGCGGCACCGCGCTGGGCGTTTACACCGCATTCTCCGACGTGTCGTTCTTCCTCGTCGGCCCCATCGCCGGCGCCATCATCGGCTTCTTCGGCTACTCCAGCGTCTTTCTCTTTGCGCTGATCAGCGTGCTTGCGCACTTGGGATTGTGCTGGTGCTCAAACAGATGCAGCGTGGAGTAGCCGGCACCGCAGGCACCAGTTCTTGACCTTTCCCGCAACGCAGAACGGCCACCCCGAAGGGTGGCCGTTCTGCTGATCACTGATCACTGACCACTGCTTTACCGCTCGTTCTTCCAGTTCACCAGATCGCCAAGCGTGGTGGTGGAGCTGGAGACCGGATGCTTGTGCGTATCCTCCTTGTAGTTCTCCACCGCGGAGCGGCTGGCTTCCTGGCCGCTTACCGCGCGCAGGCTCAGGCCCACCTTCTTCTCTTCCACGTTGATCTTGATGATCTTGAAGTCGTGCTCCAGGCCCTGTTCGAGCTTGGAGTGGTCGCCGCCTTCGCCGGCTTCGGAGATGTGGCACAGGCCTTCCACGCCTTCCGCGATTTCGACGAATGCGCCGAACTGCGCGGTACGCAGAATCTTGCCGTGCACCACGTCGCCCACGCGGTGCGTGGCGAAGAAGCTCTCCCAGACATCGGGCTGCAACTGCTTGATGCCCAGGCTGAGAGCCGGCGATTCTGCGGCTCAACGCCGAGAACCACAGCCTTCACCTTCTCGCCCTTCTTCACCACTTCCGACGGATGCTTCACGCGCTTGGTCCAGCTCAGGTTCGAAACGTGAACCAGCCCGTCAATGCCGTCTTCGATCTCGACGAACGCGCCGAAGTCGGTCAGGTTGCGCACGCGGCCCTCGACGATCGTCCCCTGGGGATACTTGTCGGTCAGGTTCTCCCACGGGTTCTCGAGCAGCTGCTTCATGCCCAGCGAAATGCGGCGGTCGGCCGGATTCACGCTCAGAACAACGGTGTCCACCTCGTCGCCCGGCTTGACCAGCTTGGAGGGGTGCTTGAGGCGCTTCGACCAGGTCATCTCGGAAAGGTGAACCAGGCCTTCGATGCCCTGCTCCAGCTCAACAAACGCGCCGTAGTCGGTGACCGAAAGCACGCGGCCATGCACCTTGGCGCCCACCGGATAACGCTCCGAGGCGTCGAGCCACGGATCGGGCGTCAACTGCTTGAAGCCCAGCGAAACCCGCTGCTTTTCTTTGTCGAACTTGAGCACCTTCACCTGGATCTCGTCGCCCACGTTCACCAGGTCGCGGGGATGCGTCAGCCGGCCCCAGCTCATATCGGTAATGTGCAGCAGGCCGTCGATGCCGCCCAGGTCAACAAACGCGCCGTAGTCGGTCAGGTTCTTCACCGTGCCGGTCAGGACGGCGCCTTCGTCCAGGTGCTCCATGGTGGCCGAGCGCTTGCGAGTTCTGCTCTTCTTCCAGGATCTCCTTGCGGCTGACCACCACGTTGCCGCGCTTCTTGTTCAGCTTGATGACGCGGACTTCAATCTGCTGGCCGAGGTAGGCGTCCAGGTTGCGCACCGGCCGGATCTCAAGCTGCGAGCCGGGCAAAAACGCCTTCATGCCGATGTCGACGGTCAGCCCGCCCTTGACGCGGCTCACCACCGTGCCCATGACGGGCGTCTTGTCGTTGGCGGCCTTCTCGATCGTGTCCCACACGCGCAGGCGCTGCGCGCGCTCGTAGCTCACCAGGTAGCCGCCTTCGGGCTCCTCGCGCTCGATCACCACGTCGATCTCGTCGCCGGGCTGGAACTTCACCGCGCCGGTGTGGTCGACAACCTGCTCCAGCGGCACCAGCCCCTCGGACTTCAGGCCCACATCCACCACCAGAAACTTTTCTCTCTGCTTCACCACCTTGCCGGAGACGACCTTGTCGCCATAGGCCTCGACGGCGGCCGCTTCGGCGGCCTGCTCGCGCTCAAACGCGGCGAGGGCCGACGGAAAAATCATCGCCGGCTCGCCGGATGCGCAGCCGGCGCGGATGCGGCGGTACTGCAGGTGTGCGGCGGCCGTCGCGCAGAGCTCGGCTCCGGCTGCTGTCGATGCGCGGTGCAGCTGGCGTCGGAGTGCTGGCGGCCTCGTGCGACAGGCTCGGTTAGGGCATCGGCGTCCAGAGGGGTGACTTCGAGAGCTTGCGGCGGTCTCGGGGTTGGACGTGGATTCGGCGACGGCTGGTCGATACTCTCAGTGTCCAGCTCCGTCGCAGGTTCGAGGGTTGGGGTTTCCAATTCGGTGTTCAGGGTTATGCTCTCGGTTTCGGGATTGAGGACGTTTGCCATTACTGCCAGCTCCGGGATTCCGTGCTCCAGCGGTGGCTTGCAGCCAGCCACTGGGTGGCTCCCGCGCCGACATGCGCCGCGTTCCGGTCGCCCTCGGGCCCAGTTTCTTGCCCTCGCGCCATGTGACGCGCCGGTTACGTCTTCCGCAGGAAAAGCCGTCCCCGTCCATGTTGCACTGGGGATCCGCAGACGATCGGCTGGTTTCCTTGGGAAACGCCGGCAGGCAACGGCTTGCTGGGAGGGCGGCCGCAACTCACTGCTGGAATCCGCGCAGGAAGCTACGCTCTTGAGTGTAGCAATCTCCGCAATCCAGCGTCAATTGAACATGTCACGCGCGTGGGGTCAAGCCCAGTCATAGAGCAAGTGGCTTGTGCACGATGGCAAGGGCGGCGAGTGGAAGCATCGCAATGCATTCCGTGCGGATCGTGCCATTACTAGGGATCGAGCCACCAACCGTCCAATGAGCCGATAGCTGAGTTCCAAAGATTTTGGGGAATTCAAGCGATTTCAGTTGGATTGGAACCCAGCGGATGAAGTGTTCTGTGGCTTGGCGCTTCTTTGCTTTTCCTGTTCGTTGCACGGCGAGACCTGCACGCTGCAAACTTACGCATCTTCGTGGATGGTTACGGGAACCCCGTTTTCCGTGAACTGCCCATCGGGGTCTATACCGGCCATCTGGTGTCACTCCGGCGCGCCGATTTTTTCGGCGCGGCCACATGATGCTCTCTTTGATCAGCCAGTGACTGGTTCAGCCAAAAAACAGCCGCCGATGAAGGAAAAATTCAGATCGGGCGCGGCAAGCAGATCGCGAATATGCTGATGGCCGGCGGCGTGGGAATCGGCGACAAAGGATTTGACCGACGGGCTGTCGGGAGCTATTTTCAAGTCCTGGTACATGATTCCGGTCTCGTGCGTGACGCTTGCGTTTTTCTCAAATGGCGGCGACGTAAACCTGAAGCCGGCAATAAGCTGGAAATCGAGCAGTTGAAGCGTTGACCGCGAAGCCCGACGAAGAGGAACGAAACGTCCACTCATGGATCATCTTTGGACTCCCTGGCGCTATGCCTACATCACCTCGGCGGAAAGAGCTGTGCGCGCGGGCGTGCCTGAAGCTCTGGCAGCATGGCCCGGCGACCTGGGCTGCGTGTTTTGCAACCTGATCGCTTCCATCGATCACGCCATCGCCAGCGGCATGGATCGCGAGAAGCCGAAGCCGCCGGCGGTCTGATTCTGCGCGCGAAACAATGCTTCATCTGCCTCAACGCCTTCCCTTATACATCAGGCCATGTCATGGTCATGCCCTACGCGCACCTGGACCGGCTGGCGGTGTTGCCTGGGGAAACCGCGCACGAGCTGATGGACCTGGCGCAACTCACCGAGCGGGCGCTGGATCGCGTGTATTCGCCTCAGGGATACAACTTCGGCATGAACGTCGGCCACGCTGCCGGAGCGGGCGTGGCCGGGCATCTGCATCTGCACGCCATGCCGCGCTGGGTGGGCGATACCAACTTTATGACCACCGTGGGCGAGACCCGCGTATTGCCTGAAGATCTTGACGTTACCTGGCGCAGGCTGCGCGAGGCGTTTGCGGAGTTGTAGGGACCAAGGGACCAAAGAAACGAGAGATTAGGAAAGTGCGTCGTTGATTCGGACGGTCTTTTTGAAACCCCGCGGAGCGGGCGTCAGACGAAAGCCCCAGCCGTGAGTCTGGGGAAGGCAGGGAATTCTCGCATGCCTCAGCCCCCGCAGGGGGCGGAAGAACCGGACATCCCGATTCCGCATGGTCCACCGATCATCGGCGATGCTTGACCCGCTGCACTTGAAGCCGCAGACGAGAGGCTCATGCCGGATCGCCCCCTTACCCCAGCGTGAGCGACGGGTCCGCGCTCAGCTCTGCCGGAGCGAATTCGCGGGCCAGCAGGCGCGGCCACGCCGCCGCGGCAATCATCGCGGCATTGTCTGTCGAGAGCGTCAGCGTCGGGAACGAGACACTCAGTCCGCGGCGCGCAGCTTCTGCAGTAAAGCGCTCGCGCAGTTCGCGGTTCGCCGCCACTCCTCCAGTCACGAGGATGCGTTTGGCGCTCAGCGAATCGGCGGCTGCGATCGTCTTCTTCATGAGATCGCCGATCACGGCGTGCTGAAAACTCGCGATCAGATCGAGCGTCGCCTGAGGGCAAAGTTCAAGTGCCTGCTCGCGCGTTTGCGGTGGTTTGAAGTTCACGAGTACGCGGCTCACCCGCTCCCTGGCCTCCGAGCGCATCCCATGAAGCTCCACGTAGCGCAACACGGCCGTCTTGATTCCCGAAAACGAGAACAGAAAGCGCGGATCGAGGCGCGCGATGGGAGCGGTCCTCGCAGCTTTGGTGCGCGGCGGCTTGCCGCCTAGGTGCGCCTTGACTTTGATCTGCGCGAACGAAAATGCCACCGCGCTCGGATCGCCGAATTTGGCCAGCGCATCAATCCATGGCCCGCCTGGATATCCCAGCCCGAGCAGCTTCGCCACCTTATCGAAGGCCTCGCCGGCAGCATCGTCCACCGTGCGACCAACGAGCTGATAGTTCCAGGTGCTTTCTGCGGCCCGCGCGAGATAAAGATGAGTGTGCCCACCGGAGACAACCAATGCCAGCGCCGATGCACCGCCGACTAGAGCGCCGTAGTCATCAACGCCCTTGTCATCCTGAGCGGAGCACGCTTGGGGCCCCGTCGCGCAACTCTTGCGCGGTGGGGTAAGCGGAGCGAAGGATCTGTGGTTGTCTTTCGGCAAAGCGGATCCACTCACGTTCTTCGACGCCGAAACGGCGGCTTCTTGCGTCGCTGCCTTCGCCAGCCCCTCTTCCCGCTCCCTCAACAGCACCGCATGTATGTGCCCTTCAAGATGATTCACGGCAATCAGCGGCAACTTGTTCGCAAACGCCAGCGCCTTTGCGTACGTGATACCCACGAGCAAAGCTCCCGCCAAACCGGGACCGGAAGTGACGGCGACCGCATCGAGATCAGCCAAAGTGACATTCGCCTCGGCAAGCGCGGCACGAACCACCGGAACAATGGCGCGCAGATGCTCGCGGCTGGCCAACTCGGGGACAACGCCGCCATAGCGCGCATGCGTCGCGATCTGCGAGGCGACGACCGAAGAAACCGTCCGCTCTCCGCGCTCGACAATGGCCGCGGCCGTCTCGTCGCATGACGTTTCAATGCCGAGAATGAGGCCGCGGGACATGGTTTTAGTGTAGTTGCCGCCGCGCGGGGTGAGAATAGAAGCATCGCTAATGACAGGGTCGCCCCAACTCGAAGCAGCCCTTCAGATCGTCGAAACGCTGCGCGCGAACGGCTATCAGGCCTACCTCGCCGGCGGCTGCGTGCGCGATCTCTTGCTCAACCGTGAGCCCGCCGACTACGACGTCGCCACCAGCGCGACTCCCGATATTGTCCTCGACCTCTTTCCGCGCACCTTTGCCGTAGGCGCGCACTTTGGCGTCGTCCTTGTCGCCCCCGATGCGGCAGAAGCCGGCTTCGTTACCGAGGTCGCCACGTTTCGTTCCGATCTCGCCTACTCCGACGGCCGCCACCCCGATGCCGTGCGCTACACAAAAACTGCCGAGGAGGACGTGCAACGGCGCGATTTCACCATCAATGGCCTGCTGTTGGACCCACCGCGCGAGAACGGGCTGGAGTCACTTCTTCGCCGCGAAAGAACAACCGCAGATCCTTCGACTGCGCAAGCCGGCTTCAGCACGTCTTGCTTTGCTCAGGATGACAAGACTGTGGGCCGGCAGGCTGCTCTTCGCTCCGCTGTGCTCGATTACGTTGGCGGGCTCGCCGATCTCGATGCCGGCGTGATCCGCGCCATCGGCCGCCCCGAGCAGCGCTTTGAGGAAGACCATCTGCGCATGCTGCGCGCGGTGCGCTTCGCCGCGCGCTTCGGCTTTGACCTGGAAGCAGAAACAAAACGCGCGATCCGTTCCCTGGCTTCGCGTATTCAGACCGTAAGCCGGGAACGCGTGCGCGACGAACTCACCCGCATGCTCACCGAGGGCCGCGCGCGCCCTGCGTTCGAACTGCTTGACGAAACCGGCCTGCTCCGCGAAGTGCTGCCCGAAGTTGCGCGCATGAAGGGCGTCGAGCAGCCCCCGCAGTTTCATCCCGAGGGCGACGTGTGGGTGCATACGCTGATGCTTCTCCAGCAATTGGAGCCGGGATGCTCGATGACGCTCGCCTGGGGCGCACTTCTGCACGATGTCGGCAAGCCGCCTACTTTCCGCCGCGCACCCGATCGCATTCGCTTCGATGGACATGTCGAAGTGGGGGTCGCCATGGGAGCAGAGATCTGCCGACGGTTCCGCTTTTCCAATGAGGAGACGCGCCAGGTGCTCACGCTCATCGAGAACCACATGCGCTTCATGGACGCGCAGCGGATGAAAGAATCTACGCTGAAGCGCTTCTTCCGGCTCGACCGGTTTGGCGAGCATCTTGCTCTGCACCGCATGGATTCGCTCGCCGCCAGCGGCAAGCTGGAGCATTGGAAATATGTGCGCGACAAATGGCAATCGATGCCGGAGGAAGCAGTGCGGCCCCGTCCGCTGATCACCGGCCGCGAGTTGATCGCCGCCGGCTACATGCCGGGCTCACGCTTCCGCGAAATGCTGCGCGCCGTAGAAGATGCGCAGTTGGAAGGGATCGTCGCGACGGAAGAGGAGGCTCTGAAGCTGGTGCGCGAGCGGTTCCCGTCCTGAAAGACGGCTTCGTTCAGCGCCTGCCCGAGCCCGAAGCGCGCAAAGAACGAGCCTTGACCGCGCGAAATCGGGGTGCAGTCCATGCTCGCAGATCTTTTCGGCTCGTCTTGAACTTTACTCAGCCATGCGCACGTGTCGCGTGAAAATCTTCGAGGAAAAGGTGCTCGAACCCGGCGGCGAGAAATGCCACAACGGCCTCTTCCGGCGTGTTCACAATCGGCTGCCCATTCACATTGAAGCCGGTGTTCAACAACATTTGCCGGCCAGTGGTGCCGCCCACCGCGACCAGCAGCGAGTGAAAGTCGCGATTGTCTTTCACGCTCACCGTTTGCAGCCCTGCCAACCCATTGACTGAGGTGATCGCCGGAAACTGCCGGCGCATCTCCTCGCGAACCGGAATCATGCTGGTCATGTAGGGGAACTCGGCTCCTGGAGCCATTTCGAACCAGCGATGCGCCTCTTCCACCGTGCAGGCGGCGAAAAAGGGCCGGAATGCCTCTCGCTTCTTCACCATGGCATTGATGCGTTCGAGCATTGCAGCATGGCCGGGATCGGCCAGAATACTGCGATTCCCAAGCGCGTGCGGGCCGAACTCCATGCGTCCGCGCCACCAGCCAATGATGTGCCCCTCCGCAATCAGCTTCGCCGCTACGGCAAAGGTTTCTTCCCGCGAAGCGCAGCGCTTCCAGTTGATCCTGCCATTGCAGCGATAGAGTGCCGACTCGATTTCTCCAGCCCTGTAGCGCGAGCCGAAATACGGCGCGGGAAATCGCTCGTTCGGCACCTTCTGCACGCGCGATGCGCGATGGAGTGCCGCTCCCAAAGCCGCGCCCGCGTCATTCGCCACAGGCTGTATGTAAACCTCGTCGAAAAGATGCGCCCTCTCCAGGTTGCCGTTTGCGGCGCAATTCAGCGCGACGCTCCCGGCCATCGCCAGCCGGCGCAGCCCCGTCGCTTTGCCAAAGTGCCCGCACACATGCAGCACCACCCGTTCCAGACACTCCTGCAGCGCAGCGGCCACATCTTCATGGTTCGATTGAATCGGATCTCCAGGAGAGCGCCGCGGCGCAAGATACCGGTCGAGATAGGCGCGCGTAGCCGTGAAGTTCTCACTGGCTTCGCAAGTTCGGTTCAGCTTGAGAATGGGAACGCGGATGGAGCCATCGGGACGTAGTTCCACGGCATCCTCGAAGAACTTGCGATAGTGCGCTGGGTCCCCGTAGGGCGCCAGGCTCATCACCTTGTACTCGTCGGAATTGAAGCTGAAACCGAGATGGAGCGTGACCAGCGAATAGAGCGTTCCGATGGAATCGTTCGCATCGATTGCGTAAATCTTCTCCAGCTGGCCATCGCAGAAGTGGAAGACGCTGATGCTCTCCGTTTCTCCCCTGCCATCGTTGACCACGACCAGGCACTCGTCCCAGCCCGATGTATAGGCGGCGCTGGCGGCATGTGCCAGGTGATTGCTTACGTGGTGGACATTCGTAAGTGGAAAGGAGGGCAACTCGCGACGCATCTGCGCCAGCAGCGCCTCTCTGGAGAAGACCTTTTCGTAGAGATCGCTCAACACCTCGTCGCCGGTATAAAGACTGTGATAGGGCCTGTAGTCGAAACTGTGCGCGATCTCGTCGATCTCGTGAATCGAGACACCGGCTTCACGGAGACAGAACTGAATAGCGTCGATGGGAAACGCGCCGGTATGCTTTTCCCGATTGAAACGCTCCTGCTCGGCGGCCGCCACCAACTCGCCGTCGAT
The DNA here is from genome assembly GCA_963827465.1 of uncultured Alphaproteobacteria bacterium. Lineage (GTDB taxonomy): Bacteria > Pseudomonadota > Alphaproteobacteria > Rhizobiales > Xanthobacteraceae > BOG-931. Next base: position 55,133 of record CAWHBC010000043.1, read on the forward strand.
CACAAGCGCGGCTGCCGCATCCATGCCCCGGGAGATCCCGTAGACACGCTCATCGAGATGCGGCCAGCGAGCCTTCTTAAATGCCGCCGCATTTTCCAGCCCGCTGATTCCGATAACCTTCATCGTTGGTCCTTCACGGCCCACGCGTCAACCGCCATCAGCCGCGTTGCCCTGTTCCGCACCCAGGCCGTTTTGAGATCGGCAATCGAGCTTTTTCGCATGCCTTGAGCTTCCAACCCATCGCGCCTCGCCGCAAACGATCAGCGAAAAGGTATGCGCGCTGGATCAGAAAAACGGCGCAAATCTGGCAACGAGCGCCATCACGTTGCACCTGGGCACGGCGTTGCAGGAGGAGAATGGCACATCCTGTCCGCGCCCTACCCCCGAGAGTAACGAGCATGAGAATCTTCGGAAATCCCACCTATGGGGGTTCTGGACCGGCCTGGTAACCTGGCGAAAGTGACTTTTGGGGGGATGGCCATCTTCCCCCGCATCGCCTCGTGCCTGCCGTGCCCGCTGGAGTATTCTTCTCATTCGGGGAAAATTGAGGAGCGCAGATGAAACAAATTGCATGGGTTCTATTGGCAGGCGCAATGTTGAGCGCCCGGTTGGCCAGCGCCGCTGGCCCCATTCCAGTGGCCATCATCGACGGTGAAAGTGCCGGCGCCTACCACAACTGGCGGCTCACCACCCCAGTGCTGAAAAAGGAACTTGAAGATACCG
>CAWHBC010000044.1:0-25036 GCA_963827465.1 uncultured Alphaproteobacteria bacterium
GCAGGAATCCTTGCCGTTATCAAGAGTTTTACCAACATTCCAAATTGCTGGATATTATGGTTATAAAGCTTAAGGGTGACTTTATTTAAATTTATCCCATTTACACTTAGAAGCTTAAGAACATTCAGCATTTCATTTGGGCCTGCTTATATCGGCCTGTATTATTTGAAATAGCGAATAGAGATCCATTTTCATCGACAAACAGTTCACCAGCGCCTCTAATGGCTGCCCCGCCTAAAAAGCTGGAGTGATGGAAGGAGTTGAGAACCTGAGTCCCCCCATAGAATTGTCCTTTAGCATCGACAACAAAAATCGCCCCGCCGAATTTCCCATGGCTTTTATGCTTAGCAGTACAAAAAGGCTTTTCATTTTGGGACAGGTAGGCTTTCTGGTCTTTATCGCGTTCAAAATCGATTCGATAGGGTCGCCTTTCTTCTTCAGAAAGATACTTAACCTGCATTTTATTCAAATCGGCAAGTCGAATTCTCCGACCGGTTTGACTGTGATTAATGAATTCATCCGACTGAAATCAGCATACCCTGCAACTGGTTCTGGCATCAGAGTAAGCCTGCATACCTTTATCTGAGTCAAGCCAGTCTAAAAAGGATAGTTTTGAATTTCCTCTTTCCCATTCTCGCTGAAGATGCTTTTTTAGCAGTGGACCAGGATGGGAAGGGGCTAGGGCTTCCACCCAATACTCTTCGCCCAAAATTTTCCCTTGTACGCCCTGCTTGCGCATTTCAGCCATCCCTGCAGTTAATTGCAGCACTTTAGTAATGGCCGAATTCCATCTTTCTCTAGAAATAGATGGAGTTGGTTTGTATTCAATAGCTGGCTGATTTGTAGATCTTTCTGTTATAGGACCAACTGACATTAAAACCTCTTAATTAATAAATAATATTATATCTAAATTCTGCCGTTCAGTTCAGTCTAGCTTTACTCCTTGTAAGTGCCAAATCCAGGCCTCAGGCTCGCCGTGCACTACTTGGTCCGACCAGCTAAAGAAGGACAGGCCTCATCTCCCGATGCCCAAGCAGCCGGCTAAATAGTCAGTATTCCGATTCACGAAGAGAACGGAAAAAAGATCAAAATCTCTAAATTTGGCATGAACCATAATTAATCCTAATCTCAACTTGCAAGGCCTGTGTTACAGTACAGCGGGAAACGGGAAACCCGTTTACCTGGAAAATGGAGGTAACCCTAAAATCATAACGAGAGACTCGTGAGATGGAGCTATAAATAATAAATGTGACCCAGATAGTGTAGGTCTCGGCTCTCTCTCTCTCTTCTCATTTAACGTCCCTTTTTCCGTGCTCGCACAGGTCGGACGTTTTCCCCATAAGCTGAGCCCTCCAGCCCTCTCTGTCCTTTGCCAGATCTCTATCCAGATGGTATCTCTTCAGATCATCTTCCAAAACCTCCCACCATCTCATTTTCGGTCTACCTTTTCCAGCATTAAATTCAAGACCTGGTGCGACGAGTATTTCCATCTCAAGCACCGCGGCGAGATGCGCGGCATCGGCGGCATATTCTACGACTGGCTCGATAGCGGCGATTTCGACAGCGACTTCGCCTTCACCCAGGACGTCGGCCGCGCCTTTTTGAAGGTCTATCCCGAACTGGTGCGCCGGAATTTCGCCAAAGACCTGGACCGAGGCCGAGCGCGAAGAGCAACTCATCCGCCGCGGCCGCTATGTCGAATTCAATCTGCTCTACGATCGCGGCACGATTTTCGGGCTGCGCACCGGCGGCAATGTCGAATCGATCCTGTCCTCGATGCCGCCGGTGGTGAAGTGGCCGTGATCGGCGCCCAGCAAGGCCATTGCAATTGCGGCGAAAACAATCTTAAATTGCACTTCCATGCTTTTGGCGGGGGCGCCAATGTCGAGTATCGCGGCTACCGGCGAGCCAAGCCCACCTGACGCCACGGCGAGCGCAAAAAGCAGCGCGCCGGCGAAATCCGGTCTCTGGCTGGAAATCAAAGATGCGATCATTCGCATCGAGCAGGACTTTGCCGTTCTTAAAATATCCATTCTCAGCGTGCTCGGCACGCTCGTCGTCGCCTATTTTCAGGACCTGTCGGCCTATCAAGACAAGGTCGCGACTTAGGCGAAAGAAGACATGACCGCCGCGACCGATACCTTCACCCACACCTCCAACACCCTCTCCACCGCGGTCACGCTCCAATCGCTGTTGTTCTACGACTACTTCCGCGCCGTGAAATCGAACGCCGGCGACGATAAGAACGCGCTGATGAGCAAGAATGCGCAAGATTTGTATAAGCCCTATGAAGACGCCGCCGCCGCCTTGCACGAAAACGTCAACGTCCTGGCACGGCAGGTCGAGATCAATCTCGATTGGGCGAGCGACGTCAGCCGCGACCCGGCCACGGATACGTCTTTCAACATCGATCCGATCAGCACTTCGTTTCTCGGTGCCGTCGACTTCGATTGCGACACGGACACGCCGAAATTCAGCAAGAGCGATCACACCGTCGTCAAGACGAAAGACGGAAAATCGCTGACCATCGATTGGTACAGCGCCAAGCATAACGTGCTGACGATCGCATACTGCTTCGATGTGACCCATAAGACCTATATGGAAACCGTGCGGGCCTGGGCCTCGCAAAGCTCGTTGCCAAAGGATCAGATCGCCGCGTTCTTCTCGGCCGGCAAAGACAAAAAACTCCAGAGCCAGTTGGACACCGAGGTTGTCCGAGTCAACGACTTTATGAGCCGCGCCATGAATGAGATCGACGGCATTCGCGTCAAATATCGGCCGACCGGTTTCTATTGCGATTTACCCGGCGTCAGCCAGGCGATGGACTTCTTCGGGAAGCTCGGACGGACGGATAAGTCCGCCACCGCCGGCGGTTCCAGCAAACCCAATCCGTGCACGCCGGTCCGCTTGCGCGTCTAGGACCGGTCGACCGTGTCCAATATCAAAACGCTGCCGCCGCCGTCGAACCGACCCCGTCGTTCCTAGTTTCATGGCCATTCACGCGCGGCGAAAGCTCACATTTAGTGCCGGAACGCCCCGAAAATCATCGCCAGCCCGCCGACAATAACGACCACATCGAGCAAAGCGGTATGCACATGAACCGGCATCCGCTCGACGATGAGCTTCGCCAGAAACGTGCAAGGAAATGCGACGGCGCTGATCAATAGCGCGATCGCGATCACGTTGGGCGTGAGCACGCCGGCAGCGCCGAACACCGAAAGCTTGACGACACCCATGCCGATCGACACTGCCGCGTCGGTGGCGATGACGGCGGCGCCTTCAAGGCCGCTCGCCATCAAGAAGCGACAGCAGGATCACGCCCGGCGCCGGTCGGTGCCGCCGACCACGATGCCCCAGCCGGCCGCGGCCGCGGCATAAGCCCTTTTCGCCGAGCCGGTGGCCGCGCCGCTTGAGCAGCGCGGCGCAGCGGCACCGTCGCGATCAAGTCGTGCCGATCACCAAAGCCGCGCCGCGGCCGGAGAGCAGCGTATAGAGCCAGGCGCCGAGTACGCAGGTCGGCAGCGCGCAGACAAGCGCGATCAGCGCGCGGCGCGGATCGAGCAGGCGTGCGGAACGCCAGCACCCGCGCGCTATTGGTGAACATCGCCGAAATGGCGATGATCGGCACCACCGGCGCGGCGCCCACCATTGGCACCAGGATCAGCGGCATCAGCGCGCCGGTGCCGTAGCCGGCGACCCCGCCGGTGATGGCCGAGAATGCCGCCAGAGCGACGACGATCACAACAAGTTCCGTGACGGCGAAGCATCGGGGACGAAGGGCATTTGCCGGATGACCGGGAGCGGATTTGGCCGTTGACTCAGGCACGTGCAGTTACGAGAACAGGCGCACGATAAGAGCCACAAAAGGGAATCTTAGGGATGGACCTTGGAATTGCCGGCCGCAAGGCGATCGTTTGCGCTTCGAGCCGCGGGCTTGGTCTTGCCTGCGCCAAAGCGCTGGCCGAGGCCGGCTGCGAGGTGGTGATCAACGGCCGCAACGCCGCGCAACTCGCCACGGCGACCGCCGAGATGAAGAACATCGGGCGCCAAGGTGATCCCGGTCGCCGCCGACGTCGCCTCGCCCGAGGGGCAAAAGGCCCTGTTCGCCGCCTGTCCCGAGCCGGATATCCTGGTCAATAACAACGCCGGGCCGCCGTTTCGCGATTTCCGCGAGCTCGACCGGCAGAAAATGCTCGACGGCGTGATTGCCAATATGATCGTGGCCGTCGAGCTCATTCAGAAGGCGATCGACCCGATGGTCGCCAAGAAATTCGGCCGCATCGTCAACATCACGTCCGGGTCGGTGAAAATGCCGATTGCCGGCCTCGATCTGTCCTCCGGCGCGCGCGCGGGTTTGACCGCATTTCTGGCCGGCGTGGCGCGCAGCGTCGCCGCCTCGAACGTCACCATCAATTTCATGCTGCCGGGGATTTTCGACACCGACCGTTTCCGCTCGAATATCGAAGCCGCCGTCAAAAAGCGAAATACCAGCTTCGAGACCGTGCTTGCCGAGCGTATCAACGCGGTGCCGGCAAAGCGCATCGGCCAGCCGGATGAATTCGGCGCCACTTGCGCCTTTCTCTGCTCGGCACAAGCAGGCTATATCACCGGCCAGAACATCCTGATCGACGGCGGCACGTTCCCCGGCGCATTCTAAAGGCAATTCAACAACACGGTTCCCAAGGAGTTTAGAGATGAAACTCGTTCGTTACGGCGCACCGGGCCGCGAGAAGCCCGGCATGATCGACAAGGACGGCAAGCTCCGCGACCTTTCCAAGATCGTTCCCGACATCGCCGGCGACGTGCTGTCGTCCAAAGGACTGAACAAGCTGCGCAAGCTCAAGCCGGAAAAATTGCCGCCGGTGCGGGGCACGCCGCGCATCGGGCCGTGCGTCGGCCATGTCGGCAATTTCATCGCCATCGGGCTCAATTATTCCGACCATGCCGCCGAGGCCGGCATGCAGATCCCGAAAGAGCCGATCATCTTCAACAAGGCGCCGTCCTGCATCTGTGGGCCGAACGACGACACCATGATCCCGAAGGGGTCCTCCAAGCTCGACTGGGAAATCGAGCTCGGCATCGTCATCGGCGAGCCCGCGCGCTATCTGTCGAAGAACAATGCGCTCGACGTCGTCGCCGGCTATTGCCTCGCCAACGACGTGTCCGAACGCGTGTTTCAGATCGAGCGCGCCGGGCAATGGACCAAGGGCAAAGGCTGCGAGACTTTCGGCCCGCTCGGGCCGTGGCTCGTCACCAAGGACGAAATCAAGGATCCGCAAGACCTCGAAATGTGGCTCGACGTCAACGGCGAAAAGCGCCAGCGCGGCAACACCAAGACCATGATCTTCGACTGCCGCCACATCGTCTGGGCCTGCTCGCAATATTTCGCCATGGAGCCCGGCGACGTCATCATCACCGGCACGCCGCCGGGCGTCGGTCTCGGCATGAAGCCCGAACCGAAATTCCTCAAGGCCGGCGACGTGGTCACGCTCGGCATCGATGGGCTGGGCGAGCAGCGCCAGAAGGTCGTGAAATTCAAAGCGTAACCGCAGCCTGTCTGTGACGAGATCGACTTCGAGAGCAAGCAATGTCGAAACAAGAAATGCGCGACGAAGCCGAGCGCCTCATCAAGGAGGCTTTGGAGCGCAAGACCGTCACCATCAAGAGGGGCCAGACTCGGATCGAAACCAAATGCGGCAAATGCGGCGCCCCGAACCGGGTTTCGGCGGCGCCCGGGGAGACCCGCGTGTCCTTCACCTGCAAGGAGTGCGGCGCCGAGCAAAGAACGCTGTGAGCGCGACATTTCCACGCGTCAACTGCGTCCCGGCCTAACCGGATCGCAGCGGCCGGGTCCGCGAAACTGCGTATCGCGCTTCGGCACGACTCCTCAATGTTTTTTGCCGATTAATGCCGGTCATCCCTTCCTCAACGGGTGACCGGCGATGTCGTCACGAACCAAGGTGCAGGAAGCCGCCCGCCGCGCCAAGACGGAAATCGACCATGGCGAGAAGCTCAACGCCCTCGCCGACGCCATCCACGAGTTCGTCGACTATATCGAATTGATCGAGCACCAGATCCGGCAGGTCGAAGCCCGGCTGCGCCGCATGGAAATGTAGCGCTCGCGGCTCTCGCCGCCGCGCTTGCGCCAAGCCTCCTCGCAGCTTGATTTTGTTCCGCCCACCGGCACCGGCATTGGCGTTGTAATTGCATGGCACGGCTTTTTGCCGGCAATGGCGGCAATCTTGACCCCTATGCGCGGCGAGGCGTACCACTACGCGTAAGGGATCATGCGCTTGAGGAACATAACTGGGAGGCGGCCGATGAAACGGCAGATTATCGGGACACTGACTGCGCTTTGCCTGCTGGCGAGCCCCGCCATGGCGGCCGACAGCATCAAGATCGGGCTGGTCACCACCTTGAGCGGGCCGGCCGGCGTCATCGGCAAGCACATGAAAGACGGCGCCGACCTGGCGCTCGAGATGCTCGGCGGCAAGATCGGCGGCAAGCCGGCGCAGATCATCTATGGCGACGACCAATTCCGCCCCGACGTCGGCCGCCAGGCGGCCGAAGAGATGCTCAAGCGCGACAAGGTGGATTTCATGACCGGGTTCATCTGGTCGAACGTCCTGCTCGCGTCCTACCAGCCCATCATTCAATCCGGCCTCATTTTCGTCGGCGCCAATGCCGGACCTCATGAGATTGCCGGCGCAATGTGCGCGCCGAACTATTTCTCGGCATCCTGGCAGAACGACCAGACCCCGGAAGCCATGGGCAAATACATGAACGATCAGAAGATGGACGACGTCTATCTGATCGCGCCGGACTACGCGGCCGGCAAGGACATGGTGAACGGCTTCAAGCGCTATTTCAAAGGCAAGATCGCCGCCGAAGTCTACACCAAGCCGGGCCAGTCCGATTATCAGGTCGAGATCAGCCAGATTCGCTCCGCCAACCCCAAGGCGTTGTTCATCTTCCTGCCCGGCGGCATGGGCATCCAATTCATCAAGCAATACGCCCAGTCCGGACTGCGCGGACAGATCCCGCTTTATTCCGCCTTCACCGCCGACGAAACCACGCTGCCGGCGCTCGGCGACGCGGCGGCCAACAATTATGAGGTGAGCTTCTGGTCGCCCGACCTCGACAATCCCCGCAGCAAGGAATTCGTCGCCGCCTTCCGCAAGAAGTACAATTACATTCCTTCCTATTACGCGGCGCAGCAGTTCGACGCGATCAACATGATCGACGACGCGGTCAAGGCGGTGAACGGCAATCTCGACGACAAGAAGGGCATGATCGCACGGATGGAGAAAGCCGATTTCTCCTCGGTGCGCGGCAAGTTCACCTTCAACACCAACCACTTCCCGATCGAGAATTTCTATTTGCTCAAGATCGAGAAGGACAGCGACGGCCAGTATGTACGCAAGATTCAAAAGGTGATCTTCGCCGATCACAAGGATGCCTATTATACCGAATGCCACATGCAGCCTTACAAGTAAGGCGGAGCGGGCCGGCAGGCTCGGAGGTCCGTTCGCCGCGATGATGCGATCGTGATTGTTGTTGCAGAGCAGGTTCTCAACGGCGTGCAGTTCGGCATCACGCTGTTTCTCATGGCGGCCGGGTTGACGCTGATCTTCGGCGTGATGAATCTCATCAATCTCGCCCACGGCTCGCTCTATATGATCGGCGCCTTCATCGCGGCGGCGACGTTCAACGCGGTGCACTCCTTCCTTCTCGCCATCGCCGCCGCGCTCCTCGGCACCGCGGCGGTCGGCATCGTCATCGAGGTGATTATCTTTCGCTCGCTCTACGAGCGCGATCATCTCGATCAGGTGCTGGCGACCTTCGGCCTCATCCTGTTCTTCAACGAGGCGGTGCGGATGATCTGGGGCGCGACCGCGCTTTATGCCCAGGTGCCGGATTTTCTGTCGGGCCAGGTCGAGGTGCTGCCGGGCGTTCCCTACCCGGCCTATCGGCTGGCGATTATCGGCGTCGGTCTCGTCGTCGCTCTGGCGATCTATCTTTTGGTGATGCGGACGCGGATCGGGATGCTCATTCGCGCCGGCGCTTCCGACCGCACCATGGTGGCGGCATTGGGCGTCAATATAAAGCTGCTCTACACGCTGGTGTTCGGCCTCGGCGCGGCCTTGGCGGCGCTCTCGGGCGCGCTGGCCGGACCGGTGTTCACGGTTGAGTCCGGCATGGGCGACGATCTCCTCATTCTCGCCTTCGTCGTCATCGTCATCGGCGGCATCGGCTCGATCCGCGGCGCCTTCGTCGCGGCGGTTCTGGTCGGCGTGGTCGACACCATCGGCCGCGCCTTTCTGCGTCCTCTGTTCGCGCTGGTCATGTCCGGCTACGCCGCGGACAACGCCGGACCGGCCACCGCTTCCATGCTGATCTACGTGCTCATGGCGACGGTGCTGTTCTTCCGGCCGGAGGGACTTTTCCCGCGGGCAAAACGGTGAAGCCCTCGCGCAACCGCCTCGTGGTGACGCTCGCCGTGCTGGCGGCGCTCGCGCTCTTGCCGCCGGTCTCGGCCGCCTTCGGCCAGGACTTTTATGTCGATCTCTTCACCCGGATCATGATCTTCGCCATCGCCGCGGTCAGCCTCGATCTGATCCTCGGTTTCGGCGGCATGGTGAGCTTCGGCCATGCCGCCTATCTCGGCATCGGCTCTTACGCCGTCGGCATTCTCGCCTATTACAATATCGACAACGGCTTCCTTCAGTTCGGCACCGCCATTCTCGCTTCGGCGCTGATCGCCTTGTGTATCGGCTGGGTTTCGCTGCGAACCAGCGGCGTATATTTCATCATGATCACGCTGGCCTTCGGCCAGATGATTTACTTCCTCGCCGAGAGCGTCAATCAATTCGGCGGCGACAACGGACTCAACATCGAGCGGCACAGCAACTTCGCCGCGTTGCTCGATCTGAACAAGCCGACCACGCTGTATTATTTCGTCTTCGTCTGGCTCGCGCTCTGTCTGGGGCTCGGCTGGCGGCTCGTCGAATCGCGATTCGGCATGGTGATCCGCGGCGCCAAGTCGAATGAGACGCGCATGGTGGCGCTCGGATTCCGCACCTTCCGTTACAAGCTCGTCGCCTTCGTCATCGCCGGCGCCATGGCCGGCGTCGCCGGCGCCTTGCTGGCCAACCTGACGCTGTTTCTGTCGCCCAACGTCATGCATTGGACCCGCTCGGGCGAAATCATGATGATGGTCATCCTCGGCGGCATGGGAACGCTCATCGGCCCGGTGCTCGGCGCCATCGCCTACTTGGTGCTGGAAAACCTGCTGTCGGGCTACACCGAACATTGGCAGGCGATCCTGGGGCCATTTCTGGTGCTGGTCGTGCTGTTCTCCCACGGGGGCCTCCTCGGCGCGGTGCGGCCGTGGCGGGCGAAATCGACCCATGCCTGAGGCTTTGTTGGAAACCCGGCAGCTTCGCAAACGCTTCGGCGGCCTCGTCGCCACCGACGACGTTTCGGTGGAGATCCTGCCTGGGGAAATCCATGCCGTTATCGGGCCGAACGGGGCGGGCAAGACGACACTGATCGCCCAGCTCGCCGGCGACCTGCAGCCCGACGCCGGCGCGATTTTGTTCGCCGGCGAGGATGTCACCGCGCTGACGGCGGCGGATCGCGTGACCCGCGGGCTCGCCCGATCGTTCCAGATCACCAACGTGTTTCGCGAATTCTCGGCGCTCGACAATGTGGCGCTTGCGGTGCAGGCGTCGGCCGGACACAGCTTTCATTTCTGGCAGGCCGCGCGGCGCGAACCGGCGTTGCGCCGGCCGGCGGAGGCTTTGCTGACCGAGCTCGGCCTCGCCACGCGGCTTGATGTCGCCGCCGGCAATCTCTCGCACAGCGAAAAGCGCACGCTCGAGATCGCGATGGCGCTTGCGACCAAGCCGCGGCTGGTGCTGCTCGACGAACCGCTCGCCGGCATGGCTCCGGAAGAACTCCAAGCGCATGGTGCAGACGCTGGCGGCGCTCAAAGGCAAAGTCACCATTCTGCTCATCGAGCACGACATGGACGCCGTTTTCACCTTGGCCGACCGGCTGACGGTTCTGGTCTATGGCCGCGCCATCGCCACCGGCACGCCCGACGTCGTGCGCGCCAACGAGGCGGTGCAGCGCGCCTATTTCGGCGACGAGGCCGAATGATGCTCGACGTCAAAGGCATCGAAGCGAGCTACGACGAGAGCCAGATCCTGTTCGGCGTGAGCTTGAGCATCGCGCAGGGCGAGGTCGTGACGCTGCTCGGCCGCAACGGCATGGGCAAGACCACCACCGTCTCGACGCTGATGGGCATCCTTCCGGCCAAGCGCGGCGAGATCGTCTTCGACGGCGTCGCGCTGCACCGCCTGCCCTCCTATCGCGTGGCTCAATGCGGCCTGGCTCTGGTGCCGGAGGGGCGGCACGTTTTCCCTAATCTTTCGGTGCGGGAAAACCTTGTCGCCACCGCCCGCGGCCAGCGCGGCGGAGCGGCCGCCTGGACGCTGACATCGGTGCTGGAATTGTTTCCGTTGCTGCACGAGCGGCTCGACAGTTGGGGCGGGCTGTTGTCCGGCGGCGAGCAGCAGATGCTGGCCATCGGCCGCGCGTTGATGACCAATCCGCGGCTGCTCATTCTCGATGAAGCCACCGAAGGCCTGGCGCCGATGGTGCGCCGGGAAATCTGGCAGGTCTTGAAGGTCCTCAAAGCGCGCGGCCAGTCGATCCTGGTCATCGATAAGAACGTCGACGTCCTCTCCCGCATCGCGGACCGGCACTACATCCTCGAGAAGGGCCGCGTCGTCTGGTCCGGCGGTTCCGCCGCCTTGCAGGCCGATCCCGGCCTCAAGGAGCGTTACCTCGGGATATGAGCGTAATTCCGAACGGGCCCGCCAAGGCCCCGGATGCCGCCTGCCACAAGCGAATTCGCGCCATCAACCTGCGGCTACAAATCGCTGCGGAAATTCGCCGGGATGCGTCCAACCGCCCTGTCCACGGCTTGCAAGACCGGTGGATTTCGGACACTAGGTGGGCAGGATTTCGGTCACCAAAACGTGGAGTGGGAGAAGCCTGATGGGAGCGAATTTCGGCATTGCAGGACTGGATTGGCAGCAGCGGGTCAATTGGGACCGGCTGCGCAAATACCGGACCGAACGCGCGCGCGCGATGATGAAAAAGCACGGCCTCGGCGCCATGCTGTGCATGTATGACGAGAACGTCCGCTACCTCACCGGCACGCTGACTCCGGGCTGGAACCGGCTGAAGCCCGGGCTGCGCTACGCCATGCTGTGCGGCGATGGCGCGCCGATCCTGTTCGAGCAGGGCGATCTCGGCTTCCAGATCGAGCGCCATTCGCCGTGGATCCCGAAGGAGAACGTGCGGCATTCGTTCGCCTGGATCAAAGGCGCGGCCGGCCCGGCTTCGACCCAGCAGGTCAACAAATTCGTCAAGGCGGCGCTGCAGGCGATGAAGGAAAACGGCGTCGCCGGGCAAAAGCTCGGCGTCGACTTCATCGACATCAACATGATCAACATCTTCAAGGAGAACAATATCAACTGGACCGACGGCATGAGCGCGATGATGGACGCGCGCGCCGTCAAGAGCGAGGACGAGCAGGAATGCTTCCGCATCGTCGGCGCCATCGGCGACGCCACGCATTGGGAATGCATGAAATTCCTGCGCCCCGGCGTCACCGAGAACCAGGTGACCGCGCATCTGATGCAATATCTCTACAACATTCCCGGCATGGAGGACGTCGAGGACGTCATCGTTTCGTCCGGCCCGAATACCTGGCCGAACTGGCGTAATTTCTCCGACCGCATCATCCAGCCGGGCGACATCGTGTTCATGGATTTGGCGGCGCTGACCTGGAACGGCTACAAGTCCTGCTATTACCGCACCTATTGCGTCGGCAAGGAGCCGAGCCAGGAGCAGAAAGACACCTACGAGACCGCGCTGAAGTGGCTCTACGATTCGATCGGCGCGGTCAAAGTCGGCGCCACCACGCGCGACATCGCGATGAAATGGCCGTCGGCGATGGAGACCTGGGGCTACGAGGACGAAGATCAGGCCGCCGCAAATCTCTGGGGCCACGGGCTCGGGCTCGCCCAATACGATCCGCCGGTGATTTCGCGCATCTGGTCGCTCGATCATCCGATCGACATCCAGGAGGGCATGACCTTCGCGCTCGAGACGCAGCACGGCAAGAAATTCCGTTACGGCGTGCGCATCGAGGAAATGCTGATCGTGAAAAAGGACGGCATCGAGATCGTGTCCAATTTCCCGGTCAAGCAGATCACGGTCGTCGATCCGCTGCCCGGCTACGGCGATCACGTGCGGTAATTTTCACTTCTCCCCGCGTGCGGGGAGAAGTCGAGGAGCGAAGCGACGAGGATGAGGGGCCTCTCCGCGATTCTGAGCGCTGCAATTCGGAACCCAGCGGAGAGGCCCCCTCACCCCACCCTCTCCCCGCATGCGGGGAGAGGGAGTGACGCAGAAAACAGGCCCAACGAGACTTGTATGGCGCGTTTCATCCTCCCCCTCTCCTCCCCGGCCGCGGCCGATCCGAACCGCGTCGGGCCGAAGGCGGCGAATCTCGCGGCGCTGGCGAAGGCCGGCCTGCCGACGCCGGGCGGATTCTGCATCTCCGCCGATGCCTATCGGCGGCAAATCCAGCATCTTGAGCTCGAGGCGATGATCGCGGCCTATCCCGCAGGCCGATCAGCCGGCGCAGCGGCGGCTCGCGGTCGAGATCCGGCTGAAGCTTTATCAGGGCGATCTTGCGCCCGACGTGCTCGCCGATGTGCTCGCGGCCTGGTGGGAAGCCGAGAAGCCGGCCGCCGTGCGCTCGTCGTCGCTGATCGAGGATCGCGCCGATGCGAATTTTGCCGGCCAGTTCGAGAGCTTTCTCGGCGTGCGCGAAGACGCGGAATTCCTCACGAGCTTGCGCGCCTGCTGGGCGGCGCTGTGGACCACGACCGCGCGGCGGTCGATGGCGCAGCTCGACCAAGACCCCGCCGGCACGGCCATGGCTGTGCTGGTCCAGCCGCTGATCAGAGCCCGCGCCTCCGGCGGCGGCTTGAGCGAAACCGCCGACGGCCAGATGCTGATCAGCGCGACTTGGGGCCTCGGCTCGGCGATCGCCCAAGGCGAGGTCGTGCCGGATCGCGTGGTGCTGACCCGCCACGGCTTCGTGCGTTCGAACGAAGCCGGCCGCAAGCATCATCGCGAGACCTGCCTGCACGGCGCCGGCACCGCGGCGCAAAAAGTGCCGGACGAGTTGGTCAGCGCGCCATGCCTCGAAGCCGGCCAGGCGACCACGCTCGGCCGCCTGATGCGCAAGTGCGAAGACCTTCTCGGCATGCCGGTCGAGATCGAATGGGCGCTCGACGACGCCGGCTTCAAGCTTTTGCAAGCGCGGCCGCTGCATGTCGCGCCGGCGCATGTGCCCGACGAGATCTGGCTCAAGCACCCCGGACTGAACGGCCATCCCGCCGGCATCGGCTGGGGCTCGGGCCGCGCCGTCGTGGTCAATTGCGAATGCGAACTGAGCCGTGTCGCGCCGGGCGACATTCTGGTGACCCAGCGTTGCCGGGCCGGCCTTGAGCCACATCCTGCCGCGCGTCGGCGGCGTCGTTGCCGAGCTTGGCGGCTCGACCTCGCATCTGGCATCGCTCGCCCGCGAACGCGGCATTCCGATGGTGCTTGGCGTCCTCGACGCGACGCGGCGCATTCCCGACGGCGCCCAGGTCGCCGTCGACGGCGTCGCCGGCGTGGTGCGGTGGCTCGCCTGATGGCCAAAAACTCCGCCCGTCCGCGCGTCTTCGTCACGCAGCCGGTGTCCGAGCAGGCGCTCAAACGTCTGCGCGCGGTGGCGCGCGTGGCGCTGTTTGCCGATTCAAGCCGGATCATTCCCAAGCGCACGCTGATCTCGGCCGTGCGCAAGGCGGATATTCTGTTCTGCCTGCTGCACGACAAGATCGACCGCGACGTGGTCATCGCCAATCCGAATTTGCGCCTGATTGCCGCGCAGTCGATCACGCCGTCCAATATCGACGTCGAGACGGCGACGGCGCGGCGCATTCCGGTGACGGTGACCGCGCCGATCACCACCGAAGCGACCGCCGACCTCAATTTCGGCCTGATGCTCGCGGTGGCGCGGCGCATGATCGAGGGCGACCGCATGGCGCGCGCCGGAACATTTCCCGGCGGCCAGTCGGCGCACCTGATGGGTGCGCTGGTCTGGGGCAAGACGCTCGGGCCTGATTGGCGGCGGCGGCCTGATCGGCAAGGCGGTGGCGCGCCGCGCCCACGGCTTCTGGCATGCGCGTTCTCTATTGGACGCCGCGGCGCAAACCCGAACACGAGGAGCGCGAAGCGGGACTGACTTACGCACCGTTCGATCAACTGCTGTGCCGAATCCGATTTCGTTTCGCTGCATTCGCCGCTGACCAAGGATACCCGGCATCAGATCGGCGCCCGCGAGCTGCGGCTGATGAAGAAGACCGCGTTCCTCGATCAACACCGCCCGCGGCGCCGATCATCGACGAGGCCGCGCTGGTTCGCGCGCTTGCAGAAGAAAGCAGATCGCCGGCGCCGGCCTCGACGTGTTCGAGCACGAGCCCAAGATCGACAAGGCGCTGACGAAAATGCCGAACGTGGTGCTCACCCCGCATCTCGGCAGCGCCACGCCGGAAGTGCGCGAGGCCATGGCGAATATCGTGGTCGACAATATCCTGGCGTTGCATCGGCGGCCACAAATTGCCGAATTGCGTCAATCCGCAGGTGTTTGCGCTATAATCGTCATTGCCGGACTTGATCCGGCAATCCATGCTGCGGCGAGGTCCTATGGATGCCCGGGTCAAGCCCGGGCATGACGAATTGAAGTCGGAGTTTTGCATGCCCCGTACCATTGATCGCCGTCACCGACAGCCCGTTTCCCGTCGCTCGATCCCGCCAAGAAGGCGCTGGCGCGGCTCGATCCCGAATATCGTATGGCGAAGAGCCCGTCGGCCGACGACATTCTCGCGGTGGCGCGCGACGCCGACGCCGTGCTCGTCACCTACGCCAAGCTGCCGCGCCAGCTGCTGAGCGAATTGAAGAAATGCAAGGCGATCGGCCGCTTCGGGCTCGGCGTCGACAATATCGATCTGCCGGCGGCCAAGGAGTTCGGCATCGCCGTCAATTACGTGCCGGATTATTGCCTGCGCGAAGTGTCGGATCACGCCATGGCGCTGCTCTTGGCGCTTGCCCGCAAGGTGACGTTCGCCAACAAGCTGGTGCAATCCGGCCGCTGGGAAGTGCCGCCGATCGTGCCGCTGCGCCGTCTCGAAGGCCAGGTGCTGGGCCTTGTCGGCTTCGGCAATATTCCGCGCGCGCTGGCGCCCAAGGCCAAGGCGTTCGGGCTCAAGGTGCATCACCTACGATCCTTACGTGAATGCCGCACGCGCTCGCCGCAACCGGCGTCGAGAGCGTGAGCTTCGACGATTTGCTGGCGCGGCTCCGATTTCATCTCGGTGCATGCGCCGCTGCAGCCGGCGACCCGCGGGCTGATGAATGCCAAGGCCTTCGCCAAGATGAAGAAGGGCGCCTACCTCATCAATACCGCGCGCGGTCCGCTGGTCGATGAGGCGGCGCTTGATCGCCGCGCTCGATTCCGGCCACCTCGGCGGCGCCGCCCTCGACGTGGTGACGACGGAACCGCTCGCCAAGGATTCGCCGCTCATCGGCCGCGACAACGTAATTCTCACGCCGCACACCGCGTTTTATTCGGTCGAGGCGCTGGAGGAATTGCAGACCAAATGCGCAAGCGACGTGGCGCGCGTGCTGTCGGGCGAGAAGGCGATCTATCCGATCAGCGCATAACCGCGCCAACGATATCGGCCGCCGCCGGGCATCTCACTTCGTTGCGCGCTTCCTCGCGCCCTTGGCTGCCGCGCTGCTTGACCCAAAACTCGCCGGTTGGTTGTATGGCGGGCTTTCGCACCGTCCGGGACGCGACCTTGCCGATCCGTCATCTCTTCGTCATTGCGCTTGGTCTGATCGCCTGCTGCCTTGCGCAAGCATCGGCAGTTACGGCGCAAGCATGGCCGGATCCGCCGACGCAGCCGCCGGCCGCAGCGAACCAGGCGGTCATGCGCCCGATGGAATTTTATGACGCGCATGGCGATGCCAATGCATGCGGGCCTGGGTGCAGCGAATGGATAGCGGCTGAGGGCAAAATTGAAAAAGGCACGGCGGATCGTCTGCAGGACCTGCTCGGGCAGCTTAAAGGAACCCGACCGCCGATATTTTTTCAGTCCCCGGGCGGATCTGTCACGGGCTCGATGTTGCTCGGGGAACTCATCCGCGCGCAAAAGCTGACCGTCAGCGTCGGGCGTACCGTTCCGCTCGACTGCGGCCCCGACCCGGCAAGCCAAAATTCATGCGCGGCGGAAATCCGCGCCGGTCATCCGATGGAGGCGGAACTCGATGCCACCGGCGCGATGTGCAATTCAGCATGCGTGTACGCCCTGGCAGGCGGCTTCATTCGGCTCATTCCGCCATGGGTAACGCTCGGCATCCACGACGTAGGATTTGACCCGGCCACGACAAGAATTCGACATCCCAGTGCCATGGTTCTCGAAGCTGCGAAGGCGGCGACCGATACTTACTTGCGCAGTTATATCCGCCGCATGGGAATCGACGGCGGGTTATTGACCGAAGCATTTGCGACGCCCTTCACCTCACTCGAGCGGCTCTCGCGCGACGACGCAGCGCGTTACGGGCTTGACCGCAGGGAATTCGGCGAAACCCCATGGCAGTTCGTCGACAAGCCCCAGCCGACGATCAGGAAGACATTTTTTGCGCGCGGCTTCGAAAGCAATCATCGTTACGTCAACGCGCTTGTAAGCGTATCCTGCGTACCGTGGCTCGGCGCCAAAGCTTTCGCAGTGTTCGCGCGCGAGCGTCTAAGCTCCGACACCGCGACCGTTATCGGGCAGCCGACTATAAGCCTCCGCGTCAACGGCCGGGACATTCGTCTTGACCGCAAAGCCCCCGCCAAAATCTACCTGTGGAGCACGCCACTTCAGTTCAAAGCCCTCGAAGGGATTTCTGATGACGGCTCCATGCTGCTGTCAGGAACGGGGCTCGGTTACCAGGAAGGCTCTGCCGGCGACCTCACCCTCGCCATGACAGGATTTTCGGCGGCGTATGCGAAATTGCAGAAGGTCTGCGCCGAGCAAATAGGGCAGGCGCAAACGGCGCAAACGGCCGGCGGCATGCCGCAATTTCCCGTGTCTTTGCAATCACCGGCGAGTACAAGCGCGCCGCCGCCCCTTCGGTCGAAGCCGCTTGGGATTGGCGCAAGCCGCTATGCGGTCGATGCGACGCTCGGCGCGCCGACCGAAGTGGTCGGCACCACCGCGCTCTACGGCTATGCGTCGCCGTCCGGCGAGAGCAAAGTGATGGCAGCCTATTTCGATAAATCCGGACGCCTGCAGCGCTTCGCGCGCTTTGTCTTGAAGGACGGAAAAGTCTTCGACGAGATCGGCCAAATCGATTTGAGCGAGGGAAAAGAGCTCGTGCCTGTCCGCCACATGCTTACGGACCCATCCAGCCTCATAGGATCGGGGCGGCCCATAGTACTGCCCGACCGGTGACGATGATTGGACCGGAGCGCCGGCGATCCACTGTCGCCGCGCGTGCTGTCGCTCAATACTGTCCCTGCGGCTCGAGACCGAGCAGGTATTGGCCGTACATGCTGCCGGTCGAATCCCAATTCAAGCTGATATGTGAGGCTGCGGCGTGAGCGTCGCGCCAGAAGCGCTGCAGCGGATGGTCGAGGAACAAGGCCTGGCCGCCGGCAGCGAGAAACAGCGCGTCGATCGCCTGGACGAGAAGCCGCACGCAGAACGCCTGGTCGCGCCGGTTGCGCAGCCGCACATCCACGCTGACGGCTTCGCCGCGCGCGGCCATGGCGAACGTGTCGGCCAGATCGCGGAACAATAGCAGCCTCGCCGCGTCGATAAGCGCCGACGCCTCGGCAACGCGCATCTGCACCGTCGTCAGCGCGGCCATCTTGCGATTGCCGCCCGCCACCGCGCCGCGCGTGGTGCGGCCCTTCGCCATATCGAGAAACAGCGCCAGTGCGCCCTCGGCCATGCCGAGCACCGGCGCCACGATGGTGGCGGGCAGCACGGCGATGAACGACTGCTTGTAGAGCGGATTGGCCTGCGCCCGCATGCCCGGCGCGGCTGCCGCGGAGAGATCGGCGAAGGCAAGCACGCGGTGCGACGGCACGAAGGCATTTTCGGCGACGATCGTCTTGCTGCCGGTGCCGGCGAGACCCATGGTGCGCCAGTTATCGTCGATCCTGATATCGGCGGTGCGCAGCAAAAAGAACCCCGGCCGCGGCGGACCTTCGGGTTGCGGGATCATGCCGCCCAGGAATTGCCACTGCGCACAGTCGCAGCCGCTGCAGAAGCTGCCGGCACCGGTGACGCGATAGCCGCCCTCCACTGCGATGGCCTGCGCCACCGGCGCATAGGTGCCGGCGGCGAGCGCGCTGCCATCGCTCCACACTTCCCGCTGCGCCGCTTCGTCGAAGCAGGCAATCAGCCATTGATGCGAGGCGAGAAGGCCGTAGACCCAGCCGGTCGAGCCACAACCCGATGCCAGCGTCGCCTCGATTTCGGTGAAGACCTCAAAGCCATATTCGAAACCGCCAAAGGCTTTCGGCTGCATGACACGGAACAGGTCGGCCTGGCGCATGCGCGCGACCATGTCGTCGCCGACGCGGCGGGCGGCCTCGGTCTCTTGCGCGCGTTCGCGCGCGATATCGGCGATGGCGCGGGCCCGGCGCAGAAGTTCGGCGACCGCCGGTCGTTCGATCGATGATCCCGCCATATTCATTGCCGAACCTACTCTCTTTCCCAGACCACGATAACCCGCACCGTCTTGCCGTCGATATTGGGATGCGGCATCGGCGGGCTTTCGATGTAAAGCCGATTGCCGTCAAAGCGGATGGCGCGCACTTGTTCGCCGCCGACCCAGGCTTCGTTCCACGCCGCGTCGACCTTGGTGATGACCTTGCCGCTCTCGACACGATAGCGGCCGGTATAGGCGATCATGGTTTTGAGCGCCTGAGCGCGATCCGCGTCGGTCTGCGGGATCGGCCGGCCCTCCCCGGTCATCAGAGCGAGCCAGCGTCCTTCCGGCGTTGCGATCTGAATGCCTTTGGGGTGCTCGCCATAGACCGGCGTCCGGTCCTTGGTCGCCTGATCTTCGTAATTGACTGAAACCAGCGTCCAGGTGCCGACGATGTGCCGCCGCAGTTCCGCATCGTTCATCGCATTCACTCCGCGGTCCAGCCGCCATCGAGCACGAGCGCCGAGCCGGTCATCAGCGACGACGCATCGGACGCCAAAAACACGATGGCGCCGGTGAGCTCTTCGAGCTGGCCAAGCCGGCCGAGCTTGATCTTCGACAAGACCTCGTCGCGGAACGCCTTGTTCTCGAAGAACGGTTTTGTCATCGGCGTCTCCAGAAACGTCGGGCCGAGCGAGTTGACGCGGATATTATGCGGCGCGAGCTCGATCGCCATCGCCTTGGTGAAGCCTTCCATGGCGTGCTTCGATGCGCAATAGACGGTGCGGCGCGCGGCGCCGACATGGCCCATTTGCGACGAGATATTGATGATCGAGCCGGGCAGCTTGGCTTCGATCAGCTTGCGCGCCACCGCCTGCGCGGTGAAAAACGCGGCCCGCACATTGAGCGCAAAGATGGCGTCGAAATCCTCGACCTTGACGTCGGGCAGATAGGCCGGCCGGTTCATGCCGGCGTTGTTGACCAGAATTTGAAACGGCGCGGCGGCCTCGATCGCGCGCCGCACCGCTTCGACGTCGGTGACGTCGAGCACCAAAGCATCGGCCTGTTCGCCGCGGGCGCGGATGGCGCCGGCCGCGGCCTCGATCTCAGCCTTGGTGCGCGCCGCGAGCGTCACATGCGCGCCGGCTGCCGCCAGTGCCGAAGCCGCGGTCAGTCCGATGCCGCGCCCGCCGCCGGTCACCAGCGCGCGTTTGCCATCGAGACGGATCTGCTCGAACGTGATGTCCGGCGCGTTCCACTCGTGCGGCTTGGTGTTGACGATGATCGTCCATCCCGAGCGCCTGGGGTGACGAACTTGTCGCCGTCGTGGATCGCGATCACCTGCTCGTCGGAGAACTTTTCCATGCCGCCCTCGGTGACCCGGGCCAGGTCCTGCACGTCCGGGTTGAAGCCGGCCAACTCCAGCAGTGCCGCGGCGGTCTGGTCGTCGTCCCAGCTGGTGAACGGAGTGCCGTCGATAGTGAAGCGCACCTTGCGGCGGACCCGGAAGCTTCGCCGTCGCGCAGATCGACGATCTGCTTGTCGTGGATGTGTGTCTCGACGCCGTGCCCGTCGACCAGGAAGAGGTCTAAGAGGGCCGGGTCGTAGCCGGCGAGGCGCAGCAACGAGGCGGCGTTGGTCGTCGTCGGCGATGGGGTATTCGACGTTGTCGATCTTGATGCGGAGGGTCACGATCGAGTCCTCGCTTTCTGTCGGGCAGACGGTCAACGTTGGCGAAGCGGATAACGCTTCACTGTACGCGTGTACGCGTGTACGCGTGTACGCGTACATAGTAATAGAACATCGAGATGCGACAGGGTGGGTTGTCGAAACATCCGTACGCTAGTTGCGAACATGGCGAGTCGCGGTGCCGGCAAAGCGCTGGGTGATCGGATCAAAGAAGCACGGGTAGACGGACAACTGACCTTGCGCGGCGTGGCGGCCTCGCTGGGAATTTCTCCGTCGTACCTCAACGACATCGAGTACAACCGACGCACGCCGTCAGAGAGCACGTTGGAGAAGATCGCGGCGCTGTTCGGGTTCGACATCAACGATCTGTTAGCCGCAGCGGGCCGGGTCGGCATCGGCAAGGAAGCTGAAGAGTATATTCGCGAAAATCCCAGTGCGGGCGTGCTTTTCAGACGTGTTACGACCGAGCGGCTCCCAGAGGAGGAGCTGAAGAAGTTGATCGAACGCGTCGATGACCTGAAACGAGAACGCGGAGGGGGGTAGGCGGCGTGAAGTGGTATCCGGGCCCCGAAGGTGACCAGCGCATCTGGTACGACGCTGATGAGATCGAGCAGATAAGCCGAGCAACTCCGCAAAGCGGATCTGCATCCCACCTTGGTGAAGCCTGTCTTCGACATCGAGCTGCTCGTCGAGGGCCACCTGGGCTGCGAGCTCGACCTGTACGCCGACCTCCCGTCCGATGTTCTCGGGATGACCGCGTTCGCCTCGAAGCAGAAGCCACGGGTCCGGATCAGCGCAGCGTTACCAGCGCCCGCGATGATAGCGACGCCGGCATTGGCACAGTAGGACGTTGGCGGGCGACGATTGCGCACGAAGCCTCACACGTCTACCTGCATCGTTACCTCTACGAACCCGAATTCGCCCAGACGGCAGGCGCCAATCACCTGACGTCCGACCACGGTGAAAGCGTCCAATGTCTACACCGCGACATCACCCCAGAACACGCGGACGTGACATCGACCCGACGGCGTTTGGATTGGCGCGAGGTACAAGCCAATATTGGTATGGCCGCGCTGCTGATGCCGCGCAGACTCTTAGACCGTGCCGCGCTGCGGCAGATCACAGTTCGGGCTTGGGCACCAGCGTGGCTGCTGGCTCGCCCGAGTACCAGGAGTTGACCAATGCACTCGCCGCAATGTTCAACGTCTCGCGCCAAGCGGCCCAAATCCGTTTGAAATCAACGTCTCTAGTCGCCACGCCTGGATAACTCGCTCAGAACGCGCGAGCGCGTCTCCACGGCTGCTGCAGGGCGCGAAACTTCCTGAGACCGTCATCGCGTAGATCCCGCGACCGGTTCATGACGCGAGTTCGCCCTCTCGCTTACTTCCAAGCCGTCTGGCTTCGTCGTTTGACTGAATAGACCGCCGACCCGAGGGCCCTGTTGCGGGGCTGATCAATAGAGTCTCTAACGTGACGCGAGACGCTGCTGAACTGAGCTTTTCTTGTCTAAATGTCACGTTCCCGCTAAACTCATGTGCCATGACTACTGCGGTCAACTCACCAGCAATGGCGATCCGCCGCGCGCAATTCCGCTCCTCCGTGCACATGTCCGACCTACCCGGGACCAACACGGCCGCTCGCAAGGCCGCCTCACGTGCGGCGCAAAATGGCGAGTTGATCCCCGTGCGACGCGGGCTGTACTTCAAGGCTCCGCCACGCGCTATGGGATGGTCAAGCCCCGAGTCGAAGAAATCGTTCGCGAGATCTTCAGAACGTCAAACTCTGGTTTCGGCCCAGCCGGGCACTCCGCAGCGCAGGCATTGGGCATTACGACCCGAGTGCCAGCCACGTACGAGGCCTCCGCGCTCAGAAAGGTCGATCCCATCAGAGGTGCGACGCTGCATGTGCGGGAAACCCGGCGCGCGCCGCACTCAACGAACGCGAGATCGCCATTCTCGAGGTTCTGCGATCGCCGGAGCACTTCGTCAACGGTGGGATGACCCGCCTAGCACATACAGTCCACGAGCTGGCGCGGACCGGAGCCGTACGGCCGAGGCTTATCGGTCGAGTCGCCGCCGGCGAATCGACGCCGTCCGGGATAACCACGCGCGACTGGTCCGTGCCCTGGATTCGCAAGCAGGGAAGCCCTCACGCGCCAAGTCTGCAGCCTGACGGCGGCGAACTGTGCCACCACGTCTGCGGGAGAACGTCGACGACCTTGATGCGCTTGTGGCGCGGCCGCGGAGGCGCCTAACCGCCCATGTCCTTCCTAGAGAAAGACTTCTGGGCAATGGAAGTTCTGGCGTCGCGTCAATCGACCGACAGATCGCGCTGCGAGAAGGTGGGACCGGGGTAGCTAAAGCTGTCTTCAAGGGTGGCACCAGCCTCAGCCGCGTCTATCACCTCATCGACCGCTTTTCAGAAGACATCGACCTGCTAGTCGTCTTCCCTGACGAATCGGGCGGTACAAGCATCAATGCTCGCGATCGACTTCTCAAGACGATCGCATCCGACGCTCTGAAACACATCGGATTGACAAGCGAACGCGCAGAACCGATTTCCTCGACCACAGGCGTCAAGCGATACATCAAGTACCACTACCCATTGCGTCGAACGGCCGATAGTGCCCTAAGCCCTGGCGTAACGCTAGAAATGGGTTCACGCGGTGGCCGGAACCCATGGAACAGCACCCGTTAAGGTCGATCATCGCCAACTACGCGATCGGCGCCCTCGGAGATCCCCAGACGCCTGGGAAGAGTTAAAACCCTTTGACGTGAATGTCCTTGGGGCGGAACGCACTTTGCTCGAAAAGCTCTCCGCGGTTCGTCGATCGCAACTGATGCTAGCCGATTGGCCTCCGCACCCGCCGGCTGGGGCAGGCATTTCTACGACATCCACCAGATCCTCCAGTCCGACGACATCCGCGCCAAGCTCACCGCGATGGGGCCAGAGGAGGTCACCCGCTTGGTCCTCGATATCGAAGAACGCAGTGCCGAAGGCGGCTTCGCCACAGCCCCGCGCCCCGCCAACGGCTTCGCGTCGAGCACCGCGTTCGACAGCGAAGGACCAGCAGCAGCTGAAGTTCGCCGCGCATATACAGCCGCAGAGGGACTAATGTACGGACCTGTCGTTCCACTCGCAGACTGTCTCGCATCGGTGCACACCTGGTCCGAACTCATCTGAACCGGGCAACATCTCAATCGAATCTGGCTTGATAGCGAGTCGCGTGACTGCGCTACGCGCCCGACGCAATGACCTGAGACTGCCGCCCCCGTCGTGGCGCTCGGGCAACATCAGATGCATGACAACTGGTCCGGCTCCCGACGACGATCATTGGCGCCGAGAGGCTATCGAGCGGATGAACCGCGCCGCGGAAGTCTTCGGCTACGAAGCCAATGACCCATACCCGGTCGAACCTGACAGCGATCTTGCGGGAGACCGGGCACAGATCCCTGACCTGTGGGTCGATACTCCGCCGCACGGGGCTCAAGGTAGCAGTCGACTACCTAGCTGGCATACGGGAGCTGATGGGGGCAGGCCGACATTACTATGCGCCGTTCGCACTTCTGCGGGCCTCGTTAGAGAGCAGCGCTGCAGCGTGGCTGCTCGAGCCCGATGACCGTACAACCCGTCTGCAGCGTCTGGTCGGTATGCACATCGACGACACCAACAACAAAAAGGCCGTGCACTTCATGGTGCCCGAGAGATTTCGTGTCCGTTCGATCACGAGCCCGGTATCACAGCGATGGTAAGAGCCTCGGGATCGCCTCGAAAGAAGTGCAAATTTCCTGTCTACACAACGCTCTTGGAGAAAATCGACAACCTGCCCGGTAAGGGTGCCTCGCTGCTATTGGCTTGGCGAGTCTGCTCAGGGTTCGCACACGGATTGAGCTGGGCGACGACCGGGCTGATCCCGCAGTCCAACCGCGAACAGATCGGTCCAACCGTGCATCAGTTCGAGGCGTCGCCGAACTACCAATTGGTCGCAACGCTGGTCAACACGGCGGTACTCACTGTTGAACGCGCACATTGTTTGTTCCAGGTGCGTCGCATTACCCGGCCGCACAACGTCACTTTTGGGTTCATCCCCCACTGACGGGGGGAGCTCACCTTGGCAGGATTCACACCTCCGCTGAGGATATGACACCAGAGTGAGACAAAATCCGTATGACACGCCGTGAGACAGACTGCGTCACCTCAGGTCAGAGCGGCGCTATATGACGCGGAGATTGAGAAGCTACAGCTCGTCGGGTCCGGAGTCAGGCAGCCTCAAGTAGCCGATCATTCGTTTACTTCCCGGCAGCGTCGCTGAAGGCCGCTAATTACGGGGATTGGGGTTCCCGGGGGCGGTTGGTAGCCAGCCGCGGAGTTTCGCAGCTGCCAGATTCGCTCAGGGCAGTACTGACTGACTGCATTGGACACTAAGTAATTTGCCGCGAACTCATCGTTGGGCGTGACGTCGTTTTTCACATTTCCCATCACCTGGGCGAAGCTCTGGCCGCCG
>CAWHBC010000045.1:0-56550 GCA_963827465.1 uncultured Alphaproteobacteria bacterium
CATGGTCACGGTGGCACGTATGATAGCTCCGATCTTGGGCAACCTCACCATCGTGGATATGGATAGCGGGCCCGCGGGCTGGCGCCTGCGTCCCGGAATGACGTAAAAGGTCGCAACGCTCGTTGCTACATGGGGAGGAAATGGCTTCAGACATCGATCCGCAATCGGGCTTCCGCTTGCCGCTGCCGAAGCGCGAGCAATTGGACGATGTCGGCAAGCGCGCCTACGACCGCGCCAACACGCCGGGCAAAACCATCGTCGGCTTGCGCGGTCCCGCGGGAATCCATCTTTACAGCAGCAGGACCGTCGAGGCGCACAACACCATCAACCACTATCTGCGCCACGAAGCCGGCTTCGATCCGAAGGTCCGCGAGGTGGCGATCCTCACAGTGGCCCGCGAGATGGACAGCCGTTTCGAATGGGCGGCGCACGAGCCCGAAGCATTGACGGTGGGCGTGGCACAGGACGTCGTCGACGTGATCAAATACCGCAAAAGCACGCAAGGCCTGAGCGAGCTCGACGCGGCGATTATCGAATTCGGCCGGCAAGCGGTCGGCAAGCACGCGGTTACGGCGGAAGCTTTCGCGCGGCTGAAGGCGCTGTTCGAACCGGCCAAGCTCGTCGATCTGGTGCTGCTGATGGGCAACTACGCCGGCACGGCGATCCTGCTCGCGGCTTTTGATATGCAGGTCGCCGAAGGCCGGCCGCTGCTGCCAGTCGAATGAGACCGAAGACGAAGCGCACCGCTACTTCTTGTCGAACCCGAGCTCGGCTCCAGCGCGCTTCGACGGCGGCGATGTCGTCCGGCGCCGGCGTGACCATCGGCGGAAAGCGCGCACCGTCGAATTCCGGATCGGGGTCGTAATCGAGATTCATCGTGGCGTCGATCAGCATGCGGTTCCACTTGCCGGTGCCGAATAGCGTCGTATTGCGGTCGCGCTTGCGGGTCGACGGATCGAGCCCCAGGCCGAAGGTCGCCGGCATGATGACGATGTCATCCTCGCCCGCATTGACGCGGTAGGCCATCGCCCAGTCGACCGCGGCGTAATCGTGGATATCGATATCGTCGTCGACCACGGTGACGTGCTTGTAGCGGACATGGCCCGCGGACGAGCCCCACAGCGCATTGGCAACCTGCTTCGCCTGACCGCGATAGCTCTGCTTGATCTGCACCAGGATGTTCACGCCGGCCTGAACCGGCGGACACCAGACATCGGTAATGCCCGGCACGCCGGCGCGATCCAGCACGTTCCAGGCCGTCGCCGCGCGCATGATCGAGGAGCACGTGCCGTTTTCGGAGAAGCAGCCCGGCATCGAGCCTTCGATGGTGCCGCGGAAAATCGGATCCTTGCGATGCGTGATGCAGGTGACGCGGATCGCCGGCTTCGGCGAACGGTCGCCGGCGATATAGCCGGTGACTTCAGCGAACGGACCTTCCATCACATAGGTCGAGGGATCGAGCTGAAGATAGCCTTCGATGACAATCTCGGCGGTGGCCGGCACCTGAAGATCGACGGTCTCGCACTGCACGAGTTCGACCGGCGCACCGCGCACGGCGCCGATGACGTCGTATTCGCATAGGCCCTTCGGCACCGGCGAGCCGGCGACGAAGCCGAGTGACGGTTCCCAGCCGATGGCCACCGCAATCGGCATTTCCTTGTGGCCCTTCTGCTGCCAAGCGGTGACATGATGGCCGATATGCTGGGCGCGCCACATCAAGATCGGGATGAGATTCTTGCCGCCGACCATGCCGCGATAGATGCCGACATTCATGACGCCGGAGTCGGGATCCTTGGTGACGACGCCGCCATAGGTAAGAACATAGCGGCCGCCATCGGCCCTGTTCCATTGCGGGACCGGCAGTTCCAGGAGATCGATGTCGTCGCCTTTGACGATGTTTTCCTTGACCGGTCCGGTCTTGACCAATTTCGGCGGCACACTGCCGGTGAGCAGCGAACGGCCGAGCTTCACCAATTCGCGCGCGTGGGTATCGGGCGACAGTCCGAGCATCATGGCGACGCGGCGGGCGCTGGACAGCCCCCCGGTAAAGACCTGGCGGCAGCGCGCATTGGCGCCGTAATCCCGGATATTCTGAAATAATACAGCCGGCCCGGTGCCAGCCCCTTGGGCGAGCCGCGCGATGGTGCCGAGCTCGACATTCCAATCGACTTCGGCACCGATGCGCTGCAGTTCGCCCGCCTGGTCGAGCGCCTTGATCCAGCCGCGCAAATCCCCGAAGGCAACCGGCTTTCGTTCACTGTCCATAAGTTATCCCGAAGTTATCCCGCTGAAATGGCAGGCCGTTTTGCGCCGTCGGTCCTTGCTCTGTCAATCTCGCCATTTCCGGTGAGGCGTGCTGGATACAACCGCCCGGCCGACATCGCTCTCGCGGCGCGTTTTCGCGCGCGCGAAGTGTCAAACAGCGAACTTACACTCCTCGTCACCACCGGGCTTGACCCGGTGGTCCATGTTGAATTGCGGTCCGCACAGTCGCGGTAGCCCGGATAGAGCGGAGCGTAATCCGGGACCGATCGACGAGCTTTTATGCCGCTCCCGGATTTCATTGTTTCATCCGGGCTACGAAGAAAATAGGGAAGCGGAACGCCGGCAGACGCAGTGTTTCATGTCCCGCACGCAAGCGGCGCGCGGGTCGCGCCACGGAGAAGAGCGGCTTGCGCCGCCCTCACCGCTGTCGGGCGCGCTCGCCTGCCGGCGTTCCACCGCGGCTCTCACCAAGGGGAGTATTCCATCCCCAAGGGGCAACCCGGGCCAGGCTTCGTGGATACGGCGCCTCAAGCGCGGACATCGCCGCCAACGCCGCACCCAGTTGCAGCGAAGCACCTCGCACGCCGGTCCTAGTGCCGGCAGGCATGATGCCCGGGCCGCCCGGGAGCGGAGCTGATGAGGCCCCACCCGCAGGCACCGCACTCGCCCCTTTCCGCCCGGCATCACCCGGACAGCGTCCCTGAGGGCGAGTTTGATTCTTTGTTTGTATCCGAAACGGGGACGATGTCAAGGATAAATGTCCTATTTTTGAGGACGCGTCTGCGCAAAGGCGATTACGCAGGAGTTGAACTCCTGCGTAATCGCCCGGCGCGAATCACCGCGTTGCCCGAAGCCGGGCCGGCCGCGGCGCGGACGCTTCACTTCGCGGCAGCGGAAATCAGTTCCGGCAATCTGATCTTGTCCGCCTTGGCGATGGCTTCAAGCTCCGCCCAAAGCTTCGTCGGAATCGGAATGCCGGATTTGCGGCGCAAAGCTTCGGTTCGGGCCAGCGTTCGCCGGGCAGCGTGATTTCGTCAAACCAGCTTGTCGCGGCAACGCCTTGAGAATGGCCGCCAGCAGCGTCGGCATCGTCGGCGAAATCGGCAACCGGCCGGAAGGTCGCGATATCGATCACGAACATCGCGGTATTGCCGGTGTTGCGCGTGCGCTTTTCCGGGCCGAGCGTGCGCGCCTGGATCGGCGCCGCGGCAAGCACGCTGGCAATGAGTTCGAACATCAGAGCCAGGCCCGAACCTTTCGGGCCGCCAAGCGGCAGCAGGATCTCGGCAAGCTTTCGGATCGGTGGTGGGCTCGCCCGTCGGCGGTGAGCACGGTGCTCGGCGGCAGCGGCGTGCCGGTGGCACGGGACTGCAAAATCTTGCCGTTGGAGATCGTCGAGGTCGCCATGTCGAGCACGATGGGGGCGTTGCCGCTCGGCACGGCCAGTGCGATCGGACTCGTCCCCATGCTCGCCACCCGAGCGCCATGATAGGCCATCAGGGCGGGTCCCGCGCCCATCAGCACGGCGGCACAGCCGCGTTCCGCGATCCATTGGGCGTAGCGTCCGATGGCCCCAGTATGCGTCGTCTCGCGAATGAGGCCGAAACAGACCCCGACCTGTTTGGCCCGTTCGACGGCAAGCGCCGCGGCCGCCATGACCGCGACCGGCCCGAAGCCGTGGCCGCAATCGAGCACGAAGGTCGCGCCGCGATCCTGCGTCAGGCGCGGCTCGACTTTCGGTGTCGATCTCGCCGTCGGCCAGAAGCTTCACATAGCGCGGCAGCCGCGACACGCCGTGACCGTCGCCGCCGCGCAAATTGGCCCAGACCAGGCCTTCGGCGACGACGGCGGCATCCGCGGCACGCGCGCCATGCGCGACCAGGACGTCCCGGATGAAGCGGCCGAGCTCGTTGTGGCCGACCAAAACCCTTGCGGCGTTCACATTGGCCTCATTTCGCCGCCGGAAAATACACGTCGAGCCAGTTGCGCAGCAGCGACCAGACGCGCTTGGAATTCTCGGCAAACAGAAAGTGATCGAGCCCGCTGAACAGATGCAGCTCGCTCGGCTGGCCGGCGCGCTTGAACATTTCGATCGATTGCTCGGTCGGCGTCACCGAATCGTTGGCGGCGTGGATCAACAGCAACGGTCGCGGCGCGATCTTGCCCACCACCTCGTCGGCGCGGAAGTCGAACATGCTCTGCGCCGTTTCGGCCGGAAACATCTCGACCGAATTCGGCGCCAGCATGCCGACGCTGCTGATGTCCAGGTTTGGCGCACATGGTCGGGGATCGGCACGATGTCGTAGCGCGGCACCATCAGCGATTTTCCGGTCCGGGCGCGGTGCGCGCGGCCTTCTTCGAGCATGGCGGTGAATTTCGCCCAAGCCTCCGGCGTGCGGATGCTGGCCGCGGAATTTGCGCTCGCCATGGCCCCAGCCGCCGTTGGAGATGACGGCCGCGACACGCGGATTGGTGCCGCCGGCGTAAACCGCCACCGCGCCGCCGAAGCTCGAGCCGATGACGCCGATGCGGTCCGGATCGACGGCCGGGTGACGGCGAGAAAGTCGAGCGCGTTGCCCAAATCCTCGACCTGTTCGAGGCAGATGACGCGGCCGAACTCGCCCTCGCTCTTGCCGCAGCCGCGCATGTCGAAGCGCAGCGTGACATAGCCGAAATCGCTCAAGACCTGCGTCGGCTGCAGCACGTTGGCGCTGTCGCTGTTGGAGCCGAAGCCGTGGAGCACCAGGAAAGCGGCCCGCCGCTCCGAAGGCCGCAATCCGTCGGGAACGCCGAGCGCGCCGTGAAGACGCAGGCCGGCCGATTGAAAACTGACTATCTGTTCTTTCATGATACGCGAGAACTCGTCTCCTCCATGTATTCGCCGCCGATTATTGGTCGAAGCATGATCTGATCCGCGAGCCGGCGTCCAGCCCAGATGGCGCCCGGACAGGCCGTTTGGATCCGTACTACGGCCGGCGATCTGCGCCGAGATCGAACGTGCGGACACCATCCTGTCGGTCGGGAAGCTGCAACACCTCGGGGTTGGCCAGCGTATGCCGGGCATTGCGATAGCCCGCCATCCAATGCTCCTCCATGGTGCGGCGGGAAAACTCGAAGTCCTTGGAATGCCCTCATAGCTCTGGGAGCGATAGATCAGATGCACGATATTGCAGACCTTGTCGTCGGCGTGCGGCGCCAGGAGCTTGGCCTCTTCGCTGTCGCGAAGGTCTTCGGAAGTCGCCCGAGCAGCTTGGCGGCCGCAATGCGGAGCTTCTGCTCGTCTTGATATTGGTCCGTCGCCGCGCGATTCCGGCTTGAATAGATGATTTCCTTGTGGCGCAATTCGACTTCAAGCAGATTTTTCGGCAACGCGCCGCGGGCATTCCACAGATCGACCTGGAACGCCAGCGTGTCGCGCCGGGGCCGGAAATCGAGCACCCATTGCAGCGGCGTGTTGGAAATGAAGCCGCCGTCCCAGTAATGCTCGCCCTCGATCTCGGTCGCCGGAAAGCCCGGCGGCAACGAACCGCTGGCCACACGTGCTCGACACCGATCCGATGCGTCGTGGTGTCGAAATAGGTGAAGTTGCCGCTGCTGATATCCACCGCGCCGACGCTAAAGCGCATGGGGCCGTCGTTGATACGGTCGAAATCGACCAGCCGTCGAGCGTCGGCCTGAGCGGGGAATTGTCGTAGTAGCTCGCTTTTGGCGTAGCCGGGCCACAGCACCGCCGGCGGCATACGGGGGAAGAAAAAATTCGGCGCGCCGAACAGCAGGATGCTCACGGCGCGGGATTGATTGACGAACTGATGGTTCAAATCGTCGCTCGGTTCGAAGGATTTCAAATAGGGAATGCCAAGCGGCGACGCGCATACGGGCTCCCAGAACTGGCGCAGGCGATCGACGCGCCGTTCCGGCGGATTGCCGGCGATGATCGCCGCATTGACCGCGCCGATGGAAATTCCCGAAACCCAATCCGGATGCAGATCGTCCTCGGCCAGCGCCTGATAAACCCCGGCCTGATACGAGCCGAGCGCGCCGCCGCCCTGCAGCAACAGCGCGATCTGTTCGAATTGCGTGCGCGCCTGTGGACAATTCCGTCATCTCCGCTTAAAGCCCGTGACGAGGCTCGCGATCCTACGGTGGAGAGCCCCATGGCGGCAAGCGACGCTGCGTTCAATCCTGCGCGACCGCCGCCGGCTCCGGCGCCGGCCAGCGTTCATGCGTGAGCGGCACCACCATTTTCACAGTGAGGCCCTTGCGTGAGAACGCGCGTGTCACTTCGCCGTTGAGTTGGCGTGCAATGACGAGGTCGATGAGCCGCGAGCCGAACCCGGTCTTGCGCGGCCGCCGCGCCGGCGGCCCGTTCCGCTCCGCCCAGTCGAGCGTCAACGTCATGCCACGCCGGGTGAAGCGTTGACGAGGCGCGCGCGGCGCTCGACTCTCCGCTTGTCGAGGTTCGTCGAGGTGCGAGGAGGTGATGGCAGTTCACCGATGCGCTGGTAGACGGCTGGAACGGCGATTGTGATGCTCGTCGAGTCCCGCGACGCTGGCCGATGTGGCCGGCGCTACAGCAGCCGATACTCGGGGCCCGTCGTGATTGCTCCTCGCGTCGATCTCGGATCCCGTCGCCAACCAGCCGGCCGTAGACGGTGGCCCCGTCATGGATGTTGATGCGTCCGAACGCGTGAACGTCGCCGGCCATCGTGCCGAACAGTTCGACGACGGCGCCGTCTTCGACAACGAGATCGCCGCTGACGGATCCCAAGATGCGTACGCGCAGCCCGCTGATCACCTTTTGGCTGCCGGCGACATTCGCTCCGACGTGCACATCACGGGTGAGGGCGTGAAGCTGACCTCTCACGATGTGCTCCGTCCAACCGAGTTGGGCGGGTCCAGTGTTGCGACCGGCGGGGGTTCGAGCGCAACACCGGACCCGGACACTCGCTGATGTCACGAACCTGGGTGGCACTTGCTCGCGTCGCCTACTCGATCGACCGCGAGCGACGGTGGTTTAGCGGCTGACGGTCAGTAATCTCGATCTGAGGCGAGACAACGCCCATCTTCTCGTCCAGACCCATCAAGCTGATCACGCGCCGAGCTTGCCTCTGCGCATTGCGGAGGCTGAACGTCACCCCGGCAGCGGCGGCGGCGTTCGCGATCAGGACCAGCGCGCTGAGAGCACTCGAGTCCACGAAGGGAACGCCAGCGAGGTCAACGACCAGCGCTGCCTCGCCGGCATTCTGGACGGCGGACAAGCCTGCGTGACTGACGTCGGCGACAGACGCGACGTCGACTTCACCTACGAGAACGAGCACGCGGGTGTCACCCTCGCTGCGCAACTCGATGGAGATGGGGGCGCTCACGCGGCGGAGCGTAGCCGGGCTACTACAAACTCGCTAGACATTGCGGCACGCGTGAGGCGAACGCCGAGGTGCAGATTGGTCAAGGCAGCCGTCTGGCCCGGTGTCGCCCGCGTTGTCGAGGCACCGACGTGTTCGGGTCGGCGTCATCTTGGTCGTGGTCCCAAGGGATGATGCTGCTGTCCGGCCACGAGTACTCGCTGAGGGCTCGGCATACCGCGAGAGCGGTCGGGCGGACGTGGGGGTCGGGGTCGAGCATCGCGTCCAGGAGGCTGGCGAACTCGGAGGTTCGGTGACGCGACCCGAAGAAGCGAGACAGGGTCCGTCCGAGCGAATGGACATCCTGCTGGGCGCCGGCATCTTGCCCGGCGAGTCGTCAGTGCCGGTTCCGATAGCGCCGATGTCGAACTTGGCCGCGGGCAGGCCGTCTGCATGCGGCTCAGGTGGCCAGCCCTCCACGTCGCGGCGGACGAGTACATCAGGATGTGGTGCGGGTCGATGTGGTTCGTTGTGATGCCATGGGTGTGCAGATAGGCGACCGCCGCCGCCACGTCCCTGGCTAGCCGCAGCGCCGACGGCCCGTCCATCGGTCCAGCTTCTAGACGCTGGGCCAAGGTCGGACCGTCGGCCAGTTCGGTGACCAGCATCGGGGCATCCGCGCCCGCCCGCTGCCCGGTTCCCGGGTGGGCATCGAACAACCGAACGATGGCCCGATGGTTCAACGCCGCCAACGTATTGACGCGCCGCTCGAACCGACCTGGCCGCTGTGGTGATCGGTCGGGGCCGAGGAGATGGACCGCGACGTGACGGTCGAGCCGCTCGTCGATCGCTGTCCACGTTTGTCCGTCTCGAGTTTCCCGCAGCACGTTGAGCAGTCGGTAGCGCGAGTCGAGGCGAACGGGCGGCGGCTGGCTCTGCTCGCCTTCGGTGCCGGGCGCCAGGGTCGCGGTCATGCCTGTTCCTCTCCGTTCGACAGCGGGCGAGCGCGCGGGAGTTTGATCCAGTGAGTACGGCTGAGCGGGCGCCGATCACCAGTAGTGGTTACGGCCTCCGACGGCATGACCGGCCATGCCCGCGAGCGCCAGCACGGCCCCGACCACAAGTGCGATGATGCCCAGGGTCCAGACGATGGGTATTCCGAATAGGAACCCGATGAGCAGCAGTACGACTCCGAGGATGATCATGAGGACCTTCTTTCGAGGTTGGGTCTAGTAGGTGGGATCAATGGGCTCGTTGGGTTCACGTACGTCGTGCGCCGGGTGCCGACGCCGGCCTGTTGGATCACGTCGGTACGCCGACGAGTGCTCATCCGGATCAGCGAGATGATCAGGCCGACGACACCGATGATCATGAGGATCACGCCGGCCGTTGCAATGTTGAAGCCGTGGGTGTTGCGGGTGGTGACGGCGAACCGCAGGATCGCGCCGAGTGCGATGAGGAAGAGACTGGCTCCGATCCGCATCGAACACCTCCTTGTACAGAACCCCTGGTCGGGCTCCACGACGGTGTTCCCCAGTACCGCGGCGTTCAGCCCCGTCGGCCGAAGGTTGTCAGCTAGGTGTCGTAACGCTTTTGGCCTCCCTGACGCTGACGACATGAAGGGGTCGACCAACCGCAGTCCGGTGCCGCAACGGCGAGGGCTGGCCGCTCCGAAACAGCGCGAGCCCTTGGGCGACCGAGGCCGAACGAGGGCGACAGCGGTGACGTTGCGGTGACGAGCGGAGGGGACGAGCAACCCGACGCGGCTCAGCTGGTTGGTCTGGGCGGTCGCCGGCGATGAACCGGCCTTTGCCTGCCTCTACCGCGATCTCCAGCCTCGCTTGCACCGTTACGCGGCCAGTCTGATCGGGGATCAAGCGGAGGACGTGACGAGCGAAGCGTGGCTGCAGATTGCACGCGACATCCGCAGCTTCGAGGGCGACATTGACGCGTTTCGCGGCTGGTGCGCCGCATCGTCCGCAATCGGGCCTTCGACCTGCTCCGCTATCAGGGCCGTCGCCCCGCCGAACTCAGCCCGGGTGGCGCCCCGCTCGATCGGATTGCCGCCGATGACACGGCGATGGACGCGACGGAGGCGATGACGACCAAGCTCGCGATAGCGCTCATCAATAGCCTGCCGCGCGAGCAGGCGGAGGCGGTTCTGCTCCGGGCGGTCGTCGGACTCGATGCGCGCACCGCGGCCGACGTGCTGGGCAAGAGCCCGGCCGCGGTCCGGGTAGCCGCCCATCGAGGGCTCAAAGGGTTGGCCAAACAACTGGGATCGCGACCTGAAGCGCTGCCGCGTACCGGCGGTGGGGCCCGATGATGCGCCGACGTAAACGCGACGAGAGCTTGCTGGCCGCAACGATCCCGAGCCAGGACCCGACGGCCGAATTGCTGGCCGCGGCTCGGGCGCGGGCTCACCGGAGGAGTTGGCCGGGCTGGAGGCCGCCGTCGCGGCCTTCGCGACCGCCTCCGCGACCCCGGTCGAAGACCCGACGCCGGGCCGGGGTGCCCGTCGGCGTCATCCGCGTTCGGGCGCGCTGCTCAAAGGGTTTGCCGCCGCCGGGTTGATCACCAAGCTGGTGGCTGGAGCGGTCGCGGCCGCGGCCGTCGGGGGTATCACGGTGGCGGCCGTGTCGCATGCCGCACACCCATCGCGCGCCCGTGCCGCACCACGTCTCGTCGAGCCCGACCGCACCGGGCAGCACTCCGAGATCGCCGGCCCGATCTCGTGGGACGTCCTCGTCAACGGGCGCGTCGCCGACCGCCCGGGGCACCTCGGCGAATCCGACATCCACCGCGAGTAGCTCGTCGCCGACCTCCTCGGCCGGATCGACCGATTCATTGCGAGGTCTCTGTCAGGCCTGGACGAGTCGATCAAGCAGCAACGGGAACGCCAACAACACGCCCGCCTTCGCCCGGCTGGTCGCGGCGGCCGGCGGCGAGGCAAACGTCGGCGCTTTCTGCGCTGAACTGCTAAGTCAGTCGCCGAGCTCGTCGCAAAGCCCGACGCCCACTCCGACAGCTTCGGCGAGCTCGTCGAAGGGAACTGGCAAGCCGACCACGCCCCCTGGGAAACCAACGGCATCCGGGCCGCACGGAAAGTCAGCCAAGTAGGTGGTGGCGATCGGGCCTGCGCCACCGTGGCGGTCGTTGACCACGCCGGAAGGCCGCAATGGCGCTGACGCCTGCCTGTGGAAATCTTCTCCGGTTCGTCTGAACCCGCTCGTTGGCTCCACTCCTACGGAGTTTGTAGTTCAAAGTGGACGCGTGGCGTCTCCAGATGAATCGCGGTTGGCCGTAAGCGTGAGTCGTCGACACCAGGCGGCGAGAACCCGGCCGACGGCGTCGAGGGCAACAGCCGGATGACCAGCATGACCGGCTTGGTACTCCTGGTCCTGCTGGCCATCGAGGGTTTCACCGTCCTGAGCGTTCAACAAATGATCAAGCTGCACATCATCTTGGGCCTGTTCTTGATCGGGCCGGTGCTGTGGAAATGCGCTACGACTGGCTACCGCTTCGTCCGTTACTACCGCCATGACGAGGCGTACGTCCGCAAAGGGCCGCCGCCCATCATCTTGCGAGTGCTCGGTCCGCTGGTCATCGTGAGCAGCCTGGCCGTCCTCGGCACCGGAGTGGGCCTGATCTTCGACCATCAGCACGGCCTGCTGCTGACGGCTCATCAGGCGAGCTTCTTCATCTGGTTCGGTGCGATGGTCATCCATGTCCTCGGCCACATCGTCGAGGCGGGCCGAAACAGTGCGGCCGAGTTCCACCGGCCGGCGCTATCGGGACGGGCGGTCCGCGTTCTCGGCCTGGGTGTGGCGCTACTGGCCGGGCTCGGAATCGTGCTCGCCGTCTACCCATCGGCGTCGAGCTGGACGAGTCACCGCGGGTTCGATCACGGGCACGTGCGTTTCCAGGGTCAGTGAGGTACCGACCGGCAGTCGGATTTCGAACTGCGTGTAGCCCGGCCGACTGGTGACCGTCACCGTCCCGTCGTGCGCTTGGACAATCGCCTCAACGATCGCCAGGCCGAGCCCGGTGCTGCCGGAGGCTCGGGTGCGGGCGGTATCGGCCCGGGCGAAGCGTTCGAAGACGTGCGGCAGGACGGTCGCCGGGATGCCCGGTCCGTCGTCGGTCACCGTGATGACGACCAGTTCGGCCGGCTGACCAAGCGCGCCTCGACGGCGCTTCCGACCGGGGTGTGTCTCGCAGCATTGCTGAACAGGTTTCGCAGCACCTGTCTCAGGCCGTCGGGGTCACCCGTGACTGCGATCGGATCCTCAGGCAGATCAAGCAGCCAGCGGTGATCGCCAAAGGTGAGTCGGCTCTCCTCGGCCACGTCGAGGATGAGGTGGGTGAGATCGACTTCGGCCCGGGCCAGCGGCAGGCCGGCGTCGATGCGGGCCAGCATCAGCAGTTCGTCGACGAGGGCACCCATCCGGTCGGCTTCGATGACGACGCGACCGAGCGCCTGCCGAATCGGATCAGCTAGCTCGAGGTGCGCAGCGCGGCCTCGGCCTGGCTGCGCACGACGGCGATCGGTGTTCGCAGCTCATGGCTGGCGTCGGCAGCGAATCGTCGCAATCTGTCCTCGCTGTCGTGCCGCGCGGTCAGGGCGGCGTTGACGTGATCGAGCATGGTGTTGAAGGCGTCGGCCAAACGACCCACTTCGGTGTCGGCGGGGCCGGCCGGCACCCGCTCGGCCCAGTCGACCTCCGCCGGATCACCGCCGGCTAGTGGCAGCTGGGCGACGTCGGTCGCCGTCTGGTGTGACACGGGTCAGCGGGCGCGAGGAGAGCCCAACCAACCAGCCGCCGACGACGACAACGAGAACGATCGCTGCGCCGAACACGATCACCTCGACGAGGAGGACCTCGTGCAGGGTGTCGTCGAGGTGGTCGGTGGGCAGGCCGGTGATCAAGACGTCACCGTCGTGACCGGCTTGGACGAGCAGGCGGTAGTGGCCGAGATCGGGAAGGGTGACGGCCCGGATCGATGCGGTAGGGGTCAGCCGGCCGAGCACGGCCAGATCGGCCGCCAATACGGATCACTCTGCGAGCCGGAGCTGACGACGCCCGAGGCTGTCACTTTCCCGTCGATCGACCGGGCCCCGAGCGTGCCACGCGCCTGCCCGGCGGTGTCGAGGCCGCCGTGGTCGTCACTGTCTTCGTCCGGGTGTTCCAGACTTTGGGCGTAGGTAAGTCCGGCCGCTTTCAGCTGTTGGTCGAGCCGGTTGACCAGGAACCGGTTCAGGGCGATGAAGGTCACCAGCAGGACGGCAGCGGCGCTGACGAGCAGGATCGTCAACATCAGGGCCAGCACGCGGGCCCTCGGACCGGTGGGCACCCATCGACGGTGCCGCGGCCACGTCGTCACGGCGCCGGCTTGAGGACGTAGCCGACGCCGCGCACGGTATGGATCATCGGCTCCCGACCGGCGTCGATCTTCTTGCGCAGGTAGCTGATGTAGAGCTCCACGACGTGGGCGCTGCCGCCGAAGTCGTAGTCCCAGACCTGGGTCGAGGATCTGGGTCTTCGACAGCACCCGCCGCGGGTTGCGCATGAGGAACCGCAGCAGCTCGAACTCGGTGGCGGTCAGGTCGATCGACGTCGCCGCCGCGCCAGACCTCGCGGGCGTCCTCGATCATCACCAGGTCGCCGACGGTGATCGCGTCGTCGGTGTTGGTCTGGCGTCAGGCCGGCTCGGCGGACGAGGCCGCGCAGCCGGGCGGCGACCTCTTCCATGCTGAACGGCTTGGTGACGTAGTCGTCGCCGCCGGCGCGGATGCCGGCCACCCGGTCCTCGACCGCGTCGCGGGCGGTCAGGAACAGCACGCAGACCGCCGGGTCGAGTGCCCGCAGCCGGCGCAGCACCTCGAAGCCGTCGATGTCGGGCAGCCCGACGTCGAGCACGACGACGTGCGGCTTGAACGCGTCGGCCACTCGAGGGCCGCGCCTCGAGCCCGCTCGAGCTCGGCCTGCGTCGCCAACCTTCGAGGCGCGAGCAGCCGGGACAGCACCTCGGCCGAGTCGGGGTTCGTCGTCGACGACGAGCACCCGCAGCGCCGGCGATCCGGCTCGGTGCGATGGCTGCAAGCTCTGGCCGATGGCGCCAGTGTGCACCATCACATCTGCGAATCCTCTGAACGTGCTCTCAATCGCGGTCCGAGCTAGCGGCCAATCCACAGGGTTCGAGAGGGCAGCCAGAAATTCGGCCACCAATACTGGATCGACGTGACCAGCGACCGCTCCTGCAGCGACCGGATCGACGCGCATGGCGCTGCGGAGGTCGGCCTCGGCCAGCGCCGAGCCGGTGCAGCCGAGCGTGGCGCTGGCCCTGATCGCGCTCGGGGCCGCGGCGGTCATCGCTGCTCTGGTTGCAGGACACCAACTATCGTCTACGGGTTCGGCGACTGGCTGACCAACGCCGGTCGGATCACCGGGCTGCTCGCCGGCTACGCGATCGTCGTGCTGCTGGCCCTGATGGCGCGCGTGCCGGCGCTCGAGCGCGGCGTCGGCACCGACCGGCTGGCCCGGTGGCACGCCATGGGCGGCCGATACACCGTCAGCTTGGCCGTGGCCCACACGCTGCTGATCATCTGGGGTTACGCGGTCACCGCGCACACGAACGTGGTGCACCAGACGCGATCGCTGATCACGAGCTATCCGGACGTGCTGATGGCGACCGTCGCCGTGTTGCTACTGGTCGCGGTCGGCATCGCCTCGGCGCGGGCGGCCCGCCGGCGGCTGCGCTACGAGACCTGGCACTTCATCCACCTCTACACCTATCTGGCGATCGCACTGGCATTCAGCCACCAGTTCTCGACCGGGGCCGACTTCGTCAGCCAACGCCAAGGCTCGCTGGCTGTGGTCGGCGCTCTACATCGTCGTCGGCGGTGCTGCTGTTCTGGTACCGCCTGGTCACCCCGGTCCGCGGCCGCGTTCGGCACCGGCTGCGCGTGGTCGGGGTCGTGCCCGAGAAGCGCCGGACGTGGTCTCGGTCTACATCGCGCGGCCGGCATCTCGACGAGCTCGGCACCGAACCCGGGCAGTTCTTCCGCTGGCGGTTCCTCACCCGGGAGCTCTGGTGGGCCGCCAATCCGTATTCGCTGTCGGCTGCACCGCGGCCCGACCTGCTGCGGGTGACGGTCAAGGTCGCCGGCGCCCACAGCGCCGCGCTCTGCGGTCCTGCAGGCCGGGAACGCGGGTGCTGCCGAGGGACCCTACGGTGCGTTCACCGGCGCCCGCCGGCGCCAACAGCGGTGCTGCTGCTCGCCGGCGGAGTCGGGATCACCCCGCTGCGGGCCCTGTTCGAGTCGCTGCCCGGCCGGCCGGGCGAAATCACCCTGATCTACCGAGCCGAACAGCCGCCGACGACCTGGTGCTGCGGCCGAGATGGACTGGATCGCGGCCCAACGCGGCGGCCCACGGTCCACTACCTGATCGGCCCGCCCCGGCCCGGCAACCGCGACCACCTGTCGGCTCGCGTCTGCGCCGGCTGGTGCCCGACCTGCGCGAGCGCGACGTCTTCCTCTGCGGCCCCGAGCCGATGATGGCCGCCGCTACCGGCCGGCGCTGAAGGCGGCCGGCGTCCCGCGCCGGCACATCCACCACGAATCGTTCGTCGTTCTAGTGACTCCGAAAGGCCCTCAACGATGAAACGCGTGCTGCTCTCCGTCACCGGCACGGTGGCCGGCCTCGTCGCGCTGCTCGGCTTCAAGACGCACGGCATCGGCGTTCACAGCACCGCCCTGCCGTCGGCGGGACCGCCAGGAACCTCAACCTCAGCTCCGACAACGCCGGCGGCATCGTCGAATGCCTCCTCCAGTGCCGCCGCGCCGTCGGAGCCGAAAGCGGCGCCGGGCAAGAAATCAAATCGGCCGCTTCGAGCTCCATCCAGCATTGCGCCAGCGGATGCTGGATCGCCTGGTTTTGCCCGATCGGCCGGCCGAACACGACGCGCTCTTTGGCGTAGGCCGTGGCGCGGGCGAGCGCGGCGCGGCCGAGACCGATCGCTTCGGCGGCGACCAGCACGCGCTCGGGATTGAGTCCGTGCAGAATGTATTCGAAGCCGCGGCCCTCCTCGCCGATGCGGTCCGCGACCGGCACTTCCAAGCCGTCGATGAACAGCGCGTTGGAATCGACCGCCTTGCGGCCCATCTTCTCGATCTCGCGCACCTCGACGAAGCGGCGGTCGAGCGCGGTGTAGAACAGACTCAAGCCGTCGGTCGGCTTGCGACCCTCGCTCGATCGGCGCGGTGCGCGCGAGAATGAGCATTCTGTCGGCGACTTGCGCCGTGGAAATCCAGATTTTGGCGCCGTTGATGACGTAAATGTCGCCGCGGCGCTCGGCCGTGGTTTTGCAGCTTGGCGGTTTCGAGTCCGGCATTCGCCTCGGTCACGGCAAAGCAGGCCTTTTCCTTGCCGGCAGCGATCGGCGGCAGCATGCGGCGCTTCTGCTCCTCGCTGCCATAGACGACGACCGGATTGAGGCCGAAAATATTCATGTGCACGGCGGACGCGCCGGACAGACCGGCGCCCGACGCGGTGATGGTCTGCATCATGATCGCGGCTTCGGCGACGCCGAGTCCCGCGCCGCCATGGCTCTTGCGGGATGCAGATGCCGAGCCAGCCGCCGTCGGCGATCGCGCGATAGAAATCTTCGGGAAATTCGCCCTCGCTGTCGCGCTTGAGCCAATAATCGTCGCCAAAGCGCGCGCAAATCTTTTCGACCGCTGCGCGCACCGATTGCTGAAGCTCTGTGAGGGCGAAGTCGATGGCGGTCGCCCTCTACTCTTTTCTTTCGGATCCGCCGGACCGGTGTAATGTCTTTCGCTTGCCGGTCGAGCCGGGCCTGCGCGTCTCGAGTTCGTCGGCCTCGTTGATGAACTGGGCCGCTTCGGCGAGCAGGCTTCGGCATTGGCGAATTGGCCTTGTTCGCGGGCCTTGATGGCCATCGCCAGAAGCGCTTCGGCCCGTTGCCGCAATTCGTCGGCTTCGCTCATGGCGTCCTCCCAGAAGGCCCCATGCATGCAGCCTATCGGGATTTACGCGCGCTGTCGCGGCGGCCTATTCCGCCGCCTGCATCTCCTCGGCGTCGATGAAGCCGCCGGCCTGGCGGCGCCACAGCGCGGCATAGTGGCCGTTCTGCGCCAAGCAGCTCGCGATGCGCAGCCCTGCTCGACAATGCGGCCGTGGTCGAGCACCACCAGCCGGTCCATCTGCGCGATGGTGGAGAGCCGGTGGGCGATGGCGATCACGGTCTTGCCGGCCATCAGCGTGCCGAGGCTCGACTGGATGGCGG
The DNA here is from genome assembly GCA_963827465.1 of uncultured Alphaproteobacteria bacterium. Lineage (GTDB taxonomy): Bacteria > Pseudomonadota > Alphaproteobacteria > Rhizobiales > Xanthobacteraceae > BOG-931. The sequence goes on from CAWHBC010000045.1 coordinate 16,920, forward strand.
CTTCGACCTCGCTGTCGAGCGCGGACGTGGCTTCGTCGAACACCAGGATCGGCGCGTCCTTGAGGATCACCCGCGCGATGGCGATGCGCTGGCGCTGGCCGCCGGAGAGTTTCACGCCGCGCTCGCCGACATGGGCGTCGAAGCCGCGGCGGCCGTGCATATCCTCGAGCGCGGGGATGAATTCGTTTGCGTGCGCGAGCTTTGCCGCGCGCTCGACCTCTTCATCGCTCGCGGTCGGCCGGCCATAGCGAATATTGTCGCGGATCGAGCGATGCAGCAGCGACGTGTCTTGCGTGACGACGGAAATCTGCGACCGCAGCGATTCCTGCGTGAGGTTCGCGATATCCTGTCCGTCGATCAGGATCGCGCCGTGCTCGATGGCGAAAAAGCGAAGCAGCAAGTTGACGACCGTGGATTTGCCGGCGCCGGAGCGGCCGACCAGTCCGACCTTCTCGCCCGGCTCGATGATCGAGATTCAAATTCTTCAGTACGCCGGTGCTCGCGGCCATAGCCGAAAGCTGACGTTCGCGAACTCGATGCGTCCGGCGCGAACCGTCAGAGGCTTGGCGGCGGCCTTGTCGGGCAATTGCAGCGGCTGGGCGATGCTCAGCATGCCTTCCTGCACCACGCCGACATCCTCGAATATCTCGGTGATGTTCATGGCGATCTGGCGCGACATGTTGGTGAGCTGCAGCGACAGCGGCAGCACCATGGCGATGGCGCCGACCTCGAGCGCGCCGTAGCGCCACAGCACGAGCGCCAGAGCGCCGGATGCCGCGATCAAGAGCGCATTGAGGGCGTCGAGCAGGGTCGCGAAAATCGGTGAGAAGCTGCTGCGAGGAGCTGAATTTGCCGACATAGTGGTCGACCGCATCGCGCACATATTCATCTTCGTCGCGAGCGCGCGCGAACAATTTGACCGTGAGGATGTTGGTGTAGCTGTCGACGATCCGGCCGGTCAGTTCCGAGCGCGCCAGCGAACTCTGCTTCGAGCGCTCGCGCATGCGCGGCACGAAATAAACCAGCATGCGCGGCGTAGCCCGCGAACCACAGCACCACCGGCACCGCCAGCCAGCGATCGGCCGACGCGGTCAGCACGATGGCGGATATGCCGTACACAAAGATGTACCAGACCGTGTTGATGGTCGCGGTGATGGTCGAGCGCAGCGATGGCGCGGTCTGCATCACGCGATTGGCAATGCGGCCGGCGAAATCGTTCTGGAAGAACGCCCAGCTCTGCCGCACCACGTGCCAGTGCGATTGCCAGCGGATCAGCCCGGTGAACGGCGCCGCTATGGCCTGGTTATTGACGAGGTAGCGCATCATCGTCGCCAGCGGCCGGGCAACGAGCACGACGACCGCCATGCCGATGAGCCACGGCCACGCCACGGTCAGGAATTGATCCCGCGGCGTTTTGGTCACCAGCGTGACGATGCGGCCGATGAACCATGGCACGGCGCTGTCGCCGAGCGCGATGAAGAGTTGCGCCAGGAACAGGGCCGCGAACAGCCACTTCGCCTGCCGGGCGAAATGCCACAGGAAAGCGATCAGGCTGGATGGCGGTTCGGGATTTTCCGGCGGTGCCGTCGGCGACAGGAATCGTTCGAAAAATGCAAACATTGCCGCTGGTTACAGGCCCACCCCGGATGGCGTCAATGGCTCGCCGATCAAGCCACCGTGCGCGCCGGCGTGTGGTGGCATTGTTTCATGGCAGCGTTGCTGACCTTTTAGCCGCAATGGCTGCGTGTCATCGTGTTGCCGGGGAAACACCAAGGGGAAATGCCATGAAACGCTTCGCCGGCGTCGTGTTTGCGCTTGCCGCGAGCGCGGTGGTCGCGCTTGCCGATAATTATCCGTCGCACCCGATCACCATGATGGTCGGCTTTCCGCCCGGGGGCCCGACCGACACGCTGGCGCGCATCCTTGCCGACGCCATGGCGGGTCCGCTCGGCCAGTCGGTCGTCGTGGAAACCTTAAGCGGCGCCAGCGGCACTATTGCCACCGGCCGCGTCGTGCACGCCGTTCCCGACGGCTACACCATCGGCATCGGCAATTGGACCAGTCATGTCGGCTCGCCGGCGCTCTACAAGCTCGATTACGACGTTATCAAGGATCTGCAGCCGGTCTCGCTGTTGGCGGAGTCGCCGCTATGGATCGTCGGCAAGAACGGCCTGCCGCCGCAAAACGTCGCCGCGCTCCTTGCCTGGGTGAAATCGAATCCGAATCCGATCACCTTCGGCACCGTCGGCGCCGGCAGCGCGGCCCATCTTTGCGGCGTGTTCTTCGCGCAGAAGACTGGCGCTCATTTCCAGTACGTACCCTATCGCGGCGGGGCGCCGGCGATGCAGGACCTGATCGGCGGCCAGATCGATCTGTCATGTCTCGAAGCGTCGCAGACACTGGGGAACGTCAAAGCTGGACGCTTTCGGGCCTTCGCGGTGATGGGAAAAGAGCGCTGGCCGAAATCGCCGGACACGCCGACCATGATCGAGTCCGGCGTTCCGGGCCTGTCGATCTCGTTCTGGCACGGCCTGTGGACGACAAAGGGCACGCCGCCGCCGATCGTCGATCGCCTCGACAAAGCGGTGATGGCGGCGCTCGCCGATCCCAAGGTGCGCCAGCGCATCGAGGCGCTCGGCCAAGTGATATTCCCGCCGTCGCAGCAGAACCCGGCGGCGCTTCTGGCCTATCACCAGGCCGAGCTCGACAAGTGGTGGCCGATCATCCGATCAGCCAATATCAAGACCGATTGAAGCGCGCGGCCGCAACGCAAGTTGCTAAAGACGGACGCTGGCGGCATGCAGCGTGTGCGTTTGCGCGCGCGCCACGCCGATCGATACGGCAGTGGCCGCCACCAAGAGCGAGACCGCAAGCGCCAGCGTTGCGCATAATTCGACGCCGAGACGGCGCCGCTTGGCGATCGTCTTCTTCTCAATCGGGGACGCAAAACCGACCATCCCGGTCAGCTCAGTCATCGTCGTCATCCTTCGCGAATCAGTTTGGCACACCGGCGATGATCGCGGCGGACTTGGGCGGCGCCGTTGAAGAAACAAGGCGATTCGGTGTTTTTTGGTTAATGTTTGGTTAATCGAAGCGCCGCCGCCGGTGAAAAGCCGGCGGTGTGGTTTTCAGGTCCCAGGTTTCGGCTCTCCTGCGCCGTTCCCGATCCTTGATACACGTCACAGTGCCGGCATTGCCGCGATCGGATTGATCTCCATCGGCACGTGGCCCGGCTGACGCACCACGCGATCGAGCCAAGCGCGGATTGCGGGGAACGACTGGAGATCGTAATCGCACTGCTCGGCTATATGGGTATAGGCGTAGAGCGCGATGTCGGCGATGGTGTAGCGGTCGGCGGCAAAGTAATCGTGCAGCGCGAGATGCTTTTCCATTACGCCGAGCGCGCGGTTGCCTTCTTCCATCCAATCCTCGAGCGCGTGGCTTTGCAGATCGCGGCCGCCTCTCACCAAGGTCAGCCAGAAATAGGCCGCGCCCAGATTGGGTTCGAGACTGTGCTGCTCGAAGAACATCCATTGCAGAATTTCGGCGCGGTCGATGCGATCCTCGGGCGCCATCGGCGTGCCGCCGGCGATGTACCAGAGAATGGCATTTGATTCGGCGAGGTAGCGGCCGGGCGCGACTTCCAGCAGCGGCACCTGGCCGTTCGGATTCTTGGCGAGGAATTCCGGCGTATGGCTCTCGCCCTTGAGAATGTCGACTTCGACCAGGCGATAGCGGATGCGAAGCTGCGCCAAGGCGAGCCGAGCCTTGTAGCTGTTTCCGGAGCGTTGCATCGAATAGAGCGTAAACATCGCCGCTTCCCAATTCCCGTGCGAGTTAGCGCGCGAGTGTTGCGGTCTTACGACTTGAACGCGGCGATGTCATGGCTTTTCAACCGCAGCGTCAGCTTCGCTCTGCGAAAATTCCGCTGCGCCGCAACATCGGAATGAACAGAGCGATCATGGCCGGCGCAATGCCGCGGACGAGAAGCCGCGCGATCCACAGCACCGCCAGCAAAGTTTTCTCCCCCGGCCAAAATTGGCGACGAAATCCATCTATGGCAGCGACCGCGATCGCCGGCGCCAACGGCGATATGTTGTAGTTGAAGCGATCGCCGGACAGCGAGCGGGAGCCCGTAGGGCAGTGCGGGCGGCACGAGACGTAAGCCTCCGGTGTCGGCAAATCACTGGTCCGCGCTGCTTCGGCTACCCGGCTTGTGGGGGACCCCGCTGCAGGCCGCATCGGTCGGTTTTCGGGATTTGCTGCCGGGATAGGTTGCCCGTGGCCCACAGCCGGCGCGCAATGCCGCAGAAGTGAGGGTGCGCACGGGTTTTGCCCTTGCCTCGGCATGGTCGGGGCTTTAACAACCGACCCGCTTTCACCTCATTTCGGAGACTGGAGAATAGAAATGGCCTTCCTCGCGGACCGGATCGCACGCGTTAAGCCGTCGGCTACCATCGCCGTCACGGATAAAGCGCGCGCGCTCAAAGCGGCCGGCCGCGACGTTATAGGGCTCGGCGCCGGGGAACCGGACTTCGACACGCCCGACAATATCAAGGAAGCGGCGATCCGGGCGATTCGCGAAGGCAAGACCTCCAAATATACCGCCGTCGACGGGCTCGCCGAATTGAAGGCCGCGGTAGCGCGCAAATTCAAGCGCGAGAACCAGCTCGACTACAAGCCGTCGCAGATCATCGTCGGCACCGGCGGCAAGCAGGTGCTGTACAACGCGCTGATGGCGACGCTCAATCCGGGCGACGAAGTGATCATTCCCGCGCCCTATTGGGTCAGCTATCCCGACATGGTGCTGCTCGCCGGCGGCGAGCCGGTCGAGGTCGTGACCTCGATGGCGACCGGCTACAAGATGCGGGCGCAGGATCTGGAAAAGGCGATCACGCCGAAGACCAAGTGGATCATCTTCAACTCGCCGTCGAACCCGACCGGCGCCGCCTATACCAAGGCCGAGCTGAAAGCGATAACCGACGTGCTCGCGCGCCATCCGCATGTCTATGTCATGGCCGACGACATGTACGAGCATCTCGTCTACGACGACTTTGCATTTTATTCGCCGGCTCAGCTCGAGCCGCGGCTCTACGAACGCACGCTGACGGTGAACGGCTGCTCGAAAGCCTATTGCATGACCGGCTGGCGCATCGGCTATGCCGGCGGTCCGGAGAATCTGATCAAGGCGATGGCGATGATCCAGTCGCAATCGACCTCGAATCCGACCGCGGTAGCGCAGTGGGCCGCGGTCGAGGCGCTCGACGGGCCGCAGGACTTCATCCCCAAGCACAACAAAATCTTCAAGGAGCGCCGCGACCTCTGCGTCTCGATGCTCAACCAGGCCAAAGGCCTGCAGTGCCCGAAGCCGGAAGGCGCATTCTACGTCTATCCGTCCTGCGCCGGCGCCATGGGCAAGACGGCGCCGACCGGCAAGAAGCTCGCGACCGACGAGGATTTCGTCACCGAGCTTCTGGAAGCCGAAGGCGTCGCGGTGGTGCAAGGCACGCCGTTCGGGGTCGGGCCGGCGTTTCGCATTTCCTATGCGACGGCGACCTCGGCGCTTGAAGAGGCGTGCACGCGCATCCAGCGCTTCTGCGGCAATTTGCAGTAATCCAATAAGAAAGCGGCCGCCTCAACGGCGGCCGCCTGATTGCTTTGTCGCTCTGCTCGTCGCAATGACGGGCTGAGCCTTACCCCGTCGGCGGCGCGATCTCGTCGAGGCTCTTCTGCCGTGCCTCGGGTCCGAGCTGTGTCACCGACACCGCCGCGATCAACAGCAGGATCGCCAGCGACACAAACACGGTCGTCAGCCCGTAGCCGTTCTGCACCCACAGAATCGTCGGCATGATGAAGGCCGTCGCCAGCCGCCCGACGCCGGCCGCCCAGCCGAAGCCGGACGTGCGCGCGTTGGTCGGGAACACCTCGGAGGCGAAGATCTGCATCGAATTGCCGGCGACCTGGACGAAGAAGATCATGATAAAGCCGGCCACGATGAGCTCGACTGCCGTCGCGGCATTGGCGAAAACGATCGCCATCAGGCCGGCGGCGGCAAAGGTGCAGACCGAGGTGATTTTGCGGCCGAACTTATCGAGCGCGTACATCATGAAGATGCTGGCGCACGGCACCGCGAAGTTCATCGCCAGCGTGTATTGCAGCGAATGGGTGATGGAGAAACCCTTCGATGCCATGATATTGGGCAGCCAGGCGCCGAGCCCGATGGCCACGCCGAAGAACGCGGTGAAGCAGATCATGCCGGCGATGACCCGGGTCGGGAACTGGCTGAATACCACCGCGAACGGGTCGCTCTTGGTGTTGCTCGCGGCATCGGTCGACAGCGGTCCGGTCGGCCCGGCGATGCCGAGACGGCCGAGCACCTTGATCGCCTCGTCGCCGCGGCCGTGCGTCGCCAGATAACGCGGTGATTCCGGCAGCGAAAAACGCAGCAGCCAGACGATCAGCGCGCCGACACCCACGATCACCCAGACATAGCGCCAGACGTGTTCGGGCACCGCCATGGAGCTGCCGAGAAGAAGCACGAGCGCGGTGCCGATCGGCCACACGCAGGCGCCGCCGATGAAATGAATGATCGAAAGGATGCGGCCACGGATGCGCTTGGGCGAATATTCGCCGGCGTAGACGAAGCAGAGCGGTTGCTCGGCGCCCAAGCCGACTCCGGCGATGAAGCGGCAAATAATCAGCGTCGTCACGGTCGGGGCGAATGCACCGAGGAGGGTAAAGACGCCGAACATCAGCAGGTTGAACTGGTAGATAAAACGGCGGCCGAACCGGTCCGAGAACTCGCCCTGGCCGGCGGTGCCGATGAACAGGCCCAACACGGTGGCGCTGCCGATGGCCGCAACCTCGGCTCCGGTCGCAAACTTGGACTGCAGGATGTAGGGAACGAGCGAGCCGAACACCGTGAAATCGATAACATCGAAGAAATAGCCCGCGGCGATCAGCGCCACGACCTTCCGATGCAATGGCGATATTTTCGCTTCATCGAGCGCATTGCCGACGAATTGTTCGACGGTCTGGGCGCTTCCGCCCACGCTCGCTGCTGTGACTGTCGCAGCCATCGTTTCCTCCCCTGAATGCCCCTGAATAGACCGCCGACGCGGACCTTATTGTGCGTGCGAGTGTGGAAGGGACCGCGCCCACTGTCAATGCGGGGAGTGGTCATTTACGCCCTGTCCTCGCGAAAGCGGGGGCTCGGGCAAAAATTTTCCGGTTTTCGCGTTGCAGGGGAATGAACGGCTTTTCCCGTCTCGTCACCGCCCCTCGAACTGCAGGATATAAAGGCCGGCATTATTGTCGGTGACGTACATGACGCCGTTCTTGTCGACAAAACAGTCGGCTGATTGGATCACCTGCGGCCGGTTCGGCCGCGGGTCGAACATCCGCTCAGGCTTCGGCGGAACGAAATAGCCGGCCTCGCGCGGCTGGAATGGATTTGCAATGTCGTAGGCGCGCACCCCTGCATTATGCATCGTAGCGAAGACGATGTCCGAGCTGACGAAGGCGCCAGGCCGGTTCTCCCAGAGATTATGCGGGCCGAAATTGCCGCCCTTCTTGCAATAATCGAAGTCGTCCGGCACCGGCATCGTCGCGATGCTGACCGGATTTTTCGGTTCGCGCACGTCGAATACCCAGATGTAGCGCAGCCCGAGTTTACAGTCGGCGAAATTTGCCTCGTCGGCGACGACCAGCAGGTTGCGGTCCGGCAGCGGCAGCGGCGAATGGGTGCCACCGCCGAACGGCGGATCCCAGTTGCGATACGCGACCATCGTGGGCTTGGCCGGATCGGCGACGTCGACGATGGCAAGTCCGCCGTCCCGCCAGGCACTGTAGGCAAGATTGCCGGCGACCAGCGTATGGTGCAGTGCGTAGCGCTTGCCTTGAGGCCAGCTCGGCGTTTCGCCGGCGGCCTTGTTCATGCCCGGCAGCCAGAATTTGCCGGCGACTTCCGGCCGGGTCGGCTCTTTCATGTCGACGATGACCAGCATGTGGTCGGAGAATTCCGGCAGATGCACCGACACATAGGCGTAGCGTTCGCCGACATACCAGATGCGATGAGGTCCAAGACCGCCGAGCGGCAGAAAGGCGATCTCGCGCGGCGCGTCGGGCTTTTGCAGATCGTAGACGCGCAAGCCTGCGGTGAACTGTTGCCCCTTGAGCGTGTCGCCCGATGTTCCGGTGAAATAGGATTCCTGGCTGACCTGCATGGTCCAGACGCTCGGGCCGTTGACGACGAGCAACAAACCGCCGTGGGTCTGCAGATGATGCGCGCGGGTGTTCGGCGGGCAGGGCAGAAAGTTCACCGTCTTCGGCTTCGTGGCATCACCCACGTCGATGATGGTGATGCCGTTGGAAAAGCCGTGGCCGACATAGGCGTGGCCGCGCTCAACCATGACCTGCACGCCGTCGCCGCGGCCGCCCTGGTCGGAGTGGCTGAGGAATTTCATGTTATGCGATGCGACGGCGGTCATGCGACGACCCTCTCGTGAGGCTGGGTCCGCACGATACACCGTAAGAAGCCTCGCGCCACCGCCCGCCGTCCGACGCCGCGTCACCACCCGAATCGGGCGGACGATGGCGTGCAGTGCGTTCAGGCGGCGGCGTGGCTCGCCGGAATGATCCTCTCGCCATGCCAAACCGGCGCATTATGGCGCAGCGGTATGATGAGCAGTCCGGCGCATACGGCCATGGCGGCCGCGGCACCCATCGCGACCGGATAGCCGTGCTCCGTGATCAGGATCGCCGATAATACGCCGCCATAGAGTCCGCCGGAGCCTTTGGCGATGGCATAGAGGATGCCGTAATTGGCCCCGGCGGCCACTTCGCCGAAATATTGGCCGATCATCGCCGGGAACAGCGAGAACAGCGGTCCCCAGAAAAAGATCGCCAGGATCGCGGTGATGACGAACAGTGCCTCACTGTGGATCGCACCGGCAACGATGGTCAGCGCCAAAAACACCCCGGTAAGGATGTAACTCCAGATCATCGCCGTCTCGCGGCCGATATATTCGGACAAGGCACCCATCGCCACGCGGCCGACGCCGTTGGAAATCGCTATGCCGCCGGCCGCCGCCGTTGCCGCAGCCGCCGCGAAATGGAAGCTGTTCGAATATTTCACGATTTTGCTGACGCCGGCCAGCCCGGCGCTGGAGATGAGAATGAAGGAGGCGATCAACAGCCACATCTGCCATGTCGACAGCGCTTCCGACAGTGTGAATTGATGGTCGGTGGCGCGGGCGACAGTGACGGTCGGAGTCCAGCCGGCTGGGCGCCATCCGGTGGGCGGGTCCTTCATGAACAGCGCGGCAACGATGCAAATGCCACCGATGATCGCTGCCATCAGATAGATGACATAGAAGAATTCAGAGTCCGGCGCCGTCTTGGGGATGGCGCGAATTGGAAAGATAAAGGGCAACGCGCCCCACGAGAACGCGCCGGCGATGAACCCGGCGATCAGGCCGCGCTTGTCGGGGAACCACTTGTTCGCGGTCGTCACCGCGGTGTTGTAAACGAAGCCGGCGAAGAAGCTGCCGATGCACCACACGATGAGCACGAAAGTATACGACGGCCCCAGCGTGGTGGCGTAAATGCCAAGTCCGGCGATGAGCCCCGCGATCGCTGTAATCCAGCGCGGTCCGAAGCTGTCACGCAACATGCCGCCCGGCAGCGTGCCAAGCGATTCGAAGATCACGAACAGCGTGAACATCCAGCCGATCTCGTCGTGCGACCAGTGATAGAGACCGCCGATATGTCCGGACATCGAACTCCAGGCATATTCGTAGGGGCTGATCACCGCCATCGCCAGAAACGCCGCCGCAAAGACCACGTAGCGGCTGTAGCCCAATATCTGCTTGTCGGTCTGATAGCCCGCGTTCCCGGCTCGAATGGCCATGGCATTTCCTCCTCTGGGTCCGTTTCTTCGGTGCGCGTCAACGGCGTACCGCCGCGCCACGCCTGCGCCGCTGTCGTTATGCTTTACCGGTCGCGTCGGTTCTTATTTGCCGACATCGACGTGCAGGCGCGATTTTCAGGCCAAGTTGTCTGGCAAACTTTTTTTGCTTTGATTGTGGAATTCAACCCAATACGCCGCGGTTCCATCAACAATGGAAAGTCCGCCCGTCATTTTGTCGCGGACGTCGGGGTCGAGTGAAAAATTCGTGCGGCTTCCCGCCGCACTCTTAGAATGCACGAGATCGATCCAGGCGAAGCCGATGCTCGTCAGTGGGCGGATTTCGCCTTGCTGTACGGATAGAGCAGGTCGCCGGTCTTGTATTCCGTCGGCGTTACGATCGTTTGCGTCTTCTCGACGTCGCGGAATTGCTCGATGCCGTTGCCGGCGATGTCGTGGAATTGAGTTTGAATGACGCGCGGCACCGCCCATTCGCCGTCCTTGCCGAATTTCACGTCGCCGACCACGGTGTGAAACGTGGCACTGTGAAAATCCTCGGCGATCTTGGCGTCGCTGATGCTCTTGGTGTCGGTGATGGCCTGGCCGAGCACCTGAAGATCGGCATAGGCCCACGGTGCAATGTAGTAGCCGAGCGGATCGACGCCGGCGGCGGCGGCCTTGGCCTGATAGCGCTTGACGAATTCCAGCGCGCCGGGGAACTGCATGGTTTTCGCCGGCAGCCAGAAGGTGAAATCGGTAAAGCCGTTGAGCAGTGCACCGAGCTGCATCTGCATGGCGGGCGACTGCGGACCGACCATGGCGCCGCCGACCAGCTTCGGCATATAGCCGATCTCGTTGATGGCGCGCACCATGCCGGCCGAATCCAGCGGGAACGAGGCAATCAGCAGCACGTCGGGATTGGCGGCCTGAATCGCCCGCACGATCGGCGAGTAATCGGTGGTCATCGGCGGATAGGATTGATCGTAGACGATCTTCAACCCGGCGGCCTTGGCATTGGCCCGGGCGCCTTCCATGGCGTTCTTGGAAAACTCGGCGTCGGCGCCGACAATGGCGATGGTCTGCGGCTTGGGATTTTGCGCCATCGCCGCGTCGAAGAAGCCCGAGCTGATGGTTGCTTTGGCATCGGGCCCGTTCGGCGTCATCGACACGTAACGCGGATAGTGGAACGTGCTGTTGGCGGCGAGCGCGAACAGGCCGATGAACGCCTTGCCGTGCTGCATCACCACCGGAATGGCCGGCGCCACGACATTGGTCGCGTAGCCGCTCACCACCAGATCGACTTTGTCGACGTCGAGCAGCTTGGTGTAGATGCCGGGCACCGTCGAAGGATTGCTCTGGTCGTCGTAATAGACGAGCTTCACCGGGCGGCCGAGCAGTCCGCCCTTGGCATTGACGTCGTCCTGCCAGATCTGCATGGCGAGCAGCGCCGACTTGCCGTTGACGGCGAGCGGCCCGCTCTGCGCCATGGAAAAGCCGATGGTGATCGGGTCGGCGGCGCGCGCCGGCAGGGTAGCGGCAACCGCCGTCGCGGCGCCGGCGATGAGCAAGGCCGTTTGCAAACGGCGCAAGTGGCTTATCAGGCAAGCAGGCATCTTATCACCCCCCTTGCGCACGCGTCGCGAGCGCTTGTTATTTGCGGCTTTTGCGCCATCTTGTCGCCGCCGCTATAAATTGCAAGGCGCTTGCGGTCGACCGCGGCGCGGGGACGATGGATTGCGCGTACAGAGGAAGAACACGATGGCCAGCGTTGAACACGGCATGATCGCGGTCGACAAGATCGGCACCAAGGTTCTGTTTCTCAATCCCGAGACTTTTGCCACCGAGATCGTGATCGATGGTTTCGACAAGACCGTGCACGAACTCTTGATCGTTCCGGAAACCGGCATGGCTTATGTGCCGATCTTCGGCGACGGCGTGCATGGCCGTAATCCAAATCCGCAGCATCATCTGTGCGTGTTCGACCTGCACAAACGGGCACACACCGCCACCATCGATCTTTCGCCCTATATCGCGCCGCATACGCTGCGATTGGGACCCGACGGTTTTATCTACATCACCTGCGAAAACTCGGCGAAGGTGCTGGTGATCGATCACAAGGCCAACAAGGTGATCGACGCCATCGATTCCGGTTCGACCAACGGCCACCGCCTGATCATCGCGCCGGACGGCGCGCGGCTCTATACCGAGAACGAAGAGGACGCCACGGTCTCGGTGATCGATTTGCCCAAGCGCAAGCTCCTGGGCAAGATCGCGACGCCGCGGCCGCTCGCCGGCATTACCATCACGCCCGACGGCGGCACCGTGATCGCGGTCGACGATGCCCAGCCGACATTATTTCTGATCGACACACAGGCCGGCAAAGTGCGCGACGAGCTTGTTCTCAAGGATGTGCCCAAAGCAGCGCAGATCGCGCGCTTTGCGCCGGACAATTCGCTTCTCGCCGTCACCAGCCTCAACAGCGACACCGTCAGCCTGATCGATCCGTCGTTCAAGGCGCAGACTGCGATCAAGGTCGGCTCGCAGCCGATGGATATGGTATTTCGGGGCGACGAATTGTTCGTCGCCTGCCAGGGCGACGGTTCGGTCCACATCGTCGACATTCCCGGCAAGCGCCATAAGGCGCAATTCCAGGCCGGAACGGGCTGCGAGTCGCTCGGGTTTTTCTGAGCCTGCCCCCGCGAGGGGCAACCCCCGCGCTTACTGCAGCACCCCGTCACGACCTGGCCGGTACCACCGCTCCCGCTTTCGCGGTCGCGGGAGGCGCAAGCCTTAACTCTCCGGCAAACACTGCGAGACGCGGGCTGCAATCTCGCCTAGAATTGTCTGGAGCACGTCAATTGGGGCCCGACGCCGGGCCGGGTGAGGGGAGTAACCACATGATCCGTAAGAGTTTTGCAGTCGCCTTGACGGGGGCGCTGGCCGCGGCTGCGGCGATGCCGGCCGCTGCCCAGCCGGGCCGGGTTCAGGTCGGCACGCTGGCCTGCTCGGTCTCCGCGGGCATCGGGTTGATCGTCGGCTCGCAGCGCAACGTCAGTTGCAACTTCCAGCCGGAGAACGGACCGCCGGAGGCTTACACCGGCACCATGACCATTATCGGACTGGACGTTGGTTTCACCACCGGCTCGGCGATCGTCTGGACAGTGTTTGCCGGCACTAACCGCTACGTCGGCATGCTATCCGGCACCTATGCCGGCGGCACCGCGCAAGCGACCGTCGGCGCCGGCGTCGGCGCCAACGCGCTGGTCGGCGGTGGCAACAATTCGGTGGCGCTGCAGCCGCTGTCGGTCCAGGGCCAGACCGGGCTCAACGCCGCCGCCGGCATTGGCGCGTTGACGATCCACCTGGCGCAATAACCGCCTGCCGGGGCGCGGGTTTCGTCCCTCTGGCGGCGCCGATGCGCCGCACAGGCGCGATGTCACGCCTCTTGACCCGCCCCGGCGACCCCTGAAACGATGCCTGCCTGCGGTCCGCGCCTTATGACGGGTCCGCTTCCGGGAGGCTGTTTTCAGGAGGTGGTCATGGCGGCTAACGGCAACGGCACGCGAGCGAGCGGTCCACGCTGCGTCGCGCTGGTCGGTCCGTTCCAAAGCGGTAAGACCACTCTTCTCGAAGCGATCCTGTTCCGCACCGGCGTCATTCCGCGCCAGGGCACCATCGAGGCCGGCAACACGGTCGGCGACGCCAGCAAGGAAGCGCGCCACCACAAAATGAGCGTCGAGCTCACCGTCGCCACGACGAATTTCATGGGCGACGCCTACACTTTCATCGACTGCCCGGGATCGGTCGAATTCGTCCACGACATGCGCGCGGTGCTGCCGGCGGTCGACGCCGCGGTGGTGGTTTGCGAGCTGGACGAAAAGAAAATTCCGCAGCTCCAACTCATCCTGCGCGAACTGGAAGAACAGAAGATTCCGCGCATTCTGTTCGTCAATAAAATCGACAAGGTCGACGCCGGCGTGCACGAGGTGCTCAAGCTGTTGCAGCCGGCCTCGCGCACCAAACTGATCTTGCGGCAAATTCCGACTTTCAACGGCGACATCATCACCGGTTTTGTCGATCTCGCGCTGGAGCGGGCCTTTGTCTACAAGGAGCACGCGCCGTCCGAGGTCGTGCCGCTCGAAGGCAATGCCGCCGACAGCGAAAAGACCGCGCGCTTCTCGATGCTGGAAACGCTCGCCGATCACGACGACGAACTGATGGAGCAGTTGCTCGAGGACATCCAGCCGCCGCGCGACAAAGTGTTCGACGACCTGCGCAGCGAGCTGCGCGAAGGCTTTGTCTGCCCGGTGCTGATGGGCACCGCGGCGAAGGCCAACGGCGTGCTGCGCGTGCTCAAGGCGCTGCGCCATGAATTGCCTGGGATCGCCGATACCGCCAAGCGCCTCGGTGTGAAGGCCGGCGCCGACGCTGTTGCCTATGTGCTGAAAACGCAGAACACCGCGCACGGCGGCAAAATGTCGATCGCGCGCGTACTGGCCGGGCAGGCCGGCGACGGCACGACGTTTCTCGGCGAGGACGAAGAAGCCGGCCGGGTCGCCGGCGTGTTCAAGCTCGTCGGCCAAGCCAGCGAGAAGCGCGGGCCGGCCGCGGTCGGCGAGACCGTCGCCTTCGCCAAGCTGGAAAAAGCCAAGACCGGCGATACGCTGACGTCGGGCAAACAGGCGCATCCGGCGCTGGTCAAGGTCGCGCCTTATGCGCCGGTACTTGCCATCGCCATCTCCGCCAAAGAGCGCAAGGACGACGTGAAACTCGGGCTCGCACTCAACAAGCTGGCCGAGGAAGACCCCTCCATTACCATCGTGCACAACCCGGAGACGCACGAAGTGATCTTGTGGGGCCAGGGCGAGATGCATCTGCGCGTCGCCACCGAGCATTTGAGCGACCGTTACGGCGTCGCCATCGAGCGCCGTACGCCGAGCGTCGGCTATCGCGAGACCATCCGCAAAGGCGTCGTTCAGCGCGGCCGCCACAAGAAGCAGTCGGGCGGCCACGGCCAATACGGCGACGTGGTGCTCGACATCAAGCCGATGCCGCGTGGCGCCGGCTTCTCGTTCGAGGACAAGATTACCGGGGGCGTAGTGCCGCGCAATTACATCCCGTCGGTCGAAGAAGGCATCGTCGACGCGCTCAAGCACGGACCGCTCGGTTTCCCGGTCGTCGATCTGCATGTGGCGCTCATCGACGGCTCCTACCACACCGTCAACTCCTCCGACATGGCGTTTCGCACCGCCGGCCGCATCGGCATTGTCGAAGGCCTGCCGCAGTGTCAGCCGGTTCTGCTCGAGCCGGTCCATCTGGTCGAAATCGTCTGTCCCAATGAGGCCACCGCCAAGATCAACGCCCTGATGTCGGGGCGGCGCGGCCAGATTCTCGGCTTCGATACGCGGGAGGGATGGGACGGTTGGGACGTGGTGCGCGCCAAAATGCCGGAAGCTGAAATAGGGGATTTGATCGTCGAGATCCGCTCCGCCACCGCCGGTGCCGGCACCTTCACCTTCAAATTCGACCATATGGCGGAATTGACCGGCCGTACCGCGGATCAGATCATTGCCGCCCGCCGTGCCGCTGAGTGAGCAAATGCATCAAATTTTCTATAATCCGGTGACGCGCCGCTCAACATAGAATCTGCGGGATTCCCCTTATTAACAGTGTCGTGTCCTAACGTCTGGCAGACTGGCGCAGACGAGGGAACGTCGCGCCGTGTTTGAGCAGTTGCGCAGATTATTGCCGTTGCCGCCGGGCGAATCCGCATCCCGGGCGCCGGGCGACGGCATAATCACCCTTCGCCACGTGCTGCAGCGAAATTGGGATGAGCTGTGGTACCAACCCAAAATCGATTTGCGCACGCGCCGCTTGGTCGGCGCGGAGGGGCTGCTGCGGGCGCGACGGCCGGACGGCAGCCTGATCGCACCGGGCATGTTCCTGCCCGGCGCGCATGATGACGACATGCTGGCTTTGACCGAGCGGGTCATTCTGACGGCGCTCCGCGACTTCGAGGACTGTGCGGCACTGGGTGCTTCGGTGCAGCTCTCGGTCAATGTGCGAGTGTCGGCTCTCGTCAAACTGCCGATCGCGCAGCTTTTGCGCGAAGAGCGGCCGTCGGCGCCGACCTGGCCGGGCCTTATTTTCGAAGTCACCGAGGACGAAGCGCTCGGCGATCTGAAATTCGCCAACGATGTCGCCGTTCAGTTGCGCGAGCTCGGTTGCGCGCTTTCGCTCGACGACTTCGGCGCCGGCTATTCGTCGCTGGTGCGGCTGCGGCAATTGCCGTTCTCCGAGCTGAAGATCGACCGGAGCTATGTCAGCAATTGTCACGCGGATCGCGTCAATGGCGGCCTATGCGAGACCATCGTCGGGCTGGGGAAGCGCTTCGGGCTGCGGACGGTGGCCGAGGGCATCGAGTCGGCGCTTGAGGCGGAAAAAATGCAGAGCCTCGGCTGCGACATCGGGCAGGGTTACCTGTTTGCCTACCCGATGGCCAAGGATGAGTTCCTCAAAGCGCTTGGCCGGCGCATGATCGGCGGACCGCCGCCGGTCGCGCCATCGCTGTCGCCGGGTCGGCTCCTGCGCGGATTGTTCGCCGGGACATGATCGCGGCTTTCTCCTATGCTCGGCATTCCGGATTGTCGCGTCGCGGCGCTTCGGTACGACAAAATTGCCGAGGGGAATTCATGCCAGCCTATTGGGTCGCTCGCTCCAAAATCAACGATCCGGCCGCTTACAAGAAATACACCGATCGCGTGCCTGCCATCATCGCCAAATTCGGCGGCAAGGTCTTGGCCCGCGGCGGCCGCTTCCAGATCATGGAAGGACCGGACAAATTTCACCGCTTCGTGGTGATCGAATTTCCGACCTTCGAGCAGGGCGTCGCCTGCTTTCAGTCCCGGGAATACGACGAAGCCGCCGCGTTCCGGCGCCAAAACGGCGCCGGCGAGGTCGAGACCATCATGGTCGACGCCGGCGATGCGACGAAATAATTTCCGCTGCCCGTTACGCCGCGGCGACGCGTGGCTCACCGCCGCCGGGGGGCGGGACCGGCAAGCCGTCGGCGCTGTATTCGTTGAGCTTGTTGCGCAGCGTGCGGATGGAAATGCCCAGCACATTGGCGGCATGCGTGCGATTGCCGAGGCAATGTTTGAGCGTTTCGAGGATCAGATCGCGCTCGACCTCGGCGACGGTGCGGCCGACCAGTCCCCGCGACACTTGCTCGGCGGCGAACGCCGCATGCGCCACGGCGGGTGCGCTCTTCTGCTGATCGATCCGCACGCCGTCCGGCGTGAGAATGGCTTCCGGGCCGATTTCATTGCCTGAGGCCATCAGCACCGCGCGATGCATGGTGTTTTCCAATTCGCGGACATTGCCCGGCCAGTAGTTCAGCGTCAGCGTACGCCGCGCTTCGTGCGACAGCGGTCGCGCCGGCGCGCCGTTGGCCGCCGCATATTTCTTGATGAAGTATTCGGCGAGCTCGATCACGTCAGCCGGCCGCTCACGCAAGGGCGGGATTTTAAGGTTCACGACGTTGAGCCGGAACAGCAAATCTTCGCGGAACGTGCCTTCGCGCACGGCTTCGGCGAGATTGCGGTTCGAGGTGGCGATGATGCGGATGTCGATCGCCACCGGCCGCGCGCCGCCGACGCGATCGATGACGCGCTCCTGGATGGCGCGCAACAGCTTGGCCTGCAGCCGCACGTCGATTTCGGAAATCTCGTCGAGTAAGAGCGTGCCGCCATTGGCCTCTTCGAACTTGCCGACGCGGCGCGCCACCGCGCCGGTGAAGGCGCCTTTCTCGTGGCCGAACAATTCGGATTCGAGAAGCGTCTCCGGAATTGCCGCGCAATTGACGCAGATCAAGGGCTTCTTGGCGCGGTTCGACCGGGCGTGCACATGGCGCGCCAGCACCTCTTTGCCGGTGCCGGAATCGCCGGTGATCAGCACCGAGGCGTCGCTGCCCGCGATCTGCTGGGCGAGTTTCACCACCCGCGCCATGGCGTCATCGCGGTAGATCAGGTCGCGCCGGTCGTCGGCCACCGCGGCGAGCACCGCGGCGATCAATTCGGCGTCGGGCGGCAGCGGTATATATTCCTTAGCGCCGGCGTGGATCGCCGCGACCGCGGCTTTCGCGTCGGTCGCGGTGCCGCACGCGACAATCGGCACATGAATGTGCTCGGCTTCAAGGCCACCGACCAGTTCGCGGATATTAACCGCGACGTCGACCATCAACAGGTCGGCGCCGCGCCCGGAGCGCAGCACCGCCAGCGCCTGAACGATGTCCGCGGCATGCGTCACCAGCGCGCCTTTGTCCATCGCAAGCTTGGTCGCCGTGGTGAGCTGGCCATTGAGGCTGCCGACGATCAAAAGGCGCATGATATTATTCCTTGTTCGCTAAACCGGCCGAGATCACGATCTCTCCGCCTTGATGATTTCGGTCATGGTCACGCCCAGCTTTTCCTCGACCAGCACGACTTCGCCGCGCGCCACCAGGCGATTATTGACATAGATGTCGATCGCCTCGCCGACTTTGCGATCAAGCTCGAGCACGGTGCCGGGCCCGAGCTTGAGCAGGTCGCCGATTTCCATGCGTGCGCGGCCGAGGACCGCGGATACCTTGACTGGCACGTCGAACACGGCCTCGAGGTCGGACGCGATGCGGGTGGTCGGGCCTTCCGGCTCCGCGGCGAGCGGAGGCGCATCGACCGTCGATCCGCCATTTTCGAGATTGGGAAGCGGTATTTTGCCGTCCTCACTCATGCTCGGATCTCCTCAGCACATCCTGCGTGGCGCCGCGACGCGCACTGACATAGGCGTCGACCGCCGCGCCGATCGCCGCATCGGCGGCGGCAATGTCGCGATTGATGCCGCCGTCGGCCCATTCGACGCGGCAGTCGCCGAGGGCGATGTCGGGCTCGGCCAGGACCACCAGCCGGCCTTCGAAACTCTTGGCGCGCGCGATATCGTCGAGTTTCTCCTTGGCCACGGCATAAAGCGCGTCGTTGACGCGCACCGCGACATGCGGCGCCGCGACGAGCTGACGAAAGCAGTCGCTGGCCAGTGCCGAGATTTCGGCGAACGGCTCGCGCTCGATCAAGGCGGCCGCAAGCTTGCGCGCCACCGCCACCGCGACCTCGACTGCCTCGCATTCCAGGCGAGTTTCGATCGCCGCCAACCCTTTGTTGGCCACGGCGATTGCCGCCGCGATGCGGTCGAGTGCCTCGGCCAGGCGCCGGCTGGCTTCGACCGTGGCGTCGCTCCGGGCTTGCGCGTAGCCCTGCTCGCGTCCGGCGGCTTCCGCCGCCGCGAGCTTTTGAGCGTGCTCGGCGAGCGTGATCGCCGGTCCCGCCGATTTTCCGTCCGCGCCGCCGGCAAAATCGGTGTCGAACAGGAATTTTCTTTTTGTCGCCGTCATGCCGAACTTCTCGCCAGGGCCATTTGTTGCCTCAATAGACCAGTTCTTCTTCGCCGCGAGACTTCGAGATTACGATTTCGCCTTTGGCCGCGAGGTCCTTGGCGAGATTGACCAAAAGCCCCTGTGCCTCGTCCACTTCGCGCAAACGCACCGGGCCCATGGCCGCCATGTCGTCCATCAGCATCTTGGCGGCGCGCGTCGACATGTTCGACAGGAAGAACTGGCGCACCGGCTCGGCGGCGCCCTTCAGCGCCACGCCGAGCTTGTCCTTTTCGACGTGGCGCATCAGGGTTTGCGCCGAAGCGACGTCGAGCTTTGTCAAATCGTCGAACGTGAACATCAGCGTCTTGATGCGTTCGGCGCTTTCGCGGTTATCTTCCTCCAGCGAAGTCAGGAAACGCGTCTCGGTCTGGCGGTCGAAATTATTGAATATCTCGGCCATCACTTCGTGGGCGTCGCGCCGGCGCGTCTGCGACAGATTCGACATGAATTCGGTGCGCAGTGTCTGTTCGACGCGCTCCAGCACCTCCTTCTGCACGGCCTCCATGCGCAGCATGCGGTTGACCACGTCGAGCGCCAGGTCCTCGGGCAGGATGGCAAGAACGCGCGCTGCGTGCTCCGGGCCGATCTTCGAGAGCACCACGGCCACGGTTTGCGGATATTCGTTCTTGAGATAGTTGGCGAGCACCTCTTCCTGAACGTTGGAAAGCTTTTCCCACATGTTGCGGCCGGCCGGACCGCGGATTTCTTCCATGATGGTGCTGACGCGTTCCGGCGGCAGATAGGATTGCAACAGGCGTTCGGTCGCCTCGTAGGTGCCCATGATCGCTCCGGACGCCGACATCCGGGAGACGAATTCGATCAGCAAATTCTCGACCTGCTCGGCTTCGATCGTGCCGATGGTCGACATCAGCATTGAAATCTGGCGCAACTCGTCGTCGTCCAGCATGCTCCAGATTTTGGCGCCGTGCTGTTCGCCGAGCGCGAGCAAAAGAACCGCCGCGCGCTCCGGTCCGCGCAGCGGCCGCTTGGGCGCCTGCGCATGCGCCGATTTGCCGGTCAGGCTCGCCAGTGCGCTGGCAATTTCGCTTTGCGCGGTCTCGTGGGGTTTGGCGTCGTTTGTGGCCATGATCGATCAGGCAGCGGCGCTTTCGTTGAGCCAGGAACGGATGATGGAGACGGTTTCGCGCGGATTCTTGTCGGCGAGTTCGCCGACTTTTTGCACCGACTGGGCGTGGACCTGGCCCTGGATTTGGGCGATGTCGATCATCTGAGAGGTTTTGCTGGTTTCCCCGGCTTTGGAGAGATCGGCGCCGTCGGTCGAGATTGCTGCGGCGCCTGCCGGCGCCGCGAGGCTTTCGGCGGTACCGCCGACCCCCGGCAAGGCCGCAACGAGACGCTCGTCAGGGCTGAGAATGCGGCGGACCAGCGGACGCACCACCAAGAGCAGCACGACGATGCCGAGGAGCCCCATCACCAGCGTTTCGATCAAGCTCATGAGATCGTTCGTGGTGAAATGGAACATCGACAGCCAGCCGGTCGGCTCGGCCATGGGGTAGGCGGGGGTCTCGGCGAAACGCAGATTGACGACTTGAACCTGATCGCCGCGTTTCTGGTCGTACCCGATCGCCGAGCGCACCAGTGCCCCGATCTCATCGAGTTCTTGCTTGCTGCGCGGCTGATAAGTCACATTCCCCTTGTCGTCCTTGGCGTAAGTGCCGTCGACCAGCACGGCGACCGACAGACGGTTGAGGCGGCCGCCGTCGATTACTTCCGTCCTGGTCGTCTTGGAGATCTCGTAATTGACGATTTCCTCGGTCTTGTGGGTCTGATCGTTCTGTCCGCCGTTGGCGTCGCCTGGCTGGCGTTGATTGGCGCCGGGCAGTTCGTTGCCGACCGTAACCTGGTTGCTGCCGCCCTGGTTCGAGGCCGTCGTTTCCTCGCGGCTTTGGCTCGAACGGACGACGCGGCCGTCGGGATCGTATTTGTCGGAAGTCTGGGTGATGCGATTGAAATCGAAATCGGCGGCGACCTGGACCCGTGAATGGCCCGGGCCGACGACCGAAGAGACGATCGATTCGACCTGCTCGCGCATATGCTTTTCGAACGCCGACTGGCGTTCGTCGGCGGCGGCGCTGCCGGCGGTCTCGTCGTCGCCGGCGCCGTCCGCCAGCAATTGCCCCTGCTCGTCGACGATCGAGATGCGCTGCGGCCGCAATCCGGAGACGGCGGTGGCGACCAGGTGGCGGATGGCACGTACCTGCGACGGCTCGAGTGTGCCGCGCAGCTTGAGCATGATCGACGCCGACGGCTCGATCTTGTCGCGCGAAAATAACGGTCGGTCTGGCAGAACCAGATGCACGCGGGCATCCTGGACCTGATCGAGGCTGCGGATGGTGCGCGCCAGTTCGCCTTCCAGCGCCCGCAGATTGTCGATGTTCTGCACGAAACTGGTGGTGCCGAGCGCGTCCGATTTGTCGAAGATCTCGTAGCCGACGCCGCCGCCCTTGGGCAGGCCATTCTCGGCCAGCGTCATGCGCAGACGCGCCACCTTGTCGCGCGGCACCATGATAACGCTGCCGTCATTGCGCAGTTCGTAAGTGACGCCCTCGCGGTCGAGCTCCTTGGCGATCGAGGCGGAGTCGTCAAGCGACAGGCCGGTGAACAACGGCGTCATCTGCGGCGTGGTCACGTGCACGATGAGAAAGGCAAAGAAGCCGATCAGCGCAAAGGTGACGGCGCCCATTGCCGCGATGCGCGGCGCGCCCAGCGATTTGGCAAACTCCACCAGACTTTGCACCGAGATTCCCCTCGCCGAGGATGCGACGCATGCATTGGCGTCTTACTCGGCAAGATTTGCCCGGTGGATGGTTAGCGGCCGGTTAATAAAGTCCGCAAATGTACATAATCTGCATTGACCGACGATGCGCGGCGGCCGGCGCTGCGGCGACCCGCGGCGCAGTCCCCTGCATTGGCATTTCGGTAAGATCGATTAAGCGGGCGTTACTGACGATATTGCTGGATGCGGGTGGTCCGCAGCCCGGCCAGTCCGTGCTGGTCGATCGAATATTGCCAGGACAGGAATTCTTCGACCGTCAGGGTATAGCGGCTGCACGCCTCTTCGAGCGAAAGCAGCCCGCCGCGAACGGCGGCAACGACTTCCGCCTTGCGGCGGATGACCCAGCGCTTGGTCCCTGGCGCCGGCAAATCGGCGATGGTCAGGGGGGAACCGTCTGGCCCGATGACATATTTGACCCTCGGGCGATGGGGTTCGGTCATATCAACTCTCACACACTCGACAATTACAGAAGGCGACCTTACGCACGGCCGCTTAAAATTTGCCTAAGCGGCGCACACAATTGGCCGCAATTCGTCGGCTCCGCTGTTTTGCCATGCCAGTCTTGGCGGTCACGGCGGCAGGTTGGCACATTCGCAGCCGGAAAACGCGCTACAGCAGCTGACTCAGATTGCTGATGCTGGTGTTGAGACTGCCGATGCTGCTGTTGAGACTGCCGAGGAGGCTCGAGCTGCCGCTATTGATGGATTGCACCGCGGTGATCGGATAACTCTGCCCGTTCACCGTCAGCTGTGGCGGGTTCTGGCTGAGATCGACGCCGCTGACGGTGCCCTGGATTTGGGTGGTGACGGCGACGGTCTGGCCGCTGGCCCCGGTAGCGTTGACCGCGAGCGTATACTGGCCGGCGGGCCAAGTGACCCCGTTGGTGCCTTGGCCGTTCCAGCTATAGCTCTGGGTGCCGGAGTTCAGCGAGGTGGTGCCGGTGTAGGCGACCTGGCCGCTGGAGCTGGTGATGGTGACCTGGGCGGTGGCCGGCGACGGCGAGTTCAGGGCCCAGGTGGCTGGCGAACCCGACGCGAGCGTCGCGCTGGAGCCGCTGAGCGTCACGCTGGAGCCCAAGTACTGCATCGCCGAGGTCGCTTCCGATGTTTGCTGCAGCGAGATCAGGGTCTGCAGGTTGGTGTTCATGTCGACCTGCTGCTGAACCCCGGTGAACTCGACCAGTTGCTGGGTGAACTGATTGGTGTCCAGCGGATCGAGCGGATCCTGGTTCTGCAACTGCGTGGTCAAAAGCGTCAGGAACGAATTGAAATTGTCGGCAAGCTGGGCCAGTCCGGTGTTGCTGGTGCTGCCGCTGGTGCTCGAACTGGCGGCGGCAGCCGATGTCGGTGAGGTGGTGCTGCCGGTCGGGCTTGTGGTCGTCATGGTTTGTCCTCGGACGATTGCTGTTACACGGTAATGTCGAGGCCGGTGCCGCGACCCCAACGCGAATAGACTTGCGCGGCGTCGACGGACGGCAGATCGCTGTCGGGAATCACAAGCTGCGGCGTCGGATTTGGCTGCGCACCGCCGCCGTTGTTGTTCTGCCCGGCGAACGATTGGTCGCGCAGCGAGAATTGCAGGCCGTTGTCAGCCGTTTTCAAACCCGCCTGTTCGAGAGCATGTTCGAGCTGCGGCTGCTGGTTTTGCAACAGCGCCAGTGTTTCCGGCCGGTCGACGGTGACGTGCGAGGTCACTTGGCCGCTCGAGTCGACGGAAAGGCGCACGTCGATGCGGCCGAGCTCCGGTGGATCGAGCCTGATATCGAATTGATTGGAACCAGCCACCGCGCGGGCGGCAATGGCAATCGGCAGTCCGGCAACCGAAACGGCTGCCGTGGCGGCCCCTGACCCCGACGCCGCCTGCGGCGTCGCCGCGTTGGTTGCGAGGAGGGCGAAACTTGGCAGGTTCGTGTCGGCCGATTTTACGGCGGTGGCGGCCTGGGTATTCGAGGCCGGAGCGGACAGCGTGCCGTTCGTAGCGGTATCGAGGTGAGCGACGAAACTGAGGGGCGTTGCGGCATCCCCTTGCGGCGTAGCGGCCGGCGCCGGCGGCTGTTGGAGCGCGGAGTTCGCGCTCGCTGCCACGTTGCTGCTGGCCGAAGATGGCTGCTTTGCCGCGTCGGCCGGTGAGGCGTTTGGGTTTTGGCCCTGTGCGGCATGCTGTGCCGCTCCCTGGGCGGCGGCCGGAGTTGGAGCCGCATCGGACGCCTGGGCGGCCAGCACACCGTTTGCAGCCGTTTGGGCCGACCGGCCGCGCGCCTGGCCGGCGACGCTCGCGATCGCCGCCGTCGATCCGCTGCCCGCCGCTGGAGCGTCGACGGTGCTGGCGACCGCGACTGCGGCCGCGACGGCCGTCGGCAGATTTGCCGCCGCCGTCACGGCCGTTGCGCCTGCCGTCGCCGAACCGGCATTTTGCTGATTGTCGGATGGGTCGCCGGCGGATTTCTTTGATCCCGCCGCAGGCGCGTCGGATGATGCATCGGCCGCCGCCGCTGCCGCGGCTGCAATCACTTGCGGAACGAGCGAATTCAAATTTCCGGCAGATCCGGGCGGCGGAGCTGCAATAGCGGGGGCCGGCGCTGACGCCGTATTTGGCGTTGCCGAAGCTGCGTCGGCGCCATCGGACCCGTTCTGCTGTCCGGTCGCCGTCGCGTCGGGGCTCGCCGGTGTCGCGGCTTCAGCGGTTGGGGCTTTTGCAGCATTTGCGGCGATTTGCTTTGCACCGGCGGCGGCAAGAGCTTTCATGGCCGCTGTTTTGACGTGGGCCGCGTTGCCAGTGGCTTTTCCGGACGACGCGACCTGAGCAGTAGCGCCGGTCGCTCGAGCGGCGGGACCTTGCGAGTTCGAACCCGACGAATTTGCCGTCGATGTGGCAGGGGAAGTGTTCGAAGTCGAAGGGGAAGCTGAAGCGGACGTTGAAGCGGACGTGGAGTTCGAGTTGCCGACATTTGCGGCCGGTGAATTTGTCGGCGCCGGATTCTGCTGCGTCGTTTGTTGGCCGGACTGCATCGAACCGGCGGGTGTGGCGGCCGAGGCGGAGGGGCTTTGCGGCGCGGACGTCGTGGCGTCGAGCAGGGCCGCGAATGGTTGCGAATTGGGGTCCTGGCTGGGTGTCGATGCCTGCATTCGCGACGGCGAGGTGATCGAAAGGGCGGTTGACCCATCGGACGCTATACCCGGCATACTCGACACGCGCGAACTCCTGAAAGCGACCAAGACTGAGCCTTCGGCCTGCAATGGCTGGGCCATCTCGGTACTTTACGAAATAAAAGCTATTTCAATAGCTTATGAGGCATGTGGAGAACCCCATAGGGCAGCCTTTTCGCCGCATCCGGCAAATTTTGCCGCTTGGCGGCCGGCCATGGCGGAGTGCTGGAGCGCCCCTTATAGTATTGGACGGCGGCAAAGAATGACGATTAGGTCGGGACCGCATGGCATTGAATGGCTTCGATATCGACGGAAAGCCGTCGGCGACCCGTGTGGTTGTCGCGATGTCGGGCGGCGTCGATTCCTCGGTGACCGCCGCGCTCTTGGCTGAAGCCGGTTACGACGTCGTCGGCATAACCTTGCAGCTTTACGACCACGGCGCCGCCAGCCACCGCAAAGGCGCCTGCTGCGCCGGCCGTGATATCCATGACGCTCGCGCGGTGGCCGAACGCATCGGCATCCCGCACTATGTCCTCGACTATGAGACCCGCTTCAAAGAAGCCGTCATCGACCGCTTCGCCGACAGCTATATGGCGGGCGAAACGCCGGTGCCGTGCGTTGAGTGCAATCAGTCGATAAAATTCCGCGACCTTCTGCAAACGGCACGCGATCTCGGCGCGCAGGTCCTGGCAACTGGTCACTATGTAGCGTCGCGCGCGCTGCCGCGCGGCGGCCGGGCGCTCTATCGGGCTCGCGAGGCCGAACGCGACCAGAGCTACTTCCTGTACGCCACCACCCCGGCGCAGCTTGATCACCTGCGCTTTCCGCTCGGTGACCGCACGAAGGCGGAGACCCGTGATTTGGCGCGGCGTTTCGGGCTGCCGGTCGCCGAGAAGCAGGACAGTCAGGACATTTGCTTCGTTCCGACCGGGCATTATGCCGACATGATCCGGCGGTTGCGTCCCGGCGCTGCCGGACCGGGCGAAATCGTCGATCTAAGCGGCCGTGTTTTGGGCCATCATGAGGGCATCATTCACTTCACCATCGGCCAGCGCCGCGGGCTCGGTATAGCGGCCGGCAGCCCGCTTTACGTCGTGCGCCTTGACTCCGCCACGCGGCGGGTGGTCGTCGGTCCGCGCGAAGCGCTGCGCACCAGTCACATTCAGTTGCGCGATATCAATTGGCTCGGCGATGGCCCGATCGAGGCGGTCTTGCAGCGTCACACGGAAGTCTTCGTGAAGGTCCGTTCCACCCGCCCGCCGCGGCCGGCCTGGCTGCGCAACGGCGCCCGCGGCGTCGAGGTCGAACTGATCGCCGGAGAGGATGGCGTGTCGCCCGGGCAGGCCTGCGTGTTCTACGACGCGGCCGAAGGCCAGGCCCGCGTCTTGGGCGGCGGCGTGATCTCCGGTGCCGTGGCGGCGGCCAATATCCATTATGCCGTCGGCGCCGCCGTATCCGCTGCCACATAGATTTTATCGAGACATGCTTTCCTTGACGGTCATCGGCTGCCGGTTCGGGGTCTTGCCGTACCGTCGCCGTTGCCACGATATGCGAGACGCCAAAATTCCCGCATGATCATTGCCGCATGACCGACGAACTCGATAAAGCGGGTATCGCCAGAGCCTATGCGCGCTGGGCCCCCGTCTACGACATAATATTCGGCGCCGTGTTCGCCCGCGGCCGTCGGGCTTCGATCGCGGCGGCCGAACGAATCGGCGGCCGCATTCTCGAGGTCGGCGTCGGCACCGGGCTGTCGTTGCCGGATTATTCCGCGTCAAGCCGGTTAATCGGCGTCGATTATTCGGAGCCGATGTTGCGCAAGGCGAAGTCGCGCGTTGCCGACCGGCGCCTCGGCAATGTCGAGGCCCTCGCGGTCATGGATGCAGGACATCTCGGCTTCAAGGACGCGGCGTTCGACGTCGTCGTCGGGCAATATCTCATCACTGCGGTACCGGATCCGGAAGCAACGCTGAACGAATTTGCGCGCGTGCTGCGGCCGGGCGGCGAGATCGTGCTGGTCAATCATCTGGGTGCTGAGAAGGGCTTGCGCGCATTTGGCGAAAAATGCGCCGCCCCGCTGGCGCGCTGGCTTGGCTGGCGTCCGGAATTCGGTTGGGATCGGCTCGCGCGCTGGGCGGCGAGCCACGGCGGCGTGCGCCTGGCCGAGCGCCGGCCGATGCCGCCGCTCGGGCATTTTTCGCTGATCAGATTTGTGAAGGTTTAGCGCGCCGGCAATCTCGGCTGCGGCTCAGCCGCGGCGCTCGGCTTCCCAGTGGCCGGAGCATGTAGAAGTCGATGACTGACCGACCCAATTGCCGCGGCCGTAATTGTCTGACAATTGCCCGGCGCCATTGGCGCGCTCGCCTCCGGCGCTGATGCTGACGCGCACATGGCCACGCGCGTCGACATGGCCCGAAACATCGAATGAAGGGTCGTCGTAAGTGACCCGGCCATCGACGATGTCGAGCGCATAGCGATAGGCGCGATCGCAGGTGCCTGCATCGGTCACGATCAAGACGCTCCATCGGCCGTCGAACGGCGTACCTGCCGGCGTCGCTGGGGCGTGCGCCACCGCCGGTGTTCCCAGCGCCAGCACGGTGAGAGCGATCGGCGCGATCCTGCGCATTTGCATTAGGAGACCCCTCTTCGCCGCCAATTCGTTTCTAACCGCCAACCTATCCCTGACACGGAACTCCCAACTACCGAAACGAACGCTGGTCATATGTCCAGTCAGCGTGCCGGAGTTCCATCCGTGCTATGTATGGTGTGAACTGAGCTTTTCATAGTAGCCTTTGGAGGCTGCCAGGCGCTCGCGCGGTGGGCGGTTCCGAACGATGCGCTGCGCTTCTCCGAGCAAGGCGCCGATGGTTCGAACGCGTCCCGGCGATCGGCCTGAGTTGGCCCCGGGGACCGCCAAAATCTTGCTTGGAAAGCGCGGCTTCCTGACATAAATGTGCGTTGCGGTCCGGGGCTCTCCTAGTTCCCCGCCCGCCGGAGGGCGGCCCCGTGGGCCGCTCGTTCCAGTCAATGTCGCGGTTGGCGGGGTAGCTCAGTTGGTTAGAGCAGCGGAATCATAATCCGGAGGTCGCCAGTTCGAATCTGGCCCCCGCTACCAAACCGTCACGTCTTTATCGCGCAGTCGCGCAAAATCTCCGGCTTGAAGACAAGCCCATGACCCGGCCGCTCCGGCGCGGTGATCGTGCCGTTCTTCACGAGCACCGGGTCGACCCACAGATCTTCGCCGAGCCCCATGTCCTCGATCCAGATGCCGTTCGGGATTGAGGCAAGGAGTTGCACGTTGAGTTCCGGAAACAGGTGCGGCGCGATCGTCATGCCCCAGGTATCGGCGACGGTAGCGATCTTGCGCAATTCGGTCATGCCGCCGCGCATCGGATCGGGCTGCAGGATCGGCAGCAGCGGATTTTCAAAAAACGGCTTGAGATCGAAACGGGTAAAATGCGTCTCGCCGCCGACGACGCGCAGATCGAGCGCTTGCGCGATGCGCAGATAGCCGGCGAAATCGTCCGGCACCACCGGCTCCTCCAGCCAGTACACGTCGTAATCCTGAAACTTGCGGCCCATCTGGATGGCGACGTCGGCGCTCCAGCCCATGTTGACGTCGATCATGATATCGATGTCCGGGCCCACCGCCTCGCGCATGCGCCGCACATTGTCGAGATCGGTGGCAAGGCTCGCGCCGTGCGCCACCTGCATCTTGATCGCCTTGTAGCCGCGCTCCTTGTAATGCAGCGCCTTGGCGATCATGCCGTCACCGCCGGAACCGCGGAAACATCCCGAGCCATAGGCCGGCAGCTCGGCGCGATAATGTCCCCACAGCCGGTGCAGCGGCAGCTTGGCGGCCTTGCCGACAATATCCCATAACGCGATGTCGAGGACCGACTGCGCCATGGTGGCAATGCCGCCGCGGCCGTAGGTGACGGTGGTCTTCCACAGATCCTGCCAGATCGCCTCGATGGCGCTCGCATCCTTGCCGATGACGCGCGGAATGATGACTTCGTCAAGGCACCCCGCGATGGACCTGATGCCCGGCCGGAACAGGAAGAGATAACCCATCCCGGCGATGCCGCTCTTGGTCTCGACGTCGACGACAAGGAACTGGCGCGCCTCGCCGAAGTGGTGGCCCTTGAGCCACGGCGTTTCGGGCCACGGCACCCGCAGCATGGTGGTGCGGACTGCGGTGATGGTGAGGTCGGTCATGGATGCATTCGCTATCGGCGGTCCACACAGTGCGCCCGGTGAGCGAATGCTGCGTAAAGTCTTGTGTTACGTCAACAGAGTTTTATATCACTGCGCAACGCCGTCTCCGCTACAACATCAAGTCCTTTGAATTTTTTCGATTGGGAATCAGAATCGGCGGTTGAGCCCCAAACGAGCTATGTTTTCTGTCACTCTATTGGCATAGAAGTCGGTTGGCGGGAACCCTAACGTGTTGACGATGTTATTCACCGTTCCAAGATCAACGCGCAAATACTCGGCCTTTACGGTCCAGCCCTGCGCAAAACCCCATTCCGCGCCGCCGCCAATCGCATATCCGGCGCGAGTTCCGCTCCTTGATGCCGTAACTGTTCCAAAGCCGGTGCTTTCCATAAGACGAATATCCGCCACAGCCAGACCGCCGGTGGCATAAACCAATGTTTGATCCCAAGCTAAGCCGAGCCGCCCGCGAAATGTGGTCAGCCAATCACTTTTAAAAGACTGATCAACTTGATTTATAAAGCCGGGTACCAGTGCGGACCGAGTGGTATTGAGATCAGTGTAATTGATGTCGGCCTCAAGCCCCGTGACGACATTGTTGAATTGCCAGTTATAACCAAACTGGCCACCACCGGTGAAACCTGATCCGCTAAGCTTAGCGGTTGCGGTCGCGACAACAGCGGGCGCAAACCCGGCAGGAAGGTTTGGGCTCGTATCTGAAACTCCCCAAGCACCACCAGCGTTCAAGCCCATGTACCAGCCGGTCCAATTGTAAGATGCAACTGACGCAGGCACCTTGACCAGCATGTCGGCTGCGCCTGCGGTATCAATCGCGGCGAACGCAAAAAGCGCAACGCCGATCGCCATAAATTTCTTCATCAGGCCCCCCTGCTGTCGAGGTAATCTAACGCGGACAGGGGCGTTGTCTTGAACTATAGTGAAATAGTCATGCTCAAGCGGAAATGAGCGGCGTTTTAGCGGCCATGTGGCGGGACGGTCACAGATAAAAAAGTCAAATCGCCATTAATCATGCGTAGAGTGAAATTGACGGTGCCTGGAGTGAATTGCCGCTCGACCAAAATCTGCTACTTTGTTTTTGGATGCCAATGCGGTCAGTGCAACCGCGACCCGGGCTCATGCGCAGCAGTAGGGTAGTGTTCAATTTGGCTAGGGTACCGCCGCACTACCGGAGCGGTAGCAGTGGGGGTGGCGTCGTTTGCCATCTGGAAATTATGACCCGGTCCAACCCATAGGCGGTGCAAATCCCTTGGATCCGACCCCTTCCAAAATTCTTCGATTTTCGACGGACAACTTTCCGGAGCAGAAGCGAATTGACGCGTATCGGGAGATTTACAGTCGCACCATTGTAAAGCACGATATCGAGCCGCTTGGAGATCAGCCGTTCCATTTCGAGGCCGATCTGCGCAGCTTGCCCGGTCTCGGGCTGGCGTTGTCTTCCTTCTCGCGGTGCCGTCGATGGCACACAACCGACCACATCGACAGTGATGATCTCCTGCTGGGCGTCTCGCTGCGCGGCGGATGTGTCCTGCAGCAACGCGGCCGTGAAGCGGCGGTCGGGGAGGGAGAAGCTGTGCTGGCGAGCACCGCCCATCCGGTCGAAGTGTTCATTGAGGCTCCTTCGCGGCACATCGCCTTGCGAGTGCCCCGCGTCATCCTCGAGGCGAGAATCACCGACCTCGACACCCGCATGACGCAGCGGATTCCGAGCAATTCTGATGTTCTGCCGCTGCTGATCGGTTATATCGACGCCTTCCGTCTTGTTGAACTAACACACCCTGCATTTTGCGAGCTTGTGGTCTCGCATGTCTACGATCTCATTGCCCTGCTTCTCGGCGCGAAAGGCGACGCGCGCCACTTGGCACAAGAAGGCGGCGGCCGCGCGGCGCGTCGGTCCGCTATTCTGCGCGAAATTGAGCGCCGCAGCGCCGATCCAGGCTTGAGCGCGATCTCAATCGCACTCTTGCTCGGCGTCACGCCGCGTTACGTGCATCTTCTCCTCGAAGAATCCGGCAAGAGCTTCACCCATCACGTGCTGCAGCGGCGGCTCGAAAGAACGGCCGCGCTATTGCGCGATCCGCGCTGGCATTCCCGCAAAATCGCTGTTATCGCCGCCGAGGCGGGCTTCACCGACCTGTCGTACTTCAATCGATCGTTCCGTCGGTATTTCGGTTCGAACTCCGTCCGACTTTCGCGCCGCCGGCATCGCCGCGAAAGAGACGTGATAGCAGGAGGCCTCAGCCGCATTTTTCGCCGGCTTTATGCCCACAGCGAAGCGGAGCCGTGCCTAGAGCGAACAAACTTTCATTTCGTTTGTTTGATTGTGCCTAGAGTCTATCGATAATGGATTTGGCATGAACGCTCCGTGTCGCGTGTGCGACACAGCGTCATGAACCGAGCAAACCGGCGCGCCGCCATTCTGCGTGCCATCGAGAACAGAAGCGGCGACCCCAATCTGAGCGCGGCCGCTGTCGCGAAACTGCTCGGCATCACACCGCGCTATGTTCATCTGCTGGTCGCGGACACCGGCAGGAGTTTCACGCATCACCTGTTGGAGCGGCGGCTGGAAAGAGCAGCCTTGATGCTCCGCGACAGTCGCTGGGAGCAACGCAAGATCGCGGATATTGCCGTCGAGGCCGGCTTCACCGACTTGTCCTATTTCAATCGGGCATTCCGCCGAAGCTTCGGCTTAACCCCGACGGAAATGAGGGATCAGGCCCGGCGGCCGCAGGGCTTGGTTAAGGCCGGCACACCGGCAGGCCCCTAAGCTACAGCTATTGCTGCGGATTATGCGATTTCCGTCAGGCTCTACGTCTTTGGTATTATTGCGGCGAAATTTCGCAGGCGGCATGACCTAATAGGCAGCGCAGATCGGGACAAGGCTGTAATCTGCGTTCAACGAGAAGATTAAGGGCGACAAAAACGGCGCGGTCACGCTCCGTGGCCCGCAAACAACGACGATTGAACAACGGGAGGAAGACATGACAAAGAAGAACGGATCTATTGCCACGCCGCTTTCACGGCGTCATCTGCTGCACGCCGCAGCCGCGACCGGTGCCGGGTTCGGCGCGCTGTCGATCGGCGGCTTTACCTTCGTACCGGCATTCGCCGAGGATCAGCCGCCGCTCGGCACCTGGCCGGCCGGCTCGCAAGGCTCGACGGTGACCATCGGCGCGACCGTGCCTCGAACCGGCGCTTATGCGGTGCAGGGCGAGGATGAACTCAAGGGCATGCAGCTTGCCGTCGAGCATATCAACGAGGGAAACCCGCTGATCAAAAAGATCGCGCCCAAGATCAGCAAGGGTGTGCTCGGCAAGCAGGTGAACCTGGTGGTTGCCAACTCGGGCGCCAAACCGAACGACGCGGTGCAGGAGCAGCAGACTTTCATCAACGACAACAAGATCGTCGCCATGACCGGATCGACATCGTCGGCGGTCGCGGTGGCGCTTAACAAGTTCGCGGAGCGCGAGAAGATTCTTTACCTGGTGGCGATTTCCGGCTCCAACGACACCACCGGCAAAGATTGTGCGCGCTACTCGTTCCGTCAGTGCTTCTACGGCGAGACCGCGGCCAACGCGATCGGTCCGGTGCTGGTCAAGGCCTACGGCAAGAACAAGAAGGCCGCCTTCATGACGCCGGACTACACCTACGGCCACACCGTGACCAAGTCGGTGAACGATTATCTGACCGCCAATGGCGGCTGGACCATGGTGACGAATCAGGTTTCGCCGCTCGGCACGCAGGACTTCAGCCAGTATCTCACCAACATCGCCAATTCGGGCGCCGAGTTCATCGTCAACGTCAATTGGGGCCGCGATGCCGTGCTGTCGGTCCAGCAGGCCAAGCAGTTCGGCCTGACGCCGAAGATGAAGATGGTGATTCCGTACCAGATCCCGTTCCTGGCCAAGGAAGTGGGGCCGGAGCTCACCGAGGGCGTCTATGCCGCCACCGACTTCTGGTGGACGCTGGAGGACAAGTATCCGCTGGCCAAGATGTTCGTCGAGGCCTTCAACAAGAAGTACAACTACAAGCCCGAATGGGGCGCCAATAACGGCTACATGCAATTCGCCATCTGGGCGCGCATGGTCTCGGAGGCGGGCACGTTTTATCCGCCGGACGTCATCAAAACCTATGAGAAGGGCGAGACCTTCAACTCGACCGTCGGCCAGGTGCATTTCCGTCCCGAGGACCATCAGCTGGTCCGCCCTGTCATCATCGTCCGTGGCAAGGCGCCGAAGGACATGAAGAACAGCGAGGACTACTGGGAGGTCACCGAGGTCGTGCCGGGGGCGCCGCTGATGCAGAAGCCGGACGCATTCGGCTGCAACCTCGGCGACTACACCTGAGGGTCCGTAAGACGCCTCATCCGCCCGACGCCGCGGACCAGGCGTAGTTTTTGTCGTGGCCGGGCCGAAGGGGGCGAAGCTTGCGTCTTCGCTTCCTTGCGGCCCGGCTATTTTGCGGGTTGCTAGACGACGAAAAGGCCCGGCATAAAGCCGGACATACAAGCGGCGGGGCCGGCGAAATGCATCCCGAAAAAGTACGGATAACGGCGTGATCAACTGGCCTACTTTTGTATCGCAATGTTTCAACGGTCTCGTGCTCGGCGCTCTGTTGGCGCTGATCTCCTCCGGTCTGACCATCATCTACGGCACCCTCGGCGTTCTTAATCTCGCCCATGGCGCCATGTTCATGCTCGGCGGCTACGCCGGCTGGGTGGCTTACAGCTACACGGGCTCGTTCGTCGTCGCCATCATTGCCGGCTCGCTGTTCGTCATGCTGGTCGGCGTGGTGATGGAGCGCGTCGTGATCCGCCATTTCTACAGCCGGCCGCACGAGGATCAGCTGCTGGTCACGTTCGGCCTCGGCATCGTCTTCGTCGAAGCCGTGCGTTTTTTCTTCGGCAGTCTTTCCAAAGCGGTGCCGCCGCCGCCGCTGTTCGCCGGCATCACGCCGATCGGCTTCATGTTCTACCCGACCTACCGCCTGGCGCTGCTCGGCATCGTCGCGGTGGCGTTGATCGTGCTCTATGTCGTGCTTTATCGCACGCGCATCGGCATGATTGTGCGTGCCGGCATCGAAGATTCGGTGATGGTCGGCTCGCTTGGTATCGATGTCTACAAGGTGTTCATGCTGGTGTTCGGTATCGGCGCCATGGCGGCGGGCTTTGCCGGCATTGTCAACGCACCGGTCGTTTCGATCGCGCCCGACGTCGGCGAGTCGATCCTGGTGCAGACCTTCGTCGTGGTCGTCATCGGCGGCGTCGGCTCGTTTCCCGGCGCCGTGCTTGGCGGCCTGATCGCCGGCGAGATCATCAGCATCACGTCGATGTTCAATCCCGGTTATGCCTACGTCATGCTGTTCGTGGCGATGACGCTGGTGCTGGTGCTGCGGCCTTACGGCTTGCTCGGCACCGCCAGCCGAGAGTGAATGCGGTCAGCAGATGTTCAAGCAACGTCCCTTCCTTATCGAGGCCCTCACCGCAGCCGGGCTGATCGCGGCGCCGTTCGTTTTGCCCTATCTCGGATTTGCACCCACCACCATCAACCGGATTCTGGTCTGGGGCCTGTTCGGCATCGGCTTCGACATTCTGTTCGGCTTTACCGGGCTGCTGTCGTTTGGCCAGTCGGCTTTCTACGGCACCGGCGGCATGGTCGCCGCTTATCTTCTCACCGTCGTGAATTTCCCTCATGTGGTGACGGCGGTATTTATCGGTGCGGCGGCCGCCGCCGCCGTCGGTTATCTGGTCGGGCTTATCGCTTTGCGCCGCACCGGCATATATTTCGCCATGATCACGGTGGCGATCGCCGAAGTATTCTTCTTCGTCGAATTCAATCCACTGTCGGCCTTTACCGGCGGCGAGAACGGCCTGCCCGGGGTGCCGACGCCAAACCTCTATCTCGGTTTCACCACCATCCATTTCAACACCGACCGGATGCTCTACGCGTTTCTTGCCTTTTGGTATTTCGTCGGCCTCGTCATCGCGCTCCGCATCGTGCGCTCGCCGATTGGCGCAGTTCTGAGCGCGATCCGCGACAATCCGCTCCGCGCCGCGGCGGTCGGCCATAACATCCATAGCTACAAGCTGACCGCGTTTGTCGTCGCCGCCACCTATGCCGGCTTCGCCGGCGGCTTGCTCGGCATCATGCAGGGCTTCATGCCGCCGGATGCCTTCATGTTCGACACGTCCGGCCAACTGGTGATGCAGACCGCCATCGGCGGCGCCGGCACGCTGTTCGGCCCGCTGGTCGGTGCCACGGTCTGGCTTTACCTCAGCGATTTTTTCCAGACCACGCTGCATCTCGGCGCTACCTGGAAGCTCGTGCTCGGCATCGTGTTCGTGCTGCTGGTGTGTTTCCTGCGCCGCGGCATCGTCGGCGGCCTGGTCGATCTGGCGCGGCTCGCCGGCGGGAACGGCAAGCGCCGCAAAGCGGCCGAACTCGATCGCCCTCCGTTTTCGGCGTCCATGGGCGCCGCGATGGACCCCGGGGCGGCGCCGGTCGTCGTGCTGACGCCGTCGCCGCGGCGGCCGAAACCGGTCGCTGACGGCGGCCCCATTCTGCGCGCCGAAGGATTGACCAAGCGGTTCGGCGGCCTGCTTGCCAATGACGCGGTCAATTTCTCGGTGGGGCGCGGCGAGCGGCGCGGCATCATCGGCCCCAATGGCGCCGGTAAATCGACCTTCTTCAAGATGCTGACGTGCGAAATGCATCCGACCGAAGGGCGCATTGTGTTCGAGGGCCGCGACATTACCGGCATGAGCGTCACCGACGTATGCCAGCTCGGCCTGACCAAGAGCTATCAGGTCAATCAGTTGTTTACCCGGCTGACCGTGCGCGAAAACGCCACCATCGCCGCACTCGCCGAAAAGCGGGGACCGTTTCGCCTCGATCTGTTGCGCAATGTCGCGAGCGTGGAAGGCCTTACCCAGCGCGTCACCGACACGCTCAAGGCCGTGCATTTGCTCGAACGGGCCGACCTGCCGGTGTCCGAGCTGGCTTATGGCGAGAAACGCCGGCTCGAGATCGGCCTGGCGCTCGCCACGGCGCCGAGCCTCTTGTTGCTCGACGAGCCGCTCGCCGGAATGAGTCCGCTGGAGCGGGTCGACATGGTGAAGCTCCTGCGGTCGATCGCCCAAGGACGCACCATTATCATCATCGACCACGACATGGATTCGCTGTTCGAATTGGTGGAGCGAGTGACCGTGCTGCAGGAAGGCCGCGTGCTGGTCGAAGGCACGCCGGCCGAAATCAAGGGCAATCAGGCGGTCCAGGACGCCTATCTCGGCGGGGTGGTCGCGCCATGAGCCTGCTCGAGGTCAACGGTCTCAACTCTTATTATGGCGATTCCCACATCCTGTTCGATGTGTCGCTCACCGTCGATCGCAACGAAGTGGTGGCGCTGCTTGGCCGCAACGGCGCGGGCAAGACGACCACGTTGAAAAGCTTGATGGGCGTGGTAACGCCGCGCGCCGGCTCGATCGTCTTCGACGGCGCCGAGATCGCCGGCAAAAAGAGCCATGCCATCGCTCAGGCCGGCATGCAGCTCGTGCATGAAGACCGGCGTATCTTCGGCAGCCTCAATGTCGAGGAAAATATCATTATCGCCGGGCTGACCGCGGCGAACCGCTGGCCGCTTGAGCGCATCTACGCGATGTTTCCGCGGCTCAAGGAGCGCCGGGGCAGCCGGGGCACCGATCTCTCCGGCGGCGAGCAGCAGATGCTGGCGATCGCCCGGGCGCTGGTTCGCGAGCCGAAAATCCTCCTGCTCGACGAGCCGTTCGAGGGCTTGGCGCCGATCATCGTCCGCGATCTGCTCGCCACCTGCCGGGCGCTCGCCGAAGGCGGCCAGACCATATTGATCGTGGAACAGAATATTTCCGCGGTCATGACGCTCGCCGACCGCATTTATGTCATGCACAACGGCCACGTCGTCGACTCGCTGTCGGCGCAAGCCGTGCACGATCAGCCGGACATGCTGCATCGGCATCTCGGCGTCTAGCCGCACGACGGCGATTTACAGCGTGCCTAAGGAGGCGTAGTCTGCGCCGGCACAGCCGCGGCGGAGATTCTTGTGGCCTCGACGATCAATGTTGCCGCCTATAGCGACGCGCTGGTCGTGCTCGGCACTGCCGGCATCGTGGTGCCCATCGTCAGCCGGCTCGGCTTCTCGCCGGTGCTCGGCTATCTCGGCGCCGGCGCGTTGTTGGGTCCGCTCGGCCTCGGCTCGCTGATCGGCACTTTCCCGGCGCTTTACTGGTTCACGGTCGGCGACGCCAAGGATGTCGCCGGCATCGCCGAGCTTGGCGTCGTCTTCCTGTTGTTCCTGATCGGACTGGAGCTGTCGCTGCACCGGCTGTTGACGATGCGGCGGCTGGTGTTCGGGCTCGGCGGCCTGCAGGTGCTGCTCACCACCGCGCTCCTCGCCGGTGCCGCCCTCTATCACGGCAGCAAGCCTTCAGAGGCGATCATCCTCGGCGCAGGCCTGTCGCTGTCGTCGACCGCGATCGTGCTCGAATTGCTGTCGAAGCAAGGGCGGCTGAAGACCGGCGTCGGTCGCTCGAGCTTCGCGGTGCTGCTGCTACAAGACCTCGCCGTCATTCCGATCCTGATGTTCGTGTCGCTCTTGGCGGCCGGTTCCGGCACCTCGGTGCTTGCCAGTCTCGGCCGGGCGCTCCTGCAAGCGGCGGTCGCGCTTACCGTCATTGTCGTGTTCGGCCGCGTGCTGCTGCAGCCGCTGTTTCGCCTGGTGGTGGCGACACGGTCGCGCGACCTGTTCATCGCCACGGCCTTGTTCGTGATCATCGCCGCCGGCGTCGTCGCCAACCAGGCCGGGCTGTCGATGGCCCTCGGCGCGTTCGTCGCCGGCCTTTTGCTGGCCGAAACCGAATACCGCAAGGCGATCGAAGCCACCATCGAGCCGTTCAAGGGATTGTTGCTCGGGATTTTCTTTTTCACCGTCGGCATGGACATCGACGTCCGCGAACTGTTGCGCGAGCCGCTGGCGCTTGCCGCGGCCGTTTTCGGGCTGATCGCCGTCAAATCGCTGCTGATCATTGGACTTGCGAAGCTGTTCCGGCTGTCGTGGCCGGTCGCTGTCGAAATGGGCCTGTTGCTAGGGCCCGGCGGCGAGTTCGCGTTCGTCGGCATCGGCACGGCGCGGGAACTCGGGCTGATCGACGCGCGGCTGGCAAGCTTCGCGCTGGTCGTGACCTCGGTGACCATGGCATTGATCCCGCTGCTATCGCTTGCGGCGCGGGGTATCGCGGCGCGGCTGCGGACCGCCGTCGCCGCGCCTCCGGAGCTGACGGCGCGGCCGAGCGTCGGCAGCAAGCACGCCATCGTCGTCGGCTACGGCCGTGTCGGCAAAATGGTGTGCGCGCTCCTGAAGCAGCACGGCATTCCGTTTATCGCCGCCGATCTCAATCCCGCGACGGTGACGCACGATCGCCGCGAGGGCCATGAGGTCTATTACGGCGACGCCGCCGACACGAAATTTCTCGAAGCCTGCGGCCTCGGCGAGGCGGCCGGCGTCATCATTACCATTCACGATCACAATCTGGTCGACGACATCGTCGCTCATGTCCGCGACATGCGGTCCGACGTGCTGATCGTGTCGCGGGCGCGCGATGCCGACCACGCCAGGCGACTCTATCGGCTCGGCGCCACCGATGCGGTGCCGGAAACCGTGGAGGCGAGCCTGCAACTTGCGGAAGCGGCGCTGGTGGGTCTCGGCGTTCCGGCCGGGCCGGTGATCGCCTCGATCCACGACAAGCGCGATGAAATCCGCCACGCTTTGCAGGATGCCGCCCGTGCGGCGGGGATCGAAAAGAGTCACGCGATCCGCCCGAAGACAGCGCGCCGCCGCAAGAGTTAGAGCCGCGCCAGATAGGGCTCGAGCGCCGCCAGGCTCGCCAGATTGTGCGCCGGCGCGAACAGATCGATATAGGGCAGCGCCGCCTGCATGCCGCGTGCTTGCGGGGAATAGTCGCGCCAGCCGATCAAGGGGTTGAGCCACACGATCTTTTTGCAGCGGCGGCGCAACCGGCGCATTTCCTGACCGAGTTGCTCCGGCGGTCCGGT
>CAWHBC010000046.1:0-87460 GCA_963827465.1 uncultured Alphaproteobacteria bacterium
ACTGTTCTCGTTCTCGTTGACGACTACGTATTGCTGGCCGGCCAGCATCGTCGCGCCCCAGCGGAAG
Organism: uncultured Alphaproteobacteria bacterium; assembly: GCA_963827465.1. Classification (GTDB taxonomy): domain Bacteria; phylum Pseudomonadota; class Alphaproteobacteria; order Rhizobiales; family Xanthobacteraceae; genus BOG-931. Next base: position 68 of record CAWHBC010000046.1, read on the forward strand.
CCCGGCGACAGCGCGATCTGCGCATCGAGCTCCTGGCGCAGCGCATCGCAAATCACTTGGTCCATCGGGCCGGTGAAATTGCCGCGCCGGTAGAAGAGCTCGTCGGCGGTCGCGAGTTTCTCGCCGAACTTTGCCTGCATATGGCGCGCGCAATCGATCGATCAGCGCCTGCATTCGCGGATCCGGTTTGATCAGGTTCGCGTAGATCGGCAGCAAATGGTAGCGCACGTCTTTCACGCTGCCCGTTGCCGAAATCGAGATCGAGCACGGCGAGGAATTTTCCGCTCGATCCGGCATTGGTGACCAGCGTCTTGCCCGCGGCATTGGCGACCACGCGTGGGCTGCGGCACGGCGTCGTGGGTGTGGCCGCCGAGAATGACGTCGATGCCGGTAACGCGGCTGGCAAGCTTCAGATCGACGTCCATGCCGTTATGCGACAGCAGGATGACGGCATCGACTTTGTCTTGCTGACGCAGCCCGTCGACGACTTTTTGCAGCTCCGCATCGCGGATGCCGAATGTCCAATCGGGCGTGAAGCGCTTGGGATGGGCGATCGGCACATAGGGCATGGCCTGGCCGATGATGCCGATGCGATGACCGCCGACTTCCTTGATCGATCGCCGGCTTGAAAACGCGGCCCGATGCGGAATCGAAAGCGGGCGCGTTGTTGAACGCGGCCTCGTCGGTCAGGAACACGTTCTGCGCCAAGAACTCGCCTTTGAAGCGCGTCGAGATTTTGACGCAGGACTTTTTCGCCGTAGGTGAATTCCCAATGGCCGGTCATCGCGTCGATGCCGAGCAGGTTGCCGGCCTCGACCATATCCGCGCCTTGCATGGCGTCGGCGAGGCCGCTGCCCTGCCACAGATCGCCGCCGTCGAGCAAAACCGAATTGCCGGCGCCGGCCTCGGCGCGCAGCCGGTCGATCAGGGTCTTGAGATGCGCGAAGCCGCCCATGTCGGCCGTAGCGATGCGCCGCCTCCTGATAATCGAGGAAGGTGAAGGCGTAAGCCGCGCGGCTGCCCGGCTCGATGCCGAAATGCTTGAGGAATGCTTGGCCGACCAGATGCGGCGGCTGGCCGGCCATCGCGCCGACGCCGATATTGACGCTCGGCTCGCGGAAATAGACCGGCAGAAGCTGCGCGTGGCGTGTCGGTCATGTGCAGCACGCGCGCATTGCCGAAGCGCCCGATATCGTAGGGGTCGTCGGCGGCCGCCAATGCCGATGCGCGGGTACGACGCCGGAGAGCGACGTTGCCGCGAGAAGCTTTCAATACGTCGCGGCGACGCATCGCAGACACTCCTCGATGCCGTCTCAGGTCAGCGAATGACGGCCTTCTTCCAGGCCGTCGCCTGTTCCTTGGCCTGCGCGATGGATGCGTTGGCCAGCGCCTCGGCCTGCCTGGGCGTGCTTGATCGCCTCGTCGAAATTGCCGGCATCGGCTGCCTTTTTCGCCGCCTTCAGCTCGGCGTCGGTCGTCGTCCATTGGTTCTTGAGCGTGCCCGCTTGATTTTCCGCGGCCTCGGCCTTGGCGTAGGCCGCCTTGAAGTCGTCGGCCGACGCCGCCAACGCCGCCGTCGCCAGCCCGCTGGCCGCGAGGACGACAGCAAGCCCGATCAAAGCATGCACACGCATGCGAATTCCTCCCCGTGCGATCATGGCCGTGCACCCGGTCCGGAGATCGGCAGGCCGTTGCTCATATACGACAGATAGTATTCGACGTCGCGGTAGAGCTCGTCCTCGGGCTTCAGCGGCACGCCGCGCACCTGGCTGTTGCAGGTGATCAGACGGCGGCTTGTCGTTCCCATGCCGCCCCATTCCGAGCGATAGATCGGCAGCGCCGCGACCAATCCCGAGCGCCGGCGCCAGCACTTCGGTGCGGATGTGGTCGCCCGGGCTCTGCACATGGCAGCTCGCGCAGGAGAAGTTCAGTTGGCCGCGGCGGGTGTAGAAATATTCTTCGCCCTTGCGATAGGCGGCGAGCGCCCGCGGATCGTTCGGGATCTTGATGTCGAACGGCTTGCCGCGCGAGGTGAAGGCCATATAGGCCGTCAGCGCCGCCATATCGTCTTTGGTGTAGTCGAGCGGCTCTTCGCCATTGGCCTGACGGCATTGGTTGAGCGCCACGTCGAGCGTGATCACCTCGCCCGATTTGGCGTCGAAATAGGGATAGTTCTGCCGGATGCCGATGCCTTTGTCGGGAAAGCAATCGGCATAGGTCTTGCCGTTCTTGAACGGCGTGTCGAACATCTGCTTGCCCTTGTCGAGCGCGAATTGATAGGGCGGAAAGGCGTCGATCTCCACCCATTGCTTGCGCAGGTCGGCGTCCATCGAATAGGGCCCGTTGACGAAATCGTTCAACGGCACTTTGGGAAAGCGCTTGGTGAAATAATCGCGGAATGCCTTGAAGTCCGCCTTCGGATTGATTGAATCCGGCTGCGGATGACCGGCGGCGCAGCCAGACACAGACAGCGCAAGTGCCAACAAGACTGCGCGACGCATACGACGTCCTCCCTCCGATTCAACGGCGCGTATCTCGCGTTATTGAATTTTGCCGACCAGTGAATCGGTTGCGCCTTTGTTGTCGACCCAGCTGACCGTCAGGTCGTCGCCCTTCTGCGCGCCCTTGAAGCTGAATTTGATATAGGGATCCTTGGAAACCGCGGGCCCCCAATAAGCAGTGAACACCGGCTTGCCGGCGTGCTCGAACTCCACCACCTCGATGTAATGCGGCGGAATGAGATTGCCCTGCGCGTCCTTGACGAAGCCGGAGTCCATGGGGTGCTGCACCAGCGCCTGCACCTCGGTGGTGTCGCCGCTTGAGACCGCGCGCATGCGAATTGTCGATGCCATCTGAGTTTGCCTCTTCGTCGATTTCGGATCAGCCGCCGCAGCCGCCGACCGTGACTTTGACTTCTTTGCTGGCGCTGAACACTTTGTCGCCGGAAGCGACCAGCGCGATGACTTTGCTGGTCTTGGCCATCTTCAGCCGGTTGGCGACCGTCGGCGTAGTGCCGGCCGGTATCGGATAATTGGCGGCCAGCGGGAACGGATTTTCCGAAACCAGGATGGCGATCGAGGTGACGTCGGGAAGCGTCGTGGTCACCGAGATCGGCACCACGGCGCCGTTCTCGGCGATTTCCGGCGCGTCGAGGTTGACCTTGTCGGATGCTTCCGGCGTTTTGCCGGCAAATAGCGCCTTGATCGCGTCGGCTTCGGTCTTTTGCGCCGAAGGCGTCTTTCGGCCACTTGGCCGCGTCGGCGGCCGCGCGCGCCGGACTCGAGCGGCGCAACGCCGGCGAGGCCCAGCGCCGGCCAGACCTCCGGCGATTGCGCCTTGCACGATCACGCGCCGTGTCGGCCCGGATCGCGCGCTCGTTGTGTTGCTCAGGGCTTTGTTGTCTCATTGCGTCGCAGCGCTCCTATCGTGTGTAAAGAAAATCGACGACCGATTCGATTTCCTGCTTGGTCAGAATGAGATTCCGCCCGAACGGCGGCATGACCGTGAGCGGGTTTCGCTTGGTCTCGTCGAAGATGATCGCGGCGAGCTCTTTGCGGTCGGGATAACGGCTCTTCATGTCGGCAAGCGGCGGGCCGACATTGCCGGGCGCGTCGCCGCCTTTGATGTCGTGGCAGGTCAGGCAATTGCCTTTGCTGCGGTCGAAGGCCAGCGCCTCGCCGGGCAAAGGCGCTGAGGTCGCGGCCGGCTGCGCCGGCTGGGCCTTGGCAGCGCCGACGCCCATTCCGATAAAAAGCGCGGCCCCCATGATGGCACCGACCCCTGTCATGGGCGTCAGCGCAGACCAGGGCACAAATTTGCGTCGCCTTCGCATCGCGTCCTCCCCCGGGCCTTCGGCAGTGTTTTAACTCCCGGTCACACGGTCGAGCGGGCCGTCGCCCGCGGCCTCAGGTCGTTGCCCTCCGCCGGGGAGATGATTTTCACAGCCTTCGGGTCGATGCAATCCTTCATGCATTGGGCCGGGGGGCCAACGGCAGCCTGACCGGCCTCGGCAGGTCACTTCGGCGCGTTAGCCACAGAGGTGTTCGAGACTGTCGGCTGGGCCGTTTCGGCCGCATTGGCAGGCGAACGCGGCCGCCTGACGATCAGGCGCCGGCGGACCGGCTGCGCCGGTTGTGGTTGCGGCGACCATTGATAAAACGGCTGCGCCGCCGTGAAGCTCTGCGCCGGCGAAACAGTGCGGCGGGCTCGCGGCACGACGCGGCGCGCGATGAGCGGCCGGTGCCTTACGGTCGGATGCCTTTTTGGCACCACGGCCGGTGCGCGTTCCGGCAGGATTTTCGTTTCCGCTGCTGAGCTTGCCGGTTCGGGGGCTGTCTCTTGAACCGGGCCGGAGGCCGTCGACGCGCGGTCTGCCACGGTGTCGGCTGGTCTGCTCTCGGCGGGGGGATTGTCGGCGCGGTCGGCAGGCTTACTGTCGGCAGGTTTGCCATCGGCCGCGTCAGCCGGTGCGGTGTCCGCAGGCGCGGTGCCGATAGACTTGGTCTCGACCTTGGACTCCGGATTTTCTGACCATTCAAGATACTGTCTTGGCCGGTGGTTGAGCCGGCAGCGGCCGGGACCGACGCTTCCGATGCGGTATTGGGAGTCTCCTGCGGGGTCGGCGATGGAGGTGAGGCCATCAGGTCCACCGGCGACTGAGGGGTATTTGTTGTCGGAGCGGGCGCCGCCTCCGGCGCGACCTGCGGCACCGGCGCGGCGGTGACGCCGGCCGTTGCGGGTGTGGGATCGGCGGCTGGATTATCGTCCGCGATGACCGCATGAGGCCCCGGCTGGGCCTGGAAGCGAACCTCGAACGACGCCGCCGTGTCTATAACAGCAGCGCCGGAACCGCCGGCGTTAAATTGCAGAGGAGAGCCGGCGTTCGATTCCCGCAAAAGCGAATCGTGGCTGACGCGAAATTCAGCGAACAGCCCCAAAGCGCAGCTAATGCCCAAGATCGAGGCCAGCACCGCCACGATCATCAGGCGCAAATTCGGAAACATTCGACCTCGCGAAGGCCCTGCGCGATCCGCCAATCACCACGGCCTGTCGGCCTAAGCGCCATGACCGGATCGGGTCCGCGATCATGGCCGCGAGATCGTCATCGGGTTAGCGCTGGAATCAGTCCCAGGAGCCCAGCCCTCTGCGAGACTAACTGAGTCGCCGACGCAAGCAAAATGACAAAAATGAATGCCGACAATGACATTCTGATCCCGCAGCGTGACGTTGCGGCGAGTCAGGCCCGTTAGCCCACGATCGCCGGTCGCGCTTGCCTGGCCATGGGCGCCTGATTCTTGTCGCTGCCGTCATAATTTCGCGGGATCCATGGCGTTTTGCTTTGGCGGTGTGCCGCATTGCGGCAAGCGCGCCTTGAGAATCATCCAGGCAGCATCATATCGCCGCCCCAATACCTGCCGACCATCGGCATTCATGTCCGCGCAAGATCGCGTATCGCAATTAAACGCGTTCGATTTCAAGCGCGGCGAGGGTGGGTGTCAGACGTTGCGGAGCCGCGGCGCGATTGTGTGTGTTGCGTAACGCGCGGATCCGCCGCTCGGGGTTTGTCATGGGCGAGGCCCTGGGGGAAGGCTGGCAGCGGCCGGGCTGGCCGTTTCCGGTCGGTTGCGTATTGGCCGCTGGTTCACCGGCTGCGGCAATTTCCCAAGAATTCGGTACCACCGAGCGCGTCGGTCCGCGACGAGTATCGGTTCCGAAACTAATCTTGTTGCGCCCGGCGAACGTTTAAACGCCGACGCGGCCGCGCCTCGCATCCGCCGTGCCGCGTAAGCCTGTGCCCGCGGCCGCCGGAGGTTATCCGCCATCGTTTTTGTAAGCATCGGAGCTTGAATGCAATGGGAGGCGATCATGAGTTCTCCGATCCATCAGTCCGAAGATTTGGATCCGGCATTGAGATATGCGCCGCCTTGGGCGCGCGACCGGATATCGCTCGCGGGACGGCCCCACCCGCCGCCGGCGCGGCGGCCGCTGCCGGGGGCGAGGCCGGAATTCAGCGGCGACCGCGCCATGATGGATTTGCAGCGCCAGCTGCTGCTCGATCCGGACGCTATTCCTGAACCGGCGGTCGACGATGCCCGAACCCTCAAGCCGATCGTGCTGCGGCTGTCGGGCGTGATGGGATTGGCCGCGCTAATTGCATGGGGCGTCGTATCGCTGCCCGCCATCAAGAACGTCGCTGAGATCGTGCCGCTCGACGTTAAAACCCAGGCTATGGCCAGTGATCGCTTTACACCCCTGCAGGCGCCCATGCGGGAGGCAGCATCGCAGTTGAGCGAGCCACAAACGGCGGCGAATTCCGTGCCGCAATCAAGCCAGGGTCAGGCGGCGATGAACGATGCGCCGCCGCCGGCGGCTTCGCTACAGCCCGCTGGTAGCCTCGCTTGCGCCCGTGCCCGTAGTCATGCCGCGCCGCAAGCGGCTCCGCGCTGCCGGCAGCAATGCCGTCTCCGCCGGCGTCCCAGCCGCCGGCTGCGCCGGTGGTATCGCCGAATGCAACGACGGCGCCAGCCGATGCCGCGACGCCGCAGATCGACGATGCGGAAATTGCCGCGATGATCAAACGTGGCAAGGACGATCCTGATGAGCGGCGACATCGTTTCGGCGCGGCTTTTGCTGCGCCGCGCGGCCGATGCCGGCAGTGCGGAAGCAGCACTGGCGCTCGGTGCGACGTTTGATCCGCTCGTCATCCGGCGGCTCGGCGCCGTGGGCATGACGCCGGACACCGCGCAAGCGAGGCAATGGTATCAACGCGCCGCGACTCTCGGCTCGGCCTCCGCCATGGGCCAACTCGCCAAACTGGAGCAGGCGCAATAGCGGCACCTGAGGAGCGGTCGGCGGACAAGGCGATCGGCGGTCGCGACACCGGCAAATCATTGTATTGTGAAGCCCGTGCAGCGGCCTCTGGTTTCCCGTTTCGGGCGGCCGAGGGGCTCGGCAAATAGGGCGCTAACGCCGTGGCCTCTTACGTCCTCGCCATCGACCAGGGCACGACGTCGACGCGGGCGATGCTATTTCGGGCCGACACGTCGGTTGCCGCCGTCGCGCAGCAGGAATTTCCGCAGCATTTTCCCGTCCGACGGCGAGGTCGAGCACGAGCCCGAGGATCTGTGGGCGACGACGCTCGAGACCTGCCGCGGCGCCGATGCGCCAGGCCGGCGCCGGCGCGCCGAGACATCGTGGCCATCGGCATCGCCAATCAGCGCGAGACGACGCTGCTGTGGGAGCGCGCGATCCGGCCGTGCGGTGCATCGCGCGATCGTCTGGCAGGATCGCCGCACGGCGGATTTGTGCGCGCGCCTGAAGGCCGGCGGATATGAAAAACTGTTCGCGGAGAAGACCGGACTGCTGCTCGATCCGTATTTTTCCGGCACCAAGCTCGCCTGGCTGCTGGCGAATGTCCCCGGTGCCGCCGATCAAGCCGCGCGCGGCGAACTCGCCTTCGGCACTGTCGACAGCTATCTGCTGTGGCGGCTCACCGGCGGCAAGGTCCATGCCACCGACGCGACCAATGCCTCGCGCACGTTGCTGTTCGATATTCGCAACGGGCGCTGGGACGATGAGCTGCTGCAGATTTTGGACGTGCCAAAATCGGTTCTGCCGCAAGTCCTGGATTCGTCGGCGGCGTTCGGCATCACCGATCCGGATCTGTTCGGCGGTGCAATTCCCGTTTGCGGCATTGCCGGCGATCAGCAGGCCGCGCTGATCGGTCAAGCCTGCTTCGCGCCGGGGATGCTCAAGGCGACTTACGGCACCGGATGCTTCGCGCTTCTCAATACCGGAGCGACGCCGGTCGCATTCGCAGCAACAAGCTGCTCACGACGATCGCCTATCAGCTCGACGGCAAGCGCAGCTACGCGCTCGAAGGCTCGATTTTCGTTGCCGGTGCGGCGGTGCAATGGCTGCGCGACGGCCTGCACATCGTGCATAGCGCCGCCGAGACCGGCGCTCTGGCGGCGGCCGCCGATCCGACGCAGGAGGTGATTCTCGTGCCGGCGTTTGTCGGGCTCGGCGCGCCGTATTGGCGGCCGGATGTGCGCGGCGCATTGTTCGGCCTGACGCGCGCGACCGGTCCGCGTGAATTGGCGCAGGCCGCGCTGGAAAGCGTGTGCTTCCAAACCGCCGATCTCCTCGCCGCCATGAAGGCCGATTGGCGCGACGCCGGCAGCGCGCTGAAAACTTTGCGCGTCGACGGCGGCATGGCGAATTCGGATTGGTTCATGCAGCGCCTCGCCGATCATCATCGGCAGCACCGTCGACCGTCCGCAGAATCAAGGAAACCACCGCGCTCGGCGCCGCCTATCTCGCCGGCCTGCATGCCGGATTTTTTCCCGAGCCGGATCGGTTCTTGGAGCACTGGCGCTTAGAGCGTCAGTTTAAGCCGCAGATGGATGCCGCAGCTGCGCGAACAAAAATTGGCGGCGTGGAATGCCGCGATACGCCGCTTGCTTAGCTTAACGGCGTAGTTGCGCGCGGGATCGCTGCGCCGCAAGCTCATTGTGATCTCGATCAGTCTGCCAAGGCAACGCTTCAGGAACTCGATTCACCGCCAAAGCGTTAATTGCGGGCTCGGTGGGACAAGACGTCATTCCAAGGAAGTGATGAAATGTGCGGCATTTGCGGCGAGGTAACCTTTAATGGCGACTCTGGCGGGCGGTTCGCTCGCCGCGATGATGCAGCGGATGTGGTCGCGCGGACCGGATGCCGGCGGCGCATTCTCGCAAGATCGCGTGGCATTCGGCCATCGCCGGCTCAGCATCATCGATCTCGCCGCCGCGTCGCAGCAACCGATGATCGATCCGGAGCTCGGCCTTGCCATCGTCTTCAACGGTTGCATCTATAATTTTCGCGAATTGCGCAGCGAACTCTCGGCCAAAGGCTATCGGTTCTTCTCGCAGGGCGACACCGAAGTCATCCTCAAAGCCTACAAGGAATGGGGACCGCGCTGCGTCGAGCGTTTTTACGGCATGTTCGCGTTCGCGATCTGGGAGCGCGATTCCGGACGCGTCGTTCTGGCGCGCGACCGGCTCGGCATCAAGCCGCTGTACTATGCCGAAGCGGCCGGGCCGTTTCCGCTTCGCTTCGACGCTGCCCGCGTTGCTCGCCGCAGGCGGCGTCGATACCGCGATCGATCCCGCGGCGCTGCATCATTATCTGAGCTGGCACGCCGTGGTGCCGGCGCCGATGACGATCATCAAGGGCGTGCGCAAGCTCGCGCCGGCCACGATCTGCACGATCGAGCCGATGGCCGACGCCGCGAGGAGACCTATTGGCGGCTCGAAGTCGGGCCACGCGCCGGCGGATCGCGCCACTGACCGAAGCCGAATGGCGCGAGGCAGTGCGTGCCGCGCTCGGCAAAGCTGTCGATCGCCGCCGCGTCGCCGACGTGCCGGTCGGCGTGTTGCTGTCCGGAGGTCTCGACAGCTCGCTTCTGGTCGCCCTGCTCGCCGAACTCGGCCAGAAAGATCTTAAAACGTTCTCCGTCGGCTTCGAGACCATCGGCGACGTCGAGGGCGACGAATTCCACTATTCCGATTTGATCGCCAAGCAGTTTCGCCACCGATCATCACCGCATCCGCGTCGACGGCGCGCGCGCCATCGAATTCGCTGCCCGGCATGGTGGCGGCGATGTCGGAGCCGATGATGAGTCACGATGCCATCGGCTTTTATCTGTTGTCGCAGGAAGTGTCGAAATACGTCAAAGTGGCGCAAAGCGGGCAGGGCGCCGACGAGATCTTCGGCGGCTATCATTGGTATCCGGTGCTGATGCGCTCGAACGACGCCGCCGGAGATTATGCCCGCGTCTATTTCGATCGCGATCACGCCGAGATGGCCGAGCTGGTCGCGCCGGCGCTGATGAACGGCGATTACAGCCGCGACATTCGTCGATGCGTATCTTCCGCAATTGCCGCGGCGCAAGCCCGATCGACAAGACGCTGCAGCTCGATGCCGAGATCATGATGGTCGACGATCCGGTCAAGCGCGTCGACAACATGGCGATGGCCTCGGGACTGGAAACGCGGGTGCCGTTCCTCGATCATGAGGTGGTCGAGCTGGCGGCGCGCATTCCAGCCGAGCTCAAGGTTGCCGGCGGCGGCAAGCACATTCTCAAGGAAGCCTCCCGCGGGCTTGTTCCTGACGCGGTGATCGACCGGCCGAAGGGTTATTTCCCGGTGCCGGCGCTCAAATATATCCGCGGCGCGTTTCTCGATTTCGTTCGCGGCGTGCTGGACGACGGCCGCGCGCGCCAGCGGGGCCTGTTCAATCGGCCTTATATCGACCGCTTCTACGCGAATCCGGAGGGCGAGCTCACGCCCAAAGGCCATTCGAAGCTGTGGCAGGTGGCGTTGTTGGAGTGCTGGCTGCAGACGCAAGGCATCTGACGAGCAGACATCCGAGCAAACCAACGCAACGGGCGAAGCCATGGAATTCAAATTCGACCCCAACGACCGTCGGCTGCACATCCGGACGCTGTTGCCGCCGGGCCAGCCGGCGCGCGTTTTTACCGCCGACGAGGATTTCCAGTTCGGCATCGAAGAGGAATATTTCCTGTCGGATGCGGAAACCGGCGAGGTGCCGGCCGAGACACCGGAAGCGCTGTTCGAGACCGCCGCTTTTGCATCGTCGGGCCACATCGGCCGCGAATTTCTGCAGGCTCAAATTGAAGTCGCGACCGAGCCGCATTGCCGCGTCGACGATGCGCGGATCGAGTTGCGGCAACTGCGGCTCAACGCGGCAGCGGCGGCCGCCGAACACGGCCTTTCCGTCCTGGCTTGCGGCACGCATCCGCTGGCGTCGTGGCGCGAGTCGGTGCAGAGCCCGAAGGACCGCTACGACAAGGTGATGGACGATCTGCAGATGATCGGCCAGCGTAACATGCTGTGCGGAATGCACGTGCATGTCGAGTTTCCCGATCCTGCGCGCCGCATCGACGTCATGATGCGCATGCTGCCGTATTTGCCGCTGTTTATCGCGCTTGCCGCCTCGTCGCCATTCTGGCAGCGGCGCCCGACCGGGCTGAAAGGCTACCGCCTGGCCGCCTATGACGAGTTACCGCGCACCGGCCTGCCGGAACTGTTTCGCACCGCCGCCGAATATGACGCCTACGTGGATGCGATGGTGCGTTCGGACGCGATGCAGGATGCCAGCCATCTGTGGTGGGCCATCCGGCCTTCGGTCAAATATCCGACGCTCGAACTGCGCGCGCCGGACTGCTGCACGCGGCTCGACGACAGTGTCGCCATCGCCGCGCTGTATCGGTCGATGGCGCGGTTTCTCTATCGGCACCCCGAGCACGAAGCCGGGCTCGACGTCGTCGATCGGGCCATCGCCGTGGAGAACAAGTGGCGGGCCCAGCGTTACGGCACCCAGGGGACCTTTGTGACCCGGGCCGGGGCCGTGACCATCGCCGATATGCTCGATCGGATCATCGCCTTGGTCGAGGCCGATGCCCGCGCGCTTGGCTGCGCCGAGGCGGTCGGCAATTGCCGCGCTATCGTCGTCGAGGGTACCTCGGCCGATGCGCAGATCCGTATTTTTACAGAAAATCAACACGAAGGTGCCGAAATTGCCCTACACAAGGTGGCGCGATGGATTCGGGACGCCACATTAGTGGCGTGAGGTGACGCCGGCAGAGGCGGAGCTATGTGCCGCTGGATTGCATATCGCGGAGAGACCACGGCGCTCGAGCATTACGTGACCGAGCCGTCGCATTCGTTGATATCGCAGAGCATTCAGGCTCTGGAATCGACCGCCAGCACCAACGGCGACGGGTTCGGGCTCGGCTGGTATGGAACCCACCCGGAGCCGGGGCTCTATCGGGAAGTGCGCCCCGCCTGGTCGGATGAGAATCTGCGCTATCTGTGCCGGCATCTGCAGTCCCATCTGTTCTTCGCCCACGTCCGCGCCGCCACCGGCACCCCGATCACCCGGCCGAATTGCCATCCGTTTGCCTGCGGCAAATGGATGTTCATGCACAACGGCTTTATCGGCAGCTGGAGCCGCCTGCGCCGCAGGGTCGAGGGGCTTATTTCCGACGCGCTCTACCCGGCCCGCATCGGCACGACCGATTCGGAAGCGGTTTTTCTTGCCATGCTCGGTGCCGGCATCGAGCAGCCGGTAGCGGCGGCGGAAACGGTTCTCACTCAACTCACCGAATTCATGAACGAGACCACGCCCGGAGATCGGTTGCGCTTCACCGCGGCCTTGTCGAACGGGCGCGACCTTTATGCTTTTCGCTACGCGGTGAACGATCGCGCCAATACGCTGTATTATCGCGAGACCGAAACCGGCATCGTCATCGTGTCCGAGCCGCTCGATCGCGATCACAAGAACTGGGTGGCAGTGCCCGAATCCAGCGTTGTCGTTGCCTGCGCCGGAGAACGCGCAAGGGTCGTGCCGCTATTCCACCGCCACCAGCAAGCGGCGGAATAGCCTTCGCACCGGCGATTTACGGCTTCCAGTTCTGCTGCCATGCCGGCGGCGTTTTGCCGTCGATCAGGATGAAGGCGATGCGGCACGGCTTGGTGCCGTTGTTGACCCAGGCATGATTGGTGGCCTGCTGCACCAGAACGTCGCCCGCTTTCACGCGGACTTCCGTGTCGTCGAGCAGCATGTCGATCTCGCCGTCGAGCACGATGGCATAATCGATGGTCCTGGTGCGGTGCGTATTGGCATGACGCGCATGGCCTTGGGTCGCCGGATCGATGCCCATCGACAGGAGAATCTGATGATGATCGACCGGCGCCGCGCTCGGCGGCAAAGGCGCGAAATCGACGATGCGGAAGACGGTGCCATTGGCGGGCGGCGGCACCCCGACTTGGGTTTGTGCCCGATCGGCTGAGCCGCTGACATCGGCCGGGGCTTCGCCCGTCACCCATAACAGCGTCATGCCGTTGCCGCCGGCGCTGCGCTGCTTGGGCTGCAGCGGTGCGTCGAACAGCACGACCGCTTTGCCTTGGGCGTCGTGGCCGGTGACGATGCGGCGCGTCGATTTCAGCTCCATCCTCAATTCCTCCCGTGCATTTCAAATCGATATGTACTCTCACTTATATGCAAATTTACAGGATCGAAGACAAGGCGGACTAATCGGTGATGGCATGTCGTGAGCCATTTGCCGAGATCCGCGATATGAGTCTTACCGCCAGTTCTGCAGCCAGTTCTACCGCCGACGCTTCGCCCTCCAACGCCGCTTCAAGCGAAAAGCGCGCCGCTGCGTCCACCGAATTTATCAGCTTTGCCATCGGCGACGAGCAATACGGCGTCGACATCATGGCGGTGCGCGAGATCAAGGGCTGGTCGGGCGTTACTCAATTGCCGAACCAGCCGGAATATATGCGCGGCGTGCTCAACCTGCGCGGCGTAATGGTACCGATCGTCGACCTGCGCTGCCGCTTCGGCCAGGGACTGACCGAGGCGACGCCCGTGCACGTCGTCATCGTCGTCCAGATCGACAACAAGACCGTCGGGCTGCTCGCCGACCATGTGCTTGACATCATTTCGGTCGAGGCGGCGCAGGTCCAGCCGGTGCCGCAGGTGTCGCGCGGTATCCGCGCCGACTTTCTGTCCGGCTTGGTCACGCTTGAAGAAACCATGATCGCCTTGATCGATCTTGACCACCTGCTGTCGGAGCAGACCGATGTCATCACCGCTGCAGCCGGCTAACCGGCGGCCCACAGCAAAGTTCATCCCATGAGGAGCTCGCTTCGATGAAATTCGTCGACAATTTGAAGATATCGACCAAGATTCTCTCGGTCATTGCGCTCTTGAGCTGCGTCACGATCCTGGTCATTGCGCTTGGGGTCATCGCCTTACGCACGGTCGACGGCGGCTACTCGGTCATAACCAAGGAGAATTTCCCGACCGTGCTCGACCTCTCGCGCGTAAATCGCGACTTGGAGGGAATAGGCTACACGACTTATCGCGTCATCGCCTATCCCGGAAATTCTCCAGAAGCCAAATCCGCGGCTGAACATGAGGATGGCCACTATAACAGCGCAGTGAAATTGCTGAACGCGGCCGGCACGCTCGACCCGGCCCATAAGGCAGATTTCGACGCATTCAAGAGCCAGCTTGGTGCCATCCAAGAGCTGATCAAACAGGTAAAGGTATTTGGCCTGAAGGACCAGAACGATGACGCAAACAAGACGATGGCGAAGGCCGATGAGCTTCTTGTTGCCTTATCGAGCAGCATTAGCAAGAAAAATGACGAACGCACGGCGCAACTTGAGACTGTCGCCGCGGACACGTCGGCGGCCTCGCTGACCACAACTTATATCACCGTCGCCATCGGTGTTGCCGGGCTCGTGCTGTGTCTCGGCATCGGCGTGTGGTTGGCGATGGCGGGAATCAGCAAACCGATCACGCGCCTGGGTGAGCGCATGAACACTCTGGCGGGCGGCGAATACGACATCGAGGTCGAGGGCGCCGAGCGCAAGGACGAGATCGGCATGATGGCCAAGACCGTGCTGGTGTTCCGCGACGCCGGCAAGGAGAAGGTACGCTTGGAGGCGCAAGCCGCCGAGCAGCGGCAGCAGGCCGAGGAACAGCGGCAGCGGGCCGAAGACGAACGCAAGCGCAACGCAGAAGCCCAAGCCATTGCCGCCGAGGAACAGGCTCGTGCGGTCCAGGCTCTGGCGCAAGGCCTTGGTAAAATGTCCGAGGGCGATCTCACCGTTCGCCTCGATGCCGGATTCACCGAGGCCTATTACAAACTCAGAGATGACTTTAACGCCACGATTGCCAAGCTCCGTGAGACCATCGAGTCGATCGTCGGCTCGACCCGCGAAGTGACCAACGCCTCGGCCGAGATTTCGACCTCGACGACCGATCTGTCGCAGCGCACCGAGGAGCAGGCGGCAAGCCTGGAGCAGACCTCGGCCTCGATGGAGGAGATCGCCGCGACCGTGAAGAAGAACGCCGAGAACGCTCAGGCCGCCAATTCCTCAACCGGCAAGGCGCGTGACGTTGCCGACCGCGGCGGCGAGGTGGTCGCCAAAGCGGTTGCCGCCATGTCGCAGATCGAGGCTTCTTCGGGCAAGATCGCCGACATCATTACCGTGATCGACGAGATCGCGCGGCAGACCAACCTGCTGGCGCTCAATGCCGCGGTGGAGGCGGCCCGCGCCGGCGATGCCGGCCGCGGCTTCGCCGTGGTGGCGTCGGAAGTGCGCACGCTGGCGCAACGCTCGTCGCAGGCCGCCAAGGACATCAAGGACCTAATTACCAATTCGAACGGCAAGGTCCAGGAAGGGGTCGAACTGGTCAACAAAGCGGGCGGCTCGCTGAGCGAGATCGTCAGCGCCATCAAAGAGGTGGCCGATCTTGTCGCCGAGATCGCGGCGGCGAGCCGCGAGCAGGCGAGCGGGGTGGAGGAGATCAACAAGGCGCTGGCGCAGATGGACGAGGCGACACAGCAGAATTCGGCGCTGGTCGAGGAGAATGCCGCCACCGCCAAGGCGCTGGAAGACCAGTCCAAGGCGATGGACGCGCGCGTCTCCTTCTTCCATCTCGGCGACAGCGCGGCGGTCAATCCGGATCGTGCGAATCCGTCGCCCGGAGCAAAGCCTGCGGCCGTGGCATCGCCGAAGCGGCCGGCCGCGACGGGCGCCAGGCCAGTCGTGCAAATGCGCTCCACCGGCTCTGCCGCGATCAAAGAGCATACGGACGAAGAATTCTAACCACGATCGAAAGGTAGGTTTGACATGAAAGCTGTGAAGATCTCCGCGCTTGCCGCACTTCTCTTCAGCGTAGGTCTTCCCGCGTGGGGTGCCGATCACGCCACCAAGGATGAAGCTGTCGCCATGGTGAACAAAGCCGTCGCCTATCTGCAAAAAGAAGGGGCGGAAAAGGCCTATGCGGCATTTGACACCAAGGGCGGTGAATTCACCGACCGCGATTTGTACGTTCTCGTCTACAGCACCAAAGGCATAGTGCTGGCCCATGGCGCCAACGCCAAGCTCATCGGCAAGGATATGAACGACGCGCAGGACGTCGATGGCAAGTATTACGTCAAAGAACGCTTGGCGCTCGCGGCCAAGGACAAGACATTCTGGCAGGACTACAAGTTCGTAGACCCGCAGACCAAGAAGTTCGAACCCAAACAGGCATATTGCGAAGTTGTCGGTGACGACATCGTCTGCTCCGGCGTCTACAAGCAATAGCGCAACCGCGTCAGGGTCGGCGTTCCGGCGATCCCGGCACCCCCGCCAGCGGCGGCAAATCCATCACTGTTGAATGGACGTAGCGCCTTGTTCAACTGGTACCATAACCTGCGCCTCCGCTGGAAAGTTCTTGTCTCGCCTGCATTGCTGATCATGGTTTTGGCCGGCGTCGGGCTCTACGCCGTCAAGGTCCAGCGCGACAACCAGGCAGCCGTCGCAACGCTTATGGCCGGTCCGGTGCGTCAAGCCGAAGCCCTGGCGGATTTCAATGCTTCCGCATGGCGGGCACAGGTCCGCCTTTATCATCTGATGGCGACGGCGGCCAACGAGACTGACGAAAAGAAAATCCGGGAACTCGCCGGCACGGCCACCGAGGCGTTGCGCGAGTTATCGGAAAAGCTGAAGGCGCTCGACAATCGGGCGTTCGACAACAGCAAGGTCGGTAACAAGCCAAAGGAACTCCAGACCGCAGTCGCGACCTACGTCAAGCAGTCCGCGGCCGTGATCGACATGGCTGACGGCGATGCCGGCACGGCGCTGACGCTGATGATGAGCGCCACCCGCAGTTTCATAACCATCGCGAACTTGACCGACGATCTGACCAAGGCTGCCAACACACATCGCGACAACAGGGTTGCGAGCAACAATGCCGAACTCGATCGGCAGACGACGCTTCTTCTGGCCATCGTGGTGATCATGATCGCCATTGGCGGCGTCGCATCGCTTCTCATCAGCCGCGGCATTTCTCGGCCGGTGATGGGCATAGCCGCAGCGATCAAACGCATGGCGGAGGGCGATTTTGACTCGGTGTTGCCCGGGCTTGGACGCAAGGACGAAATCGGTGAGATCGCGACCGCCGTCGAAGGTATCAAAGTGAAAGCCGCCGAGAAGGCGCGTTCGGAGGCCGAAGAAGCCGCCGCCCGCCGGGCGCGGGAAGCCGAGGACGTCGAAAGGCGACGCAAACGCGACGCGGAAATTCAGGCTAAGGCAGCCGCAGAGCGCGCCAAGGCCGCCGAGGAGCAAACCGAGGTGCTCGATTTCTTGGCTGCGGGTCTCCAAAGCCTGTCAGACGGCGATCTCACGGTCTGCCTCGATGACGGCTTTTCCGAAGTCTATGGCAAAATCAGAGACGACTTCAATGCGACGGTCGCGCGTCTCCAGGATACAATTCGGTCGATTGCGCAAATCGCGCGCGAGGTTTCGAATGCAACGACAGAGATTTCGACCTCGACGACCGATCTGTCGCAACGCACCGAGGAACAGGCGGCAAGCCTGGAGCAGACCTCGGCCTCGATGGAGGAGATCGCCGCGACCGTGAAGAAGAACGCGGAGAACGCGCAACAAGCCAATCAATCCACCGGCAAGGCGAGCGACGTGGCGGGCCGCGGCGGCGAGGTGGTGGCCCAGGCAGTCGCCGCCATGTCGCAGATCGAGGCCTCTTCGGGCAAGATCGCCGACATCATTACCGTGATCGACGAGATCGCGCGGCAGACCAACCTGCTGGCACTCAATGCGGCGGTGGAGGCGGCCCGCGCCGGCGATGCCGGCCGCGGCTTCGCCGTGGTGGCGTCGGAAGTGCGCACGCTGGCGCAACGCTCGTCGCAGGCCGCCAAGGACATCAAGGACCTAATTACCAATTCGAACGGCAAGGTCCAGGAAGGGGTCGAACTGGTCAACAAAGCGGGCGGCTCGCTGAGCGAGATCGTCAGCGCCATCAAAGAGGTGGCCGATCTTGTCGCCGAGATCGCGGCGGCGAGCCGCGAGCAGGCGAGCGGGGTGGAGGAGATCAACAAGGCGCTGGCGCAGATGGACGAGGCGACACAGCAGAATTCGGCGCTGGTCGAGGAGAATGCCGCCACCGCCAAGGCGCTGGAAGACCAGTCCAAGGCGATGGACGCGCGCGTCTCCTTCTTCCATCTCGGCGACAGCGCGGCAACGAGCGAGCGCGCCGCTGCGCCGAAGCCGAAGACCGCGGCAGCGGCCAAGCGCCCGGCAGTGCCCGTTGCGCGAACGGCAGCCCCGGTCAGGCAAATGCGGACCGCGCTCGCCACGGCGATCGACGCCGACACTGAGTTCTAAAGGCCAGCGCTCAACGCAATTTCGGCGCATTCTCACGAGCGGCTTGCTTGCCAAGCCATGGCGCTTTGACGAAGATGCACGCGCTCGTCGTGGAGCATTTACAAGCATGACTACGCTACCAGCAATTCCGGTGGTTGATCTGCGCAACGGCGGTCCGCTGCGCCATGCGGCGCAAAGCGCACCGAGAGCGCGCGCCTTGCGCGATGCTTGTCTCGGTTTTTTGCCGCGGGTCTCGCTGCCGCTGGTGCCGGCTCTCGATTGGGCTTCGCGGCGTTGGCTTTCCCGTTCCCGATCGCCTTATATCCACGAGATCGCGGAGATCGCCCAAACGCTGGGTTTTTCCGGCGTGTGGCTGCTTAACGCGTCCTATCAATGGGCCTGCACGTCGCTTGCCGTGGAACATGACGGCGTGCCGTGGCTGTTGCGCACGCTCGATTGGCCCTTCCTCGGCCTCGGCCGTTACGCCGAAATCGCGCATATGTCCGGCGACTGCGGGGACTTCTTTAGCGTCACCTGGCCCGGTTATGTCGGCGCGCTGACAGCGATGGCGCCGCGACGGTTTGCAGCCTGCGTCAACCAGGCGCCGATGCGCCGGCATACCGAGCATCGCTGGCTGCGGCCGTACGATTTCGCCGCCAATATACGCACCATTTGGAAGTCGAGCGAGCTGATGCCGCCGGATCAGCTCTTGCGCCGGACTTTCGAAACGTGTCCGGATTTCGTTGCGGCGCGCCGTATGCTGGAAACGACGCCGGTGGCGCGGCCGGTGATCTTTGTGCTGGCGGGCTGCACCGCCGGCGAGCGTTGCGTCATCGAACGCACCGAGGAAGGCTTCATCACCCGCGACGAAGAAACCAGCGCGGCCAACGATTGGGTGCCGTGCCGGGAGGGCTGGGAAGGCCGGATCGGCACGCGGCGTTTCCTGACAAGTTCCTTTGCCGATGCCGCGAGCTATAGCCGCGCGCGCCGCGAGTCTCTCAAGTCATGGGACGGCGCCGCCTCGGCAGCGGGCTTCGATTGGGTACGCGAACCGGTCCTTAATCCCTACACGCGGCTTGCGGTCGCGATGTGCCCGGCGAACGGGCTTTTGCGCGCTATCGGCTACGACAGGACCGACGCGCTGTTACCGGAACCTGTGACGAGTCCCTGCGAGGTTGCGCCGGTGCCTGCGCCCAAGGCTGCCTAACGCACTTGCAAAATAGCCGACCGCGCCACCCTTCATTTGAAAAAACTATTTTATTTCAATTGTCTAACGGAAAAACGCCGAACTGTGCTTGCGATCACATTTCGCAGCGCAATAGCCCTCTATGGTTCAACCACAGAAATCGCCGGAGATGGAGCGAGCCATGACCGCAACAACAATAACCAGCAGCAGACACCGCAGTTTCGGCTGGGATCGAATTGCGCGCCGCATTGGCGAGTGGCAGCGCCGTTCGCGCTCCCGCCATGAATTGCAAGGCTTGAGCGATGCGACCTTGCGTGACATCGGCATCACGCGCTGCGACGTGCAGCGCGAAGCCAACAAGCCGTTCTGGATGGCGTGATCGATGTTGCGGACGCCATCCGCCAGAGGGGCAAAGACCGAGCGCGCAGATGGGGCCTTCCGCCGAGGGCGGCCTGCGCGTTTTGAGGCCCCGTTAGCAGCAGAAGGCCACCCGCCTAATCGTCAAGGCTGGTCGCTTGAATAGAGGTCCTCAACCGTTTCGATCCGGCCGGCGTTTGCCCGCGGAGCGCGGATTTTAGATCGCGCATTTGCCGCTTTGCCGACGACGCGGCTTGAGATTCGATTGCGCGATATTTTTCAATCAGCTTGACGCCGAACCGGGTCAATTTGGCGCCGCCACCCTTGGCGCCGCCTGGCTTGGTGACGACCACCGGCGCCCGGAAACAGTGGTTCAAATCGTCGATCAAGAGCCATGCGCGCCGGTATGACATGCCGAGCGAACGTCCGGCCTGGGAGATCGACCCGGTCTTGCCGATCGCTTCCAAAAGGCGAATTTTGCCGGGGCCGATTGCGGCATCGGAGCCGAAATCGATACGCACCGTCAGACGCACGCCGTTCATTCGTTCCTCGCGACTAAAAGCGCCAGCACCATACCATTGTCCGGCGTGGCAAATCGACTTCTATACGCCGCTTATTTGGTATGGCAGCATGCCTTTTCTCGAACGCGTGGGGATCAGATAAAGCGCGTCACCAGGGAGGGGAAACATGAGGGAAGCACGAAGAAAAAGTCATTTACGTTGCGTCTTGATTGCCGCGGCAGCGGTTGCCGCGATGACAGGATCGATGCTGCCGGCGGTCGCTCAAACCGCAAATCCGATCATTATGAAGCTCAGTACCGCGACGATCCATGACACGCAGCACGAATGGCTTATTCGATTTGCCGCGGCGGTCGAGAAGGATTCCGGCGGCCGGATCAAAGCGGAGATCTATCCCGCCAGCCAGCTCGGCTCCATTCCCCGCCAGATAGAAGGGGTGCAATTTGGATCGATCCAAGGCTGGATCGGACCGCCGGAGTTTTTGGTCGGCGTCGACGAGCGCTACGAAGCGTTGAGCGCGCCCGGTCTGTTCAGCAGCGAAGACCAGGACATTCGCGTGATTAACGACCCAGCGGTTCGCGGGCTGATGCTGGGACTGGGCGCCAATAAGGGACTGGCCGGCGTCGCGCTCGCTCCGATCGGGCCGTCGTCGATCGCCTCGCGCAAGCCGATACATCATTTGGCGGACTTCAAGGGACTGAAGATGCGCGTGCTAGCCTCGCCGTTCCAGCTTGAAATGGTCAAGCGAATGGACGCCTCGCCGGTGGCGATGACGTTGGCCGACGTATTGCCGGCTCTGCAGCAAGGCACCATCGACGCGACGCTTGCGACTATCACCGTCTACTCGACGTTCCATTATCAGGACGCCGCCAAATACGTCATCAATACCGAACAGCCTTATCTGAACTCGATGATCGTCATGAGCAAAAAATGGCTCGATGGCTTGCCGCCGGACCTGCAGAAGATCGTTCGCGACGACGCGACTTCGGTGTCGAAAGGCATCATCCCGTTTGTGAAGCAATTTTATACCCAGTCCTACAAGAGCTGGACCGACCACGGCGGCGAACTGACCAGTCTGCCGGCCAACGAGCAGCAGGAACTGATCAGCAAAATATCGAGCGTCGGGCTCGATACGTCGGCGTCGAAGCCGGATTTGAACGCCGCGGTCAAGATCGTCTTCGCGTCGGCTGCGCGGAATAAATAAAGTCCGGCTCAACCCGCGCGGGCGGCCTGCAAAATCCGGCGCAGCCGCTGCGGCGTGACCGGGAGCTCGGTCACCGCGCCGGGGCGGCCGAGTGCGTCGTCGATGGCCGCGGCAATGGCGGCGCCCACGGCATTGGCGCCGCCTTCGCCGGCGCCTTTGAGTCCGAGCGCGTTGAGCGGACTGGGCGCATCCTCGCGCACGAGAACGTCGATTGGCGGAATTTCCCGTGCAGTGGGCATGAGGTAATCGGCAAAGGTCGTGGACAGCGGCTCGCCGCGCGGGTCGTAAAGAAACTCCTCGAACAGCGCGCCGCCGATGCCTTGGGCGACGCCGCCCGTGATTTGGCCTTCGACCAGCATCGGGTTGACCGCCTTGCCGATGTCGTAGGCGACGAAGAAGCGTTCGAGCGAGACGGCGCCGGTTTCGCGGTCGACTCTGACCTGGGCAAGATGAATCCCATACGGATAATTCATATGGTCTTGCTCGAAGAAGCCCTCGGCGCTGAGACCGGGAGTGGCCTCGCCGAGGAGCTTCGAGCCGGGATTGAAGGCGCGGGCGATATCGCCAAGCGCGATCGACGGTCCACGCTTCGCGTCTTTGCGGATGACGACGCCGTCAACCACGTCCAGTGTTTCGGCCGGCGCTTGCAGGAGCGAGGCTGCGGCGCCGAGCGCCATGCTCCGCAATTTTATCGCGGCCCGGCGCGTCGCCTCTCCGGTCATCACCGTGACGCGCGAGGCGAAGGTGCCCATGCCGTAAGCAATGCGGTCGGTCTGTCCATGCACCACGCGCACCCGCCGATAATCGACGCCAAGCGTATCGGCGCAGATTTGCGCAAGCACGGTCTCCATGCCTTGGCCGACAGACGTCGTCCCGGTCACGATTTCCACCGTGCCGGCGGTGTCGATTGACGCGCGCACCCCATCGTAAGGGCCAAGCCCGCTTTTTTCGACGAACATGGCAAGCCCGGCGCCGACGGCTTCTCCCGCGGCACGGCGACGCTGCAAATCGCCTCGCAGCGTGTCCCAGCGGACAGCAATCAGCGCCTTGTCGAGCAGCCCGGCATAGTCGCCGGAGTCGTAAGTCACCTCAGTGCCGAGTGTATCGAGGTTGCGCGCATAGGGCATCTCGGCCGCGGCAATGAGATTGCGCCTTCGGATTTCGATCGGATCGATGCACAGGCGCGCCGCGACGGCGTCCAATAGCCGCTCGCGCACGAACGTGCTTTCATAGCGGCCGGGCGCGCGATAGGTGCCGCACGGCGTCTTGTTGGTGAGCCGGATGCGGCCGGTCATGCGATAAGCCGCGACGCGATAAGGCCCGAGCATCATGGTGGCTGCGAGATCGGGCACGGTCGCGGCGTGGGTGCGCACATAGGCGCCCTGGTCGTGGAAAAAATCCCCATCGATGGCGAGGATGCGGCCCTGGGCATCGACTGCAGCGCGGACGCGATAGTTTTGCTGACGGGAATGGTTGGCGGCGATAAGATGCTCGCGGCGATCCTCGATCCATTTCACCGGGCGATCGAGCCGCAAGGCGCCAAGACAGACGAGCACATCTTCCGGATAAAGCTCGCCGCGCACGCCGAAGCCGCCGCCGGTATGACCTTCATGCAAATGCACGGAAGACGCCGGCCGGCCGAGCATCCGCGCCAAGCTGTCGCGATTCCAGTGCGGTACTTTGGCGGCGCCGTAGAGAGCGAGCAGGTCGCGCGCCCGATCGTAATGGGCCAGCGCACCGCGCGTTTCCAGCGGAACTCCGCTGTGGCGTCCGATGCCAAGCTCGAGCGTAACGATCTCATGCGCCTTGGCCAACGCCGCGGCGACGTCGCCATAGCCCTTGCTGACGATGGCGGCTTCGGTTGAATGCCCGGCGCCGAATTCACCGGGTGGCGCATCCGCGGCAAGAAGCTCTGGCAGGGGCTCGACCGAGACGGTCACCATATCGGCCGCGTCTTCGGCCGCGTAAGCGTCCGCGGCAAACACGACGGCGACCGGCTCGCCGACATAACGCACGCGATCCTTGGCAAGGATCGGCTGGCGATAAGGCTCGAGGCCTTCGATACGCGTGAGGCGAAAATCGATTGGCGGAATGTCGGCCACGTCCGCGGAGGTCCAGATGGCGACAACGCCGGGAACCGCGCGGGCCGCGGTTATGTCGATGGCGACAAGGCGGCCATGAGCATGCGCCGAGCGCACCACCCGCATGTGCAGCTGATGCGCGAATGAAACGTCGGCCGCGAAGCGCCCTTGGCCCGTGACCAGCGGGCGGTCCTCAAGGCGCGGAACGGAGCGGCCGATAAAAGCCATGGAGAAAACCGATCTGGAGAGGCGGGTTCATCGCACCTCGGACTTGCCCGCGATCGCGTCGAGGTGAAGCGTCTCGTTGATGCTGCGTACGCATATTCCCGTGCCGTCGACGTCGATTTCGTTGAGGCAGCAGGGTGACTGCGCAATTCGCCAATAGGACGATAGCGGCAGATCGAGAAAGCCCAGCAGCAGCACCCGATTGACGCTATCGTGCCCGACCAGCACGATAGTCTCGCCGGCGTGGCGCGCAAGCACCATGCGCACGAGATTGGCGGTGCGCGCCGCCAGATCCTGTAACGACTCGCCGCCGGAAAAACGGACGAGATGCGGCGTCGCGAACCATGCCGAGAACAGGGCAGGGTCTTGCGCCTTGGCGTCGGCAAAAGTCTTGAACTGCCACGCGCCATAATCGATGTCGTTAAGATCGTCGCAAATTCGCGCATTAATGCCGCAAGCCTTGGCGATTTCCGCGCCGGTGTCGACGCAACGGCTGCATCGGGCTCGTGTAGATGAAACGTGGCTGCCAGGTACTGGCGATGCGCCGCGCGACCGCTGTTGCCTCGGCGCGGCCGCGCGGGGTGAGCGCAAGCGGCTCGCGGCCGCGGAAGCGCTCCGGGTGAATGCCTTCGACGTGGCCGTGCCGCGTGAGCAGAATTTTTGTCATGCAAAACTACAGGCGGCGCAGCGGCAGCGACCAGGCGAGAAAAAAGCCGCAGCCGGTGAACAAGGCGATGGTCAGGTAGGCGGCGCGGAATGCATCGCCGATCTCGGCATGCACGATGGCCTGGCGCGCCGGATCGAGCGCGGCGATCGCCTCCGGCCCCTGCTCGATGATGCTGCCGAACAAGGTCGCCGTGCTGCGGTCGGTTACCGTGAGAATCGAGAACAGGATAGCGGCCACGGTGGCGGTGCCGAAAGCGGCGCCGACCGAACGCGAGAACTGCACCATGGCCGCGCCGGTGCCGAGCAGCCGCGGTCCGGACACCGCCTGAACCGTCACTTGGACGACGCCCATCACCGTGCCCATGAACAAAGCAACCGCGCAAAATGCGAAAGCCATTTCGGTTGTGGTCATGTGCGGAATTAAAAAGGCAATCGCGACAAGGGTCACTGTCGCTCCGGCGAGGCCAAAGGTCGGAAACACCGCAGTATAGCCCAATCGGGTTACCATTTGGCCGGTCAGCATCGAGCCAATGCCGATCCCGGCAGTGAGCGGAAGCAGAATGAGCCCGGTTTCGGCCGGGTCGGCGCCGCGAACCGCGCGCAAATAGATCGGCAGGAATGTGATCAGTGAAACCAGCGCCGCGCCGTGAAAGGCCGCCATGGCGTCGGCGCGCCAGATCGAGGCTTGCTTGAACAGCTTCGGCGGAATAAGCGGCGCCGAGGTCAGCCGCTCCTGCCACGTCAGCAGACCAAGCGAGACCAGGCCCAGGGCGAGGGCGGCCAGCGCCATCGGCATGGCGCTCAACTGCATGCGCTGCACCTGCTCCAGCGCCAGGATGACGGGGCCGACGAAGAAGATGAACAGCACCAGGCCTGGCGCATCGAAAGTGGTGCGCCGGCGGTCGCCTTGGCGCGCCGGGATGCGAAATACGAATACGCTGGCAAGCAAGCCGAGCGGAATGTTGATCAGAAAGATCGACTGCCAGCCGAACGCCTGGGTAAGATACCCGCCGGCGACCGGGCCGAACGTATTGGAACTGACGGCAATCCCGGCGAGGTACCCTTGATAACGCCCGCGCTCGCGCGGCGGGATCGCCTCGCCGATCAGCGCTTGTGACAGCGTCATCAGGCCGCCGCCGCCGAAACCCTGCAGCACCCGAAAGGCGGTGAGCCATTCGATATTAGGCGCCAGCGCGCAGAGCAATGAGCCGACCATGAACAGGCCGAGCGCGAGCACCATCATCAATCGCCGGCCGAAAGTGTCGCCAAGGCGGCCATAGACCGGAGCGGCGATGGTATTGGCGATCAGGTAGGATACGACCACCCAAGACGCGCGCTCGATTTCGCCGAGGCTGGACGCAATGGCCGGGAGCGCGGTGGCGACGATGGTCTGATCGGCGACCGCAAGAAACATCGGCAGCATGATCGGAGGGAAGACGGTGAGAAACTGCGCGCCGGTGGATAGTGCCGGGACTGTCGGTTCGGCCGTCTCCGTTGCCTCGACCGGTTCCACCGTCGCGCCCGCCGGTTCGGCAACGGAGCGATCTGCGGCTGCCGATGGGTCCACGGATTCGGTCATTACAGCAGGATTGGCCGGCGTTTTGTGGTGAAATCTGGCGTCATGAGGGGGCCGTCATTACAAACTCGGCGATGATTTTCCACCTCTTCCTATCCCAAGTCACGGCCTCCAAGTCACGACCTCCAAGTCACCACTTCAAAGGCGCGGCGAAATCCGGGCGGATCCGTATCCGTCCGGTCTGGCGGCAATCTATCGTCAAACGCTGGCGCGGAGACGCCGTTCCGGCGAGGCCTACCCACAACTGGCTAGGCCTTCACGCATTTCCGGGCCTTTATAGATGGGAGATCGGAGGTCTCGGCTTAGGGACTTCTGGCCGCGAACAGGCCGGCGGCCTCCGAAAAGGCGCGGGGAGTGCCGCTATTTCAAAGTTTTGGGAGCCGTCGGGTCGCTCGACGCCACATGTGCCAGTTGAAGGTGCCGGCCGCCGACGGGCGGCCGGCTCTTATTTGTCGATGCGATTTCAGCCGACGTAGCCGACGCGTTCCTGTTCGCGCGCCTCTTCCTCGGTTTTCGGCTGCGCCGGCAGTTGTAGAACCGTTGCCGACTGGCCTTCGCACAACAACGTCAGCAGCACGATGCGTCCGTCAGGAAACTCGAGCGCGTCGTGATGCGCAGCCATTTTGTCTTTGTTGACTTGCCGGAAAATGGCCGTCTGGTAGTTGATCGTTTTCGTCTTCCAGCCCAACAGGCCGGCCGGGAGACAGGCGACCTCGCTACTGAAAGCCAACTCAGTACCGGGCAGGATGCACAGTGCCAGTCCAGGGTCATCGGAAGCCGAGAATCCGCAAGTCCCGGTTCCGAAGTCACGTGTTACGAGTTTGTCACCGACCGTGGCCGGCCGCGATCGAACGCTTTGAAGGCTAAAGTCACACATTGGCGACTCCTTTTCTTCCAAGGTCTTGCGCTAGTTCAGCCCCACAGCCTCCTCTTCACCACACTAAGCAAGATTGGTGCCGCACTTTGGCAATGGCACGACATTTCAGCGCACTCACGACTTCGTGTGGTGGGATTTGCACGGACTAGGCCCGTTGCCGCGTGACGGGCGTCGATAAGTGCGGCTGCGTGAAAGATAAAAACTAAGCTCGGCGGCGATATCCGTCGGCCCAAAATCCGGTATGTTTTTCGGCAATTTGCCTGCGATAAAGGCGGCCCGGCGGCGCTATCGGGGAGCGAGCGTGGCCGCCGCCCAGTTATTTGACGGTAATGCCGCCGACCATGCCATCCCAATCGTGATCCGCGCAGCGCAGATCATAGGTGCCCGGTTTGCCGGGTGTCAGAAACACATCCTTCACGTCGCCGGGCTGCATCACCACTTCGGTTTGCTCCCGATTCAGCACCTCCGGATTGTCGATGTGAGCGGTGGCAAAGAAGATCGGTGCGGTGAATTCGTGGGTCTCCTTGCCGTGATTTTCCAAATGCAAGCGATAATGCACGCCGTGCTCGAAGGTGAGATGGTCGGGCTCAAATTTGTAGTCGACCATCGTTACGATGACCGTTACCGGCTCCGGTGTGGCGGCGGCGAGGCAAAATACGGCGAATGCCAGCAAGCAAAGCCTGGCCGTCATTCGAACTGGGGCTAATCGCTCCGGCAAGGGCATCTGTTTCCTCGTTCTTAACGAGCGCAGTCGGTATGACGCCGCGCTTCGTACCGGTGAACCAACACGCCGCGAACCGGGAAATTCCACGTCCGCCCGCGAACGCTTTATATCAATGTCCCGCGACCATTTGACCGTGAGTCTGCACCCGCCGAACCATGACCAGGACCAGCGGGATCATGACCGCCGCGGCAACGGCGCAGACATGGAATACGTCGATATAGGCCAAAATCGTCGCCTGGGTCTCGATAAGCTGGCCGAACATCCCAATGGCCCGATTGTGCGCGTCGCCGGCCGAGGCGCCATGTTGCATGAAATAGTGGGTGACCGCCCTTAACGTCGATTGAAAGACCGGGGAGGCGGGCGACGTGTTCTCGGCCAGCCGCGACTGATGGAATTGCGTGCGCTGGGTCAGTACGACATTGGCAAGCGAAATGCCGATACTGCCGCCGAGATTGCGCGCCACATTCATCAGCGCCGACGCCTGGTTGGTCTTGTTCGCCGGCAGGCCGTCATAGGCGACGGTATTGATGGGAATAAACAAGAACGGCAAGCCGATGGTCTGATAGACGCGCACCCATCCAAAGTAGTCAAAGCTCGCGTCCGGCGTCAGCGATGTCGAGTACCACATCGACACCGCGATTCCGGTCAGCCCCAGCACCATCAGATATTTCGGCTGAAAGCGGCCGGTGACCTGCCCGGCGATCGGCATGATGATCAGCATCGCGAGGCCGCCCGGCATCATGGCGAGGCCCGACAGCGTCGCGGTGTAAGGAAAAGTGGTCTGCAGCAATTGCGGCATGATCTGGTTGGAGCCGAACAAAATGGCGCCGATCATCAGCATGACGAAGAAGGCCATGCCGAACTGGCGATGGAACAGCAGCCGGATTTCGATGATGGGATCCTCTTGATTGAGCTCCCAGGGAATGAAGGCGAGGAATGATATTGCGGCGAGGATGGCGAACGTGACGATTGTTCCGGATCGGAACCAATCGTCGATCTGGCCGCGATCGAGCACGACTTCAAGACAGGCGAGCGTCGCGGCGATCAGTGCGAAACCCACCCAATCGATCTTCAGCCCGTCGGCCAGCCGCTGTTCGCGCTCGCGTTCGAGCACTTCGGGCTCGTTGACGAACCAATGCACCAGCGCAAGCGATGCCATTCCAATCGGCACGTTGATGAAAAAGATCCAGTGCCAGGAAAAATTGTCGGTAATCCAGCCGCCGATTGTCGGTCCGACGGTCGGCGCCACGATCACGGCGACGCCATACAATGCGAAAGCCTGACCGCGCCGTTGCGGCGGGAATGTGTCGGCGAGGATGGCCTGCTCGCTGGTCGGCATGCCGCCGCCGCCAAGGCCCTGCAGGACACGGAAGAAAATAAGGGCGGGAAGGTTGGGTGCCAGACCGCAGAACAGTGAGCTGATCGTGAACAGCGCCACGCAGATCATGTAGAAGCGCTTTCGGCCGACGACGTTCGACAGCCAGCCGCTCGCCGGCAGCACCACGGCGTTGGCGATCAGATAAGTTGTGACGATCCAGGTGCTTTCGTCGACGCTTGCCGCGAGGCTGCCGGCAATGTAGCGCAGCGACACGTTGGCAATGGCGGTATCGAGCACCACCATGAAGGTGGCGATGGACACGATGACGGCGACCAGCCACGGATTGCGGTCGCCGGCGGCCGAACGGCTGGAATCCCAGCCCGGCGTCCGCGGCCGTTCGCTCATCGCACCTTCACCGTCGGCACCACCGACATGCCCGGGCCCAACAGCACGTCGGGTGGCTTGTTGAAGACGATCTTGACCGGCACGCGCTGCACGATCTTCACGTAATTGCCGGTCGCGTTTTCCGCCGGCAACAGGCTGAATGCGGTGCCGCTGCCGGCTTGAATGCTGGCGATGTGACCCTCGAATGTCCGGTCGGGGTAGGCGTCGATTTCGATGCTGACCGGCTGGCCGGGGCGCATGAGATCGAGTTGCGTCTCCTTGAAATTTGCGGTGACCCACACGGTGCGGGGCACGAACATCATCAACACCTGGCCCACGGCCGCGTAAGCACCCTTCGCCGCGGTCAATTGCGTCACCCGGCCGGCCACGGGCGCGGTGATAATGGTCCGCGACAGATTTGTTACGGCATCCTCCAATTGCGCCCGCGCACTCTCGAGTTGGGCCTTGAGTACCCCAATCTGCTTCTCGGTAGCGATCGCGTTCGCTTGCGCCGCCGCCAGGGACGCTTCGGCCTGCAGAAGGTTGGAGTGATACTGCTGCGCCTGCTCGATGGTCGTGCTGCCCTGTTGAGCGAGCCGCTCGTAGCGCTCGGCCTGCTGTTGGGCAAAGGTCAGGGTGGCTTGTGCCTGGGCGACCTGTTTCTGAGCCTGATCGATTTTGGCCTGCTGTGCCCCGATCTGCGCCTGAAAATTGTCGACATTGGCCTGCGCCTGATCGCGCTGCGCGACGTAATCGCGGTCGTCGAGGCGGGCAAGCTCGGCGCCGGCCTCGACCATCTGATTATCCGTCACCGGGACGTCAACGATGGCGGCGGCGACTTGGGCGCTGATTTGCACCGTGCGGGTATCGATGAAGGCATCGTCGGTCGATTCGTAATTTCTCGCATGCAGCCACCACAGTACAATTCCCAGGATGACGATGGCGCTGCCGATAAGGATGGCGAGAACCAAGCCCCGGCGCTCGCGCAGCCGAGCCGCCAGCGAAGGCTTTTTTCTCGCCCGCGCGGGGGTGGCTTGGGTTGCCGGGCCGGCTGGCGAATCGGCCCGGCGCTCGTCGTCGACTCGTTGATCCATGGCCCAAGCCCAAAACGTTTGGCCGGTAAAAGGGTTGCGGCAGGGCGTTTTTTCAAACGCTCGTATGCCGGTTTGCCTTTTACCCGTTAATGCAGATGTAGGCCAGTCAGGACGGAGCGCCACCGTGCAGCGCGGCCGAAATTTTCTGCACGAACTCGTCAAGTTCCGATGGATCGAGGTCGCTCACGGCCCAAAAATCGAGCCCGCCGGCCGACCAATGCCGGACATTGTAACCTTGGATGGTGCGATCGGTCACATTGGGGTGTGTGGTGCCGAGACGCTGGGCGACGAACAGGTTGATCACATGTTTGCGCCGCTTATAGACCACCGACGCGACCGGCTCGCCGTCGATGTAATCCAGTCGCCCGCCGAGCAGCGTGAAGCCCTCGGCGGTCAGGTCGATCACCGGCGGCGCCACGTCGACCTTGCCGTCGAACCACGGCTTGACCGTGTGCTGGTCGCTCGTCTCCACATCCATGAGATGCCCGGGCTGCAAGGAGCGGATGTGGGCGGAAACGACCTCGTCGGCGACCGACCGGTCCCGATCGGTGCGGAACACGCCGATGACGAGGGTGGCGGCAATCGCCGTCGACAGCGCCGTGCCGACCGCCAAGCCGCCGAAGAACGAGCGCCGGGACGGCTGAATGAATTGTTTCGGTCTGACGATTTCCGCTGATGCTTGCGTGGCGGGCTTGGGCAGCATCGCCTCGACGCGGCTGCGCAAAGCGGCCGGCGCCTTGTCCTTCAGATCCGCCGCAGCCATCGTTTCGTGCATTGCGCGGAATGTCTTGAACTTCTCCGTGCAGCCGGGGCACGTCGCCAGATGAGCTTCGACGTCGCGGGCGTGCCCGGCGTCGAGCTCGCCGTCGATCAGCGCATGAATGAGAGTTTCACAATCCGCGCAATTCATGACGCTTGTCCCGATACGGTTTCCGCCGCGCCTTCTGCCGTGTTCCACGCCGAGCGCAGCATCGCGCGGGCGCGCGCCAGCCGCGACATCACCGTGCCGACCGGCACGCCGGCCACCTCGGCGATCTCCTGATACGACAACTCATTTACCTCGCGCAGCACGATGGCTTCGCGGAAGGGCAGCGGCAGCGCCGCGACAAGGCGGCGGATCGTGGCGTCCTCGTGGTGTCGCAGCAGCACGGCTTCGGGCGAAGCCGGCGGCTCCTGCCAGAGCGGCGGTTCGGCCCCCGGCCCGTCGTCGGTCCATTCGGCCGGCATGTCCGGCCTGCCGCGGCGGACAAATTCTCCGTTGCAGACGTTGCGCAATATCGCCAACAGCCAGGGTTTCATCGCCGGTCCGCGATAGCTGTCGAAATGGCGCAATGCCCGCAAATAGCATTCCTGCGCCGCGTCCTCCGCGTCGGCGGTATTGCGCAGCAAATAACGCGCCAGCGCGAAGACGTCATCGAGATAAGGCAGGGCGGCGTCGCGAAAGCGCCGCGCCTTTTCTTGTTCGGCATCCGCGTCGGCGGTCATCGTGTTGCACTCGGCTTCCGGCGCCCGGCTTTGCAGTCGAAGGAGCATCGCCGCGCGGTACCGCCAGCTAGCCGTTGGGTTCTACCACGATCGTGCCGGTCATGTGTGGATGAACGTAGCAAAAATATTTGTAAGTGCCCGGCGTGGAGAAGGTGAACGAATAGCTGTCATCGGTATCCAGCGCCTTCGACTTGGCGAAGGCGTTGCCTTCCGACGCGATGCCGTGAGGAATATCGTCCCGGTTGGTCCAGGTGACTTTGGTGCCGGCCTTCACCGTCAGCGTTTGCGGCGTGAAGGTGAAATTGTCGATGGATATGGCGCCGGCGCTCGCCTGCGGCGCGGTTTGCGCCCAGCCGGGCAATACCACCGCCGCCGTCATGCCGGCGGTCGCGGCGCCGAGCGCCGCGGCGACCAATGCGCTGCGTAGCGTGCTTGATAAAATCATGACGTGCTCCTGTCAGACCTTGAGCGGGCTGTCGATGATGGCGAGGCGCTGCTCGTTCTGTTTGAAGGCGACATTGGCGATGCCGAGCATTTTGCGCAGTTGATCGTCCGGCACTTTCATCGGGCCGGGGAGGGCGCTTGGCCGGGCGCCGGTTGCGGGAACGCCGTCGAGCGCGCGGTATGGAACGTGACGTTGCCTTCCACTTTCTGCATGATCTGGTGGATATGGCCGTTGAGCACGGTCACCGATCCAAAGCGCTTGAGATAGGACAGCGCTTGCGCCGCGTCGTCGGTGCCCCAGCCCCACTCCGGGTAGATCGTCCACAGCGGGATGTGGGCGAACACGACGATCGGCGTCGAGGCCGAGCGGCCTTTCAGATCGTCTTCGAGCCATTCGAGCTGCTCGGCGCCGAGGTCGCCCATGCCGCCGCCTTTGAGGTTGAAGACATTGACGAGGGCGATGAAGTGCACGCCGTTGGCGTCGAACGCGTACCAGCCGGCACCCTTGGTGCCGCGGCCATAGCGCTGCAAATAGAGCTTTTGGTCCGGGTCGAGAAAATCGTGCTCGCCGGGGACGTAATGAACGTCGAGCCGCGACTGCGAAATGATGCGGTCGGCATCGTCGAATTGTGCTTCCAGCGACAGGTGGCTGATGTCGCCGGTGTGAATCATGAACGCCGGCTTTTGCGGCTGGGCATTGACCTTGGCGATGGCCTCTTCGAGCGTGCCGAGCGCGTTGGGGTTGGCCGGCTTGTCGAAGCCGACGTGGCTGTCGCTGATCTGCAGGAAAGTCAGCCCCTTGGCTTCGGCCGCCGCCGCTTCGCCCATGATGCCGAGCGAATGGGGCACGCCGCCGGAGACCGTCCACAGGACGCCGGTGCCGACCCAGGTCATGCATTCCAGTACTTTGCGGCGGTTAACGCCGTCGTCACGGGTGGATTGGCTCATATTGGTCTCCTGATCCGCCGGCGCAGCCGCGTGAACTGCGGCGGCTGTTTTCCGGCTTCCAAGGGAGGGGACTGGCGAGCGCGGCGTTTTATTCCCGCCAGGGCCGCAAAAATTCATGGGCGGGGAATCCGGTGCGCTGCTATATGCTTAGCGACCTGAGCCCGGGCGCGCCAAAAGCGCGAATTTCATGCTGCACGCGACAGTCTCGTCGGTTGAGACCAAATCGTCATGGGTTGTCGCCAGCATGATCTTGGTGGTCATGGCCGTGGCCTTTGGCGCGCCGTGGATCACGATCGTCGCGCTTAAGGACATCGCCGCCGAAGTTGGCGGCGAGCGCTCGGTTCCGGCATTTGCCAGCGCGCTGATGTGGATCGGCGCCGGTGTTGGCGGCATCCTGATGGGCCGCGTTGCCGAACGGGTCGGCGTCCGCTGGACGGTGATTTTCGGCGCGGCGATGATTGCGGTCGGGCTCGCGGTATCGACTCTCGGTCCGTCGTGGCCGCTTTATATCGGGCACGGGCTGTTCATCGGTCTGATCGGCATCGGCGGCATCAATGCGCCGTCCTATGTCTATGTCAGCCGCTGGTTCGACCGCCGACGCGGCTCGGCGCTCGCGCTAATTTCAAGCGGGTCGTACCTCGCCGGCGCGATCTGGCCGCCGATTTTTGCGCGCGCCATCGACTATGCCGGTTGGCGGCACACCATGCTGTACTACGCGGCCTTCGAGCTTCTGATCATTGCGCCCGCCGCGGCCATCTTCCTGGTTCACCCGCCCGAAGTCACACATCATGCGATGCACGCGGCTGCGGCGCGCAAACGGAAATCGGTTCTGGGCTGGCCGCCGAATCTCGTTTTTGGATTGCAGATGGGCGCGATCTTCACCTGTTGCATCCCGATGTCGATGCCGCAGGGCCATCTCGTCGCGATGTGCACCGATCGCGGCATCAGCGCCGCCAGCGGTGCCGCCATGATTTCGGTCCTGCTGGGAGCAGCCTTCGTCACGCGCCAGGTGTGGGGCGTGATTTCGGACAGGATTGGCGGCCTCTATACCATGCTCGCCGGCTCGGCCTGCCAGGCGCTGGGCATGCTGGCGTTTCTCTTGACGCAGAGCGAAGTCGGCCTGTTCACGGTGGCCGCTTTGTTCGGAATGGGCTTTTCCGGCCTGGTGCCGGCCAACGTGCTGGCCTCGCGCGAATTGTTTCCGGTCGGCGACGCCTATTGGCGCATGCCGACGCTGTTATTGTGCAGCGGCTTCGGCATGGCGCTCGGCGGCTGGCTCGCCGGCGTGTTGTACGACTATTTCGGATTTTACGCGCCGGCCTTCGCCGCCGGCCTCGGTGTCAACATTATCAATCTTACGATCATCAGCGCTCTGGCGTTGCGAAGGCACCAGACCGTGCTGGCGTAGCAAACGTCGATTTTCGTCTAGCGCGTATCGGCTTTGGCCTTGGCCGCCGGTGAACGCGCAGCGCAAAAATCCTCGACCGCGGCGGCGATGGCGGTGCTGGTCAGCGACCGGCGTTCAGGGCTTGCCAACTGCAATTCTTCATCGCGGTTGACGATGGACCCAGCTTCCAGCAGCACCGCCGGCATCCGCGTCTCGCGCAAGACGATCAGCTGGTCGTAGCGGTAGACGCCGGCCTTGGCATCGACGAGTTGGCGGCGGCGGTGGCCCATCAAAGGCAGCGTGTAGTGCGGTGTGTAATGCAGGCCGCGCGCTTGCAATTCCTTGCCCAATAGGCTGCCGAACATCAGGCTGCCGGCGCGGTCGGCATTGTCGTTCGAAATGAAAATGGCGTAGCCCGGATAGTCGTCGTTGTAATGCTCCTCCTGGCCGCCATATTGCCAGGTCTTCAAGAGATTGTCGGGGACCGAATCGTGATGGATGGCGATGAACAGCTTGGCGTGCATGGCATTGGCGCGCGCCGCCCGTTCGACCAGCCCCCGCCAAGGCGCCGTCGCCGTGATGAGAAGCGTCGTCGCGGTGAAGCCGGCCGAAACCAGCGCGTCTTTAACTTCGGTGCCGAGCTGCAAGTTGAAGGCATATTCGGGGACGCCCCGCGCGCTCATCGCACCCGGTACTTCGAGGGTGTGACCGACGTCGACAACGACGCGAAAATTGCTTCGTGGACAGGGGTCCGGCTTGGACACCGCCGCAGCGGGCTCTTCGCCTTGCGCGGGCCCCAAGCCGCCGGCCGGCGGGATCGCGAGCAGGGCAAGGACCATCAGCCAGGCATATCGTGAGTTGGTCATTGAGCGTTCCGCCTCGGCGGCCGGCATCATCCGCCAAATGGCCATATCGCGAAATGGAGCGCGCCGGCAACGGCGGCGCTGGAGCGCCGGGCTTGCTTTCGCGCGCCCCCCGATACCGGTATTGTCGGATCGTCTTTGTTTGAGGAGCCTCAAGATGGTTCGCGAACCCATTTTGACGACCGTCGACATCGTCGATCTGCGCCCGACCCAGATCACCGTTGGCATGCGCGAGGTGATGGAAAAGCGCAAGCATTGGCGGGAGACCACTGCCAAGAAGGGCGCAAAATTCCTCGGCAACCACATGATTCCGGTGATCCTCGGGCCCAAAGCGCGCCACTACGTCATCGATCATCATCATTTGGCGCTGGCGCTGCACGATGAGGGCGTCAAGCAGGTCGCCGTCACCGTCATTGCCAATCTGAGCCGCTTGGAGACGGCGGCCTTTTGGGTCGTCATGGACAACCGGTCATGGATGCACCCATTCGATGCGAACGGCGAGCGGCGGCATTACAACGACATTCCCAAATCGGTGACCGCACTGATCGACGATCCGTTCCGCTCGCTGGCCGGCGAATTGCGCCGGGCCGGCGGCTTTGCCAAGGACACCACGCCGTTTTCCGAGTTTCTTTGGGCCGATTTCCTGCGCCGGCGCCTCAAGGCCAAATTGATCGTGCGCGATTTCGACCGGGCGCTGGAAAAAGCCCTGGAGCTGTCAAAGAGCAAGGATGCCGATTACCTGCCCGGCTGGTGCGGCCCGTCTCCGGAGGAGTGAGCGGTGCCTCATCGCGCGGCTTCGCGCCATCGGGCCTGCGATAATGTGCGCATGAACCGCCGGCGCGGCTTTGCTATATTTCCGCCGGCAGAGAGAGGGTGGGTAAGCGTGAGCAACGGCCGGCTGGTTCCTCGCACTGTATCGGCGGCGCTGATGGCTATGGCGCTGGCCGGCTGCAGCGGCTTGGGCGCGAAAAAGGACGTCGCGCCGACCGATCCCAATGCCTATCCGGTGAACTATCGCAAGCAGATTGCCGATTTTCTCCGGCAATCGCTGACCAGCCGTCCCGAGTTTCGCGGCGCTCTCATCTCGCAACCCATCCTGATGCCGATCGGCGACAGCCAGCGCTACATGGTCTGCGTGCAATTCCATGGCAACGGCCAGGCCAAGACCAAAGTGGCGATCTATTTTGCCGATATGATCTCACAGTTCATCGATGCCACGCCCGAGCAATGCGGCAGCGTCCCCTATACGCCGTTCACCGAGCTTGCCGCGGCAATGCCGCCGGCGTAAGTCGGTGTGATCGCCAACAACTTCAGAGACGCATGTGAATACCGACGTTCTCATCGTGGGCGGAGGCCCGACCGGGTTGACGCTGGCCATCGACCTCGGCCGCCGCGGGGTGCGCTGCATGCTGGTCGAGCAGAAAGAGCGCCCGGCGTTTCTGCCGAAGATGGAACGCATCAACGCGCGCTCGATGGAGATTTATCGCCGCATGGAACTCGCGCAGAAAATCCGCGCCGCCGGCTTGCCGTCCGATTGTCCGATGGACGTCTATATCATTCAGACGCTGACGCAGCCGCCGCTGCTCCATCTGCCCTATCCGTCGGTTGCGCAGGCACGGCAGAATATTCGCGCGGTAAACGACGGCACCTCGCCGCTCGAACCCTACCAGCTGATTTCGCAATACACGCTCGAGCCGCTGTTGAAATCGGTGGCGGAAACCCTGCCGTCGGTAACGGTGCGCTACGGCTGCGAGTTTCTGTCGCTGCGGCAGGACGGCGAGGGCGTCACCGCGCGCGTTCGCGCGGGCGACGGCGAGCCGCAGGAGGTCCGCGCCGCCTATCTCGCCGGTTGCGACGGCGGCGCCAGTGCGGTGCGCCGGGAGCTCGACATCGGGCTTTCCGGCGAAGGCAATTTGCTCGGGCTGCGGCAGGCGCTCTACCGCTGCGACGAGTTGTTCGACCGCCTGCCGATCGGCAATGGCCCGGGCCACGGCCGGCATTATCACGTGGCCGATAACAAATCGACGTTCCTGATCATGCAGGACTCCACCAAGCACTGGACGCTGCACTCCGTCGTCGACACCGATGAAGAAATGAAGGCCGCGTTCGAACGCGTGGTTGGCGTGCCGGTCACATACGAGATGCTGTCGTGCGCGCCGTGGCGGCAGAATTTGCTGCTCGCCGACTCCTACGGCAAAGGCCGCGTCTTTCTCGCCGGCGATGCCGTGCATCTGGTGATTCCGACCGGCGGGCTCGGCATGAATTCGGGCGTCGGCGACGCCGTCGACCTGTCATGGAAGCTCGCGGCGACGCTGGCCGGCTGGGGCGGACCCGATCTGTTGCGCTCCTATGAGGTCGAGCGCCGCCAGATCGGCGAGCGTAATGTCGGCGCCTCGCGCTATGCGACCATCGGCCGGCGCAAGTGGCGCTCGATGTGGCGGCCGGACATTACCGAGAATTCGCCATCCGGCGCGGCCACCCGCGAAAAGCTCGCCGCCGTCGCCGATGTCGAGCAGCGCAAGAGCAATGAGATGATCGGCGCCGAACTCGGCTACCGCTATGTCGACTCGCCTGTCATCTGCAACATACCGGGCGGCCCCGAACATCTGTTTCGCGAATATCACCCCACGACATGGCCCGGCGCGCGGCTGCCGCATGTCTGGCTCGAGGGCGGCACGCCGATCCAGGATCGCATCGGCGAGGGCTACACGATCCTCAAACTCGCCGGCAGCAAGGCCGACACTGGCGGGCTTGAGCGGGCGCTTGGCGCGCACCGCGCGCCGGTCGCGGTGCTCGATGTGCCGGACCAGACGGCCCGCGACGTTTATGGTTACGATCTAATCCTGGTGCGGCCCGACATGCACGTCGTCTGGCGCGGCAATGCGGCGCCGGAAGACCCGGCGCGGGTGGCGGCTATCGCGACCGGGAACGTTAAGGCCCCGGCATGACAAGGGCTATTGGTTAAGCCGCGCGGCCGGCGGCCCATGTTGGGTCGGTCGCGAATTGCTATGATGCCGTCAAATTCTCAATCGAGGTCACCATGACAGTTGTCGTCGCCATCATCGCACCCGGCGCCATGGGCGCAGCGGTCGGACAGCGGCTCGCCGCCAACGGACTGAAGGTCCTGACGTCGCTCGCCGGCCGGAGCCAGGAAACGGCCGCGCGGGCGAAGTCAGCCGGCATGACCGCGGCGACCGACGAAGAGATTGCCGCCGCCGACTTCATTCTGTCCATTCTGCCGCCCGGCGACGCGCTGGCGCTGGCCACGCGTTTCGCGCCGGCGCTGCAAGCAAGCAATTCGAAACCGGTTTATGTCGATTGCAATGCCATCAATCCGAAGACGGTCGAACGCGTCGCCGCGGCCATCGCGCCGACCGGCTGCCCTTTCGTCGATGCCGGCATCATCGGTTCGCCGCCGAAGCCGGGCGATGCCGGGCCGCGCTTCTATGCCTCCGGTCCGGCCGCGCCGCAGTTTGCGAGGCTGCGCGACTACGGCCTCGACATCCGCGTCCTGGGCGGCGCGCTCAGCGCCGCTTCGGCGCTGAAAATGTCCTATGCCGGCATCACCAAGGGCACGCAGGCCATCGGCGCGGCGATGATGCTCGCCGCCATGCGTTCGGGCTCCGCCGACGATCTGTTCGCTGAGCTTGAGTCCAGCCAGAAGCAGTTGTTTCCCTGGCTCAAGCGCAGCCTCGCGCAAATGCCGCCGAAGGCCTATCGCTGGGTGGCGGAGATGCAGGAAATCGCCGGCTTCGTCGGCGACGATCCGGGAGCCCGCGACCTCTATCGGGGCGCCGCGGAATTCTATGAACGTTTCGCGCAAGACTTTGAAAGTGGCGAGCAAAAAGAGGCCGCGGCGCTGGAGACGTTTTTGGGGAAGGGCGCGCCGTAAGTCCTGAGCAAGTTATTTCCGGTGGCGAGCGCCTTTACCCATTTTTCGCCCCGGTGAACGAAATCGGTCGGTGGGCTGGGCCTTCGCCAAAGTTGCAAACACAAGGATTTCAGGTTCTGATTTGCGTGTTATCGTGCAGAACGACATTAAGCAATGAACTATGGACTTCGATGCCGCCGTTATAATCGATGAAGCCCAGTTTTCGAAATTTATTCATGAAAAAACTCACACGCGACCGTGTCGTACCGATCATCTCGGCGAGCGTCTCTTGGCTGATTTTCGGGATCACCGGCTCGGGCGACCCTTCCTTACCGAAATTCGCCAGGAGCAGAAGCAGGCGCGCAAGACGCTTCTCGCTTGAATTAAATAGCTGATCGACAAGATCTGCTTCGACACGGATACTCCGACCCAGAAGGTGCGCGATGAATTTTTCTGAGAACGTCGGCTCCTGACGAATGACATGGAGAATGGCGGCCTTCTCCAAGCGCACGATGACGGAGTCCATCATGGTCGCGACCGTCGCTATACGCAGCGATTGACCGGCAAGACACCCCTCACCAAAAAACTCGTCCGTTCCAAGAATAGCTATGACGGCCTCCTTGCCTTGCTCGGAAACGACGGTCAGCTTGACCTTGCCCTTCTGGATGTAAAAGACCGCATCTGCGGCATCGCCTTGTGAAAAGACGATCTGGCCCCTGCGGTATTTGTCAATCGCACGGCCGTCGCCGATCTTGGCAAGAAATAATTTCGGATCAAATGAAGCGCGGACTTTGGCTGCCATGATTGATCTTCCGGACCGCCAGCCGGCAAAGGGCGACCGGTCAGCCTTTCACGGTAGCGCACTCGGTCGCGAAGACCAAATGATTTTACAGACGGCCCTTTGAACGCCGGCCGATCAGTGGAAGCAACTGTGCTCAGTTCAGGACGCGTTACGCGTGACGGGCGCAGCCACCGGCTCGGTTCGCTGAGCAATGCTTGGGATGGCTCGACGCGCATGCAAAGGAAAGTGGTCAATTTTGTACAGAATCCCCTTTCATATAAGCTCTAGACTTCGAGCGGGGGATTTGCCGAATGACGATGCTACATTGCTCCGCGCGAGCCTATGCAAAAAACGAATTTTCGAGAACAATTTACGAACGTCGCTGACGCCTGCGCCCTGGCTCAAAGCATCGTCGATACGGTCCGGGAACCTATTGTCGTGCTCGACAAGGAGCTGCGCGTCATTGCCGCGAGCCGTTCCTTCTATTCGGCATTCGCGGTGAGCCCGAAGGAGACGCAGGGGAAGCTCCTTTACGCGTTGGGGGACGGACAATCGGATATTCCGAAGCTCCGCTTTCTGCTTGAGAAAATCATCCCGGAGCACGGCCAGATAACTGATTATGAGGTCGAGCACGAGTTTCCGCATCTTGGCAGCCGCATCATGCACTTGAATGGCCGGCAAGTGTTCTACAAGGAGGGGGCCGAAACGACCATTCTCCTTGGAATTGAAGACGTCACCGTGCGGCGTGCCTTGGAGCACGAGAAGGACAATCTGCTGCGACAAAAGGACGTGTTGCTGGAGGAGATTCAGCACCGGATCGCCAATAGTCTGCAAATCATTGCAGGAATAATTTTGATGAAAGCCAACACCGTCAGTTCGGAGGAGACGCGCACGCTTTTACGGGACACCCACGATCGGGTCATTTCGATCGCAACCGTTCAGCAACAACTCAATGCATCGGGGATAGTAGGGCCTATTGAAATGCTTCCCTATCTTGAAAGACTAGGCGGCGCCCTCGCGGCGTCTATGATTAGAGATGCTCGACCGATCACATTGAAAGTGGTGGGCGTGGCGGGCAGTTTAAACGCCCGTCAGGCCGAGAGTGTCGGCTTGATCACGACGGAGCTTGTCATGAACGCTCTCAAGCACGCATTCCCCGATCAAAATACGAAAGGTCGAATCAGCGTGGCTTATGACGTGGATGGAACGAATTGGAAGCTGTCGGTCGCTGATAATGGAATTGGCAAGCCGGATGGCGTCTTTGCCCAAAAAAAGACCGGGCTTGGCAGCAGTATCATCAGCGCGCTCGCCCAGAACCTCGGCGCCCATGTTGAGACTTCTGCCGGCCCTGATGGCACGATCGTGTCGATCACACACGCCACTTTTCCGCCGACAGAAACGCGATCCGCATAAAGGCCGCCGGCATCCGCTTTGTGTACGCTCGCGGACACCATTGCCTGCAATTTGCGACGTTCGCTGTCCTCATAACTGCCCTCCTCGATGGCAGTCTTGGCGTGACCGCATGACGAGGGCGATCGGCGGTCCTGCTACTTGTTCAGCCACCGTCGCGCAAAGCCGAGAATGCCCTGCGGCAGGAAAATGATGATGGCGATGAAGATGATGCCGAGCGGGATCAGATAGGGGAACTGATCGCCGAACCATTGCGACAGCAATTGGCGCGCAAGCTGAAAGAATCCGGCGCCGACAATCGGGCCGACCAGCGTGCCGATGCCGCCCATGACGTTGTAGATGACGGTGTCGCCCGAGGTGAGAAAATAGACGAAGTCGGGCGCGGCGAATTCCTTCTGCACCGCATAGAGCACGCCGGCCAGTCCGGCAAACAGGCCGGACAGCATCACCGAGACGATCTTGTAGCGCTCCACCGCATAGCCGATGGCGCGGGTGCGCGCCTCGTTCTCGCGGATCGATTGCAGCACCATGCCGAACGGCGACTGCGTCACCCGGCGCAGGATCAGATAGGACCCGGTCACCACCGCCAGCACGAACCAGTGCATCGTCGTCGGGGTGAAGCGGGCGTCGACCAGGAACGGAATCGTGAAATGCGGCCGGTCGAAGATCAGCCCGTTCTCGCCGCCGGTCACCGAGGTCCAGGTGAAGATGATGACGTAGAAGATCTGGCTGAAGATCAGCGTGGTGATGGCGAAATAAATGTCGCGCAGCCGGGTGGAGAAATAGGCGACGAACAGCGCGGCGCCGGACGCGCCGGCGAGGCCCAACAGGATCGCGAGCCACAGATTGCCCGGGATGGACGATCAACAGCCCGCCGCGGCGCCGTACATGCCCAGTCCGAAGAACGCCGAATGGCCGAACGACACCATGCCGGTATAGCCGATCAGCAGATCGGACGACATCGCCAGCAGTCCCCAGATCAGGATCTCGGTCAAGAAGCTGCGCCAGAACGGCGGCAGCACCAGCGGCGCCGCGATCAACAGCGCCATCACCGCGCAAAAGCCGATCCAGAAAACGGCGGTGTGGCTCAGGCCGGTCTTTTGAAGCGGCATCGTTTTATCGAGCGGTGCGGTGGTCATTTGGGGGTCGCGAATAGGCCGGTGGGCCGGAACAACAGGGTCACGATGAGGACGACGAACGACACGATCACCGCCTGCGACGGATCGAGCCAGACCGCGGCATAGGCTTCAAGCAGGCTGATGAAGATCGCGGCGACGATCGAACCGGCGAGATTGCCCATGCCGCCGACCACGACGACGATGAAGGCCTCCAGCACCCATTGCAGGCCCATATTGTAGTCGACGCCGCCGAACGGCGCGAACAGCACGCCGCTCGCCGCCGCCATGGCGGCGCCGAGCGCGAACACGCCGGTGTAGACCCAGCGGCACCGGAATGCCCATCGCCTGCGCCATCACGCGGTCTTGCGTCGTGGCGCGGATCCAGACGCCGAATTTGCTCACTTTCAGAAACAGCCAGAAGCGCGCCGATGATGGCCGCCGACAGCACCGCGATAACGATGCGGTACCAGGGATATTGCAGATAG
The DNA here is from genome assembly GCA_963827465.1 of uncultured Alphaproteobacteria bacterium. GTDB lineage: Bacteria > Pseudomonadota > Alphaproteobacteria > Rhizobiales > Xanthobacteraceae > BOG-931. Next base: position 43,303 of record CAWHBC010000046.1, read on the forward strand.
AACAGCGTGAATTCGGCGCTGATCGGCTCGGAAATCTTGCGCGCCACCGGGCCGAACTGCCACAGCGCGTAGTTCTGCAAAACCAGCGAAATGCCGAAGGTGGCGAGGATGGTGTTGAGCGGATCGCGGCCGATCAGCGGCCGCAGCGTCACGATCTGCAGCGCGGCGCCGAATATGCCGATGATCAATGACGCCAGCACCAGCGCCAGCCAGAAATTGCCGGTGGTGGCGAAGGCGATCACGCCCATATAGGCGCCGAGCATGAACAGTTCGCCGTGGGCGAAGTTGACGACGTCCATGATGCCGAAGATCAGCGTCAGGCCGGACGCGACCAGCGCCAGGATCATGCCGGTGACGATGCCGTTCACCGTCTGGATGATCAAGAGATCGATCGGGATGGAGTGGATAAATTGACCGACGCGCGCCCACCTCAGACCCCCAGATATTGCTTGATGACCGCGTCGTTGACGTCGATCTCGGACGCGGCGCAATGGTGGCGCACGGTGCCCTTCTCCATGATGTAGACGCGCTGGCACGCCGCCAGCGTCAGCGGCACGTTCTGCTCGACCAGAAGGATGGCGACGCCTTCGTTGTGCAGAACTTCGATGATCTTGCTGATCTGCGAGACCATGCGCGGCATCAAGCCTTCGGTCGGCTCGTCGAGCAAGATGATCTTCGGCTCCAGCATCATGGCGCGGGCGATGGCGAGCATCTGCTGCTCGCCGCCCGACAGCGTGCCGCCGGCCTGGCCGCGGCGCTCCGCCAGCACCGGAAAATAGGTGAAGACCTTGTCGAGCAGCGCCTCGCGCTTATCCGGGGTCATGCCGTCGCGGTCGAGCCCGGTGCGCAGGTTTTCCATCACCGTGAGCAGGCGGAAGATGCGGCGGTCTTCCGGCACATAGCCGATGCCGCGGCGCGCCAGCTTGTGCGGCGGCACGCCGGCGATGGTCTTGCCTTCGAGCTCGACCCGGCCCTGGCGCGGCTGCACCAGGCCCATGATGGTCTTCAGCGTCGTCGATTTGCCGACGCCGTTGCGGCCGAGCAGGCCGACCACCTCGCCCCGGCCGACGGTCAGCGACACGCCGTGCAGAATGTGGCTCTTGCCGTAATAGGTGTGCACCTCGTCGAGGACGACGAGCGGGCCGTTCGGCGTTGCCGCAGCTTCCGCCATGGTGGCGCTCATGTCTTGAGATAGACCTCCAGCACCCGCGGGTTCTCCTGGATTTCCGCGGGCGTGCCTTCGGCGAGAATCGAGCCGTAATGCAGCACGGTGATGCGGTCGCAAATCTCCATCACCACCTGCATGTCGTGCTCGACGATCAGGATCGTCAGATTTTTGCCGATGCGCCGGATCAGCTCCGTGGTCTCGTCGGTTTCGCCCTGGCTCATGCCGGCGGTCGGCTCGTCGAGACAAAGCAGCTTCGGTTCGGTGGCGAGCGCGATGCCGATCTCGAGATTGCGCTGTTCGCCGTGCGACAGATTAGACGCCAGTTCCGCCGCCTTGCCGAGCAGGCCGACGGCATCCAGCGCGCATCTCCGCCTTGTCGTTGATGTCGCGTCAACGCGCTGTGATGCGCGAACATGTTCCAGCCGTGGCGGCGCGATTGCGCGGCGATGCGCACATTTTCGAACACCGTGGCGTTGGGCAGGATATTGGTGATCTGATAGGAGCGGGCGATGCCCTTGCGCGAGATCGCGTTCGAAGGCAGGCCGGTGATCTCCTCGCCGTCGAAGATGATGCGGCCGCCGCTCGGCCGCAGCACGCCGGTCAGGCAATTGAAAAACGTGCTCTTGCCCGCGCCATTCGGCCCGATGATGGCGTGGATATTCGCCGCGCGCGAGCGTCGAAATTGACGTCGGACAAGCGCCGACAGTCCGCCGAAACGGACGGACAGCAGCTCGGTCTTCAAGATAGGTGGCCGACGCCGCTCCCCGGTTCGGTCACCGGGGAGCGCACGTCGATCGATGCTTCCGCGCTCACTTAGGCGGAGAAGTTGCAGGCCGGCGGCACCATGGTCTTGCTGCCCGGCACCGTCTCCAGGAGGTGGTAGGTGCCGCCGGAGACCGTGAAGATGAATTCCTGCGGGAAGGCCTGGTGGTCTTCCTTGCGGATGGTCTTGTCGCCTTGCGGGAAATCGGGGCCCGCCTTCAACTCGAGACCTTCCAGCGCCTCGATCAGCTTCATGGTGTCGTCGCGGCCCTGGAACTTCGACATTTCCATGCCGATCTTGAGCGCGTTGAGCGCCTCGAAGTTCGACTGCACGTATTTATCGGGCAGCGGACCGGACGGATCGATCTTGAGCCAGCCGCGCCTTGGCCTCGTCGAACCAGGCGTGGTGATAGGGCGTATCGAGCGGACCCTGGAACACCGGAATGTAGCGGTTGATCGCGGTGAAGCCGTCGATCTTGTTGCCGATCGCGAGCAGGTTGGTCAATTCCGAGATCGAGCCGTCGCCGGCCCATTTGTATTTCTTGGTGAGCCCGAGATCGTAGGCCTGGGTGGCGATGGTGACGCCGTCCTTGCCGAAGAAGATGCCGAACAGGCCGTCGAAATCGCCGGAGATTTTCGACAGGAACGGCGTCATGTCGGCGGTGCCGAGCGGGATGCCGGTGGTGCCGACCACTTCGCCGCCATTGTTCTTGATCTGCGCGATATAGGCGTCGCGCGTCGACTGGCCCCAGGAATAATCGGCAAAGGCGATGTGCCACTTCTTGCCCATCTTGGTCAGCGTCGGCGCGAACGCGACCGCTTGCGCCGGCGCGTAATCGTAGGTGCGGAAGCTGTAGCGGTTGCAGTGCGTGGTGGTGAGCGTGGTGTCGAGGCAGACGCTGATCATGTTGATGATCTTGGCGTCTTCCCACACCGGCATGCAGGCGAGGCAGATGTTGGACAGAAAGCCGCCGACATGGGCGTCGATATTGTCCTCCTGCACCAGCTTCTCGGTCTTTTGCCGTGCGACCGCCGGCGAGCTTTCGTCGTCGACGATGTCGAGTTCGACCGGGCGGCCATTGATGCCGCCGTTCTTGTTGATGCGGTCGGCCGCCATCTGCAGTCCGACCACCGCGGTCTTGCCGCCGGCGGCGCCGGCGCCGGACAGCGGCTGCTCCGAGCCGATCTTGTAGGCCTTTTCGGCGCCGAAGGCGGCGCGCCACGGCGCGGGGACCAGCATCATGGCGCCGATCGCGCCGCCGCCCCAGCCGACGATACGGCGGCGGGTAACCTTGCCGCTGTACCAGATGTCCTCGGCCCACTTCTCTTCTTTCCATTTCTCGGTCATCGGATGTCCCTCCTGCTGGATTTCGTTTAGACCCCATGCTGCGCGGCCCTTGATCGGGCTTCTTGTGCAGCAGCTTGGCCGTTAGCAAACGCGATATTGCGACGAGTTTCAACCGAATTCGCACTGCCGCACTCGAAGCGCGCACCGCGGCGCCGCGCGTAACATCGTCGCGGCAAGCAGCGCGCTTTTTCCCGGCCGGCTTGATGATAAAATAGGCAAAAGCTTCGAGGAGCTGGGTCGAACTGGCGAAATGGAGGGAGTATGCAATGGCGACGGCGGCGATGCGAGCGGGAAAAGCCCGAGGCGCTTGTCACCGGACAGCGCCGCGCGGCTCGCCATCCGGCGCAATGCGCATTCCGGCCCGACCTCGGGCTTGGCGCCCGGTTTCGTGCAGGCCAACCTCGCCATTCTGCCGCATGCCTTGGCGGAGGATTTCCTGCAGTTCTGCCGGCGCAATCCGAAGCCGTGCCCGCTGATCGGCGTCTCGGCGCCGGGCGATCCCGCATTTCCGGAATTGGCCGACGATCTCGATATCCGCACCGACCTGCCGCGCTATCGCGTCTGGCGCGACGGCGCGCTGGTCGACGAGCCGACCGACATCATCAAATACTGGCGCGACGATCTGGTCACCTTCGCCATCGGCTGCTCGTTCTCCTTCGAGCAGGCGCTGCTCGACGGCGGCATCGAGCTCCGCCACATGACCTGCGATTGCACGGTGCCGATGTACCGCACGTCGGTTGCGACCGTGCCGGCGGGGCCGTTCCACGGGCCGCTCGTCGTATCGATGCGGCCGATGAAGCCGGCCGACGCCATCCGCGCCGTGCAGATCACCACGCGGTTTCCTTCGGTGCACGGCGCGCCGGTGCATCTCGGCAAGCCGGAATCGATCGGGATTGCCGACATCGCCAAGCCCGACTGGGGCGACGCGGTGCCGATCCACGACGACGAGATTCCGGTGTTCTGGGCCTGCGGGGTGACGCCGCAATCGGTGATCATGGCGGTCAAGCCGGAATTCTGTATAACGCATTATCCCGGCGCCATGCTGGTGACCGACCGCCGCAACACCGAATTTGCCATCATGTGAAAGCGCCGTCATCCGGATTGCCGCGCAGCGGCAAGTCCGGAGTCGGCAATCACAAATCGTGCATATCGATCCCGGATTCTCGCTTCGCTCGATCCGGGATACAGCTAGATCACCTCCATGCTCATCGACTTCCAGCAACACTACACGCCGCCCGAATTGCTCAAGGGCGATCCGAGCAAGGTCACGGTCGATCTCGACCGCGACGGCAATCCGAATTATCTGCTCAATCCGCTGCTCGCCGATCTCGGACGCGCATGTCCGCATGATGGACGCCGCCGGCATCGATGCCGGCGTGCTGACCTGCGGCTCAGGCTTCGACCAGCCCGATCTCGCGGTCTGCCGCGCAGATCAACGACCGCATGCGCGAAGCGGAAAAGGCGCATCCCGGCCGCTTCATCGGGCTTGCGCATGTGCCGGCGCTGCAAGCCGGCGGAGGCTGCGGCCGAATTGAAGCGCTGCGCCGTCGAGCTCGGCTTTCCCGGCGTCGTCATCGGCTCGGAGTTGCAGGATCAGCCGCTCGATGCCGAAGCGCTCAAGGCCGTTCTGGAAAGCCTGCGCCGATCTCAATCTCTATGTGTTCATCCATCCGCTGCCGCGCGTCATCGCCTGGGCGCGCATGGACGCCGACGATCTCGGCCGCATGCTCGGCTGGGAATTCTCGCTGATGACGGCGGCGGTGCGGCTGGTCAATTCCGGCCTGCTCGACGAGTTGCCGACGCTGCGGATTCAGTTCTCGCATTTCGCCGGCGGCATCGGCCGCTATCTCGGCCGCATCCGCGGCTTCCAGCAGCGCGGCAAATGGGGCACCGCCGCCGTGCCGCGCCACGGCCGCGCAGCCGCGCCAGCCGTTCGATCATTATCTCGATCATCGGCTCTATTACGACATCGCCGGCTGGGCCGGCCCCGATCATGCCGCGGAATGGGGCGCCGACTGGGTCCGCTTCGGGCTCGACGAGCTGGCCTTCTCGCAGCTCGTCTTCGCGTCCGACTATCCGCAAGCGGTGCGCGAGCCGGGCGAAGTCGCCGGCTTATGTCGAAGCGGTGCGCGCGCTCGGCGGCAACGGCCGCGCGCTCACAGCGGGCGTCAATGCCGAAAAGCTCATTCCCGATATCGGCCGGCGGCTTGCCGCGCGGCGCGAAAGCCAAGGTGCCGGCATGAACGACAAGGCGGCGACGACGGAAGCGGCGTTCGATCCGGCCGCCCACGGCTGGGAACGGGTCAAGGCGCATAATTTCGGCGAACTGATCGGGCCGGTCTGGCGCAAGGGCGACGGCCTGTTCGGCATCGTGACCGCGGACAAGCACAGGAACCATCGCAGCATGCTTCACGGCGGCGTGCTGATGAGCTTCGCCGATCAGGCCATGGGCATGACCGGCCGCCGCCTCACCGGCGACAAGCCGCATGCCACCATCGAGATGAACATGCAGTTCATCGCCGGCGTGAAGATCGGCGATTTCGTCGAGGCGCATTGCGACGTGGTGCGCGAGACGCGTTCGGTGCTGTTCATCGAAGGCAAGCTGAAAGTCGGCACCCGCATCGTCGCCTCGGCGAGCGGCATCTGGAAGATTTTGGGGAGCGGTAATTGTCATGCCCGCGAAGGGGCGGACCTGAACTGTGGTCCGGGCGCAGCGCGCACGAGTGGGGCTGCAGCCGGGATCGTAACAAACGCGAGTTTGTGAAGGTCCCGGATCAGTGGAGAAGCTCGAGCGGCATCCAGTAATCGCAGGCCGTGTGTACTGGATCATCCGCCTTCGCGGATGATGACAGCAAATCAAGCCCGAAACTTCTTCAACGTGCCGCCCTTCATCACCGCGCCGGGCAGCGGATGGCCGACGATGTCCTCGGCAAGCTTGGCGCATTCGATCAGCGCGTCGAGATCGATGCCGGTCTCGATGCCCATTTCCTCGCAGAGGAAAACCAGATCCTCGGTGCAGACATTGCCGGCAGCGCCGGCGTGGCCGGCGAACGGGCAGCCGCCGAGCCCCGCCACCGCGGCGTCGAAGCGCGTCACGCCCATTTCGAGCCCGGCATAGGCGTCGGCGATGGCCATGCCGCGCGTGTCGTGCAGATGCAGCGCCAAATCGAGATCGGGAAAGCGCTCGCGCAAGCGCGCCGACCATGCGCTTGATCGCAAGCGGCGTCGCCCAGGCCATGGTGTCGGCGAGCGTGATGTATTTGAGCGTCACGCCGTGCTCCGCCGCGACGTCGAGAATTTGCTGCGTCAGCGCGACCACGCGCGCGACCGGAATATCGCCTTCGAAATTGCAGCCGAACGCCGCCATGATCAGCCGCGCTCGACCGGAATGCCGGCCGCCTTGTACATCGTCGACGATGGCGTGTTGCCCGGCGAGCTGCTGCGCCGCGGTGCGGTTCTGATTGCGGATGGAGAATTTCTCCGAGGCGCAAAGCTGGATGGTGCCGGTATTGGTGAGCCGGTCGGAATGCTTGAGCGCGCGCTCGAAACCCTTTCTCGTTGAGCCACAGCGCGGTGTAGGCGACGCCGGCTTTCGGCGTGATGCCGCGCACCACGTCGTCGGCGTCGGCCATGCCCGGCACGTTCTTCGGATTGACGAAGGACACGATCTGGATGCGGTCGAGGCCGGTCTGCGACCAGCGCATCGATCAGTTCGATCTTGCGCGCGGTCGGGATCGGGCCTTTCTCGATCTGAAAGCCTTCGCGCGGGCCTTCTTCGGTGATGTGCACGGCCGCCGGCAAATCGCTCATGACGCTTCTCCGGCGGCGACGACGCCGCGCTTGATCAAGGCGTCGATCTCCTCCCGCGCCAGCCCGAGCTCGGCAAGAATCTCGCGGGTGTTCTCGCCGATGCGTCGGCGCCTGCCGGCGCAAAGCGAAATCATGCTCGCCCATCTCGATCGGCAGCCGCGGCAGTTTTGCGCGCTTGCCGTTCTGAAACGCGATCTCCAGCATGCGGCCGCCGGCATTGAGCTGCGGATCGTCGAACAGGTCGCCGGGCTTGGCGACCGGCGCAAACGGAATATCGATGCGGTCGAACAGTTCGGCAAGCTCGGCGAGCTTATGCCGTGGCGACGATGGCGGCGACAATGCGGTAGGAGCACCGGCCGCGCGCGCACCCGATCCTCGTTGGTCTTGTAGGCCGGGTCGTCCAGCAGATCCTGCCGCCCGAAATGCGCGCAGAATCGCCGCCAGTGGCCGTCGCTGGTCAGGCCGACGAAAATCTGCTGGCCGTCGGCGGTCGCGAACGGCTCGTAGATCGCCCAGGCGCCTTGGCGCGACGGCATCGGCGGCATCGGCTTGCCGGTCACCACTTCGCCGGCCATGTGCTGACATCATCAGAAAGCGCGGTGGATTCGAACAAAGCGGATTTCATCGCCTGGCCGCGGCCGGTGCGCTCGCGCTCGCGCAACGCCGCCTGGATGCCGATCACCGCGAACATGCCGCCCATGATGTCGACCACCGAGGCGCCGGCGCGCAGCGGCTGGCCCGGCGGCCCGGTCATATAGGCCAAGCCCGCCATGAACTGCACCACCTCGTCGAGCGCCGGGCGATGCTCGTAGGGCCCGCTGAGAAATCCCTTGAGCGCGCAATAGATGATGCGCGGATTTTTCGCCGCCAGATCGGCATAGCCGCAGCCGAGCCGCTCCATGGTGCCGGGCGCATAGTTTTCCAGAACGACGTCGGCGGTCTGCCGCCAGGCGATGGAGCAGCGCCGCGGCCCTCGTCGGACTTCAAGTCGATCGCGAGGCTGCGCTTGTTGCGGTTGAAGGTCGGAAAGAATCCCGCGGCGAAGCCGTAGAGCCGGCGGGTGTGATCGCCGGCCACGGGCTCGATCTTGATCACGTCGGCGCCGAGGTCGGCAAGGATCAGCCCCGCCGTCGGCCCCATGATGGTATGGCAGAATTCCAGCACGCGGATGCCGGCAAGGGGGAGGGCGATCGCAGCCGTTCGATCAGTGATCGCTCCAAGTCTCATCAGCCGCCGAGCTGCCCGCGGTCCATTGTCGATCGGGCATCGTCACGTCTAGTCACGATGCGGGCGTTATTCGGACATGAGCGTGGATGGCCGGAACAAGTCCGGCCATGACGAAGTGAGGAGAGGAAGCATGCAAAAATCATTCGTTCGCGCGGCCGCGGGCGCAAACGCGCGCTTATTCGCCGGCCGTCATCACCGAGGGCGGCAAGACCATCTGGCTCGCCGGCCATACCGGCGCGGTGGACGACGCCGGCAAATCGCTCGCCGGCGATTTCGACGCGCAGTGCCGGCAGACCTTCCGCAATATCGAAAAGACACTTGGCCGAGGCCGGCGCCAAGCTCGCCGACCTCGTCACCATGACGGTGTTTCTGATCGACGCCCGCCACACCACGCGGATGACCGAATTGCGCAGCGAGATTTTCGCCAAGGATTTTCCGGCCAGCGCCGCCATCACGGTCGCCGGCTTCGCCCAGCCGGAGATGATGATCGAAATTCAGGCCATGGCGGTGGTTGCTGCCTAGCCGATCACTGCGCTCACTCCGGCCACGGCGCGCGCCAGGACAGCCCGGCGAGATCGCTGACCGGTCCGATGACGGCATCGAAGCGCATGGTCATGCGGTCTTCGCGGCGTAGACCGGCCATGCGGCAGGCCCGCATGATCGGGCTTGCCGGTGCGCGCGAATGCGATCCAGGCCGGCTGCATGGCCGCGGCAAGGCCGGCCATCTCCGCGGGGCTCGCGCCCTTGAGCATCGGCGACTCCGTCCACTCCGATGGATTGTTGAACACGAACGGCACTTCCAGGCAGTGACAAGACTCCAAGCCTGCCGGCGATTGCCAATCGAACTGGTAGAGATAAACGGGCCGGCCCTGGTCGGCGCGCCATTCGGCAAGCCGCAGCGTACCCATCCTGAACATGGCGTCGGTCATCAGGTCGCCGAGCAGCGCGTTATTGGTGGGCGCGGCGCGCATGTGGCGGAATTCATCGTAGTAACGCCGGTGCCCGGTCTTGAACACGGAGGCGAACACGCCGTCGATGGCAGCCCGGTCGGCTTTGGGAATGTCCGGATCGATGACGTAAAACGCGGCCATCTCCTCGCGCGTGGTGCCGATCATGGTGTCGATGCCGGCGCCGGCGCCGGCCTTCAGCGCCGGGGCGATCTCGCCCGGAATGATCTCGCCGTCGATCACCGGCCAGAATGGCGCGAGCGCGCTGGCGAACTTCTTTTCGAGCCGCGCCAGTTCGCCCTGCGCGGCGACGAGTTTGGCAAACGGTACGGCTTTCAGTTGCGCGGCGTCATCCGGCTTGAGGCCGAGCACCTCCAAGAGGCGCCGGCCGATGCGCGCCGCGTCCTCGCGCGTGCGCGTGATGCGGCCGAACGGGGTGCTCTGCATGATGGCGCGCCGGAACAGGCCGTGCGCCGCCGGCATGGTCATCATGATGGCGATCGAGGCCGCTCCCGCCGACTGGCCCACCACGGTGACGTTGTCGGGATCGCCGCCGAAGGCCGCGATATTGTCGCGCACGAAACGCAGCGCCGCGATCTGATCGAGAAAGCCGAGATTGCCGCCGCTCACTCCCGGCAGATAGAGAAAGCCGAGCGCGCCGAGCCGATAGTTGATCGAGACGGCAACCACGTCGCCGTTGGCGGCGAGGCGGTCGCCGGCATACCACGGCAGCGACCCGGCGCCGCTCGAATAGGCGCCGCCGTGAATCCAGACCAGCACCGGCCGTTTTGCTGTGTCCGCGCGCGGGCGTCCAGATATTGAGCGTCAGGCAGTCCTCGGATTGCGGCTTCTCGAAATCGCCCATGACATGGGCGAGCCGCGAGCGGGCCTGCGGCGCGATCGGACCGTCGCGGCTGGCGTCGCGCACGCCGGACCAGGCGGCGACCGGCTGCGGCGGCGCAAAGCGCAGGCCGCCGAGCGGCGGCGCCGCATAGGGTATGCCGCGAAAGGCCACGACGCCGTTCTCGCGCACGCCGCGCAGGTCGCCGGTTTTGCTCCGCACCACCACGTCTTCAATCGCTGTTGTCGTCACTTCTGGACCTCGCTGTTAGCGCCGCGCAAAACGCCGCTCGAGCGGCACGATCACCAGCCGCTCGCCGGCAACGAAGATCAGCACGATAGCAAAGCAGCAGGCAAGAAAGGTCGTGCTGTCGGCCGCGGTCTGGGCTTGCAGCATCAGGTAGCCGAGCCCGCTCGTGGCGCCGAGCAGTTCCGCAACCAGGGCGATCTTCCAGGCGACGCCGTAGGCGATCCGCGTCGCCGAAAGCCCGTAGGGCACCAGCAGCGGCAGCGTCAGGCGCCAAAAGATGCGCAGGCGGTGGTGCGTAAAGCTTCGCCCCATCTCCATGATCTCGCGATCGATATTGCGCAGGCCTTCGGCGATGTTGATCAGGCAGAACGGGATCAGGATCGCGGTCTCGACGAAGATGACGCCGAAACTGCCGGGATTGAACCAGATCGCGGCCAGTATTGCCCAGCCGATGGACGGAAACGAATTGAGCACCGGCTTGATGCGCTCATCGACCACGGCCGCGAGCGAGGGCACGCCGTGGGCAAGGAAGGCAAGCCCGCCGCCGATCAGCAAAGCCGCCGCGATCGACAGCAGCACCCGCCAGGCGGACATGAACACGTTCCAGAGGAAGTCCGGCGTGACAAAAAGTTCGACCAGCCGCTGCGCCACCGGCAGCGGTCCCGGAAGGATGAATTCGGGCAAGTGGCGCGCCACGGCCCACCAGCCGACCAGCGCGGCGACGACGACTGCGTCGCCGATAACGTGCGAGCCGACGGTGGAGGCGCGTGATAACCGCTCAGCTTGCATAATGATGCGACACTTTTGCCTGCAGCGGCGCCAGCAGGTAGCGGTCCATGCAGTGCACGAAGCCGATGATCAGGATGATGGCCGCGAAGATCGTCGCGGTGTCGAAATCCTGGCGCGCCATGTTGATCATGTAGCCCAAGCCGGCATTGCCGCCGAACAGTTCGGCGGTAAGCGTCACCTTCCAGGACACGCCGAACATGATGCGCAGCGTGGCGAAGATGAACGGATAGAGCGAAGGCACGATCACCCGGACGAAGATGCGCGCCCGGTTGCGGGTAAAGCTCCGCGCCATTTCCAGAGCTTCGCCGTCGATATCGGCGAGGCCGGCCGCCATATTGACCAGCGCGAACGGCACCAGCACCGCGCTGATGGCGAAGATCACCGTCAGCGACGTGACGCCGAACCACATGATCGAAAGCAGCGTCCAGCCGATCGCCGAGAATGAATTGAGAAACGGGCCGATGCGCCGCTCGATCGCGAGGCGCAGCACCGGCACATAGTAGGGGATCAGCGCCAACAGCGTACCGATGACGAACGAGATGACGATGGCCGCGGCGACGTGGAACAGCGAGGCGCCGAGGTGGCCGAGATCGCGTTCGCTGGTGACAAAGCGCGCAAGGCGCTGCGCCACCGGAACCGGGCCGGGCAGGAGATAGGACGGCGCCACCAAAGACGCGGCTTCCCAGGCCGCGAGGCAGCACAGCGTGAACAGATGCGCGACGAGCTTGCCGGCGACCGGGCCGCGGCGCGGCAGCGATGGAGCGGGCGCGATGTCGGTCGCGGCCATCAGGCGCGCAGCGCGTGCTCCCAGACCAGCGTGCGGATATCGGGATAGCCCGGGATCATCCCGATGCCCTTCGACAGCTCGTAGAATTTCATGACGATCTTGGCATGCTCCTCGGTGAACGTGCCGGGCACGTCGGAGCTTTTGTCGAACCACCAGCTGAAGAATTCCGGCGGCAGGTTGTTTTTCTTGCCGACGGCGCCGAACACCTCGTCGCGATGCGCCAGCGCGTATTGCACCGAGTCGCGGAACATGCGGTCGAATTCCTTGAACGCATCCGGCCGCTGCGCGAGCCGCTCCGGGTACGAGACGTTGAGCGCGCTGATAAAGCGCATGCCGAAGGTCTCGATATTGTCGCGCCCGGTTTCGGCGATGACGCGGAACTCGCCGGATTTCTGGGCGCGGAAGGCCTGGCTGTGAATCAAGGTGGCGGCATCGATCTGCCCGGCGGCAAGCGCGCCGGGCAGGTTCGGCGCCTGGATTTCGACCTGGCGCAGATCGCCGCCTTCGAGCGCGGCATTGAGCCCGTATTTGTGAATGAGCGCGAGCCGCACCTGGGTGTAGCCGGTCGAGCGCAGCGCGTAGGAGCCGAGCGTTTTGCCCTTGAGCTCCTTCGGGTCTTTGATCGGCGAGTCGCTCTTGACCCAGATGCCGGCGCCTTCGCCGGCCGCCGCCTGCTGCAGCGCCGTCGCCAGCACCCGCAATTCGAGGCCGTGCGCCTGGGCCGGCGGCACCGCGATCACCGCGGTCATGATCACGTCGTACTGCTTGGCGGAGGTGGCCTGGATGAGCTGCGGGATGGCAAGTCCGCGGGCGTCGACGTCGATGACGTCGGAGGTGACCTTGCCGTTCGACATCGCCCAGGTCACCGCATCGTAGGCCGGATCCAGGAGATAGGCGTAAGTGACCGTCTCCTTCGCGTAGCCGAGCTTGGCCACGCTCAGCACCGCCGGGGCGGCCAGAACTTTGAGAAGCGAGCGGCGTTTGATCATGTCACCATTCTCTGTTGCGGGCCCGGCAGTTCGATCGAGCGAAACAGTGTAACCAGTTTCTCGCGGTTTGCATCAAGCCTACGCCCGGTTGCAGCGCGCGGCCGCGGCGCGTCGACTTCGACAATGTCGACCACCCGGGTCGGCTTGTTGGACAGCACAACGGTGCGGTCGGCGAGCTGCAGCGCCTCGTCGATGTCGTGGGTGACGAAAACCACGGTCTTGCCGGTTTGCATCCAGATTCGCTCCATTTCGCCGCGCATCCGGCCGCGCATGTTGGGATCGAGCGCCGAAAACGGCTCGTCCATCAGCACGATCTTCGGATCGACCGCGAGCGCGCGGGCGATGGCGACGCGCTGGCGTTCGCCGCCCGACAGCATGGACGGGTATTTATGCGCGTCGCCGGCGAGGCCGACCAGGCCGAGCAGGTCGCGCGCGTGGTCCCTGCGCCGCTTGCTGTCGCCGCCGCCGAAGCGCAGCTCCGAACCGAGCATGACGTTGTCGAGCGCGGTGCGCCACGGCACAAGCCGCGGCGACTGGAACACGAAGGCGATATCCGCCCAGGCATCGCGCGGCGCGCGGCCGTCGACGAGAACCTGTCCGCTGTTGACGTCGAGCAGGCCGCCGATAATCCGCAGCGACGTCGATTTGCCGCAGCCCGACGGCCCCAGAATACAGACGAATTCGCCGCGCCGGACCTCGAAACTCAACCGCTCGTAGATGCGCTCCGGCCCGAAATCGATGCCGACATTGTCGAAGACGATGATCGGGCCGGGGGTCTCGGTCGCTGGCATCGTCTTACGCACTCCCGTGCCGGCTACGCGCCTTTTGCGCGCGCCTCATGGATCGCCCGCCACAGCACTTCCGGCGTCGCCGGCATCGGCACATGCTTGATGCCGAGCGGCGAGAGCGCATCGACCAGCGCGTTCGCCACCGCCGGCATGGCGCCGACGCAGCCGGCTTCGCCGGCGCCTTTGACGCCGAGCGGATTGGTCTTGGTCGGCACCGGATTGGAGTCGACATGGAAGCCGCGCAGATCGCCGGCGCGCGGCATCGCATAGTCCATGAACGAGCCGGTGAGGATCTGGCCCTCGGCGTCGAACTTGATGTCTTCCATCAGAATCTGGCCGATGCCCTGGGCGATGCCGCCGTCGATCTGGCCGTGCAGCAAGCAGCGGATTGATCACCGTGCCGACGTCGTCGACCACGTTATAGTTCACGATCTCGACGGTGCCGGTTTCCTCGTCGATCTCCAGTTCGCAGACATGGACGCCGTTGGGATAGCTCGCGACCTTGCCGGAATAGATCGGCTTTCTCGATCAGGCCCGGCTCCATGCCGTCCGGCAGGTTCTTCGGGATCGAGCGAGGCCTTGGCGACCTCCTTGATGGTCAGCGTCTGGTTGGTCTTCTGGCTGGAAAACAGCGCCGTCGTGCGAAATTGACGTCGGCGACGTCGACGCTTGAGCATTGTGGCGGCGATCGCCTTGGCCTTGGCCTCGATCTTCTCGGCGGCGAGCGTGAAGGCCGAGCCCGACATGGTCGCCGAGCGCGAGCCGCCGGTGCCTTCGGCGAAGAACACCTGGTCGGTGTCGCCCTGGATATAAGTCACTTCGTCGGGATCGAGCCCGAGCCGGTCGCAGACGATCTGCTTGAACGCGGTCTCGTGGCCCTGGCCCTGGTTGATGCTGCCGGAAAAGATCGACACCGTGCCGGTGCGGTCGAAGCGGATCTCGGCGCCTTCGAGGCCCGCCGCCGCCGAGCGCTCGATGGTGTTGGAGAAGCCGAAGCCGCGCAGCTTGCCGTTCTTCTTCGCCTTGCGCGCGCCGCGCCTCGAAGCCTTTCTTGTCGGCGGCGGCCAGCGCCATCTCCAGGTTCTTTTCGAACTCGCCGCAGTCGTAGGTGAAGGTGACGCTGGTCTTGAACGGCATGGCGCTCGGCGGAATGCTGTTGCGCTGGCGGATGTCGGCCGGATCGATGCCGAGCTGGTCGGCGGCGAGATCGACCATGCGCTCGATGACATAGCCGGCTTCGGGGCGGCCGTTGCCGCGATAGGGCCGCACCGGCTGGGTGTGGGTGTACACCGCGGTGACGTCGATATGCGACGCCGGCGTTCGATAGACGCCGGCCAGCGTGCCGAGATTGCCGGTGAAGGCCGGCATGCCGACCTGCAGATAGGCGCCGATGGCGGCGATGATCTTGGCGCGGAAGCCGAGGAACATGCCGTCCTTGTCGAGCGCCAGTTCGGCCTCGGTGACGTTGTCGCGCGCCTGCGCGTCGCACAGGAACGATTCCGAGCGGGTCGCCACCCATTTCACCGGCCGGCCGATCGAGCTTGGCGCCGAGCAGCACCAGCGCGACTTCGTTATAGACCGCCGACTTCATGCCGAAGCTGCCGCCGATGTCGCCGCACACCACGCGGATCTTGTTGTCGGGCACTTTCAGCACGTATTGCGACAGCTCGGTCTGGAACACATTGGTCCGCTGCAGCGTGGTGTAGATGGTGTAGCGGCCCTCGGCCGGCTCGTAGAGGCCGATGGCAGCCGCGCGGCTCCATGGTCGCCGCGGTGACGCGGTTGATGACGAAATGATGCTTGACCACATGCGCGGCGCGCGCGAACGCCGCGTCGGTCGCTTCCTTGTTGCCTTCGACCTGGACGAAGCCGATATTGTTCGGGCAATCGTCCCAGACCAGCGGCACGCCGGGATTGACCGCGTCGCCGGTCGAGACGATCGGCCGGCAGCGGCTCGTAATCGACCTCGATCAGCTCGGAGGCGTCGACCGCCTGGTAATAGGTCTCGGCGACGACGAAGGCGACGTAGTCGCCGATCATGCGCACTTTGTCCTCGACCAGCGCCGGATAGCGCGGCCGGTAGCCGGGAGCATCGTTGCGGCGCTTCAAGCCGCCGGGCACCGGCAGATCGCCGAAGCCCGCGGCCTTGTAGTCGGCGCCGGTGAACACGCCGAGCACGCCGGGCGCCGCCTTGGCCTTGGCGGTATCGATGGAGCGGATGCGGGCATGGGCATGCGGCGAGCGCAGCACGATAGCCGAACGCCATGCCGGGAAACGTCATGTCGGCAACATAGCGGCCGTGGCCCTTGACCAGCCGCGGATCCTCGAACCGGGGAACGGGCTGGCCGATCGCGTATTCACCCATCGCAATCCTCATAAGTGGCGGATATTCAAAGACATGCCCGGCGCAAATCCATGAGAAATGGCCGGGCATGAAAGAAGTCTTGGTCGAGTCTTATTCCAATCGCGAAATGCTCGACTCCTTTCCGTCATCCTGAGGTGCGAGCGAAGCGAGCCTCGAAGGACGACGGCCCGGGCCGTGCATCCTTCGAGCGGCCGCTTCGCGGCCGCCTCAGGATGACGGTCAACATGCGTGCCGTTGGTCTTACAACGGCCTGCCGGGCCCTTCAATCGGCCCCCGGCCGGGAGTAGTGTTCCACCATGCCCGAGACCTTCGAGTCCGCCCTGGCAAAGCCCGCGTCGACACCATGATCGACGCCTGCACCCGCTGCGGCAAATGCGTCGCGGCTTGCCCGACGACCGTGGCCGCCGGGCTCTCCGCCGGCGAGCGCGCCGACCCGGTCGGCGTCATCGGCGGCGTCATCGACATTCTGCGCGGCGGGCGAAGGCAGCGACGCCGCGCGCAAATGGGCGAGCGGCTGCATCCGCTCCGGCGATTGCATCGAGGCCTGCGACTACGGCGTCAATCCGCGCTTTCTGTTGAGCATGGCGCGCGCCGCCATGGCGCGGGCCGAAAACGACCCGGCGACGCTGCGCAAGAAGGGCGTCGACGGCTTCCGCCACGTCGCGCGCGACGTCAACGCCATTGCCGAAAATCCAGCTCGACGACGCGCTGCTGCCGCGGCTCGGGCAGGGGGCGCAGCGGCGCGCGCCGGCGAGCCGGCCGACTTCGTGTTCTACACCGGCTGCAACGTGCTCAAGACGCCGCATATCGCGCTCCTTGCGCTCGACATCATGGACGCGCTCGGCATCTCCTATGAAGTGATGGGCGGCCCGACCCATTGCTGCGGCGTGCAGCAATTGCGCGCCGGCGATCTCGCGACCTTCGGCCGCGTCGCCGAGAGCGCGCTCGACAAGCTGTCGCAGAGCAAGACCGGGCAGGTGCTGTCGTGGTGCCCGTCCTGCCACGTCCAGTTCACCGAAATGACGTTGCCGGCGGCGGAGAGCGACGCGCGGCGCCAAGCCGTTCGAGATGACGCCGTTCACGCTGTTCGTGCGCGGCAGGCTCGACCGGCTGCGGCCGCTGTTGCGCAATCCGGTGCCGATGCGGATCGCGCTGCACAAGCATCCCGGCGTCCGCGGCGTGGTCGAAGCCGCCGAGGAGATTTTGCGCGCCGTGCCGGGCGTCGCGATCGTCGATCTCGCCGCAGCCCGCGGTCGGGCTGCAGGCCAACGAGCTTCGCGCGCTGCCGGCCTATCGCCGCGAGCTGCAAGTGAAGCCGAGCTTGAGGCGGCCGAAGCGGCCGGCGTCGACGCGCTGGTCGCGCTCTACCACTCCGACCATCGCGAGCTCTGCGCCCACGAGCGCGACTGGCCGTTCCAGATTTTGAATCTCTACGAGATCGTCGGCCTCAGCATGGGCCTCTACCACCAAGACAGCTTCAAGCGGCTGAAGCTGATGCAGGACGCCGACGTCGATCATGGCCGATTGCGAGGACATGGTCGAGCGAACACGGCCTCGACCGCGCCGCGACGCGCGCCGCGATCCAGACGATGCTCGACGAGCAGCCGGTGGCGTTAAGGGGTGGGGCTCAGTAAGCCATCATTTGGCGGGGCCCGCGTTTCGTGCGGGCTTCGAGCTAGTACCATGCCTACGTCGTTTTCAACTTTATTATATTGGCCTGCACCCGGTTCGGTTGACACCCGCCTAAGCGAATCCCGCCTGCATTTCGAACTCCACGGGACTTAGATATCCGATCGTCGAGTGCCGGCGTTTCGGATTATAGAAGCATTCAATGTAGTCGAACACATCGGCCTTGGCTTCGTCGCGCGTCCGATACGTCTTGCGCGCGGTGCGCTCGGTCTTCAGCGAGGAGAAGAAGCTCTCCATTGCCGCATTGTCCCAGACGTTGCCTGAGCGGCTCATCGAGCAGACGACACCGTGATCTGACATCAGCTTCTGGAACTGCTCGCTGGTGTATTGGCTGCCGCGATCGGAGTGATGGAGCAGCGCGTCGGGTTTGCCCCGCCGCCAGATCGCCATCACCAGGGCGTCGGTCACGAGTTGCGCCGTCATCGCGGCACTCATCGACCAGCCAACAGCGCGCCGCGAGAACAGATCGATGACGGCAGCCACATAGAGCCAGCCCTCTGCCGTCCACACATAGGTGAAGTCGGCGATCCATTTGCGGTTGGGAGCAGGAGCTTCGAAGCTGCGGTTGAGCACGTTGGCAGCGACGGCGGCGACCTGCCGCTCACCCAGATCAGGCGGCAGTCGCCGCCGTCGTGGACGAGCTTTGAGAGCCTGTAATCGCATCAATCGCTCAATCCGGTGCAGCCCACACGACACGCCCTCTGCCAGCATGTCGTGCCACACCCGCCTGGCGCCATACGTTCGATCGCTCGCGAGGAAGCTCGAGCGAACCTTGGCACCGAGCTCTTCATCACTGCGGCTGCGCCGACTGTGCGGTCGCCTCAGCCAAGCATAGAACCCACCCCGCGAGACACCGAGCGCCCCGCACAACCACTCCGCCGGCCAGATCCCCCGGTGCTTCGCAACGAATCCGAACTTCACATCGATTCCTTCGCGAAGTAGGCCGCGGCTTTTTTTAGGATGTCTCGTTCCGCCTTCAGCCGGATCACCTCGCGCTTGAGCTGCGCGATCTCCAGCTGCTCGGGCTTCATCTGGCCTTGGCCGGGGAACGCATGCTGCGGATCGTCCGCAAGCGCCTTCACCCAACTCCGCAACTGTGACTGATGCACACTGAGATCGTGCGAGGCCTGAGCATACGATACGCCGCGCTCCTTGATCAGCCGCACAGCCTCAAGCTTGAACTCTCGTGTAAACTTCCGCCTCTCCATGACCCACCTCCGGTTCCATTAAAACACCTAACTCGGTGTCTTCGGAACCGGGTGCAGGCCAGAACCTCACATTTGGCGCGCAGAAAAAGGGACTTGATCTTGTCGAGAGGATAGCCCTTCCACCCAGTGGGATCGATGAAGATCAAAGAGAATGAACCTCCGATAAATGATTGGATTGTATCGACGGCATCTTCAAATTTCCCACAGTAAGTCTTGATCTCAAATCCTTCTTGGGGCTTGTGAAATGGAGCCACCGCCAATTCGAGCTGTACAAAAGCCTCTGGGTCTTGTTCGGAAAAGAAGCAGCGGATTCGGCGCCGAATTTTCCTTTGTTCCAGAAGCTTTTTCTGCGCGTCTAGCAAGACGGAGATTGCAATCATAAAAGACGAGTTCGCTGAAATTGTCCGTCTGGGTCTCCCAGGGCCCTGAAAATCCGTCTACATATGTGATGTCCGAAAATGTGAGGACCTTGAACGCGAGCGCCTGAAGGTAATTTTTGAGAATGAAATGTTTGGCTTTGGTTTGCTCGCGACCAAAATATGGATCGGTCACGGTCTTCTCCTCCCTTCCTTATCTCGCAGCGATTATCTGCGAATTGAAGTTATTTCGAATGTGCGGAAACTGGTCCCATTCACGCCCATCAAGCTTTCGCCCACCAGATTTCGGTCGGACTCCACCCCACTGCTTAAAGAAGAATGCGACGTTACGCGCCTTGCATTGGTCGCGAATGTGGAGCGCCCACTCTTCCCTCATCGGTCGCGCGCCTGGGCCGCTTTCACCGCCGACGATCACCCAGTCGATTTCGGTAAGATCGAGTTTTCCAACAGGACCGATCAAGGGCTCGATTGAGAGAAAGCGCACGCCAGCCGGGGCTTCACGAAGGTGCCGAATGCGCGACACTTTTGAGCCATCCTCAACGGAAACGCCGAACCACAAATGAGACGGTGCGCGCCGAGCTTCGTATCGTTTGCGCAGGAAATTGCGCATCAACGAGGATCGCTTGGTCAGCACTTGAAAAGTATGCCAGGAAGCGGCTTCCATTGTTTCGAACACTCGCGCGATGAATTCATTCGGAATCTCTTTGTGAAAGAGATCGCTCATCGAGTTCACGAAGATCATACGCGGAGTGCGCCAGCGAAGCGGTTGTTCCAGCCGCTCTGGCCGAAGCGTCAAGTCGAAACCGGCCTCGAATGGGTGTCCCGGCGTTCCCCGAAATCTCTCGGAGAAGCGTTCGGCGTAACAATGATCGCAGCCCGCGCTGATCTTCGTGCAGCCAGTCACGGGATTCCAAGTGGCGTCGGTCCATTCAATCGATGTTGAGTCCGCCATATTGTCCCCATAGAACATAACAGGAACATATTATAATATGCGCTGCAGCGTAAAGGGTTAACTTATGTACCTCTGATTGTACATTTCCGATTAAATTTACTTGGCCCCTGCGGGCCTTCCTCACCCCAAAAACCCGCGCAACCTCTGCGCCACCTTGCGCGCCTCGGCCTTATCGAGCCGCCCGATGCGGCGGTCGATGCGGGCGGCCTCGATGCAGGCGATCTTGGCAGGCCGCACCACCGACGGCGCCGGCAACCCGGCGCGGTCGAGATCGCCGATCGCGACGTCGCTTCCCCATGGCGCATTGTCGGCGCTGGTGATCATGGCGACCCAGACAAGATCGTGCGCGGCAAGCCGCCGATTGGAGATCACCAAAGCCGGGCGAGCGCTTTTCGGCGAGACGGTCGGCATACGGAAACGGAACGACGACAACGTCGAACGGGTTAAAGCCCGCCGTAGGCCTTCTCGTCGGCCGCGCTCGACCATTCGGAGAACGCCGCGAACGGATCGTCGGTCTCGTTCGCCGGCGCCTTGTCGAGCAGCACGCCGTCCTCGGTCAGGCGATAGCGCAACGTGTCGCCGGGCTGGAGCGCAAGCCGTTCGCGCACCGCGCGGGGGATCACGGTTTGGCTTTTGACCGAGACTTTCGAGAATGCGGCGGGCTTGCGGGTTTGACGGCTCATGGAGGGACTATGGCTTATCGCCTTGCGTCTTACGAGCCTGAGTGACCCGTGTCACTATTGTAGTTCTAAACCGTTGACAAACGTCCCCGATGACGCTACATAATGCGACGAATCTCGCCCATGAAGGACGCCGTCCGGGTGATGCCGGAGGGCCAGGGGCGAGTGCGGTGCCCGCGGGTCGGCCTCATCAGCCGGCTCCCGGGCGGTCCGGGCATCATGCCTGCCGGCACTATGACCGGCGTGCGGGGTGCGCCGCTGGAAGTGGGTGCGCCGTCGGCGGAGTGACCCCCGCCCCTTGGACGGTTCGCTCACGAAGCCTGGCCCGGATCGCACCAAGGGACCACACACCCCTTGGGCAGAGCCGTAGTGGAACGCCGGCAGGCGAGCGCGCCCGAAGCGGAAGGGCGGCGCAAGCCGCCTTCTCCGCGGCGCGCCCTGTGCGCCGCATGCGTACAGGTTCTCTCTGCGGTCCGATTGACCGCAGTGCGTCTGCCGGCGGTCCACTTCCTTCTCTTTTATGTCTTGGTAGCCCGGGTGAAGCGCAGCGAAACCCGGGAACGGCGTAAAAGCCGAGAGATCGTACCCGGATTACGCTCCGCTCCATCCGGGCTACGGCATATTTCCTTCGTCATTGCGGCGAAGAGGCAGAAACAAAGTGTCGGGTTGGCTGAAGTCGATTGCACTTCAGCATGGACCGCCGGGTCGAGAGCCCGGCGGTGACGACGAGGGTTTGTGCGTACGCTGTTTGACATGTGAATCGGATGGAACGCTCGCGCCGAAAGATCGCGGCGCGAGAGCGGGAGCGCTTTATTCATCTCGCGGTACCGCAAAGCGGCAGGCGGCTGGAACCGGCGCGGCGCGGCTTACGTTGAGGCAATACCGTGACGCTCCCGACGACGACATTCTGGTATCTGCTGCGCGACGCCGCGAGTGATTGGGTCGCGCACAAGGACGGCCGGCAGGGCGCGGCCATCGCCTATTATTCGGTGTTTTCGCTCGGCCCGGTCCTGGTCATCGCGGTGGCGGTGGCCGGCTTCGTGTTCGGCCAGGATGCCGCGCGCGGCGAGGTGGAGCTGCAACTGCGCGGCCTTCTCGGCGACGCCGCGGCGAAGGCGGTCGATGCCATGCTGGTCGGCGCCAGCAAGCCGGAGCAGGGCCTGCTCGCCACCGCCATCGGCACCGCTATTTTGCTGTTCTCGGCGCTCGGCGTCGTCGTTCAGCTCAAGGACGCCTTCAACACCGTCTGGGAGGTCGATGCCAAGAAGATCAGCGGCGCCTGGCAATTTATCCGCGCCTATCTGGTGTCGCTCGCCGCCGTGCTGGCGCTCGGGTTCCTGCTTCTGGTCTCGCTCCTCCTGACGGCGGGACTGTCGGCAGCAAGCCATTATCTGGGTGCGTCGGCGGGCCTGCAGCTTGCCGGTTCGCTGGTGTCGGTGGCGGCGATCACCTTTATTTTTGCGATGATGTTCAAGTGGCTGCCCGATGCCGAGGTCGAATGGCGCGACGTCTGGCTCGGCGCCGTCATCACCGCGGTGCTGTTCGAGATCGGCAAGTTTTTGATCGGACTTTATATCGGTAGGCTGGCGCTCGATTCCACCTATGGCGCGGCGGCCTCGATCGTGATCCTCTTGATCTGGGTGTATTATTCCTCGCAGATCGTTCTGCTCGGCGCCGAATTCACCCACGTCTATGCCCGCCGCCGGCGCGCGCCGCAGGCTACGGCACCCGCCGCGCGCCACGACGATGAGCGGCGCGCGGCCTAACCGCCTCGCAGGCTAATCCGCCTGGATGTTGGCGTCCTTGACCATCTTCTCCCACTCGCCGAGCTGGACCTTGATGTAGTCGCCGAGCTCCTGCGGCGTCGAGGAGAAGCCTTCGAAGCCGACCTTCTTGAATTTCGCCTGCATTTCGGGGCTGTCGATGATCTTGCGCAGCGCGGCGTTGAGCTTGGCGATGACGTCCGGCGGCGTGCCGGCCGGCGCGACGAGGCCCGCCCAGGCGTCGAGGTTGAAGCCCTTGATGCCGGCCTCATCCATGGTCGGCAGTTCGGGGAACAGTGCGGAGCGCTTGATGCGCGTTACTGCCAGCGCGCGCAACGTGCCGGCGGCGACATGCGGCATCGCCGTGGTGAAATCGGCGAACATCATCGAGACGCGGCCGCCGATGATGTCTTCCAGCGCCGGCGGCGTGCTCTTGTAAGGCACGTGCAGCATGCTGATCCCGGCCCATTTGGCGAGCGTGTCGCCGGCGACGATGCCCGCGGTATTGCCGCTGGCGAACGACAGCTGGCCGGGATGCGCCTTGGCATAGGCGACCAGTTCCTTCACCGAATGGATCGGCAGCTTCGGGATCGACCACCAGCATCAAAGTGAAGCTGCCGACGCGCGTGATCGGCGCAAAATCCTTCACCGCGTCGTAGTCGACGTCCTTATGCAGGAACGGATCGGCCGACAGCGGCGAATTGGTCGCCATCAGCAAATTGTAGCCGTCGGCCGGCTGATGATGCACATATAGCGCGGCGAACGCGCCGTCGGCGCCGGGGCGATCCTCGACGACCACCGGCTGGCCGAGCGCCTTGCTCAGCGGATCGGCGATGATGCGGCAGATGGTGTCGCTGGCGCTGGCGGGGCCGAACACGGCGGTGATGGTGATCGGCCGCGACGGATAATCCTCGGCGCGGCCGCGCTGTTGAACAGCCATTGCACAAGGCCACGGCGGCGGTCACGAAAACGGCAAAGAGCTTTCTCATGGCTTCCCTCCCTGATGGCGCAATTTTTTGATTGCTGGCGTGTCGGCTTGCGGCGCCGCACGCCCTTTCGGCCCGGGAAGGATAGCAGATTTATAAGGATGGGAGTTGCGGCGATTTGCGGCATCGCCTTGTAGGGGCGGGTTTGAAACCCGCCCCTACGTGCGCCGGAATGCGATTATCGGATGAACGTGCCGCCGCGCAGCTCGGCAAAAGCCTGCTGCAATTCGGCCTGCGTGTTCATCACGATCGGGCCGTGCCAGGCGACCGGCTCCTCGATCGGCTTGCCGGAGACCAGGAGAAAGCGGATGCCCTGTTCGCCGGCCTGCACCGTGACCTCGTCGCCGCGGTCGAACAACACCAGCGAGCGGTTGCCGGTCTGCTCGCGCGTGACGATCTCGTTGCCGCCGTCGGTCTTCTCGGTCAAGCACGCCGAACGGCGCCGAGGCGCCGCGGAAAGTCGCCGGAGCCCTCGAACACATAGGCAAAGGCATGCCGCTCGACTTCCACCGGCAACGTTTTGCGCTTGCCCGGCGGCACGGAGACATCGAGATAGCGCGGATCGGCGGCGACACCTTCGATCGGGCCGCGGCGGCCCCAAAAGTCGCCGCACACCACGCGCACGCGGGTGCCGTCGTCATCGACGATCTCCGGGATTTCGGCGCCCTTGACGTCCTGATAGCGCGGCGCCGTCATTTTCAGCGACGACGGCAGATTGGCCCAGAGCTGAAAGCCGTGCATGCGGCCTTGGGCGTCGCCCTGCGGCATTTCCTGATGCAGAATGCCGCGGCCGGCCGTCATCCATTGCACGTCGCCGGCTTCGAGATTGCCGCGATTGCCGAGGCTGTCGCCGTGCTCGACGGTGCCCGCCAGCACATAGGTAATGGTCTCGATGCCGCGATGCGGATGCCACGGAAAGCCGGCGCGATAATCGTCCGGCCGGTCATTGCGGAAATCGTCGAGCAAGAGGAACGGATCGAATTCGGATGTGTTGCCGAAGCCGAAAGCGCGGTTGAGCTTGACGCCGGCGCCTTCGATGCGTCGGCTTCGAGGTGACGATGCTTTTCACGGGCCGGATGGACATGACTTTATGACCTTGCTTTAGCCTCGAGGGGATTTGCTGGCACTAAAATGGGAGATCCGACGCCCGGAGCAAGAAGGCACACGATTGATACCGCCGGAGTTATCCCAGCGTGACCATGCCGCTCCAGAACTGCTGCTTGCGCTGCCGACGTCGACCTCGTATTTGCGCGACGAAGGAAAGCTTGCCGTCGCGCGCCGATGCGCATACACCGTGATGCCCGGCCGGCAGCGTGCCGTCGGCTCGGCCGCCATGATGCTGGCGACGACCAGCAAGCGGCCGCTCGGATCGATGCCGAAGGTGCGCAATTGCAGGCCGCGGCCGTCGAGGTTTTGCATCAGCGTCGGCTCGCCGGTCGTCGCGTCGACGGCGAAACGGCGACGCTGTTCTCGCCGCCGGGCGCGACCTTGCCGCGCGCCGGGTCCGGAAGCCGGAAAGGTGCGGTTGGTCAGATAGACGAATTTGCCGTTGGGATGGACGTGGATCGGTCCGGCGCCTTGCGGCACCGGCGAGTTAGGGTCGGACAGCGTCTCCTTGATGAACAGCGGCGCGCGGGCAAGACCGGTCTCGGCGTCGAGCGCATAAACATAGAGCTTGTTCTGCCGCTCGACCGAGACAAAAACCCAAGGCTTGGTCGGATGAAAATCGAGATGCCGCGGCCCGAAGCCGAAGCCCTTGCCGGGGCTTGCCGGGCGCGACCGAGGCGAGATTGCTCAGCACGCCGTCATTGAAGCGGAACGTCTTGATCGCGCCGGGATCCTCCGGCTTGCCCTCGCCGGGATTGTTGCCGCGCGTGACCAAAATCGCGGTGCGGTTGCCGGGCAGCGGCAAGCATTTGATGCGCGTAGATGCCGGTGTCGAGATTGCCGGGCTGCGCCACCGGCTGCGCCGATGCGTGCCGTCGGCATTGATGCGATGAACGGTCACGCCGCTCGGCGCGTTGTAGGCGGTCAGCAAATAGACGGCCGCCGCGCATCGACGCATGCGTGGATCGGGCGCGACGGCAGCGACGCCGGATCGCCATGCGGCCGCAACGCTGCCGGTCGCCGGATCGATCGCCAGCGCGCTGGCGTAAGTGCTTGTCGCCGGCGACGCCGGGCCCGCCGCTGCTCGACACCACATACAAAAAACGCCGCGACGGATGCGGCCAGGCATATTGAATGTTGGCCGGCAGCATCACCGTGCCGCGTGCGGTCAGCGCGGCATTGTCGACGTCGACATCGTAAAGCGTCAGCGCCGGCCCGACACTGGCGTAATACACTGTCTTAGCCATCGGTTTTTTGCATCGCGGAAAATCAGGGCCTTCCGATGAGCGAACATACCGCGCCGCGAAACGCCGGGCAATTTGGCGAAGCTGATAAAGGTTCCGCAGCTTTCGGCCGCATTATTTGCTCGGAATTTGGAACGGCGGTCCGCCGCGGGGGTTCTTAGACATGTCGTGCGCGCATGAGCGGAACCGACAGGGAAGGAACAGGAGAGTCTCGATGAAGAAAACTACGATTAAGATGGCGATGGCGGCCGCGCTCTTGGCCGGCGCCTCGTCCATGGCCATGGCGCAAATGAGCGGCCCGACGGTCGACGACCAATAATGCCGCGACGAGCGGCGGCCCCGGCACTCATCAGGTCGGCGGCCCGAAGACCGGCAGCGCCTCCAATACGCAGAAAAGTCATGAAAAATCAGAACGGCTATCAAGGCCGTCAGTAACGCGTCATCGACATATGCGTGCAAGCCCGGGATTGGGGTCATAGCCCAATCCCGGCTTTTTATTATCGGCCGCCGGCTAGCGTTAGAATTATGATTCCGTGCGAATTGTCATTGTTTTTCGGCATGCGGCGACCAGCGCTTCGATGCGCGCGACGCTGCGAAAATGCGCCGGCGTCATGTCGCGGTCCGGAATTTTCACGTCGAATTCGGCTCTCGACCGCGAGCATCAGATTGACGGTGTCGAGCGACGACAGGCCGGCCTTCGCTCAAATCCGCGTCGCGGCCGACCGCGCGATCGATACCGCGCTTGGCGAGGATTTGCCGCACCAGCGCGGCGATGCGTCGGCGGTTGGCGAACTGCATGCGATCCAGCACGGTGAATTTTTCCCGAATTTAAACGCGAAAAATCGCGGCTTTGCGAAACCATCATCGCCACGGCGCTGCTTTGCCGAATGGTTAGCACGAGCCGGGGTTTTCGATTGGTAACCTTTACGCAAAAGAAGCGCGCTAATTCCCGATAAATGCCGCGAGTGATTTGTGAGTTTTGCGCTAGCTGTGGTGCAACGAATCGCGTGCGAATGCGACAGGCGGCACATTCCAACGCGAGCTCATTCATGAACGTGCGAACCGCAACGGTTCTAGAAGTCGATCAAGACATGCAAGGCGGCGCGCAACGCCGCGCGCGGCATTCTCGCCGCGGCGAGCAATCTGCGCACCGCCGACGCCGCGGATCTGCATGGCAGCGCGCCAAGAAAGTCGCCGCGATTGCCGCCGAACATGCCGCGGCGGTCGACCGCAATTCGCGGTTTCCCGCACGAAGCGATAGCCGCCGCGCGCGCCGAGCGCCTCCTCGGCATCGCCGTGCCGCGCGAGCTCGGCGGCGAGGAGGCGAGCATCGCCGACATCGTCGATGTCTGCTACGCGCTCGGCCGCGCCTGCGCGTCGACCGCGATGATCTATGCGATGCATCAGACCAAGGTCGCCTGCCTGGTGCGCCACGGCCGCGGCAGCCCCTGGTATCAGCTTTTGCTGCGCCGGCTCGGCAACGAGCAACTGCTTGTTCGCGTCGTCGACGACCGAAGGCCAGAGCGGCGGCGACGTGCGCAACAGCGCTGCGCCGATTACGCGCAACGGCTCGCGCATCGCGCCTCGAACGGCAGGCGACCGTGATCTCCTACGGCAAGGCGGCCGACGCCATCGTCACCACCGCGCGGCGCTCCGCCGACGCCGCCAGTTCCGATCAGGTCCTGGTCACGTTCCTCAAGCAGGATTACACGCTCGAGCCGCTGGTCGGCTGGGACGCCTTCGGCATGCGCGGCACCTGCAGCGAGGGGTTCAAGCTCGTCGCATCCGGCTCGAGCGAGCAGATCCTGCCGGTGGGCTACGACAAGATCCACGCCCAGACCATGATGCCGGTCGCGCATCTGTTCTGGAGCGCGGCCTGGGCCGGCATCGCCACGGCCGCGGTCGAGCGCGCCCGCGCTTTCGTCCGCGCCGCCGCGCAACGCGCCGGCGGAACATTGCCGCCGGCCGCTGCGCATCTGACGCGCGCCAATGCGTCGCTGCGCACGCTGCGCGGCCTGATCGCCGCGCCGCTGCAGCGCTTCGAAGCGGCCGCCGCCGATCCGGCGGCGCTCGAAACCATCGATTTCCAGACCGGCATGAACCTGCTCAAGGTCAACGCCTCGGAGCTTGCCGTCGCCACCGTCATGAGCGCGATGCAGACCTGCGGGCTGTCGGGCTACCGCAATGACGGCGAGTTCAGCATCGGCCGCCATCTGCGCGATATTCTGTCGTCGCCGATCATGATCAGCAACGACCGCATCCTCGCCAATATCGGCGCGGCTTCGCTTTTGAGCGGCGCGCCGGACTCGATCGGCGACTGAATTCGCCGTGCTCCAAAGCTGGGAATGAAAGAGGCGCAAACGAAATGAACGTTGCATTCAAGCAACCGACCGAGACCGCCGCATTCGCTGGATTCAATCGCCGAGGCGCTGCTGCTGCCGAGCGGCATCGACGGCGTTTATGCGCGCACCGCCGTGTTCGAGCGGGTCGTCGACGGGCTTGGCGCGCTGATTTCGCGCTACCGCGAGCCGGATACCGAAGTGCTTGCGCTTTCCGCCGGTGATGAGCCGCCGGCAATTGGAAAAATCCGGCTACCTGAAAAGCTTTCCGCATTTTCTCGGCTGCGTGAGCTGCCTGAGCCGGCGACGAAAGCGCATATTCGGCGCACAGCGTCGAGCGCTACGAAGCCGGCGAGGATTGGACCGACGGCTTTGGCGGCCGCCGATCTCGTCCTGAGCCCGGCCGCCTGCTATCCGGTCTATCCGTTGGTGGCGAGCCGCGGCACGTGTGCCCGCCGGCGGACTTGTCTTCGACGTCGCCTGCGATTGCTTCCGCCGCGAGCCCTCGAAAATGCTCGATCGGCTGCAGTCGTTCCGCATGCGCGAATATGTCTAGCATCGGCACGCCCGGAGCAGATTCATGGATTTCCGCGCGCGCTGGATGAAGCGCGCCGAGGGTTTTGCCGGGCAATTGGGCCTGCCTTACCGCATCGAGCAGGCCAGCGATCCGTTCTTCGGCCGCGGCGGCAAGCTGATGGCCATGAGCCAGGTCGAGCAGGAGTTGAAATTCGAATTGCTTGTTCCGGTGCATTCGGAAGAGCAGCCGACCGCCTGCATGAGCTTCAACTATCATCGCGACCATTTCGGCACGACGTGGAATTTGCACACCGCGTCGGCGCGGCGTCGCGCATACCGGCTGCGTCGCCTTCGGCATCGATCGGCTGGCCTTGGCCCTGTTCGCCACCCACGGCGTCGATCTGGCGCAATGGCCGACGCGGGTGCGCCAAGCGCTGATGATCTGATGGCTTGTACTCTCCGCAACGGAGAGAAAAAGTCAAACGCCCATAATCGCGTATTCGGTATAGGCAAGGTCGCCGAGCCGCGGGCGCTGCGGACCCTTGAAATATTTCGGCTTACTGCCGCGGCGGAAAATTCCGAGCACACCCGGGATCGGGCCATTGGCGTCGGCGATGGCGACGGCACGGCCGCGCCGCGCCAGATAGCGGCCGATCGGTCCGGCAAAGCGGGCGAAATCGAAGCAATGTCGCGGCAATAGATCAGTTGCGCGCAGGGGATGAAGCCCTTGACCAGGCGCGGCCGGAAGACGAACGGATAGGCGCGCCCGCCGCTCACACACCACAGGCTGATGCAGCCGTGTTCGGCGTGTTGCAGGAGGATGTTGCTGCTCGAAGGCATCGGTCGGCAATCGCCGGCGGCAACCGCGCGTCCATCACCTCGCCTTTCGCCGCCCGGTCGCCCGCTGCAAGGCCGGCAGGCAGACGAAGATGCCCTCGCTGTAGCGCGAAAAACCCTGCGCTTCGATGATCGGCCAGGTATGCGGCGCGGCCGAGACGTTCAGTATAGGTGACCTCCTTGTGGCGCAGCGCCTGCGACACCAGAAGCGGCGCATAGGTCCGGAACGCCGGCTCGACATACCAGCTCGACAGATTGCAGCGCGGCGCCAGCGCGTCGCCGGCGCGCATCGCCGAGCAAATCATCAGGATGGCGCCGACCGGCGCGCCGCCGCTTTCCATCAGGTAACCATATTTCGGCAAGCCGGGCGGCGGCTCGCGCCGCGCCAGCGCGTTGAGCGCGTGATCCCAGAACCCGACGATTGCGGTTCGGAAATCCGCGCCGCAGCAATGCGGCCACGGCGGCAACGTCGCCTTCGTCGATCTGTCGGCAGCGGATTGCCGGCAAGGCGGAAACCATTCGTGTTGACCACGTCCCAGCTCGTGAACTTGATCGTAATCGTTGCTGGAATATATCGGCGCGAAATGAACAAAGCGTAGGCTCGATGTTATGTCGGTAAAATTAACCATAATGGGCCAGATGGAAGAGATCGCGCGCGAGCACGGCAAGATTCTCGCGCCGTTGCGCGACGATCTGGTGCTGTCTGGATTCCGGCCTCGAACTCGCTCGGCTTCGCCGTGCTGGTCGCGCGGCTCGAAGACAAGCTCGGCATCGATCCGTTCACGGCGTCGGAAGAAGCGGTGTTTCCCGTGACTTTCGGCGACTTCGTGAAAGTCTACGAAAATGGCGCGCACTGAGGCGCCATCGCTGCGGCAATACATTGGTCCGGCGGAGCGGTTCCTCTTCGATCGTCACACCCGTGCGCGTCTTTGCGGATCTGTGCCGGCGGCACCAGCCTCGCCGGCCGGCTGGCCGAACTCGCCGGCAAATCCGTTCTCGTCGCCACCGGCAGCCAGTTGACGACGGCACTTGCGTTGATCGAACTCGACGGCATTGCGCGCCGGCTCACCATTTTGCCGCCCGATGCCGATCCCGAGTCACTTCGCTGCGATTATCGCCGGAGCGGACATCGATGCAGTGGTCCTCGATCGAAACTTCGCCTGCGACCGCGGCATTCGAGCATGCTTCGCCGCGTCACCTGCACCGCTGACATGGTGCCCGCGCCACGGCTTCCTGCGCCATCGCGCGACACCGAGTGGGTCATGCTGACCTCCGGCACCACCGGCGTGCCGAAAATGGTGGTGCACAGCGCTGGCCGGCCTGACCGCTGCGTTTCGCCAGCGCCGAGTCGACGACGATGTGGTCTGGGTCACGTTCTACGATATCCGCCGCTATGGCGGCCTGCAGATCTTTCTGCGCGCCGTGCTTGGCGGCGACGTCGCTCGTGCTGTCGAGCGCCGGCGAGCCGGTCGCGCGAGCATCTCGACCGCCTCGGCCGTCACGGCGTCACGCATCTGTCTCGGCACGCCGACGCATTGGCGCCGCGCGCTGATGTCGCCGGCGATCGGCAAAATATCGCCGCGTTACGTCCGGCTGTCCGGCGAAATCGCCGACCAGGCGATCCTCGACAGCCTGCGCAACGCGTTTCCGCAGGCCGTCGTCAGTCACGCTTACGCCTCGACCGAGGCCGGCGTCGCGTTCGAGGTCCGCGACGGACTTGCCGGATTTCCCGGCGGAATTCGTCGAACGGGTCCGCGACGGCGTCGAGATGAAGGTGCTGGACGGCTCGCTGCGCATCCGCTCGCCGCGCGCCGCGTGCGCGCTATCTCGGCGCCGGCGCGCCGCTCGTCGGATGAGGACGGCTTTGTCGATACCGGCGACATGGTCGAATTGCGCGGCGATCGCTACATGTTTGCCGGCCGCCGCGGCGGCATCATCAATATCGGCGGCTGAAGGTTCATCCCGAAGAGGTCGAGGCGGTGATCAACCGCCATCCGCAGGTGCGCATGTCGCTGGTGCGGCGGCAAGCAAAGTCCGATCACCGGCGCGATCGTGATGGCGGACGTCGTTCTCAACGAAACGCGGTGCTGAAATCCGTACGGCCGACGATGGCGATCGAACGAGCTCGATCGGGTCAAGGGCGATATCTCTGCAGCTACTGCCGTGACGTGCTGCCGCGCTACAAAGTGCCGGCGGCGATCAGCATCGTGCCGGCGCTCGACGTCGCCGCGACCGGCAAGCTGGCGCGGCGCTATGGCTAAAAAGCCGCGCAAAACCGTCCGCGCACCGTGCTGGTCACCGGCGGCAGCCGCGGCCTTGGGCTCGGCATCGCCGAGCACGCTCGCCGCCGCCGGCTATTGCGTCATCGCGCGTGGCGCGCAAGCCGAGCAAGGAACTCAACGCCGCGATCGCTCAAGCCAAGCGCGACAAGCAGCGGCGCGCTGCATTTCGTCAGCCTTCGATCTCGGCAGGATCGATGAGATTCCCGGAACTTGGTGCGAAGGCTCCGCGCACGAATTCGGTCCGCTGTTCGGCCTCGTCAACAATGCGGCGCTCGGCCTCGATGGCGCGCTGTCGCTGATGCATAATTCGCAAATCGAGGAACTCGTTCGCGTCAATACGCTGTCGCCGATCGTGCTCACGCAAATATGTGGTGCGCGGCATGATGTCGGAACGAAGCGGGGCGCATCGTCAACGTCGCCTCGATCATCGGCTTCACCGGCTATAGCGGCTTGTCGGTCTACGCCGCCACCAAGGCGTCGATGCTCGGCTTCACCCGCTCGCTCGCCCGCGAAGTCGGCCGCCTCGGCATTACCGTCAACGCCGTGGCGCCAGGCTTCCTCGACACCGAGATGACCCACGGACTTGCCGGCGCACAGCGCGAGCAGGTGGTGCGGCGGAGTGCTTTGCGCCGCCTCGCCGGCGTCGACGACGTCGCCGATGCGGTCGAGTACCTTCTGAGCGACAAGGCGGCGAGCATGTCCGGCACCGTGCTCACCGTCGACGCCGGCGCGACGGCGTAGGCGCCAGCAAGAGGCTGGCCCGCGTCAACGGGTGTCGCCGTGGGTTTTGGTCAGGCCGGTCGGCGGCCCGTCGATCGCGGTCCAGCCGCCGTCGACCGACAGCGCGGTGCCGGTGATATAGCTTGCAGCATCGGAGGCGAGGAAAGCCACCGCCGCCGCTACCTCCTCTGGCTTTGCCCAGCGGTTGAACGCCGTGTGCGCCGCGAGCGCATTCCAGATTTCCGGCCGGGCCTTGAGCGGGCCGACCAGGGCGGTCTCCACAATGCTCGGCACGATTGCGTTGACGCGGACGCCGAATGGGCCGACTTCAGAGGCGAGTCCGCGCACCATTTGGATGATGCCGGCCTTGGTGGCGCCGTAGATCGCGAGGCCGGGTTCGAGCGTGGTGGCGCGCACTGACGAACTTGCGATCAGGCTGCCGCCACGCTGCCGGGTCATCATGCGGCCGAAAGCGCGCAGAAAGTAGAACGTGCCGCGCAGATTGAGATCGGCGACGCGGTCGTATTCCTCGTCGGTGTAGTCGAGCATGAGCTTGCGAACGTGGATCGCCGGCGTGGTCACCGCAATGTCCAGCCGCTCATGTGTGGCGGCGATTGCGGCAGCGAGCGCGTCGATCGCCGCGCCATCGCCGGCGTCCAGCACATGGACCTCGGCGCGGCCGTGGGCGCCGATCTCAGCCGCCGTGGCTTCAACGCCCACTTTGTTCTTGTCCGCGCAGATGACACTGGCGCCGAGCGCGGCCAAGGCTTCGGCGGAAGCTTTGCCGATACCCGAGGCCGCGCCCAGCACGAGCGCGGTCTTGCCATCGAGGCGGAACAGATTGCGATAGGCCTCGAACTTCTGTGCGCCGCCGGTCATGGCGCGGTCAGGCCTTGCGTCCGGCGTCGGCCATGTCGCGGAATTTCTTGACATTGTCGGCGCCGGCGTAGGCGGCGATACGATCGTAAGCCGGCCCCATCAAGGCACGGAACGGCGCGAGATCGGGTTGCGTCACGGCCACGCCGGCGTCGGCGATTTTCTTGACCTGATCCTGCTCCTGGTCGGCGATCATCTTGCGCATCAAGTCGCCGGCGGATTGGCTTTCCTCGCGGAAGATCGCCTGTTGCGCGGGTGTCAGCTTAGCCCAGCTTGCTGCACTCACCGTGTGGATCATGTTGTTGTAGATGTGGCGCGTGATCGCAAGGTGCTTTTGCACCTCGTAGAATTTCATGAAATAAATGACGGAAACGGGGTTCTCCTCGCCGTCGACGACCTTCTGCGACAGCGCCAGATAGAGCTCCGGAAAGGCGATCGCCTGAACGCTGGCGCCGAGCGCCTCCATCGAAGCCTGGATCTGCAATTCCGGCGGCGTGCGCAGCTTCAGCCCTTTGACGTCCTCGGGCGTATTGATCGGGCGCACGATATTGGTGACGTTGCGGAAGCCGTAATCCCAATTGCGCAGCAGAATGAAACCCTGCTTTTCGGCGAGTGGCGCGAGCCAAGCCATGGCCGGCCCGTCGAGCACGCGAAAGGCATGCTGCGGTCCGTCCCAGATGAACGGCAGCATCACCGCCGCGAACGCTTTGTCGTATTTGTCGAGTTGGCCTTGGGTCGGCAGCCCCATGTCGATGGTGCCGAGCTTGATCTGCTGCGCTTGTTCGGGCGGACCGCCGAGTACGTTGTTGGGAAAAATGTTGATCTTGATCGCGCCATTGGTGCGGCTTTCGACCCGGGCGGCAAACTGCTTGGCGGCGATATTGGACGGATGATCCTCGGCACCGAAATGGGCAAAGCGCATGACGAGCGGTGCCGCCTGCAGCGTTACGTAAGGCGCCGACACCGACAGCGCGGCGCCGGCCGCGCCGGTTTTGACGAATATCCTGCGATCAATCCTTGCCGCCATGACGTTCCTCCCGTTTTTTATCCACACGCGAAATTTTATCTACACGCGAAAGCCGAAATAGCGCGGCAGCGCCAGCGCGACCCATGGCACGAATGCAACGATCAACAAACCGGCGATCACCACGATCAGATACGGCAGCATTGCGCGCGACGCCCGTTCGACGTCGCAGCGCATGATAGCACAGCAAACATAGAATCCTACGCCGGCGAGCGGCATGAAACCGCCGATTCCCATGGCGATAATCAGCACGAGGGCATAGTGCATTTCGCTCAATCCGAGCTTGCCGGCAATCGGAATCAAAAGCGGCGCCACTACGTTAAGCGACGGCAGCCCTTCCAGCAGCACGCCGACCGCGATCAAGAGGACGATCGACCCAAGCATGAAAATCTGGGTGCTGCCGCCGAGCGCGTGCAGCAGCGCCACCAGGCGCTGCGGCAGATAGGCCACCGTCAGCGTCCATGAAAAGCCGGAAGCCGCGGCGAAGATGAACAGCAGCACCCCGGTCAGGGCTGCGGTATCGAGCACGGTGCGCATGAGCGCGCTGAAATTCATCTCGCGATACAGGAGCATGGCGAGCGCGAGCCCGTAGACGACCGCAAATGCGGCGACCTCCGTTGGGGTGGCGATACCGAACAGGATGCCGCCGAGCAGCATCGCCGGCATGAGCAACGGCAGGATGGCGCTGAGCCCGGTCTGCGCCCGCATGCGCCACGGCGCCCGCGGTTCGCGCGGCGTGCCGGCAGCGCGCGCACGGAGATAAATGAGCGCCATAAGGCAAAGCGCCATCACGCCGGCCGGAACAAGACCGCCGATGAACATAGCGCCGACCGACACGCTGGTGATCGAGCCGACAATCAGCATGGCAATACTCGGCGGTACGGTCTCGCCCATGACGGCGGCGGCGGCTAGCACCGCGGCGCCTTCCGCCGGCCCGTAGCGTTCGCGCAACTGATCGCGCATCACGGTGCCAACCGCGGCAACGTCGGCGGGCTTCGAACCGGATAGGCCGGAAACCACGTACATGCTGGCGACCGTGACTTGCAGCAGACCGCCGCGCCAATGGCCGACGAGCGTGTGGATGAAGCGCACCAGCCTTAGGCTGATGCCGCCGCGCTCCATGATCAGTCCAGCGAAGATAAAGAAGGGGATCGCCAGCAGGATGAAGTTGCCGGTGCCGTTCACCATGGTCTGCGGCAGGATGACGAAGGGGCCGGCGTCGGCGGTCCACAGATAAGTTGCGGTGGCGAGCAGCAGCACAAATCCGACGGGCACCCCGGCGAAAATCGCGACAAAGAACAGCACGAGTGCGGCGGCGATCGCAACATCGCCGCCGGAATAAGGCAGCCAGGCGCCACGCGTCGCGGCGGCCGCCGCTACCACCGCGACGAAGGCGATACCGACCGTCCATGCCGTTCGCCGGTTCTGACGAATAAGATTGTCGAACGCGAACAGGACAAAGAGTGCCATGCCGACCGGCAGAGGCAGCGCGATAAGCGCCGCCGGCAATTGCAGCACCGGCGTCAGTTCGTCCCAGCTCGATGCGATAAATTGCGCCGAGGCTATTCCGGTCAGACCGACCGCGAACACGACGACGATGTCCGTGAGCACGAGGCAGGCGCGCTCGATCGGTGCGGGTGCCTTGTCGAGCAAAATGCGGACGCAGGCGTGATCGTTTCGGCGGTATGCGAGCGCGCCTCCGATGAAGGCGAGGATCGACAGCGCCAGCCGCGCCGCCTCGTCCGACCACAGGAACGAACGCCCGAACCAGACCCGGGCGGCCACGTTGGCGAGCACGAGAATGAGTTCGCCGACCAGGGCGACGGCTACCGACGCTTCGGCAATCGCCACGACGGTCCGCATCGCGGGATGAATCGTCGGCGGCGCCTCGAGATCGGCCGGTCGGTCCAGTATTCCGATGTCGGCGGCGGCGTGCGACCCGGATGGGCCGAGTGAACTTGGCATGACGGCGATGGTAGCCTCGCAGCACGATAACCGCTATTGAATTGTCCAACAAGCAAACGGCCCGCGATCCCATCGCGCGCCGTAAAGGGGAGGGTCTTTCATGGGCATTGCTTTGTCTCGCCGCCGCCTGCTGGCTGCCAGCGCCACAGCACTTGCCGGCGCCGCGATCGGGGCACCGTATGTGGCGCAGGCGCAAGGCGCCAAGTTCACCTACAAATACGCCAACAACCTGCCGGATACGCACCCGATGAATATCCGCGCACGGGAAATGGCCGCCGCCATCAAAGCGGAAACCAACGGCGCCTTCGACTTGCAAATATTCCCGTCGAGCCAGCTCGGCTCCGATACCGATACACTGTCCCAGATTCGCTCCGGCGGCGTCGAATTCTTCACGCTGTCCGGCCTCATTCTGGCGACGCTGGTGCCGGCCGCCTCGATCAACGGCATGGGGTTCGCGTTCCCGAGTTACGACACGGTGTGGAAGGCGATGGACGGCGATCTCGGCGCCTATGTGCGCGGTCAGATCGCCAAGACCAATCAGATTCTCGCCATGGAGACGATTTGGGATAACGGCTTCCGCCAAACCACGACCTCGACCAAGCCGATAAAGACGCCGGACGATTTCCGCGGCATGAAGCTGCGGGTGCCGCCGTCGCCGCTCTGGACTTCGATGTTCAAGGCCTTCGACGCGGCGCCGGCCTCGATCAACTTCAACGAAGTCTACTCGGCGCTGCAGACCAAGATCGTCGACGGCCAGGAAAATCCACTGGCGATCATCTCCACGGCCAAATTGTACGAGGTGCAGAAATACTGCTCACTGACCAACCATATGTGGGACGGGTTCTGGTTCCTGGCGAACAAGGCCGCCTGGGAGCGCCTGCCGGCCGACATGCGCGGCATCATCGCCAAGCACGTCAACGACGCCGGCGTGAAGGAGCGCGCCGATGTCGCCAAGCTCAATGCCAATCTGCAGCAGGACCTCGCCGGCAAGGGTCTCGTCTTCAACGAACTCGATCCGGCGCCATTCCGCGATAAGCTGCGCTCGGCCGGCTTCTATACCGAGTGGAAGGGCAAATACGGCGAGGAAGCCTGGAGCATCCTGGAGAAATCGGTAGGCAAGCTGGCGTGACGCCATGGTGGAATTTCCGGCGGCCTCGCCCGCCGAGCCGCGCGCGGTCGCCGCGCGCCGCGGTATTATCGGGCTGATCGACGCTGGACTTGGCGCGCTGGTCGAGTTTGCCGCCGCCGCCTTGGTGACGGCCGAGATTGTGATTTTGTTCTCCGGCGTCGTTGCGCGTTATGTCTTTGACGCGCCGCTCGTCTGGTCGGACGAACTCGCCTCGCTGCTGTTTTTGTGGCTGGCGATGCTCGGCGCGGTCATCGCCTTTCGCCGCGACGAGCATATGCGCATGACGGCGGCGGTCGGCGCGCTGCCGCCGGCGGTCCGCGGCGTCCTCGATGCCTTCGCTACCGGTGCCGCGCTCGCCTTTCTCCTGTTGATCGCGCGTCCGGCCTACGACTATGCGCTGGAACAGGCGCCGATCCTCACGCCGGCACTGCAATTCACCGATGCCGCGCGCACCGCGGCGCTGCCGGTCGGTGTCGTCCTGATGGCGGCGTTCGCGCTGATGCGACTGATTGAAACGGCCCCGCCGCGGGCCCTCGCCATCGCGCTGGGCACACTCGCCTTGCTGGTGGTGTTGTTCTGGCTTGCCGAGCCGATCTTCCGGCAGCTCGGAAATCTCAATTTGCTGATCTTTTTCGTCGGCGTCGTCACTGCCGCGGTGTTTGCCGGTGTGCCTATCGCTTTTGCGTTCGGGCTCGCGGTTTTCGGCTATTTGGCGCTGACGACGCAGACGCCGATCTCGGTTCTGGTCGGCCGCATGGACGAGGGCATGAGCCATCTCATCCTGCTCGCGGTGCCGCTGTTCATTTTTTTAGGTTTGCTCATCGAGATGACCGGCATGGCGCGCGCCATGGTCGCCTTCCTGGCAAGTCTTTTGGGTCACGTGCGCGGCGGCCTGCAATACGTGCTGGTCGCCGGCATGTATCTGGTCTCGGGAATTTCCGGCTCCAAAGCGGCCGACATGGCGGCGATCGCGCCGGTGCTGTTTCCGGAAATGAAGGCGCGCGGCGCCGAGCCCGGCCAACTCGTCGCGCTCCTTGCGGCCACCGGCGCCCAGACCGAGACCATTCCGCCGAGTCTCGTCCTCATTACCATCGGCTCGGTCACCGGCGTGTCGATTGCGGCGCTGTTCACCGGCGGCGTGCTGCCCGCGATCGTATTGGCATCGTTGCTCTGCATCGTCGTCGGCCGCCGCTACCGGCGCGGGGATCGACATACGGTCGCCCGCGCACCGCTGCGCGAGGTTGGCCGTACCTTCCTCGTTGCGCTGCCCGCGCTGCTGCTGCCGTTTCTGATTCGCGCCGCGGTGGTCGAAGGCGTTGCCACCGCGACCGAGGTTTCGACCATCGGCATCGCCTATGCCGCGGTCGCCGGGCTTGTCATCTATCGCCGTTTCGACTGGGCGGCGCTCAAGCCGATGCTGGTTTATACCGCTGCCCTGTCCGGCGCGATTTTGCTGATCATCGGCACCGCAACCGGCATGGCCTGGGGACTCACCCAATCCGGCTTCTCGCGCGCGCTGGCCGCCGCCATGACCGGACTGCCGGGCGGCGCGGCAACCTTCATGGCGGTATCGATCCTAGCCTTCATCGTGCTCGGCTCGGTGCTTGAAGGCATTCCGGCCATCGTGCTGTTCGGCCCGTTGTTGTTTCCGATCGCACGGCAGGTCGGCATCCATGAGGTGCATTACGCCATGGTGGTGATCCTGGCGATGGGCATCGGCTTGTTCGCGCCGCCGTTTGGCGTCGGCTATTACGCGGCTTGCGCCATCGGCCGCGTCGACCCGGCCGACGGCATGCGGCCGATCTGGGGTTATATGATCGCGCTCGTGATCGGCACCATTATCGTCGCCGCAGTACCTTGGCTGTCGGTGGGATTTTTGCGGTGATCAGGACTGCTTGGAGGGGAGGGCGTTTCGGCAATGTCCTCCCCTCCAGCGAGATCGTGCTACGGGCAGGGGTGATATTGCCCGTCGTAGCCCAGATACATGCCGGTCGCCGGATTGTAAGAGCGGAAGCGCGACTCGCAATACGCCACCGACCCGCCGCCGGGAGCGATCGGCGCCGGCGCGACGGCATAACCGTAACCGGGTCCGTAAGCATAGCCGGGGTAATAGTCATAATAGCCGGGCGCCCACAGCGGCGAGGTCGCCGCCGCGATAGCGCCGCCGATCACGCCGGCGGCAATCGCGCCGGGCCCGCCCCAGCCGCCATGCCAACCGCCGTGCCAGCCGCGATGCCCGCCCCAGGCCGCGGCAGCCGGCGATGCCGCCGCCACCATCGTGCCGGCCACGAGCGCAAGCGCTGCCGCGCCGCTCAAAAGTTTCGATCTCATAGTGCTCTCCCGATTCTGAAAGTTCCAAAGATGTTCGGCCGCGCGGCCGCCGCCCAGGCAGCGTCGCCTGCGTCGTTAATGGCAACGACCCATTGTTGTTCCCGCGACAGCGGTGCGGCGGACCGCGTCAACCGCGGGTTTGACGCGTCCGGCCAAAATGCCGCAGCAAAGATGAAATAATTTTCAGGATCGCGGCTAAAAGCGGATCATGCCGTTCTCGATGCGGACGGCGAACGCCGCATCGAGCGGCACAAAACTATCCTGCAGCGGATCGTCCACATAGATCGGGTCGCGCACGACGGCGAGATCGAATCCCTCGCGCGCGAGCGCAGTGTTTGTGTGTTTGAAAGTTGCCGTTGCCTCGATGCGATTGAGCAGCCGCAAAAATAACGGCCGCGCATAGTCAGGCAGCCGGCGAACCAGATGTGCGCGCAGCCCCGCCAAGTCGAGCGCGCTTCCGGCAGCGACGGCGGCCATGCCGGCCTTGCCTTCCGTGCCGGGAACCGCGACGCCATAGACTGTCGCTTCGCGAATGCCCGGGAACTCGGCCAGAACGCTGGCGACTTCGGCGGCCGACACATTCTCGCCTTTCCAGCGGAAGGTAGCTCCGATCCGGTCGATGAAATAATAGAAGCCGCCCGCATCCATGCGCATAAGGTCGCCGGTGCGGAACCAGGCGTCGCCCGGCTCGAACACGTCGCGCAGGATTTTCCGCGCGGTTTCCGCGGCGCTGGTATAGCCCTCAAAGGCGCCGGAGGCGCCGTCATCGGCGATCTTGCCAAGCGCCTCGCCCGTCTCATTGACAGCGCAACGGATGCAGCGTCCCGTGGCGTCGCGCTCGGGCTCTCCTGTTAAGGCGTCGAACTTGACCAGCGCCAGCGGAAAGCGATGCGTCAAGAATGGCGGCACGCGGCCCACCGCGCCGACCTTGCTCTCGACATTGTAGAGCGACACATTGCCTTCGGTCGCGGCGTAGAATTCCAGAATTCGCGGAATATCGAAGCGCGATTGGAATTTCTCCCAGACGTCGGCGCGCAAGCCGTTGCCGCACGCGAGCCGCAGGCGGTGCGCGCGCTCGCGCGGATGCGGCGGCGCATTGACCAGATAGCGGCACAATTCGCCGATATATTGAAACAGCGTGCAGTTCCAGCGCGTCACGTCGTCCCAGAATTCCCGAGCCGAGAATTTCTCGCGGAGGACGACCGAGCCGCCGCGCGTCAACAGCGCGCCGACCGCTACGACGCCGCCGACCGAATGGTACAACGGCAGGCAGTCGTACATGCGATCGTCCGGCGCCGCGTTCATCAGCGCGCCAAACCACAGGCTCCACTGCATCAGGCGGCGATGACTGACATTGGCCGCCTTCGGCAGCCCCGTGGTGCCGGACGTGTAAATGGTGAGTGCGCGGTCGGCGATGGATACGCCGCGGCGTTCGTCCGCTTGCAGCGGCGCGGCGGAAAACCGTTCGATTTCGCGATCGATACGGGGTGGATTGTCGCTTGCCCCGGAGCCATGCAACCAAAGCGTTGGCCTGCAGTTTGTTTCGGCGGAATTGTATTGCGCCAAGAGATCGCCGGCGACGATCGCATGCTTGGGCGCGACGATGTCGATACAATGCGCCAATGCCGGTCCGCGCAATTGTGTATTGAGCAGGGACACGACGCCGCCGACGGACGTGATGCCGAGCCAGATGGCGAGGTAATCCGGCCGGTTCGGCATCATCAGGCAGACGGTTTCGCCCTTGCCAAGCTTCTGATCGAGCGCCCAGCGCGCATAGCGGCGGCTGCGCTCAATGAGCGCGCCGTAGCTGAGCGTGGCGTGTTCCGCGATCAGCGCTTCGGCGTCGGCGCGCTGCGCTGCCGCATCCTCGATGGCATCCAGCAGAATGCGATGCGGTCGGGTGGCGATCGTCGCCGTGGCCTCGAGCGCGCGCACCCAGTCCCGCAGCGCGCTGTCCGCGCCGCGGCCCACACGCGATTGCCGGTCGATCTCGACGAGAGCCATAGTGTTAGCTTGGTTCAACAAAGTGAATCTTTCGCTTCAACAATGCGTAAAATTTGCAGGAATCAACAAGCCGAACCTCAGCCGG
This sequence comes from uncultured Alphaproteobacteria bacterium, assembly GCA_963827465.1. GTDB lineage: Bacteria > Pseudomonadota > Alphaproteobacteria > Rhizobiales > Xanthobacteraceae > BOG-931. Next base: position 85,487 of record CAWHBC010000046.1, read on the forward strand.
AGGAATGGCATGGCAAACAATTAACGTTATTCCCTCGAATTGGCTGCGGTTACGCCGTCCGGACCGTTGTTCGCCTTTTTGCGCACCGATAAGAAACCCAATTGGGCTTAAGTTCCGCAAGCAGGGTGGCGTGGTTTCCGATCGCGGCGGCAAACATGAAAAACGAGACACTGGCCGTTCAAGGCGGCTACGAGACCGATCCGACGACCAAGGCGGTCGCGGTGCCGATCTATCAGACCGTGGCTTATGAGTTCGACAGCGCCGATCACGGCGCGGCTTTGTTCGATCTTGAAGTCGAAGGTTTTCGCTACAGCCGCATCAGCAACCCGACGGTCGCCGTGCTGGAGCGGCGCCTCGCTTTGCTTGAAGGCGGCGTCGAGGCGCTGTGCGTCAGTTCCGGGCAGGCGGCGCTGAACTATGCCGTGCTCAATCTGACCGCGATGGGCACCAATATCGTTTCGGTTCCGCAGCTTTACGGCACCACTTACACGTTGTTCGGTCACGTCCTGCCGAGCCAAGGCATCAGCGTGCGCTTTGCCGAGAGCGATGCCCGCCGATGCGATCGAAAAGCTGATCGACGAAAACACCCGCGCCATCTTCTGCGAGAGCGTCGGCAATCCCGCCGGCAATATCTGCGACATCGAAGCGCTCGCCGCACGTTGCCGAGCGCCACGGCGTTCCGCTTGTGGTCGACAACACCGTCGCCACGCCTATCCTGCTACGTCCGATCGATTACGGCGCCGACGTCGTGGTGCATTCGCTGACCAAATTTCTCGGCGGCCACGGCACCACGATGGGCGGCGCCATCGTCGATAGCGGCAAGTTCCCGTGGCGCAAGCACGCCCGCCGCTTTCCGCAGTTCAACGAGCCGGACGTCTCCTATCACGGTCTGGTCTATGCCGAGCGTTTCGGCGAGGCCGCCTATATCGCGCGCTGCCGCAGCGTCTTCCAGCGGACCACCGGCGCGGTGTTGTCGCCGCTGTCGGCATTCCTGCTGTTGCAGGGCATCGAAACGGTCGCGCTGCGGGTCGAACGCCATGTCGACAATGCGCGCCGCGTCGCCGAATTTCTGCGGCGGCACCCGCGCGTCGAATGGATCAATTACGCCGGCTTCGCCGACAATCCCTATCACGCGCTGGCGCAGAAATATCTCGGCGGCCGCGCCTGCTCGCTCTTGACCTTCGGCATTGCCGGCGGGCTGGAAGCCGGCAAGCGCTTTTACGATGCGCTGCGGTTGTTCAAGCGGCTGGTCAATATGGGCGACGCCAAGTCGCTCGCCTGCCATCCGGCATCGACCACGCATCGCCAGATGTCCGCCGAGGAGCACCGCCAAGCCGGGGTCAAGCCGGAAATGATCCGGCTTTCGATCGGCATCGAGCATATCGACGACATCATCGCCGATCTCGATCAGGCGCTGGCGGTATCGGAGCCACGCCGCGCTGCGCTCATGGCCGCCGAATAAGGAAGGCCGATGCCGCTCTTCGTTGACTCCCCAACTCTAGCGCCGGCGACCGAGTTCAACGCGCCGAATTGCATCAGTATCGGGTTGATCAACAATATGCCGGATGCCGCGCTTGCGGCGACCGAGCGGCAATTCACCGATCTGATCCGCGCGGCGACGCCAAATATCGTGGTGCTGTTGAAGCTGTTTGCCATGCCCGATCTGCCGCGCGGCGAGGGCGTGCGCCACATGCTTGCCGAGCGCTATCGCGATATTTCGGCGCTGTGGGATTCACCGCTCGACGGCTTGATTGTGACCGGCACTGAGCCGCGCGCCACGAACCTGATGGACGAGCCGTACTGGGAGACTCTGAGCCAAGTGGTGGATTGGGCGCGGGACCACACCTCGTCGACCATCTGGTCGTGCCTTGCCGCGCATGCCGCCGTGTTGCATGCCGACGGCATCGAACGCCGCGCGCTCAAAGAAAAGCGCTGCGGCATATTCGATTGCCGTCCGGTTGCCGACCATCCGAT
>CAWHBC010000047.1:0-146113 GCA_963827465.1 uncultured Alphaproteobacteria bacterium
GCGGCGGCGTCGCGCCGGTATAGAATATATTGCGCGAGGCCTCCTCGCCTTCGTACTGGCTCGGATAGAACAACAGCGCATTGTCGCGCTCGACGATCGGCAGCACTTCCTTGCGCGATGCCGAGCTCCAGCAGCCGAAGATGGCCGCGACCTTGTCGTCGCGGATCAGCTTGTGCGCCAGATTCGGCGTAGGCCTTCGGGTCGGAATGCGGATTGACGATCACCGGCTCGAGCGGCCGGCCAAGGAGCCCGCCGTGTTGCGTTCTGCCGCTCGATCAGCATGACCAAGAGCTCCTGCAGCGGCCGCTCGCTCGCGGTCATGGTGCCGGACAGCGAATGCAGGATGCCGATCTTGATCGAGCCGAATTCGAGATCGGCGAAATAGCGCGATCACCGCTTCCACCAGCCATTGCGAGCGGCCGAGCAGGTCCTCGGCGGTGGCGACGACGCCGTTGCCGGCCTCCTCGACGCTCGAGGCGATGGTCGAAATTTCCGGCAGTACGCCGGCGACCGCGCCGGCGACCTGCTCGGCGCGATTGCCGATGCGATTGATCTCGGCGGCCTGGTGATCGAGGATGCCGGTCAATTGCCGGTTGGCGTTGCTCATCGTCGCCACGCTCGACGACACGCCGGAGATGGCGTCGACGGTTTCGTTGACCGCATGCTGGATGTCGTGGATTTGCGCGCCGATCTCGGCGGTGGCCTTGGCGGTCTGCTGCGCCAGCGTCTTGACCTCGGAGGCGACCACGGCGAAGCCGCGGCCGGCGGCGCCGGCGCGCGCCGCTTCGATGGTGGCGTTGAGCGCGAGCAGCGAGGTCTGCGAGGCGATCGCTTCGATCAGTTTGACCACGGCGCCGATACGCTCGGCCGCCGCGGCGAGGCTGCGCACGGTGAAATCGGTATGGCCGAGATCGGCGATGGTGCGGTCGGTGGCGTCCTTGGCGGCCGCCGCCTCGGCATTGAGCAGTCGGCGATCAGGCGAGCAGACCGCGCGCCGCGTCCGCCACCGCGGCGACGTCGCGGCTGGCGCGCGCCGCCGCCTCGACGGCGCTGGTGGCCCGCCGCGACATGTCCTTGTTGCGCGCGTCGAGGTTGCCGGTGGTGATGCGGATTTCCTCGCCGGCGGATTGGAAACGTAACGGTGAGTTCCTCGATCGTGGAGCGGAAGCGCTGGGTGAAGAAGCCGCGGCTTGGCGTGGCGCAGCCGCGTCTCGGCCTCGCGGCTTCGCAGGTCGACCGCGACCGCATCGGCGTCGATCAGGGCCTGCCGCATGGTTTCCGCGGCGACCGCGCTGTCGGCGAGCGCGCCGCCCTGGATTTGCGCCGGCAACGCGGCGTAGCGGTCGCCGCGGGCGATCTGCGCGATCGCGGCGACGAAACCGCGCAAGGTGCGCTCGCAATACCACGCGACCGCGACGCGAGCCGACCAGCGCGATGGCAAGCCCGAGCCAGAGACTGCCCGTTCCCCAGGTCGTCACCACGGCGACGGCGCCGGCGAAAACGAGTGGCAGCACGATCCACGCCGGCAGCGGACTTTTGAAATTTGGCGACCATTTCGGGTCAATTGCAGCTGGCCGGCAGGAAAATTCCTGGAGAACATGAGTGAAATTGCGCATATTCGATTACCAAAACCTTTCGCGAATGTTGCGCTGCAGCGCATGAATTAGCGGCAGCCACGCTCAAATTCTATGCGAACGATCACCGCGCCCGCGCGGGTAGCAACTGGATGGATCGACGAGATGACATGACCGAGAGATGATCGACGAACAATCGATCCGCCGGCCTCGATCACGGCCTCACCGATTACGGCGATCGCGATTTCTCGCGCTACTTGCGCCGCTCGTTCGCGCAATCGATGGGCTATTCGCGCGCGCATGCTTGGACAAGCCGGTCGTCGGCATCGCCTATACGGCGTCGGACTTCAACAATTGTCACCGCCACTTTCCGGAACTGCTGGCGGCGGTCAAACGCGGCGTGCTGACTGCCGGCGCGCTGCCGCTCGAATTTCCGACCATCTCGCTCGGCGAAGTCTTTCTCACGCCGACCAGCCTGAAATACCGCAACCTGATGGCGATGGACACCGAGGAGATGATCCGGGCGCAGCCGATGGACGCCGTGGTGCTGATGGGCGGCTGCGACAAGACCGTGCCGGCGCAACTGATGGGCGCGGTCTCCGCCGACCGGCCGGCCATCGCGCTGGTCGCCGGGCCGATGATGACCGGGCGCTATCGCGGCGAGCGGCTCGGCGCCTGCACCGATTGCCGGCGCTTCTGGGCGCGCTACCGCGCCGGCGACATCGACGCCGAAGAGATTTCCGAGGTGGAAGGCCAGCTCGCCGTGACGGCGGGCACCTGCGCGGTGATGGGCACCGCCTCGACCATGGCCTGCCTCACCGAGGCGCTCGGGCTGTGCCTGCCCGGCACCGCCGCGATCCCGGCCGTGCATGCCGACCGCCTGCGCGCCGCGGAAGCGACCGGCGCCGCGGCGGTCAAGCTGATCGGCACCACGCTCACGCCGTCGCAACTGATCAACAAAAATTCGGTCGAGAACGCCTTGCGCGTTCTGCTGGCGCTCGGCGGCTCGACCAATGCCGTCATTCATCTGACCGCGATCGCCGGCCGCGCCGGCGTGAAGGTTTCGCTCGATCAGCCTCAACACGCTGTCGGATACGACGCCGGTCCTGGTCAATCTCAAGCCGGTCGGCAACGGCTACATGGAAGACTTTTGCGCCGCCGGCGGCATGGGCGCGCTGCTGCGCGAATTAAAGCCGCTGCTGCATCTCGATTGCATGACGGTGACCGGCGAAACGCTGGGCGAGCGGCTCGCCGGCGACGACGGCGATTATCGTCGACCGCGCGATCATCGCCGACGGCGACCAAACCGCTTGAGCCGGAAGGCGGTCTGGTCGCGCTGTTCGGCAATCTCGCGCCGCAGGGCGCCATTCTCAAGCGTTCGGCCGCCGATCCAAAATTGTTCGAGCACGAGGGCAGGGCGGTGGTGTTTTCTTCGCTGGAAGATCTCGCCGCGCGCATCGACGATCCCGAAGCTCGACGTCGAGGCCGACGACATTCTGGTGTTGCAGAATGCCGGACCGCATGCGCCGGCCTGCATGCCGGAGGCCGGCTATCTGCCGATTCCGAAGAAGCTCGCGCACAAGGGCGTGAAGGATATGGTCCGCATTTCCGACGCGCGCATGAGCGGCACCGCCTTCGGCACCATCGTGCTGCATGTGACGCCGGACGCCGCGTCCGGCGGTCCGCTCGGGCTGGTCAGGACCGGCGACCGCATCCGGCTGTCGGTGAAGAACGCGCCGCATCGAGCTCCTGGTCGACGATGCCGAGCTGAAAAAACGTGCCGCCGCAGCGCCGGCGCGCATGAAAATCCCGGAGCGCGGCTACGCCAAATTGTTCGCCGAGCAGATCACCGGCGCAGACGAGGGTTGCGATTTCGAGTTTCTGATGAGGCCATAACGGCTTAACGCGCGCCGGGCGGACGCGCGCCGTTTTGCTTCGGCCCAACCGGCATCAATCTTGCGAGTCACCGGCCCGACCGGGCTTACAAAAACGGTGACAAAAAATGCCGCGTAACCTGTACATCAAACTCCTGCTGTCTGCTTTTTTGACAGTGGCCATGCTCGGCCTGCCGGCGCGCGCCGACAATTGGCCATCCCGCACGGTGACGATCGTGGTTCCCTTCGGCCCGGGCGGCAACACCGACATGATGGCGCGCCTCGCCGCGCAGGATCTGTCGCAGAAGTTCGGCCAGAACTTCATCATCGAAAACCGCCCGAGTCCCGGCGGGGTGATCGGGATGCGATCGGTCGTCGAAGCGGAGCCGGACGGCTACACGCTGTTCTTCTGCGCCTCGTCGATGATCACGCTGACGCCGCAGGTCGAAAACCTCGAATTCGATCCGATGAAGCAACTGGTGCCGATCACCAATGTCGGAACCGGCGCCCAGGTGATCGCGATCAAACGGAGTCTGCCGGCGACCACGCTGCCCGAGTTGATCGCTTACGCCAAAGCCAATCCGGGCAAGTTGAATTTCTCCACCGCGGGAACACAGAACCTGAGCCACTTCTCTCCGGTGCGGCTGTTCAAGGAGACCGGCGTCAGCCTCGTCATGGTCCCGGCGCGCGCCGAACCGCAGGCGATCTCCGATCTGATGAGCGGCGTCACGGATGTCTATTTCGGCAATGCATCGTCCCTGCTGCCGCTCATCGACAACGCTCAGATACGCTTGATCGCCGTGAGCACGCCGCAGCGGCTTGCCGCGGTGCCCAACCTGCCGACGGTTGCCGAGACGGTGCCTGGATTCGAGTCGGCCTCCTGGAACGGCTTTCTCGCGCCGGCCGGGACGCCGCAGCCGATCATCGATATGCTGCGCACCGAAATAGGCGTCTTCGTCAAGAAGCCCGAGATCGCCAACCGCCTCAATGGCCTCGGCATCGTGCCCGGCGGTATGGCGCCCGACGCCATCGAGGCCATGTTCAAGAAGGAGCACGAGACCTTCGCCGGCGTGATCAAATATCTCGGCATCCAGCCGAACAATTAGACGCTTTCGACCGGGCCGCAGTCCCTATCCCGCCACCGCGATCCCCAGCGGGAAGTCATCGACCACTTCGTGGCCTTTGTCGGTCACGATAAAGGTGTGGCCGAGGAAAATGCCGAACAGGCCATCCGGCGTGATCGGATTGGGCTCGGCCATGATGACCATGCCGGGCTTGAGCACTTCCTCGAATTTTTCCGCGGCGACGTGCTCGGCGACCACATGCGGCTTGTCGGTGACGAGGTCGATGCCGTGGCATTGCGTCGGCCGCGACTGGTAGCCGTTGTCGCGGAAGAATTTGCTGGCCTGGCGCATATTCTCCACCGGCTTGCCCGGCGCGATCTCGGCGACGATCTTGTGGTAGCCGGGCAGCGTGATCTCGTCCCAGAATTTGCGCACCATCTCGGTCGGCTCGCCGAGGCAAATCGGCGAGCCGATCTGCGCGGTGTAGCCGCGATAGCCGGCGGCGAGCTCCATATTGATGATGTCGCCCTTTTGCAGCACGCGCGACGACGGCCGCGGATTGCCGAAAATCTGCGCCGGGTTCGCCATCGGCGTCGAGCCGATGATGAGAAAATCGATGTCGCCGCCGCCTTCGAGGATCGCCGCGCCAGCCGCGGCGCGCAGCTCGTATTCCTTCACGCCGGGCTTGGCGCGCGCCACCATCGCCTCCATGGCGCGCTGGCACAGCACGCCCGCCTTGCGCACGCAGTCGAGCTCTTCGGCGCTGTGGATCGACAGCAGCTCGTGCAGAAAGCCTTCCGTGAAAACGAGCTCGGCGCCGGGCAGGTTGTCGCGCAGCACGTTATATTGGTTGACCGGCAGGTAATCGCCGTGGCGCGGATCGATCTCCATCAGCCCGATGCGGCCGCGCTCGAGCTTGAATTCGCGCAGCCGCTCGACCATGACGTCGGCATACCGCCCGCTGCGGCTGTGGCGCACGTCCTTCACCGCGATTTCGACCTGGCGGCGCACCGCTTCGGCGTGCGTGCCGCCCATCGAGTAGATCATGGTCGGCTCGCCATCGAGCGGCACCAGCACGTAGCTCGCCAGCGCATGCCATTCCCAATGCCCGGTCAGCCACAGCATGCCGCCGCCGAAGCTCCAATGGCTCGGCCCGCCCGGCACGATGACGCGCATCGAGCTTGTGCTCGCGCATCTTGGCCCGCAGCGCCTGCGTAGCGGCGGGCGTATTCGGCCGCCGAGAACTGCTCCCACACGCAATCGCGGTAATACGGCGTGTCGCGCATATTGGCGAACGGCAGCGACTGGTCGAGCTTGCCGCGCACCATGTCCCAGGGCTGCGGGCCGATGCGCGGCGGGACGAATTTGCGTGTTCATTGTTTTCCTGTTGGAGTTTGATAGCGTTTCATCGCAGTGACTTGTGTGTGAGTCTCAATGCTTTCGCCCGCACCCCGGCGCGCTCCAGCCGCGGCAGCACCTCGTCGCAGAAATACGGCACTTCTTGCAGATAATTGACGAACGAAATGCCGATGCCGCGCACGCCGGCCTGGCTGAGCGTGGCGAGCTCCTCGGCGACGCGGTCGGGCGTGCCGACGAACGGATAGCCGCCGATCGCATTGCGCGGCGAAATAGCGGCGTTTGGCGTCGTATTCCTCCGCCGGCATGGTCTGCGGCGTCATGCTCTTGTTGGCCAGCATGCCGTCGATCGCGCCCCAGTCGGCATTGTCGATATTGACGTGCTGATAATAGTCCTCGGCTTCCTTCTGCGTCGGGCGGCAGATCACCTGGCCGACGGTGAACACCTCGATCTCGCGGCCGAGCGCGTTGCGCGGCGGCCTTGATCTCGGCGACTTTGCGTCGGTTGCCGCGCAAGCGACGTGCGCGAGCCGGCGGTGGCGACGAAGAACGCGTCGCAGTTGCGCACGCGAAGGCCTGCCCGGCGTCGGACGAGCCGGCGTTCATCATCATGCGGCCGCGATATCGCCGAACGGCTTCGGATAGGCGCGCGCGCTCTTGAGCTGCAGGAATTTGCCGTCGATAATCGAAGGTGCCGTCGCAGCTCCCAGGCCTGCTTGACGATATCGATCCATTCCTGCGCGTAGTCGTAGCGCGCATCGTGCTCGCGCAGATCGACGCCGAACATGTCGAATTCGCCTTCGTTCCAGCCGCACGACGATGTTGACGCCGACGCGGCCCTCGCCGATGTGGTCGGCGGTGACGAATTCCTTGGCCGCGATCAGCGGATGAAACAGCGGCGCATGCACGGTGCCGAATACCGTCATGCGCTTGGTCGCGGCGAGCAGCCCGACCGCCCAGGTGATGGTCTCGAGCGAGCGGCCGTGGAAATCGGTGTCGCCGCCATAGCCTTTCCAGCGCGCGATCGGCAGCATGAAATCGAGCCCGGCCTCGTCGGCAAGCCGTGCCAGGCGCAAGGCAATCGGGCCAGCTCGCCGACCAGCGTTCCGGCACCTTGGTCGCGGAGCGCCCCGACGAGCAATTGGCGCCGAACAGGCCGATCTTGAGCGCATTGCCGTTATACATGGCGATGCGGTTTTTCATCGATGCGCTGGGGCGCCAGCACGGCGGTCCTCCGTGTTCTTGTTTCGCCCGGATCGGCCGGGCGACGTTTATCATTCGTTAAATCGATGCCTAAAGTTTAACCTAAATCAAACTTCCTCGTGGCATAAGCCCCTTGGGGACTGGGCTGAATGACCGCGCATCGATTACTGATTTGGCTGCGCGCGACGGCGCGGCCGGCGCCGCTTCTCGGCTTGGCGATGATCGCCATGCTGTGGGCCGGCCTTTTCTATCTGCTCGTCCGATCACCACGGCAATCTCGCCGACCCGGCACAGCGCCGCGCCGTCTTCCTGCCTCTCGTCGTGCATTGCTTACGCTTCTCGAACTGGCGACGGTGATCGCCAGCATCCGCCGCCAATCGTCGCTCGAGCGGACCAATCTGCGGTTCACCACGGCGCTGGAGAACATGACGCACGGCCTGTGCATGTTCGACGGCAATAAGCGCCTGGTCGTTTGCAACGAGCGTTACGCCAAGCTTGTATCGGCTGCCGCCGGAACTGCTGAAGGTCGGGCACCAGCGCACGAAGCCATCATCGCGCATCGCGTCACGAACGGGCTCCTCAAAGGCGACAGCAGCGCCGGCGCGGTTGACAAGAAGCTCGGCGCACTCGGGCCAGCATTCGGCCGAAAAAATTTCCAGCCGGATCGACGAGCTTGCCGACGGCAGCTCTGATCCGCGTCACCCGGCAGCCAATGCCGGACGGCGGCTGGGTGGCGACGCATGAGGACATTACCGAGCGCCATCGGCTGGAGAACCAGCGCGACACGCATGCTGGCGCAGGAAAGCCGCCGCGTGCTGACCGAGGGCGCGATCGCCGCGTTCCGCGAGCGCATCGAGGAAATGCTCGGCATGGTGTCGACCAGCACCGACGCCATGAAATCGACCGCCGGCGCGCTGATCGTCTCGTCGCGCGAGGCGACGCGCACGCCGAGACGGCGCTGCGCGAATCCAACGACGCCTCGGCCAACGTCTCGATCGTCGCCGGCTCGGCCGAGGAGCTCTCCGCCTCGATCGCCGAGATCAATTCGCAACTGGCCGCAGACCACGCAGCTGGTGGCGCAGCGCGGTGGACAAGGCCAAGGCGTCGAACGGCGAATATGCCGGGCTGGCGCAGGCCGCCGAGAAGATCGGCGACGTCGTCAAGCTCATCCGCAACATCGCCGGCCAGACCAATCTCTTGGCGCTCAACGCCACCATCGAGGCGGCGCGCGCCGGCGAGGCGGGACGCGGCTTCGCCGTCGTCGCCGCCGAAGTGAAATCGCTGGCGGTGGAGACCGCCAAGGCGACCGAGGAGATCGCGCGCCACATCCTGGCGGTGCAGGAATCGACCGGCAGCGCGGTCGAGGCGGTGCACGGCATCGAGGACGGCATGCACGAGATCGCGACGCGCGCGGCGAGCGCCGCCGCCTCGATCTTGCAGCAGAACGCCGCCACTTCCGAGATCAGCCGCAATGCCGCCAACGCGGCGCGCGGCACCAGCGCCGTGGTGGTCGATGCTCGGCAAGGTCTCCGAGGCGGCGGCCGGCACCCGCACCGCGGCCGAAACCGTGCTCGACGCCTCGCAATTCGGTCGATGCCTCGGTCGGCGGCCTGCGCGCCGAGATCGAGGGCTTCCTGAAAAAAGTCGCGGTGTAGGGCCGCGATGATCCGATCGAAAGCACGGATCCCGGCCCGACAAAATAAAGCACCACCCCGCCGCCACACGCGCTGTTTCGTCTATGTGCTGGGAAGCCGGCGCGACAACGATCGCCGAACCTATGTCGGTTGGACCACGGAACTGAAAAGACGCCTCGCCCAGCACAACACGGGACGCGGCGCCAAATCCACGCGCGGGCGGAATTGGGTTTTGCTTTATTCCGAGTGCTGCGAAACCCGCAGCGACGCGATGCGTCGCGAATGGCATATCAAGCACGACAGAAAATTTCGGACCACGCTCCGCGCGGCGCTTTAGCTTGCGCCCCCCGGTAGCCGTCCACGCCTTTGGCGGCGACGGTCCTCAGACCGGCCGCGCGTGCTCGCGGCGTCCGTGGGATGGATGATTGCTCCGCCGGATGTTCGCCGGCCGGAAATATCCCATACGATGGACACCGGTATAATAGACATCGGCCGAAACTCTGCGTCAGGAGGAGTCGTCGTCTTGGTCAAGAATAAGTCTCACCCGGAACCTCATCTGGGCCGCGCCGATTGGGTCGAGGCGGCATGGGCCCTGTTGGGAAAAGGCAGCCTCGATCAAGTCCGTGTCGATACCCTCGCCAAGAGCCTGGAGGTGACACGGGGGAGCTTCTACTGGCACTTCAAGGACCGGGGCGACCTGATCGAGGCGATCCTCGAACGCTGGTATGCCGCGCTCGGCTTCGCACAGTCGATCGAGCCGTTGCTGCATGACGTGTCGGGTCCGGCGGCGCGGTTGTGGACCGTCCACGAGCAGGTCATTCGCCGGATCGACAACGGCCAGTTTGCCGCGCTGCGGCTGTGGGCGAAGTCAAATCCTCCGGCCCAGAAGCGGCTCGACACTGAAGACAAAGTCCGTCTCGACCACTTCGCGCGCGAATTCCGGCAACTGGGATTTCCCGCCGCGGAAGCGGGCGCCAGAGCCGGGATCTATCATGCTCTCGTGGTCAGCGAATATTTGCGGTGCGGAACGCTGCCGCTTGCCGAGCGCCTGCGCCGCGCGCGTATTCTGCACGGCTGTCTCATTGCCCGGCCGGACTGATCCTCCTCCATACAGTACTGTATTGACAGGGCGTCGTAGTTTCCATACAGATGTGTACGGATGCTGTTTTTCGGCAAACGGGGCAGCGCATGGAGCTGAGCGAAGCCAATCGCCTGCTCGACGACATGGATCTGCCGCTGGAGAGCGGCTGGATACGCCATGCGGACGGTCGTGCGCATGTCGCCGCCCGCACGTATATGGTCGGCTGCACGGCCCGCATGCTCGAATGGTGGTTCGGCTTCGTTCACACCACCGAGCATTACAAGTGGTGGCACCCGCGCGATCACGTTTTCAGCGATTGGGAGGGCGAGCGCGGCACCGGCCGTTACATCGGCGGTACCCACATCGTCCACGAGTATTTTGGCGGCGGGCCGACGCTGTTCAAGCTCAGAATCAATTTCCGCGACCCCGGCGCCATTCTGGACATCTCGCGCTTTAAGTCTGCCCATGTCGCGGCCGCCATCTACGCCCGCACCGGCCCGCTCGATCGCGACCTGTGGGTCGGTCACACGCTCCACCTCGTCCATGACACGCCGGACGGCTGTATCGTGCGCTCGCGCTTCTGGCTCGGCGAGATCGAGCCGCAGCCGCGCAGACTGTCCCGCGCCGACATGATCGAGCTCGTGCCGGACGAACGGGTTCGCGGCTTGCATCGGCATTCGAGCGAGGAGATGGCGCTTCTGGGCGGCTTTCTGCCGACGCTCTATCGCATCAACAACGGCGGCCGGTGATCGGTCGGGTCTGGTTCTTCGACGAGTGAAAGGCGGACGATATGGCGAATGTGCGGGCACTGGCTGTGGCATTTACCATTCCTCTGGCCGCGCTTGCGATGGGCGCCGGCCGTTCGGCGGCGGACACTTATCCCTCGCGCATCATCAAGGTGATCGTTCCGTTTCCGGCGGGCGGCGTGCTCGACGCCATCACGCGCTCACTGACCGGGCGCATGGCCGAGAAGATCGGTCAACCGGTCGTTGTCGAGAACCGCGGCGGGGCCGGAGGAACGATCGGCCTCGAGGCCTGCAGCAAGGCCGTGCCCGACGGTTACACGCTCTGCACCGCCACCATTGAGCAGACATCGATACGCGCCAGCACCGAGCCCGATCAGTTCGCGCGGTACAAAGCGCTCATGCCGATCACCCAGCTCGTCAGCAGCCAAGGCGTGCTGTTCGTCAATCCGGCCCTCGGCGTCCGCGATCTCGACGATTTCATTCGTCTCGCCAAAACGCGGCCCGGCAAGCTCAATTATGGCTCGTTCGGCTGGGGCAGCGCGCCGCAAGTCGTCTATGAATGGCTGAAAGCCAAAAAGGGCATCGACATCCTTCACGTGCCGCTGAAGGGCGCCGGCGACATGATGACCGAGATTCTCGCGGGCAGGATCGACGCCGGCTTCGTCACCATCGGCTTTGCCAAGCCGTATGTGGACACCGGCAAAATCTTGCCGCTCGCCGTCGTCGGCAACACCCGATCCACGCTGCTGCCCGCGGTTCCCTCGCTCGCAGAACTCGGGCTCGATTGTCCCTACCGGGGCGGTTGGTTTGCCCTGATGGGGCCGCCGGGAATCGACAAGCCGGTTCTGGACAAGATCGTCACCGCAGTGCGGGGCGTTCTCGCCGATGCCGATTACAAGCGGACATTTCTCGACCCTCAGGGCTACGCGCCGATTGGCAACACGCCGCAGGATTTTGCAGTGATCCTCAAGGACGAAACCGAGCGCTTCGCGCCGATCGCGAAGTTCGTGCAGAACTCCGGGCGCTACTGACGGCCAAGACGCAACCACGCCGATGAGCTGCCACTGAGCGAGGCCGGCGCACGGCCGCGCGCCAAACCGCGGTTTCGCGCAATCGCGCCTGCTCCGATCCCGGCGAACTGCCGTCGATCTTGACAAGATATGGGTATGTTTGAATCGTACCGATGACGTCGAATAATGAACCGCAGACGACACGATATCGGCGCCGGATTCGAAATCCGCGGGACTGAATCGGCCTGATCAAGCCGGCGAGTGGCGACAAAGCAATGGGGCGACGGGACATGGATATGAAGAAAGCGTTTGTTTCGGTCTGCCTTGTCTTGTTGGCGTCGCCGGCACTGGCGCAGTCCAAACCGAATATTCTTGTTGGGATCGAGGGCGCGACCAAAGCGTTCTCAAACGAAGAGGAAAACGCCGGGTTCAAGCTGGCTTTCCGCGAGATCAACGATGCCGCGGGCATCAACGGGCGCCAGATCGAGTGGCGCGGCTATGATCGCGACATCACTTCGAACGACGCGGGCATGGCGAATGCCAAGCGATTGACTGAGACCGACGGCGTTCTCGCGCTCATCAATATGGGCGGCCCGCTTGCCGTGCCGCTGGCAAAGTACGCCGAAGCGGCTCACGTCCCGTATTTATTTCCGCATACGGCGCTCATCGACAGTGCCGGGAAACGTTACGTTTTTACCTCGTATCCGGGCTATGGCGGCGAAGCAAAGGTGATGTTCAAGTATTTGCCGCAGCAGCGCGGAATGAAAAGGCTGGCGATTGTTCGCGACGAGAATGTCTACGGCCAATTCTTCTCCGACCGCCTGAAGGAATACGCCGAAGCCGACGGCTATGAGTTTGTTGGCGACGCTGTTGTGCATTCCCGGCAACCCGCTTCACTCAAGGACGAGCTCAATTCGGTCATTCAGTCGAATCCGGACGGCGTCGTCATGGCGCTCTATCCGGCCCAGGCCAAGGTGCTCATGGCGGCGAAGTCCGAGCTCAACTGGAAGGGACGAATGATTTCAAGCGGTCCGCTGACCGACGAACAGTTTTTGAACATGCCCGACGGCAGCGCCGAAGGCACGCTCGGTTTCTGCTATTATCCGGATCCGGAAAAATCGACGGAACCGGGCGTGGCTCGCTACCGCGCCGCCATGCAGAAGTACGAAGCGGGACGGCCGCTCAACCGCTATACGCTTTACGGCTATACCTTCGGTCGGCTGGTGGCGGAAGGAATGCGGCGCGCCGGTACCGGTCTCGACCGCGAGCGGCTGATCGATGCGATGGAAACTATCTCCGATTGGTCGTCGGGGGGCGTGATGCCGCCGGTAACCCTGTCGAAGGCCAATCATCACGCGCAAGTGGCCGGCTTCATTTGCGAACTTAAGGATCGCCGCTTCGAGCCGCTCTCCGGCTGGATCGCGCCGCAAGACTAGCCGCAAGATCAAATCGCCCCGCTGCCGCGGAACCCGCTTTAGGGTTGGTCCATGACCGCGAGCCGGCGGAGTTTTGCCGGGGCTGGACGCCGCTGTGGCCGGTGCTTGCATTTAGGCCGCAACCCGACGCCCAGCCAGCGAGAGCGATCGCATTGGTGATTTCGAAATGCTCCGGGCGCAACGCCTCACGGCGACTTCAGGCCGCGGAACCCCCGCCAAGCCCGAGGAGTTTTCAGGTCACCGGCGGGGCCGCAACGCCACCTGCGGGGTCCGCTGGGCGAAAATCAGCACAACGGAGTGTAAGCCATGAAAATTGTCGTCATCGGCGGCACCGGCCTGATTGGTTCCAAGACTGTCATCATCTTGCGCCAGGGCGGCTACGAGGTCGTCGCAGCCTCGCCCAAAAGCGGCGTCAACACCATCACCGGCGAAGGGCTCAAAGAGGTCATGGCCGGTGCGCAGGTGGTGGTCGACCTCGCCAATTCACCTTCATTCGAAGAGAAAGCGGTTCTGGAATTCTTCGAAACCTCCGGCCGCAATCTTCTGGCTGCGGAGGCCGCAGCGGGCGTCCGGCATCACGTTGCATTGTCCATTGTCGGAATCGACCGCAGCGACAATGGCTATTTCCGCGGCAAGGTTGCGCAAGAGAAACTCATCGAGAACTCCGGCATCCCCTATACGATCGTCCGCGCCACCCAGTTTCTGGAATTTCTCAGCGCCATTGCCGCCTCGAGTGTGGATGGAATGAGAGTCAGGCTTCCGCCCTGCCTGTTCCAACCCATCGCTGCGGACGACGTTGCTTCTGTCATCGCCGAGATGGCGCTGGCCGCGCCGCGAAACGGTATCGTCGAGATCGCCGGACCCGAACGAGCGCCGTTTGACGAGGTCATCGCCCGCTATCTCAAGGCGGTCGGCGACCCGCGCGAAGTGGTCGGTGACCCCAAGGCCGGATATTGGGGCGGCCGCGTCGAGGAGCGTTCGCTGGTGCCCTTGGGTCGGGCGCGCCTCGGCCGTATCGGATTAGACGAATGGCTCCGCCGCTCACGGGCGGCGGCCTGACCCGAAGTCCATCAACGATTGGAGCAGAAGCTTGACGATCACCCCTGCCCCCAATCAATGACGCCGGGGTGAACGGGCACGGGATCTCCATCGCCCCGTGGCAGTTTGGCTCGTGGATGAATATTTCGTGCGCGGTTCCAGTGAACGCCCAGAGCATGGAGGTTCACGTTGAGCGACAGACGCGGTACGGATGTGGAAGTGGCGCCGGAGATCGAGCCGCCAGGCCTTGAAGGCCCGTTGGCGCCGGTTTCGGGCAAACCTCGCCAGGGGAGCAAGACGGCCAGACAACCGAGACGATCGGCGTTCGACCGCGTTGTTCTGCTCCTCCAAGGCGGCGGGGCTCTCGGGGCTTATCAGGCCGGGGTCTATGAGGCACTGGCGGAGGCAAATCTCCATCCCGATTGGGTCGCCGGCATCTCGATTGGCGCGGTCAACGCCGCGATCATCGCCGGCAATCCGCCGAACCTGCGCGTCGAAAAACTGAGGCAATTCTGGGAAGGCATCACCACCTCATGGATCGACGTTGGAGCCGGCAAGCTTGGCTCACTGCTGACGCGTGAAGATTCGATGCGCGGTTCAATTAATCAAATGAGCGCTGTCGTGGCTCTCATGAACGGTGCGCGAGGGTTCTTCCGGCCCCGGATCCCGAGCCCGTGGTTGCATCCCCATGGCACGGTCGAGGCGACTAGTTACTACGATACGGCGCTGCTCAAGACGACGCTGGAGTCGCTTGTCGATTTCGACCGGGTGAACGCTGAACACGCCGAAACCCGTCTCAGTCTCGGCGCGGTCAATGTGCGGAGTGGAAACCTCGTCTATTTCAATTCGCCGAGCCAGGTCATCAAGCCGGAGCATGTCATGGCGAGCGGCGCGTTGCCGCCAGGCTTTCCAGCGATCGAGATCGATGGCGAGTGCTACTGGGACGGCGGGCTCATGTCGAATACGCCCCTTGTTTGGATCGCCATGACACAGCAGCGTCCGCCGGACTCGCTCGTCTTCCAAGTCGATCTGTGGAGCGCGCGAGGCGAGTTCCCGCGTAATCTCGCCGAAGTGGCGACCCGCCAAAAGGAAATCCAATATTCGAGCCGAACCCGCGCCTTCACCGATTATTTTAAACATATCGCGAGGCTGCGAAACATGCTCGCGGTTCTCCTTGACGATCTGCCGGAGGAAATGCGGCAGCGCGAAGAAGTGAAATACCTGAGCTCGACCGTCGACCGGCACGCCGCGAACATCGTACAACTGATCTATCGGCCAAAGGGGTACGAAGGCGATTCCAAAGACTATGAGTTTTCACGCCGTTCAATGGAGGAGCATTGGCGGGCCGGTTACCAAGATGCCGCGGACGCGCTGCGCCATCCGGAAATCTTCGAGCGGTCAAGCCACCGATATGAAAGGCTTGTCACCTTCGACTTCGGCGGCGATCCGGGCGATTGAGGCCGATGCCTCCGCGGCGCTGCCAATCCGTCCTTGAAGCCGTGGTGGTCAAATGCGCCCAAGGCCGCGCACGCGAGGCAATGGTGCTGCCGCTCAGGATTGAACTGAGGACCTCTCCCTTACCAAGGGAGTGCTCTACCACTGAGCTACGGCAGCGGGCACGGGGGTTCTACACGGCAAATCGAGCGTAAAACGGGGCGATCCTTGCCATAGCGGCACCACGGGCGCAAGCGCGCCGGCCGCCGGGTCCGCCGACCGCGGGGATAGCGTCAGCGGTCAGCCGGAATGGAACTAAACCGCCGCTTCGGAATTCTTTCCTCGCCGCTGGTTTTACATGAGGGATCGGCAATGCGAGCAGGAGTTCCGGCCGGGGCTTACGGCAAATCTCACGCGTCCGCGTCGAACTGGTTTGGCAGGCTGGCGAGCAAGACGGCACACGTATCCGGCAAGCCCAGTACATTTATATTGGCAACCGCCATTGTCGCGGTCTGGGGAATTACCGGCCCGATCTTCAAATACAGCGACACCTGGCAGCTGGTCATCAACACCGGGACCACGATCGTCACGTTCCTGATGGTGTTTCTTATCCAAAACACCCAGAACCGCGACACCACGGCCCTCCAAGTCAAGCTCGACGAATTGATCCTGGCGACCAAGGGCGCTCCCAATAACGCGGCGTGCATTGAAGATGCCTCGGATGAGGAGCTTAGCGAGGCCAAGGAGGACGTGCGCCGGCGCGCGGACACTGAAAAGGCTCCGGCGAAGGATAAGGTCCCGGCGAAGGATAAGGTCCAGGCGAAGCACAAGGTTCTGGCTTAGGGCGCATCCTGGCGTAAGCGCCGTCCCCCTGAAATTTCAATATCGGAATTGCCGGCGGACCGTTGCCCGACGACGGCGCGGCGTGCTTTGACTCTGGGCCATGGCCAAACCCGGCAAAGCGGATAAATCGGCGGCCCGCAGCGAGCGGCTGTCGGCGGCGCTGCGGGAAAACCTCAAGCGCCGCAAGGCGCAAGCCCGCGCTCGGAGCCAGGCGCCGGGGGCGCCTGCAGCGCCGGAAACGTCGAAAGCCGGGCCGAAACTTCCCGACTTCCGCCGCAATCCGGGCGGGAAGTAAGACCTGGGCTTGGGCCCGCCGGGAAGTTCGCTTTGCTCCGCTCTGGCGCCGGGTGCATAAAGCAAAGTCGATTAAGGCCTCTCTGTTTAAAGTTAAGGGCCGATGCGGTCGGGAACGAGATCATCCGACCGCATCTTGGGGGTAGATATGGATCGCATTCGCATTGTCGGCGGCCGGCCGCTTAACGGCACTATTCCCATCTCGGGCGCCAAGAACGCCACGCTGCCGCTGATGATCGCGTCGCTGCTCACCGAGGAGACGCTGATCCTCGACAACGTGCCGCGGCTCGCCGACGTGGCGCTGCTCGAACGCATTCTTGGCAATCACGGCGTCGACATCATGACGAGCGGCAAGCGGCCCGGCGAGACCGCCGACCACGGCCAGACGCTGCATATTTCGGCCGCCAACATCGTCGACACCACCGCGCCCTATGAGCTTGTCTCCAAGATGCGGGCGAGCTTCTGGGTGCTGGCGCCGCTGGTCGCCCGCATGGGCGAAGCGCGGGTGTCGATGCCGGGCGGCTGCGCCATCGGCACGCGGCCGGTCGATCTTCTCATCATGGCGATGACGCAGCTCGGCGCCGACATTGAGATCGACAGCGGCAATGTGGTGGCGCGCGCGGTACACGGCTTGCGCGGCGGCGAGATCGTGTTTCCCAAGGTCACCGTCGGCGGCACCCACACCGCGATGATGGGCGCCTCGCTCGCCCGCGGCACAACCGTGATCGAGAATGCGGCGCAGGAGCCGGAGATCGTCGACGTCGCCGACTGCCTGAACAAGATGGGCGCCCGCATTTCCGGCGCCGGCACCGCGCGCATCGTCGTCGAAGGCGTTGCCAAGCTCAACGGCGCGCGCCACGCGGTGCTGCCCGACCGCATTGAGACCGGCACCTATGCGATGGCGACCGCGATGGCCGGCGGCGACGTGCTGCTGCAGAACGCGCGGCCGGAATTGCTGCAGGCCGCGTTTGACGTGCTGGCGCAGGCCGGCGCCACGATCACGCCGACCAATCAAGGCGTCCGCGTCGCCCGCAACGGCTCCGGATTGACGCCGGTCGAAGTCTCGACCGCGCCGTTTCCCGGCTTTCCCACCGACCTTCAGGCGCAACTCATGGCGCTGATGACGCGGGCGCGCGGCACCTCGCGCATCACCGAGACGATTTTCGAGAACCGCTTCATGCATGTCGGCGAATTGGCCCGGCTCGGCGCCCGCATCCAGCTCGACGGCGAGCGCGCCACAATCGAGGGCGTCGAGCAACTCAAAGGCGCGCCGGTGATGGCGACCGACCTGCGCGCCTCGGTGTCGCTGGTCATCGCGGCGCTCGCCGCCGAAGGCGAAACCATCGTCAACCGCGTCTATCACCTCGACCGCGGCTTCGAGCGCCTGGAAGACAAGCTCGGCCGCTGCGGCGCGGCGATCGAGCGGTTGTCGGGGTAATTTTGTTGTCGGGGAATGAGCGCCAAAGGGCTACGCCGCCAAGCTCCTTCATGATCCGATAGAGCCGCGACTGGCCTTCGAAGCCGATGCCGGGCCGGTCGGATAATTTCAGATAGCCGTTCTCCAATTCGGCATCGTCGGCGAAGCCGCCGAAATCGCCGAACACGCCCGGGATAGGATTCCGCGCCGCCGAATCCGAAGCCGGCGGCGATGGCGAGCGACATCTGGTTGCCGCCGTGCGGGAATAGCAGCGAGCGCGGCCAGCCGTGCCGCGCCAGCATGTCGAGCGTGCGGGCATATTGCACGATGCCGTAGGCCTGCGGCGGATCGACCTGGATCACGTCGCGGCGCGCGGGGCTAAGCCCGCCGAAGCGCACCAGGTTTTCCACATCCTGCGTCGAATACAGGTTCTCGCCGGTCGACAGCGGCGCATCGTAATTCGCCGCGATCTCGGCGAGCAGCGCGTAATCGAGCGGATCGCAGGGCTCCTCGAACCAGCGCAGATCGAACGGCCGCAAGCCGCGTGCATAGGCGAGCGCGTCGTCGCGGAAAAATTTTGAATTGGCATCGACCGCGAGCTTGCCGCCCGGCGGCAGGATCGCTTTCACCGCCTCGACGCGGGCGAGATCGTCTTTGAGCGCCATGCCGCCGACTTTCATCTTCAGCATGGTGTAGCCGGCGTCGAGATGGCGCTTGCATCTCGTCGAGCAGGTCGCGCGTCGTCTTGCCCGGCGCATACCAGCCGCCCCCGACATAGCAGAACACCTTGTCGGCGATCTTGCCGCCGTTGTAGCGCTCGGCGAGCATCACATGCAGCGGCTTGTCGGCGATCTTGGCCATCGCGTCCCACACCGCGACCTCGATGGTGCCGATGCCGACCGAGCGCTCGCTGTGGCCGCCGGACTTTTCATTCGTCATCATCGCGGCAAGGATCTTCTCCGGCGCGAAGTTCTCACCCGTCGCGTCGAGCAGCGAGGCCGGCGGCGCTTTGAGAAGGCGCGGGATGAAGCGAGAGCGCATCTGCGCGCCGCAGGCATAGCGGCCGGTGGAATTGAAAGCAAAGCCCGTGACCGGCTTGCCGCCGCGCATCACGTCGGTGATCGCCGCGACCACCGACGTCGTCATCTCGGAGAAATTGAAGCCCGAATTGGCGAGCGTGGAATTAATCGGGACCGCGATCTCGCGAATGTCGACAATGCGCATGGTACGTCCGTCCGGGTTCCCCGCCGCCGCCGCCGGCGCTCCAATCCGGCTCGCGCCGCCGCGTCCTT
The DNA here is from genome assembly GCA_963827465.1 of uncultured Alphaproteobacteria bacterium. Lineage (GTDB taxonomy): Bacteria > Pseudomonadota > Alphaproteobacteria > Rhizobiales > Xanthobacteraceae > BOG-931. The sequence goes on from CAWHBC010000047.1 coordinate 19,297, forward strand.
GCTTCGGGCCGCCGCGGCTGGCCGGACGGCGCGCGGCCGGGGCATTATAGACGGAAGAAACCGGGCTCAAGCCACGGGGCTTTGGCCGGCCTATCTTGGACCGGCCCTAATCGGCACGCTCGTTGCATCCTGGGCTACGCTGTATCGTGGCGGCTTGTGCCAGTATCCTGCCGCCTGGCGAGGGGGGAAGCCCATGAACAAAGTTCAGCCGGTGGATGAGGTTCTGCCGCTGCCGCAAATGATCCTGTTCGGCCTCCAGCACGTATTGGTCATGGCGGCCTCACCAATCACCGCGGCCTTCCTGGTCAGCCGCGCACTCAATCTGAGCCCCGCGCTGACGCTCAATCTTATCAGCGCGACTTTTCTGATTTGCGGGCTCGGCACGCTGTTGCAGAGCTTCGGCCCGGTGGGTTTCGGCGCCCGCCTGCCGTTCATCATGGTACCGGGCGGCGCGCCGATCGTCATTTTCGTGACTATCGCGCAGCAGACCAATATCGCCACCGCGACGGGCGCGGTCATTCTGACCGCAATCGCCTATTTCATCATCGTCCCGGTGTTTGCGCGCTGCTTGAAGTTCTTTCCGCGGCTGGTGATCGGCACGATTCTGCTTCTTGTTGCCGTCAACCTCGTCAAAATTTACGGCGGTATCATTGTCGGTCAGCCGAACAGCCCCAATTTCGCCGACCCCACGGGGGTCCTGCTGGCTCTGACCACCATCGGCGTCACGCTGCTGTTCGCGCGGTTTCTTTCCGGAACGTTGCGGCAGCTTTCGGTTTTGCTCGGGCTGGTGCTGGGCACCTGCGTGGCCGCGGCCCTCGGTAAAATGAGCATTGCCGGCGTCGCGACCGGCGCGGTCGTCAGCTTTCCATCGCTGTTTCCGTTCGGCGTGCCGGTGTTCGACTTTCTCGCGGCGGTGCCGCTGATCGTGTTCAGCGTGATTTCGATGGCGGAAGCGACCGGGCAGACCATCGCCATTGCCGACGTCGTCGGCAAGGACATCGAGCCGGGCAGGGAGGTGCCGAAGACCATTCGCGGCGACGCGGTCGCATCGCTCCTCGGCGGCTGCCTTGGCACGTCGCTGATCATCACCAGCGGCGAAAATATCGGCATCGTCAAAGCGACCGGCATTCGCTCGCGCTATGTCACCGCCTCGGGAGGCGCGATCCTGATATTGCTCGCGCTGCTCGCTCCCGTCGGCCGCCTGATCAACGCAATCCCCGGTCCGGTTGTCGGCGGCACCGCCATCATCGTATTCTGCGTCATCGCGGTGATGGGCATCGATATGCTGCGCAAGACCGATCTCGGCGAGCACGGCAATCTGTTTACGCTGGCGGCGGCGCTTGCCATGGGACTGCTGCCGATCCTTGTGCCGGGTCTGTACAGCAAGTTCCCACAGAGCGTGCAGCTTATTCTCGGCAACGGTCTCGCGGCCGGCACCCTGACTGCAGTGTTCTTCAATATCATCTTCCATCACCTGCCGGTGTTCAACCAAGGCGCCGCGGCGGCCGCCGCGGCAACGACGATCGCCGCCGATCCGCCGCCGGCGCCGTCGAATTCGCTCTGATCGCGGGTTCGATGACCGCGCTTCAGCCCGGACTGTTCGATCGACCGGACTTTCTGCTCGCGCCCGAGCAGATCCTGCTTGCAACCGGCTGCGAGGCGGCGCAGGCCGTCGCCGTGCGCGGCGGCGTCATTGCCGAAATTGGACCGCGCGACGCCGTCATAGCCGCCAACCCGGATCTCGCCGCGCAGGAACTTCCCGGTCATCTGGTCATGCCGGGTTTTATCGACGCGCATCATCATCTGACGCAGAGCTTCGGCAAGGCGCTGGCCTTCGGCGAGCCGTCGGAAATTTTTCGCCGCATCTGGGTTCCGTTGGAAGGCGCGCTGGATGCCGAGGGCGTCTACCTGGCAAGCAAGCTCGCGTCGCTCGAAGCACTGCGCGGCGGCTTTACCACCGTGGTCGATGCCGGAACGCGATCGGAGGCCGATATCGCCGCCGTTGCCCGGGCTACGCGTGAGGCCGGGCTGCGCTGCGTCCTCGGATTGATATGCAATGATGCCGGTCCGGCCGCCGGCGGTCGCGACCGGGAGGCCGTCCTGCGCGCCGCCGAAGCTCATCTCGGCCGCTGGGGGGCGGCCGATCTCGTTCATCCGTCGCTGGCGATCTCCATACCGGAAGCAGCGACCGACGCCATGCTGCACCGGGTGTCGCGCCTCGCGGCCGAAGCGGGAGCGATCTTCCAGACCCACGTTAACGAGCATCTCGTCGCGGTCGAACGCTCGCTGGTGGAGCGCGGCTTGCGGCCGCTCGAACATCTCGCCGCCGCCGATGCCCTCGGCCCGCAAACGCTGATCGCTCATTCGACTTTGGTCACGCCCGCGGAGCTGATGCTGCTGGCGCGCACCGACACCGCGGTTGCCTACAACCCCGTGGCCTCGACCTGGAAAGGCAATGCCGTGGCGCCGGCCGAGATGATGGCCGAACTCGGCATCCGCTTTGCCATTGGCACGGACGGAACGCGCAGCGACGCGTTCCGCATGATCGAGGCCGCCGAAACATTGCAGCGCATCGCCTTCGGCATCGGTGTCGGCGATTTCTCCGCCGGCGGCGGCTGGACCTGGCTCGATCATGCGACCTGCCGCGCCGCCGATGCGGTCGGACTCAAGGGCGTAACTGGAGAGATCGCGCCTGGGCGTGCGGCGGATATGCTGATCGTCGACATTACCGGCCCGGAATTCACGCCGTCATGGGACCTCGACTGGGAGCTTCTCCGCTACGGCAATCGCGACCAGATCGTTGCCGTGGTGGTCGCGGGTAAATTGCGGCTGTGGCGCGGCTGGCCGATCGACTGGGACGCTCGCGCATTGCTGCGCGATGTCGCCGCGATCGCGGGTCGGGCGGTCGCCGAGGCGCCGATCAAGCGCATTCATCCGACCGCACGCGCCCATCGCGCAAAGCGATCGCGGCCGGCTCGAACCGGCGAATGACTGCGCCGGCGTTCGCGGCGCCCGGCCGTTCAAAATGGCCGGACGGCCCCGCCCGTCCTTCGGTGTTTCTGCGTTACTGAATCTGCGGGATCTTGGCGTCGACGATGACCTTGTGCCAGCGATCGATTTCTTTCTTGATATAGACGGTGAACTCGGCCGGCGTGTCGGCGACGATGTCGAGACCGACCTGCTTGCATTTCTCCTGCACGTCGGGCTGATGCAGCGCCGTGACGATGGCGCGGTTGAGCGCATCGACGATCGGCTGCGGCGTGCCGGCGGGCACGAAGACACCCTGCATGGTCTCGGATTCCTGTCCCTGGACGCCTTCTTCGGCCATCGTCGGCACGTTCGGCAGCGCCGCGGACCGCTTGAGCGAGGTCACCGCCATGCCGTGCAGCGTCCCGGCGAGGATATGCGGCGCTGCCGGCGTGAGATTGGCAAAACCCAGCGGCGTCTGATTGGCGATCACGGCCTGCACCGCCGGGGCGCCGCCGCTATAGGGCACGCTGGGCTGATCGAGCTTGAAATCGAGCTTGAACAGTTCGGCGGCGAGTTCCGGGGTGGTGCCCAGCCCGGCATTGGCGATGGCGTATTTGCCGGGATTGGCCTGCATCAGCGCGATCAGGTCCTTCACCGTCTTGGCCGGAACCGAGGGATTCGCGAGCAGAATATTGGCGGATGCGCCGGCGAGCGTGACCGGTGCGAAATCCTTGAACGGATCGTAGGGAGCGTGGGCGTAAAGGCTCGGATTGACCACGAAGCTCGAGCTCGCCACCAGGATGGTATAGCCGTCGGGCGCGGAGCGGGCGACCTGGGTCATGCCGATATTGCCGCCGGCGCCGGCGTGGTCCTCGACGTAGAACTGCTGGCCGAGATTTTGCGACAGCTTGTCGGCCAACAGCCGCGCCACGAAGTCGCTCGGGCCGCCGGCGGCGAACGGCGCGATGATCTTCACCGGATGGTTGGGATAGGCGCTTTGAGCAAAGCAGGCGCCGGATAGCAGCGCCGCCCCGATGGCCAACGCAATTCGCACCGACATTCGCCGCATGGACTGTCCTCCCTCGGATTGTTCTTGCTATCATCGCTTCCGGCGGCGGTGCAGTAAACCGCAAACTGAGGGAGGGCGTGCCCATGGCCGATCCGGCCTTTCAGATCACCGGTCACGCCACTGTGCTGCATGTCAACGACATGCCGGCGGCGCTTGCCTATTATCGCGACAAGCTCGGCTTCGCCGTCTCGTTCACCTGGGAAGAGCCGCCGCGCTACATCTGTCTAGGTCTCGGCGATGCCGCCATTCATCTGAATGCCTATGTGCCGCCGGCCGGGCCATCGCATGTCTGCATTTTCTGCAAGGGCGTCGACGTCCTGTACGACCAGCTCATCGCGCGCGGGGTCGCCATCGAAGAGCCGATCGCAGATCAGCCCTACGGCATGCGCGATTTCACGGTAATCGATCCCGACGGACACCGGTTGGTGTTCGGCCAAAGCATTTCCGAAAATTGACCAGCGAAAAAGGAAGACCATGACCGGGAAGAAGGTAACGCGAGACGATCTCCGCGCGGCGGCGGAAAAGTACAAGAACTGGGGCAAGTGGGGCCCGGACGACGAGATCGGCACGCTCAATTACACCAGCGCCGAAGACATCGTCGCGGCCACGCGGCTGGTCAAAAAGGGCAAGGTGATCTCGCTGGCGCTCAATTTCGATTACACCGGCCCGCAGGGCGCCAAGAGCAAATACCCGGCGATGGGCCGGACCAATCCGATTCACACCATGCTGCGCACCGGCACCGACGCCTATTCCGGCGTGCTCGACAAGCGCGGCATCCGCGCCGCCGACGACATGGTGACGATGCCGCTGCAATGCGGAACGCAATGGGACGGCCTCGGCCACGTGTTCTACGAAGACTATATGTGGAACGGGTACGACTGCCGCGAGGTGACATCCGCCGGCGCGCAGAAATGCGGCATCGAGAAGACCAAGAACAAGATGGTCGGCCGCGGCGTTCTGCTCGACGTCGCCCGCTGCAAAGGCGTCGACTCGCTCGATGACGGTTACGCCATGACCAACGACGATCTCTATTCGACCGCGAAGCAGCAGAACGTCGCGCTCAAGCGCGGCGACTACATCATCGTGCGCACCGGCATGATGGAGCGTTGCCAGAAGGCGGGAAGCTGGGACGGCTATCCGGGCGGCGATGCGCCGGGCTTCGGCTTCGAGACGCTCGATTTCGTCAAGGATACCGAGCTGGCCGCGCTCGCCTCCGACACCTGGGGCTGCGAGGTGCGGCCGAACCAGAGCGAGGAGGGCATCAATCAGCCCTGGCACTGGATCACCATTCCGATCATGGGCATGACCATGGGCGAGATCTTCGAGCTCAAGGCCCTCGCCGACGACTGCGCCGCCGACAAGGTCTACGAATTTCTGTTCGTCGCCCCGGCCATCCCCATCACCGGCGCCGTCGGCTCGCCGATCAATCCGCTGGCGATCAAGTAGCTAAAAACCGTAGATTGTAGATTAAGCTCGGTGGGGCGCGCAGTTCTCTCGGCTGCGCGCGCCGCCTTTGTGGCGACGGAAATAAAGCGAGGGAGGATGGCGCGATGGCGCGCAAGTTTTTTGGCGTTTTACTTGCGGTAGCGGCGCTCAGTTTGTCCGGCTCGATCGCTGCAGTTGCTGACAATTCCCAGTGCACCAGTATCGAGGCGAAATGCGCGGTAGCGGCCGGCGGCAAATGCGATCGGCAGACCGGTCATTGGTGCTGGGGTATTTCGCGGTCGGGTGAGCACTGTGGTGGATCCGGCCGGGCGTTCCGCGTGTGCATGGCCCGTCATGGCATCTCGGTACCGGTATCCGGCATCGACAGGCCGGGAACGCCGGCGACGTCTGGCGCACTCGGCAAATGCACGACCATCCAAGCCCGGTGTGTCGTGCAAGCGGGCGGGTATTGCGATCCGCGCTCGGGACACTGGCGGATCGGATACGTCAATCAGCATTTCTACGGCGGTAACGGCTCTACCTTCATGGCTTGCCTGGATCGCGCCCGCAGCGCGCAGAAGTGAAGGCGGGCGTCGCCGCGCGCAGTGCGGTCCCAGGCGCAAATCAAGTCACACCTGCTCTGCCTCGATCATCCTACCCAGCACGCGCTTATAGCGCACGCAGCCGACGTCGACGGCGAGGATCACCGGATCGAGCGGCTCGGCCGCGCTCTCGATGATGCGCTGCTGCGCTTCGATCACCGGCGCGTCCTGCTCCTCGAAGGCAAAGCGGCGCATCTCGGCGATGCGCTTCTGCAGGTCGCGGTTGAGCTTGTCGTCGCCGGTCTTCACGCCCCAGCGCACGGCGGTGAAGAAATAATGCGTCGAGCGCTCGGTCTCGGGAATGAGCAGATGCACCGCGTGATAGCCGGTGCCGGTCTCCGGCGCGGCGCCGATTTCGCAGATGCCGGTCAATAGCCGCAGCGCCGCCGGCGCCATCCAGCGCATCTTGGTGAACTTGTCGACGCGCGGCGGATGGTCGGGCCAGAACGGCGCGAACATGCCCGGCGGTTTCGAATTGGTGGCGTGACGGCCGACCACGACATCGTCGCCGTCCTGCTCGGTGGTGATCTCCGATTCGACGGTATCGGCATTGCCGAGAATGCCTTCGTGCAGATACGAGGTGTGGCTCAGGTCGAGCAGGTTGTCGACGATGAGCTGATAATTGGCCTTGATGACGATGCTGTCGCGCTTGGTGGTGTGCAGCTCCGGCACGTTGTCGAGCACGGAGAAATCCGGAATTTTGCGCGGCGTCGGGCGGGGCTGCGCCCATCCATAGCCAAACCGCTTTGTGCTTCTCGACCACCGGATAGCTTTTTACTTTGCGCGCGCGGATGGAATGGTCTTGGCGCCGTGCGGGTTGCGCACGCAGGCGCCGGAGCCGTCGAATTCGAGACCGTGATAGGGGCACTGGATTCGGTCGCCGCCGACGATCTTGCCCATGGAGAGCGGCGCGAAACGATGCGCGCAACGGTCTTCGATCGCGGCGACCCGCCGTCGTCCTTGCGAAAGAGCACGACCGGCTCGTTCATGAGCGTGCGGGGGACGAGGCGGCCGCCGTCGAGTTCGTCGGCCCAGGCCGCCACATACCAGGCATTGCGCAGGAACGCGCCGGAGATCATCTCCTGCGTGCGGCTTCGAGCCGTTGGTATTTGCATGAGGCTGATCCAGCATGGCCGTTTCCTTGCCCGGGCTTGTTTGCACGCATAATAGCATGGGACCGAGCCGCTTGAAGACGCCGTCGCCGCGGTCGCGGTCGCGATCATGTGACGGGCTGCGCGGTTGCGCTTTTACCGCAGCCCATTACGTTTACCGCTACCGTTCAGCGCAGCACAGGCGGTCACGCCATGGATACCAAGATGGATACCAAAACCGAGACCAAGCATTACCCCGTGACGCATACCGACGCGGAGTGGAAGAAAATTCTCACCCCGGAGCAGTTCCACATCATGCGCGAGCATGGCACCGAGCGGCCCGGCTCCTGCGCGCTCAATTACGAAAAACGCTCGGGCGCGTTCACCTGCGCCGGCTGCGGGCAAAAGCTGTTGTGTCTCGAAGACAAAATTCGAGAGCGGCACCGGCTGGCCGAGCTTCAACGATCCGGAGCCCGGCGCGGTCGAGACCACGACCGATCGGAGCTTCGGCATGAGCCGCACCGAGGTGCATTGCAGCCGCTGCGGCAGCCATCTCGGCCACGTCTTCGAGGACGGCCCGCCGCCGACGCATCTGCGCTATTGCATCAACGGCGTGGCGATGAATTTCAAGCCGGAATAATGTCCAGCCGGCGCGACGGCGGCCGGCCGCATCAGATCTCCACGCGAAATCCCACTTCGATGATGGCGTCGTGCGGGATCTTGAAAAAATCCGGCGCGCGGCTGGAGATGCGGCTGAGAAACGAAAAGATCGCGAACGCGACCGGTCCCATCGCCGAGCCCTTGGCGCGGCGAACGATGGTCTCGTGCGCCAGGTAATAATTGCGATGGTCGAGATCGGCATCGAAGCCGAGCATCCGGCAATTGCTCAGCGTCAGCGGAATGTCCGGCGTCTGCATGAAGCCGAGGCGGGTCTGGATACGGTAGAAACCGTGGCCGAGCCGCTGCAGCGAATGACGCTCATGGAACGGCACGCGCGGCCGGCTTTCGATGACGAAGGTCATCAGCACCACGGTCTCGTGCAGCACGCGATTGTGTTCGACATGGCGCAGCAGCATCGGCGAGGCGCCGTGCTCGACCTTGGTGAGCCAGACGCCCATTCCCGGCGCGCGGCCGATCACGGTCTTGTCGGCATAGTCGAGGAACTCCTCGAGCGGCATCGACATGTCGCGCAGGCGCCGTGCCACTTCGAACGCTCCCCTGCGCCATGACAGCATCAATACGGCGATCGCGCCGCCGATGACGACCGGAAACCAGCCGCCGGCCAGAAGCTTCATCGCGTTCGACGCCAGGAAGGTGGCGTCGATCGCGCCGATGGCGGCGATGACGGGAATCGCAATCGCCGCCGGCCAATGCCATCGGGTGACCGACACGCGATAGAGCAGAATCGTCGTGATCAGCATGGTGCCCGATACGGCGATGCCGTAGGCGGCGGCCAGATTGTCCGAGGTCCTGAAAAACACCACGGTAAACAGCGTCGCCGCCATCAACAGCCAATTGGCGGCGGGCACGTAAATCTGGCCGGCCTCGTCGCTCGACGTCGGCACGATCCGCGCCCGCGGGCACAGTCCCATCAGCATGGCTTGGCGCGTCAAGGAAAACACGCCGGAGATCAGCGATTGCGAGGCGATGATGGTGGCGAGCGCAGCGAGCGCCACCATCGGCGCCAGCATCCAGCCGGGAGCCAATTTATAGAACGGGCTGTCGGCCGCGCTGGGGTCGGTCAAGACCAGCGCGCCTTGGCCGAAATAATTGAGCAGCAGCGCGGGCAGCACGAGGCCGAACCAGGCGCGGCGGATCGCGGTCGGGCCGACATGGCCCATATCGGCATAAAGCGCCTCGCCGCCGGTCAAAGTGAGAAACACCGCGCCGATGACCAGCGACGCAATGCCGGGGTCGGCGGCGAGGAAGCGCACGGCGTAGAGCGGATCTAACGCCATGACGATGGCCGGCGCGGCGCGGATATTGGCGGCGCCGAGCACGCCGATGGCGATAAACCAGATCACCATGACCGGTCCGAAGATACGGCCGATGCCTTCGGTGCCGTGGCGCTGGATCATGAACAAGCCGATCAGAATCGCGATCGTCACCGGCACGATGAAGCCGGTGAAAGACGGCGCGACAAGCCGCAGTCCCTCCATGGCCGACAGCACCGAAATCGCCGGCGTGATGACGCCGTCGCCGTATAGCAGCGCGGCGCCGACGACGCCGAGCAGCACCAGGATGGGTAACACCGTGCCGTCGCGGATGCGGTCGGCGGCGACGAGCGACAACAGCGCCAGGATGCCGCCTTCGCCGTCGTTGTCGGCGCGCAGCACCAGCACGACGTATTTGAGCGAGACCATCAGCATCAGCGCCCAAAACGTCAGCGATACGATGCCGAAAACCTCGGTCGGGGCCGGTGCGCGGTGGCCGAGGCCGGCGAGAGCGACCTGAAAGGCATAAAGCGGGCTGGTGCCGATGTCGCCATAGACGACGCCGAGCGCGGTCAGCGCCAAAAACCATGGATTGCCGGCATGGTGCGGATGGCTCTCGCGGCTCGGCCGCGCTTGACCGTGCCCGGCGGCGGAACCGGCAGACGCTTCGCCGCCGGCGGCAGAGGTTTGGCCGCCGGCGCCGTTTCCCAAACGCGAGGATATGACCATGGTCGACCTTGGCTCAGCCGGCGGCGGCCGCGGGCCTGTGATCCATCATTCAAGATTCAGGCCATTCATGCTATTGCATCAGGGCGCGGCGACGAATTTGAAGCCCGGCAAACGGGCGGTGAGCGACGCGCCGAAAGGGAGAAAACCATGCGCATGCGACGGCGTGATGTATTGCGTCTGGCAGGCGGCGCCGCCGCACTGCCTGCGATTTCCACACTCGCCCGCGCCGAAGCCTATCCGGCGCATCCGATCAAGCTTCTGGTCGGTTTCCCGCCCGGCGGCCAGGTCGACATCGTCGCGCGGCTTTCCGCGCAATGGCTGTCGCAGCAATTAGGCCAGACCATCGTGGTCGAGAACCGGCCCGGCGCCGGCGGCTCGCTTGGCGCCGAAGCGGTGGTTGGGGCGCCGCCCGACGGCTACACGCTGTTCTTCGCCGCGTCGTCGAACACCGTCAACGCCTCGCTGATGAAAAATCTCAGCTACGACTTCGTGCGCGACGTCACGCCGGTGGCACCGATCAACCGCATCAATCTCGTGTTCGACGCCAATCCATCGTTCCCGGGCAGCAGCGTTGCCGAACTGATTGCGCAAGCCAAAGCCAGTCCCGGCAAGGTCGTGATCGCATCGCCGTCGCTGGGCACGCCGCCCTATATGGCGGTGGAGCTTTTGAAGATGATGGCCGGCATCGACGTCGTGCATGTGCCTTATGCCGGCGAGGGCCAGTTGGTGACCGATTTGCTTGGCGGTCAGGTCAAGGTCGGCTCCGACGGCATCTCGGCGGTCATCGGCGAAATCAAGGCCGGCAAGCTGCGCGCGCTGGCGCTGACCACCGCGACCCGCATCGACGAACTGCCCGGCGTGCCGACCGTCGCGGAGACCTTGCCGGGCTTCGAAGCGAGCGGCTTCTCCGGCCTGGTCGCGCCCAAAAACACGCCGCCGGAAATTGTCGGGAAGCTTGCCGGCGCGGTCAAAGCCATCCAGGCCGACGCCAAATTCAAGGAGCGGCTCGCCCAGCTCGGCGTCAGCACGCTGTCGATGTCGCCGCAAGACTTCGGCAAGTTTATCGCCGACGAGACCGAGAAATGGGCCAAGGTCGTCAAATTCGCCGGTCTTAAGCCGCAGTGACCGCCGGGCGCTGGCGCCGGTCCTGCTAGTGCCGGGCGCCCGAACCGGTGCCGCCCATCACGTCCTGCTGACGGAATTCCTCGTCATATTGCAGCACTTCGCTGGTCAACTGTTCGATCATTTTCTGGCGTGACGCCGTGTCCTGGCTGCAGGTCATTTCGGCCACCGTCTTGGCCACCGCCGTCACGACTTCCGCCGTGTCGATCATGTCCGGCTCTTCCGCCGAAACCGGGTAATCGGCAAAGTAATTGTCGATGACGTCGATGATCAGGCAATGCAGGCATGGCCGCTCTTCCTGCGACTCCAACTCGTCGGTTATCGCCATGCTCTTCACTCCTCGCCGGCTTTGGCTCCAGGACACGTCCCGATGGCGTGACGCCCTGACCCGATAGATAGGATGTAATGGCGCCAAAGTGGAGTGCGCCGTTTCCCCTAAATCCGGGCAAATCCGCTTCCCTAGGCCGCCTTGGCGCCCCACAGGGTCTTGCTGGCGATCGCCGCGCCCTCGGCCAGCGCCCGCAATTTGGCCCAGACGATCGAGTCGACCACCGTCGGCTCGGCTGCGCACCGCGGTGCCGAAACCGCAATCGACGCCGGCGATCAGCCGCTCGCGGTCGATCATGTCGGCGTAGCGCAGAATGCGCTGCGCCACGAGCCGCGGATGCTCGACGAAATTGGTCGTCGAATCGATGACGCCGGGAATGAGGATCTTGTCGTCGGGAATTTTGATCGGTCTTGAGATCTTCCCATTCGTGATCGTGGCGCGGATTGGCGGCCTCGATGCTGATCGCCTGGACGCGCGCCTTGAACGCGATGTCGATGATTTTCAGAAGCGGCAGATCGTGGGTATGCGGCCCCTCGTAATTGCCCCAGCAGATGTGCAGCCGCATGCGGTCGGCCGGCAGGCCTTCGATCGCCGCGTTGAGCGCCGCGATATTGCGCTCGGCGATCTTTGGCGCGGAATTCGTCGTCGGTCAGGCGGCGGTACTGGTTGTTGCGCGCCGAGCCGAGATCGGGCGCGTCGATCTGCAGCACGAAGCCGGCTTCGACGATGGCGCGGTATTCGGTCTGCATCACCGCGGCGAGCGCGGCGACATAGGCGTCTTCGTTCGGATAATGCAGGTTGATGATGAAGCGCGTCAGGATGCCGGGCGACGGCGCGGTCATGAACACTTCGGTCGGCTTCGCCTTCGCCGCCGCGGCTTTGAGATGGGCGATGTCGCGGTCGAGCGCGGCGCGGTCCTTGTAGCGCGAGTTCGCCGACGCAGCCGGGAAACGGCACGGCGGAGAACGAGCGGCGGTCGCGGCCGAAATCGGGATGATCCAGGAGATCGCGGCCGATCATGATGTCGCGGCCTTTGCTCCGCGGCGCGCGGGTCCGGCGCGATGCCGGCGACGCGATGGCGGATATAGGTGGTGTAGGACGGCTTCGCTCATTTCGCCGTCGGAGACCACGTCGACGCCGCAGGCGACCTGTTGCGCCACGACCTCGTCGACCGCCTTGCGCGGTCGCGGCCTCGAACACGTCGGCGGCAACGGCTTCGCCCTGTCTCGCGCCGCAGAATGAGATCGATCAGCGGCTTCGGCCGCGGCAGGCTGCCGGTATGGGTGGTGAGGATGCGGTCGGTCGAGGTTTTCATGCGGGCTCTCCCGGCGGGCGTTGTCGCCATTGCCCGCCGAGGATAGTGTCCGGGTCAAGCAAAAGTCAGTAGCGGGAGGCGCGCCGTATGCGGATCGTCGATTTGAGCCGGGAGCTGTATCACCGCACGCCGTCCTATCCGGGGCAGCCGCCGATCATCCACGGCATCTGGAAGACGCATGACGAGGCGTTCGCCGAATCCGGCAACGTCCACGGCAACAGCGTGATGTTCTTCTCGATGCCCGACCACGGCGGCACCCATATCGACGCGCCGCGGCATTTCGGCAAAACCGGCACGCCGATCGACAAATATCCGCTGGAAAATTGCATCGTGCAGGGCATCTGCATCGACCTGCGGCACATTCCGGCGCGGGCGGAAATCACGCCGGCCGATCTGGAAGCCGCGGTGAAGAAGGCCGGCGTGCCGATCCCGAAAAAAGGCACGGTGCTGTTGTGCACCGGCCATCACGAGCGCACCTTTCCGACCGCCGCCTATGCGACCGACAATCCCGGCGTCAATGTCGCGGCGACCGAATGGCTCGCCGCAGCAGGGCATCGTGCATTTCGGCATCGACTCGATGCGGCCGGGGCCGGAAGGCAAGGTCAATGCGCTCGTGCACAAGGCCTGCCTCGATCTCGACATCACGCATATGGAAAGCCTGTGCAATCTGGAAAGCCTGCTCGGCGCCGGCGAGTTTCAGTTCATCGGCCTGCCGCTGAAATGGCGCGAAGGCACCGGCTCGCCGATCCGCGCGGTGGCGGTGTTCAACGATTAGGATTAATTTCCAGACGCTGTCATCGTCCGCGCACGGCGGATCGATCCGAGTCAATCGTAGACGATCTGGTTCTGGATGCCCCGCTCGTGCGCGGAGCATGACTAAAAGCAATGAAGGAAACGACCATCCATGCAAATCGGCCACAACCGCAAAATGACCGGCGCGCAGTGCATCGCCGACATGCTCAAGGGCTATGAGGTCACGCACGTCTTCCACGTGCCGGCCGTCATGCGCACCGCCTTCGCCGAGATGGAGCGCCGCACCGACATCAAGCGCCTGCACGTCCATGGCGAGAAATCGGCCGCCTATATGGCCGATGGCTACGCGCGCGCCTCGGGCAAGCCCGGCATCTGCGGCGCCCAGGTGATCGGCGCGCTCAATCTTGCCGCCGGACTGCGCGACGCCTGGCTCGCCCATTCGCCGGTCATCGCGATCACCGGCGGCCGCGACCCGAAAACAAAATTCCGCAAAGTCTATCAGGAAGTCGACGACGTTCCGGCGTTCGAACCGGTGACCAAATTCAATGCCACCATCGACGACGTGGCGCGGCTTCCCGACATGATCCGGCAGGCGTTCCGCACCGCGGTGACCGGCTGCCCCGGCCCGGTGCATCTGCAATTCCGCGGCAACGAGGGCCAGCTCGACGCCGACGAAGCCGACATGGAGCCGCTCGTCGAGCCGCAATTTTCCCGCGTGCCGGCGTTCCGCCCGGAGCCGGACGACGCGAGCGTGCGCGCCGCGCTGAAAATTCTGCAGGACGCCGCGCGGCCCGGTGATCGTCGCCGGCGGCGGCGTGCGCGCCTCCGGCGCGGCGGCCGAGCTCGTCGCGCTTGCCGAAGCCTTGCAAATTCCGGTCGCCACCTCGCTCAACGGCAAGGATTCGATCCCCGGCAATCATCCGCTGTCGGTCGGCGTCGTCGGCAGCTATTCGCGCGAGAGCGCCAACCGCGTGGTCAACGCCGCCGATCTCGTCTGCTTCATCGGCACCGAGACCGGCGGCATGACCACGCATTTCTGGGCGGTGCCGAAGATCGGCACGCGGCGATCCAGATCGACATCGATCCGGAAGCGCTCGGCCGCAATTATCCGCTTGCGGCGGCCGTCAACGGCGACGCCAAAGTCACGCTCGCGCGAAAATGCTCGAGCCATGCCGATCGCGCCAGCGCCGGCCAAGCGCAAGGCCTGGATCGGCGAAGCGCAAAAAATCTGTGGCGAGTGGCGCGACAAATATAAAGACGCGCTCAATTCCGACGCGGTGCCGATCCGCCCGGAGCGGCTGTGCCATGAATTATCGAAGCACGTGCCTGACGACGCCATCGTCGTCGTCGACACCGGCCATGCCGGCATGTGGATGGGCGGCATGTTCGATCTGACCTCGCCGCGGCAGAGCTATATGCGCAGCGCCGGCCATCTCGGCTGGGCGTTCCCGGCCGGGCTCGGCGCCAAATGCGCGGCTGCCGCGAGCGCCCGGTGGTGACGTTCACCGGCGACGCCGGCTTCTGGTACCACATCGCCGAGATCGAGACCGCGGCGCGCTGGAATATCAACGCGGTGACCGTGGTCAACAACAACGGCGGCGGCAATCAGTCGAAGCGCGGCTTCGACCGCGTCTATGGCGGCAAGCAGACCGACAAGGCGCGCGAATTGTGGACCTTCCGCAAGACGAATTTCGCCCGCATCGCCGAGGACATGGGCGCGCTCGGCATCCGCGTCGAAGCAGGCCTCGGCGTTTCCGGCGGCCTTGGCGCAGGCGCTCGCCGCCAATCGCCCGGCGGTGATCGACGTCGTCACCGATATCGACGCGCTGGCGCCGGTTGCCGTCAGCTAGGCGTGGGCCGCCATTCGTAGAACTGTGCGGACCGCGCCATTTTCAGATTGCAGGTCCGTGCCGGAATCCCGCCTCGTTCAAATGCGGCCCATCAGGAGCAAGATCAAAAGGATAATGATAACGAGGCCGAGGCCGCCGCCGCCATAGTAACCCGTGCCATAAAACGGCCCGCCGCCAAACCCGCTGAAGCCTCCGAGCAGGATGATGACCAAGATGATCAGCAGAATGGTTCCGATCGACATGCAATGATCTCCCAGGAATGTGAGTGTGGCTCAAGCGGTCTCGTTCGCGGCGCGGTGCCGATCCCTCAGTGCGAAAACAGCGCCAGCAGGATGATGATCGGGATCGGGACGCCGAGCAGCCAAAGCAAAATTCCTCTACCCATGATGCTTTCTCCTTATATCGGTCGGGGGGTGAGAACACGGTCGTTCCACGTGCCGTCGCGAAGCGAGCCACCTTCGGCAGCGGCGAGACTGGCTGCAAAGGCGCCGAACAGCAGCGCGGCCGTCAACCAGAACGACAGCTTGGCCGCGCCTTTGCGCGCCGCATCGGCGTCGGCTTTTGCTTCGGTGATGACGGCATCGACGCGCTTCTCGGCGTCGGCCTGGCTCAGGCCGGTGCGCGCGGCGACCACCTGGACCAGATAGGCTTTGTCGGTGTCATTGAGGCCGCGATTGTCGCCAATATCCGCGGTCCACAATCTGAGAACTTCCGCCCGTGACGGGTTGGAATTTGTACCGGCCGGCGCGGGCGCCGTCGGCTGCGCCGGCGAATTTGCACCGGCTGGCGCGGGCTGCGCCGGCGCGTTCGTATTGTCGGCAGCGGGTGAAGCCGCGGGTGCCGAGCCTGCCTGCATGGCCGGACGGAAGAGCTTGTCGACGTAAAGATCGGCCGGATTGACGGAATGGGCGCCTAGCGATGCCGTGCCGCTTGCGGCCGCGGCGGTGCCGCTGGCAAGGTACCCGGTCACCGAGCTTAAGGCCGTCGCGGTCAAAAGCGTCGCGAAAGCCCAGGCGATGAAGCCGTGCGCGGTATCGCGAAAGAAGACTTCGTGGGTGTGCACGCCGATCCATTTCGACCGCAGCCGGGCGGCCAGATAACCGCCGATGGCCGACGACATCACCGCCACGATCACGAGATAAATTCCGGTGCCGGTTTTGAAAGTCGATGCGGCAACGCCGCTGTTGCTCCACGGCGAGACGGAGGACAGGCCAAGCCCCGCTCCGAACGCGGTGAGCACCAGCGTCAATGCCGCGGCTGCAACCGCGCCGGCGGCGATGGAACCCCACGACGTAGCGGACTGTGCGTCCACGACAGCGGACGCACTACGCAGATCGGTTTCCATTGATTCCTCCCGAAGGACCCAAACGGTCCTGCTTCTTCATTCAAACGATCGACCTGCCCTTCAATTTCGCCCGGAACAAAAAGTTCCATCGGTCCCGATATGCGTCGGCCGTCGCCGGATTTCGGCGCGTGGCCTGGCGGCCGCCGGTGCACCCCGGCCGGGGCATCCGCGATGCAGCGCACCGCTCCGGCGTGCCGCGTGTCGTGAAGCAGTCCCGCGGCTGCGGTTCGTCATCGTTAATTGGAGTCAGCCGGCCCGGCGCCGATTCCGCGACTGCAGGGCTCATCGTTTTGCAGCGCGGCGTCAAAAGATCGCTTTCCACGGGCAATTACGGCGATTTGGTGCAGTCAAGATCGCGTGACCGAAGCATAAGTCACGATATTGCAATCGATTGCGGCGTTTGATCGCCTCGTTCGCGCCCCAGAAGTTTGGAAATCTTCGAGTCGAGAGGGTCGACATATTAGCGTCGTTGATGGCCGGGCCTGCTTCGGCCGCAACCGACATATTTTCATGCGCACGGAACGGGACTCGGCAGTTCGTCTTTTGCAGTTTCTGATGGTGGCGGCGCTGGTGATACCGGCGGCGCTGTTCGTCTATGCGTCGTATAACGATTATCGCGACGTCTACGCCGTCACCGAGGAGCGTATCGACCGGTCGCTCGACGTTCAGCAGGAGCAAGGCCTCAAGGTTTTCGAGACCGTCGACCGCATCTTCCCGGAAGTGAACGAGGTGGTGCGCGGCATGTCGGACGATCAGATCCGCGCCGCACAAGCCACGCTGACGCCGCGGCTGCAGCGCATTATCGCGGTCATGCCGCAGGTACAGTCGATCGCGCTGGTCGGGCGCGACGGCCGGCTTCTGGCCGCGAGCACGCCCGCCGGGATGACGGCCGGCGCCGACTTCTCGGATCGCGATTTCGTCAAGGCGCAGGCCGACAGCGATGCCGGAACCTATATCGGCGATATTCGCAGCTCCCAGGTTCTGGCGCCCGGGACCGCCGTTTTCGACGTGTCGCGGCGGCTCGTGTCATCCGGCGATGCGTTCCGCGGGGTCATCGCGGTGGCGGTGCGCGCCCGCTATTTCGCCGACTTCTATGCGATGATCGAGCAGGCGCCGGGAAATTTCTACGCGCTGGTGCGCGCCGACGGCAAAGAGCTGGCGCGTTATCCGGCGGGCCGCCGGCGCTGCGCCAGCTCGGTCCGGCGAGCACGCTGCGCCGCGCCATCGGCCGCGGTCTGACGCAGGGCCTGTATACGACCAAATCGGAAGTGGACGGCCACAACCGGCGGGTCGGCTTTCGCGAATTGCCGGGCTATCCGGTTTACGCCATTGCCGGCATCCGGACCGCGCCGCGATCCGCGCCGCCTGGCTGCGCCAGGTCGGCGGCCATCTGATCTTCGGCCTGCCGGTCACGCTGCTGTTGTTCTTTGCGCTGTGGGTGGTGTTGCGGCGGACCAAGCGGCTGCATGACGAGGCGCAGCGCCGCGAGTTCGCCGAAGATGCGCTTGCGCCAGGCGCAGCGGCTGGAAGCGATCGGTCAATTGACCGGCGGGGTGGCGCACGATTTCAACAATCTGCTGATGATCGTCAGCGGCACCGTGCAGCGCTTGCGCCGCCACGTGTCCGGCGAGCGGGAAACCCATCTGCTCGACACCATCGCCAATGCCACGGCGCGCGGCGAGAGCCTGACGCGGCAATTGCTGGCGTTCTCGCGGCGGCAGACGCTGCAGCCGAGCGTCATCGATCTCGCCGAGCGGCTGCCGGAGATCAAGGACATGCTCAGCCGCTCGTTGCGCGGCGACATCGATATCCGTCTCGGCGTGCCGCGGCGGCCCTGCGCGGTCAAAGTCGATCCCAACGAGTTCGAGCTCGCCGTGCTCAATCTCGCTTTCAACGCCCGCGATGCCATGGCCTCGGGCGGCACGCTGACCATCAGCGCCAAGCCGGTCCTGATGCGCGGCACCACCGCCGAGGAAGGGCTGCGCGGCGAATTCGTCGCGGTGCGGGTCGCCGATACCGGCTCCGGCATTCCGCCCGACGTGCTGCCGCGGGTGTTCGAGCCGTTCTTCACCACCAAGGAGGAAGGCAAAGGCACCGGGCTCGGCTTGAGCCAGGTCTACGGCTTCGCCCGGCAATCCGGCGGCACCGCCTCGATCACCACCTCGCCGCGGCGCGGCACGGCGGTGACGCTGTTTCTGCCGCGCAGCTTCGAGGCCGCGGCGCAGCCGCGCGCGGAAGCCGCTGCGGCCGTCGTCGCCGCGTCGGTCGGCACCGTGCTTCTGGTCGAGGACAATGCCGAGGTGGCCGAGGTCGCCGCGCCTATCTCGAGCAGCTCGGCTATCGGGTGCATCACGCCGCCGAGCGCCCAAGCCGGCCTCGATTCGCTCGAGCGCGAGAGCGGCATCGATCTCGTGTTCTCCGATATCCTGATGCCCGGCGGCATGAACGGCCTGCAATTGGCCGACGCGGTGCGCCGGCGTTACCCGCAGATCGCGGTGCTGCTGACCACCGGCTACAGTTCGAGCGCGCAGGATGCGGTGCGCCGCGGCTTTGCCGTGCTGCAGCAAGCCTTACGATCTCGCCGCGCTGCGGCGGGCCGTGCACGAGGCTTCCGGCTCCAAGGAGCCGGCCGAGCCATCGCCGCAGCGCGCGGATGTCGCTTAGCGCTTCATCCGCCCGGCCTTCATCCGCAAGCCCTTCACCCCCAAGGCACTTGCGCCAAGACCTTCGGGAAAGTGTCGGCGCCGGTGGTCGCCAAGGCAAAATACATCGTCATCAGCCAGCCGATCGCGCAAAAGGCGATGATCGTCCAAGCTTCGGAGTCGGCGCCGCCGTGCCGCTTTTGACCGCGCTTTTGCCGCGCATCGGCGGGGTGGGAAGCTCGCCGCGATTGGGCATGCTGTGCTCCTCTGTCGTTGGTGCTGGGCTCAGTGATGCAATTCCCGCGCCGACATCTCCTACACGCCATGTCCGAGAGGAAGGTTGACGCAAAAGAGTCGTTTTCACGAAAAATGGCCGCGGCGCGATGTGGAACAAGCGCCGCGGGCCGCTGTTGCCTCCGTGGATGCGAACACCCATGCAATTCTGGAATCCCTGGCTGACGCTGGCCTCACAGGCGGCGCTCGTCGGCTGGGAAGCCCAGCAGGTGATCGCGCTGCGGCTGATGCGCATTGCCGCCGGCGGCAGCCGCGGCCGCGACGAAGCCCAGCGCATGGTGACCGAGAAGGTCGCCGCTTTGGCGGAGGCGCACGCCGCCCTCGCGGCGAGCGCGGCCGGCGCCGGGACCAGCCACGGCGCCGGCAAGAAAGTGCTCAACGTCTATGGCAAGCGCGTCCGCGCCAACCGGCGGCGGCTGTCGCGATAAAGCGGGCGCCGGCCGCGGCGGACGATTCGGAACTATCCCTCGTTTGACCGGTTCATAGATCGGCGGACAGCGTCGTTCCGCCGTTATCGGCATTTGCCGGCTTCCGAGGGCACACCATGTTTCAGTATCGCTCCAGTTCATTCGGCCCGAGCGTCAGCGCGATCCAGAAGCATTTGGGCGCGGTGGAACGGGAGCTCGAGACCATCGGCCGCGTCGCCGGCCGCCGCGGCTCCGCCGCCGCGTCGGCAGCCGGCGAACGGATCGGCGAGGCGGTGTCGGCGACGCTGAGCGACCTCATCGACCGCCTGCGCGAGCGCGGCGAAGCCGCGGGCGATCAGGCGGCGAGCCTCGGCAATCGCGCTTTGCGGCTCGGCGCCGATTACGGCAACGACGCCGTCGGGCGCGTCAGCGCCCAGACCAAGGCCCAGCCCTTGTTCACGCTCGGCGTCGCGCTCGGCGTCGGCATCCTGATCGGCGCCGCGGTGTTGGCCGGCACCGCCGGGCGGAAGTAAACCTCGCCGTCATTCTCAGTCTCGTGCGTTTCCCGGATGCGGTGCAGCACGCAGTGGTGCACCGCTGATCCGGGATCGTCGCAGGCTCAAAGTGTGTAACGATCCCGGGTCTGCAGCGCACCGCTTCGCGCTGCGCCGCGCCCGGGAAAACATCGTCACGTCCCTATTGACAATGGTCCCCTCCATAGATACATGCGGTGACACTTCGCCCAGAAGGACGCCAGCCGGGTGACGCCGGTCGGCAGGGGCGAGGTCGGTTCCCGCGGGCGGGGTTGTCAGCCTCGCTCCCGGGCGGCTCCGGGCCAAAACGCCCGGCCGGCATTACGACCGGTCTGCGGGGATGAAAAGCCCCCGCTGCACTGGGGCGGCAGGGGGCGGGTAACGCCCGTTCCTGCGTAGTCCCGCCCCAGGAAGCGCGTGAACTGGAGCTGAGCGGGGGCGTTCGGTCGCGCCCGCAAGTGCCGGAGTGGAACGCCGGCAGGCGAGCGCGCCCGAAGCGGAAGGGCGGCGCAAGCCGCCTTCTCCGCGGCGCGCCCTGTGCGCCGCATGCGTACAGGTTCTCTCTGCGGTCCGCATTTGACCGCAGTGCGTCTGCCGGCGGTCCACTTCCTTCTTTATTTGCCGGAAGCGAGCCGAAAAGAGTTTCGTAGCCTGGGTGGAACGAAGTGAAACCCAGGATGGGCAGTGAAGCCGAGAGATCGTACCCGGATTACGCTCCGCTCCATCCGGGCTACGGCATCTTCCTTCGTCATTGCCGGACTTGATCCGGCAATCCATGCGGCGAAGAGGCAGAAACAAAGTGTCGGGTTGGCTGAGGTCCATCAGACTTCAGCATGGACCGCCGGGTCGAGCCTCGGCGGTGACGAGGAGGCTATGGGCGTGACCGAAATTTCACCTCTCCCCGCCGCGCGGGGAGAGGTCGAGCGAAGCGAGGGTGAGGGGGCGTCTCCGCGATTCTGAGCGCCGCAATGCTGCGCCCAGCGGAGAGGCCCCCTCATCCCGACCTTCTCCCCGCACGCGGGGAGAAGGAGGAGTATGCGTCGCTGTTTGACATGTGAATCGGAAATACATACGCGCGAAAACCGCGCGGCGCGGAGGCGCGCGCGTTACTCGCCGAGCTCGCGCAAAATCTCGGCGGTGTGTTCGCCGAGCTGCGGCGAGGGGCGGTCCGAGGCCATCGGCGCGCCGTCGAGCACGATCGGCGTGCGGATGCCGGGGATCTTGCCGCCCTTGGCCGCGGCGCTGTCGAGCGCGATCTTCATGCCGCGATGGATCACCTGCGGGTCGGCGAACACCTGATCGAGATCGTTGATCGGCCCGGCCGGAATGGTGGCGGCTTCGAGCTTGTCCAGCAAAGCTCCTCGCGCTTGAACTGCGAGGTCAGCGCGCAGAGCTTGCCGACCAGCTCGGCGCGATGGCGCGAGCCGGCCTTTGTTGTCCTTATAGGCCGGCATGGCGGCGAGTTCCGGCGCGCCGAGGATGCCGCACAGCTTGACGAATTGCGCATCATTGCCGGTGGCGATGATGACGCGGCCGTCGGCGACCGGGAAATTCCTGATAGGGCACGAGATTGGGATGGGCATTGCCGATGCGCTTGGGCACTTCGCCGGAGACCAGATAATTGAGCGCCTGGAAGGCGAGCGTGCCGACGGTGGAATCGACCAGCGCGGTGTCGACATAGCCGCCGCGGCCGGTGTGCTCGCGCCGCGCCAGCGCCGCGAGAATGCCGACCGCCGAATAGACGCCGGAGAAAATATCGGCGATCGGCACGCCGACCCGCATCGGCGGCCCGTCCGGCGCGCCGGTCATGCCCATGATGCCGCCGATGCCTTGCGCCATCAGATCGTAGCCGGCGCGCGCCGCCGACGGCCCGGTCTGGCCGAAGCCGGTCACCGAGCAATAGATCAGGCGCGGATTGTCGGGCGCGAGGCTTTTGTAATCGAGCCCGAATTTGGCGAGCCCGCCGACCTTGAAGTTCTCGATCAGCACGTCGGAGCGCGCCGCCAGCTTCTTGACGATGCGCTGGCCCTCGGCGGTGGTGAAATCGGCGTCGATCGAGCGCTTGCCGCGATTGGTGCAATGGAAATAGGCGGACGTCGAGATGGCCGCCGTCGGCCGCCGGCACGAACGGCGGGCCCCAGGCGCGGGTGTCGTCGCCGGCGCCCTCGCGCTCGACCTTGATGACGTCGGCGCCGAGATCGGCAAGGATTTGCCCGGCCCACGGCCCGGCCAGGATCCGGGCAAGCTCCAGCACGCGCAATCCGGCGAATGGCCTGGCCGGCATCGGTTTCGTTGGATCCGGCATACAACCCCTTACGCCGCGGCGAGCCGCCGCGCGGGCGTTTAACTGACAAAGCGGCGGCCGGATTTGTCTACAGTTCTCCGCCCGTTAGCGAACTTGTCATTGCTTTGGCCGATTATTAGTTAAGGCTTGCCGGGCCGGATGGGATGAACCAGTGGACACCTCGTTCTTCAGCGAAATGCTGCAAAGCATCGCCGAACGGAGCCGCGCACTTATCAAGCGCGAGCGCCGCGAGCCGGCGCATGAGCGCTCGGCCGGCCTGATCGAGCTATGCGAGGAGCTGTTGTCGGGCCGCGGCGAGGCCTCCGGCGTGGCGCTGGCGCAGGAGATCCTGGCGAGCTACGCGCGAACTGACCACCGGGCCGCGCATCGCCTTTTTCGAGACGCTCGCCACCACCTTCGGCCACGACCGCGGCCGCATCGATAAGCGCCATCGCCGACATGGCGGCAATCGCCGTCCGACGCGACCGCGGCCGAGCTTGCATCATCGCCAGCGAGCCGCGGCGGCTCGAACTGTTCCGCCGGCTCAATCTCGCGCCCGGCGGCACCGCGGCGCTGGTGCGCATGCGCGAGCAACTTGCTCGACGCCATGGATCATCGCCGCGACGATCTCGCCGTGATCGACAAGGATTTCGTCCATCTGTTCTCGTCCTGGTTCAATCGCGGCTTTCTGGTGCTGCGCCGCATCGACTGGTCGACCTCGGCCGCGATCCTGGAAAAGATCATCCGCTACGAGGCGGTGCACGAAATCCACGACTGGGACGATTTGCGCCGGCGCATCGATCCGCCGGACCGCCGCTGCTACGCCTTCTTTCATCCGGCGCTGGTCGACGAGCCGCTGATCTTCGTCGAAGTGGCGCTGACCCGCGAAATCGCCGGCGCCATCGGGCCGATCCTGTCCGGCAAGCGCGAGCCGGTCGAGCCGCAGCGCGCCACCACCGCCGTGTTCTACTCGATCACCAATTGCCAGCGCGGCCTGGCCGGCGTCAGCTTCGGCCATTTCCTGATCAAGCAGGTGGTCGAGGAAGTGTCGCGCGAAGTGCCGCGCGTCGGCACCTTCGTGACGCTGTCGCCGGCGCCGAATTTCGCCGACTGGCTCAAGCGCGAACGCAAAAACCCGCCTCGGACGCGCTCGATGAGCACGACCGCGAAGCGCTCGCCGCGCTCGACGACGACGAATTGGTGGCGCGCGCCCGACATCGCCGAACAGGTGCACGAGCCGCTGATCCGCGCCGCCGCCTGGTACTACATGCGCGCCCGCAACGGGCGCGGCCTGCCGGTCGACTCGGTGGCGCGCTTTCATCTCGGCAACGGCGCGCGGCTCGAGCGGCTCGACTGGCTCGCCGACACTTCGGAGCGCGCGCTCAAGCAGTCCTACGGCTTGATGGTGAATTACCTCTACGATCTCGATTACATCGAGCGCAATCACGAAGCCTACGCGCAGCAGCGCGCCGTCGTCGCCGTCGAGCGCGGTGACGCGGCTGGTCACCATGCCGGCGCGCGACGTCGTGCCGGTGTCGGGGTAAATGCCTTCACTCCTCGGCATTCTCGAAACCGTCCTCTATGTCGATGACTTCCCGCGTGCCTGCGCGTTCTACGAGCAGGTGCTCGGTCTCAACTCCATTTATCGCGATCAGCGGCTGTGCGCTTACGACGTCGCCGGCCACGGCGTGTTGCTGTTGTTCCTGCGCGGCCATTCGCTGGAGACGGTGCATCTGCCGGGCGGCACGATTCCGCCGCATGACGGTCACGGGCCGGTGCACATCGCGTTTTCGATCGCGGCGGATGAACGTGCCGCGTGGGAAGCGCGCCTGAGCGAGGCCGCAGTCGCCATCGAGGGCCGCACCCGCTGGCCGCGCGGCGGCGAGAGCCTCTATTTCCGCGATCCCGACGGTCATCTGCTCGAACTGGCGACGCCGGGATTGTGGCCCGGATATTAGATCTTGTATTGGGCGATGAGCTGGTCGGCGACGTCATTAAGGTCGTCGCCGACAATGTGCGGCTGCGGACCGACGTCCAGCACATCGTTACCGACCCGTCTGATCAGCGCGGCTTGCCAGCCCGCCGCGACCGCGCCGAGCGTGTCCCAGGTGTGACAGGCGATCAGGCAAAAACGGGACGGTTTTACGCCGAGCTCGCTCTCGACATAGCCGTAAGCCTGCCGTGACGGTTTGTGATGCTTGACGCCGTCGGCGCTGAAGCGCCGCTCGAACAGATCGACGATGCCGCCATGGGTAAGCTGGCGGGTTTGCACGTCGAGCAGATTGTCGGTGAGGCAGAACAGCCGAAACCCGGCGCCGCGAAGCTTGCGCAGCGCCGCCGGAACTTCGGGATGTGGCGGCATGGTGGAGAACTTGTCCGTCAGCTCTTTCTTGTCGTTGTCGTCGATCGTGATGCCTCGCGTGCTCGGCGAGCATTTTCATGACGGCCGCACCGATGTCGGTGAACGGGACATAGCAGCCGGCAACCGTCAGTGCCGCGGAATACAGAATGAGGTTGGCGAACCAAAGCCGCATGGCGCTCTTGTCGCCGAAGATGCGCTGAAAGGTCGGTTCCATCGTGCCAAGATCGAGAAGCGTCTCGTTTACGTCGAAGACGATCAACGGAAGATCGGCCATGCTGGTCTCTCCTTTATCCCCGCGGCCCTCGATCCAAAATTCGCCGGCTTCTCAATGATTGCCCTTAAGCCGGCTGCGGTGCGCGGCCTGTTTGGCGCGATTGCCGCAGATTGCCATGCTGCACCATCGTCTCGCCCGCCTGCGGGTGTGGTCGGCGAACACCAGCGTGCAGCTATGTCCTTCGCAGGCTTTGACTCTGGCAAAATCCTCCTCGCATACGAACTTCGCCAGCGCTTCGGCGATCGGCAGCAATAAGCTTTCGGGGGATCGCCAGCGCCGCACGACTCGCAATTCGAAACGCTCCCCATCGCGCTCGCGTTGATGGGATATCTGGCTGAAGGCCTCGTCGCGTTGCAAAAGCCAATTCAAAGGCCCCAATTCCTGCAGCGCCTTGGCAGGCAGCCGCCGGCCCATGTGCTTGCGGACAAATCCTCTGAACCATTCCCGCAGAGCACGTGCTTCGATCGGCGACCTTGTCCAACTCGCCCGGCATCGCTCGCGCCTTCGACTCATTCAGTTCGTCCGCCGGCACAAGCTTCGCCTGCGCTAGCCAGTTCACGAGGCCATCGCCGCTGTCGAGCCAGTCAATCGGGGTGTCGACCGGTGTCGCGATGGAGTTCAAGAAATCGAGGCCGAGCGAGTCGGCGATGAAGATTGCAGGCGGTCTGCGTTGCACGATCGGCCCCCACCAAGGTTCCAATCGCATAACCGGTTAGACCATCATTGACAAGTTATGTCCGGCGGCAATAACCTGTCAAGTGGCATCCAAGAGGTTATTAGCACCGATCCCTCCGCGACGGCAGGAGCGACAAGATGGCGACGACGGATGTGAGCGTAGTGCTTGCCCACGGCGCATGGGCCGACGGATCGAGTTGGTCTCGGGTCATTGAGGCGCTCAAGGCCGGCTCGATAAATGTTTTCGCGGCGCCGCTGCCGCTCACGTCCCTTGCCGACGACGTGGCTGCGCTTAACCGCAGCTTGGACCGGACTGAAGGACCGATCGTGCTGGCAGGGCACGCTTACGCGGGCGCGGTGATCGCGCTGGCGCGGCCCGAACGCGTGAGGGCGCTGATCTATGTGACCGCGCTTGCGCCGGACGAAGGCGAGAAGGTCGCGGACGTGTTCTATCGCCTTCCACCTCATCCCCAGGCGCCGAAACTGGCGCCCGACGGCAATGGATTGATCTGGCTGCCCGAAGCGGCGTTTGCGACTGCCTTCGCGCAGCATGCATCGGCGGACGATCAGGCCGTGCTCTCCGCCGTCCAGCGGCCGATCTCGCTGAACTGCATCACCGTCCCCGCCGGACGCCCGTCATGGAAGGACATTCCAAGCTGGTTTCTGGTTGCCGAAGACGACCGAATGATCGTCCCCGAGACGCAGCGCTATATGGCGCAGCGCATGAAGGCGACGATAAAGGCGCACGCCGTGGATCACACACCCAGTGTCAGCGCCCCCGCGGTCGTGGTGGACATTATCCGCGACGCAATCCGCTTCGCGACCGGCCATTGAGGCAAGCTTCACTGTTCAAGTTCTGGCCAGTTACCGCAACGCAGACGATAGCCGTTTTGATTGCAAAACCGCGGCTGCAAAATACAGGAGAGTTTCACGATGCCTGTCAGTTACCGCACTGCCGACGTCGACGGTTTCAAGGTGTTCTACCGCCAAGCAGGGCCGGCCGGCGCACCGAAGCTCTTGTTGCTGCACGGCTTCCCGAGCGCAGGCCACATGTTTCGCGACTTGATGCCGCTGCTGGCCGACAGATTTCACATGGTCGCGCCGGACCTACCGGGTTTCGGACAATCCGAAATGCCGCCGCGCGAAAAATTCAAATATTCATTCGACAGCATCGCCGGCGTGATCGATCGCTTTACCGAGATCATCGGCTTCGATCGGTTTGCGGTGTACGTCTTTGACTACGGCGCCCCGACCGGCTTCCGCCTCGCGGTTCGGCATCCTGAGCGCATTACCGCCATCATTTCGCAAAACGGCAACGCTTACGAGGAGGGTCTTAGCGACGGCTGGACGCCGATCCGGGCCTATTGGGAGAATCCATCGCCGGCGAACCGGGACGCGCTGCGGGCTTTCCTGACACCGGAAACGACGCACTGGCAGTACACGCATGGCGTAGCCGATCAAACGGTGGTGTCGCCGGACGGTCAGACCCTCGACAACTTTTATTTGGCGCGACCCGGAGCCGATGAAATCCAGCTCGACCTGTTCGGCGATTACCGCAGCAATGTCGCGCTGTATCCGTCATTCCAGCGATACTTCCGCACATACCAGCCGCCGCTTTTGGCGGTGTGGGGCAAGAACGATCCATTCTTTCTTCCGCCGGGCGCCGAGGCGTTCAAACGCGATATCACTAAGGCGGTCGTCCGTTTCCTGGACACTGGCCACTTCGCGCTGGAGACGCATGCCCGCGAGATCGCCGAAAGCATCCGCGACTTTCTGCGATGATCACCGCCGCCGCATGGCGATTTGCGGCGCCGGAGCGACGTCGCGTCAGGACTTGCCGTAAACCGGCACGATCGCCCCGCGGGTGACGCGGTTGTCGGGCGAAGCGAGAAACAAGATCGTGGCCGCGACCTCCTCGACCTTCGGCCACAGTGCGAAATCGGCTTTCGGCATTGCCTGCCGATTGGCCGGTGTGTCCATGGTCGACGGCGCGACCGCGTTGACCAGAATGCCGTCCTTGGCGACTTCCTCGGACAGCGCCACGGTAAGCGCCGCCACGGCCGTCTTGCTCGCCGCATAGGCCGCCATATTGGCGCCGCTGCGCCATTCCAAAGCGGGCCGCGCGGCAATGTTGACGATCCGGCCGCCGGCGCCCGGCGTGCCTGCCGTCATCGCCTGCACGGCCGCCCGGCAGCACAGAATGCAGCTCAGGAAATTCATGTCGACCTGCTGCCGGATGGTCGCGACGTCGGCGTCGCGAAGCGCGGCAAAGGCAAAACCGCCGGCGATATGGATCGACGCCCACAGCGGGGGCGGCAAACCTTCAAAAACGCGGCTGACAACAGCCGGCTCGGCGAGATTTCCGGCAACCATCACTTCGACCTGCTTATGGTCGCGAAGGCGAAAGCGCTTCGCCTCCGCGTCGTCGAAGCACGGCACACGGCAGGCGGCGCCCGCTTCGAGGAGCGCTGCGACCACCGCGGTGCCGAGCGCACCGGCGCCGCCGGTGACAACGATATGACGGCCGCCAAAATCCATGGGACACCTTCTTTGTCATGCTCGGCGCAGGCGGAGCATCCGGTAATCCGCGATTATGATGCAAGACAGCGCCGTTCGTCACGCCGTTTCGGGTGGTTGCCGGATCGTGCGCCCTCGCGGACGATGACAACGAGTGACGGTAGGCTATCCTGCCGACAGGGGAGAAAGCAGTGGCCGACTTCGATCTCGCCATCATCGGCGGCGGCATCAACGGCGCCGGCATCGCGCGCGACGCCGCGGGCCGCGGCTTTCGCGTCGTCCTGATCGAACAGAACGATCTCGCCTCGGGCACATCTTCGGCGTCGTCGAAACTCATCCATGGCGGCTTGCGCTATCTCGAGCAGCGGCAGTTCGGTCTGGTTCGCGCGGCGCTTGCGCGAGCGGGAAATGTTGCTGCGCGCGGCGCCGCATCTGATCCGGCCGCTGCGCTTCGTGCTGCCGATCAACACGGCACGGCGTTCCGCGACGGTATTGCGGATCGGCCTTCTGATCTACGACTGGATCGGCCGGCGCAAGATTTTGCCGGGCACGCGCGAGCTCGATCTGGTGACGGATGAGGCCGGCGTGCCGCTGAAAACCCGGTTCCATCACGCCTTCGAATATTCCGATTGCTTCGCCGACGACTCCCGGCTCGTCGTGCTCAACGCCGTCGATGCCGCCGAGCACGGCGCGGTGATCCGCACCCGCACCCGCTGCATACGCGCCGACCGCAGCGACGTCTGGCGACTCGTGCTCAACGCCCGCGGCCAGCGCGACGTGGTGACGGCGCGGATTTTGATCAACGCCGCCGGAGCCTGGAACGAACTGTTCGCCGAGACGGCGTTGCGGGTCGCGCCGCTGCACCGCCTGCGCCTCGATAAAGGCAGCCATATCGTGGTGCGCCGCCTTTACGATCACGACCGCGCCTATATTCTGCAAGCACCCGACAGCCGCGTCGTTTTCACCATTCCCTTTCAG
Source organism: uncultured Alphaproteobacteria bacterium (assembly GCA_963827465.1). Classification (GTDB taxonomy): domain Bacteria; phylum Pseudomonadota; class Alphaproteobacteria; order Rhizobiales; family Xanthobacteraceae; genus BOG-931. The sequence goes on from CAWHBC010000047.1 coordinate 48,796, forward strand.
CGCGATTTCACCCTGATCGGGACGACCGATCGCTGCTTTGTCGGCGATCCGGCGATGGTGACTGCCAAGCGGCGAAGAGATCGACTATCTCTGCGGCGTCGTGAACGAATATTTTCGCAGCGAGATCGGGGCCGCGGACGTGGTCTGGGCCTTTGCCGGCGTCCGTTCGCTCTATGACGACGGCTCGCGCAAGCCGCAGGATATCGGCCGGGATTACGCGCTTATTGCTCGACGAGCGCCGCGGCGAGGCGCCGCTGCTCACCGTCTACGGCGGCAAGATCACCACCTACCGCCGGCTCGCCGAGGATGTGCTGGCGCGCCTGGCGCATTTCTTTCCGCGCTCGCGGCCATGGACCGCGCGTGCCCCGTTGCCGGGCGGCGACTTCCTCTATGACGGCGTCGATACCCTCATCGAGCGCACGCAGCGGACGTGGCGATTCCTCACCGGCGATCATGCGCGGCGCCTCGTCCGCGCCTACGGCACCCGCGTCGATCGCGTGCTCGGACAAGCCGCGTACGGCTCGACGATCTCGGCATGCGCTTTGGCGGCGACCTCACTGCCGCCGAGGTGCGCTATCTGATGACCAAGGAATGGGCCGCGACCGCCGACGACGTATTATGGCGCCGCTCCAAGCTCGGGCTGCACTTCGCCCCGGCGCAGACCAAGCTGCTGGAGGATTTTATGGCGTCGCCGCCGGCGGGCGGCGCAATTGGCTAAAATTTTAGCGATTTTCCGAACCGCCGGTACATCGGCGCGTGGTTAGATCGCCCTGGGGAATTCCTTGTTTACGGGGCTTTTATGGAATCCCGGGCTACTCAGATTGCACGGCTGGTCGAACGGCTCAAAGTGCTCGTGGTCGACGACGAACCGAGCATGCGCAAAGTGGTGCGGGCGCTGTTGCAGTCCCTCGGCGTCAAAGAGATTTACGAGGCGGCGGAAGGGAACGACGGCCTCGACAAGATTTGCCTGCGGGCGCCCGATCTCGTCATTCTCGATTGGGAAATGCCGAGGCCGAACGGGCCGGATTTCATGCAGGCGGTGCGTTCACCGGATACGTTTCCTTTGCCTAACGTGCCCGTCATCATGCTGACCGGCTATAGCGAGCGTTCGCGCGTGATCGAAGCGATGCGCCTCGGCGTCAATGAGTTTCTGGTCAAGCCGGTGTCATCGACCAGTCTATTGGCGCGCATCGTGTCGATCCTGGTCTATCCGCGGCCGATGATAAGACGCGGCGATTACTACGGTCCCGCACCGCGTCCGCCTTTGACCAACAGATCGGATTTCGTCCCGGAATCGGCCGATTTCTGCTTGCTCTAAGGAAGCTTCCGCTTCCTCCCAGGCGCTTGTCGTTCCGACGTCCGTCATCGAGCGGCCCGGTCATCCGGGCGTTCTGTCATTCGATTGTTCCGTCATTGAATCCAATGCCTGGACGGCTGCCGGCGGCATTAACCGGCCGCTCACCACGATCGGCGTCTCGCTATATTGCGCGATCGCGACAATTTGCAAGTTTTAGCTTTACCGTCCCGCAAGAGGACGCATGCTTTGATCCCGCCATGCGCGGGGAAGGGCAGACACGAGCAATCAGCGGCCGTTTCAACGGCCGCTACGACATGTCATCAAAGCACACCAAAAAACAGATCGAGACGATCATCCAGTCGCTGTGCGTGCTGGTGGTCGACGATAATCAGTACATGCGCAAAATGATCCGCAATCTGCTGGTCAATTGCGGCATCAAGGACATCTGCGAAGCGGCCGACGGCATCGCCGCCCTCGACTCGATCCGCACCATGGCGCCGGACGTCGTCATTCTCGACTGGGAAATGCCGATGCTCAGCGGTCCCGAACTGGTGCGCATCGTGCGCTCGCCGGGAGTGTTCCCGATGCCCGACATTCCGATCATCATCCTGACCGGTCACTGCGAACGCTGGCGGGTGGTTGAAGCGGTACGGCTCGGCGTCAACGAATTCCTGACCAAGCCGGTTTCGGCCAAGGCGCTTTATGACCGCCTGATCTCGATCACCATGCAGCCGCGACCGGTGGTGCAAATGGGCGATTACTACGGCCCTGAGCCGCGCAAGCTGGTGCCCGATGCGGTCGACGAGGCGACCCTGGTACCGACCGCGGACGTGGCCATCCTCGAGTAGACCGGGTCTGTTTTCACCGAACGCAAAAATGCTTTAGCGTGCGCGTCGGCGCGCCCGTGGGGCTGCGCCGTCGCGAGCTGAGCATTGATGCAGAACGTCGGATCGAAAGACGGCTTTGCCAAGCGCGATTTCGCCCCGTGGACCGATCGCACGGTCCCGCCGCTGCTGCGGATCGAGGGCTTGAGCAAGCAGCTTTGGCGCTTACGCCGCGGTCGACGGTCTGTCGCTCGACATCTATCAGGGAGAATTCTTCGCGCTTGCTCGGACCGTCGGGCTGCGGCAAGACAACGCTGTTGCGGCTCATCGCCGGCTTCGAGCGCGCCAATGCCGGCCGCATCCTGCTGGACGGCGTCGATCTTTCCGCGGTGCCGCCGCATCGGCGTCCGGTCAATATGATGTTTCAGAGCTACGCGCTGTTCCCGCATCTGACCGTCGCGGGCAACGTCGCCTTCGGCCTCAAGCAGGAGAGGTTGCCCGCGGCCGAGATCGCCGAGCGCGTCGCCGACATGCTGGAGCTGGTGAAGCTCGAGGATTTCGGCCCGCGCAAGCCGCATGAATTGTCGGGCGGCCAACGCCAGCGCGTGGCGCTCGCCCGCGCGCTGGTCAAGCGGCCGCGCATCCTGCTGCTCGACGAACCGATGGCGGCGCTCGACAAGAAGCTGCGCGGCGAGACGCAATTCGAGCTGATGGACTTGCAGCGCCGTCTCGGGCTGACCTTCATCATCGTCACGCACGATCAGAGCGAAGCGATGACCGTCGCCGATCGCATCGCGGTGATGGACGGCGGCCGTTTAATGCAAGTCGCGCCGCCAGCCGAAATCTACGAGCAGCCGAACTCGCGCTGGGTCGCCGACTTCATCGGCAGCGTCAATATGTTCGAAGGCCGCGTCGGCGAGGACGGCGCCAGCATCGACGGCACGGCGCTCGGCCGCCTCCGCGTCGCGACCAAGATCGATGCCGCGCCCGGCGACAACGGTCTGGGTCGGGGTGCGGCCGGAGAAGCTATGCCGTTTCGCGGGAACAGCAATCGGCGTTGGAAAACGGCGTCGCCGCGACGCTCGTCGACATCGCCTATCTCGGCGATCTGTCGATCTTGCGGCTGCAAGACCGACGCCGGCGTGCCGCTGCAGGCGACGATTGCCAATGCCGCGCGCTCAGCGCAGCACGCATTCGGCTGGAATGACAGAGTGTGGCTCGCGTTTCCGCCGGACGCGGCCATCGTGCTGAAGCAATGACAGGACCACTCAGGCATGAGCAAGAAGCCGCGGCGGTCCCGTCTCGCCAGCCTCGTCGTCCAGGCTCCCTATGCCTGGCTGATCGCTTTTTTTCTCGTGCCGTTTCTTGATCGTGCTGAAGATCAGCCTGTCGCAGACCGTAATCGCGCAGCCGCCCTACCGCCGGTCTTCGATATTGCCGCCGGCTGGCACGGCATCGCCGGCTTCTTCTCCGGGCTGTCGCTCGACAATTACGTCTTTCTCGGCTCCGACCCGCTCTACATTCTGTCCTATCTGAAAAGCCTGCAAATCGCCGCGCTGTCGACGCTGCTCCTGCTCTTGATCGGCTATCCGATCGCCTACGCCATGACGCGTCCGTCACGCCGGGTACAGCCGATTTTGGTTCTGCTGGTCATTCTGCCGTTCTGGACGTCGTTTCTCATCCGCATTTATGCCTGGATGAACATCCTGCAGCACGACGGACCGCTCAACCGGCTCTTGTTGGCGCTCGATCTGGTCCGCGAGCCGCCGGTCTGGCTCTCGACCAATACCGCCGTCTACATCGGCATCGTCTATTCCTATCTGCCCTTCATGGTGCTGCCGCTTTACGCGACGCTGGAAAAACTCGACGAGTCGCTATTGGAGGCGGCCGCCGACCTCGGCTGTCCGCGCTGGAAAAGCGTTCTGGCTGATAACCGTGCCGCTGTCGGTGCCCGGCGTGATCGCCGGCTCGCTGCTTTGCTTCATTCCGGCCGTCGGCGAGTTCGTCATTCCGGATCTGCTCGGCGGCTCGCGCACGGCGATGATCGGGCAGGCCATCTGGACGGAATTTTTCGCCAACAAGGACTGGCCGACTGCGTCCGCGGTCGCCGTCGTCCTGGTCTTTCTTCTGGTCACGCCGATCGTGATCTTCCAGCACCAGATCGATGCGGCGCGCCGAGGCGGACTAGACGATGCGCAAACTCTCCGCATTCAATCTCATCTCGCTGTGCGTCGGCATTGCCTTTCTCTATCTGCCGATCGTCATTCTTGTCGTCTATTCGTTCAACGCTTCGCGTCTGGTCGTGGTGTGGGGCGGCTGGTCGACGCAATGGTACCGTCGAGCTCGCCGGCGACGCCCCGCTCTTGGCCGCGGCCTTCATCAGCATCCGCGTCGGACTCGACGGCGGCAACCGCGGCAACGGTGCTGGGGACGCTCGCCGCGGTGGCGCTGGTGCGGTTCGGCCGCTTTCGCGGCCGGCTGCTGTTCGCGTCCATGATCTACGCGCCGCTGGTGATGCCGGAGGTTATCACCGGGCTGTCCATGCTGCTCCTGTTCGTCGCTATTTCGGCCGAACGCGGTTTCTGGACGGTGGCGATCGCCCACACCACCATGGCCATGTGCTTCGTCGCGGTGATCGTGCAGTCGCGGCTTGTCGATTTCGACATGAGCCTCGAGGAAGCCGCCATGGATCTCGGCGCCTCGCCGGGGCGCACGTTCATGACGGTGACGCTGCCGCTGATCCTGCCCGCCGTCGCCGCCAGCCTGGATGCTGGCCTTTGCGCTCTCGCTCGACGATCTGGTCATCGCCAGCTTCACGACGGGGCCGGGGGCGACCACGCTGCCGATCCGCATCTATTCGGAAGTCCGTCTCGGCGTCAGCCCGGAGATGAACGCCGTCTGCAGCATCATGGTCGGCGTCGTCGGGCTCGCCGTCATCGCCGCGTCGCTGCTCACCAAGCTCAGCGGCGCAAGAGGCGCCCCGGCGCCAACGTGAAGGAAACGGCCGATCAATCCCGGCTCTCGCCGGGCGGCCGGAAAATGTAGAATAAAAACCAGACCGGCACGATGACCAGCGAACCGAGCAGCAGATTGGGCAGCGCCCAGGCCAGACCGGCGCGGGCCAGATCCTCGATCCGTTCGGGCGAAAGGCCGGTCAATTTGACCAGTTGATCGGGGCCGATGCCGAAATGCGTCGAGGATCGTCCCGACGATCATCGACGCTATCAGCACCTTGACCACCGTGCGTGTGAGGCCGAGCATCGGATTGGCGTTTTTCTGCCTCGGGTCGCGGCACCGCCGCACTGATTCGGGCGGCGCAAATCATAGAGCAAAAAGTCGAAAACTGCGCGCTCGGTGGCTCGATTCGGCTTTGCCGGCGCTACTGGGAGGATTTGGCCGCGGCAGGGGCGGCCATGGCCGGGCGTCGCGGCCGGCGCCGAGGCGGCCGGTGTGCGGCGGGTGTCGCCAGCAATTGATCGATCACCGAGCGTACCGCGTCGCTGGCATTGTAGCTCTTGGCCGCATTCAACAGCGGCGCCGCCGCGCCGGAGCGGCGGATCAGGCTCTGCGGGTCCGGCAGCATGATCGGATCGTCCCACGGCCCCTGAACGACGAAGGGCAAGTCGAATTCGTCCGGCGTCGCGTTCGACACCAGCGTCGCCACGCCCTTGAGATCGAGATCGCGCGTCGGCACCGAGGCCTGGCCGCCGACCGCGAGCTTCACCGAGGGACCGACGATGTGCATGTCGTCGACCGAGACCAGGCCGTTGTCGACCTTAAGGTTGACGGCGAGCTGGTCGAACGGCGTGCGTCCTTGGCGGAAATCGCCGTTGCCGGAGAGCGGCCGGCGCTCGAGCCGGCGCAGCAATTGCTCGACGTCGATGCCGGCCAGCGCGCCGGACTGCGGCATTGAGCGTCGCCGTGCCGTTGAGCGCGTGCGTCACCGCCAGAACGGAATCGCCGGCGCCGTCAAGATTGAAGGCGAGATTGCCGCGGCCCTGCACCTTGTGCATGCCGAAAATCTGGCCGAGACAGCTTTCCAGATCGACGTCGAGAAATTGCATGTTGGAGGTCACCGCGATGCCGTTTTCGGCGCTGGCGATGCCGAGCGTGCCTTTGGCGGTGCCGCCGAACGCCTGCGATTCTCCGACCGTGAGATCGAGCTTGCCGTCATGCATCGTCGCGGCGACCGCGGTGCGCCCCAATTGCGCGTTGGCGATCTTGATGCTGGCGGCAGACAGCCGCAGATCGAGATTGAAATCGTCAAAGCCGTTAAGCGCGATCGGCAGGCGGTCCCAATTGGTTTTCATCGCGGGCCAGAAGCCGCACGCCGGAAACATAGGGCGTCAGATCGAGCGCATCCGCCGCAAGCGTGCCCTGCACCAGCCGATGGCCGTCGGTCGCCAGCGTCAGCGCGCCTTCGGCGCTATTGCCGTCGAGCTCGACATTGACATTGGACAAGCGACGCCATGCCGCCGCCGATATCGCTCTGTGCGCGCAAGCGCAAAGCGGCCGAAGCCGCCGAACGGCACCTTGCTCTTGCCGGTCCAGTGCAGGGCGTCGCGCAGCGAGGGCGACTTCGACGTCGAGCGTGCCGTCGAGCTTCAGCGTCGGCTGATCGGTCGCCGCGCCATCGAAGGCGACATTGAGCGGGCGCGCTGGTGATGCCGCAACTTGACCCCCGAGCGATCGCCGGTGAGCGCCGCCAGGAAATCGCTCAGCGTGAGGCTCGCTTCGACCGGCTCGTTATTCCAGGTGAAATCGACCGTTGGCGCCGAAGCTGCGCGAGATCGACGGCCAGGCGACTTGAAAATTGACGCCTTCGAGCCGTTCGGTGGCGTCCTTGCCGTGCGTCATGAACGACGACGGTGCCGTCCTGGATGCCGATCTCGGAGAACGATGCGGTGCGTCCGGGATTCGGCTGCAGCGCATGCGCCAGCGAGACAATCAGTCCCGACCAGTTGGTTTGTCCGGTGGCGGAGAAAGTGACGTTGATAACCGGGCGAACCAGCGTCACGTCGGCGATTTCGATGCGCCCGGCCAGCAGCGGAAAATAGCGCAGCCGCGCGGTCAGTTCATCCGCGGCAACGGCCGGCTCGGCGGTGCGGTCGTTGCCCAAAAGCACATTGCGAAAACGCACGGTGCCGGACGGAAACAGCGACAGCGAAACGTCGTTGCCGAGCATCGGGTCGAGGCCGGTCACGGCGTGGATTTCCGCCTTGACGGCGTCGCGCACCGCCGCGGCCGGAATCAGAAAGGACAGCGCCACCAGCGTGACGAAAGCCGCCGCAACCACGCCGGCAACGGCAATCGCAAGGCGTTTTAAGCCGGTGGCCGCGGTCACGGGACGTATTTCCGATTGGTGTGAGGCCGATCGACTATACCGAGTGGTATGCCTGCTGGAAACATGCTTGGCATCTGTGTCGCTTTCGTGGCCGGCGCCTTGCCGCCCGCGTCCAAATAGTCTGTTGCCGTTAAGCAAATTAAGCCCCGCGGGCGCCGCCCGCCGCTTCAACGGGCGGCGGCCTGCCATCGCTTGGCGTCGTGCGCCTGCGACACCTCGGCGATCATCTTGGCGATGATGGCCTGGCCGAACGAGTTGAAGTTTTGCGCCACCATGACGAAGGCGCCCGGGCCGCCGACGACGTTGTTGCGATAGTAATTGTCGAGGCCGCCGGGCGGATTGGTGTGCTCCGGATTCCACGGCATCGGATTATCGCTGAGGATGACCAGGCCGTTGATGGTGACGCCCTTGGCGACGGCCTGGTCGCGCAATTCGGCGACGGCGCGGCCGTCATTGTTGGTGCCGTCGCCGGACACGTCGATGGTGCGGCGAATGCAATTGAACGGCGCAGCTGGCGAGCCGCGCCAAGGCGAATTCGATGCCGCCGCTGATCGAGGTGCGGCCGGCGAACGAGCGCGGGCTCTCGATCAATTGGTCGCCGAATTGTTTCGCCGCGGCGGCGTCGCCGATCTCGCGTCCAGTCGATCACCACGCGTTGCGCGCCGACGCCCGACCACTCGACGAAGGTCACGCCGATGCGCCCGTTATGGCCGGAGCGGATGGTGTCGAGCACGCGCGGATCGGAAATGGCGGCGGCATAGCCGTCGCGCTGCAGCTGGAATTTCGTGTCGTCGATGCTGCGCGACACGTCGGCGGCGAGCACCAGCAGCAGGTCGACGTCATCGGCGGCACGCGCCGCGGCCGGCGCCAGCATGCCGCCGGTCAACGATCAAGACGACGAGGAGTTCTGATCATGCGCATCGACCGCACCCTGTCGCCGAGCATCGCAGGTAAATGACGGCGAAAACTCGACAGCGAGTCCACGCCGATACGATGTTTGTGGCCGGTGCCGCCGTCAATCCGCGGCGAGCGGCTTGGCGGGAAGGCGATCTCGACCAGCGTGCCGGCATTCGGCGCGCTTTTGATGCTGAAATTGGCGCGGTTGGCCTCGGCCAGCGCCTTGGTCAGCGGCAGGCCGAAACCGGTCCCGCCCGAGCCCCAGCTTCCGGAGGTCGGCGATCTGGCGGAACGGTTCGAGCGCGGCCGCGATGTCCTTTTCGCTCATGCCGGAGCCGGTGTCGCGCACCCGCAGCACCGCTTCGCGGCTGTCGGTAAAGACGGTCGATACGATCACCTGGCCGCCGGGGCCGGTGAACTTGATCGAGTTCGCGATCAGATTGAGCACGATCTGGCGCAGCGAGCGCTCGTCGGCAACGATCAGCGGCAGGCCCGGCGTGAGCGAGGTGCGGATGATGATGCGGGCGCGGTTTGCCTGCGGCTGCATGATGCCGACGCATTGCTGGGTCAGTTCGTTGAGATTGACGCTGGCGAAATTGAGCTCGATCTGCCCGGTCTCGATCCGCGAAAGATCGAGCAGGTCGTTGAGCATCGAGACCAGATGCGTGCCGGCGGCGTGGATGTCCTTGATATATTCGCGGTAGCGCTCGTTGCCGATCGGGCCGAAGCGCTCCGCCATGATCACTTCGGCAAAGCCGATCATGGCATTGAGCGGCGTGCGGATTTCATGACTGACTTTGGCGAGGAATTCGGCTTTGGCCGAAGCCGCGCGCAGCGTCTCGCGCTTGGCGTTGCGCAGCTCTTCCTCGCTCTGCTTGCGGCTGGTGATATCGCGGAACACCGCGCAGAAGCGATCGCCGCCGATGCGGGTCGAGCGTCATGGCCAGCGGCACGAGCGATCGCTCGCCGGCGCGCGCCGGCGACGTCGATTGCATCGTTGTTGATGCGCCGGTGCCGCGCCGCGATGCGGTCGAAATAGTCGCGCGCCGCACGTTCGCTCTCGGGCGCCAGCAGATCGCCAAGCGAGCGGCCGGTCAAGCTCGTCGGCGGCCTTGCCGAACAGAGCGGCGGCGCGCGCATTGGCGTCGACGATGCGGCCTTCGGCGTCGAGAGTGACGACGCCGTCGGTCGCCGCATCGACGATCGCTTTGAGCTCGTGATTTTCTCTCGGCTGCGGCGAGCGCTGCGGCTTGCCGCGCCGCTCGGTACCTCGCGTGTCCTGCGACTGGCCGTTGGGACCTGGCCGTTGGTACAGGATCAGCGCCAGCGCCGTCGCTCCGTTCCACGGCACGGTGAACATGCGGCCGTCGAACCGCCAGCCTGTCGCCGCGCTGCGTCACGATGGACAACGATTTGAGCGGCGGCGGCGCGGCGGCCGCTGCGTCGGCGAGCGCATCGGCGGCCGGGCTCGGCAAACAGCCGTGCTCAAGCCGCCGGCTGCCTCGACGGCGGCGAGGGTGGCGTAGCCGCTCCATTCGAGGAAGTGACGGTTGGCGTAGAGCAGCTTGTCATGCCGATAGACCAGAACGCCGATCGGGATGCGGTCGAGCAGCACCTGCTCGATTGCCGGCTCCGCCGCGGCGACGGCTGCGCGGTTCCGCGGCTCGGCAGGGCCTCGCGCCACTCTCGGTCTCGGTGACCGGCGCCTCTTCCGGACCGCGCAGCCGCGCCGTCAGCTCTTGCGCCAATTCGCGAAACGCCCTGCGCTCGACCGGGCTCAAAGTCGGCGGCACTTTGGGCTCGGCCGGGGCCGACGGGCGGAACGGCACCACATTGGCTGACGCGCGACGCGGCTGCTGCCGCCGGCCGCTCCGGCTTGCCGCGCTTCGGCGCGCGACCGGCGCTACGCGGCTCTTGTCGGCGCAGCGGCCGGCATTGCCGGTGCGGCGGGCTGCGGCTTCGTCTTGCTGGCGCGGTCTTCCGCGGGCCGGCCTGAAACCCATCGGATGTTCGCGGCGCGCGCGCGCCAATTGGTTGATGCGGGCGATGTCGCGGCAGACACCGAAGCCGCGATAGCCGCGGAACCTGCGGTCGCGGTCGAACACCGGCAGGCCCGACAATTCGATCGGCAGCGGCTCGGCGCCTGAGTCGATCCACCGGCCAGGGCACGATGATGCCGCTCCAGGTTTCCTGGCTCGCCACCGCGCGCGCGACTTGATTGGTGGGATCGAGCTTCAGCTCGGCGGCGATTTCGCTCCAGGGCCGGCCGAATGCGGCGCTGGTATGCGGTCCGGCGAGCTCGATGAATTCGTCGGAACCCGACGCCGAAGCGGCCGTCGGCATCCATGTGCCAGACGAAGCGCAACGGATGCCGCCGCTCCGCGATCGTCCGGCAGCGCGGCGGCGTCGGATCGTGGCCAGCGTGGTTGTCGTCGATCTGCCGCTGGCGACGGGGCGAGCGGCGCCGGCGTCGGTGTGCCGCGACGGTTCCGCGTCGCCGTGCATGCCTTGCGGCGCAGTTCTGCTCGATCGGGGCTGTCGCGCTGGCTGCGGCGGCATGGTGAGCAGCAAGCACGCGCGTGGCGTCTTTGCCGAGGCGTGTGGCCGTGACGTCGAAAGCCGCTTGGCCGATGCGCGCGGTGCCGCTGGCGCTGCCGGTTTCCAGGGCTGTTGCGGCGAGCGTCTCGATGCCGAGCGCCGACAGCGTGGTCGCGCCGCGAGAGCCGCGCCTGCGCCGCCGCGTTGGCGTAGACCAGCGTGCCATCCGGCGCGAAAGCCGCGAGCGGCTCTGTCGCAGTCGCCGAACAGACGGCGCACGCGTTCAGCCAAGGCCGAGATCCGGTCCCGCCGGTTCTGCCGCAGCGATCAGCACGCCGGCCTTGCCGTCGACGAGCACGATGCGCGAGCAGACGCAGGTGAGCGCGCGGCCGAAAGCTGCGCCAAAACCGCGCAGCCGCTCCAGCCGATTCTTGGCCGGTCGACGGCAGCGTCGCGGCGAGGCGGGCAATCTGGGCGGCGGCTGCATCGCCGACGTCGAGGCGGAGTTGCGTGCAGCGGCCTCGACTGTGCTGGCGGCGCCGAAAATCGCCGCGCCGACGGCGTTCGCCCAGACTATTTGCGAGCCGTCGACACTCCACAGCCAAGCCGGCCAAGCACTCGTCGCAAGCGGCGCGAGACGCGGATGACGCTAACAGCGCGAGCTCTTTCTCCACGATCGACATGCGCGTCGGAACTCGTAGCCTAAAGAAATTCTTAATAGTGCATAGTGCGGGGCGTCGGCGGCGTCCATGGCGGCGGCCGTGCGCGGCCAAGCTTGCCGGGATAACCTTAATCCTCCGGGGACTTAGCCGCGCGGAAGACCTTTGCGGTTTAGCTTGCATGGCCGTCGTGAATTCGCGCTAGGATCGCGCTGGCCGGGGGACACGAGGAGCAGTGATGGCAAAAGATCCATTCGAGCAATTCGCGATTCCGACCGAGATGCGGGCGTTTGTCGAGCAGAGCGTGACGCAGGCGCGCCAGGCATTTGAAGGCTTTATCGAGGCGGCCAATAAGGCCATGGGGCAGTTCCAAGGCCAGAGCTCAGGCGGCGCACAGCGGGCGCGACGGAAATCGCCCAAAAATCGATGAGCTTACGCCGAGCAGAACGTCACGTCGACGTTTGAATTCGCGCAAAAGCTCATGACCGGCCAAGGACGCGGCGGAACTCATGCGGCTGCAATCCGAATATTTGAGCCGGCAGATGCAGGCGCTGTCGTCGCAGGTCCAGGATCTCGGACAAAGTGCCGCCAAGATCGTGGTGGATAGTGCCAAGCCTAAGACATAGTCAGAGTCCGCGCTCGCGCGGGTTCCAAAAGCGCAAATTATTTCAAAGACTTGCATTATTTTTTGTGCGTTGCAATAATTCCTATTGCAACGCACCAAAAGAAATTGCTATCTATCTATTGAGAAGTGCCGCGGCCCATGCTTGGGCTCAAGAGGACGGCGTTTTCGCCGCGGCACCGAAACGAAGCGATGTCAGGCAACGCGCAACGGGCGGCGAGGCCAATGAAGAAAAAGCTCTCCAGGTGAGACAGCCCAAGAAGCAACGAGCGAAATCAAGGACCAGTGTCATGGCGGAAGCCACCACCACAACCACCCCCCCGAAAGTGAAAAGCAAGCCTGCGACCAGCGCATTCGAAATGCCGAAGTTCGAAATGCCGAAATTCGAAATTCCGAAGGTCGAAATGCCGGCCGCTTTCCGTGAGATTGCCGAGCGCGGCGTCGCGCAGTGCAAGGACACCTACGAGAAGATGAAGGCCGCCGCCGAAGAGGCGACCGACGTGCTCGAAACCACTTATTCGACCGCCACCAAGGGCGCCTCCGACTACGGCCTCAAAGTGATCGAGGCGGCCCGCATCAATACCAATGCGGCGTTCGACTTTGTCGGCGAGCTGATCACGGCGAAGACGCTGTCGGAAGTGATCGAGCTGTCGAGCGCGCATGCGCGCAAGCAGTTCGAGACGCTGACCGAGCAGAGCAAGGAACTCGGCGCGCTGGCGCAGAAGGTCGCGACCGAGACCGCCGAGCCGATCAAGAGCGGCATGAACAAGGCGTTCAGCAAGGTCGCTTAATCGCGGCCTGATGATCGCAGCCGCAGTCATCGCGGCGAGGGGAAAGCCCGGGCCTGGCCCGGGCTTTTTGCTTTTTAGGCCCGTTTCGGCTATCTTGCCAAATGGGCGTTGCTCCTACGTTCCGCGCGCCAAAGCACGATCCGGATGCGAATGACTGCCTAGGTAATCCGCGCGCAAACGGCGGGCCGTGCAGCTGTAGCTCAGTTGGTTAGAGCGCCTGACTGTGGATCAGGAGGTCGGTGGTTCGAGTCCACCCAGCTGTACCAGCGCATTTGCCGCCGCGCGCCGAAGTCTCACACCGTTGATACTTCGCACTGCCGCTTCGCGGCGCGCGTGCATTTGACTCGCAATCGAGCCTCCCTACACTCGCCGCAAGAAAAAGTGCAGCGCAATCGCGCGTTTAGCGGGTGACGGGGAGAAATGACCGAAAATTGTAACGCCCACGTGCCGTTTGCCGTCTTGCCGCGGCGCTGGCGCTGATTGGTTCCGTAAGTTTCGTCGGCAGCGCCCGCGCCGAAGATCATATCCAAGCCGTCCGATCACCATGGTCGTGCCATTCGCCGCCGGCGGCCCGACCGACATTCTCGGCCGGCTCGTCGCTCAAGCCATCGGTCCGACGCTCGGCCAGCAGGTCATGGTCGAGGACGTGACCGGCGCCGGCGGCACGATCGGCGCCGACCAAGGTCGCCCGCGCCGCGCCCGACGGCTACACCATGGTCATGGGCAATCTCGGCACCCATGCCGCGAGCGTCGGCATCTACAGCAATCTGGCCTACGATCCGCGCAAGGATTTCGAGCCGGTCATTCTGGTCGCCTCGACGCCGATGGTGCTGGTGACCAGCAAGACGCTCACGGTGAAAACGCTCGACGACGTCATCGCCTGGGCCAAGGCCAACAAGGGCAAGGCGACCATGGGCTCGGCCGGCGTCGGCTCGATCTCGCATCTGACGCTGCTGCTGTTCAATCATCTCACCGGCGCCGATCGTGACCCACGTTCCCTATCGCGGGCTGTCCGAAGCGACCAACGATCTCCTCGGCGGCCAGATCGACTTGTTGTTCGATCAGGTCGTCACCGCGACGCCGCATATTCTCAACGGTCAGCGAAAACGCCATCGTCGTGACGATCCCGCAGCGTGCGCCGTCGATCCCGAATGTGCCGTCGGCCAACGAGGCCGGCTGGCCGCAACTGCAGACCGTCGCCTGGACCGCGCTTGTTCATGCGCCGAAAGGCACGCCGGCGGCGATCGTCAGCCAAGCATCAACGCCGCCGTGCAGAAAGCCATGCAGGATCCCGACATCACCAAACGGCTCGCCGCAAATCGGCGCCGATGTTCCGCCGCCGGATCAGCGCACGCCGCAGGCGCTCGGGCAACTGGTCAGGTCGAGAAGTCGACAAATGGGTGCCGCTGATCAAGGCCGCCGGCGTGGCGGCGCAATAAAGCCATCGCCGTGCGGCTGAACGACGAAGAAGAAGCGATGCGCGCGGGCGAGTTCGGTCCGCTGCGGCAATGGGCGATCGAGCATCAGATCAAGGTCGGCGATTATCTCGGCGCGCAGGATTTCGTTCCGGTCGGCCAGGCTCACATCATGGCCGACACGGAATCGCTCGGCGCTGCCGGCGTCGAATGGCTGGAACGCTGGGCGGCGCTGCCGGCCGAGCAGCGCACCGTTCGCATTCCGACCATCACCGATCCGCGCGGCACCGATTTCGCGCACGCCGCGCAGCTCAAGCAGCAGCCCTGGATGCTCGACTCTCGAGCGCCGCGCCATCGCCGCGTTCGAGGCGCTCGGCGTGCTGATGACCGACACCTGCATCAATTATCAGACCATCATGCCGCCGGTGCGCGGCGAGCACATGGCCTATGGCGACACCGGCGTCGTGATCTATTCGAACAGCGTCTGCGGCGCACGCTCGAATTTCGAAGGCGGGCCGTCGGCGCTGAGCGCCGGGCTGACCGGACGCACGCCGCGTTACGGCTATCACTTAGACGAGCGCCGTCAGGCGACGTTGTCTGGTCGAAGTGTCGTGGACGCCGCGCGAGCTTTCCGATTGGGGCGCGCTCGGCGGCGTGGTCGGCAGGCTCGCCGGCGACTACTCGCAAGTGCCGGCGCTGATCGGCATCGATCGGGTGCCGAGCGCCGACGAAATGAAACATTTCGGCGCGGCGCTGGCGAGCTTCGGTTCGGTGGCGCTGTTTCATATGGCCGGCGTCACGCCGGAGGCGATGCGGCTGGAAGACGTCGTGCCCGGCCGGCGTGTCGCTCAAGACCCACGATGTCGGCCGAGGCCGATATCCGCGCATTGCAGGGCGCGCTACGCCAAGGATATCGGCGCGGTGGACGTGGTGGTGTTCTCGGCGCCGCAGCTCAGTCTGGTCGAAATGCAACGCTGGCCGCGATGCTCGACGGCCGCCGCGCGACAAATCCCGCTGCTCGCCGTGACCAGTCCGCAGGTCAAGCCCGACGCCGACCGCATGGGGCTGACCGCGCGCATCGAAGCCGCCGGCGGCATCGTGCTGTCCGGCATGTGCTTTTATCAGAGCTATGCGCGTGAAATCGCGGAAGCCAACGGCTGGCAACGTCTGGCGACCAATTCCGCCAAGCTGACCAATATCCTCGGCGGTTACGGCTATCGTCCGGTGCTGTTGCCGATGGAGCGCTGCGTCGCGGCGGCCTGCGCCGGCGGGAGGCTGACATGAGCGCGGCCAGTTTTTTACGCAGGCGCCGGCATGGGCCGCAAAGTGCGGGCCCGCGCGCTCGTCGCCAGCGACGGCTTCTCCGCGCGCTACGATCTCGACCGTATTCGCGGCGTGTTTTCGCGGCCCGAGCACAAGCTCGCCGGCGAAAGCTATCGCGGCCGCGTTTTGGTGCTCGATGCCGCCAAAGGCGGCGTCGCCACGGCGTGGATGCTGCACGAGATGGCCGTCGCGCGGCGTCGTGCCGGCGGCGCTGGTCCTCAACCGCGCCAATCCGATCATGGTGCAGGGCGCGGCGCTCGCCGATTTCACCATGATCTCGGGGTTCGATGTCGACATCACCAAGGCGATCCCGAACGGCGCCGAGGTCGAGATCGATCCGAACGCCGAGCGGCCGTTCATCCGCATCGTATGAAGGTTACCGCGGCCCGCCGGCGTCAAGCTTGTCGAGGCCGATCGAGGCGACGTAGGATTTCCATCGCGCAATATCCTGCGCGATGAACGTCCCGAGTTCCTCCGGCAAATCGTCCGGCGGCGGCTCGAGCCCGGCGGCGAGCAGCCGGGACTTGATCTCGGGCCGCATGACCGCGCGGCGTATCTCGGCATTCAGCTTGGCGATGACATCGGGCGGCGTGCCGGCCTTGGTAATGTAGCCGCCCCATCCCGGCATATTGAAGGTCGGATAGCCGGCTTCGATCATGGTCGGCAATTCCGGCAGCAACAGCGAGCGCTGCGGCGTGCTGACCGCAAGACCGCGCAACGCCCCGGATTCGATCTGCGGCTTGGCGTTGGTCGCGACACCAAAGAACATCTGCGTCACGTTGGCGACAGTCGCCATCATGCCCGAGTTCACGTCCTTATAGGGGACATGGACGATTTCCGTGCCGGCCAGCTTGTTGAGATAGGCGCAGGCAATATGCGGCACCGTGCCGATGCCGGCCGAAGCGCAATTCAGCTTGCCCGGATTCTGCTTGGCATAGGCGACCAGTTCCGCGACGGATTTGGCAGGCAGGCTCGGATTCACAACGAGCGCGTAAGAGATCAGTCCTGCCATCGCGACCGGCGCGAAGTCCTTCATCAGATCGTAAGGCGCCACCCCCATCGCGGTGTTCAGCGTGTAAGTCGGCGTCGCGAACAACAGCGTGTAACCGTCCGCTGGCGCCGACAGCACGTCGTCGGCGGCGATCTTGCCGCCGGCTCCGGGCCGCGGCTCGACTACGACCGGCTGGCCCCACGCCTCCTTGAGATCTTCGGCAATGATGCGCGAAAACACGTCGGGACTGGGCCCAATGATGATCTTGATCGGGTGGGTCGGAAAAGCTTGCGCCTGTGCGGCGGTTGCGCCGCTGCATCCCGCAACCAAAGCTACGGCGAGCGTGCGCAACAGCGCGGCGCGGCCGAACCTACGGCGAAAATCCGGCAAGGGCGTTCTCCTTTGCCGGATACTTTTCTGCGACGAACCGGCTGGCAGTCATGATAAAGCGTCGCCGATGGATGACAAGGCGACACGATTTATTCTAGCCTCCGCGTTTGTGAACGCCGGGAGGAATGATGGCGGACGAACCGAAGTCCATCCGTCGCGTGGTGACGGGCAACGACGCTCAGGGCCGATCCTGCGTGCTCTACGACAGCGCCGCACCCAACGTAAATCCCGGCGCCATCAGCCGCGGCACCTGCATGACCGACATCTGGGTTTATCAAGCGGCGCCCGCCATCATTTCGGGAACGCGCGACGACGGCAACTTGCCGTTTCATTTCGAACCGCCTGCGGCCGGCGGTCATCTGCGCATCGTGCAGTCGAACGGCAAGCCGCCTGATTACGATCCGGCGAAGGATCCGGCTTACAAGCCGCTGACGCCGACCCGGCTCCGTCCGGACGGCGTGTGGGATCGCGGCGGCCAGAATTTCTTCAGTTCTCCCGTCCACAAGTCCGCAACCGTCGACTACGGCATCCTGCTGCAAGGTGAGCGCACGTTGCTGCTCGACCGCGGCAATGTCACGATGAAGGCCGGCGATGTCGTGGTTCAGCTCGGCAATTGGCACGGCTGGACCAACCTCAACAGCGGCAGCCTCATGGCCTTCGTCATGATGGGCGCGACATTCGACAAAGAGCAAAAGGTCTGACCTGTGAGCGATGACATGCAAGCGGTGCGCCGCATCGTCACGATTGACGACGAAGACGGACAATCGGTCGCTATTGCCGACGGGCCGCCGCCCGACGTGCAGACCGACCCGGCGCGCCCGGGATTTCGATCCGAGCGGATTTGGACGACGGCGTCCTCGCCGGCGCGCATCGGCGAATTTCGCGATGCGGTTCTCGCTTATCCTCGCGCGCTGGAGCCGCCGCGCGGCGGATCGGCCTGCCGGATCCTGACCATTCCTCCCGACGCCGGCAGCAAGGTCGATGCGGCCGATGTCGCGGCCTATTTTCGCGCGGCGGGGTCGCCGGCGGCGTCGACTTACGCCGCGGGCGCACCGCATCCTTACATGCAAAAGACGCAGACGCTCGATCTTTGTCTCGTCCTGGAAGGCGAGATCACGCTCGTTCTCGACACCGCGGAGGTGCATCTCAAGGCCGGCGATACGGTGGTGCAGCGCGGCACCAATCACGCCTGGAGCAATCGCTCGAACGGTCTGTGCCGGATCGCCATTTCCTCGCACGACGCCGCGCGGTGAGGCGAGCCGCCGCGACAGCCTCGGCCGAGCGTCAAATCACTTCCTTGGTCTTGTCGTCGGTCTCGCCGTAGCGGTGCAATGTCGCCGGCCGGGTACCGGCATAAAGCTGCTCGATGCCGGGCGCGATCTTGGCGTTCTCGCGCTCGAATAATGAATTGCCGTCAAGATCGCTTTCGACCAGGAACGGTCCGAACTTTTCAACGTCGAGCACCCAAACCGCCTGCGCCAAGCCCAGTTCTTCGAGCCAATAGACGCCGGCGACGCGCTTGATGCCGCGGCCGAGGAGCGCGCCGGTGCCGTAGCCGACGGTGGTGAGATAGACGGCGTTGTTCGGCACGAAGTGCTTGCGATAGGTCTCCGACGTCATGCCGCCTTTGCCGATGATGATGTTGCAGCCGGAGATCTTGAACCAGCCTTCGAGCCATTGGGCGAACCGGAACGATGCAGTGGCGGTGACCGCGCCGACGGTGTGGCTGCCGTCGGGATGAATATTGGCCGCCGGCGAGCAGTGAAAGTTGGTGATGCCGAGCTCATCCTTGCCGGCCGGCATGCCGAAGCCGTCGGCGATCGCCCGCTTATAGACGCCCTCGCGCGCGGTGAAGACGCGGCCGGTGAGATAGGCGACCGAGCCGATTTCCAGCTTGCGTAAATCTTCCGTGCGCGCCGGCAGGCCGATCTGGACTTGCTTGAGGTCGGGCATGTTATTCAGCCGCCACTGCGGCCTCCTGTCCCCATTCGACCGTCGAGCGCCGCATATAGTCGGTGAACCACATCGGATCGGTGCGGAAGGCTGACCTTGCCATCGGCTGAGATGCGGGCGCAGGCGCGGCGCGACGACAGGCAGAACATGTGCACCGACATCGGCATGCCGCCGGTGTGGCAATAGCCGACCTCGATATGGCAATCGATCACCATCGAAGAACCGACGAAGCCCATCGCGCCCATGCCGATGTTGTTGCCAAGCTCCTTGAACTCCTCTTCCAGCGCTGCGATCTTCGGATCGGGATTGCGCGAGCCGACCACGCGCAGGCACGACGCCTGCTTGCCGAGCACCATCGAGGTGTCTTTGGACCCGCCGAGCCCGACGCCGACGATGGCCGGCTGGCAGGCGAGCCCGCGCTTGCCGAAGCCGATCAAGGTGTCGAGATAAAACCGCTTGATGCCTTCGATACCGTCGCCGGGAAACAGCATGCGGTAGTCGGAGCCGAACAGGCCGCCTTTGTGCACGGTGGTCAGCTCGATCCAATCGGCATCGGGATGGAACGAATATTCGATCTCCGGCGCGTTGATGCCGACATTGTTGTTGTGATCGGTGCGCCACAGCGGATGCACCCGGTTGGGGCGCAGCGGCACGTTGGTCGTGGCCCGCGCCGTGGCGCGGCGCAGCGCCGTCTCCAGCGCCACCGGTCCGCTTTCGATGCGGGCGTCGTTGCCGATCTTGACGTACCAGCGCGGCAGGCCGGTGTCGCCGCACATGGCGCGGCGGTCTTCCTTCGCCGCCTCGTAGTTTTCCAGCATCGCCTTGATGACGAAGGACGACAGGTCGCCTTTCTCGGTGTTCGCGCAGCGGCGCAGGCCCTCGAGATAATCATCGGGGATTTCGATGGCGGCCTTGGCCATCAGCTCCTCGGCGGTGCGTTGAATCGATGACAGCGGAATCATGATGGCCTCATTCGGCCGCGATTGTTTCGCGCAGCAAGGTTTCGCCCGGCTTGACATGGCTGAAAACGACCGGCCGGTCGGTCATCTCGATCTTGTTGGATATATTGCGCGCCACCGTGAAGGTCGAGGTCGCCAAGTCCCCCGGCCCCGGGAAATCGGAGCGGTAATGGGCGCCGCGCGAGTTCTCGCGCTTGATGGCGGCAAGCGCAATGACGCGGCTGATCTCGCACAGCGACCGCAAATTCAGCCAATCGTGCCAGGTGAGATTGAAGCGGCGATCGGTATCGGGGAGGCCGGTCGTGAGCAGTTCGGCTTCGATGCGGTCGATCGCGGCGAGGCCGCGTTCGATGCCGGCGCGGTCGCGCACCACGCCGACATCGTCCCACATCGTATCGAGGAGCTTCTCGCGCAGACCGTTGAGATCGCCGCCCCTGCGATTGAACGGATAAAGCGCGCGCTCCACTTCGGCCTCGAGGATGGTGGCGTCGGGCGGGCGGTGGCCCGGATTTTTGGCGATCCAAGCCGGCATCACATCGCCGGCGATGCCGCCGAAGACGGTGGAATTGGCGACGCCGTTGCCGCCGAGCCGGTTGGCGCCGTGCATGCCGCTCGCGTCCTCGCCGGCGACGAAAAGGCCGAAGCATTCCGTCGCGGTGTCGACCTCGCAGACCACCCCGCCCATGAAATAATGCGCGGTCGGCACCACTTCGACCAGACCGCCGGCCAGATCGAAGCCGCAGTCGCGGCAGCGATCCACCATGCCTTTGAACTGTTTGGCGACTTTGGCCGGGCCGAGATGGTCCATCTTGATATAGACGCCGCCATTCGGCGTGGTGCGGCCGGCGCGCATTTCGGCATCGATGGCGCGGCTGACCACGTCGCGCGTTGCGCGTTCGAGCTTCGGATCGTAGTCGCCCATGAAACGGTGCATGGCGCCGTTCAGGAGATGACCGCCGGCGCCGCGCAAGCCTTCTTCGAGCACGGTTCCGGTCATGCGCGTATCGGGGCCGGCCAAAAGCCCGGTCGGATGGAATTGCACCATCTCCATGTCGCGCAGCGGCAATCCGAGACGCAGCGCCATGGCGAGGCCATCCATGCTCTTGTCGCCGGACGGCGTATGGTAGCGATACATGGTCGGCCCGCCGCCGGTCGCGAGCAGTACCGCCTGCGCCGCGACGAAGCGGAATTCGCCCGTACGCATGTCGATCATCAGCACGCCCGACAGCGCACCGTCGCGCGATGGGACGAGCGCCACGGCGCGGTGTTCCTCGAGCCGGCGGATCGGCCGCGCCCAGACCTGCTCCATCAGCCGGTTGATGATCTCGATGCCGGTCAAATCGCCCTTGTGCACGGTGCGATCGAAGGTTTGGCCGGCAAATGCCTTGCCATGCAGCGTGCCGTCGGCATTGCGGTCGAAGAAGCAACCGATCTCGTTTTCCAGTTCGCGCACGCGCTCGATCGCGGTCGTGACCAGCGTCCAGGCCAGTTCCTGGTGCGGCAGCCATTTGCCGCCCTCGATGGTGTCCATGAAATGACGCTCGATCGAATCGCCGGGATTGAGCGCGACGTTGTAGCCGCCTTGCACCATGCGGGTGCAGCCGCATTTGCCGAGGAGTCCCTTGCTGGCCACCGTGATGTCGAGATCGGGATTGGCCTTAAGCGCATGCAGCGCGGCGAACAGTCCGGCGCCGCCGGAACCGAGGATCAGAATGTCGGTCTTGAGGTGCTCGACGTTCATGCGATGACCTAGAACACGCGCACGAGAAAAATAAACGCAACAAGGACCGAAACCGCCGCAGCCAGCGTCGCCAGCTGCTTCTGGCCGTCGCGCCAGGGAAAATTCTCGATCACCAGCACGCGCAAGCCGCCGAGAAGATGCACCGTGAGCAGAAACACCAGTCCGCCCTCGGCGAATTTCACCGACGGCTGGTCGCTCCAGCGCAGAAAGCTGTCCAGCTTGGCGCCGCCGTGGAAGGACAGCCCCAGCACGAAAAAATGGATCGGCAGAAAGATCGCCAGCAGCACGCCGGAAACCCGGTGGATCATAGCGGCGATCCACAGTGCGCTGCCGCGGCGCGCCAAGTCTGGGGCGGTGACGCGGCCGGTCACGTCAGCACCAGCGCGACGACGGCATGAAAACCGAGCGCCGCCAAAAGCAATCCGAGCGCAACTGAAAAGACGCCGGCGCCGCGGTCGGATAATGGCGACCATTCGGCCAGCACATTGCGCACGCCGATCGAAGCGTGAATGGACGCGGCGGCGACGAATAAACCGTAATAGCATGCCCACAGCACGCTGCCGTGCGTGCGCGACAGGATATCCGCCGCCGTCAGATTTTGGCGGGTGGCATAGAAGATGACGGCGATATGGCCGAGCACCAGCGGCACCATGAGCGCCGCCGTCGCCCGCTGCCAGAGATAGAGCCGGACATTCATGCTTTGATTTCGCCTTTCAGATAGGCGGCGGTGGTCCGCTTTTTGAGGCCGGCAATGGCGGCGGTCGGATTGAGCGTCTGCGGACAGAGCTCCTGGCAGGATTGATGCGAGTGGCAGGCGTGACAGCCGCCGGACGCGGAAATCGCCTGGAGCCGGTCGCGATTGCCGGCGTCGCGCTGGTCGTTGACCAGCGTCCAAGCCCGGGTCAGCGCCGCAGGGCCGAGATAGTCGGAATTCCAGCGCACCGTATCGCAGCCGGCGTAGCACACCCCGCAATTGATGCATTCAATCGCGGCGTCGGCGGCGGCGCGCGCCGGCGTATCCGGCCGGATTTGCGCGATCGGATCGTGCCGGCTCTGTGAGGGGGCGAACACGCCTTTGGCCTTCTGCCACTTCTGGAAAAACTCTGCCATGTCGGTGGCGAGGTCTTTGATGACCGGCAGGTTCTCGAGCGGCCCGATCTCGAGCCGCCCGTCGCCGGCAACCTTTTCCACGTGGGTGCGGCAGGTCCAGCGCGGCTTGCCGTTGACGGTCATGGCGCAGGAGCCGCAGACGCCGACCCGGCAGGCGAAGCGATACGACAACGTCGGGTCGAGATGGCGCTGCACGTAAGTCACGACATCGAGCACAGTCTGGCTGGCGCGGCGCGGCACCGCATAGCTGCGATATCGGCCATCCTTGCCGCCGCGCCAGAGCGATACCGAGAGTTCCGCGATCAGTCCGGACATGTAGACTCCTTGAGCCGTTTCCCTGAGCCGTCTTTATGGCGCGCTTCTCGCGAAAGTCTACCAAGCCAACCCGCAGGCAAAAAGGCGGCTGGTATCAGCATTCCCGCGCGATGAGACTTCGCAGCTTTGCCGGCAACACGCTATAGTCGGCCAAAATGACGGGAGGATACGCAATGGCCGGCCTCAAGCTCAGCTACGTCCATGGCGCCAGTGAACAGCCGCTGATCGGCCAGACGATCGGGCAGTTTTTCGACGCCATTTGCGAGCAATATCCGGCGCGGCCGGCCTTGGTGGTCCGCCACCAGAATGTGCGGCTCAGCTACGCCGAGTTGCGGGCGGACGTCGACAAGCTCGCCGCCGGACTCCTGACGCTCGGGCTTCATCCCGGCGACCGCATCGGCATCTGGTCGCCCAATAATTCGGAATGGGTGCTGACCCAGTTCGCCACCGCCAAGGCCGGACTGATTCTCGTCAATATCAATCCGGCCTATCGCATCGCCGAGCTCGAATACGCGCTCAACAAAGTCGGCTGCAAGGCGCTTATTCTCGCCGAGCGGTTCAAGACCTCGGACTATATCGGCATTTTGCGCGAATTGGCGCCGGAGCTCCGCCATGCGACACCCGGCAAGCTCGAATCCGCGCGGCTGCCGGCGCTGCGTTCGGTGGTGTTGCTCGGCGAAAGCTGGCATCCCGGCACGTTCCGCTTCGCTGAAATTATGGCGCGCGGCACCGCGAAGGAAGCCGAGCGTATTGCCGAGCTCGCGCCGCAGCTGCAATTCGACGAGCCGATCAACATTCAGTTCACCTCGGGCACCACCGGCTTTCCCAAGGGCGCGACGCTGTCGCATCACAACATCCTCAACAACGGCTTTTTCATCGGCGAGGCGATGCGGCTCACCTCGGAGGATCGCCTCTGCATTCCGGTGCCGCTCTATCATTGCTTCGGCATGGTGATGGGCAATCTCGCCGCGGTGACGCACGGCGCCTGCATGGTGTTCCCCGGCGAGGGCTTCGATCCGCTGGTCACGCTCGAGACGGTCGCCGAGGAGAGATGCACCGCGCTGCATGGCGTGCCGACGATGTTCATCGCCGAGCTCGATCATCCGGATTTTTCCCGCTTCGATCTGAAGTCGCTGCGCACCGGCATCATGGCCGGCTCGCCGTGCCCGATCGAGGTGATGAAGCGCTGCGTCGCCAAGATGAACCTCTCCGAGATCACCATCGCCTACGGCATGACCGAGACCAGCCCGGTGAGCTTTCAGAGCTCGACCGCCGATCCGCTGGAGCGGCGCGTCTCGACCGTCGGCCGCATCCAGCCGCATCTCGAAGTCAAGATCGTCGACACCGACGGGCGCGTCGTGCCGCCCGGCACGCCGGGCGAGTTGCTGACGCGCGGCTATTCGGTGATGCTCGGCTATTGGGGCGACGAGGAGCGCACCCGCGAAGCCATCGACGCGGCGCGCTGGATGCATACCGGCGACCTCGCCACTATCGACGCCGAGGGCTATTGCAACATCGTCGGCCGCATCAAGGACATGGTGATCCGCGGCGGCGAGAACGTCTATCCGCGCGAGATC
Organism: uncultured Alphaproteobacteria bacterium; assembly: GCA_963827465.1. Taxonomy (GTDB): domain Bacteria; phylum Pseudomonadota; class Alphaproteobacteria; order Rhizobiales; family Xanthobacteraceae; genus BOG-931. The sequence goes on from CAWHBC010000047.1 coordinate 73,542, forward strand.
GAGGAGTTCCTCTACCGGCATCCGAAGATCCAGGACGTGCAGGTGATCGGCGTGCCCGACGACCGCTACGGCGAGGAAATCTGCGCCTGGGTCAAGCTGCGTCCGGGCGCGGCCGCCACCGAGGAAGAGGTGAGGGCGTTCTGCCGCGACCAGATCGCGCACTACAAAGTGCCGCGCTACGTCAAATTTGTCGACGAATTTCCGATGACGGTGACCGGCAAGATCCAGAAATTCATCATGCGCGAACGCACTGTCGCCGAATTGGGCCTGAAGGCGCAGAAGACGGCGTGAGCCCGCTGCGTCATTGCGAGGAGCGATAGCGACGAAGCAATCCAAAGCGGCCTGGTTTGCTTCGCCTCGCTCGCAATGACAAATCCTAAGCGACCTTGATCTTCTCGTCCGCGACCACCCGGTCGGCCGCCGGGCGCTTGAGCATGCGGTCCTTGTGCGCTGTGTAGTTCTTCAGCTCTGCCATCGGCAGTTCGCGGCGCACGCCCCAGGTGTAGAAAACCAGGCCGTAAGGATCGAGCACGGAATAGCTGTCGGAAAACCATTCGCGCCCGGCCAGCATGCCGTCGACTCTGCTTCAACAGGCCGTGGAACGTCTTCAGCCCCTTGTCCTTGATGCCGGCATAGGCAGCGGCGTCGTCGGTATAGCGTTCGGGCCGCCCGACATGGGCATGCGCCGGATGCACGCTCGAGGCAAAGAAGCCGATCAGCGACAGTGCCTTCGCCTCGGCGCCGGGGTCTTTCGGCCACAGGCCAAAGCGTTTGCCGAGATACGGCAGGATGGCGGTGTTCTCGGTCAGCGGCTCGCCGTTGTCGAGCTTGAGCGCCGGCACCCGGCCGAGCGGGTTGATTTTCAGATAGGCTTCGGTCCGCTGCTCGCCGCCGGCGAGATCGACCTTCTTGGCTTCGTATTTTTCGCCGCTCTCTTCCAGCACGATATGCGAGGCAAGCGAGCAGGCGCCGGGCGCGTAATAAAGCGTCAACATGCGGAAATTCTCCCTGACAAAGCCTATGCTGAACTATTCCTTGGCGGCCTTTTGCAGCATCGGCGCCCAGGTTTGCTGCTCTTGGCGGACGAAAGCAAGGGTCTGCTCGGGGGTCATGGCGCGGGAATAGCTTCCGACCTTGGCCAGCCGCTCCTTGAATCCGGCGTCGCTGACCACCTTGGCCAAGACGTCGCTGACTTTGCCGACGATCGCGGTCGGCGTGCCTTTGGGCGCCACCAGCACCTGCCAGCCCAGTGCCCGAAAGCCCGGCAGCGTTTCGGCAACCGTCGGCAAATCGGGAAATTGCGGCAACCGTTCGGTCGAGGCTACCGCGATGATCTTCACCTGTCCGGCTTTTACCGCACCGACGATTCCGGAATAGCCTTCGATGATCATCGACACGCGGCCCGAGCCGACATCGGCAAGCGCCGCCGCCGGGCCTCCGGTGTAGGGGACGCGCAACAACTGGACGCCGGCCCGATCCTGCAGCAACAGCCCGGTGAGATCGGTGAGCCTGCCGGCGCCGGTGACCGCGATCGAAATCTTTCCCGGCTCCTTTTTGGCGAGCGCAATGAGTTGCGGCAACGTCGCAACGCCGAGCTTCGGATTGACCGCGACGAACATCGGATTTTCCGCCGTGTATCCGATCGGGATGAAGTCGCGCGGCAGCATCAGCGGCAGATTGGGGGCGACTGAAGGCAACGCCGCGAAGGTCGAAAGCGCCGGCATGAACAGCGTGTACCCGTCCGGCGCTGCGTCGGTGGCGGCACGGGCGGCGATGCTGCCGTTGGCGCCCGGATGATTGACGACGATAAATTGCTCGCCAAACGCCGTGCTCAGGCCTTCCGCGACGAAACGCGCATCGACATCGGGCGTGGATCCCGGCGCCGCATCGGAGATGATCGTAACCGCCTTGTTCGGATAGTTGTCGGCTTGGGCACGGGCGGCGGTTGCCGCCGGCAATGCCATCGCGCAAAGGGCGAGAATTACGGCGCAATTTCCGATGATCTTCATGACTTCCTCCCTCGCGGCATCCCCAGCCGCCGCGCCGAAAATCCGCTTATTTAACGATAGGGCCGTCGCGCCGCCGTTTCCAGCGCGCCGGTTGCGCCAAACCGACACGGCGGGCGCGCCCCCAAGCACGCCGATCTCTTTACGTTAATCCAACGTAACCGCACCCGAAGCACTCCCGTTTAATGAATTTCCACTAAGAAAGCGGCATGTCGTTTCAGCCGCTCGGGTCGGGATTCTGCCACGCATGACGCCAACGATCGCGTTTCGATCTGTCAACGCGCCGGCCAATGACGGACGCGCCGACACCGCGCGTGACGCGCTCTCGCGTCTGAACGATCTGTCGCGCGAATTTGCCCCGGACGTCAGCGTCAGCATCCACACGCAGTTCGAGGCTGCCGAAGACGAATGGCGCGCCTTCGAACAGAGTGCCGAGTGCACCGCGTTTCAGACTTTTGCATGGCTGACGACGTGGTACCGCCACATCGGCCGGCGCCTCGACATCACGCCGGTCATCGTGATCGGCCGTTACGCCGACGGCAGAACCGCCTTCATCGCCCCGCTCGGGCTCGACCGCAGGCGCTCGGCCTGGCGGTTGTGCTGGCTGGGCCAGGACCTCTGCGATTACAACGCGCCGCTGTTGGCCCGCGACTTCTCCCAGCGCGTCAGCGCCGACCGCTTCCGCGATTTGTGGCGCGAGCTGCGGGGGCGCCTGCGATCCGATCCGCAGCTGCGCTACGACTGGATCGACTTCGAGAAAATGCCGCAGACCGTCGGCGTCCAGGTCAACCCATTCACTTATCTCGCTGTCAAACCCAACGCCAACAGCGCGCACATCACGCAATTGGGTGCCGATTGGGAAACATTCTATCGCGACAAGCGATCGTCGGCGACGCGCCGGCGCGATCGGACCAAGCGCAAGCGCATGGAGGAGCACGGCGCCATCCGCTTCGCCACGGCCAGCGAGCCGGATGAGCTGCACCGGACGCTCGCCACGTTATGGCAGCAGAAAAAGCGCATCTTCGCGCACAAAGGCATCGGCGACATGTTCGCGCGGCCCGGTTACCGCGAGTTCTTTGCCGATTTCGCGTCAAATCCGGATTCGCGCCATATGGCGCATGTCAGCCGCGTCGACGTCGGCGAAAGCTGCGCGGCGGCGAATTTCGGCGTCGTGTTCGGCGACTGCTATTATCACGTGCTGTCGAGTTACTGCGACGGCGAGTTGACCCGTTTCGGTCCCGGCAGGCTTCACCTTCGCGAGCTCCTCGCCTACGCCATCCAGCGCGGTTTGCGGCTGTTCGATTTCACCATCGGCGACGAACCTTACAAGCTGGAATGGTCGGATTTGCGGCTCCGGCTCTACGATTACAGCGCGGCGGCAAACGGGCGCGGCTGGCCGCTGCATTGCGCGGCGACCATCCGCCGCTCGGTGAAGCGGTTCATCAAGCAAACGCCGATCCTGTGGGACTGGGTGTCGCGTCTGCGATCCGCGACCGCGCCGCTGTTTTTTCGCCAGGCGTCAGAGGAGCCGCTCGCTGCGGCGAAAGATCGGGCGGCGCCGCGACCGCAGCCGGCTCCGGCCTGCGTCATGGGCGACATGGACCTCCTAAAGCCGATCGCCGCAGCCGGCATTCCGTGCAGCGTCGTGGCGCGCCCCGGCGCGCCGGCGCTCTATTCGCGCTTCGCGCAAGCACGGCTGCCTTTGGATTGCGAACAGGATCCGAAGACCCTGCGTCGCTGCGCTGATGCAATTCGGCTTGGCGCAAAGCGGGCGGCCGGTGCTGTTCTATGAGGCCGACGAGCAGCTTGTTTTTGTTTCCCGGCATCGCGAACGGCTCTCCCAGGCTTTCCGTTTCGTCATCGCCGAGCCGACGCTGGTCGAGGATTTGGTCGACAAAGCCCGTTTTGCGGATCTGGCAAGCCGTCATAATTTGTCCGTCCCCCCGGCCGTGCGCTTTCATCCTGCAAAGATCGCAGCAGACGCGCTCGGCCTGCCATTTCCGATCGTGATCAAGCCGCTGACACGGGTCGGCCGATGGAACCAGTTGCTCGGCTTGCGCAAGGCGCTTGCAGCCGAGAGCGCCGAGGCGTTGCGGAAAATGTGGCCGCAATTGCAGGCGATCGGGACCGAGCTTCTGGCGCAGCAGCTCATTGCTGGCGATGAGGCACGGATCGAGAGCTATCACTGCTATGTGGACGCCCGCGGCGATGTCGCCGCCGAGTTTAGCGGCCGCAAGATCCGCACCTTCCCGGTGGCCTACGGCCACACCACCGCGCTCGAAATCACCGACGCTGCGGACGTGACGCGGCTGGGCCGGGCCACGGTCGAACGGCTCGGTTTGACGGGCGTTGCCAAAGTCGATTTCAAGCGGGACCGAACGGGAACGCTGCACCTTCTTGAAATCAATCCGCGCTTCACGCTGTGGCATCACGCGGGAGCCGCCGCCGGCGTCAATATCCCGGCATTGGTTTATGCCGACCTGACCGGGACGCCGCGGCCGCAATTTGGCCGCGCAAAGGCGGGCGTGCGCTGGTGTCGCGCGTGGAAGGATCTTCCCGCCGCGCGGCAACTCGGGGTGCCGCTGACCGCATGGCTGCCGTGGGCGCTCGGCTGCGAGGCGAAATCGTCGCTGTCGTGGACCGATCCGATGCCGCTCATCGGCGCGGGCCTGCATGTCGTGGCCGCGCGCCTTGGCCGGCGCGATGCGGCGGGACGTGCCGGCGCGTGAAACTCGCCCTTATTTCAGACATTCATGCCAATCTCGAGGCGCTGCAGGCCACCTTGGCCGACATCGCCAAGGAGCAAGTGAATCGCATCGTCTGCCTCGGCGACATCGTCGGTTACAACACCAGGCCATCGGAATGCCTGGCGCTGATCCGCGACTGCGATGCGCTGTGCGTTGCCGGCAATCACGATCTCGCGGTGTGCGGCCGTATCACCACGGCGGGTTTCAGCGCCCGGGCGGCGCATGCGGCAATGTGGACGCGCGAACGCGTTACGGCCGGCGATCTTGCGTTCCTGCACGATCTGCCGCTCAAGGCGGTCATCGACAACCGGGTGATCGCCGTGCACGGCGCGTTGCATCCGGACAGCGGCTGCGAAAGCGTGCGGCTCGATAATGACGAGCGCCGCATGCTCAGCTTCGCCGCGCTGCGGTCGCATCCCTCGGGCGCGCGCATTTGCACGTTCGGCCACACCCACCGTGCCGGCATCTACGAGCTTCGCGACGGCAAAATGACGGTGCGTGCGGAAACGGAAATAAAGCTGCGCGATGACGCCTATTACCTGCTCAATCCCGGCACCGTCGGCGAGCCGCGCTCGCGCGACCGTCGCGCGAGCTACATGGTGCTCGACCTCGCGGCGCAAAAGGTGACCTTGCGCCGGGTCGATTATGATACCTCGCTGCCATTTGTCGCGACGCGCGAGGCCGGCCTCGCGCCGCGCCTGGGTCTTGCAACTTTGACGAACACATTGCGCCACCTTCTCGAAATCTAGCCTTTTACCGTCGCGTTGACAGGTCATGCGGCCCGGGCGGATAATTCGCCAAACCAGAAAACGGGAACGCCCTCGATGCAACAGCCGCTGCGCAAAGAACAACATTCGGCGGCAACGCCCAACCAGGCTTTCGACCTGCGCTCCACGCTGGAGTGGCTGCGCGCCTCGGGCGACCTGATCGAGACCGACAAGGAAGTCGACCCCGACCTTCAGGTCACCGGCCTGCAAAAGCACATGGATGGCGGCTGCCCGGTGCTGTTCAACACCGTCAAGGGCAAGCCCAATCATCGCGTCATCACCAATCTGTTCGGCGACATAGCGATCATCAACCGCATGTTCGGCTGGCAGAACGATGCCGATCGGGTGAAGAAGCTCGCCTATGCGCTGTCGCATCCGGTCAAGCCGGTGGAGATCGCGCAGGACGCGGCGCCGTGCCAGGAGTTCGTGATCGAGAAGCCGGACGACGTCAACAAGTGGCTGGTGCCGATCCGCCACACCACCTACGAGCCGGAATTGACCGTCGGCTCCGGCATTCGCTGCGTCACCGGTCCTGAATTCGATGGCGGCTCCGACCTCGGCTACAACCGCATGAATTTCCGCTGGGGCAATGTCGGCACGTTCCAGATTTCGCCCGGCTCGCATATGTGGCAGGTGGTCAACAAATATTACAAGGAAGACCAGCCGGTGCCGATCACCATGTGCTTCGGCGTGCCGCCGGCGTGTACGCTTCTTGCGGGCGCCGGTTTCGACTACGCCATATTGCCGATGGGCTGCGACGAGATCGGCATCGCGTCCGCGGTGCAGGGTGCGCCGATCCGGCTCGTCAAAGCGCGCACCGTCAACGCCATGGCGCTGGCCGACTGCGAACTGGTGCTCGAAGGCTACGTCAATCCGCGCGACCGCCGCTACGAGACCAAGGAAGCCGAGGATGCCGACGTGCAGGGCCGCTATCACTTCCATCCGGAGTGGGCCGGCTATATGGGCAAGTCCTACAAGGCGCCGACCTTCCATGTCACCGGCATCACCATGCGCAAGCCGGAGATCGAAGCCGATCATCTTTGCGCTCGGCGTGCACATGCTCGACGACCACAACATCGACACCACGGTGCGCGAAGCGGCGATCTACGAATTGTGCAACCGCCTGCAGCCCGGCATCGTGCAGAACGTGGTGATCCCCTACTGCATGACCGACTGGGGCGGCTGCGTCATCCAGGTGAAGAAGCGCCATCAGATCGACGAAGGCTGGCAGCGCAATTTCCTTTCCGCCATTTTGTCGTGCTCGCAAGGCATGCGGGTCGCCATAGCGGTCAGCGAGGACGTCGATCCGTATTCGATGGACGACGTGATGTGGTGCCTGACCACGCGCGTCAATCCGCAGACCGACATCCTCAACCCGATCCCCGGCGGCCGCGGCCAGACCTTCATGCCGGCGGAGCGCATGACCGCCGGCTCCCAGCAATGGACCGCGTCGAACACCCGCTTCGAAGGCGGCATGGGCATCGATGCCACGGTACCGTTCGGCTACGAGAGCGATTTTCTGCGCCCGGTCTATCCGGTCGATCGCGTGAAGCCGGAGGACTGGTTCTCCAAGGAGGACATCGCCAACGCCAAGAAGCGCATGCAGGGCTGGGTGCATTCGCTGGCGCGATCGGGCCGATAGGCGCCTCTGTCATGGAGCGGAAATAGCAGGGGGTTTATGCTCTTGGCGGGGGGCCGCAAACGGAGGCGCCTGTGTCTCGGACGGTGGCGGATATTTTGGTCGGTGCGCTGCAGCAGATCGGCGTCAGACACTTTTTCGGATTGATCGGCGATTCTCTCAATCCGCTCGCTGATGCCGTCCGCCGCAGCAACATCGAGTGGATCGGTGTGCGCCACGAGGAGGGCGGCGCTCTCGCCGCCGCCGGGCAAGCGAAGCTCACCGGATGTCTCGGCGTGTGTTGCGGCACCACCGGTCCCGGCAGCACCCATCTGGTGGCCGGTCTTTACGAAGCCGCCCGCGACCATGCGCCGGTCCTCGCCATATCGGGCGATATGCCGCGCAAGATGCAAGGCACCGATTACATTCAGACCACGGCTCCGGATCTGCTGTTTCGCGATGTCTCGATCTACACGCAAACAATCTCGTCGCCCGAACAAGCGCCGGCGGTCTTTCATCAGGCGATCGCTGCCGCCTATGCCGGCCGCGGAGTCGCTCATCTGACCATCCCGCAGGACGTCTTCGAAGCCAATGCCGAGGCTGCGGTGCCAAGCCTGCCGACGCTTCGGCCGCGGCCCGTCATAGCGCCACGGCCGGAGGATGTCGCCGACTTGGTCCGGCGAATCGACGCTGCGGCAAGCATCGTGATCATGTGTGGTGGCGGCTGCCGCGGCGCGGCCGAGGAATTGCGCGCGCTGTCGGACCGCCTCAAGGCACCGCTGATCCATTCGGTCAAGGGACAGGACATTCTGCCTTACGACGATCCGCGCTGGATGGGCGGCATCGGCATGATCGGCACCAAGGCGGTCTACAACGCAGTCATGCAGTGCGACCTCCTCTTGATGCTCGGCACGGATTACCCCTATTCGGAATTCCTGCCGCGCAAGGACCGCGTTGTTCAGGTCGACGAGCGGCCGCATGTTCTCGGACGCCGCGCCCCGACGGTCCTGGGCATCGTCGGTTCGGTGCTGCCGACGGTGAAGGCGCTTCTTGAAAAGACCGCCGCCAAAACTGACACAAGAATTCTTCAATCGGATCGGCGAGGAACGCAAGAAATGGGACGAGAAGCTCGACAAGCAAGCCGATCCCGCGCGCAGCAAGGACCGCATTCATCCGCAAGCGGTCGCCCGCGCGGTCGGCGATCTTGCCAAGCACGATGCGATCTTCGTGTTCGACACCGGGCTCAACACGCTGTGGTCGGCGAACTGGATCAAGCAAAGCGGTTCACAACGGATCATCGGCTCCTTCAACAATGCGGCGGTTGGCACCGCCGTCGGTCAAGCCAACGGCATCCAGGCGCTCGATCGGTCGCGCCAGGTCATCGCGCTGTGCGGTGACGGCGGCTTCAACATGCTGTTGGGCGAGTTTTTGACTGCCGTGCATCACAAGCTGCCGGTGAAGTTCGTGGTCTACAACAATTCGGCTTTCGGACTGATCACGCTGGAAGCCGAATCCATCGGCCTGCCGGCCTACAAGAAGGGCATTGAATTTCCCAACCCCGATTACGTCGCCTTGGCGCAGGCCTGCGGCGGCAACGGTTTTCGGATCGCCGCGCCCGGCGATCTACGCGAAGGCATTCGGGCAGGCTTGGAAGCCGAAGGCCCGGTCATTATCGATTGCATCGTGGCGGCCGACGAACTGCCGAATTTCCCGCATCTCGAGATCGACAAGATCGGCCATTACGCCGTCGCCAAGATCAAGGAAACGATGCTGGCGGTCATGGGGCCATGACGCCTTGTGCGTGCGCCCGCGCGGAGAGGTGGGGAGCGTAACGCGAATTCCTATGCCTTGGGGAGCTGTCTTGGATTAAAGCGAGTCGCTCTTCCACCGTTCCGCCAGCGCCTTCCTGTCGAGCTTGCCGCGTTCGGTCTTTGGTAGTGAAGACGCGCTCAGCACGATGCGCTTCGGCGCCTTGAAGGCCGGCAGCGTGCCGGCGCAGTACGACAAAATGTCGTCGGCGGCGATGCCGGCGCCCGGCCGCACCACGACATAGCTCATCACTTCCTCGCCATAGATCGCGTCCGGCACGCCGATGGTCGCGGCCTCGATCACGTCGGCGTGCTGCATCAGGAATGAATCGATCTCGAGCGGCGAGATCTTGGCGCCGCCGCGGATGATCAAGTCCTTCTCGCGGCCGGTGATGGTGAGAAAGCCATCGGCGTCGAGCGAACCGAGATCGCCGGTGCGGAAGCGGCCGCGGCAATGCACCTTCACCTCGCCGTCTTCGCCGAGATAGCGGAACGGATGACCGGGCCACCCGCCGAGCTCGATATAGCCGATGTCGCCTTCGGCCAGACGCCGGCCTTCGCCATCGACGATGGCGAGGTCGTGATAGGCCAGCGGGCGGCCGACCTTGCCGAGGCGGCGCTGTTCGCCGGGAATGGCCGCAATCCAGCTCACTTCGCTGGCGCCGCAGCCTTGCGCTACGGGAAAGCCGAATCTCTGCTCGAACTTTTTCCACTCCTCCAGCAGCAGCGGCGCCGAGCTCGACGTCATGTAGCGCAGTTTCGGCAGCGTATCGCGATGGGCGCTCTGGTCGCTGTTGAGCAGGATATTAATGGTGGTCGGATTGCCGGTGGCGATGGTGACGCCGTGCTCGCGCAGATGTACAAAAAAACGGCTCGCCGAAAATTTTTCCGCCAGCACCAGCGTGGCGCCGCTGTGGACCACCGCGAGCGCGCCCAGAGTCTGCGCCGAATTCCAGCTGAAGGGGCGGAAATCGTAGAGCCTGTCGTCGGCGCCGATGCCGAAGCCTTTGGCGAGCGGCGCAATGTTGAGGAGATATTCGCGGAAGTTCAGAACGACGCCCTTCGGTTTGGCGCTGGTGCCCGAGGTGAACAGGATGATCGCATCGTCGTCCGGCGCCGTCGCGCTTTGCGGCTCGCTCGGCTCAAGCCGCGCCAGCGCGGCAAACAGCGTATCGGGCTCCGGCCGGTCCCAGTGCCCGATGCGCAAACGCGGTACGGTGGTCTGCGCCAACAGGTCGTCGAGCTGCAGTCCATCCTGGCTGAGGATCAGTTGCGGCTTGAGCCGCTCGAAAATATTGCCGAGCTGATTGCGGTTCATCTCGACGTGGATGGTGCAAATGGTCACGCCGGCCGCCATCACGCCGAAATAGCAAAGCAGCTGCTCGATCGAATTATTGGCCAGAAGCGCGACGCGGTCGTTGCGGCCGAGACCGCGCTGCCGCAGGAAGGCGGCAAAGCGTCCGGCGATATCGCGCAATTGCCCGTAACTGACGGTGCGGCCGTCCTCCGCCGCGATCACCCATGGTTTGTCCGGGGCGCGGTTCGCCGCGCGCGCTATCCAGTCCCGCAACATCTCCGGACCGGCCGTCGCTTCCATGTCGTTTCCCTATCGTGGCCCTTGAAGGTTTTTCGGTATGATAGGCCGTTTCCAAGCCGCCAAACCAGTCCGGGCCGGCGCAACACAGTAATGACGATTGAGGCAGGTACTGTCTCCGCCTAAAGTAAGCAAAAGCAAGCGCCGCAGGACGCAACAGAGCGCCGCAGGGAGGACGCGATGTTTCTTCGCAACCATTGGTACGTCGCCGCCTTGGACGATGAAGTCCGGGAGCGGCCGCTCGGCCGCACATTGCTCGGCGACCCGGTCGTTCTGTTCCGCGGCGCCGACGGTGCGCTGCATGCCTTCGAGGATCGGTGCCCGCACCGGCAACTGCCGCTGTCGATGGGCAAGATCGTCGGCGACGCGCTGCAATGCCACTATCACGGCCTGCGCTTCGATGGTTCGGGCCACTGCGTGCGCGTTCCCGGCCAGGACCATATTCCGCACAATGCGCGCGTGCGCACCTACCCCGTGGTCGAGCGCTATCGCTGGATTTGGATCTGGATGGGCGATCCGGCGCTGGCCGACCCGGACAAGATTTGCGATTTCCACTGGCTGCAAGACCCCGACTGGGGCGCCAAGCCCTCCTATCTTCACGTCGAGGCCAATTGGCAATTGATCGTCGACAATCTGCTCGATCTGACGCATCTGGCCTTCGTCCACGAGACGACGATCGGCAATATGGCGCTGGTCGAGCACGCCGCCGTCAAGGTGCAGCGCGCCCCGAACAATGTGCTGGTGACACGCTGGACCCTCGATCAGCCGGCGCCGCCGACCTTCGTCAAGGTCGGAAAATTCACCGGCAATGTCGACCGCTGGCAGATCATCGACTATACGCCGCCGGCCTTTCTGCGGCTCGACGTCGGCGCCACGCCGACCGGCACCGGCGCACCGGAGGGCCGCCGCGTCGGCGGTATCGGCATGCGCAATCTCAACGCCATCACGCCGGAGACCGAGACCACCTCGCATTATTTCTGGGCCCAGGCGCACGATTTCGAACCGCGCAATGCGGCGGTGACCGAGCGCGTGTTCGAGCAGATCAAGACCGCCTTCCTCGAAGACGTGGCGGTGTTCACCGCGCAGCAGCGCATGATCAGCCTGCGGCCGGACGCACCGCAGGTCGATATCAATGCCGACGCCGGCGGCATGCAGGCGCGGCGCATCGTCGACCGGCTTTATCGGGAAGAGCGCGACGCCGCGGCGCACGCCACGGCGGCCGAGTAGGGGCGGCACGTCACGATGGCGATCAATTTTCGTGTCGAGCTGGTCTGGAAGGACGGCGATGCCAAGGAAGCGTCGTCGATCTTCTTGACCTCCGACGGACGCGTCATCCTGCAGGGCCGCGGACTTTCGGAAGAAGAGCGGGAAACGCTGGCATTGCCGCGCGACGCCGATCTCATCAGCGTCGATCGCAATCTGATCCGCGCCATCAAGGACATGCTCTGACGATCGGCGGCGCCGCTCGCGGAGGGCCTACGCCGTGCCGGTTAATTCGCGGCGAACGATCGCCGCGCCGTCGGCCAGCGCCTTCATCTTGCCGAAGGCAACCGGGCGCGGCAGGTATTTCATGCCGCAGTCGGGCGCCGCGATCAGCCGCTCCGCCGGCACGTAAACCAGCGCCGCGCGCAGGCGCTGCGCGACCAGGGCCGGCGTTTCGACAGTCATATCCGCCAGGTCGATCACCCCGACGATGATGGTCTTCGACGGCAGCTCCTTCAGCACTTTGAGATCGAGCTTCGGCTGCGCCGCCTCGATGGAAATCTGCTGCGCCTTGCAGGTTTCCAGCTCCGGCAGGAACGAATAGCCCGACGGTTTGTCGTGGACCACCGCGGCATAGCCGAAGCACAGATGCACGGCGACCGTGCCGCCGACCCCCTCCAGCGCGCGGTCGAGCGCTTTGAGGCCGTAGCGCCGCGCCGCGTCGGGGTGCTGCTGCATCCACGGCTCGTCGATTTGCACCACGTCGGCGCCGGCGGCGAACAAATCCTTGATCTCGGCGTTCACGGCCGCGGCATAAGCCAGCGCCACCGCTTCGTCGTCCTTATAGTAGTCGTCCTGCGCCTGTTTGCTCATGGTGAACGGCCCGGGCAGTGTCGCCTTGACGGGGCGGCCGGTATTGGCGCGCAACACCTTCAGATCGCGCAACTCGATCGGCCGCGTCCGCCGGATCGGTCCGGCGACGCGGGGCACCGGGATTGCCCGGCCGTTGCGGTTGATCACTTGGCCGGGATTTTCGATATCGATGCCGTCGAGCGCGGTGGCGAAGCGGTTGGAATAGCTTTCGCGCCGCTGTTCGCCGTCGGTGATGATGTCGAGCCCGGCCCGCTCCTGGTCGCGAATGGCGAGGATGGTGGCGTCATCCTGCGCCGCTTCGCGCTTGTCCGGGGCCACCAGCCAAAGATCGTCGACGCGCAGCCGCGGCACCGCTTTGGACAGCCTGACGCGATCGATCAGCCATTCCGGTTGCGGATAAGAACCGACGAGGCAGGTGGGAAGCAGCATGCGCGTCCTCAAAAAATATCCCGGACGCAATGCACCGATCGGCGCATCGCGGTCCGGGACCGTTTTCGCACTTTGACAAGGCCGGGCGCAACACGCCGTTTGGCGTTGTACTGCGCCCGGAATCGCCTCGCAGCTCCGCTTAAACCTTCAATGCGTCGGCATAGGGATAGATGACCTTGCCGGTCACGTCCTCTGCCGGTGCGACCACCGTCTGGTAGCTCATGCCGCGCCAGGTCTCGAGGTTCGCAGCGTCGGTAATGCCGTGATACTGCACCTGAAGCTGACGGGCTTTGACCCATTCGCCCTTGCTGTCGAACTTGACGCCGTCGATCATGATCGAGTTGACCGCGTGGCTGTGCAGGTAATTGGCAAGCTTGGTGTCGTCGAGACTCTTGGTGTCTTCGATCGCTTGCGCCAGGATCTGCAGTCGGGAGTAGCCCCAACCGCCGAGATAATAACCAAGCGGATCGATGCCGAGGCCGGGTGCCCGCGCCTGGTACTTTTTGAAGAAGTCGGCGGCTGGCGCCATCAGCTTTGCCGACGGCACCCAGTTTTCATAGTTCACGATGCCGTTGAGCTTGCCCTTGAGTTTGTTCTTGATGGCGACCGCCTGCAGGCCGACCATGGCCCCGCCGATCATCTTCGGGGTCAAGCCGAGCTCGTTGACGGACAGCGTAATACCGACCGCGCTCAGCGGATAGGCGCAGACCACGACGAGATCGGCATTGGCGGCCTGAAGGGCACGAACGACCGGCGAATAGTCGGTTGTGTTCGGGGGATAGGTTTTGTCGTAGATGACCTTGAAGCCATATTCCTTCGCATTCGCGCGTGCGCCGTCGGCGGCGTTACGCGCGAATTCCGCATCCTCGGCGATGATGGCCACCGATGTCGGCTTCGGTTTCTGCGCGGCCGCGACCTGGAAGAAGCCCTCGGTGATCGTCTGCTTCGGATGCGGTCCGCCGGTCGGTATCCAGGAAAAGTATCTCGAATATTTGAAATCGGCATTGGCATCGAGCGCAAACAGGCTGATCAATGTCTTGTTCTTCTGCATCACGACGGGAATCGCGGGCGCCACCATGTTGGTGGCATAGCCACTGACGACGACATCGCACTTATCGACGTCGAGGAGCTTGGTATAAATGCCCGGGACCGTCGACGGATTGGATTGATCGTCGTAGTGGATCAGCTGAACCTGGCGTCCGAGCAGGCCGCCCTTGGCATTGGTCTCTTCGGCCCAGATTTGCGAGCCGAGCAGCGCCTGTTGGCCGTTGACGGCAAGCGGACCGGTCAGCGCCATGCCGAAACCGATTTTGATCGGGTCGCTGGTGGCGGCGAAAGCGGTCGTTCCGGCGAGTGCGGGTGATATCAAAGCAGCGCCGAGGCCGGCATTGACGGCGCGGCGCGATAGGGGACGACGCGTTGTGCGATCGTTCATGGGTTCCTCCACAGGGTGAGTTTCTGTTTGATGGGACCCGGTCTGACCGCCGGGCTTAGGCCCGGCGCCATGACGGATGCGTCAATGGCGCCGGGCAAAAGCACGTTTCAGGCACGATATGTCGGGCTGCCCCCGCTACGCGATTGCGGGGGCAGCGGCAGCGCGGGACCTAGCCCAGCGCCTTCGCGTAAGGATAGATGACCTTGCCGGTCGCTTCGTCGGCCGGCGTCAGCACGGTCTGATAGCTCATGCCGCGCCAGGTATCGAGGTTCGCGGCGTCGGTGATGCCGTGGTACTGCACCTGCAGCATCCCGGATTTGGTCCATTCGCCGTCTTTGCCGAACTTGATGTCCTGCGCCATGATCGTGTTGAACGGATGGCTGCGCATATAAGCGGCGAGCTTGTCGTCGTTGATGCTCTTGGTGCCTTCGATGGCCTGTTGCAGCACCTGGAAATAGGCATAACCCCAGCCGCCGAGATAATAGCCGAGCGGATCGATGCCTTTGCCTGCGGCCTGCGCCTGATACTTCTTGAAGAAGTCCGCGGCCGGCGCCAGCAACTTGGGCGAAGGCACCCAGGTCTCGTAGTTGACGATGCCGTTGAGCTTGGACTTGAGCTTGTCCTTGAACACGGTCGCCTGCAGGCCGACCATGGCGCCGCCGAACATTTTCGGCTTCAGTCCGAGTTCGTTGGCGGACAGCGCGATGCCGACCGAGCTCAGCGGATAGGAGCAGATCACGACAAGATCGGGGTTGGCGGCTTGCAAAGCGCGCACGATCGGCGAGAAGTCCGTCGTGTTCGGCGGATAAGTCTTGTCGTAAACCGTCTTCAAGCCGTATTTCTTCGCATTGCTGCGGGCGCCGTCGGCGGCGTTGTGCGAGAAGTCGGCGTCTTCGGCCGCAATGGCGATGGTCTGCGGCTTCGGACTCTGCGCGGCGGCGATCTGGAAGAAGCCCTCGGTGAAGGATTCCTTCGGCGTCGGCCCGGACGGCAGCATCGAGAAGTATTTCGGATAATGAAATTCGCTGTTCGCCGCGAGAGCGAACAGGCCGATGAAGACCTTGCCCCGCTGCATGGCGACCGGAATGGCCGGCGCGACCATGTTGGTGGCATAGCCGGAAACGATGAGGTCGACTTTGTCGACGTCGAGCAGCTTGGTGTAGATGCCGGGCACCGTCGATGGGTTGGACTGATCGTCGTAATTGACGAGTTGAACCTGGCGGCCCAGCAGACCGCCTTTGGCGTTGACTTCTTCCTGCCAGATTTGCGCGCCGAGCAGCGCTTGCTTGCCGTTGGCGGCCAGCGGCCCTGTCAACGCCATGCTGAAGCCGATCTTGATCGGTCCGGCCGCGCCTTGCGCGAAAGCCCTGGTCCCGGCCAGCGCCGGCGAAATCAAGGCGGCGCCGATCCCGGCGTTAACGCCACGCCGGCTGATGCGATAACTCATAAGTTTCCTCCAAAATCCGGTTTTTCTTCATACCCTGACCGCCCCGCCCGGACGGGCAGAACGCGGCAGTGTCGCCCCAGAATGCCCTGGATTGGCGCGCGTGAAAAGAGAGTGAAAGATGCCGTGGCAATCTGCCCTGGCCGGCTGGCGCCCGCAAAATGGGCATTTCCCAGTGGAATCGAACGCGCTAACCTGCCGCCGGGGTTCCATCGCGGGAAGCCAGGCATGATCGCCCTGTCGGTCAACGGAACGGCCTATAACCTCGACGTCGAGGCGGACACGCCGCTCTTGTGGGTGCTGCGCGATACCATCGGGCTCACCGGCACCAAATACGGCTGCGGTATCGCCCAATGCGGCTGTTGCACGGTTCACATCGACGGGGTCGCCACGCGGTCGTGCCAGGTGCCGGTCGGCAGCATCGGCGCCGCGCACGTCACCACCGTCGAGGCCCTGCCGCGGGACGGTCAATTGCATCCGGTGCAGCAGGCCTGGATCGATCATGACGTGCCGCAATGCGGCTATTGCCAGTCCGGCATGATGATGGCGGCCGTCGCGCTGCTGAAGGAAAAGCCCGATCCGACCGATCCCGAGATCGACACGGCGATGACCAATATCTGCCGCTGCGGAAGCTATCAGCGCGTCCGCGCCGCCATTCACGCCGCGGCCGAGATCATGGCGGGGCGGCGCGATACGATCTCGGCGCGGTAAGCGCCGGCGCGCGGCGTGCGCGGCGCTGGAAGGTCCGGGCTCTACTCCTTCACGCTCTTCACTGGCGTTTCCGGCGTCAGCCCGCTGCGCCGCTGGGCGAAGGTTTCCTTGCCGGTTGCTTCCCATTGGCCGCGCACGGCCCGCTCCGCATAAGTGTCCCACACCGCGTCCCAGTCGCCGAGCGAATAGCCGTGCCACGGCTGCCGCGGTGTCAGGGCCGGCAGGCCGAGCTCATCCCAGATGGCGCGGGCGCGCTCCATGTATTCGCGCTTCGGCAGCGAGATCGGCGGATAGGATTCCTTCTGCGTGGCGTCGATCAGCATGGTCGACTCCTCGCGCGGGCCGCCCGATTTCGGGCCGTGGCCTTCGGAGCGATACGGCACGATGTGCACGTCCTCGACCGGGTTGGCGCGATAGGCGAGCGACCAGAACACCGCATCGGGATTGTCCGGGTCGATATCCTCGCTGACGCCGATGACGTATTTGCCGATATCGGCCTGCAGCGTCGCCGCGCCCTGCAGAGCGCGCCAGATTTCGGTGCGCGGAGTGCCCGGCGCGAACTGCACGAACACGACCTTGCGCAGATTGGTCAGCGGCTCATGCAGCGCGACGCGGCGCACGCCCTTGACCGACAGCGTGTCGCGCAAATGGGACAGATAGCGCGGCTCGTAGGCGACGCGCTTCATCACGCTCGATTCGCTCGGCGTCACTTCGCTCAGGATCGACGCCCAGATCGGCTTGTTCTTGTGGGTGATCGCGGTGACCTGCATCGACATGTTGAAGCCTTCGAGCGCGACATGGCCGTGGCTTTCGCCGAACGGCCCTTCCGGCTCGAGCATTTCCGGGTCGATCAGGCCCTCGACCACGAATTCGGCGTCGGCCGGCACATCGAGATCGAGGGTGGCCGCTTTGACGATGCGGATCGGCGCGCCGGCAAGCCCGCCGGCGACCGCCATCTCGTCGCAATCGACCGGCAGTTTTTGCGGCCCGGTGAACATGACGACCGGCGCCGCGCCGACCACGATGGCGATCGGCATCGGCTGTTTGCGCTTGCGGTATTTCTGCCAATGCAGATAGCCGCCGGCGCCGCCCGGACGCGCCGCCATGCGCACGCCGAGCCGGTCCGTTGCTTTCAGTCCGGCGCGATAGGTGCCCATGTTGCGGACGCCCGTTTCCGGATCGCGCGTGATGCACAGCGTCGCCGTGAAATACGGCGCCGCATCGTAGCCGGGCGTCGAAATCGGCACCGGCAACAGCTTCAATCCGCCGTCCGGCCGGCGCAGCGCCTCGCCGGTGATGACGACTTCCTGGCACGGCGCCGCCGTCACCGCGACCGGCGCGATGGGTTTGGCGATGGCCGCCATCCAGGCATCGCCGATCTGCTCGACCGGCCGTCCCATGCCGATGGCGTAAATCTCCGCCGAGGCCGCCAGTGCGCCGATCGCCACCGGCACATCGTAGCGGCGGCCTTGCCCGTCGATCACATGGGTGAACAGAAACGCCCGCCGCTGCTCTTCGCGCAAGCCGCCCTGGAATTGCCAGCGCACCAGCGGATGCAGTTCGGTATCCTTGTTGATCGGCCGGTCGACGCGCGTCAGCAGGCCCGCCGCGTCGAGCCGGGCCAGATGCTCCTGAAAATCGAGCGGCGGCCCGCCCGATGGCCCTTTGGTGCGTCGCGCTTCCGGCTGATCGAGCATCGTCACTTTTTGTTCTTGAGATACTCGGCGATGATCGGCTTGGCGATGCGAAAGCAGTCGACGCCGATCGGCGCGCCGCAATAGATCATGACCTGCGTCAGCGCGGCGCGGATTTCGTCGGGCGTCAAGCCGTTATTGAGCGCGCCGCGCACATGGGTGGCGAATTCTTCCATCTTGCCGAGCGCGCCGATCATGCCGAGATTGAGGATCGAACGTTCGCGCGGCTTGAGCGTGTCGTCGCCCCAGGTTTCGCCCCAGCAATACTCGGTGAGGATGCGCTGAAAATCGCGGTTGAAGTCGTCGACGTTGGACAGTGCGCGGTCGACATATTCGGCGCCGAGTACCTGTTTGCGCATCTTGAGACCGATGTCGTAGCGTTTCTGATCCATTGGCGTATCCTCGCTGCTGATTGACGCTGAAATTATGGCTTCGCAAATTACTACTGTTCGCAAATTATTGTCCCTCGGGCCGCCTTTCCAGCGCTTCACCGTGCCGGTGTCGATGCCGAACAGATCGAGCAGCCGGCCGCAGGTGTGATTGACGATGTCGTCGACCGATTGCGGCCGGTTATAGAAGGCCGGAACGATCGGGGCGATCACCGCGCCGATGTCGGCGAGCGTGGTCATCGAGCGCAGATGGCCGCTATGCAGCGGCGTTTCGCGCACCGCGAGCACCAGCCGGCGCTTTTCCTTCAGCACCACGTCGGCGGCGCGCGACAAGAGCGAGGCCGTGACGCCGGTGGCGATCTCGCTCATGGTGCGGATCGAGCACGGCGCGATGATCATGCCCATGGTCGGGAACGAGCCGGAGGAGATCGCCGCGCCGATATCGCTGACCGGGTAATGCACCGAAGCGAGCGCGCGCACGTCTTTCGGCTTGAGATCGGTCTCGTAGGCAAGCGTCATTTCCGCCGACTTCGACATGACCAAATGGGTCTCGATGTCGGCCTTACGCAGCATTTCCAGAAGGCGCACGCCGTAGATCGTGCCCGAGGCGCCGGATATGCCGACAATCAGCCGCGCCGGAGTTTTGGCCATTCGCTCCCTCGTATCCTTGGCGCCCGTCTTGGCGGAGGTTTGTGACACGCCGCGGCGCGATCTTCCAGTAGGAGGATGATCTCAGCCGGCGAGCGCGTCGAAGGCGGCGGCGAGGAGATCGACCGCCCCTTTGGGAAAATCCCGTCCGATCGCCAGCGCGTAGGCCGCGATATTCGCCCGCGCGGCGGCGCGCGGCGCCGCCTGGGCGCCGAGCGGGCCGGACGTGGTGAAGCTGTAAAGCGCTTCCTGCTGCAATTGTTCGGCTTCGAGCTCGACCGCCTTCACCTTGTCGCGGAACGCCTCCTGCTTCCTCGGCTCGACGAAAGTCGCGGCGCCTTTGAGCTTTCGGCGGGCATCGCGGATCGGCATGATCGTCAGCTCGCGCCAGCTGCGCACGCGGTCGTCAAGTTTTCTGACGTCCTCGGGCGACATTTGCCGGCTCTCCGAGGCGAGCCAGAACAAAAACAGCAGCAAATTAACGTCGATGCCGCAGCCGTCCTGCAAGGCAATGCAGGCGTCGGACACGCCGGCCTGACGATAGAAGGCAAGCGAGAAGCGCCAGAATGGGGTCGTTGCTTGCTCGGTCATTCCAACTCCTGTTTCCTCTTTCGTCATCGTCTGCGTATGACGCTCAAGGAGAGGCTCACGTCGCCAACATTTTCTCATATGCGCCGGCGGCGCGCAGCGCGGCGACGATGCGCTCCGGCATCAGCGGCGTTTCGGCGAAATGCACATTGAACGGCGACAGCGCGTCCTCGATCGCCGAGATGATGGCCGCCGGCGCCGGAATGGTGCCGCCTTCGCCGGCGCCTTTGACGCCGAGCGGATTGAGCGGATTGACGGTCTCGACATGGGCAATGGCGCAAGTCGGCACGTCGGTCGCCATCGGCAACAGGTAGTCGGCGAATGTCGTGGTCAGCGGCTGCGCATTGCCGTCATACTGCATCCATTCGAGAAGCGCGTTGCCGATGCCGTGCGCGACGCCGCCCTGCACTTGGCCGTCGACAATGAGGGGATTGATGACCCGGCCGCTGTCATGGGCGACCGCGTAACCGATAACCTTGACGCCGCCGGTCATGTGGTCGACCTCGACCTCCACGACATGGGTGCCGGAGCAATAAGCGGCCTGCGGCGGCGCGTAGTAAGCGGTGTGCTCCAGGCCGGCGGCTTGCCCGGCGGGCAGCGAGACGCCGGGGATGCCTTGCGCCAAGCGCGCCAGCTCGCCGAACGGGATCATCGGCTTGTTGCCGGTCGTGGCGACGGCGTTGCCGTCTTCAAGATCGATATCGGCTTCGTCGACGCCGAGCGCGCGCGCCGCCAGCGCGACGATCTGTTGGCGCACCGCTTGCGCCGGCGAGCTGCGCCGAGCAGCCGGCGTTCACCGCCTGGCGGCTGGCAAAGGCGCCGACGCCTTGGGCGATGGCGCCGGTGTCGCCGACGGTCATGACGACGTCCTCGATACGGCAGCCGACCTGTTCGGCGACGATCTGGGTCAGCGTCGTGCGCGTGCCCTGGCCTTGGTTGGTGGCGCCGGTCGCGACCGCGACCTTGCCGTTTGGCAATACGCGCACCGTCACGCCCTCGAACGGACCCAGGCCCGTTCCCTCGACATAATTGCCGATGCCGATGCCGATCAGACGGCCCTGGTCGCGCGCCGCGCGTTGCCTTTCGCGAAAGCCGTCATAGCCGGCAAGGGCGAGCGCCGTTTGCTGGCCTTTCGGATAATCGCCGCTGTCGTAAACCAAGGGCTTGCCGTCGCGGAACAACAGGCCGACCGGGTAGGGCATCTGCTCCGGCTGGATGAAGTTGCGCCGCCGCACTTCGGCGCGGTCGAGCGAAAGCTCGCGCGCCACGCGGTCCATCAGGCGCTCCATGGCGAACACCGCCTGCGGCCGGCCGGCGCCGCGCACCGGCGTGGTTGGCACTTTATTGGTCAGGACGACGATCGTCTCCAGCTGATAGGCCGGCACCACATAGGGTCCCGGCACGGTGACGGACGGCGATATAAGGCATGATCACGCCCCACGGCACGAAGGCGCCGCTGTCGTGCAGCATGGTCCCGCGCACGCCGACGATCTTGCCATCCGCGTCCACAGCGATCGCCATGTCCCAGTACTGATCGCGCTCCTGCGTGGCGCACAAAAAATGCTCGCGGCGATCCTCGATCCATTTCACCGGCCGGCCGAGCTTGAGCGCCGCCGCCGGGATCGCCGCTTCCTCGGGATAGAAGATCGCTTTCGGTCCGAAGCCGCCGCCGACGTCCGGCGCGATCATGCGGATCGATTCGATGGTGCGATTGAGCAGATCGCCGAGCGTGCCGCGGCCGAGATGCGGCGTCTGCGTGCCCGACCATACGGTCAGCAGATCGGATGCCGGCTCGTGGCTGGCCAGAACGGCGCGCGTCTCCATCGCCATGCCGCCGCCGCGGTGTTGCCAGAGCACTTCCTGAAAGACATGGGCGGCGCCGGCGAAAGCGGCGTCGACGTCGCCATAGGCGGACGGGAAGCGCGCGATGACGTTGGAATTCAGATCGCTATGCGCACGCGGTGCGCCGTCCGCGATGCCGGCACGGCAATCGCCGACCGCGGCAACGACGTCATATTCAACAATGACCGCCGCCGCGGCGTCCTCGGCGATGTAGCGCGAATCCGCGATCACCACCGCAATCGGCTTGGCCGACGTAACAGACTTCATCGCGCGCCAGAACCGTCTGCGTCCGCGCCACCGCAATGGCCGGATTGGGCGTGAGCATCGGGATCGGCATGCGGTCCATCGGCTCGGGCAGATCGGCCGCCGTCAGGACCGCATGTACGCCGGGCATTTCCATCGCCGGCCCGCCATCGATGGCGCGAATGAGCGCGTGGGCATGCGGCGAGCGGACGAAGCAGGCGTGCAAAATGCCGGGCAGCTTGATGTCGTCGACAAAGCGGCCGCGGCCGGCCAACAGCGCCGGGTCTTCGAGCCGCTTCACCCGGGCACCGAAATGCTTTGCGCCCATCGTTAAGCTCCCGATCCGCCGCGCAGGCGTTGCGCGGCATCGAGCGCGGCTTTGACGATGCCGGCATAGCCGGTGCAACGGCACAGATTGCCGGTCAGCGCCTCGCGAACCTCCTGCTCGGTCGGATCGGCATTGTCGCGCAGCAGTTCGGTCAGCGTGATCAGCATTCCCGGCGTGCAGAAGCCGCATTGCAGGCCGTGATTGTCCATGAACGCCTGCTGCAGCGCGGACAGCCCGCCGTCCGGCGTGAGACCTTCGACGGTGGTGACCTCGCAGCCATTGGCTTGCACGGCGAACATCAGGCAGGAGCGGGCGGAACGGCCGTCGACCAGCACCGTGCAGGCGCCGCAGACGCCGTGCTCGCAGCCGAGATGCGTCCCGGTCAGCCCGAGCTCATGGCGCAGGAAATCGGCCAGCGTCAGCCGCGATTCGACGACGCGCGCATGCGACTTGCCGTTGACCGTGATCCGCGTCGCCTGTTTTGCCATACGCTACTCTACGCCCGCTTTTACACCTCGACGCCCGCGCGCTGCGCCGCGTCGACGAGTGCGCGCGCACTCAACACCTGGGCGAGATGACGGCGGTAATCGCCACTGGCATGAATATCGGATATCGGCTCGACGAGCCACGCCGCGGCGGCTGCGCTTTTGATGGCGTCGGCGTCGATCACCTTGCCCAGAAGCGCCGCTTCGGCGGCATCGACCCGGATGGGCCGCTCGGCGACGCCGAACAACGACAGCGCGGCGCGCCGCACCACGCCGCCGGCGCCGATGTCGAGCAGCGCGGCGGCGCCGGCGAGCGCAAAATCGCCGTGCCGGCGGGCAAACTCGTGGAAACCGTGGCCGTGGCCGAGGCGCCAGATCGGCAGCTCGACCGCGGCGATCATTTCGTCGGGCTCGAGCGCAGTCGCCATATAACCAACCGGAAAGTCGCGAAACGGCACGGCGCGCAAGCCGCGGACGCTCGCCAGATGCAGAACCGCATCGTAGGCCGCGCACACCGCCGGCAATTCGGCCGCCGGATCGGCATGGGCGAGACTGCCGCCGATGGTGCCGCGATTGCGGGTCTGACGGTGGCCGACATGGCGCAGCGCCTCGGCCAACAGCGGGCAATGCCGCGCCACCTCCGGCGACAATTCAAGGTCGCGCTGCCGCATCATCGCGCCCATGCGCAGATGCCCGTCGATCACGGCGATGCCGCGCAGATCCTCGACATGGCCCAGATCGATCAAGTGATCGGCCATCAAATAGCGAAAATTCATCATCGGCACGAGCGATTGCCCGCCGGCCAGAATCTTGGCGTTGGGCAGGCCCGCAAGGAGCTCGGCGGCTTCCTTGAGCTGCCGCGGCGCGTGGTAATCGAACGGCGCTGGCTTCATGGGATGAGGGAGAGCTCAGGCGGATTTGATGCCGAGATCGCTCTGCTCCTTTGCGTAGGCGGCGTCCATCCGCGAGGCGAGGTCGTGCTTGGCGAGCGCGGCGGCGAAGATGCGGCGGATTTCCGGCTGCTCGTCGATATAGTCGATCTGATCGCCGCCGGCGCGGCGCGAAATCCAGGCCTTCGGCACCCCTTGCGCGTTGCGAATGGCGACGCCCTCGTGCTTGAAGGCGAGGTAGCGCGACGGCGTGGTCCCGGTGTTGAAATGCTGATGAAACCACATATTCGGCGGCACGATCATGGTGCCGACTTCCCAGTCGAAGCGCTGCGGCTCCTCGCCTTCAGGCCACATCAGCGAAAAGCCCTCGCCGGACAGCACGATGACATGGGCGCCGGGGCCGTGGGCGTGCGCCTTCTTGTAGGTGCCGATCGGAAATTGCGAGATGTGGCTGTTCATCGAGCCCTTGGCCATGTTGAAGCGCAGATGGCCGCCGCCGGCGCCACGCTCCGCGGCCGTGATCAGGGGAATATTGACCGCGTCGGGCACGAAATTCGTGGTCAGCAGAAAGCCCTTCTGCTCGCCCTTGGCGGAAAAATAATCGGGCTCGCCGGCGAAGCGGTCCTTGAAGTCGTATGAGGTGTTGAAGATGAAATCGAGGTCCTCATACAGATTGATGACCGGCGGCGCGTTGGTGACCGCGACGTAACGTGCGGGGTCCTTGCCCGAGCCATTGAAATGCTGGTGATGGCAGTTGAGCGGAATGGCGAACAGCGCGCCCGGCCTTCCATTCGAAGGTGATGCGGGCGCCGGCGCCGTTCCACACCGTGGTCGAGCCGCGGCCGCTTAGGATCATGATCATTTCTTCGTAGAGCTGCCGGTGCGGGTGCAGGCTCTTGCCCGGCGGAATCTCCATCACGTAACAGTCGTTGGAGGTGCGCGAGGCGTCGTGATTGAGGAACACGGCGTTGCCGCCGCGGCGCGCCCAGGGCTTCAGCGCGACCGTATTGAGGTTTTTCACGTAGAAGGACGGGATGATATCGAGGCCCTCGGCCTTCACCCAGCGGGTATAAGGCGTTTCCTTCTCGGTCTTGAACTTGCTGGCGAGTTCCTCGGAAACGACCGCGTTCTTTTTCGCGTTCTCGGCCATGATTCACCTAAAGCGTCACCCTTGGTCCCATCCCTGGAAACATCGTCCTTGGCGGCGATCTTAGCGGGTCCGCGGCAAACTAGCGATGGCCGTGATCGTGGTCATCGTCGTGTTCGTGATGATGGTGATGGGCGGCCGGATGATCGTGCTCGCGATGATGCAGGCGCTGGCGCGGCCGCGGTCCACGCGGGTCTTCGTTGAACACCAGCGATTTGATGGTGACGGGCACGGTATAGGACGGCATGCGGATACGGCCGAGATCGATGTAATCGAAGTCCCACAGCACGATGCCGTCGATCACCAAAAGCTCGCTGTCGACTTTGAGCTCCTCGCGCAGGATATGGCCGAGCGTTTGCGCCACGTCGCCGTCGAGCATGATGTAGAGCGGCGCTTTCCCGGCGATGCGCCCGGCGACGCCGCGTTTGATGCCCTCGGCGAATGCGGCGAGCCGCTCGTAGCGCGGCAGGCCGGTCCAGCGCAAAGCGAGCGCGATATCGCGGTCGGTGTCGGCGAGATCGAAAGCGGCGATGTGATCGCGGATGGCCGCGCCGAGCCGGTCCGGATCGATGGTGTCGGCGAGATCGAAAGCCGGCTGCACCACTTGGAGATTGCGGCGCGGCAACAGCTTGCCCGGCGCCGAGATGTAGCTGGTATTGCCGGAAAGCTGGACCGAGTATTCCGAGGCGCCGAGCGCGGTGGCGCGGATGCATTCGCCGGCCGGCAGCACCGGCCACGGCAAGGCGCCTTGCGCGATGCGCGCGCGAAGCGCGCCGCCGAGCTTGGCGCCGAGATCGCCGAAGTCGCGGCTTTCGCGCTCGTAGACGTATTCGCCGACGCCGCCGGAAAACATCACGCCGTCGATGCGGCCCGGCTCGGCGATCGGATCGGTCAGATAAAGCCGGGCGATGTCGTGCGGCAGCGGCCGTGCCGTGACGGCGGCTATCAGCGCATCGGCCATGCCGTCGGCGACGTTTTGCAGTTCGGCGGCGGTGGCCCCGCCGCCGCGCTCCCAGGAAAAGCCGGCGCGCTTGGCGTGATGCTCGCCGGCCGGATCGAGCCGCACGATCTTGCCGTCTTCGACCACTTGCAGGCGGCCGCCGATATGGACGGCGGCGGTGGCAACGACCTTGCCGCTTTCCACCACGCCGAGCTTGGTCGTGCCGCCGCCGATGTCGATATTGAGGATGCGCTTGCCCTGGTCGCTCGACACGCGTGCGGCGCCGGATCCGTAGGCGGCGAGCATCGCCTCCATGTGATGACCGGCGGTGGCGGTGACGAAATCGCCGCCCTGCTCGGACAGAACCCGCGCGATGCCTTGGGCATTGTCGCGGCGCAGCGCCTCGCCGGTGAGAATGACGACGCCGGTGTCGATCTGCTCCGGCGAAATTCCGGCCGCGGCATAGGCATCGTCGATGATGACGCCGAGCTTTTGATCGTCGATGCGCTCCTCGCTCTGATAGGGGGTGAGCGCTACCGGCGACTGAAACAAAGTTTCGCGCGAGACGACGTAATAGCGGCTGGTCAGTTCTTCGGCGAGGCGCCGCAGGTGGACGCGGGAAAAGATCACTTGCGTACCGGACGAGCCGATATCGATGCCGAC
Source organism: uncultured Alphaproteobacteria bacterium (assembly GCA_963827465.1). Taxonomy (GTDB): domain Bacteria; phylum Pseudomonadota; class Alphaproteobacteria; order Rhizobiales; family Xanthobacteraceae; genus BOG-931. The sequence goes on from CAWHBC010000047.1 coordinate 100,034, forward strand.
CGTCGTCAGCGTGACATTGTCCTGCCGCCACAGCGGATTGTCTTCGAGCGGCCCGTCGTCGCTGTCGAAATCGTGATCGTGGTCGTGATCGGAATCGTCGGCATGGAGGTGGGCGACATCGCGCCCATAAAGATGATCGGCAAGCGTATGGACCGGTTTCTTGCTGTCGTTATCGGCCATGCCTAGAATTCCTCATGCCGCAGCGTGTCTTATTCCCGCGGCGGCGGACTGCGGTCAATACCGGTATCGCGGCGTAGTGTTGCCCGTTTAAGCCGACAACGCGATGGGAGTTTCGATCATGAGCGCAAATGGCTTGATAACGCTGCCGAGCGCGCACGGCGTCAAGGAAACCGTGGATCGCTTGGCTGCCGAAGTCACCGCCAAGGGCATGACGGTCTTCGCGCGCATCGACCATGCCGCCGGCGCCAAGGAGGTGGGCTTGCCGCTGCGGCCAACCGAGCTGTTGATTTTCGGCAATGCCGCGGGCGGCACGCCGCTGATGCAAGTGTTGCAAACGGCCGGCATCGACCTGCCGCTCAAAGCCCTGGCCTGGGAAGATGCCGATGGTAAATGCTGGCTGTCGTACAACGATCCGGCCTGGATCGCGCAGCGCCATGGCGACGCCGCGCGTGTCAGCGCGGTCACAACCCGGCTGGCGGCGGCGCTTGCGGCGCTGGCGAAGGCGGCAGCCGGAGCGTGACGGTGGCTCGTCGCCTTAGGCGACCGGCGTGACCGCGACGGCAACGGCGATGCGCTGGCCGCCCGAGCCCAGGATTACGCCGTCCATCGGCGCGACGTCGGTGTAATCGCGGCCGACCGCGAGCGTGACGTGCTCGTCGGACGCCAGAATCGCGTTGGTGGGGTCGAGACCGATCCAGCCCGTCGCCGGGCCGCACCACAACAGCACCCAGGCATGCATGGCGTCGGCGCCTTGCAGCCGCGTCGGATCGGCACGCTGCGCGCTGCGCAGATAGCCGCTGACATAGGCAGCCGGCAGGCCGATGCCGCGCAGCCCCGAGATCATGATGTGCGCGAAATCCTGACAGACGCCGCGGCGCAGCGCGAACGACATCGGCGGCATCGTGGTGACGGTCGTGGCGCCGATCTCGTAGGTGATATCGGCCTTCATGCGGCCGATCAGCTCGATGGCGGCGGCGAGCACGGGGCGTGCCGGCGGAAAGCTTTGACGAACGTAATCGCGAATTTCCGGGTCGAGCGAGACCATGCGGCTCGGAAACAGAAAATGCGCCGGCGACAGCGGGCCGATATCGCCGGTGGCGAACGCGGCTTCGCGCACCGCCTCCCAGGCCGGCGTCTGCTCCGGCTTCGCCACCGCATCCACGGCGACGCGCGCCGACAATTTGATGGTCAGTGTTTCATGCGGCTCGTTGACTTCGATCCAGGTCAAGCGGTTGCCGAAAAAATCCTGACCCTCGCGCCGGTGCGCCGGCTCGGGCACGATCTGCAGCGCCGCGACATGCACGCGTTCGCCGTCGCGGGACACCGGCGTAAGGCGGAGCACATGCCGGGCGTGCGCCACCGGCGTCGCGTAGCTGCATGTCGTCGTTTGCCTGACGTCGTAATTCACGCCAGCGCCTCCCACATCGGGTCGGATCGTTCGGTGTTGATCAGATAGGCCGCGCTTATGGCATCGGACAATTTCATCAGCGCCTGCTCGATATCGACGATCAGCGTCTCGTTCACGGCGGCGGCGTCCACGGTGCGCAGCCGGGTGGCGAGCGCCGCGGCGATTTGCTCGACCGGCGACAGCCGGCCGCTGGAGCTGCGCCTGGGCAACGCGCGCAGATGCGTCTCGATGCGGTCGAGCTGAAACATCACCGACCGCGGATTGTTGGGGTCGAGCATGACCAGATCGAGCACCGGCGTCGGCGCCGCGATCATCACGTAGCGCTGCCGGTAGGTGATCTGGCTGTCGGCGAGCTCCAAGAGTACGTCGAGCTCGCCGTCGACGGTGCCGGGCTGGGCCAAAGCCCGGATCAGCCGGCAGGTTAACAGCGCGCGCTCGATGCGGCGGCCGAGCTCGAGAAAGCGCCAGCCGGCAAGCTGCGTCATGTTTTCCTGCGCCAGTCCGGATAACGAGGAGATGATGCGCAGTGCCGCTTCCACCCGCTCGGTGATGGCGCTCTCGGTGGGAACGGCGGTCAGCGGCACGGCGATCAACTCGGCGAGGTCGTTGATGGCCAGCCAGGCATCCGGCGAAAAGCGATCGCGAATAGCGGAAGCCGCCGAGCGCGCGGCGCCGACCAGCCGCGGCAAGGCGCCGTCCAGATCGGGGCGGGTCAGTGCGGCGCGTGCGATGAATGTCGCCGGCGCGGCGCTGCCGCCGACCGGTATGGCGTCCCACGCGGCCAGCATGGCGCCGAGCGTGGCGATGACCGGCGCCGCCGCATCGTCGGCCTCGGCGACGCGGTTGATGATGGCGCGCACGATCCGCAGCGTCGCCTCGACGCGTTCGATATAGCGTCCGACCCAGAACAGATTGTCGGCGGCCCGGCTCGGCAACAGCCCGCTGGCGCGCTGTACCGGCATCCGTTCGGGGTTCGGCAGCAGCGTCGTTTCCGCCACCGGCCCGTGCGCCAAAACCCAGGCATCGGCGCTTGCGGCGCCACGCTGCAAGCTGACGGCGCGCGCATCGAGATCGTCGGCGATGCGCACAAATCCCGCGGGCAGCACCTGCCAGCGCTCGCCGAGTCGGGCGACGAACAGGCGCAGCGTGAACGGCCGCGGCTGCAAGCGGCCGTCGCGCCAAACCGGCATGCTGGACAATGTCACCGCTTCCTGCAGCACGTAATCGATGCCGCGGTCGCGGATCGACTGCATCAGCGAGCGGCGTTGTGCCTCGTCGAGCCGCGCGCCCAAAATTTCACTGCCGAGGCCGGCGTCGGAAAGATGATCGGTAAACGCCGCCGCGACCACCATGCTGTCGAGCTTGCCGAGCATATCTTCGCGCATGCGGGCGTGGCCGAGCCACCAGGTCGCGACATTCGGCATTTTCAGTTCGGCGCCAAGCACGACCGGCGCCAGCGCCGGCAGAAACGCCAGCATCGCGCGCGCCTCGACGAGGCCCGCGCCGAGCGCGTTGATGATGACGATTTTGCCGTCGCGCACCGCCTGCAGCAGCCCGGCGGCGCCGAGCCGTGAGGCGGCGTTGAGTTCCAGCGGATCGGCGAAATCGGCGTCGATGCGGCGCAGCAGCACTTCGGTGCGGCGCAGTCCGGACACGGTGCGGATGAAGACGCCGTCGTCCTGAACGCTCAAATCCTCGCCTTCCACCAAGAGAAGGCCGAGGTAGCGCGCCAGATAAGCATGCTCGAAATAGGTCTCGTTCATGGGACCGGGCGTGAGCAGGCCGATGCGGGCGTCGTCGCGCTTGTTGAGCGCGAACAGCTCTGCCTGCAGCGCCTGGAAAAACGGCGCGACGCGTTCGACGCGGGCCTTGCGATAAATGTCCGGAATGGCGCGCGACAACGCCAGACGATTTTCGATTGTGTAGCCGGCGCCGGACGGCGCTTGCGCCCGATCATTGAGCACCCACCAGCGGCCGTCGGCGCCGCGTCCGACGTCGACCGCGTAGAAGCGCAAATGCGCGCCGCCGGGCGGCGCGACGCCGACCAGCGGACGCAAGAATTCCGGATTGCCGGCGATCAGCGCGGCGGGCAGCCGGCCGTCGCGCGTCAGCGTGCCCGGCCCATAGGAGTCCGCCAGCACCGCTTCGAGCAATTCGGCGCGCTGGATGAGGCCGGCTTCCAATTGGCGCCATTCGCCCGGCTCGATGATCAGCGGGATATGACTGAGCGGCCAGGGCCGCTCGATACCGGCGGCGTCCTCATAGACCCGATAGAACACGCCGGAATCGCGCAAATAGCGATCGGCGGCCGCGAAGCGCCGGTTGATCTCGTCGCCGCCGAGCGCCGCAAGCATGCCGAGGAACGGCCGCCAATGCGCGCGCACGCGACCGGCGCCATCCATCATCTCGTCGAATACGCCATTGAGCGGGCGATAGCCGGTGGTCAGACCCTCGATGCCTGCATCCGGTGCTTCGACGGCGCTGGGTGATTGCAATGCCATGATGCGATCTGAAGAATTGGCGCGCGAGCGTTCGTTTAGTTCTGGCGTCGCAGGTCGAGCGTCGTTGGATATTCCAGCGACAGTTCGAGCGGCGGCACCTCGATCAGGCCGCCGGTATGGCCGTGATCCTGGAAGCGGGCGCGCCGCCGCGCTTCCGCTTCGTAGGAGTTGACCGGGTAGGTCTCGTAGTTGCGTCCGCCCGGATGCGCCACATGATAGACGCAGCCCCCCAGCGAGCGCCGATTCCACCCGTCGACAATATCGAAAGTGAGCGGCGCATGCACGGGCACGGTCGGCTGCAGCGACGCCGCGAGATCCCAGGCCTTGAATCGGACCCCGGCCACGAATTCGCCGGAGCGTCCGGTGGCCGTCAGCGGCACGCGGCGGCCGTTGCAGGTCACGACATGACGATCGGCATTAAGTGCCGGAGACTTTTACCTGCAGCCGCTCCACCGAGGAATCGACGAAGCGCACGGTGGCCCCCTGATTGCCTTCCTCTCCGAGCACGTACCACGGCTCGATCGCCTGGCGCAGCTCGAGCCCGACCCCGCCATGTTGAACCTCGCCGCACAGCGGAAAGCGGAACTGCCGCTGCGCCTCGAACCAGCCGGGGTCGAAATCGTAGCCGGCATATTTCAGGTCGTCCAAGACGTCCAGAAAATCGGCCCAGACGAAATGTTCGAGCATGAAACGGTCATGCAGCGCGGTGCCCCAACGCACCGGCTTGCCTTCGAGCGGGCTCCGCCAGAACGAGGTAATCAGCGCTCGCAGCAGCAATTGCTGGGCGAGGCTCATGCGGGCATCCGGCGGCATTTCGAAGGATCGGAATTCAACCAGGCCGAGCCGGCCGGTCGGACCGTCCGGCGAGAACAATTTGTCGATGCAAATCTCGGTGCGATGGGTATTGCCGGTGACGTCGACCAAAATGTTGCGGAACAGCCGGTCGACCAGCCATGGCGGCACCCATTCACATTCTGGCGCACCCGGCCGCGGCACCTTGCCGAGCGCGATTTCGAGTTCGTACAGCAGGTCCTGGCGCGCCTCGTCGATGCGCGGTGCCTGGCTGGTCGGTCCGACGAACAAGCCGCAGAACAAATAAGACAGCGATGGATGGCGCAAGGCGTAAAGCACCAGGCTCTTGAGCAGATCGGGCCGCCGCAGGAACGGACTGTCGGCGGCCTCCAAGCCGCCGAGCACGACGTGGTTGCCGCCGCCGGTGCCGGTATGCTTGCCGTCGATCATGAACTTGTCGGTGCCGAGCCGCGCCTGATGGGCGTCCTCATAAACGGCCCGCGTGATGTCGACGGCCTCGCGCCACGACGCCGCCGGATGGATGTTGACTTCGATCACGCCCGGGTCCGGCGTGACCTTCAGGACGTTGAGCCGCGGATCGGGCGGCGGCGCATAGCCTTCGAGGTGGATCGGCAGGTCGAGCTCGGCCGCGGTCGTTTCGATGGTGGCGACAAGATCGAGATAGTCGTTGAGGGTTTCCGTCGGCGGCATGAAAACGCAGACGCGGCCGTCGCGCACCTCGACCGCCAGTGCCGTGCGCACGGCAACAGTGTCGTCCTCGAGCGCCACGCCGGCGGCAGTCGCGCGCGCCGGCGCGTCCGGCACGAGCGGTGGCGATCCCGGCGCGCCATGTGGCGGCTGAAAACTATCAATCCTGATCGGATGGGTGATGCGTGGATCCGACAGCGGCCGCCGCGGCGCGAACGGATCGGCCGGCAATAGAAACGGCTGGTCGGCCGGTGGGAGAGCGGGCAGCGATTGCAACGGCAGGCGCAGCCCGAGCGGCGAATCGCCTGGAATGAGATACAGCCTGCCGCGCCGTGTTCGCCAGATTTCGCTGAGCCATCCCGGTTTGGCTTGCGCCGTCCAGCGCTGCAGCGGCAGCACAAAGCCCTTCGGCGCGCCGAGCCGGCTGTCGAACAGCTTGAGCAGGCGCGCGCGCTCGCGCGGATCGTCGATCTTCGGATCGCTCGGGTCGAAGTTTTCCGGCACCAGCCCTTGCTGGAGCATCCGGTCGAGCGGGTCCTCGTAGGCGGGCTGCACGAACTCGGTCATGAGCCCGACGCGCGCGGCGATGCCCTCGGCGAAATGCCGGGCGTCTTCGATCGAAGCTTTGGGCTTTGCCGCTTCGCGCGCGATCAGCGACGCGTTGCGCCAGACCGGCACGCCGTCACGGCGCCAGTACAGCGCGAAGGCCCAGCGCGGTACCGGTTCGCCGGGGTACCATTTGCCCTGGCCGTAGTGCAAAAGCCCGCCCGGCGCGAAGCGATCGCGCAGGCGCCGGATCAGGTCGTCGGCGCGCTCGCGCTTTGCCGGACCGAGCGCCTCGGTGTTCCATTCCGCCGACTGATAATCGTCGACCGACACGAAGGTCGGCTCGCCGCCCATGGTCAGGCGGACGTCGTGCTTGACCAGATCGGCATCGACGCGTTCGCCGAGCGCATCGAGTGCGGTCCAGGCTTCCTCTGAGAACGGTGCGGTGACGCGCGGCCGTTCGCCGAGGCGCTGCACGGTCATCTCGTAGCTAAAGGTGACCCCGCTCGGTTCGACCATGCCGCTGATCGGCGCTGCCGCGCGATAGTGCGGCGTCGCGGCGAGCGGGATATGACCCTCGCCGCACAACAATCCGGATGTCGGATCGAGACCGACCCAGCCGGCGCCCGGCAAATACACTTCGGTCCAGGCATGCAGGTCGGTGAAGTCGGTTTCGCTGCCGGCCGGGCCATCGAGCGGCTTCACGTCCGGACGCAATTGAATGAGATAGCCGGAGACGAACCGCGCCGGCAGGCCGAGCCGGCGCAGGATCTGCACCAGGAGCCACGCCGTATCGCGGCAGGATCCGGCGCCGGAGGCGAGCGTCTCCTCCGGTGTCTGCACGCCCGGCTCCATGCGGATCAGATAATGGATCAGCCGTTGCAGGCGCTGATTAAGCTCGACCAGAAAATCGACGGTGCCGCGCGGCTCGCGCGAGACGCTGCGGACGAATTCCAGAAGCGCCGGCCCGGCGGGCTCCGGTTCGATGTAGGCGGCGAGATCTTCGTGCAGCAGTTCGGGCGGATAGGTGAACGGCCACTTCTCGGCATAGGGCTCGATGAAGAAATCGAATGGATTGATGACCTCCATGTCGGCGAGCAGATCGACGGTGATGGTGAATTCGCTGGTCTTTTCCGGAAAGACAAAACGCGCCACCCAATTGCCGTGCGGGTCCTGCTGCCAGTTCACGAAATGCTGGGCCGGCGTCACCGTCAGCGAGTAGCTCGGGATCCGCGTGCGGCAGTGCGGCGCGGGCCGTAGCCGCACGGTCTGCGGACCAAGCCCGATCGCCCGGTCGTAGGTGTAGCGGGTGGCGTGGTGGAGCCCGACAAGGATGGACATGCTGTTACGCGCTACGCCCGGATGTGCCGCAAAAGCCTGCCAAATCCATGCAATTTCCGGGCCGCCGTTGTCGCCGCGTTCGGGATGATCCCGCCGGAGGATTATGACCGCCGGGAACCGACTTGCACACCATTATCGGGGCGCTTGGCTCTTAGTCGACTGGCTTTTATCTCTGCTATGTGGGTGCTCGAACGGTAAGAGCTTGAATTCGTGCGGAACTTTGCGCTCTCCTCGGTATTTTCGCGCCGGGGGAAAATATACATGAGTAGCCTGGGCCCTCACGACGTTGTGCCGCGGCGCGGTTTGGAAGCCCTATCGGATTTCAAGGCCGGGTCATCCAGCAAGCGCTCAGTGCGCCATCATCGCCGGCGGGCTCGGCCGGGGCCTCCCGCTGAGTCGCCCAACTGACAAATTTCGATCCATCACCTTCGCCGGTCCGGGCGCGTCCGCAGCCTTGATCGGAAAATCCCTTCCGAAAAGATCATCAGCGCGCCGAAAACTCGCCCGCGAATCCGCACAGTTTTGCCTTGGCGGCAGGTTCCGATGGTGCCGCCTCCGTCGGGGGAGGGGTCACGCCGGGCGAGCATTTTATTGTAACGCGCGTACGCTTGGCTGTGGTCCGGGGGCGGCGCGACGTGTCCTAGGCACGGCGCGCCGTTCTCTATTCCGCTCCGAACCTGCAAGCTTCCGCTTAAGCGGCGTCAATCCGCCGAGTGATCCACGTTGCCTGCCCGAACGTAGCGATGCGGCGATCTACGGATCCTCCGCGGAGCTTTCGATCCATGTCCTTTGCCGTCGCCTACCTGGGCGTTGTCGTGGTGTTCGGCGCGATTGACGCCGGCTGGCTGGCGGTGATGGGGCCCGTGCTCTATCGTCCGGCGCTGGCCGATATTCTGGCGCCGGCGCTCCGCGCCAGCCCGGCGATTGCTTTTTATCTCATTTATCCGGTCGGCGTGGCGGTGTTCGCGGTCCTGCCGGGATTGCGCGCCGGCCAGCTATCCGGCGTGTTTCTGCGCGCTCTCTTATTCGGCGCGATTGCCTACGCGACCTATGACCTGACCAATTACGCGACGCTGCGCAATTGGACGCTGCAAATCACCATCATCGATATCGTCTATGGCGCCTTGGCGTCAGGCGTCGCGGCTGCCGCGGCCTGTTTGCTGCTCCGCGTCACCGGCTTTACGTCAGCGTCCTGATCCGACGGGCCGCAGGCGATAGTGCCCGACGCCCCATTCTTCGCCGCCGGCATGGCCAAACAATCCCTCGACGGCAAGAAAGAATAACCGCCAGCGGCGCTGCCATAGGCGCGCATCGCGGCCATAGACGCTTTTGAGGATGCCGCGGATAGCGGCGATGTTGAGGTCGTAGTTTGCCAGCCAGTCGCGCGCGGTCCGTGCATAGTGCAGACCGTTCCAGCGCCATTCGGCCTCCACCGTGAAACAGTCCGCAAACTGCCGGATCAGCGTCTGGCTCGGCATGATGCCGCCGCTGAAGTAATGCCGCGCGATCCAGTCTTCCTTGTCGTCGGCGGAAAATCGGTAGCAGGCGTGTTGGTTGGTGAAGACATGCAGGAACATGCGCCCGTCGGTTTCGAGACAATCGCGAGCCCGCTGCAACAGCGGCCGCCAGTTGGCCATGTGCTCGAACATTTCGACCGAGACCACGCGGTCGAACAGCCCGGCCGGTTGGAATTCGTTCATGTCGGCGGTGATGACCTCGAGATTAGCGAGCCCGCACGCGCGGGCTTGTGCAACGATATAGGCACGCTGCGAATTTGAATTCGAAACCGCCGTGATCCGCGCGGCCGGGTAATTGATCGCCATCCATAGCGACAGCGAACCCCAGCCGCAGCCGAGTTCAAGGATGCGCTGGCCGTCGGCGAGCGCGGCATGCGTCGCGCTTGCCTGCAGCGCGCGTTCCTCCGCCGCGGCGAGCGTATCGGTGCCGCCGTCGTAGAGGCAACACGAATATTTCCGTTGCGGCCCCAATATCAGAGCGAAGAATTCGGCGGGAATTTCGTAGTGCTGGGCGTTGGCCTCGGAGGTGTTGAGGGCGATCGGGAAGGCCGCCATGTCTTGCGCGAAGCCCTGGTCGGCGGCGTCGGCGGCGAGCGAAAGCCGGCGCTGCGTGCGCCCGACCAGCATCCTGATGACCGCCCGGCTCACCGCGTCCGGCCATGGCACAGTCTCACCGACGGCGATCATGGCTTGCGCGACCGTCATGGCTTGCATCCGTGGATAAGCTGCGGCGGCGCCGGGAAAAACGCGTTGGTGCGAGCCTGATAGGCGCGAAAGGCGTCGCGTCGGCGCTCCAGCATGTGCGCTTCGAGGGGCGGAATGCCGGAAACGTGCACCAGCAGCCAGTACATGAATGCCGGGCCGGCCAGAGCGACAAAGCCCCACGGCCAGCCGCCGTGGAAATCGATTGCGAAGAGCGGGTAAGCAAGCCAGCCAAACCACTCGAAAAAATAGTTCGGATGCCGCGACCAAGCCCATAAGCCGGTATTGCACACGCGCCCGTGATTGGCCGGATCGGCGCGGAAACGCCGAAGCTGTCTGTCGGCCATGCCTTCGCCGGCGATCGCGCCAATCAGAACCGCCGCGGCGAGAAAATCCTGCAGGCGCAGCCCTGGCAGAGGATTCCAGGCCGCCAGGATTACGGAAACAGCGAGCGGGACGCTTACCAGCGCCTGCTTTTGCAGGAGCCAAAACATGTGCAACGGCGCGCGATCGCCCCAGTCGCGCAGCAGCTTGGCGTAACGCGGGTCGTCGGCGATTTTCAAATTCCGGCGGGCGATGTGGCTGCCGAGCCGGAGCGCCCAGATGGCGATCAGGGCTGTCACCAGAATCTGCCGTTCCGTCAAAGCATCGGACGACATCGCGGGTGCAAGCGCGCCGCCGGCGCCGATCGCGCCCAGGCCGAACGTCCAGACCGCATCGACCCAGCCCGAATTGCCCGTCCGGCGCCAAATCAGCCAGGCGCCGGTCATGACGATTGAGAGCGCCACGGCGACGGCGGCAACGACAGCCGCGAACGGCAGTGCGCTCATATCGCCGTGCCTTGCCTGGGCATGGCCGGCCTTAGAGACGGATAAGAGGTTGCAGAAGCCGGCCCATCCAGCCTTGGAGCTTTATGCCGCCCTGCAGAGCGACCAGGCAGATGCAGGGAACGCCCTCTTCCACAACAGGATCGTGCTCGACGCTTTCGTCGGCCTCGTCGAAATCGCCGGGGCCGAAGCGGCCAAGCGTGTGACGGAATGCGCCTTCAAACACGCAGGTCCATTCCGTGCCGTTATGCTTGTGGCGCGGCAGCCGCGTTCCCGGCGCTGCTTTCAGCATAAAGACGCGAATGTCATCGCCGCCCTCGACGCCGACCTCTCGCCATTGCACGCCGCGTCCGATCCATCGCCAGGATCCGAGCTGATAACGCGACAGCGGAGCCGGCAGCGTCCGCTCCGTTTCCGCAAGCACCGCTTCGTCGGATGGCGCCGCGTCCTGTGCGTCGAGCCGCGCCATCGTGCGCTCAAGCGCGCCGGCGCTCATGCTGGCCGGCTCGGCTCGTTCCAGCAATGCGCCGCCGACCTGCTCCAGCGCCGCAGCCGCGGCGCGGCATCGGGCGCACAGCGAAAGATGCGTCGCTACCACGAGGCCGCGCATCTCATCGAGCGTTCCGGATGCAAAAGCCGCAAGCGTGGCGTCGCTTGGATGATGTGTGATTGTCATGTCAAATCACCGAGCAAGTGGTGCAGCCGGCCCATGGCGAGGCGAAGCCGCGATTTGACCGTGCCCAACGGTAGATTCAGCGCAGCGGCGATATCGCCGTGAGCGCGGCCTTCGAAGAAGGACAGCTGCACGACGCGCAGCTGTTCCGCCGGCAGTTGATCGAGCGCCGTCCGAACGCGCTCTTGCCGCTCCGCCGCGTCAAGCGCGCCATCGGGGCGCTCGGGCTCCTCCTGCGCCGGTATCTCTGACGCGGCATAGAGCCTGGCGCGCCGATCGGTGCGCAACCGGTCGATCCGAAGATTACGAGCAATCGTATAGATCCACGCCGATGCGCTGGCGCGAGCGGGATCGAATATGGCGGATTTTCGCCACACCGTGACGAGCGCCTCCTGCGCCAAATCCTCGGCGGCTTCGGCGGCGGCTCCGCCGCGCATGAGCATCGCCTTGATCCTCGGCGCGTAATACGCGAACAGGGCGGCAAAAGCCGTCCGGTCCTGACGCGCCGCGATGGCGGCGATCCAGTCGGCGGGGCTGTCCCCGATCACGGCCTTGTCATCGTCTCGCATGGCCGCCTCGCGCCGGGCAGGCGCGTGCCGATGATCCGGCCAAGTCGACCAAACTGCGGTTGCAACCTGCATGCCCGCTGATACGGCGGGCGGCCCGAATTGGATCAATCGCGGCGAAATCGGCGAGTGATCCAATCCCGAAGCCTCGCCGTATCCCGCGCCAGAAACCGAACAGCCGCCCGGCTGAAGGGGCGTTGGCACGCAAGCAGGCCTGATCGATGCACGGCACTATCCATTGCCGAAAGAACATTGCCGTCATTGGAACCGGCATTTCCGGCATGTCAGCGGCCTGGTTGCTCAGTCAAAAGCATGACGTCACGGTCTACGAGAGCGACGACCGCATCGGCGGCCATTCTAACACCGTCGTCGTGCCGGGCGCGAACGGTCCGATAGCCGTCGATACCGGTTTCATCGTCTATAACGAACAGACTTATCCCAATCTCACGGCGCTGTTCGCCCATCTCGACGTGCCGACGCAATTGTCCGACATGTCGTTCGCGGTCTCGCTGGGCGACGGCGATCTCGAATATTCCGGCAATAACCTGGCCGGCCTGTTCGCCGAAAAGCGCAATCTGGTCCGCCCGCGCTTCTGGTCGATGCTGCACGACTTGCAGCGCTTCTATCGCGAAGCGCCGCGCGATCTCGCGCCGGCTCGAGCGCATCACACGACGCTCGGCGACTATCTCGACGCCAACGCCTATGGCGCCGCGTTTCGCAACGATCATCTTCTGCCGATGGCGTCGGCGATCTGGTCGGCGCCCGCCCGCACCATTCTCGATTATCCGGCCGCGTCATTCGTCCGGTTCCAGCAAAACCACGGCTTGCTGAAGTTGCGCAACCGGCCGCCGTGGCGGACGGTGACCGGCGGCAGCCGCAGCTTATGTCGAGCGCCTGACGCGCGGTTATGCGGACCGCATACGGCTCGGCAACGGCGTCTCGGCCGTCAGCCGCGGCGATGACGGCGCCGCGGTCCGCGACCGCGACGGCGACACTGCGTTTTTCGACGCATGTCGTGATCGCGACCCATGCCGACCAGGCGCTGGCGCATGCTGGAACGATCCGTCCGCCGACGAGCGGCGCCTGCTCGGCGCGTTCGGCTATAGCCACAACGTCGCGGTGCTGCATTCCGATCCGGCGCTGATGCCGCGGCGGCGAGCGGTATGGTCGAGCTGGAATTACCTCGGCGACGCCGGCGCGGACGATGCCTCTGCTTGTCCGACGGTCACCTATTGGATGAACGCGCTGCAGGGCATTCCGCATGAGACGCCACTGTTCGTCACGCTCAATCCGCAACGCGCGCCGCGCGCGGTCTGGCACCGCGAGATCTACCGCCACCCGTTGTTCGATGTCGCGGCGATCCGCGCGCAACAAGGTTTGTGGACGCTGCAGGGGCGGCACAACACCTGGTTTTGCGGCGCCTATTTCGGCGCCGGCTTCCATGAGGACGGCTTGCAGTCGGGCTTGGCCGTCGCCGAAGCGCTCGGCGGCGTGCGGCGGCCCTGGCAGGTCGCCAACGAATCCGGCCGTATTGTTCTTTCACCTTCACCGCTCGATGCACGGCACGCGGAGGCCGGCGGCATGACCGTGCGTTCCGCATTATACGTCGGCTCGGTCATGCACCGGCGGCTGCGGCCGCGGGTCCATCGTCTGCGTTACCGCGTCTTCTGGCTGCTGCTCGATCTCGATGAGATTGCCGTGCTGCCGCGGGCGCTGCGGCTGTTTTCGCACAACGGCTTCAACGCGGTGAGCTTCCACGATACCGACCACGGCGACGGCTCCCAAATGCCGCTGCGCGATCAGGTCGAGACGCATCTGCGCGGCGCCGGGATCGAGCTTCGTGGCGGCGCGATCCGCCTGCTGTGCATGCCGCGAATCTTCGGTTACGGCTTCAATCCGCTCAGCATCTATTTCTGTTATCGGCCCGACGGAAATCTCGCGGCCATCCTCTACGAGGTCCACAATACCTTCGGCGAGCGGCACAGTTATTTGTTCCCCGTCCAACGCGGTGCCGGGACGGCTATCGAACATGACTGCCGGAAAAGCTTCTACGTGTCGCCATTCATGGACATGGACGTCAGCTACGCGTTCCGTGTCGTCGCGCCGGACGAGCGTATCGCTTTGGCGATCCACACGGCCGACGGCGCGGGTCCGCTCCTGGTCGCGGCTCTCGCCGGGCGCCGCACCGCGCTGACCGACGCGGCGCTGTTGCGGGTCCTGCGGACGTTTCCGTTGTCGACGCTGAAAGTGATCGGCGCCATTCACTGGAATGCGCTGCGCATGTGGCTGAAGGGATTCAAATTGCGGCCGCGGCCGCGCCCGCCGGACCATCCTGTCACGGTCGTGGGTCATCGGAGCTGATCGCGTGACCTTCGCGCCGACATATACGCGGACCGACCGCTTAGGCCAGCCGAATTCGAGCCGGGTTGGCCGTCTGGTGGAGGGCGCCGTGCCGGCGCTGCGGGCCGGCCGCTTGCGGTTGATCCTGCCAAGCGGCGACATCGTCGAGCGTTGCGGCCACGATCCCGGCCCCGAAGCGGTCCTGCAGGCGCATCGCTGGCGCGCGTTGTGGCGGATGCTCATCGGCGGCGAAAGCGGCTTTGCCGAGGGCTATCTCGATGGCGATTGGTCGACGCCAGACCTCGGCCGCCTGCTCGAATTGCTCCTGGTCAACGAGGCCGCGCTCGGTCAAAAGGCGAAGAGTTCACGCGTGAGCCGCGTCCGCAACAAGCTTCTGCACCGGCTGCGCGCCAACACCCGGCGCGGCAGCCGCCGCAACATTGCCGCGCATTACGATCTCGGCAACGACTTTTATCGGCTGTGGCTCGACGACGGCATGAGCTATTCGTCGGCGCTTTACGCCGGCGACATGTCGCTTGAAGCGGCGCAGGACGCCAAGCTCGACCGTATCGTGTCGCTGCTCGATCTCACCGGCGGTGAGAGCATTCTGGAAATCGGTTGCGGCTGGGGCGCGCTCGCCGAGCGGCTCGTTCGCCGCTGCGGTGCGAATTTGTTTGGAATTACGCTGTCGGCGGAGCAGCTTGGCTATGCCCGCACGCAACTCGCTGCCGAAATCGGGGAGGGACGGGCCGATTTGCGGCTCCTCGACTATCGCGAGATCGCGGGACGTTTCGACCGCATCGCGTCGATCGAGATGGTCGAAGCGGTCGGTGAGCGCTATTGGCCGATTTATTTCGCCAAGCTGTCATCATGCGTTGCGACGGGGCGGCGTCGCGGTTCTCCAGGTCATTACCATCGCGGAGGACCGCTTCGACGCTTACCGCAGGCGCCCGGATTTCATTCAGCGCTACATTTTCCCCGGCGGCATGCTGCCCACCCGTTCGATCATTCGCGACGAGGCCGCGCGCGCCGGCCTTGTCTTGACGCACCACGAGTCGTTCGGCGACAGCTACGCCAGAACGCTGCGCGAATGGCGCGAGCGTTTTTTGCGCGCATGGCCGAAGATCGAGCGGCTCGGGTTCGACGACCGCTTCCGCCGTATGTGGGATTATTATTTGGCGTATTGCGAAGTCGGTTTCCGCACCGGCGCCGTCGATGTCGGCTTTTTTAAGGTGGTGCGATAACGCCACGCGGACGAGTGGAGAGCCGTGGGCGCACAAGAACCTCAAACCTTGGACCCGCTGTCGCGCCTCAGCCGCGGATGCTAACATCCCTGGCCGGACCCGTGTCGAGTTGGAACTTTGTCGAGCTCCTGGGAGATCGATATGACTTGTCGCCTGATCCGCAGGACCGTTGCGTTGCTTGCCTTATTCGTACCCACGGCATTTTGTTGCCGCGGCAGTCTGGCGCAGAACGCGCCACCACCACCCTCGGTCTCGGTCCAACCCGTCGTAAGCCGCCAAGTGACGGAAACCGGCGATTTTGTCGGCCGCGTCGCCGCTCTCAACAAGGTCGATATCGTGGCGCGCGTGACCGGCTTTATCGGCAGCGCAATTTCACCGAAGGGCAGATGGTCAAGACCGGCGATCTGCTGTTTCGCATCGAGCCGGACACCTACAAAGCTGCCGTCGATCAGCAGGCGGCCAATCTCGCCAAGGCCAAGGCGACTGAGGTCAACGCGAATTTGCAGTTGCAGCGCGCCCAGGCGCTGGTGAAAAACCAGAACGTGCCGCAGGCCACGGTCGATGAACTGGCCGCCGCCGAGCAGTCGGCGCAGGCCGACATTTTGCAGGCGCAGGCTCTGCTCGAGCAGGCCAAGATCAATCTCGAGCTACACCGAAATCGTTTCGCCCATCGACGGCCGCATCGGCATTGCCAATTACACCGTCGGCAATCTGGTCGGTCCCTCGACCGGGGTTCTGGCGACTATCGTCAGCCAGGATCCGATCTATGTGACGTTTCAGGCGAGCGAGGCCGACGTTGTCGAATACCGGCGCCGGGTCGCGGCCTCCGCCGACAAGGACCCGCATGTGGTGGTTCACATCAGGCTCCCTGACGGCAGCATCTATTCGCATCCCGGTGTGACCAATTTCCTCGACGTTCAGGTTCAAGCCGATACCGACACCGTCACCGCGCGCGCATTGCTGCCGAATCCCGAGGGCGAGCTCATCCCCGGCGGCGTCGTCGGCGTCATCGTCGAGCGCGGCAAGCCCCGCTATGCGTTGCTGGTGCCCCAGGCCGCCGTCTTGCTCGATCAGGCCGGCCATTACGTGCTGCTGGTCGACGACGCGAAGAAAGTCGAGCAGCGGCGCATCACGACCGGCGCCGATCACGGCAAGGACGTCGAAGTCGATAACGGCCTCAAGGAGGGCGAGCTTGTCATCACCGACGGCATTCAGAAAGTGCATCCGGGCCAAGTGGTGGCGGCGAATGTCGTGCCGGAAAACTGAGCGAGACCCGCAAGGCGAAAATCCAGCGTAATGTTTTCCAATATTTTCATCGACCGGCCGCGTTTCGCCATCGTCATTGCCATCGTCATCACGCTGGCGGGCCTCATTGCCATTTCGGCGATCCCGATCGCGCAGTTTCCCGACATCGTGCCGCCGCAGGTCACGCTGACCGCGAATTATCCCGGCGCCGATTCCGAAGTGGTCGAGACCACGGTGGCGCAGCCGATCGAAGAGCAGATCAACGGCGTCGATAACGCGCTCTATTACCAATCCGCGAGCGGCTCCGACGGCAGCTATACCCTCAACGTCACTTTCGCGCTCGGCACCGATCCCGATATCGACACGGTCAACGTGCAGAATCGCGCCAGCCTCGCCATCCCGCAATTGCCGGACGAGGTGCAACGCTCGGGCTTGAGCGTGCGCAAGAAATCGGCGGCGCTTTTGCAGGTGATCAATATCTATTCGCCGAAGAACACCTACGACGCCGTCTATCTGAGCAATTATGCCGATCATCAACGTCATCGACCCGCTGTCGCGCATCAAGGGCGTCGGCCAGGTCGTGCTGTTCGGTCCGCTGAATTATTCGCTGCGCATCTGGCTCGATCCGCAACGGCTGACCGAACTCAATCTGACGCCCAACGACGTCATTGCCGCGGTGCAGAGCCAGAACGTCCAGGCCGCGCTGGGCCGCATCGGCGCAGCGCCCGCGTCGCCCGACCAGCAGTTCCAGATCAATATCAAGACCACGGGACGGCTGACGCGGCCGGAGGAATTCGCCAACATCATTCTGCGTTCCAATCCGGACGGCTCGATGGTGCGGGTCAGCGATGTCGCCCGCGTCGAGATGGGCGCGCAATCGGAAGATCGCTACAGCCGCTTCAACGGCGCGCCGGCGGCCGCAATCGGCATCTACCAGTCGCCGGGCTCGAACGCCGTCGAAGTCGCCAAACAAGTGCGCGATACCATGACGACGCTCGCGGCGCGCTTTCCTTCCGATCTCACCTATACGGTTTTCTTCGACACCACCGTGTTCGTCAACGCGACCATCGTCGAGGTCGTCCGGACGCTGGTGATTGCCATCATTCTCGTCGCCATCGTCGTGTTTCTGTTCCTCGGCAAATTCCGCACCACGCTGATCCCGTTGATCGCCGTGCCGGTGTCGATCATCGGCACGTTCGCGGTCATGCTGATGATCGGCTATTCGGCCAATACGGTCTCGTTGCTGGCGCTGGTTCTCGCCATCGGCATCGTGGTCGACGACGCCATCGTCGTCGTGGAGAACATCGAGCGGGTGATCGAGCAGGAGCCCGAACTGTCGATCCCCGACGCCTGCAAGAAGGCGATGGCGGAGATCACCGGGCCGATCCTGGCCATAACGCTCGTTCTGTTGTCGGTGTTCGTGCCGGTCGCCTTCACGCCCGGCATCAGCGGGCAATTGTTCCGGCAATTCGCCGTCGCGGTCTCGATCTCGATGCTGATTTCGGCACTCAACGCGCTGACCTTGAGCCCGGCGCTGTGCTCGGTGCTGCTCAAGCGCGGCCAGCGGACCTCCGGTGTCATGCGCTATGTGCTCGGCGGCATCGACAAGGCACGCGATGGCTATGTCGCCGTGGTGCGCCGGCTGGCGCGCATGGCCATCATCGGCGTGTTTGTCGCCGTCGGCGCGCTGGCAATCGCGATCCTTGTCTTCAACAGGACGCCGCAAAGCTTCTTGCCCGACGAAGACCAGGGCGCCATTTTCGCCGCCTTGCGGCTGCCGGAAGGCGCTTCGGTCCAGCGCACCGAAGGCGTCGTCAAGCAGGTCGAAAATATCGTTCGGAAAATTCCGGGGGTGCAAGGCGTATTGTCGGTGGTCGGGCTCAATTTCATCGATTATGTCGCCGCTTCCAACCAGGCGTTCTTTGTCATTCGGCTCAAGCCCTACGAACAGCGCACCGATCCCGCGGAGGGCGCCGGCGCCATCATCGCCAAGCTGCGGCCGCAGATGGCCGCGATCCAGGGCGCCATCGCCTTCCCGTTCAACCTGCCGCCGATCCTCGGTCTCGGCAATACCGGCGGCTTCCAGTATGCGCTCGAAGCGCTGCAAGGCCAGTCGCCGACCGACCTTGCCGCGGTGATGAACGGCCTGACGGTCGCCGCCAATCAGCAGCCCGAGCTTGCCGGCGTGTTCTCGACCTATGCCGCCAACACGCCGCAGATCTTCCTCGATATCGATCGCGACAAGGCGCAGGTGCTCGGGGTCAAGATCAGCGACATTTTCAGCGCGTTGCAGTCGACGCTCGGCAGCTTCTACGTCAACGACTTCAACGTCTTTGGCCGCACCTGGCAAGTCAACATCCAGGCCGACAAGCAGTTTCGCGATAAAGTCAGCGATATCAATTCGATCTATGTCCGCAACGCCAAGGGCAACATGGTGCCGATGCGGGCGCTGGCCGTTGCCAAGCTGGTGCAAGGGCCGCAGACGGTGGTGCGCTATAACGGCTATCGCGCCGCCGTGATCAACGGCGCGGCGAAACCGCCGGCAAGTTCGGGCGACGCGCTCGCCGCCATGGAGCGCATCTCCGCCACCACATTGCCGTCCGGCTTCAGCTACGAATGGACCGGAACGGCGTTCCAGGAAAAGACGGCGAGCGGACACACGGCAAGCATTCTCGGCTTTGCGCTGCTGTTCGCCTATCTGTTCCTGGTGGCGCTTTACGAGAGCTGGAATATCCCGATCCCGGCTTTGCTGTCCGTGAGCGTCGGCATTCTGGGTGCGGTGGGCGCAGTCGCGCTCGCCGGACAGAGCTTCGACGTCTATGCGCAGATCGGGCTTGTCGTCCTGATCGCGCTTGCCGCCAAGAACGGCATCCTGATCGTCGCATTTGCGGTGGAACAGCGCGCGCTCGGCAAAGACGTTACGTCGGCGGCCATCGAGGCGGCGGCTTTGCGCTTCCGCCCGGTGATGATGACGAGCTTCGCGTTCATCTTTGGCCTGGTGCCGCTGGTCATCGCCACCGGCGCCGGCGCGGCGACGCGGCACGCGGTCGGCACGCCGGTGTTCGGCGGCATGATCGCGGCCGCGGTGTTTGGAATCTTCCTCGTGCCGCTGTTGTTCATCACGGCCGAGAATTTACGGCAGTGGCGCCGGAGATGACCGGCGACCCGCCCACCTGTCTCGAGCCGAAATATTGAAAAGATTGGTGGGCGCACAAGGACTCGAACCTTGGACCCGCTGATTAAGAGTCAGCTGCTCTACCAACTGAGCTATGCGCCCTAACCGACGACAGACGAAAGGTTAGGAACTTCCACCTTGGCGGGCCGCTTGTGCCGCGCGGCTGCGTATCTAGGGCATTGCGCGCGCGCTGCCAAGAGCGGGCGGGTTGCCGGCTGACTCCGCAACGGAATTGCCGGATAAATCGGGCGCCGGCCCGGCCCAGCGCGCGCTGGCGGCTGCGGGCGGTGCGGTAAAGCCGGGGGCGTTCAGGGCGCGATAAAACTGCGCCAATTGCACGGCATCGGTGTCAAACCAGCCGGCGAGCCAGTCATGATAGGCGACGGCCGCTTCGCCCGGCGGCGCTTTGCCTTGCAAGACGGCGGCGGCCAGATGGGCTGCCATGATGCCCGACGTGATCGCGCGGAGCACGCCGTGCGAGGAGGCCGGATCGAGCATGGCGGCGGCGTCGCCGGCCATGAACCAGCCCGGCCGCGCCACTTCGCCGGAGAGCCGCCATGTCACGTCGGCGCCGCGCGACGGTCCGGCCCGCACCAGATGCCGGAATTCCCGCGGTGTAAAATCCGGGTCCGGCCGGCGGCCGCCGAACGCAAGACGTGTCCATTGATAGGTGTTGGGCCGCACCTTGGCGGTCCAGGTCCAGCCGCTCTCATCCCCGGTCAATGCCGGCGCATCGTCGCGCTGCGGACAGGCGCCGAGCGCGTAGCCGTAACGCGCCAGCAGGCGCGGCGAGCGCGCTGGAAATCCGATGCCGAGCCGCCGCGCCAACAGCCGCGCGCGGCCGGTCGCGTCGATCAGGATGCGCGCTTGCTTGCGCCCGCAGGAAGTCTCGGCCGCGCCGTCCTCGTGCATGGCTTTGACGACGCCGGGCTGGCACACGGTGACACCCAATTCGCGGGCGCGCTCGAGCAGCATGGCGTCGAAATCCTGCCGCCACACCTGCATTCCGGTCCACGGGCCGCTCGCATCGGCGCCGAACGGCTCGAAGCGGCGTTCGCCGTTCCATTCGATCCAAATTCCCGAATGGCGCGCACCGACGACGCCCGCGAGGCGATCGGCGACGCCCAATTGGCCTAACAGCGGCTCGAGGCCCGGATGCAGCGTCTCTCCCGGACGTTCGCGGGTGAAACGGTCGCGCTCGAACACGATGACGCGGAGCCCGCGCTGCGCACAGGCGATGGCCGCCGCGCTGCCCGCCGGGCCGCCGCCGGCGACGATTACGTCGGCATCGACGTGTCGAGACGCCACCGCCCGTCCTCGCGCTTGTACAGAACGACACTGCCGGAGACGTAAAGAACGACCCTGTCGATCATCTCGATGAGAACGATGCGCGGGTCGGCCGGGTCGTGTTTGTCGTCGGCGTTTTCGCTGGAGCGGAAGACCACAAAACGGTAGCGGCGTGGGCCGATGAGCTTCATGGCCAACGATTGCTCGGCTTCGGCCAGTTCCGGGTCGTTGTCGGCGGCGTTGTGGAACGACAGCACCGACCACTTCGATTTCTCGGTCATGGACTGGAGGTAAGTCCCGCCGCGGATGCCGAGCGCCCAATAGACCGCCTCCATGGCCAGCACGCGCGCCTCGTATTCGGCAAGGCTGACGCGCGAGGTCAGCGCGGCGGTCATGGTGTTCGGCATGTCGACATAGTCGACGCGCATCACGTCCTGATAGGCGGCGTAGTGATTGCCGTCGACGACGCGCTCGGACGGGCCGCGCACGCCGTCCCACGGCATGTATTGGCCGCCGGCCACCGGCGTTATGCCGATCTCCTCGTCGGTCATCGGCGCATTGGTCGGCCACGGCGTCACGGCGCCGCCCAGCAGTTTGTTGGGCTGGAATTCGCGCGTCGCGTCGGGCGATATGCCGGGCCAGTAGTTGCCGAGCGAGGCGCACAATTTGGCATCTTCGACGAAGGGCGAGCCGAGCCCATAGCCTGCCAGGAATTTTTTGATCGGCGCTTCCACGTCGGTGAAATAGATGCCTTGGCTGGTGTCCCAGCCGGGGTCGAAAAGGCCGGGAGAAGCGTCCGGCAATCCTGTCAGCGCTTGCGGCAGCGGACCGTTGGGAATCTGAACGGGTCCGCCGCCGCTCTGCGGCTGCGTGACGATCGCGCTCACCGTGACGTCGTCGATGGAAAATCCGATCGGCAGCATGATATTGGCGGCGATGCGGGTCTGCGACAGCGCGAACGGCGGCAGCGGCCACAGCGTTTCGCGGAGCACGGCGGGCACGTCGTTCTGCCACCACAGCATCAGCTCGCGCTGCCGGACTTTCGGGAAAAAATCCGGCGGCCCCACCATGCAATAGGCCGGAACGCTGTCGGGGATTTCGGACATAAGCTGCGCACAATGGGCGATCACCCAGCCGTCGCCGGTAAAATCGATATAGTGCTGCGCTTGATAGCCGCCGTTTTGGATGACGGTCATCAGGTTGGGATCGTCGTTGAGATCGTCGACGCTGCCGTCCGGCAGCACCTTGTGACGGACGTTGAGATATTCCGGCCCCGGCCGCTGCGTGTTCGGCGAGCGGTCGTCAAAATAGCCAAACGGGCCGTCCGACCACGCCGCCGGCAGAACCTGCATCGAGGAATATTCCAGGTTCTTCGGATTGGACATGTAGCGTTGGTCGACCGGAAAGGTCAGCGGCTTGCCCTCGTATTGCGCCGCCTCGAACAGCGGCGCGGGCTTCGGCTCGATGACGCCCGGCCCGAAAGCCGCGTTGGTCGCGAACGATGCAATCTTCTCGTTGCGGATGGTGAAGGGATAATTTTCAAGGTCGGCGCCGCGCCAATTGTTGTGATAGCCGTCGACATCGAGGAATTGGTGAAAACGCGCCAGCTCGTCGTTTCGTAGATCGCGGCTGACGTCGATGGTGAGATCAAGCTCGCGAAGGCATTCCTTGCCGTCGAACAGCTTCTGCACCGGCACCCAGAACGGGCGGGTCGCATCGCCCGGTTCTTTCGGATCTTTGCTCGAATTCCGCCGGCAGGAAATCCTGCGGCCCGAAGCTCTGATAGTCGCCCTTAATTTGCACGGCGAGAAAAGGAGCGAAGCGCTGCGGCACCGCGCGAAATTCGAACGGCTGGCCCGGATCGAGTTCGTCGAAGGCGCGGGTTGCGCCGTTATACTGCGATCCGATGGTGCCGAGCCGGGCAACACCGGCGCGCGCGAAGCAAAGCTCGGCATGCCGGCCATGCACCGAACTCGGCGTGTTGCGGTATTCCAGTGCAAACACCGCGATCGCCATCGGGCGATCCGGATAAAGCTGGCGCAGGTCGGCGAGGCTCGGCGGCAATGCGCCGTAGACGTAATTCTCCACCGCGTCGATTTCGGCGATGGTCGGAAAACCTTCGAGGGCCTTGCCCTGACGGTCGGCCACCACGGTCGGCGAGGCAAAGGCGTGATAGAGCAAGCTCTGGTTCGGCTTGCCGACTTCGATGCCGCGCTGGCCGGCGATGTTGAAGTCGCCGTAGCCCGGGTAAGCGCGGTCGATCTTGCCGAGCGTCTTGGCAAGTTGGGCGCGCAAATCGGCGGCGGTGATGTCGATCTCGCCGCCGGTGACGTCGAGCAGCATCTGCCGCCAGCCGAGCGGCGCCAGCCTGCGGCACGCGGCGGCGACGGCGTCGATCAGCGGCTGGGCTGGCGCGGCAGCGAGTTTGCAGCAACCGCCGACGAAGAAGGCGCCCGCGGCAAGCGTTCCGCCCTGCAGGAATGCGCGGCGCGTCGGCATTCCATGACGGGTTCCATGCGCGGACTGGTGCGTCGGCATCTTGTCCCCCCGCTCGACCGCCGCCGGCGCGACCCGACGGCTCCCCGTGGAACAATAAGCCTTCAAGCAACCTGGAGTCTACTATGTTTGCATAGGCACTACGAGGTTGTGCTGCGCCTCGGTGATGCCGGACGAGCCCCCGGGACGGCGGAAGGCCGTGCCCGAGGGCTCGGCACGCACCTATCCGACATCCGTCGAGTGAATGCGGCGTTCGGCGAGGCCGATCGGCTCAAGCTTGCCGCTGCGCGCGCGGCGGGCAACGAGCTTGTTCAGCGCGGCAAGATAGGCCCTGGCCGAGGCGACGAGCGTATCCGGATCGGCGCCCTTGGCGGTCACCGCGCGGCCGTTTTCCGACAGGCGCACCGAGACTTCGGCCTGCGCATCGGTGCCTTCGGTCACGGCGTGCACCTGATAGAGTTCCAGCACCGCGTCGTGCGGCACCATGGCCTTGACGCAATTGAACACGGCATCGACCGGGCCGTTGCCCTCGCACTCCTCGATCATCGCCTTGCCGTCGACGTCGAGCTTCATGGTCGCGCGCTGCGGACCGCGGGTGCCGGCGATCACCGACAGCGACACCAGCTTGATGTGATCTTGCGCGGTGGCGATCTCCTCGTCGACCAGCGCCTCGATGTCCTCGTCGTAAACGTGCTTCTTGCGGTCGGCCAGCGCCTTGAAGCGGACGAAGGCTTCTTCGAGCTGGTTGTCGCCGAGGTGGTAGCCGAGTTCTTCGAGCTTGTGCACGAACGCGTGGCGCCCGGAATGCTTGCCCATGACCAGCGACGTCTGCTTCACGCCGACGTCTTCCGGCACCATGATCTCGTATGTCTGCGTGTGCTTGAGCATGCCGTCCTGATGGATGCCGCTCTCATGCGCAAACGCGTTGCGCCCGACGATGGCCTTGTTGAATTGCACCGGGAACGAGGTTACCGCGGCGACAAGCTTCGACGCCCGCGTCAGCATGGTGGCGTCGATGCCGGTCCAGTACGGCAGCACGTCGTTGCGCACCCGCATCGCCATCACGACTTCTTCGAGCGAGGCATTGCCGGCGCGCTCGCCGATGCCGTTGATGGTGCACTCGATCTGCCGGGCGCCGGCTTTGACGCCGCCGAGCGAGTTCGCCACGGCCATGCCGAGATCGTTGTGGCAATGCACCGAGAACCGCGCCAGGTCGGAATTCGGCACCCGCTCGCGGAGCGTCTGGAACATCCGGAAATATTCCTCCGGCACCGTGTAGCCGACGGTGTCGGGAATATTGATGGTGGTGGCGCCGGCCTTGATCGCCGCCTCGACGCAGCGGCACAAGAAGTCGAACTCGGTGCGCGTGCCGTCCTCGGCCGACCACTCGACGTCGTCGACGTGATTGCGCGCGCGCGTCACCTGCGCGATCACCATCTCGTAGACCTCGTGCGGCTCCTTCTGCAGCTTGTATTTCATGTGCACCGGCGAGGTGGACAGGAAGGTGTGGATGCGCTGCCGTTTGGCCGGCTTGATCGCTTCGGCGCAGCGGTCGATGTCCTTGAAGCTGGCGCGGGCAAGGCCGCACACGACGGCGTTCTTGGTGCGCTTGGCGACCTCGTGCACGGCGGCGAAGTCGCCGTCTGAGGCGATCGGGAAGCCGGCTTCGATGATGTCGACGCCCATATCGTCGAGGAGCTCGGCGACTTCGAGCTTTTCCTCGTGCGTCATGGTGGCGCCGGGGCATTGCTCGCCGTCGCGCAAGGTGGTGTCGAAAATGACGACGCGGTCCTTCTCGGACTTGATTGGCGCGGTCATGGGTCTCGGTCCTTCTGCTTTGCGCCCGCCGGATGTCTTTAATCAGGGGTCAGGGCGCTCGTTGGGTTCCGTGGCTTTCAGTCGAACCCCTGAGTGCCCAGGCGCAACCGCCCGGCCGGCTCTCAGGGGACGCTAAGGAGCAGAAGCCCAGCCAGAACCTTGCAATGCATGCGGGCAGCGCCGGGGTGGACCTTTGCGGTCCCCCGGGTCATCGCGCGGATATCGCGGCGAGATGACATTGGCTACTGCCTCGTTTGGGCTGCTGCCCTCGTTGCCGTCCCAAGCTCGCGGATCAAGGTGAATTCCGCGTTAACGTCATTTGGGACGGCCTCTTTCTAACGGAAGAGGGGCCCGACAGGCAAGCCCGCCGAGCGCCGGCTCAATGCTTGCCTTCCGCTTTGAGCGCCCGCTCGGCCACCGTTAAGGCTTCCAGCGCCTTACCGGTGACCTTGGGATAATCGAGCTTGAGCTTTTTCAAAGCCTCGATGATCGCGGCCGAGACCACCAGCCAGGCGACGTGCTTGTGGTCGGCGGGCACGACATACCACGGCGCATAATCAGTCGAGGTCTCGCGGATCATGTCCTGGTAGGCGGCCATATAGGCGTCCCAGTGCGCCCGTTCGGCGGCGTCGTTGGGCGAAAACTTCCAGCGTTTGAACGGCTCCTCGAGGCGGGCGAGGAAGCGCTGGCGCTGCTCTTCTTTCGAGATGCGCAGGTGGAATTTCAGAACCACCGTGCCGTTGCGCGTCAGATGCCGCTCGAAGGCGCGGATTTCCTTGAAGCGGTGTTTCCAGATGGACTTGCCGGTCGCGCTCGGCGGCAAATTCTGCTTGTCCAGCATTTCGGGGTGCACGCGCACCACCAAAACTTCCTCGTAATGCGAGCGGTTGAAAATGCCGATGCGGCCGCGCGCCGGCACGTCCTTGCCGGTGCGCCACAGAAAATCGTGCTCGAGTTCCTCCGCGCTCGGCGCCTTGAACGAGTGCACCTCGCAGCCCTGCGGATTGATCCCGGACATTACGTGCTTGACGATGCCGTCCTTGCCCGCGGCGTCCATTCCCTGCAGCACGATCAGCACGCCCCAGCGGCCGTTGGCGTAGAGCCGCTGCTGCATGTCCTCCAGCTTGGCCACGCCTTCGGTGAGGATCGGCTCGACGTCCTTGATGTCGGTGGAGAGCCCGAACGTCTCGGCGGGATCGTGATCGCTAAGCTTGAAGTGCCGGGCATGGTCGACCCGGCACTTCTTGACGATGTCGCGGATCTTCTTGAGCTGCGCCGCTTTCATCGCTGTCGATCAGTTCTTGCTCTTGTCGACCAGCGCCCGCTCTTTGATCCACGGCATCATGTCGCGCAGCTTGGCGCCGACGGTCTCCGCCTGATGCGCCGCGAGCTTGGCGCGCATCGCTTTGAACGAGGTCTGGTTGACCTTGTTTTCCAGCATCCAGTCCTTGGTGAAATTGCCGGACTGGATGTCGTTGAGGATATTCTTCATTTCGGCGCGGGTGGCCGCGGTGACGACGCGGGGGCCGGAAACGTACTCGCCGTATTCGGCCGTGTTGGACACCGAATAATTCATGTTGGCGATCCCGCCCTCGTAGATGAGGTCGACGATCAGCTTCATTTCATGGATGCATTCGAAATAGGCCATCTCCGGCGCATAGCCGGCATCGACCAGGGTGTCGTAGCCGGCCTTCATCAGTTCGACCACGCCGCCGCACAGCACGGCTTGCTCCCCGAAAAGATCCGTTTCGCACTCTTCGCGAAACGAGGTCTCAATGATGCCGGCGCGGCCGCCGCCGATCGCGGCGCCGTAGGATAGGCAGAGATCGTGCGCGTTGCCCGAGGCATCCTTGTGAATGGCGAGCAGGCAGGGCACGCCGGCGCCGCGCTGATATTCCGAGCGCACGGTATGGCCGGGACCTTTCGGCGCGATCATCATCACGTCGAGATCGGCGCGCGGCTCGATCAGATTGAAATGGATGTTGAGCCCGTGCGCGAACATCAGCGCCGCGCCATCCTTCATATTGGCGTGGAGCTGGCCGTTGTAGATGTCGGCCTGCAATTCGTCGGGTGTCAACATCATCATCACGTCAGCCCATTTGGCGGCCTCGGCGACTTCCATCACCTTGAGCTTCGCTCCTTCGGCCTTCTTGACGCCTTGGGACGTCTTGCGCAGCGCCACCGCGACCTCCTTAACGCCGGAATCGCGCAGATTGAGCGCGTGGGCGTGGCCCTGGCTGCCATAGCCGATGATGGCGACCTTCTTGCCCTTGATCAGGTTCAGGTCGGCGTCGCGATCGTAATAAACACGCATGGTTTCTCATCCCTACTCGGGCCGGATGGCCCTATCGTTTCCGGTTGCTGCTTCTAAAGCATGATCCCGAAGAGTGGAACCCGGTTCTCGGCCAAACATCATGCTCGAACGAACACCCGGGCGGTGGTCCGATCTCTATGATCGAAATCAGGGTCTAGGTGCTGCGGGCGGATTGGACAAGCCGGGCCGCGGCCCCTGGCGCCGCAGCGGCGGCTTCCCGCGCGCCGCGCAATTGCCGTCGAACGCCTCGCGGGCGCGCGCAATCTTGGCCTGATTGCGGATGGCCCAGGCCCCCAACGCCGAAACCGGCTCCAGAAGATCGCGGCCGAGCGCGGTGAGCGCGTAATCCACCCGCGGCGGAACGGTCGGATAGACGGTCCGGGTGATCAAGCCATCACGCTCCAGCCCGCGCAGTGTCAGCGTCAGCATGCGTTGCGAGATGCTGCCGATGGCGCGGCGCAATTCGTTAAAGCGCTGCGGCTCCGTGCCGAGCCGGCTCACCACCAGAACCGACCATTTGTCGCCAATGCGAGCCAGCACGTCGCTGACGGCGCGGCAGTCTGCGGGCAAATGCGTGTGTCTAGGTTTCACCGATGTGCCTTCTTGTGCCATTCGCCTGTAGTCACTTATGTAGCCCTAGTTACGCATTTTAACCGAGGATCGCAACCATGGCTCTGCCGCAAGTCGCCGTCATCGTCGGCTCCAACCGCCGCGAATCGATCAACCGCAAATTTGCCCAGGCGCTGATCAAGCTCGGCGCCGGCAAATTCGACGCCAAGATCGTCCGCATCGACGATCTGCCGCTCTACAATCAGGACACCGAAGGTCAGCTTCCTCCGGAGGTCGTGCGCTTTAAGGATGAGATCGCCAAGGCCGACGGCGTGCTGTTCGTCACCCCCGAGCACAACCGCTCGGTGCCGACGGTGCTGAAGAACGCGATCGACTGGGGCGCGCGGCCGTTCGGCACCAGCGTGTGGCCGGGCAAGCCCGGCTTCATCACCGGCACCTCGCCGGGTGCGATCGGCACCGCCTTGGTGCAGGCCAATCTGCGCACCGTCATGCTGGGTCTCGGCATGACGCTCCTCGGCGGCGAATCCTACGTGCAGTTCAAGCCGAATTTGTTCGACGATCAGGGCAATGTCGGGGACGAAACGACGCAGAAATTCCTGCAAGGCTTCGTCGACCGGTTCGCCACGCTGGTGAGCAAATTATCGGGCAAGTAGAGGCGCGGGTTTCAAACCCGCTCCGCCGGGGATCACATCCCCTCGGGCCCGCGGGTGATGGCGACCACGCCGGTGCGCGACACTTCGACGAGGCCGACCGGCAACATCAGTGACGCTGCCCCCTCGGTCTCAAGCCTCACTCTTCCCTGTGCGACGCGCATCGAAAAATAGGGGCTTCCAGTCAACTAAAATCGAATTGTGCCGGACATCGCCACCGAGCCAGAATAAAGGCAAACACACTTTTGGTACGCTGTGCGCGAACAGCAATGTTCCGCCAATCCGTCCTGCTCCTAGCGCAAATCCTTCTCTGACCGTGGCCGTCCAGCCTTTTGAATGCTCCTTGTCGTATCTCTCAAGCAATTGAGTGCCAATTCGCTCGCAGATTTCTTGGGCCTCTATCTGGCGTCCACGCCAAAGATTTTGATCTTGAAAAGCGAGTGGTTTGACTTTGCCAGATAACCAATCATCGAAATCCTTCGGTGACAGGCTCCAGTGAGCGCGTATTTGTTCCTCGTTAAGTGCGCAGTCCAACACTTGAACAGCGCGCTGTCGCTCATCAAGCAAAAAATCGATGTTGTTGTGCTGATTATTGGTCGAGAGATAGTGCCGACCGACCCATAGGCCGTAATCGCATACGACACAGTACCGGAATCTAATCGATTTGTTGCGCGCGTGCTCGTACAGATCGCCATCCACCGCGAGTCGCATTAAAATCTTCTTAAATTCCGAGCCGGTCCAGAGCGCATCTTCGCATACGATAATGCGACTGGCTGGAGGAGCAGACTTCAACAGCGTCGCCAAATCGCTTACGTTTCCGTGCATTCGCGTCAGGATTGCTCCTATTCTGTTGGAACTGGAAGCGAAATCCTCTTCGAGGACGAAAGTGAATAGGAGATTTGTGCCTAGCATTTCATGAGGAGAGAAGTTAAAGCTATTAGAGAGCGCCGCGGGTGAAACGACGTCAATCTGGCGCAATAGCGTCTCGCCTACCCATTGAATGCCTAACAGGTTGTGGAAAAACTGTATTGTGGTCTTGGATTCTTGATGATCGGACGCGGGGCGAGGAGCTGTGTGCGCCAAGTGTTGAGCTGTGAGCGCGGTATTTGGTCGATTTGTGGCTCATATTCTGCGCTCCAGACAAACTCATCGCGTCGCCGCCAGAAGCTTCGGGATGCGAACGAGATTATAGGCAGTCGCCGTGAGAACGAAGAACCATTCCACCAGGTCGCGGCCGCGATGGCGGGTCTTGCGCAGGCCGCCGACCGTCTTCATCCAGCCGAAGCATTCTTCGATCCGTTTGCGCTTGACCGTGCTGGTGCGATAGCCGGGATGGCGGGTGGTGCGCGCATCGATCGCCGAGCGGCGGTTGGTATCGTTCTGCGAGACATGCGGCGTGCAGCCGCGCTCGCGACAGCCGGCTACGAAATCGGCGGTGTCGTAGTTCTTGTCGCCGCCGATCGTGCTGCCGGGTGCGGCCTTGTCCTCGATCATGTCGAGCGCGGTGGCGCGCTCAGCGGTGCCGTTGGCCTCGGTCAAGCGCGCATCGACGATGAGCCCGTTGCGGTTCTCCGTCAAAAGATGCCCCATGTGGCAGAGCTTGGCCTCCTTGCCGGCGCCCTTGCGGAACAGCTTTGCGTCGGGGTCGGTAGTCGAAGAATGTGTGTCGTTCTTGCGTTTCTCGCCATGAAAGTCGCGCTCGGCGTTGCGTCCGCCGCCGCCTGTCCCGGATTGCGGCGTGCCGCCGTCCTTCGGCACAAAACTCTTCATGCTGGCCCAGGCCTCGATCAGCGTGCCGTCGACCGAGAAGTGCTCGCTGGAGAGCAGCTTGCGCGTTTGCGGCAGGTTCAGCACGCCGGTCATGAACTTGGCTGCAATGTCGCCGTCGAGCAGCCGGTCGCGGTTCTTGCAGAATACGGTCGCATCCCATACCGGATCGTCCGCCGAAAGGCCGACGAACCAACGGAACAGCAGATTGTAGTCGAGCTGCTCCATCAACTGCCGTTCCGAGCGCACCGTGTAGAACGCTTGCAGCAAAAGGGCGCGCAGCAGCCGCTCAGGCGGGATCGACGGCCGTCCTTCGCGCGCGTAGAGCTTGTCAAAGGCCCGCGACAACTCCGCCAAGGCCGCGTCAACAAGTTCGCGCATCGCCCGCAACGGATGATCGGCCGGTATCCGCGTCTCCAATCGTACGTAGCTGAAAAAACCTTCCGATCGCTGATCTTCGCCGCGCATTGTCCCGCTTGCTCCCAAAAGGTCCTGCAATGCACAGAATCACCAATCTACCGAATCACGGCAACGCAATGTCGTAAACCGAGTTCTTCAGCAGCCTGCTAAACGCTCAAACTGCTTCAGCCAGTTACCGGCATCCTTCTTCGAATCCCAAAGGGCGAGCCGATCCTCCAAAAGGCGTCGCCACCCGAGGCTTCTAAGATCGAGTTCGTTTTTCAATACCTTATTGCGAAGCACCCCAACGGGCGGTCGCCGCAGTTCAATACCGCCCCGGCGCTCCAGGATTCCTCGATCGCAGCGGACTTCCTTAGTAACTATGAGATTCTCTGCGCCGATTTCATCTGCGAGCTGCAAAATTCTGTCTGCTTCTTGTTGCGGTGTGGATCCCCGGTGAGTCCGTCGCGCGGAAGCTGCCTCCAATGTAATGACTTGTTCCCATCCGGTGACTGCGAGTTTCGCGATAAGATCGCGCGTCGCCTTTAGCTCCGACTCTGGCACAATAATTAAGAGTTGCTCGGTCATTGTGGTCTTCTAAACGGCGGGGCTGCATCTCAGCCATGATAACTATCTTTTCGAAAGAGAGATCGCGTCGATTATTGCTCCGAGGGGAATTGATAACTGGCGAATTTCTGTGAGAGACATACTATTGACCGCCAGAGCGGCAAATGATCGAGCGTCGTTAATTTCTGCAGCTTGCTGCTCTAGGGCGACCGGGTTTGGCGTTCGTTGCGTGGTCGGCTGCTCGAACGGTTCGATGGCGCCGCGAGCAGCGCGTGCGCGGGCGGTGTATGTGGCAGCTTGGTCTCCGACGAGCACTTGAGCGGCCTTTTCCACTTCTTCGGGTGGAATCGCAGCGGTGGCTAGGCGCTCCCGAAATAGGTCTATTATTTGTTGAACACGAAATAGCCCCCATCGATGGTATGTCGCTGGATCTCTTACCTTTAAGAATCGAAATCCAGTTGGGGTAAAACCGGTCCCCCTCTTCCAAGATCTTTCGTAATTGTTCTTGCAAGGCTGTAGGCACAGACCCAACAAAACGCGTGGCAATTGTCCTAAATTCTTGCGGAGAAATTGGCGCGAGTCTGACTTGCTGTGACGATAACACGCCGCCCTTTGCCTGAACCAGCAGCGAGCTGTCAGATCGATCAAACACGACCTCATAACCGAGGCCGGGACTTGCGAATGCTGTCCAAATGGAAACCGGCCGGGACGTAGCCGCGGTTGGAAATTTTGCGGATCCTGCGGACGCCGTTGGGCTTGGCGTCGATGGTCCGATTATAAAGAGATTATCGCCACCGCGCTTTCCGGTCTGATGTACTAGGTCCGAAAAGTGCGTCTTCAAAAACGTTGTAAGTGCCCCAGGGCCGGTAGGTATCCCCGCTGCGACTCTGAGGTCCATGCCAGGGCAAGTGTAGTCAACCAGAGCGCGCAGTTGCGTGCCTGAAAGCTGTTGTCCGGCAACTCTTACTAGGGCAGTTCGAAGTGCCGTCAAATCGGGGGGGACGTTAAGTGAAGAATTCATGACCGTTCCCTATCAGCAGAATAGCTGCCCGACATCTTTCGATGTCGAGCAACTGAATCCATTTGATCGGGATTGTCGCCGGATAACGGCCCGACTCTACCGTTATCCTCAGCCTGAGTCCGTAGGGCGACCGATCAGACCACGAGCTTTAAAGGTGCCCAATGCCAAGACAATAATAGAATATGCACGATGTTCTTATTGGAAGACGGTCCTGGCGCTCCGAAGCCAATATAGCTCCATCCTGGACCGATTTCAATACTCCATGCGAAATTAAGGACTTAAAGGGGCTAACTCGATAACACTCCCAGATAAGGGGCTAAAAAGGTAGCGTATAAAGCCATATTTTGGCCGATCTGGCCCCTTTTTGATCCCATTTTCGCAGGAATAATTGCCGTGATCTACATCCCCTCCGGCCCGCGGGTGATGGCGACCACGCCGGTGCGCGACACTTCGACGAGGCCGACCGGCAGCATCAAATTGACGAAGCTTTCGATCTTTTCCGAAGCGCCGGTGATCTCGAACACGAAGCTTTCGGTGGTGGCGTCGATGACCCGGGCGCGGAAGGCGTCGGCGAGACGGAGCGCCTCCATGCGCTGATCGCCGGTGCCGCGCACCTTGACCATGGCGAGCTCGCGCTGAATGGCCGGGTTGGCGGTGGTCAGGTCGATCACGCGGTGGACCGGCACCTGGCGGTCGAGCTGGTTCTTGATCTGCTCCAGCACCATCGGCGTGCCGCGGGTGACGATGGTGATGCGCGAGAGATGCTTCTCGTGCTCGGTCTCCGACACCGTGAGCGAGTCGATGTTGTAGCCGCGGCCGGAAAACAGCCCGATCACGCGCGCCAGCACGCCGGGCTCGTTGTCCACCAGAACGCAGAGCGTGCGTGTCTCGACCTGCTCGGTCGTGGTCTGCGCCGGATAATGGCTTGTCGTTGTCGTGCTCACGGCATCGCTCCTAAACCAGCATCTTGCCTTCTTGCGTCACCGCGTCCTCGACGCGGGTCGCCGCGTCGCCGAGCAGCATCTCGTTATGGGCGCGGCCGGACGGGATCATCGGAAAGCAATTTTCCGCCGGATCGACCATGCAGTCGAAAATGACGGGCTTCTTGATCTCGATCATCTCCCGGATCTTGTCGTCGAGCTCGCCCGGATGCGAACAGCGGATGCCGTGCGCATGATAGGCCTGGGCGAGCTTGACGAAATCCGGCAGTGCTTCGCTGTAGGAATGCGAATAGCGGCCGCCGTGCAGCAATTCCTGCCATTGCCGCACCATCCCCATGTACTGGTTGTTGAGGATGAAGATCTTGATCGGCAGGTCGTACTGCACCGCCGTCGAGATTTCCTGCATGGTCATCAGCACCGAGGCTTCGCCGGCGATGTCGACGACCAGCGAATTCGGATGCGCGAGCTGCACGCCGACCGAGGCCGGCAGGCCGTAGCCCATGGTGCCGAGCCCGCCCGAGGTCATCCAGCGATTGGGCTCCTGGAACCGGTAGAACTGCGCCGCCCACATCTGGTGCTGGCCGACTTCGGTGGTGATGTAGGTGTCGCGGTCCTTGGTCAATTCGTAGAGCCGCTGGATGGCGTATTGCGGCTTGATGATCTCATTGGAGTTGCGATAGGCCAGCGAGTTTTTCGCCCGCCATTTGCCGATCTGGTCCCACCAGGCATCGAGCGCCTTGTTGTCCGGTTTGGCCGGCATGGCGCGCCAGCCGCGCAACATCTCGTCGAGCACATGCGCGCAATCGCCGATGATCGGCAGATCGACCTTGACGTTCTTGTTGATCGACGACGGATCGATATCGATATGGATCTTTTTCGAGCCGGGCGAGAAGGCGTCGAGCCGCCCGGTGATGCGGTCGTCGAAGCGCGCCCCGACGCAGATCATCAGGTCGCAGTCGTGCATCGCCCAGTTCGCTTCCCAGGTGCCGTGCATGCCGAGCATGCCGAGCCATTGCGGGTCGGCGGCCGGGAAGGCGCCGAGTCCCATCAGCGTCGAGGTGATCGGGAAGCCGGTCTGTTTGACCAGTTCGCGCAGGCGGTCGCTGGCGGCACGTCCGGAATTGATGACGCCGCCGCCGGTATAGAACAGCGGCCGCTTGGCCGCCGCCATCATCTCGACCGCTTCCCGGATCCGGGCCGGATCGCCTTGCAGCTTCGGCCGGTAGCCCTTGTGCTGGAATTCCTTGGGCTTGGCATAGCTGCCGGTGGCGAACTGGATGTCCTTGGGCACGTCGACCACCACCGGCCCCGGACGGCCGCTCGAGGCGATATGGTACGCCTCATGCAGCGCGCGCGGCAGATCGGCGATGGATTTGACGAGATAATTGTATTTGGTGCACGGCCTGGTGATGCCGACGGTGTCGCATTCCTGGAACGCGTCGTTGCCGATGAGATGGGTCGGCACCTGGCCGGTGATGACGACGAGCGGAATGGAGTCGCAGAGCGCATCGGTCAGGCCGGTGACCGCATTGGTGGCGCCGGGACCGGACGTGACCAGCACGGTGCCGACCTTGCCGGTCGAGCGGGCATAGCCTTCGGCGGCATGCACCGCGCCCTGCTCGTGACGCACCAGGATGTGGCTGACTTTGTCCTGCTGAAACAGCGCGTCATAGATCGGCAGGACGGCGCCGCCGGGATAGCCGAAGATGTGCTCGACGCCCTGATCGGCCAGCGCCGCGATCACCATTTCCGCTCCGGTCATCTCAGTCATTGTTCGCTCCGCTCATTCGATTTCGTTCTGCCGCGTTCCGGAAAATAAAAAAGGGCCTCGAAGGGCCCCTTGGTCGCGCACCGCCACGTTCGCAGGTGGATTTATCCACCCCCGGCGGTGCGCTTGGTTACGAGGATCAGCGAGGTCATCGGACGCAAGGCTTCGGCCCTTTGCTTGAACGCGGCGTTTATAAGCATTGTGGCCGCGCCGGTCAAGCCGAATGGGGCGACAATGCGGCTTTGCCGCCGCCGCCAAACTTCAAACTAGCGTTTGAAATCGAATCGGCGGGCCAAACCGCAATTCTTAACCATCGTTAAGTGTCACAGCTTGGCCCCGAATTCGCGCGGGCAGAGCCTTTTTATTTCCCAGCCCTGTTGCTGAATTGGCGCACGGGGTCAGCGTTCTCACATCGCCACGCACGCGCTGCCGGGTTGCTCCGCTGGAGGGGTCATGGTCGCAGGACATCGGGCTAACGGGCTTGGGACTTGCGGACATCGGTGCCACATCGCCGTTACGATTGCTGTCGCGCTGGTTCTGGGCATGGCGATCTGGGCGCCGCCGGCGGCCGCGCAGCGCGTGGCGCCGGCGTTCAACTCCACCGACGCGATCCTCAAATGGATCAATTCCTACCGGCACAGGCCGGATCCGGAGAGCCTGCCGGCCGTCGTGCATGCGCTGAGCACGATGCAAGCCTTCAAGGATGCCGAGAGCTCCGGGCCCTATATCGGCTTCATTGCCGGCGTGCTCGGCGCCAATCCGCGCCGTGCCGAAAACCTGATCATGAAAATGCTTTCGATCGATCCGGCCGACCACTGGGTGCTGGTGCGCGCCATCGCCTATTCCGGCCTGCCGAACTGGAAGGATGTGCTTGCCACCTTCGTCGACCGCATGCCGACGCGCCGCGAGATGATCAACCAATATCTCGACGGCAAACTGCCGACGCTGCAAGAGATCGACTTTAAGCCGGCGAAACCCGGCATGCTCGACAAGATCAAGGCCGACCTGCGCATCGGCGACAAGCCGAAAAAGATCGTGGCGCTGCAGCCGACGCCGGAATTGATCGACGTCTTATGGGGCTATTATCTCGCCACCGGCGGGACCGCGCCGATCGACAGCGTCATCAAGCTTTTGCCGTTGTCCAACGATCACGACAATGTCGACAATCTCACCACCGGCAGTGCGGCGAAATTCACGCTGGCAAGCAACGCGGTGCGCGATACCGATCTGCTCGCCATGCTGCAGGCGGCGGAGAAGAAGCAGCCCGACGACATCAAGCCGGTGCTGCACGACGTCATCGAGACCGCCGAGACGGTCGACACCGTGCATATGCGCCAGGAATCGCTGGCCGCGATTGCGGAGCTGAAAGAGAAGGGCCCTTATTCCAAGCGCGAGCTTTCCGGCTGGGGCCAGGTCGGCCAGGGTGCGCTGTCGATGGGCTGCGTCGTCGCCGCGGCGACCGGCCAGATCGAGCTCGGCATCCCCTGCGTCATCGGCGGCGCCGCCTACACCGCGGGTCTCCAATACGCGACGCATTAGCGCCGGCCCTGAGTTTTCCAAACCTCGCCGGAGAACCCGGGCTCATTGGGACGGCGTATTGCGCTGGCTGTCATCGCCGCTCAAGCAAGCGATCGAGCGTGATCGGAAATTCGCGCACCCGAACGCCGGTGGCGTGCCAAACCGCATTGGCGACCGCGCCGGCGGTGCCGGTGATGCCGATCTCGCCGACGCCTTTGACGCCGAGCGGGTTGACGTGCGGATCGTGCTCCTCGACCAGGATGGCCTCGAGCGACGGCACATCGGCGTTCACCGGAATATGGTACTCGGCGAAATTGGCGTTCATCGGCCGGCCGGAGCGCGGATCGAACACGGCCCGCTCATGCAGCGCAAACGACACGCCCCAGATCATGCCGCCATAATATTGGCTCTGCACCAGACGCGGATTGACGATGCGTCCGGCAGCGAAGGCGCCGACCACGCGGGTCGCGCGCATCTGGCCGAGATCGGGATCGACTTTGACCTCGGCGAACACTGCGCCGTGGGCATACATGGCATAGTCGGATTGCCCGTGGCTTTCCATCGGGTTCGGATTGCCGCCCGTGCCGCGGCCTTCGATTTGCGCGAGGCCGGCGCGGCCGAGAATGTCGGCATAGCTCTCACTGCGGTTCGGATCGTCGCGCCGGGTCAGGCGGCCGCCGCTCGCGATGACGCCGGTATTGCCGGCGCCGTAAAGCGGCGAGCGCGGGTCGTTGGTCGCAATATCGGCGAGCCGCGCGATCACATCGGCGCCGGCATTGTGAATGGCTGTCCCTGCGGTCGCGGTGTGCCCTGAGCCGCCGGCGATGCCGGCATCGGGCAGATCGGAACTGCCGGAGCGAAACTCCAGCCGATCGAGATCGAGGCCAAGCCCGTCGGCTGCGATCTGGGCAAGCGCCGTCCAGGCGCCCTGTCCCATATCGTGTGCGCCGATCTCCATGATGCCGCTGCCGTCGCTGCGCAGCACCGCTCTGGCCTGCGCCGCAAACATGACCGCCGGAAAGGTCGCCGTGCCCATGCCCCAGCCGACCAGAAAACCGTCGGCATCGCGCATCTGCCGCGGCATGAGCGGCCGGCCGTCCCAGCCGAACCGCGCGGCGCCCTGCCGATAACATTCGCGCAGGGCTTTTGAGGAAAACGGCTTGCCGGAGATCGGCTCGACTTCGGCATAGTTCTTGAGACGAAACGCCAGAGGGTCCATGCCGCAGGCTTGGGCCATTTCGTCGATGGCGCTTTCGAGCGCGATCGAGCCGGGTGCTTCGCCCGGGGCGCGCATGAACAGTGGCGTTCCGATATCGGCCCGAACCCCCTCATGCGCGGTCGCGATGGCCGGGCTTGCATACAGAATGTGCGAAATGTTGGACGCCGGCTCGAAGAAGTCGTCGAACGTGCTCGACACGGTCTTGGTGCGGTGATCGAGCGCGGTCAGTGTGCCGTCGCCGTCGGTGCCGAGACGCAGGGTTTGCCGCGTCGCCGCGCGGTGGCCCACCGGCCCGAACATTTGCTCGCGGCGCAGCACCAGTTTGACCGGCCGGCCCACGGCGCGTGCGGCGATGGCGCCGAGAACCTGCGGTCCCGACAGCAGGCCTTTGCAGCCGAAGCCGCCGCCCAGGAACGGGCTGCGAATATGAATCGTCTCCGGCGCCATGCCGAAAATGCCGGCGAGGCGGCCTTGCGCCATCGCCAGGCCCTGGCTCGGCGTATCGATCGACAGGGCATCGCCTTCCCATGCCGCGACGATCGCGTGCGGCTCCATGGGATTGTGATATTGCGGCGGGGTCTCGTAGGTTTGCGTGAGAGTTTTTTTCGCCGCGGCAAGCCCGGCCGCGACATCGCCGCGATGCGCCTCGGCCGGAAAGCCGGGGCCGACGACTTCCAGATCGAAAGTATCGCCGGCATCGAGACCGACCCGGGCCGGCTCGGCCTCGTAGCGCGGCGCCAGCAGGCTTGCGCCTTCGGTCGCGGCTTCGAGCGTTTCGGCAATGACGACGGCGACGGGCTGGCCGGCATAGCGGACGCGATCGTTCTGCAAGAGATCGAGCCGGAACATGAACGGATTGGATTTCTCGTCCGGGTCCTGGGCCAGCGCCGGCCGGTTCGCCGGCGTGATCACTTCGACCACGCCCGGATGGGCTTTCGCCGCGGCGATATCGAGAGCTGCGACACGGCCGCGGGCGATCGTGGCGGTCGCGAGAACCGCATAGAGCATGCCGGGCGGATGCTGGTCGGCGGCGAATTTCGCGGCGCCGGTCACTTTGAGCGCGCCGTCGCGGCGCGTCAGCGGCTGGCCGATATTCGACCCGTGGCGGAGGTGAATCGGCGTTTGTGGAAGACCTGTCTCAGCCATGGGCGAGAACTCCGGAAACGGCGGCAAAGGGTGAGCCGGGCAGGGCCGGCATTCGCGCGGGCGTGCCGGCTGCGGCGAGCGCCAGCGCCCGCGCCACGGCGCGGCGTGCAAGCTCGATCTTGAAGGCGTTGTCGCCGGATGGCTTGGCGTCGGCGAGCGCGGCCGCGGCGGCGCGTGCAAACAGCGCCGTGTCGGGCCGTCCACCGA
Source organism: uncultured Alphaproteobacteria bacterium (assembly GCA_963827465.1). Lineage (GTDB taxonomy): Bacteria > Pseudomonadota > Alphaproteobacteria > Rhizobiales > Xanthobacteraceae > BOG-931. The sequence continues at coordinate 139,487 of CAWHBC010000047.1, forward strand.
TCAAAACCCGCTCTGCGTCACGCGCCCGCCACGGCTTCAAGGCCACGCCGCCCATGGCGATACGCGCGTCCGCGATGACGCCTTGATCGATTTTCAGGGCTACCGCCGCCGAGACGATGGCAAAGGCATAGGAGGTCCGGTCGCGGACTTTCAGATAGCGGGCATGGGCGCCCAACGACGCGGCTTCGGCGGGAAGGCGCACAGCGACGATCATTTCTCCGGGCTCAAGCACGGTCTCCTGGTCCGGCCGGTCGCCGGGCAGACGGTGCAGGGCTTCGAGCGGGATTTCCCGCCGGCCCGTTTTGCCCTCGATCTCGACGATCGCATCGAGCGCGACCAGCGCGACGCAGAAATCGGACGGATGCGTCGCGATGCAGCTTTCGCTCCATCCCAATATGGCATGCAGCCTGTTGTCGCCGCCGCGGGCGTCGCAGCCCGTGCCGGGATTGCGTTTATTGCAGGCGCTCGCCGGATCGTAAAAATAAGCGCATCGCGTCCGCTGCAAGAGATTGCCGCCGACGGTCGCCGCGTTGCGCAGCTGCGCCGAGGCGCCCGACAACAGCGCTTCGGCAACGACCGGAAAGCGCCGCGCGAAATCGCGGTCGTGAGCGAGATCGGCGTTGCGCACCAGCGCCCCGATGCGCACGCCGCCATCGGCAAGATGGTCGATCCGATCGAGATCGGGAAGATGCGTGATATCGACCAGCCGATCGGGCTTCGTCACGTTGCCCTTCATCAGATCGAGAAGATTGGTGCCGGCGGCGAGATAGGTGGCGCCGGGTTGCGCGGCGGCCGTCACGGCCTCGCGCATGTTTGTGGGCCTGATGTAATCGAAATTTTTCATGCGACCTCCTTGCGGCTCGCCGCATTCAGCGTCTTTTGCGCTTCAAGCACCGCTTCGGTGATTCCGCGATAGGCCCCGCAGCGGCAGAGATTGCCGCTCATCGCCTCGCGCACGCGCTCCGGATCGTCGCCGGCCTGTCCCTCTTGAATGAGGCCGATGGCGCTCATGATTTGGCCCGGGGTGCAGAACCCGCATTGTAGGCCGTCATGGGCGATAAACGCCTCCTGCACCGGATGGAGCCGCTCGCCTTGTGCCACGCCTTCGATGGTCAGGATATCGGCGCCGTCGTGGCTGACGGCGAGTGCAAGGCAGGAATTGATTCGCCGCCCGTCGACGATGACCGTGCAGGCGCCGCACTGGCCGCGGTCACAGCCCTTCTTGGCTCCCGTCAAATCGAGCCGTTCGCGCAGCAGGTCGAGGAGCGTGACGCGGGGGTCGTCGATTTCGACGGTTCGCGTGACGCCGTTGATGGTCAGTGTGGTCGATAGGCCCATTGAGTGCTCCATATGAGCGGTCGAGGAACGATTTCCGCCCGTCGGCGGAAATCCGGCGATTCCGCAACACCCGCACGCCGGGCCTTGCCGCGATCGGTGGCCGTGGCGGCCTTGAAAGTGCTATGGGTCACCGTCGCCGCATGGAGATACGGAGGCATCCTCCGTTTTTCAAGGCGCCCTGGGAGAAAACCTCGGTCGAACCGAAGCCGGACAAAAAGCGCTTGGATCAAAAGACCTTGGACAAAAGCGACCTGCGAAAACCGCGCGCCGATGCGCTGCGCAATCGCGAACGCCTGCTTGAAGCGGCCAGAACCGTGTTCAGCGCCGGCGGACCGGAGGCAAGCCTCGAAGCGGTCGCGCACAAGGCCGGGGTCGGCATCGGCACCCTTTACCGGCATTTTCCGACCCGCGAAGCCCTGTTCGAAGCCGTGTACCGTCTCGAGGTGCAACAGTTGGCCGATCTCGCCGAACGATTGAAGAAAAAGGGGCGGCCGATCGAGGCGCTGCGTGAGTGGGTGCATTCAGTCGTCAAATTTGTGGCGACAAAGAAAGGCATGTCCACGGCGCTGGCGCTTGCCGTCGCCAAGGATTCGGACCTTGTGTCTTATTCGGCCGACCGGTTGACGCAGGCGGTCGGCTTGCTGCTGCATCAAGCCACCGAGGCCGGCGAACTGCGCAGTGACGTCAGTGCGGAAGACTTGCTGCACGCGATCGTGGGCATGTGCTACGCCTACGACCAGCCCGGCTGGCAGAAGAACGTCGTTCGGCTCCTCGATATTTTCATCGACGGACTGCGCAGCCGCCCCGCCAAGCGCCGAGCGAAGCGGATCTAAAAAAGCGGCCTTGACGAAATCGTTGTTGGACGCGGTCAGTCTGCGTCGTTCTGGCGCGCCAATATATCCAACTGCGCTTCTGCCGCCGCCAACGCCTCGTGCGGCATCACCCATTCGAATTCCGGCAATTGATTGCGGAACCAGGTCGCCTGGCGTTTGGTGTATTGGCGGGTTTCCAGTTTGGCGTGGGCAACGGCTTCCGCCAGCGTGACTTCGCCGTTGAGGTGACGGATCAGCCAAGGCACGCCGTGCGCCTTCATCGCCGGCAGCGAAGGATTGAGCTGGCGCGCCGCGAGCGCGCGGGCTTCGTCCAAGGCGCCGGCCGTCATCATGGCGTCGAAGCGACGCGTCGATCCGGCTGGCCAGTTCCTCGCGATCCGGCATCAGAAATATTTTTGCCGCACCGGCAAGCTCGACCGGCGCCGGCTTGTTGCTCTCCTGCCAGTCGAGAATCGAGCGTCCGGTTGCCAGCACGACTTCGAGCGCGCGGGTGACGCGGGCGCGGTCGTCGGGCCGCAGCCGCGCCGCAGCCCTCGGGATCGCGCGCCGCGAGTTCGGCATAGAGCGCGGCGACGCCGTCGCGTGACAGCCGTCCGCGCACGTCGTCACGAATATCCGCGGGCACAGGCGGCATCGTTGGCGATGCCGCGCGTCAGCGCATTGAAGTAGAGCCCGGTGCCGCCGGCGATAATCGCAGGACCGCCCGCCTCGCCGGCGTCGCCGACCTGCGCCAGGGTTGCCGCCACGTCGCTCGCACCAGCGGCCGACGGAATAGTTCTCCGCGGCATCGACGTGGCCGTAGAGCCGATGCGGCAGCGCGGCCTCCTCCTCCGGCCGTCGGCCGCGCGGTGATGATGCGCAAATCGCGATAAACCTGCATGGAATCGGCATTGATGATCGTGCCGCCGTGCCGTTCGGCAAGCGCCAGCGCCAATGCCGACTTGCCGCTCGCCGTCGGGCCTGCAATGAGGATGATGCTCGGCACGTCGCAACCCATCCTTTTCCTGTCACGGATCGCACGGCATGTTCTACGTGGCAACGCTGATCTCCGCGCCGGAGCGTCCGGCGGTCACCGACGCCCTGGCGCGGCAGGCCGCGCGCTATCTGCCGCACGGCCGGCCGGTCGATTGGCTCGAACCGGGGGTGGCTGTCGATATCGCGTTCCTGCTCGATGATGTCGAGCCCGGCGAAGAGACCGGCGTTGCTGAAAGACCTCGCCGCCGACCTGCGCGAGATCATCGGCTCGGAGCCCGTCGATGTCGTGCTTCAGCCGCAGGATAACCGCCGCAAGAAGCTTCTGGTGGCCGATATGGACTCCACCATGATCGGCCAGGAATGCATCGACGAGCTCGCCGACTATGCCGGCGTCAAAGACAAGGTGGCGGACATCACCGCGCGCGGCGATGCGCGGCGAACTCGACTTCGCCCCGGCGCTGCGCGAACGCGTGGCGCTGCTCAAGGGCCTGCCCGCGGCGATCATCGATACCGTGCTGGCCGAGCGCATCCGGCTTACGCCGGGCGGACCGGCGCTGGTCGCGACCATGCGCGCCCACGGCGCCTATAGCTGCGTGGTGTCCGGCGGCTTTACCGCGTTTACCGCAAGCCTTGCCGCGGCGATGGGCTTCGACGAGCAGCGCGCCAACACGCTGTTGGTCGATGCCAAGGGTCTTCTGACCGGGCAAGTCGCCGAGCCGATCGTCGGCCGCGACGCCAAGCGCGACGCCTTGATCGAATTGCGCGGGCGCCTTCGGCTCGATCCCGCGGACACGCTCGCGGTCGGCGACGGCGCCAACGATCTGCCGATGATCGCGGCCGCCGGTCTCGGCGTCGCCTTTCACGCCAAGCCGGTCCTGCGCCAGGCGGCGGCCGCCTGCATCGACCACGGCGACCTCACGGCGCTGCTTTACGCGCAGGGCTATCGGCGCGAAGAGTTTATCGAGGCGAACGAATAGCGCGTGGCGAATGCGCTGTTCGTCCTATTGCAGGCTCAGCGCGACGAAGCGCGTCTCGCCGTTGGCGTTCGACACCAGCAGCACCGCCATCTTCTTGCCCTGCGATTTGAGCGTGTCGATCCGCTTTTGCATGTCGGCGGGGGTGGTGACGCTCTGATATTGCACTTCGACGATGACGTCGCCGGGCGCCATCCGCTTGTCCGGATCGGCGGTCGCGACGCTCTGGTCGACGCCGGTGACGACGACGCCTTTGACGCTGTCCTTGATCTTGAATTTTTTACGCAGATCGTCCGACATGCCGGCCAATTCGAGGCCCAGCGTCTTCTGCACGACGGATTTGTCGGCGGGCGGGTTGTCCTTGTTGGCGTCGGCTTCGGCGACCTTGGTGTTGTCCTGCAGCCGTCCGACCGTGACCTTATGGGTTTCCTGCTTGCCCTTGCGGATGATGACGACGTCCACCGTTTTGCCGACCGGCGTGTCGGCGACGATGCGCGGCAGATCGTGCATCTCCTTGATGTCGTGGCCGTCGAAGGTGACGATGACGTCGCCGGGCTGGATGCCGGCGGGCTTGGCCGGTCCCTTGTCGTCGATGCCGGCGACCAGCGCGCCGCGCGGCGGGCTGACGCTCAGGCTCTCGGCGATGTCGTCGGTGACCTGCTGGATGCGCACGCCGAGCCAGCCGCGCCGCACCTCGCCGTATTGGCGCAATTGATTGATGACGTCGACCGCGGTGTCGGACGGCACGGCGAAGCCGATGCCGATCGAGCCGCCGGACGGCGAGATGATCGCGGTATTGATGCCGATCACTTCGCCGTCGAGATTGAACAGCGGCCCGCCGGAATTGCCGCGATTGATGGCGGCGTCGGTCTGAATGTAGTTGTCGTACGGCCCGGAATTGATGTCGCGATTGCGCGCCGAGACGATGCCGGCGGTGACCGTGCCGCCGAGGCTGAACGGATTGCCGATGGCGATGACCCATTCGCCGAGCCGCAGCTTGTCGGAATCGCCGAACTTCACCGATTTGAGCGGCTTGTCGGCATGGACGCGCAACAGCGCGAGGTCGGCTTTGGTGTCCTTGCCGACCAGATCGGCCTTGAGCTTGGTGCCGTCGTTGAGGATGACGCTGATCTCGTCGGCGTCGGCGATCACGTGATTGTTGGTGACGACGAGGCCCGACGGATCGATGATGAAGCCGGAGCCGAGCGAATTGATGCGCCGCGGCGTGTCATCGGAATTGTCGCCGCCGCCCTGGCCGCGGTGGTTCTTGAAGAATTGGTCGAAGAATTTCTCCATCGGCGAGCCGGGCGGCAGATCGGGCAGCTCTTCGGCGCGCGGATCGATCTTTTGCGACGTCGACGGTCACCTCGGACACGCGCAAGCCGCCGGCGTAAAGCAATTCCAGAATTGCGTGATCACGCAGCGCCGTGGCATTCGCCTGCGGATGCGAGGCAGCCAATGCGGCGCGCTCCAGCATCTCCAGTCACTTCAGGCTCGGCGAGCGACTTTGGCAGGACCTTCCACGCTTTGGGCGACTCAATGTTGATGGTGGGGTCGTGATGAATGCGGCGGTCAAGCAGCAGCCACTTATAGAAGCCGCGAAGACAGCTCAGCTTGCGGGCAGCCGAACGCGACTCCACGCTGTGCGCTCGCAGATGCTCGAGGAAGGCCGCAACATCCTGCTGTGTCGCATTGATCAAAACGCCGTGGCGAGTTTCGATGAACTCTGAAAATGTCTTCAAATCGCTGTCGTAGGCTTCGCAGGTGAGCGGGCGCAGGCCTTTCTCCACGCGAGAGGTAGGCCTGGTAGTCCTTGAGGATCGACAAATTGCCTGTGGAGTCCACACAGTCGATTATCCGCGCCCTGCGACCTGGCTGCGGTCGATGATAATTCTCCCGAACCACGTTCATCAAGGAATCAACTTCAGCAACCGGAGTCGAATTCCCTGCCGATATCGTTGCCTGGTGTCGCGGATTACGTTGAGCCGAAACCTGATCTGGCGGAACCTTTCGGGTGGAGTCTATTTGCGCATTCCAAGCAACTGCCGCTCGCTTGAAGGTTTCGCATGGCGGCGAAAAAGCCCACGTGCCCGCGTGAGAGGACAGCCTGCCAGTATTGGTGGTGACGAGCCACATGCGAGTCAATCTTCTTCGCACCTTTGGAATCACTTTGGTATACTCAGGTGTTCGTTCCGTTGCATGTTTGCGATGCTCCCAGCAAGGCGGTTGAGATCAGCGCCCCACAAGAGATTCGGATTTGAAAGTCGTTGAGATGCACTTGAGGTTCACCGATTGAACTCCCCGGCGAGTCGTTTCTCACCTTCAAATCATCCCCCGCCGAGCACGGACGGAAAGTCAACGATTGCTCATTCGTTATCTGTACCAGGAGTCATCCTCTTCAGCTGCGAAAATGCCTTGAAGCCGTTGCCCAGTTGGTTCCAGCCGCAGACGAGATTCTGGTGGTCGACAACACCCCAGGAGACAAGGAAACTGAGGTTGTGGCGCGG
>CAWHBC010000048.1:0-92032 GCA_963827465.1 uncultured Alphaproteobacteria bacterium
TAAGAAAACTTATATTATTAGCATAAAAATGGATTCGATAACTAAAAAACAATAAAAACTTTATGTTAAGTTGCTAATGCTGAAACGGGAATAAGCTATTGTCAATAGCTTCCCGGGACTGCGAACTTCGAAATCCATTGCGCAGTTGCGCTACAGGCCCTTAAGAATACATGTAGCTATCAAACGGACAAAATCTGCTAGCTACTAATCAATACTGACAATGGACTTCCAGCGCAAAAAACCAAAGCAAAAGATGGCAGCACCATAATGAAGGCAATGAAACGTTCAAAAACGGACGCAAACCCAAGTTGCAGAATTCTAAATAAAGGTACTCGGTTTGACAGAGTCTAGAATTAAGAGGTTTAGGGCTCGCGCTAGCCAGTGTTAGGGCTCACGCTAGCTGATCACTAGTAGTGAATCACTACTAGTGATAGGTAACACAAAAATAAACAGCACAAAAACACAAAACGCTCATGCCGACTGCACCAATCGGACCGGACAATGTTAAATTCTCTGGCCGTTGGTCCGAACTCGGTTGGTACTGGTGCGGCGTCGTCGCGGCCGGGACGCGGCCGTGGTTTTCGTGCGCCTTTGCCCAAGAAAATTTCTCCTTGCAGGAGCGGCAGCGCTACGCCAAGTCAGGGGCGATGCCAACCGATGCCACGAAACCAGCCCCGCCGGCCGAGAAACGGCCGCTGTCGTCGGAGGCCGAACGCGCGCTGGCGGAAGCCGCGGCGCGCCGGGCAAAAGGCCTCGCGAAGACCGAGGGGCCGGGAAATCAGCGGCCGCGGCGGCCTCGATCCGGCCCGCTATGGCGACTGGGAAATCAACGGGATAGCCGCGGATTTCTGAGTTATCCCGGGCGTTTTGGACGCCTCCGCAGTCACGTTTGTCTTGACTTTTTTCGCAATTACGTAGTTTACACCACAAGCCACAAGTGCTAGTAAATAGGCCATTGGAGAGAAGCCATGGCCAAGAACACCTTTGCAAACCCGATATTCAGCGACGAAACCGCCGCCCGGAAATGGTTTGAAGCGGCCCGCTGGCCGCAGCGGACGATTTGCCCGAAATGCGGGTTCGATAAGTTTTACGCGACCAAGAAACCCGGCCTGTACCGTTGCGCCGCCGCAGCGTGCCGCAAGGATTTCACGGTTATGACCGGCACGGTGATGGAACGCAGCCACGCCAAGCTTACTCAGTGGGCCGCTGCGTTCCATATGGCGGCATCCAGCAAGAAGGGCTTTTCGGCGCACCAGCTACATCGCGAGTTAGGCTGCCAGTACAATACCGCTTGGTTCATGTTCCATCGCGTCCGCGAGGCCATGCGCCGTGGCGGCCTGGAGTTGCCGCCGATGGGCGGAGAAGGCCAGATTGTCGAGGCCGACGAAACCTATTTTGGCCAGCAGGAAAATCCGCAGCCTGCCGCTCGCCGCAAGGGCCGTCCATACATCACCAAGCGTGGTGGCGGACCGGCTGGTAAGCGCATGGTGATCGCCCTCGTAGAGCGCGGTGGTGGCGTTCGCTCCTTTCATCCCGCCCGCGCCGATGGCGAAAGCGTCAATGCCATCGTGCGCCAGAATATCGCCCGTGAGTCTCGGTTGCACACGGACGAAAGCCGCCTCTACATCAAAGTCGGGCACGAATTTAAGGCGCACGAAACGACCACACATTCGCATGGCGAATATGTACGCGGCGATATCCACACCAACTCAGTCGAGGGTTTTTTCTCAATTTTCAAACGCGGCATGCGGGGTGTTTATCAGCATTGCAAAGAAAAGCATTTGCACCGCTATCTGGCGGAGTTCGATTTCCGCTACAACACCCGAACGATCAGCGATATGGAACGCACCATCGCAGCGGTTCGCGGTGGCGAGGGTAAGCGGCTGACCTATCATCAACCTCATTAAGCCGGATTGGAGATTTCAGGCGGCGCGTTTTTTGCGCTGGTGTTAAGCGGAGGCGCAAATGACTTGGCTAGAGCACGGCCGTTTTATTTTGAAGCGTAACCGGCGTTGGCGAAGTAATTGGCGCATTCGGTCGGACTGAAGGCTGAGAGCAAGGTCCCGATACGCCGCCAGGTTGCTTCGACACTGCGCTCGGCGGCTTTGCGCAACAGGGTTTTGAGTTTGGCGAAGACCTGCTCGATCGGATTGAGATCGGGGCTATAGGGCGGCAGGAAGAACAGTTTGGCGCCGGCAGCCCGGATGGCGCGCCGTACTTGCTTTCCCTTGTGGCTGCCGAGATTGTCGATGATGACGATGTCGCCGGGCTTGAGCGCCGGGATCAGGAACTGCTCGACATAGGCCAGGAAGCTTTCGCCGTTGATCGGCCCGTCGATGACGCAGGGAGCGTCGATGCGGTCGCGACGCAGTGCGGCGAGGAAGGTCAGCGTCCGCCAGCGGCCGTGCGGCACCTTGGCGACCAGCCGCTGGCCTCGCGGCGCGCGGCCATGGCTTCGCGTCATGTTGGTCTTGGCCCAGGTCTCGTCGATGAACACCAGACGGGAAGGATCAAGCCGCCCTTGGTACTTTCGCCACTGCGCCCGCCGCCGCGCCACGTCCGGACGATCCTGTTCGCTGGCGTGCAGGCTTTTTTTTGAAGGTAATGCCCTCGTGCACGAAGAAGTGCCAGACCGCGAAGTGGCTCACCTTGATGCCGCGCGCGGCAAGCTCTGCCCCGATCGCCCGCAATGTCAGGTCCGGCTTCTCGGCCAGGCGGGCCAAAAGCCACTCTCGCTCGCCAGCCAACGCGTAGGGCCGCCGGCCGCCGACCTTATGTGCCGCGGCGCTCCCGGTCGCCCGAAACCGCTGCGACCACTTCACCACGCTGGCAACGCTGACCTTGAAGGTTGCTGCCACCGCCCGGCAGCTCTCACCAGCCGCAACCGCGGCTACCACCCGCTCGCGCAGATCAAGGGAATAAGCTCGGGCCATCAGATGCTGGCCTCCAATCCAGCCAGCATCTTGAATCATATTCGCGCCGAACCGGGAATCCCTCCGATTCAGAAAAAATCAGCCACGCTCTAGTTCTCAATCCTGAGAAACTGTTTTTGGCAATTGGGCCTGGGAACAACGTTTATGTTCAGCTTCAATACCCGCACGAGCAGACCGGACTAGCTCCGGGGGTTGAACTGGCGATACAGATGACGCCCTCTCAAGCGCGCGAAATTGCTCAGAAGCTATCTCGCAAGGCGGATGAGGCTGAAGCCGCACAACGTCAGCATTAGCGGGATCGGCAAAGAGGTCAGCGAGATTTTCCGTCATGGGGACGGAAAGATAGCGTCCTCATTCTCGTTCGCAACGCACTGACTATGCTGCGCGCCTTTTGCGCTGGCGAGGGCGCCGCTGAGCCCTTTTGCGCTTCAATTTGCGAGACTCGCCAGATCGAGTCGGAATATCCTTTAGCGGCGTAGGGGAGCCGCTAAAGGCGCCTTGTAAGATTTTTTGCAGGCGTTCTTGGTCGTCAATCATGGCTAATATGCTCATTGAATTTGAGGGATTTCCTGAGCATCGCGAACTCGTAGGGAATCTCCTCATAGCATACGGCGAAATAGAATGGGCGTTAACTGTTTGCCTCCAACGCGCCCTAGACACGACCGTAAGCCATGCAACACGTATCCTATTCAGAATCCAAGGCGAAGGAGCGCGGATTAATACTGCCGACGCCATAGCTCGCCCGTATTACGCAAAAGTTGGCCTAGAAGGCCAATGGGGCAACGCTATTGGCGCAGCGCGTCATTGCAAAAACATCAGGAACCAATACGCACACTGTCATTGGCGTAAGTTTAGTGAAGACGGAGTGCTGCGCTTCACGAATCTTGATCGTGAATCGGCGGCTGTGGAAGGCCCCTTGATCGTCGAAGCAATCCCGCTGAGCCTAACGCTTCTTCGGCAGCAAAGAACCTATTTCCTATTTGCTCTCGATTGGCTTTATTTTCTGGACGAGGAATACCAGAGGAAGGTGGGCAAATTAGCCAGCCATTCGCTCGTAGCTCCGTTATCAATTGCTGCACCGCCTTTTTATAATCAGCAAGATCAGGTGGCTCAGGGCCACCCGGACGCAAAAAGCCGTAACTCCTGAAAATCAAATCTTCCGGAATAGCCTGGATAATCTGACATTTTTCGTTCGGTTCCATTTCCCGCCCTTCCTGCGGTTGAGAACCGAGATTCGCAATTTTCACCACTAGCGTCGGCCTGTCGGGTTTGGCCTAGCCTTAGGGGCTTGTGGTGTCAACTACGTAATCACGACTTTTTTCCTAATATATAAGAATATAATCCGATATTCCCCGTTGCGCGGGTTTCCACCAAGGTCCTCGGAAAAGAGGCGGCCAGCGGTGAGACGCTGTTTTCCTTTCGCCAGCTTCGCGCAGCCGCGCCACGCCAATCCCTTGCTGTTCGGCGGGCTCCTTTTCGCGCTCGGGCTTGCCGCCGGCGGATGGCTGCGGCCTGCGGCGACGGCGCGTGGCGCCACGCCGACCGTTGCGATAGAGCCAGCCGCCGGCAACGGCGCCGCTTCGGCCGCCGCTGCGGACATACCGCTCGCGCACCGGCTCGATCCCAACATCGTCTATCCGGCCGAACTCATTCGCGTCATCGACGGCGACACGTTCGAGGCGCGGGTGCGGGTGTGGCCCGGTCTCGACGTCGACACCAAAGTGCGGCTGCGCGGCGTCGATGCCGCCGAGCTGCATGCGCGCTGCGACAGCGAGCTTGCGCAAGCGCAGGCCGCGCGGGCGGCGCTGCAGCAGATGCTGGGCGAAGGCGGCCTGACGATCTCGCGGGTCGGCGTCGACAAATATGGCGGCCGCGTCGACGCCACCATTGCCACGCGCGGCACCGCCGACGTGTCGGCGGCGCTGCTCAAGGGCGGCTTCGCCCGTGCCTATAACGGCGGCCGGCGTGGCTCCTGGTGCGGGAGAACAGGAGTCGGTAATCAGATATCGGTAATCAGAAGTGACGGGCCAACTCGGCCGTCTCGATGACTGACCACTACCTGGTTACGACCACCCGCGTGCCGACCGACACCCGGCTGTACAGATCGGTGATGTCGACATTGTGCATGCGAATGCAGCCATGCGACACGAATTTGCCGATCGAGCCTTCATTGTTGGTGCCGTGGATGGCGTACTGGCCGCCGCCCGACAGCGTCATGGCCGCGACACCCATCGGATTTTGCGGCGAGCCGCCGGGCACGACCTCCGGCAGCCGGGAATAATCCTTGCGGATCGATTCCGGCGCTTCCCAGGCCGGCCTGATGTATTTGCCGTCGATGAAGGCGGTGCCGGTCCATTGCATTCCGAGGCGGCCGACGCCGACCGGGTAGCGGATCGCCTCGCTCGGCCCGACGAAGTAATAGAGCGCGCGCTCGTTGGTATGGATCACGATGGTGCCGGGCATATAGCTGTCCCGCACCGAGACCAGTTCGCCATGAGCCTGCGCCGCCTTGGGCGCCAAAGCGAACGCGGTAATGACCGCGAGCACGGCCGAAAGCAGTATCTTCCCTCGCATTGTCACATTCCCTGACTGACGGATCGATCGCCCCACCGGCCCCGGTTCCCTGGGCCGCAAGCCAGAAGACCCATTGTAGCCGAAGTGGCGTCGCTCCTCAGCAGCGCAGCGGCAATAGAGTAAGGTTTTCGCTAATTTTTCCCCGGGTGTGGTTCGGGCGCACCATCCCGGCTCCGTCATCCTCGGGGCGACGGGACGAAGCTACGCGCTTTCCTTGCTCTTGTTCTGCCGGTTGTTGACGAGATCGTCGACCACGGCGGGATCGGCCAGCGTCGAGGTGTCGCCGAGATTGCCGAACTCGTCCTCGGCGATCTTGCGCAAAATGCGGCGCATGATCTTGCCGGAGCGGGTCTTCGGCAGGCTCGGCGCGAACTGGATGAGATCGGGCGAGGCGATCGGCGAGATTTCCTTGCGCACCCAGTTCACCAGTTCCTTGCGCAATTCCTCGGTCGGGTGCTCGCCGGCCATCAGCGTGACATAGGCGTAAATGCCCTGGCCCTTGATGTCATGCGGATAGCCGACCACGGCGGCTTCCGACACTTTCGGATGCGCCACCAGCGCCGATTCCACTTCCGCGGTGCCGAGCCGATGGCCGGCGACGTTGATGACGTCATCGACGCGGCCGGTGATCCAATAGTAGCCGTCGGCGTCGCGGCGGCAGCCGTCGCCGGTGAAATACTTGCCGGGATAGGCCGAGAAATACGTGTCGATGAACCGCTGATGGTCGCCATAGACCGTGCGCATCTGCCCCGGCCAGCTATCGGCGATGCAGAGATTGCCGGAGGTGGCGCCGTCCTGCACGACGCCTTGGGCGTCGACGATCTGCGGCACGATGCCGAAGAACGGCCGCGTCGCCGAACCGGGCTTGAGCCTGGTCGCGCCCGGCAGCGGCGTGATGAGAATGCCGCCGGTCTCGGTCTGCCACCAGGTATCGACGATCGGGCAGCGGTTGTCGCCGACCACGCGATAATACCATTCCCAGGCTTCGGGATTGATCGGCTCGCCGACCGAGCCGAGGAGCCGCAGCGAGGCGCGCGAGGTCTTCGTCACCGGCGCGTCGCCGGCCTGCATCAGCGCGCGGATCGCGGTCGGCGCCGTGTAGAAGATGTTGACCTTGTGCTTGTCGATCACCTCCCAGAACCGCGACATCGACGGATAATTCGGCACGCCTTCGAACATCAGCGTGGTGGCGCCGTTGGCGAGCGGTCCATAGACGATGTAGCTGTGGCCGGTCACCCAGCCGACGTCCGCCGTGCACCAATAAATGTCGCCGTCGTGATAGTCGAAGACGTATTGATGCGTCATCGCGGTGTAGACGAGATAGCCGCCGGTGGTGTGCAGGACGCCCTTCGGCTTTCCGGTCGAGCCCGACGTGTAGAGAATGAACAGCGGGTCTTCCGCGTTCATCTCCGTGCAGGGACATTCGGCCGTCACCACGTCCTTGGCCTCGTGGTACCAAACGTCGCGCACCGGATCCATGTCGACCGGTGCGCCGGTGCGTTTGACGACGATGACGAAGTCGACGCCGCCGCATTTGGCGATCGCCGCATCGGTGTTGGCCTTGAGCGGAATCGTGCGGCCGCCGCGGATGCCCTCGTCGGCGGTGATGACGATATTGGACTTGCAGTCTTCGATGCGGCCGGCGAGCGAATCCGGCGAGAAGCCGCCGAACACCACGGAATGGATGGCGCCGATGCGCGCGCAGGCGAGCATGGCGTAGGCCGCCTCCGGGATCATCGGCATGTAGATGGTGACGCGGTCGCCTTTCTTGACGTTGCGGTTGCGCAGGATGTTCGCCATCCGGCACACCTCGTCGTGCAGCTCCTTGTAAGTGATGTGCTTGGAATCTTTCGGATCGTCACCCTCCCAGATGATGGCGGTCTGGTCGCCCCGGCTGTGCAAATGGCGGTCGATGCAGTTGTAGGCGGCGTTGGTGGTGCCATCCTCGAACCATTTGATCGACACGTTCTGCCGGTCGAAGGAGGTGTTCTTGACCTTGCTGAAATGCCGCGTCCAATGAATCCGCTTGGCCTGTTCGCCCCAGAATGCATCCGGCTCGGCGAGCGAACGCCGGTACATGTCCTGATACTTGGCGTCGTCGATGAAGGCCCGCTGCTTCCACTCGGCGGAAACGTCATAGATTTTGTCCGGCATTTGTTATCCTCCACGCGCACAGTGACCGACGCGGCCGTTTAACGGCATTTGCTGCAAGCCATTATGCGACGGCGGCACAACGAGCCACAAGGGCGCGGACATCATGCTGCAGCCGCAACGCTTGCGGTTCAGCCCTTTACCCCGCCCATCTTGCAGACGATTTTCCATTGCGCCTCGGTGACCGGCTGCACCGAAAGGCGGGAATATTTTACGAGCGCCATATCCTTGAGCTTGGCGTCCGCCTTGACCGCGGCGAGCGTCACCGGTTTCGGCAGCGGCTCGATGGCCGCGGTCTGCACCGCGATCCACGGTTCGCCCTTTTTGGCCGTCGGATCGGGAAAGGCCTCGGCGATCACCTCGCCGATGCCGACGACCTGCTTCTCGTCGCCGGTGTGATAGAAGAAGAACTTGTCGCCCTTCTTCATCTCTTTGAGATTGCCGCGCGCGGTGAAATTGCGCACGCCGCTCCAGGCCTCGCCCTTCTTGCCGCGCTTGACCTGATCGTCCCAGGAAAATTCCTCGGGCTCGGTCTTCAGAAGCCAATAGGACATGGTTGCTACCTTCGCAGTCATCGTCCGCGCCGGCGGACGATCCAGTAATCATCAATGCGCGATTTTACATAAAAATGGCCCGCGAGTACCGGACGCCCCGCTTGTGCGGGGCATGACACGCCTTGCGTTACCCCTCCGCCTTGAACGGCCGGGTCAACAGCGACTCGATGACCGCGGTCACCGTCATTTTCTCCGAGAGCAGCGCGGCAACGGCAGCCGAAATCGGCATGTCGGCGTCCCGGTCGCGCGCCATGTCGAGAAGAACCGGTGCGGTGAAAACGCCCTCGGCGAGGCCGCCGTGGATTTCACCCGGCCTCTGGCCGCGGCCGAGCGCCATGCCGAACGAAAAGTTGCGCGACTGCGGGCTCGAACAGGTAAGCAACAGGTCGCCGAGTCCGGACAGGCCCATCATTGTTTCCGGCTTGGCGCCGTAGGCGCGGGCAAAGCGCACCAGCTCGGTGAAACCGCGGGTGGTCAGCGCCGCCAGCGCGCTGGCGCCGAGCCCGCGTCCGGCCACCACGCCGGCGGCGATGGCGAGCACGTTTTTCGCCGCGCCGCCGATCTCGACGCCGCGGATGTCGCCGGAGTGATACGGGCGAAACGTCGCCGATCCGACGGCGTGCGCCAGTTCGGCGGCGAGCTTGTCGTCGGCGGCCGCGAGCGTCACCGCGGTCGGCAGGCCGCGCGCCACGTCGGCGGCGAAGCTTGGCCCCGACAAGATCGCCGGCATTGCGCCGGGCGCGCATTCGGCAATCACCTCGCTCATGAATTTCTTGGTGCCGCGCTCGATGCCTTTGGCGCAGACGACGAGCGGCGTGCGCGGCGGCAGCAACGGCGCGAGCGCTTTGGCGACGCCGCGCACCGCCTGCGCCGGCACGACGATCAGCAAAGCTTCGGCCTGCGCGGCTTCGCTGAGATCGCCGGCGATGGCGATGCCGTCGTCAAGGCGCACGCCGGGCAGAAATCGGCTTTCGCGTCCTGTCTTCAGCGCCTCGGCATTGGCGGCGTCCTGCTCCCACAGCGTTACCTTGCGCCCGGCGCGGGCGCAGGTGAGCGCCAGCGCCGTGCCCCAAGCGCCGCCGCCGATGACGGTGATGTGATTGAAAGTCATGGCGGCTAAAGGCTCTCGCCGCGCAAAAGTTTCGGCACGTCGCCGACCAGGCCGGCCGCTTCGCGGATAAAGAGCCGCTTCAATCCCGGCAGCCGGTCAACGAGGCCGAGGCCGACGTCGCGCACGGCGCGCAGCACGTCGGAGCGGTTGGAGAACAGCCGGTTGAGCCCGTCGGTGGCAAGCCCCATGGCCATGGTGTCAAAGCGGCGCCAGCGCTGATAACGCTCGAGCGTATCCGCCGCGCCGGGATCGAGCCCGAGCCGGGCCGCGTCGACGACGACCTCGGCGAGCGCGGCGACGTCCTTCAGTCCCATGTTGAGGCCCTGGCCGGCAATCGGGTGAATGACATGGGCTGCATCGCCGACCAGCGCGACGCGGTCGGCGACGAAGGCGCGCGCGACGAAAAAACCGAGCGGATGGCAACGCCGCGCGCCGATGACCTCAATGGCGCCGAGATTGAGCTTGAAGCGCTGCTCGAGTTCGGCATGAAACGCGTCGTCCGGCAGCGCCATGATGCGTTCCGCCTCCGCCGCGGCCTCGGTCCAGACGATCGAGGAGCGGCGGCCTTTGAGCGGCAGAATGGCGAACGGACCGGCGGGAAGAAAATGCTCTTCGGCGCGGCCATGGTGATCGCGCTCGTGCGCGACATTGACGACGATGGCCGATTGACCGTAGCCCCAGCCGTGGGTCGCGATGCCGGTTGCGGTGCGGATCGTCGAGCGGGCGCCGTCGGCGGCAACAAGCAAGCGGGTATTCAGTGCGGCGCCGTCGGCAAGCTCGACATTGACCGATCGGGAAAACGCATCCGCCGATTTCGCGCCAGCGTGGTGCCCGTTCACTGCGCTCCGCTCGCCGTCCAGGGGAGGGTAAGAAAATGTTGCGACCGCCGCGGTCCGCAGATCGACGCCGACATCGCGTGCCTTTGCCAGCAGCGCCTCGACCAGCACGTGGTTCTCGACCATATGGGCGAACGGCTCGCCGGGCTCGACGTCGCCGCCGAAAGTAAGAAAAGCCGGCCGCAGCGCGTCGCCGAGCCGGCTGTCGGTGACGACCATATCGAGGATCGGCTGGGTTTCGTCCGCGATCCGCTCCCAGACGCCGATCGCTTCGAACAGCCGCCGCGCCGCCGCGACAATGGCCGAGGCCCGCTCGTCGCCGCCGTGGCTCTTGCCAAGCGCCGGATCGGCGACGGCGACCGAAAAGCCCGGACCTAGCCCCTGGCGAAGGGCGATCGCCAGCGTCAATCCGGCGAAGCCGCCTCCCGCGATCAGAACATCGGTGTCGGTACGTATCATTCCCTCATACTAGCACGGCGGCGCCGTCCGGGCTTGACCGTCGCCGCAAACCTCTATGATTACCGGGACCGTACCAAACTCGGCATTTACGACTGTTCCGGGTCTGCAACGCATCGCGGCCGTGCGGTCCTGCGGCTCGGAAACACAACCTTGGGGACAGTATGGCGTCCGCCGTCCAGGAACTCGTTGATATTCTCAATCTCGAGCCGCTCGAAGTGAATTTGTTCCGTGGCCGCTCGCCGCAATCGCGGTGGCAACGGGTCTTCGGCGGCCAGGTCATCGGCCAGGCGCTGGTCGCGGCCTGCCGCACCGTGGACGACGTGACGGCGCGGCCGCCGCATTCCCTGCATGCCTATTTCCTGCTCGGCGGTGATCCCAAAGTGCCGATCATCTACGATGTCGACCGCATTCGCGACGGCAAGAGCTTCACCACGCGCAACGTCAAGGCGCGGCAGCACGGTCACGCGATCTTTTCGATGTCGGTGTCGTTCCACGTCCACGAGGACGGCCTGTCACATCAATTCCCGATGCCCGACGTGCCGAAGCCCGACGCGTTGCCGGACGAGGCGGAATTGAAACGGGACGTGTGGCCGCAAATGCCCGAACCGGTCCGGCGCTATTACGAGCGCGAGCGGCCGATCGAATTGCGGCCGGTCGAGTACGGCCGCTACCTCGGCGAGCCATTGAAGGACGGCCGCTTCCACGTCTGGATGCGGGCGACCGGCCGGCTCCCCGACGAGCCGGCGATCCATCAATGCGTGCTGGCTTACGCGTCCGACATGATGCTGCTCGACGCAGCCCTCATTCCGCATCAGCGGTCCGTGTTCAGTGAGGACATTATGGCGGCGAGCCTCGACCATGCGCTGTGGTTTCACCGGCCGTTCCGGGCCGACGAGTGGCTGCTCTATGCCCAGGACAGCCCGAACCTTGCCGGCTCCCGGGGCTTCGCGCGCGGCCTGATTTATTCCGCCGACGGCACGCTTGTGGCCTCGGTCGCGCAGGAAGGACTGCTGCGGCAGCGGCGTAGCTCGACCTCCTAAGCCGGCGAAGTTGGCATTGCCTGATGCCAGCCTATTTTTTGTGCATAACGGCGAAAGGCTGAGTACCCTGGCCGCCGGAACCGCTCGGCCCGCGTGGCCGATCGAAATTCAGCCCTGAAACACGGGACATTGGCGCACCCAGAGACTTGGCACGAGGTTTGATTCCTGAACCGCCACGGACCGGCCCGTGGGGCCGCCAAGCTCCCGCGGCGCGGCGAGTTCCGGCAATGTCAGGGGAACTTCATGAAAGTCGTCATGGCCATCATCAAGCCGTTCAAGCTCGACGATGTCCGTGAAGCGCTCACCAAGGCCGGGGTACAGGGCCTCACGGTGACGGAAGTCAAAGGCTGCGGCCGGCAGAAGGGCCATACCGATATTTATCGCGGCGCCGAATATGCCGTGAGCTTTCTGCCGAAGATCAAGATTGAGATCGCCTGTCCGTCCGATCAGGTGGACAAAGTCATCGAGACGATCAGCATCGCGGCGAAAACCGGACAGATCGGCGACGGCAAAATCTTCGTGGTCGCTCTCGATCACGCGGTGCGCATCCGCACCGGCGAGACCGATGCCGCCGCGCTCTGAGCCATCGCCGCTTTAGGACTCGCGCGCGGCTTTTAATTTTGCTGCAATTCCTTTCGGCGCGCGCGACAACGCTCGCGCACGCAGGAAGGAAGCGCCATGCCGACCATGATCGCCGCGCGGCTGCACGCCTATGGCAGCCCGATGACGCTCGATCGCATCGAGGTGCCGGAGCCGCGGCCGACCGACGTGCTGGTCGAAGTCAAAGCCTGCGGCGTCGTGCCGAACCTCGCCCGGGTCATCAGCAATTTCTTCGGCAAGCTCACGCCGGACAACAAGATCATGCCGCCGCTGCCGGCGATCTTCGGCCTCGATGCGGCCGGTGTGGTCGCCAAGGTCGGCGGGCAAGTGTGGTCGGTGCGGCCGGGCGAGCGCGTCTATGTCAATCCGTCGCGCTCCTGCGGCTCGTGCCGGATGTGCCGCAGCGGCCGGTCGCTCGATTGCCCGCACTGGACGCTGCAGGGCTATTTCGGCCGCTCGCAAGAGATCATGCGCGCGTATCCTTACGGCGGGCTGGCGCAATTTGTCACCGCGCCGGCGGCGGCGCTGGTCAAGCTGCCGGACACTATGAGTTTTGAGGCGGCGGCTCGGCTCGGCTATCTCGGCACCGCTTATGCGGCAATGAAAAGGATCGGCGTCGGTCCCGGACACGCGTTGCTCATCAACGGCATCAGCGGCCAGCTCGGGCTGAATGCCGCGCAATTGGCCCTGGCGATGGGCGCGACTAAGATTTTCGGCACCGGCCGCAACCAAAACCTGCTCGATCGCGTCAAGGCGCTGGCGCCGCACCGCATCGACGTGCTCGCCGTAGCGGACGCCGCGCCGCAGCCCGATCCGCTCGTCGCTTGGGCGAAGGCTGCGACCGACGGTCATGGCGTCGACGGCATGATCGATTGCCTGCCGCCGGGCGCCCCGGCAAGCGCGATGATGCGGGCGTTGTATTGCCTGCGGCGCGGCGGCGCCGCAGTCAATGTCGGCGCGGTGATGGAGACATTGCCGCTGAATGCTTTTTGGCTGATGACCAACCGCATCGGTCTGCAAGGCTCGGTGTGGTTCACCACCGGCGAAGGCGAGGAGATGACGGCCATGGCCGGCGCCGGGACACTGGATTTGTCGGCGCTGGAGCACCGCGTCTCGCCGCTGTCGCAAGTCAACGACGTCCTGGCGGCGATGGACAACCGCAACGGCGGCTTCACCAATTTCGTCATCGATCCGACGCGGGCCGATTAGCATATTGGGCGAGCGCGGCGCGCGGCTCGGGCGATTTTAGCCACCCTACGCAGCGGCTGCGAAACCTGCTAAATCAACGGCAAAGAACAACCCAGCGAGGACGCCATGTACGGTAATCTTGAGCTTTTCATCGACGGCAAGTGGCACGGCGCGGACGGCCGCAAAGGCGAGGACGTGCTCAATCCGGCGACCGAGAAGCCGCTCGGCCATCTGCCGCATGCCAGCAAAGCCGATCTCGACGCGGCCCTGGAAGCGGCCAAGAAAGGCTTCGCGGTGTGGCGCGCCGCTTCCGCCTACGACCGCTGCAAGGTGATGCACAAGGCCGCCGACCTGATGCGCGAGCGTCATGACGCCATGGCCAAGATCATGGTGCTGGAGCAAGGCAAAACTTATCCGGAAGCCCGCATCGAAGTGATGGGCTCGGCCGACATTATCGACTGGTATGCCGAAGAAGGCCGCCGCTCTTATGGCCGCATCGTGCCGGGCCGCGGCAAGGGTGTCCGCCAGCTCGTGATGCAGGAACCGATCGGCGTCGTCGCCGCCTTCACGCCGTGGAATTTTCCGGTGCTCACGCCGGCACGGAAAATCGGCGGCGCGCTTGCCGCCGGCTGCTCGCTCATCCTCAAGGCTTCCGAGGAAACACCCGGCGCCTGTATCGAGCTGGTGCGCTGCTTCGCCGATGCCGGTTTGCCGGCGGGCGTGTTGAACCTGGTGTTCGGCGTGCCGGCGGAAGTCTCCGAATATCTCCTCAGCCAGGATTTGGTGCGCAAGATTTCTTTCACCGGATCGATTCCGGTCGGCAAGCATCTTGCCGCGCTCGCGGCCAAGGGCATGAAGCGCACCACCATGGAGCTCGGCGGCCATTCGCCGGTGGTGGTGTTCGGCGATGCCGATCCGGAAAAGACCGCCGACACCATCGCCGCCTTCAAGTACCGCAACGCCGGTCAAGTGTGCATTTCGCCGACGCGGTTCTATGTGCAGGAGGACGTCTATCCGCGCTTCCTCAAGCGTTTCACCGAATACGCCAACGGCATCAAGCTTGGCGACGGCCTGGAGAAGGGCATCACCATGGGACCGATGGCGAACGCGCGGCGCATCGACGCCATGGAAACTTTCGTCAACGACGCCAAAAGCCACGGCGGCAAGGTTCAGACCGGCGGCAAGCGGCGCGGCAACCAGGGCTACTTCTACGAGCCGACGGTGATCACCGACGTTCCCGACGACGCCAAGATCATGAAGGACGAGCCGTTCGGTCCGCTGGCGCCGATCGTGACCTTCAAGACTTTCGACGAGGTGGTCGATCGCGCCAATTCGCTGGAATACGGCCTGGCGGCTTACGCCTTCACGTCGTCGAACGAGACGGCGGCCAAGATCGGGGACGCGCTGGAATCCGGCATGGTGGGCGTCAACTCGGTGATGATCTCGACGCCGGAAACACCGTTCGGCGGCGTCAAGGAAAGCGGTCACGGCAGCGAGGGCGGCACCGAAGGCCTCGGCGCTTATCTGGTCACGAAGTTCATCTCGCAGGGCTAAAGCCGGCGATCGGCCAGGCCGTCAATCAGCCAAACGAAGTTACGAGCAACCGCCGGGCCGCAAGGTCCGGCGGTTTTCGTTCAAGTTGGAATCAAACCATAGGAATGGGCGCCATGTTTTGAACGCGAGTGTGTTGCTCGTGTGGCAACGGCACGCCGGAGCGTTGCGTTCATAAAAGAGGTTCCCGGAACGAATCGAGGATTGCGACGATTATCAGCGTGGCGGGTGGGATGCGCTGCGGTGCCGATGGATATTATCGCTTCCATTCTTGCTTATGCGGTTTGCATGACCGGTCTGGTGACCGGGCTCGTCATGTCATTCGTGGTGTTCTTTTCACCGCCCGGTGGACAGCCGGGGGTGCCGGCACAAGCCGTCGCGATGGCGACAAAGCCCAGTGCGAGCAGCACGGCGAAAGTTTTATCGGTCGAGAAAATTTCGCCGGTCGTGAAAATCGTGCCGGTCAAGACTGTGGCGCGCGCCAGCACTGTGCGTGCCAGCACTGTGGCGCCGCCTGCGGCGGTCGCTCTGGACGCGCGGCAGAAGCCGCTGTTGACGCCGCACCGCATGCGCCAGCTTGCGGAACGGGAACGCGAACGGCACCTGGCTTTCCGCGAGCAATCGAGCTTCGAGAAGCGTTTCCTCGGCTATGATGATTGACGATCGGCGGACGATCAAGCGTAGGACTGCTCGAGATATTTTACCGCGTCGTTCGCCAGCTTTTCCGGGTCGCGCTCGCCCTGCTGGGCGGATTCGATGATGCGCTTGGCGATGATTTCCTGGGCGGCTCGCTGATAAGCCGGCGAGGCCAATTTACTGCCCGACTGCTCGACCTTGCTCCAGGCGGTTTCAAAGACGGAAACCAAAAAATCAATCATTTCCGGTTCGAAGGCGGCTTCGGCCAGCAGTGGGATTATCGACATGACACGCGTTCCGCGTTGGCGACCCTATGACCTTAACTGGCGACGAACAGATTTGATACCCTGGAACGGTCGAGCACCGCTGTCGCGGTATTGCCAAAGAATAGCGTATCGCCGGGCCGCCGGCTCACTCCGAGTACAACGAGATCGTAGCCATGTTTGGCTTCGCCGATGATGGCCTCGTCCGGCGCTACATTGACGCGAGTCTGCGTGCGCAGCTTGACCTCGTAACGTTCGGCCAGCGCCGCGATATCGGCCAGCACCGCGCGTTCGCTGCGCCGCATGGCCTGACGCCGCGGGACGTTCTTGCGGCTCCGGTCGTTGGTCGCGCGAGTGACGTAGAGCACGGTGATCTCGGCGCCCTCGGCGCGCGCCAAGGCGAGCCCCACTTCGACGGCACGCCGCGACACGTCGGTGCCGTTGACCGGGATGAGGATATGGCCGTGCGGATTGACCGGCCGGCCGGCCGCGCGGTGGGAATTGACGATGGCGATGGGGCCGTCGAAGCCTTCGGCGATCTGCGAGACCTCATTGCTGAAGCCGCTCTTGCGATCGCGGGTCTTGCCGATACCAATCACAAGAAGGTCGTAGCCTTTGCGCGCCTCGCCGGCGACCGCCTCGGGGTGCTTCGAGCCATGCTGCTGTGTTATGACATTGACGCTGCCAGGTTTCTCGTCCTCGGGGTGTGATTCCAGCGTGGTTGCCGCCTCCGCGGCGGTCTGGACCTCGTCGTGCTTGGAACCGTCGCCGTTCGGCGATACCGGCGTCGCAGCCTTGGCCGAAGCCGCTTTCGTCTTCTTGGCCGCGCCCTTGCTGCGATGGGCGTCGCTCAGTTCGAGAATTGTCGTCGGCTTGCCGCCGGAGCCGGCGATTGCGCCGACGACGCGGGCGGCAAGCTTGCCGTTGGCGCTGTCGTCCGCGGCCAGGAGCAGGCGCTCGAGATTGGTGACGAAGCCCTTGGCGTCGAGTTCTTCGCGTTCGAGCCGCTGACGTTCCTTTTTGCGCAGCGGCAGGCGGGCCAGCGCCCAGCGCAGCATCGGCGGCATGGCCAGCGTGGTGACCACCGCCATGGTGACGATAAGCGTGAACAGATTCTGGTTGAGCACCCCCATCGACAGGCCGATGGTGGCGACGATCACCTCGGTCGAGCCGCGGGCGTTCATGCCGCAGCCGAGCGCCAGCGATTCCGCGCGGCTTAAGCCGCCGATCTTGCCGCCGAGAAAGGCGCCGACGAATTTGCCGACGCTGGCGATGAGGATCAGGCCGACGGCGAGCAGCGCCAGGTCGCCGTGGCGCAGCACGGTAAGATCGGCACGCAGGCCCGACAGCCCGAAGAACACCGGCATGAACAGCGCGACAATGAGCCCGCGCAGCGCTTCGTCGATGTGGCGCGTCAGGATCGGCGATTGGCCGATCAGCACGCCGGCGACGAAGGCGCCGAGCACGGTATTGACGCCGATCAATTGCGTCGTCAGCGCCATCGCCACCATGATGAGCAGGATGACGGTGATGACCGGAAAATCGCTGGCGAAATTATCGTTGGTCCAGCGGATCAGGCCGAACACGATCCGGCGGCCGACGGTGAGGCTGAGGAGCAGAAACAGCGCGGTGCCGATGACGGCGCGGCCCGCCGACCACAGGTCGATGGTGCCGGCCGAAGCAAGCCCGAAGGCGATGGCGATGATGACCCAGCCGATGGTGTCTTCCAGGATCGCCGAGGCGACGATGATCTGGCCGAGGTCGCGGCGCATGAAGTTCATCTCGCGCACCACCATGGCGACGATCTTCACCGAGGAGATCGACAGCGCGGTGCCGAGAAAGATCGCGGTGACGAGCCGCGCATCCGGCTTCGGCAACAGCGCCGCCGGCAGCCATTCGCCGAGCGCGAAGCCGCAGACGAACGGCAGCGCCACGCCGGCGATGGCGGCGGTGATCGCGGCACGGCCGACGCGGCGCACCAGTTGAAGATCGGTCTCCATGCCGGTGAGCAGAAGCAGCATCAGAATGCCGAGCTGCGAGACGGCGTCGAGCATGCTTTTCTGCGCCACGGCGTCCGGAAACAGCATGTGCTGCGCCGACGGCCAAAGCCAACCGAACAGCGACGGACCGAGCAGCACGCCGCCGATGAGCTGACCCATGACCGCGGGCTGGCCGACGCGGCGCGCCGCTTCGCCCATCAGCCGTCCGACCAGGAGCAAGAGGCCAAGTTCGGCGATGAAGATTGCCTCCGGCGACCAGGCCGAGGCGGCGGCCGGCGCCGATCCGGCGGCGTGTGCGGGGACGGCGAGATAGACGCCTATGCCGATGGCGAGGCCGGCCGCGAGCGGCAGCTCACACATCCACCTCTTTGTCCGGACTGGTCCGAGACTTAAAGCCTGCATCGCGATCCGTGGAAATCAGCCCCGCACTGCAAAAATAACGCGCGAGGCGGCTGTGTGATCCCTCGCGCGAGATCGCCGGGGACGATGGTGAACAAGAATGTAAAGTCGGTAGGTTTCGAGATTGGCGGAGAGGGAGGGATTCGAACCCCCGATACGGTTGCCCGTATGCCGCATTTCGAGTGCGGTGCTTTCAACCACTCAGCCACCTCTCCGGAAAGGCTCAAGTCTGAGTGTCGCGGCGCAGTATGTAACGGCGTCGCGTTGGCGGCACAAGGGCGACTTTGGCGGCTACAGTTCCTTACCGATCTTGCGGTCGAGCGAGTAAGGCCCGCCGCCGCGCAGCGCGATGGCGAAGCTCACCAAGCCCCACAGCAGCACATATTCGTAGCCGCGCTTCATCCAGCCGAAGCCATTGCCCCAATAGAGCGAGCAGATGATGAGCATCTCGATCGCGACCGCCGCCGCGAAAAAGCGAGTGAACAGGCCTAGAATAAGCGAAATCCCGCCGAGCGTTTCTGTGAGCGTAGAAAGCCAGAACCAGAGCTCCGGCGGACTGAAGCCCATATCGGCATAGCCTTTCACAAAAGCAGGCGTCGCTCCCAGCACGATTTTGCCGTAGCCGTGCACTACCAGGTTCCAGCCGACCGCGACCCGGATGATCAGCCACGATAACGGCAGCACCGCCTCGTAAAACGGCTTGAGCGACGGGATGAGTAACTTCGTTTCGGCCTGCGCGTCAGCCATCATTTCCTCCCGGCGTAATGTTCTTGTCAAAGAACAAACACCGCGCGCGGCGCTTTATTTCGGCGCCATCACCAGCGAGTAACGCTCGTCAGCCGCCGGCACCTTGGCCAGCGGCACACCCAGCTCCTTGCGCACGATATTGGTGCCGAGCACCAGCGAGACGATCTTGTAGAAGGCATGGCGCCGGCTCATGCCCTCGCGGCCCATGCCGCAATCGGTCGAAATCACCAGCCGCTCCGGCGGAATATGTTTGAGCGCCGCGCGGATTTTCTCCGCCACCTCGTCCGGGCTTTCGACCTGCAGCGTGTGATGGTCGATGACGCCGATGGCGATCTTTTTGCCGGTGATGGTCTTGCCGATGGCTTCCAGATCGATGCCGCCGGAGCTCGAGGACTCAAAGGTGATCACGTCGGCGTCGACGGTATTGTAGGTCTCGAGCGCCGGCTTATAGCTCTGCACGTCCGCGAACATGCGCTGCTGCGAAGGGTTGCCCCAGCACGAATGGGCCCACACCTCGGTCTTGGCGCGCAGCCCCTTCACCGTGCGATTGAACACCTCGACCATCAATTGCGGCGTGATCACCTTGTCCTGGATCTTGCGCACCGCGATCAGATGGATTTGCGGCTCCTCGATCTGGATGACCGGACAGCCGGCGTCGGCGAGCTCGTGATATTCCTCGTTGAAGGCGTCGGCGATCGCGAACATGCGGTCGGGCACGCTTTTGTAGTGCCGGTCCTGCAGCGCGAAAGCGACGATCTCCGCCGACACCGCGCCGAACTTGACCGGCTTTTCGGTGAAGCGCTGCGCTGCCTTCCACATCGCGGTGTATTGCAAATTGCCGCGGCCGATCGGTCCGGTGATGATCGGCATGACGCGCGATTCCAGATAATCGTGCAGGATGTGGCCGCGCGGAAACATGATCCCGCCGCGCCCAGCGGGCGTCGGCACGGGATGCTGGGCGTCGAGCCCGCTCATATGGTTCGGCGGATAGGCGGTCCAGCTCTGGCCGCCGACGTCGTCGTCGAAGCGGCAGTCGCCATCGGTGACGATGTCGAGGCCGGCAAGCTCCTGGTCGCGCAGATAGCAGGTCAGCGCGTCTTCGTATTGCTCGCGGAAGCGGCGGCTGACCATGGCCTCGAGAAAATGCCGGGTGCCGAGATTTTCCGTGTACCAGCTCGGCCGCGGCAGCGAGCCGGTGATGGTGGTCGGCAACGTGATGTCCTTGGTGCCCCGATACATGCGAACGCCTCCCCAAATCGCTGCGCGTCGAGCGCGCGCGTTAATGCCGCCAGCTTAAAGCATGATCGCGAAAAGTGGCTACCGGAATCGTTGCCCACGCTGCTGCAAAAGCAAGATGGGCAGCGGTGGGCAGAAGGATTACGCGGAAACGGTCCGGGCGAGCTTTTTAGCTGCCGGTGAACATCGGCTTGCGCTTCTCCATGAAGGCGGTGCGGCCTTCGGTGTAATCCTTGCTGAAAAAACACTGCTCGACCATTTCGGCCGACCGCGCCAGATTCTTCTTCGAACTCGTCTTTCATGATCTCGCCGACCGTGTATTTCACCGCCTTGATGGTGAGCGGCGCGTTGGCCGAGATCATGTCGGTGATGCTTTTGACGTAGGTCTCGAGCT
Organism: uncultured Alphaproteobacteria bacterium; assembly: GCA_963827465.1. Classification (GTDB taxonomy): domain Bacteria; phylum Pseudomonadota; class Alphaproteobacteria; order Rhizobiales; family Xanthobacteraceae; genus BOG-931. Next base: position 20,673 of record CAWHBC010000048.1, read on the forward strand.
CCGCCGACGGCACGGCGCGGTTGACCAATCCCATGACGCGCGCTTCCTCGGCATCGAACTGGCGCGCGGTGTAGAAAATCTCCTTGGCGAACGACGGCCCGACAATGTCGACCAGCCGCTTGAGCCCGGTATAGCCGTAGCCGAGCCCGAGCTTTGCCGCCGGCACCGCGAAGCGCGAATTGTCGGAAGCGATGCGCAGATCGCAGCAGGTGGCGAGCCCCAGCCCGCCGCCGATGCAGTAGCCGCGGATCATGGCGATGGTGGGCTTTGGAAAATCGGCGATGCTGGCATAGGTCGCATCGGTTTTGCTGTTGTAGGCGCGCACCGCTTCGATGGTCGAGCGCTCGCTGCCGAATTTTGAGATGTCGGCGCCGGACACGAAAGCCTTGCCGCCGGCGCCGGTCAGCACCACGACCCGGATATCGTTGTCGGCGGCAAACCCGTTGAGGATTTCGGTCGTCGCCTCCCACATTTCCAACGACACCGCATTGTGCCGTTCCGGATTGTTAAAGGTGACGATGCCGACGCCGCCTTCCTTGCGCGAGAGCATCTTGTCGGTCTGGGTCATGATTGAGCTCCTGTTTCCCGGACGCGGTGCAGCGTGAAACGGTGCACCGCTGATCCGGGATCGTTACGATCCTGGGTCTGCAGCGCACCACTGCGTGCTGCGCAGCGCCCGGGAAACACGCCGTGAGTGGATCGATTCATCACACCGCGTTGGCCTTATGCAGCGCGGCGATGTCGCGTTTGGAGAAGCCGAATTCCTTCAAGACGACGTCGGTGTGTTCGCCGGCCTCGGGCGGGCGGGCCGCGAGCCGCGACGGCGTGCGCGACAGCGTCACCGGCTGGCCAATGAGCCGCATCTTGCTCTTGTCCTTTTTGCTGACATTCTGGGCGATGCCGAGGTGCTCGACTTGGGGGTCGGCGAACATCTCGTTGATCGCATAGATCGGCCCGCATGGCACGCCGGCCTTGTTGAGGCGATCGATCCAATCGGTGCTGGTGCGCTGGCTGATATAGGATTCGATCTCGGCATTGAGCGCATCGCGATGCTTGGACCGTGCCGCGCCTGTCTTATAGTCCGGGTTGTCCAGAAGCGCCTTGGCGTCGGCCGTCTCGCAGAAGCGCTCCCAGATTTTCTGACCGGTGGCGGCAATGTTGATGTAGCCGTCCTTGGTCTTGAACACTCCGGTCGGGATGCTGGTCGGATGATTGTTGCCGGCCTGCTTGGCGACTTCGCCCGAAACCAGGTAGCGCGCGGCCTGAAAATCCAGCATGAAAATCTGCGCCTGCAACAGAGAGGTCGCGATGTACTGGCCTTTGTGGGATTTCTCGCGCTCGAGCAACGCGACCAGGATGCCGAGCGAGGCGAACAGTCCGGCGGAAAGATCGGCGATCGGAATGCCGACACGCACCGGCCCTTGTCCGGGCAGGCCGGTGATCGACATCAGGCCGCCCATGCCTTGGGCGATCTGATCGAAGCCCGGCCGGTTGGCGTAAGGCCCATCCTGGCCGAAACCGGAAATGCTGGCATAAACCAGGCGGGGATTGATCTTGGCGAGCGTCTTGTAGTCGATGCCGAGCCGCTTTTTCACGTCCGGCCGGAAATTTTCCACCACCACGTCGGCTTTCTTCACCATGCGCTTGAACGCCTTGAGACCCTCCGGCGCTTTCAGATTAAGCGTCATGCTGCGCTTGTTCCGGTGCAAATTCTGGAAGTCGGGGCCTTCGCGCGGTCCGCCCATCGGCTCTTCCGGGCTCGGCGGCGATTCGATCTTGATGACATTGGCACCCCAGTCGGCGAGCTGACGCACGCATGTCGGCCCCGAACGCACACGGGTCAGATCGAGCACGGTGAACCGGGCAAGCGCTTTGGAAGCATGGGGAAAGGGCATTGCTGGCGTCTCCACGGCCGGTTTTGGCCGGCTCGATTCTTGTCGGCGGCTCGCGCGGGGTGCCGGCGGCCGGAAGGGGCAGAATTTCACCGATCTGTCGGGCCTTGTCCACCGGCCCGGCGGCCGGTGCAGACCCATCGTTTGTGCCGCCCGGGCACGCTAGATTGGCAAGGCCGCCGGCCATCTTTCCGGCACTTTCGCGAGGCGATCATGAACGAAGACACTCTCAACATCAGCGTGCGCAAATTTCTGAAGAAAGTCGGCGTCACCTCCCAACGCGAAATCGAACAGGCGATACGCGCCGCCCTTGCCGGCGGCCGCCTCAAGGGCAATGAGGCGCTGCCGGCCAAAGTGGTGCTCACGATCGAGGGCCTCGGTCTGTCCGCGGCGATCGAGGGCGCCATCGAGCTTGAATGAGGCCGCACGCGCGGCGGCCGTGTCCGGGACCTCCGCATGATCGATCTGCCTCGCACTCTTGCTGCCATTCTGGTCGCTTCGCTGCTCACAGCCGCAGCCGGACAAGACCATCCCGGCCATGGCAACGCCGAGCACGCCAAACGGCCGGAACAGGGCCAGCGCAGCGACGACGAGAAGCAGCGCGGCGCCGGTCCGGGGCCGGGCGGCATGGCTCCGGGTGTCCTATCGCTGTTGCCGGCCGATTCCGTCACCGAGCATTCCATCGCCACCAAAGCCGGCACGCTCGCCTATACGGCGACGGCCGGAACGTTCCCGCTGTTCGACCAGTCGGGCGCGCAGTCGGCATCGGTGTTTTACACGGCCTATGTCGCCAAAACGGATAACAAGACCGGCAATCCATCGCCGCGGCCGGTGACCTTCGTGTTCAACGGCGGCCCGGGGGCGGCATCGGCATTTCTCAATCTCGGGCTGGTCGGTCCGCGCATCGCCGAATTCGGCGCGGACGGCCGCGACGGCTCGCAAACCCGCCTCGTCGACAATCCCGATACCTGGCTCGCCTTCACCGATCTCGTTCTGATCGATCCGATCGGCACCGGCTGGAGCCGCGCGGCGAAATCCGACGACAGTCACGCGTTCTGGGGCGTGCAGGCCGATGCCGAGTCGATGGCCAAGGTCATCGCGCTCTACGTGGCAAAAAACGGCCGCGCCGGTTCGCCGAAGTTCATTCTGGGCGAGAGCTATGGCGGCTTCCGCGCCGCCAAGGTCGCACGCGCACTCCAGGAACATCAGGGCATCGTCGTTTCCGGCATCCTGATGGTGTCGCCGATGCTCGACGGCAACTTCCAATTTGGCGGCGATCATTTTGCGCTCGGCGCCGCGCTGCAACTGCCGTCGCTGGCGGCGGCCGAGCTCGAGCGCAACGGCGCCTTCAGCACGCAAGCGCTGGCGCAGGCCGAACATTTCGCGCTGACCGATTATCTCACCACGCTGGCGGGTCCGCCGCTGCAGGGCGACGCGGCCAAGACGTTCTACGCGCGCGTCGCCAAGATCACCGGCGTTTCGGAGGATGCGCTCGCGCGGTCGCGCGGCTTTATCCGCGACGACTACATCAAGAATCTTGCCGGCGACCACAAGATCGTCAGCCACTACGACGCGACGTTCGCTTCGGACGATCCCTATCCCGAAACGCCCGCGGATCGCGGCCCGGACCCCATCCTTGACGGAATGATTCGCGCTTATGGCGGCGCCTTCGTGGGTTATGCCCGCGACGAGCTCGGCTACAAAACCGAGATGACCTATAATCTGCTCGACGGCGCCATCTCGCGGCGATGGGACTGGGATCGCGACCGTGATCAGCCAAGCGTCATGGACGATCTGCGCGAACTGTTGGCGCTGACGCCGTCGTTCCGGCTGATGATCGCGCACGGCTACAGCGACATGGTCACGCCCTACGCCGTGACGCGGTACCTGCTGCAGCACTTGCCGCCGTTCTCCGGCGATGCGCGCACCGCGCTCAAGCTCTATCGCGGCGGCCACATGTTTTATCTCGATCCGGATTCGCGCCGGGCCTTCACCGCCGATGCCCGGACCATGTATCCGCCGTGATGGTTGCCTCCGACAACTAAACCTTCGCAAACGTAATCGGCGCGTGGCGATCGATGGCGGGGTGCGGCGCTTGCCGTTAACCATGGCCGCCTGCCCCCTCGGCAATACCCATCGCCGTCCGGCCGGTGACGGACGTGGGAGCGGCGCTTTGTCTCACCTGCCGCGCCGATTAACGCTCAAGCTTGCGGGAATCGCGACATTTGGCATTGCCAGTCGAATGCGCCGGGGCGCAATGCACCAAAAATGGGCTACGCGCCTGCGCTGCGGCGCGGCAGCGGCTGTCCGCACGCATTGCCTTTCACCAAGGAATACGACAATCGTTCGATTGAACTCGCCGGTCGAGTAGACGTAAATGATCGGCCCCCACGTCACCAAAAATAGCTTCAAGGGAGAGGAGTGGTTATGTCCAAGGATCTTATAGGCGTCCCCATTAAGCGGCGCACCGTGCTTAAAGCCGGCATCGCGCTCGGCGCCCTCCAAGTCGCCAGCCCATTCGTCGTCAAGTCGCTCGCCGACGAGCCGGTCAAGATCGGTCTCGACAATCCGCTAACCGGCACCTATGCCGCACTCGGCAAGAACGAATTGATCGGTGCGCAACTCGCGCTCGACCAGATCAATGCCAAGAACGGCATTCTCGGCCGCAAGGTCGAGTTGCTGGTCGAGGATTCGACCAGCGCCGACGCCTCGGTCGCGGTGCAGAAGGCCAACAAGCTCATCGACGGCGACAAGGTCAACTTCCTGCTCGGCAACATCAACTCCGGGCTGGCGCAGGCGATGGCCAATGTCGCCTTCCAAAAGGGCGTGTTTCATATCGTGCCCGGCGGCCATACCGACAGCGTCACCGGCTCGCAATGCCATTGGAACGTGTTCCGCGTCTGCAACACGACGCGCATGGAGACCAATTCGGTCTCCAAGCTGCTGCTCGATAAGTACGGCAAGAAGTGGTACTTCATCACGACGGACTACGCCTTCGGTCATTCGCTGCAGCAGGGCTTCGAAGCGAGCCTCAAAGCCGCAGGCGGCACCGAACTGGGCGGCGACATGGTGCCGCTCCAGTCCACCGACTTCTCGTCGTATCTCATCAAGGCGCAGTCGACCAACCCGGACGCGCTCATCTTGCTGCTGGCCGGCGACGACATGATCAACTGTCTCAAGCAGGCGGTTCAGTTCGGGCTCAACAAGAAAATCCACATCGCCGGTGCGCAACAGGAACTCGAAGTGAACCTGGGCCTGCCGCCGGAAGCGCTGTTCGGCGACTGGGTGTTCGAATGGTACTGGAAACAGCCCGGCGTGCCGCATGTCGAGGAATTTGTCGCCGACGTGCGTAAGCGCAGCGGCGGCAAAGTGCCCACCGCTCGCACGTGGTTCGGCTACGCTTCGGTCCATACCTGCAAGCTCGCCGCCGAGAAGGCGAAATCGCTCGATCCGGTCAAGATGGCTCACGCCATGCATGGCCTGGTCTTGCCGCCGGAAATCGCGCTGATGCCGAACAATCCGTATTATCGCGACGGCGACAACCAACTGATGCCGACATTGTTCGTCGGTCATTCGCAGCCGGCGCCCAAGGGCGGCGATCCGGAGGATCTGTTTGCGGTCACGCAGCTCGTCAAAGGCGACGAAGCCGCGCTGCCGGTCGACCAGACCGGTTGCCACATCGTGTGGCCGTCCTAACCGGCTTTCGAGCGGGGATCGCCGCGTTGCGGTCCCCGCTATGTTTTAGTACGGAGGGAGCTAACAGGCCGGGCAAGACCGCTGGCCGCATGGGCCCGCCCGATGGTTTGGGGCGGGCCGAGCTTTGCGGGCGGCACGGGGTGGGGGGTTATCAGTCGTCGCATGTCGCAGCTGTTACTGTTCAATGTCTTCAACGGACTGATCATCGGGGCGTTCTATGCGCTGATGGCGCTCGGGTTGTCGCTCATCCTCAATCTTACCGGCGTGATCAATTTCGCCCATGGCGGCTTTCTGGCGATCGGCGGCTATCTTGCCTACACGCTGATGCCCTATTGCGGGTTCTGGGGCGCATTGCTGCTGGCGCCGATCCTGACCGGGTTCATCGGCGTCCTGGTTGAACGCGTGCTGATCCGGCGGCTTTACGGCCGCGATCCGCTCTACAGTCTGCTGCTGACGTTCGGCCTCGCCTTCATGATCGAAGACGGCACGCGCTTCATCTGGGGCGCGCAAAGCCTGCCCTATCAGATTCCGAGCTGGCTCGCGGAACCGTTGAGCGCCGAATACTTCTTCCTGACCGGCTATCGCGTCTTCATGGTGATCCTGGTTGCCGCCGCCGTGGTGGGCCTGTTCTTCATCCTGACCCAGACCCGGCTGGGCTTGCGTATCCGCGCCGGCACGCTCGATCTCGAAACCGTCTCCGTGCTCGGCGTCAATGTGCGCGCGCTGCGCAGTCTGAATTTCGGCCTCGGTATCTATCTGGCCGGGCTGGCCGGCGTGCTCGCCGTCGGCATGCTGGGGCTGCAGCCCACCGTCGGTGACAGCCTGATCATGCCAAGCTTCATCGCCATCATCGTTGGCGGTCTCGGCAGCCTGCCGGGCACGCTGCTCGGCGGGCTCTTGATCGGCGTCGCCTCGGGCGTCACCAGCGTCTACTTCCCCTCGGCGAGCGAAGCGGTGATTTACGTGATGATGGCCGCCGTACTGATCGTGCGGCCGCGGGGCCTGCTCGGCGAAGAGGGACGCTTCTGATGCCGAGATTCGACAAGCGTACCGGCGATATCCTGGTCTGGATTCTGCTGCTGACCGCCCCGTTTTGGATGACCCATGTCGGCAGTTACGTCGAGCTGGGCAGCCGCGTGCTGGTCTACGCGCTGGCCGCAATGGCGCTGAATTTCCTGCTCGGCTACACCGGGGTCTTGTCCTTCGGCCACGCCGCCTATTTCGGCCTGGGCGCCTACGGCACCGCCCTGACCATCAAGTATCTCTATCCGAGCACGCCGGTTGGCATGCTGGTCGGGATCGTCATCGGCACGGTCGCGGCCGCGATCATCGGGCCGATGATCGCCCGGCTGCGCGGCATCTATTTTGCCATGTGCACCATCGCTTTCGGCCAGGTATTCTATTTCATCGCCTTCCAATGGAGCTCGGTCACCGGCGGCGACGACGGCGTCAGCGCCTGGCACCGCATGCCGCTCGATCTGGGCTTCGCCTCGATCGACATCATGCAGAGCAGCAGGGCGTTCTACTACTTCGTGCTGGCAGTGTTCGGCGTTTGCGCGGCGGCAATGGCCTTCCTTCTGCGTTCGCCGTTTGGCCGCACGCTGCTCGCCATCCGCGAGAACGAGCGCCGCGCGCGCTTTCTCGGCATCCCCGTCGACCGCCACATTTGGATGTCCTGGGTGATCTCCAGCTTCTTCGTCAGCATCGCCGGCACGCTCTATGCCCTGTTGAACAACTTCGTCGATCCGCGCGCGGTACGCTGGGACCAGTCGGGCATGTTCGTGATCATGGCGGTGCTGGGCGGCATGAGAAGCTTCTGGGGACCGCTGATCGGCGCCGCGATCTTTATCGTGCTCGAGGATTACCTTTCGAGCCTCACCCAGAACTGGGAATCCTTCATCGGTCTGTTCTTCGTGCTGATCGTGCTATTCTTCCCACGCGGCGTCCTTGGCATCGTCCGACGAAAGGCGACATCGTGAGCCTGTTGCGCGTTGAAAAAGTCTCCAAGCACTTCGGCAGTCTGGTCGCCGTCAACGACGTGTCGATGACGGTGGAGCCCGGCGAATTGCGGGCCGTCATCGGCCCCAACGGCGCCGGCAAGACCACGTTCTTCAACCTGATCAGTGGCTTTCTCACGCCGACCTTCGGCCGCATCGTCTTCGACGGCGAAGACGTTACGCAGATGCTGCCGGCGCGCCGGGTGTGGCGCGGCATGGCCCGGACTTTCCAGATCACCGAAGTCTTTCCGGAACTGACGGTCAGGGAAAACTTGCGCATCGCCGTCGAGGTGGCCAGCGGCTATCGGCTGCGGGTCTGGCAATCGCAGGACATCGACGGCGAGGTCAGAGCCCGCGTCGTCGATCTTCTGGAAATGAGCGGCTTGACCGAAAAGGCCGATCGGCTGGTCGGCGAGCTCGCCCACGGCGATCAGCGCGCGACCGAGATCATGATGGCGCTGGCGCTCAAGCCGCGGCTCTTGCTGCTCGACGAGCCGACCGCCGGCATGGGCGACCAGGAAACCTACGATATTACCCAACTGATCAGGAAGCTGCACCGCGACCAGAAGCTGACGATCGTTCTGATCGAGCATGACATGCGCGTGGTATTTCATCTCGCCGACCGCATCATGGTGCTCGATCAGGGCAAATTCCTTGCCGAAGGCACGCCGCCGGAAATCGCCGCCAATGAGGCGGTCCAGGCAGCGTATTTGGGAAAGGTGGCTGCGTGAGCGCCGTCGTCCTCGAGGCCGAGGGCCTCCAAACCTATTACGGCAAGAGTCACATCCTGCATGGCGTCGGGCTGGACGTGCGCGAGGGCGAGATCGTCGCCTTGCTCGGCCGCAACGGCGCCGGCAAGACCACCACGCTGCGCAGTCTCGTCGGCCTTACCCATGCCCGCGACGGCGCGGTACGGATTTTCGGCCATGCCACCACCGACTGGCCGCCGTACCGGATCGCCGCCCTTGGCGTCGGCTACGTGCCGGAGGGCCGCCGCATCTTCCCCAATTTGACGGTCGAGGAGAATTTGAAAGTTCCGCTCGAGCGGCCGGGCCCGTGGACCATCCCGCGCATCTACGAACTGTTTCCGCGGCTGGCCGAACGCAAGAACAACAAGGGCCGGCAGTTGTCCGGCGGCGAGCAGGAGATGCTGGCAATCGCCCGCGCCCTGTTGCTGAATCCCAAAGTGCTGTTGCTCGACGAACCCAGCCAAGGTCTCGCGCCCTTGATCGTTCAGGACGTGTTCAAGGTTGTCACCTCGGCGCGCGAGCAGGGAATTTCCGTGCTGCTGGTCGAGCAGAACGTCCGCGCCGCGGTGGAAGTCGCCGATCGCGCCTTTGTGCTGGACGACGGTCACGTTGTCTATTCCGGACCGGCCGCGGAATTCGCCAAGGACGAAGAGCGGGTGCGCTCGCTCGCCGGCGCCAGCGCCGAGGAATGGACGCCGAGGGCGTAGAGCGCGCTCGCGTCGTTGCGGCGGGAACGCGCCGCCGGACTAATTCGACTTAAACGGATCGAGACCGTATTTGGCGCACATCGTGCCGACGATGGATTTGTCTTTGCCGCCGGCGATCAGGCCCATCACCGCGGACTTGATTCTGTTGTTGGCCATCTGCGCTTCGACGATATAGGCCTGCTGGCCGCTGTAGGCGGGGTAGGGGCTTTGTGCGTCAACAACGGCGCAGTAATTGATGGATTGATCGTTTATGATCGCCGGAACTTTTGCCCAGCGATATTTGGCCGAAGCCGGGTTACGCAGCGACTCCCCGACCGCTTCCATGATTGCTTTTTTCTCTGCCGCGGTGAGCTCGCGCATCGGGACGTTGGCGCTCGCCGACGCGGTGTCGCTGTCGGAGGCCGCCGCGCTGCTGCCGGCCGATGCGGCGGCATTGCCTTGGGTTCCGGTCGTGGCGCAGCCGCAAAGGCCAAAGCCAATGGCCAATGATGCGGCAATCACGCTGAATCTGAATGCTTGCACGTTTCGTCCGTTGTTGAACTTAGTGATAAGAAGATCGGCCTAATTTCCGGTACTGCTCGACGTCCGGATTTGTCCGATTGTGACGCGCGGAGCCGGCGTCGGCGTGGCGCGTACCATACGCGACTCGGGCTCGCCATTGGGACCGATCGTGTAGACATGATTGTTGATCATGGCGCGGCCGTCGCGCGTCGGATTGCTCATTTCCTTGACGTTGTCGCTGATGAGCGTTTCCGCCGCGTCGGGATGGCCGGTATTCAACAGGCGAAGATGCGTGATGAAAACTTTGGGATAGATCAGGCTCGACGCCGGCACTTTCAGGCCCATGAAATTCGCAACGTCGCCGACGAACGCGTTGCAGTTATAAAGCTCCGCGCTCCACACATGCGAACGGCTCTGCAGGCCCCTGACGTAAGTCATTACGCGATCGTACTCGTCCTTGTTCATCAGCACGCGATAGCGGGCCGTGACGTATTTGTTCTCGAGGTCGCCGTCGGTCCAGCCGGTTTCGGCGGGCACCGGGACGTAGTGCCCGATGACCCAGGCGGTGGAATCGTCGCCGACCGGAGACAGGCCGGCAACACTGTCCTTGGTCGGCGGCACGCCGACCCGGCCGTGGACGAGATAGGTATGCCCGTAGTCCCAGGCATAGCGGGCCCGGAACTCGATGTAATAGTCGCCGGACCCGGAGGTCACGACCGGCGCCCGTGAAACAGCGGTTCTGAGGATGGTCCGCGAATCCTGTGCGCGGGCTGTGGAAAACCCGAGCCCGACCACCGCAGCCACAACGAACGCGATCCCGAGCCAACGCGGGCTGATGAGGGCGCTCAGTCTATGCCGCATGCAAACCTCCGAGTGACACGAGCAAGGCGCCCCAGCAATCGAAGTAACCGGACAGCCGGCTAAGTTCGTGGCCGTAGCGCTATTCGGCGCCCGTATCAGCGCATCCTTAAGCTCAGCGCGTCCCCAGTCACCGAATGCTAGCAACAATTGAGCTTTGGCCGGTGGCAAATGTTCGGCAGGGATTCTGGATTTTGGCCGGTGCGCTAAATTTGCAACGGTACGCCTCTGGCCCGGTGAAGCATCGAAATTCGGGGCTGCGCGCTTCGAATTTGAGCCCGCGGGAGGGCTTATGTGGGTCATTGGCCGAGTTCGGAATGGCCTTGAGGCGCTCAACGGAAAAAGCGGCAAATGGAACCGGAAACGCGGCCAAATCGGATCGTGAGTGTGTCTTTTCAGCACTAGAGGAGCGCGGGCACCCCCTGTATGGTTAACTCTGTCATGACAAGGGGGAGTTCCCTATGAAGAAGATCGTTATTGCAACGGCCACGGTGTTAGCTCTCCTGAGCATCGCTGGCTGCGCTCAGACCGGCAAGGGTAAGGCCCCGCCGCCGGTGGTTACCAAGGGGTAATGCCGTACGGCATTAGTATGGGGGAAGGGCCGGCTTCGTGCCGGCCCCTTTCTTTTTGGGCGACTGGTTCTCCCCTGTCGATGTCCGCTGCGCCGGACTATTCAGCCGCCCGCTTGCGCGCCAGCTCCGCCGCAGCCCGGTCATAGGCTTCCTCGCGCGCCAACTGCTCCTTCAGCCCGACCAGTCCGTAGTAGTCGTCGAGCGGCAGCAGATGTTCAAATGTCGGAGTCAGTGAATTCTCGCGCTTGAGGATGCGCAGCACATTGCGCACCGCATGCGCGGCGGCGAACAGCGCGAGCGACGGGAACGTCGCGGCGACCACTCCGGCCGCTTCCAAATCCTCGAGGCTGCGCTGCTTAAGCCCGGCCGCCTGCGACAGCGTCGCCATATGCGGTCCGCCGACTTCGCGAATGATACGCTTGATATCGTCGATGGTATCGACTCCCATGGGCTTTGCCATGTCGGCGCCGGCCGCCATGAACAGCTGCGCACGTTCGATCGCCGCATTGAGGCCGTCGACGCCGGCGGCGTCGGTGCGGCCGGCGATGAAGAAATCGGGATCGCGCCGGGCGTCGAGCGCGGCCTTGATCTTGGCCAGCATCTGCTCGACCGGAATCACCTGCTTGCCCGGCAGATAGCCGCAGCGATTGGGAAAGACCTGATCGCTGATAAATACGCCGGCGAGGCCCGCGCCCTCGAAGGCGCGGATCATCTGCCGCACATTGTTCACGCCGCCGAAACCGGTGTCGGCATCGACATAGACCGGAATGTCGACGGCGGCCGCGATACGCCCGTAATGCTCGGCATAATCGCGCATATTGGATTGCCCGGTGTCGGGTTGCGCCAGCATCGAGCCGATGGCGGCATAGCCGCCGGCGCAAATTGCTTCAAAACCCTCCGCCTCCATGATCCGCGCCGACAGCGCGTCATAGGCGCCGGGCATCAGCACCAGCCGCTTGCCCGCCATGATCGCCCGGAATTTTTTGCGCACGCTCATGAGGCGGTCTCCCTTTTGTCTTTCGGTGTTTGCCGATCAGCGGCTGTCGTGTGCGGTCAGCAACCAGGGCTGCGCGGTCGCCGCATCTTGTTCCCAGCGGATGATGTCATCCATGTATTTGAGAGTGAGCCCGATATCGTCGAGCCCCTCGAGCAGCCGGGTGCGATCGGCCGGGGCGATTTCGAAAGCAACGTCGGTTCCGCCCGGTCCGCTGATGCGCTGCGTTACCAAGTCGACGGTAAACGGCGCACCGCCGTCGGCAGCGACAACGCGCGCGATGAACGCGTCGGCATTCTTGGTCTCGAGCACGACGGGCAACAGACCATTCTGCAGGCAATTCTCGCGATAGATGTCCGCGAAGCTCTTCGCGACGATGACGCGGATATCGTTTGCCAGCATCGACCACACCGCCGATTCGCGTGACGAGCCGGCGCCGAAATTATGCCCGGTGACCAGAATTCCGGCGCTGCCAAACTGCGGCTTGTTGAGGACAAAATCCGGATTCTCGCTGCCGTCTTCGCGCCGGCGGGCGCGGTGAAACAGCATCGCTTTGTAGTCCTCTTGCAGGCCGCGCGAGTGCAAGACGGGCGCGATCTGATCGGTATTGATATCGTCCCGCAGAAGCGGCGCGGCAATGCCGGTGTGGCTGGTGAAAGGCTGCATCAGGCGGCCCCCGCCGTCAGCCGGCGCACATCGGCGATGTGTCCGGCAATGGCGCTGGCGGCCGCGGTGGCCGGACTTGCGAGATGGGTGCGAACTTTCGGTCCTTGGCGGTTTTCGAAATTGCGGTTGGTGGTCGATATGCAGCGTTCGCCCGGCTGACCGCGGTCGCCGTTGCCGCCGGCGCACATGGAGCAGCCCGACTCGCCCCAGAAAAATCCCGCGTCGCGGAACACGCGATCGAGTCCGGCGGCTTCAGCTTCGCGCTTCACGCGCGATGAGCCGGGCACCACCATGGCCGTGACACCTTGCGCGACGCGCCGGCCACGGACGACGGCTGCCGCAGTCTCCAGATCCGGCAGTCTCGCGTTCGTGCATGACCCGATGAAGACCCGATCGACCGGCAAACCGGCGAGCGGCGTTCCCGGCGCCAGCCCCATATAAGCGAACGCGCTTTCCGCGGCCGCGCGCCTTGCCGGCTCGACCGAACTCGGCTCCGGTACGCGGCCGGAAATGGCCACGACCTGGCTTGGATCGGTACCCCAGGTGATCTGCGGCTCAAGCGACGCGCAATCGAGCGCGACCTCCTGATCGAATACGGCGTCATCATCAGTCTGCAATGTCCGCCAAATTTCGAGCGCGCGGTCCCACCGGGCGCCCTGCGGCACATAAGGCCGTCCGTAAAGCCAACCGAAGGTTGCTTCGTCGGGAGCGACCAAGCCGGATCGGCCGCCCATCTCGATATTGAGATTGCATAACGTCATGCGCTGCTCGATCGGCAGGCTGCGCGCCGCAGCGCCGGCATATTCCACCACATGACCACGCGCGCCGGAAACGCCGAGATCGGCGATCAGCCGCAACGCGACGTCTTTCGCATTCACATGCGGGCCGAGGCGCCCATCAAGCCGCACCCGCATGCTTTTCGGCCGCTTTTGCGCCATCACCTGCGTGACCAGGATATGGGCGAGTTCGCTGGTGCCGCAGCCGAAGGCGAGCGCGCCGAGCCCGCCGACGGTGCTGGCGTGGCTATCCGGAACCGCGTGCGTCGCGCCGGGCAGCACGACGCCAAGCTCCGGCGCCACAACATGTGAAATCCCCTGATCCGGATCGCCGAGGTCGAACAGCCTGATGCCGTTCCTTTTGCAGCCATCGCGCATGGCCTTGATGAAGGCGCTTCCGGACGGATTAGTGTCGTCGTCCCGGCCCGGCTTGGTCGCTACCGTGTGGTCCTGCACCGCAAAGGTCAAATCGGGCCGGTGCACCTTGCGCTGCTGTTTCTGCAACTTTGTGAAGGCATGATGGGCGTGCAGTTCGTGCAGAACGTGACGGTCGATATACAGAAGATCGCGGCCGTCGGCCCGCTGACCGACGCAATGGAAGTCCCAGATCTTGTCGAACAAAGTGCGGGGTAAGGGGGGTTGCATGGCAGGCGTCATGGCGGCTGATATCTACCGCCGCAACCCGGGCCAGAGCAACCCGCCAAAAGCAATCCACCAGGAGTAGGACAGTGCCATGCCCCGCGTCGTCGGTATCGACCACCTGGTCTTGAGCGTCGGCGATTTTGCCCGTTCCAGGGAATTCTATGACAGGCTGCTAAAATTCCTCGGCTTCAAACTGAAGCACGAATACGAGGACATGGCCGGCTGGAGTAACGGCAAGACATTGTTCTGGATCGCAGCCGCCGACGCCGAAGGCACGAAGCACAAATACCGCAAGGGCGACATCGGCTTTCACCACTACGCCTTCGAGCTTGCGAGCCGCAAAGACGTCGATCTGCTCGGCGCCTTTTTGGAGAAAAACGGCATGACCGTCGTCGATCCGCCGGGCGAGTATTACGGCCGCAATTATTATGCCGTCTATTTCACCGATCCGGACGGCATGAAGCTTGAGGGCATGATCTGGGCGCCGCCGCGGCCGCGTAACGCCACCCGACCACGGACCAAGGCCAAGAAAAAACGCAGAGCCTAAAGCCGACTGCGCTTAAGGCTGATCGCTCAGGATGCCGCGCGCAGCAGCTGCCGCGTATGCGCGACCACGTTATTGCGGCCGCGCCGCTTGGCGGCATAGAGCGCACTATCGGCCGCTTCGATCAAATCGGCGGTGGTCTGAAATTTATCCGGTATCACGGATTCTACGCCAATGCTGACCGTGACGAGACCGCAGGACGATTTGGAATGGTTGATCGAGAGGTCTTCGACCGCTTTGCGCGCCTCCTCGGCGATCTCCGCAGCCCGTTCGATGTCGAGACCGGGCATCAACAGCGCAAACTCCTCGCCGCCATAGCGGGCGACAAGCACCGCTTCGTCGAGCGTTACCAGCGACAGCGTCTCGCCGACCGCACGCAGACAGGTATCGCCCGCGACGTGGCCGTAACGGTCGTTGAACAGCTTGAAGTGGTCGATATCCACCATCATCAGCGCGAGCGGCTGACACTTTTCCGTGGCCCGCTTCCACTCGCCTTCGATCTGGCGATCGAAACCGCGGCGGTTGGCGAGCCCGCTCAATCCGTCGAGACTCGCCAGCTCTTCCAGGTGCTCATTGGCGATATGCAATTCTTCCTCGCGTGCGGCGAGCTTGGCAGCCATGTCATCGAGCGCCGCCGCGAGCGGCGCGAATTCGGCAACCCAGGGCTCTTGCGCGGCGCGAACATGAAGGTCGCCGCGGCCGAAACGCGCGGCGGTGCGCACCAGCGAACGAATCGGCCGCACCACGAGCTGTTCGCCGCCAAACCATGCCAGCAGCAGGACGAAAACGCAGAACATGCCGAGCTGCAGGTAGGTGTAATCGATCTTGCTGTCGATGCCGCTATGCACGGTGACGTCGTCGAGTCCGACCGCCAGTCGCGCGTCGGTGTCCGGCACGCGGACATAGGCGAAGATGCGGCGAATGCCGTCGAACCCCGTGGCCGTCAGGGTGCCGTCGTCGCCGCCGAGCATCGCCCGCGTCAATGCTTCGCTTCCGAATCGCCGGCCGACAAACTGCTGCTGATCGGTCGAACCGGCGACGAGGGTGCCATTGCCGTCGATCATCATCACCGAGGCGCCCGGATGCTCCGCGGCGGCCGCCGTCAGTTCGCCGATCCATTGCAAATTGATCACCGCGAGCACGACGCCTTTGACCGAACCGTCATCGGTGATGACCGGGTAGGTCGCGACCAGACTGGGCGCCTGGTTGACGTGATTGATCAGATAATTACTGAGCTCAAATTCACGGGAATGCAGCGCCTTTTGGAAATGCGGACGATCGGAAACGTTCAAGCCGACCGCCAAGGGTTCGGTCGAACATGCAATGCGGCCGTCGGTGCCGGCGATGGAGACGTCGCGGATCCACGGGATTTTTGACATCATATTCGCCAGCGCGCGGTTGCAGCTCGATGCGTCGGCGGGCAGCTTGGGATAGACCCGCGACACGAGTTGGACCACGGCGCGAACCGAATAGATGATGTCCTGCTGGGCCTGGGCGCCGCGCCGGGCGAGTTCCGCCGCCTCGACATGAGCGCGTTCGGTGCGCGCTGCGCGGGCTTGTTCCAGGCCGCGCACGCGCTCAACCATCAAAGGGGCGGTGGCCATAAGCGCCAACACGATAAGCCGCGCGCGAATGCTCAAAATCGGTCTGTGACGCCGCGCGGCTTGCGGGTTAGCTTGATCGTCGGACATTTGACCCCTCGCACCCAGGGTCTACAAACTAGTGGTTGCGCGTAAAGACCGACCTTGCGCTGCCGCTAAATTCTGCGCGCAATCATTCATCACACGGAAACCATGAGCGTGAACGAGACCGCCGATACCGCCATCCACTCGGTCCGTGAGGACATTGCGCGGGCCTGCCGCGATGCCGGCCGCGATCCGGCGAGCGTCACGCTGGTCGCGGTGTCGAAAACCTTCGGCGCCGATGCCATCGATCCGATCATTGCTGCCGGGCAACGGGTGTTCGGCGAGAACCGCGTTCAGGAGGCCAAGGCCAAGTGGCCGCCGCTGATCGCGCGGCAGGCTTCGCATGGCGGCGCGATTGAGCTGCATCTCGTCGGGCCGCTGCAGTCGAACAAGACGAAGGATGCGGTGGCGCTGTTCGATGCCATTCACTCGGTCGATCGGCCGAGTCTTGCCGCCGCGCTGGCGAAGGAAATCGCGGCGCAGAAGCGGCAGCTCTTGCTGTTTGCGGAGATCAATACCGGCGCCGAAGCGCAAAAGTCCGGCGTGGTGCCCGGCCAAGCGGATGATTTTCTCACCGCTTGCCGTGACCGGTACGGCCTCGTCATTTCCGGGTTGATGTGCATCCCGCCGCATAATGAAGCGCCGGCGCCGCATTTTGCCTTGACCGCCAAGATCGCTCGCCGCAACGGATTGAAGCTCTTATCGATGGGGATGAGCGCCGATTTCCCCGTGGCGATCGCTTTCGGTGCGACCCATGTGCGCCTCGGCACGGCGGTTTTCGGCTCGCGGCCGGTAATTAAGAGTGAATGACGATTCGTGTCTTGGTCGACGTGCGCCGGAGCAGCTGCAGCAAGTCGCTTCGCTTCAGCGCCACGCATCCGGCAGTCGGTGCAAGGCCCTGGCGCGCGATGTGGATGAATATGGCGCTGCCGCCCCCTGCCACCCGCGGCCGGGTGTTATGGTCGATCTCGATTATGAGGTCGTAGAGGCCGTCCGCCCGGCGAAGTCTGTCGCCTGGTTCATTGGCCGACCGACGGAATGCACGATTATAGCGGCGGTCTGCCGGATTTTCGCACCAGGCATCGTCGGGCCCTATGCGGCGAACGGGCAGAAACGTCGGCGGCCGAGGCAGCCGGTCGGCCCGCCACCACAGTCGGACCGGGCGAAATCGGCCGGCGGGCGTGCCGCCGTCTCCCTCCCGCTTGCGGGCTTTGATGGAGCCTCGCCCCAGCGCCACCGGCAGCGGCCGGCCCGACCCTGCCGTCAGCCAGCCTTGCCGAACGTTGCCCGAGCGGGCACGTATATGGATGAAACGGAACGACTTTTGCCGCATCCGGCCCCCCGATTCCCAACCTGCGCTTGCTCCTGTATCGTGAATGCTCATATCTCGCGCTTTGCGGCGCGGCAAAAGAATAGCGGGCCGGGACTTTTATGCCCAATACGCGGAAGATTCTCATCGTCGACGACGACCCCGAATTGCGGGATGCGCTCGCCGAGCAGCTCTCCTTGCACGAAGAGTTCGAGGTCGAAGCAGTCGACACGGGCAGCAAGGGAGTGCAGTCCGCCAAGACCGGACAGATCGATCTGGTGATCATGGACGTCGGCTTGCCGGACATCGACGGCCGCGAAGCGGTGCGTCTTTTGCGCAAGAACGGCTACAAGGCGCCGATCATCATGCTCACCGGTCATGACACCGATTCCGACACCATCCTCGGTCTCGAATCGGGCGCCAATGATTACGTCACCAAGCCTTTCCGATTCGCGGTGTTGCTGGCGCGGATCCGCGCCCAGCTTCGCCAGCATGAAGCGAGCGAAGACGCGGTCTTCGCCATCGGGCCCTACACATTCCGGCCGAGTTCGAAACTCCTGCTCAATCCAAAGGGCAGCAAAGTTCGCCTCACCGAAAAAGAGACATCGATCCTGCGTTATCTCTATCGCGCCGGCCAGCGGCCGGTGTCGCGCGAGACGCTCCTACAGGAAGTGTGGGGCTACAATTCCGGCGTCACGACCCATACATTGGAAACTCACATCTACCGCTTACGGCAGAAAATCGAAAAAGACGCCGCGGCCCCCGCCATCCTGGTCACCGAGGCCGGCGGCTATAAATTGGTGCCATGATTGCGGGATGTCATGACCATCGAGGACGATATCGCGTTCCTTGAGCAAGTGCCGATGCTTCGCCGCCTGGGCGCCGACGCCTTGCGCATCCTTGCCATCGGCGCCGAAAGTTATTCGGTGCCGGCCGAGCAGGTGCTGTTTACCGCAGGCGACGCCGCCGACTGCGCTTTCATCGTGCAGCGGGGCTCGTTTGCGCTAAAGCCGCAGCGGCAAGGCGAAGCCGAGGTCGTGGCGGCGCCGGGCACTTTGCTCGGTGAAACCGCCTTGCTTGCCGACACCATCCGGCCCGCCAGCGCCGTAGCCCGTGAAGATTCCACGGTGCTGCGGATCTCGCGCACCATGTTCGTGAAAATGCTCGAGAGCTATCCGGATGCCGCGCACCGGGTGCGCGATCTGATCGCGTCGCGCGCCGACCAATGGGCGCGCGAGATGGAGAAGATTCGCGCCACGCTCGCCCGCGGCACCGGGCCGCAGTGAGCCCGACCCGGGCACCGGCTTTCCGAAAGAATCGCGCGGCGCCGAAAACGTGCCGCGTCACGGCTCGCGGCGGTGCGCGATTTCCAGGCTGACGAGGCGAGCCAGTAAGGTCGCCGGATAAAGCTGGCCGATCACGCCTTCCAGATTGGCGAGGCTGCGTGCCAGCGGATGCACCGGCGTAATGTCGCCGTAGCCCAGCGTGGTCAGCGTCGAAAAGCTGAAATAAAGCAGCGCCGCACCCGAGCCATATTCGCGTCCGGTGTGCGGCAAATTGTTGAACGCGCCGGGGATCAATACTTCCATCAGGCGATAGATTATGAAGAAAAACAGCGCGAAGTTCAGATAAAGCACGATCGCACCCTGCACACGATGCAGGGTCACGCGTCCCGGTCCGAATACGACGCGCGCCACGACGATGCTGAGCGCGGCGATCGCCAGCATCCGTCCGCCGGCGCTCAGCCACTGTGTCAAAGGCGATGGGTCTTCGCGCCACAGCAGTGTTCCGAACGGGCTCAGCACGACGGCGATGAACACGGCAATCGCGGCAATAGGGCTGTGCCAAGTCACCGCGAGAATGGTCAAAACCAGGACGAGGAACAGCGTCGCCAGCACCGTGGTGGGCAGCACGCCCATCGCGGTCAGCGGAACGACCAGAAATATCATGATGCTTTCGAGCAGCAGGAGCACGGTCAGTCCCGGCTCGCGGGTGACCTCGTGCCACTCTTTGACGCGGCCGCGCCAGGCCGCCAGAGACATGGTTGAAGATGGTCTCATCCTGCTCATGCTTGCGCTCTTCGCTGGAGCACGGCCTTCTCGGAAACCGCTTTCTATCCGGTCATGTTCTAAAGCTCGAGGGTCGCCGTCACCGGCACATGATCGGACGGCCGCGCCGCGCCCCGATAGCTTTTGGCGATGGCGATGTCGGCGACGCGATCGGCGAGCATGGGCGACGTCCAGATGTGGTCGAGGCGGCGGCCGCGATCGGCGGCTTGCCAATCCAAGGCGCGGTAGCTCCACCAGGTATAAAGCTTGGCCGGCTCCGGCGTATGCTCGCGCATAATGTCGACCCAGGCGCCAGGACGCAGTGCCGCAGTGAATTTCTCGCATTCGACCGGGGTGTGCGACACCACGCGCAGCATCTGCTTGTGGCTCCAGACGTCATGTTCGCGCGGCGCGACATTCAGATCGCCCACCAGAATGGCGCGTCCGGACTTCCCCGGCTGCAAAATCGCCGCGTCGCGCATCTCGTCGAGGAACGCGAGCTTGTGGGCGAATTTCGGATTGACCTGTGGATCGGGAATGTCGCCGCCGGCAGGCACATAAAAATTGTGCAGCGTGATCGGGTCGCGCAGCCCGGCGCGCTCGCCGAACACCGCCGAAACGTGGCGGCAATCGGTCTTGCCGCAAAAGCTTTGAACGTTGAAGCTTTCGAACGGCAATCGCGACACGACAACCACGCCGTGATAACCCTTCTGGCCGTTGAGCGCGATGTGCTCGTAGCCGAGCCGCTTGAAGCGTTTGCGCGGAAACGCGTCATCCGGACATTTGGTCTCTTGCAGACAAAGAACATCCGGACGCGCCGCCTTGATGAATTTGGCGACGAGATCGATGCGCAGCCGCACCGAATTAATGTTCCAGGTCGTGAGCTTGATCCGCATGGCCGGAATATGGTTCAGGACCGGCCATTAAACCAGCATCCGGCGGCGTCTGCGCCGGCGGATGGTCCGGTATCCACAGGGGATCGCGGGAGCGACGCCGGGCGGTTCGCGGGCCGGAGCCTTGCCGCGCGGCCGGGCAGGCTACTGATTGCTGATGCCGCCCCGGTTGCTCTGGTAATTGATCACGAACAAATTGGGGTCGGGCTTTTTCGAGGTGTCGAGATTATAGACCGCGACCGTCGTGTCGAAGCCTTGCGGATCGGTCACGGTCCACTGCTTGAGCGTGAGATCCTTGGCGTCGAACATGATCATCAGCTTGTCGGTGCCGATCATCAATTGCTTCTGCTCGATGGTGACGCTGTCGAAAGTATCGTCGGAGGTTACGCTGGTGACGTCGGTATCGCGCAGGAGATCGATGCGGTCGGCCAGCAAATAGCGCAGCGGCGTCTGCGACAACGGATATAAATCCTGGGTCGCGAGCTTGCGATCGCGCACGACGACCGAGGAACCGTCGGAGACGATATCGATCGGGCTCGGCGGATTATACTCGAAGCGAATCCGGCCAGGCTTCTGCAGATAGAAGGTGCCTTCGGTGCGGTTACCGTCCGGGCCGATCTGGACGAAATTGCCCACCATGGTCTGGATGCCCGACAGATAGACACTGATGCGCTCGAGAAGCGCGCGCTGTTTGCTGTCGAAGGCGGTCGCCTGATTGGACGCGCCCTTGTCGGAAAACGGAAAGAAGCTCGGGGTGCTGCTCGGCGGTGACGCGGCCTGAGCCGCAGGCGAAGCCTGTGGGGTCGACGGCGACGGGATCGACGCCGGCGGGATCGGAATGCCCGCCGCTGCGGCCGGCGACGAGGCCGGAGCCGCGCCGGTCTTCGGCAACGGCGCGGGCGTCGGCAGCGGCACGTTTTCGGCAAATGCGGCGGACGATGCGAGGATAGCGAGCCCGCAGATGAACGCCACGATGGCCGTCGCCGGGCCAAGTTTAGCCATATCCCTCTCCCGCTGAATGCCTCTCGACGCACGCCCCGCGACTACGCATTGCGCTAACCGGCCGGTATGGCGAATTCGCGGCTACTCTCAGGTGATGGCTTAGGGCTCGAAGCCGCGATTCTCAATAGGCTTCCTCGTCGGCGGCTTCGATCAGGATCTCG
Source organism: uncultured Alphaproteobacteria bacterium (assembly GCA_963827465.1). Classification (GTDB taxonomy): domain Bacteria; phylum Pseudomonadota; class Alphaproteobacteria; order Rhizobiales; family Xanthobacteraceae; genus BOG-931. The sequence continues at coordinate 42,365 of CAWHBC010000048.1, forward strand.
CGCTTGCCGGAGTGGTTGGGCTGTCCGACGATGCCCTCTTGTTCCATCCGTTCCATCAGCGAGGCGGCGCGATTATAACCGATCTGCAGCCGGCGCTGGATATAGCTGGTCGAAGCCTTGCGGTCGCGCTTCACGATCTGCACCGCCTGCTGGTAGAGGTCGCCGCCTTCGGCGCCGCCCATGGCCGTCGCATCGAAAATCGGATTGCCGTCGGCGTCCTGCGGTTCCTCCGCGGTGACGGCTTCGAGATATTCCGGCTGTCCCTGCGACTTGAGATGGCGCACGACTTTCTCGACTTCTTCGTCGGAGACGAACGGTCCGTGCACGCGGCTGATGCGGCCGCCGCCGGCCATGTAGAGCATGTCGCCCTGGCCGAGCAGTTGCTCGGCGCCTTGCTCGCCCAAAATCGTGCGGCTGTCGATCTTGGAGGTGACCTGGAATGAGATGCGGGTCGGGAAATTGGCCTTGATGGTGCCGGTGATGACGTCGACCGAGGGCCGCTGCGTCGCCAGGATGACATGCAGCCCGGCGGCGCGCGCCATCTGCGCCAGCCGTTGCACCGCGCCTTCGATATCCTTGCCGGCGACCATCATCAGGTCGGCCATCTCGTCGACGATGACGACGATGTAAGGCAGCGGCTCGAGATCGAGCTCCTCGTTCTCGTAGATCGCCTCGCCGGTCTCGCGGTTGTAGCCGGTATGGACGGTGCGGTTGAGCTTCTCGCCTTTCTTGTCGGCCTCGGCGACGCGCGCATTGTAGCCGTCGATATTGCGGACGCCGAGCTTCGACATTTTCTTGTAGCGCCCCTCCATCTCGCGCACCGCCCATTTCAGCGCTACCACCGCCTTCTTCGGATCGGTGACGACGGGCGTGAGCAGATGCGGGATGCCGTCATAGACCGACAATTCCAGCATTTTCGGATCGACCATGATCAGCCGGCATTGCTCGGGCTGTAGCCGGTAGACCAAGCTGAGGATCATGGTGTTGATGGCGACGGATTTGCCGGATCCGGTGGTGCCGGCGATCAGCAAATGCGGCATGCGCGCCAGATCGACCAGCACCGATTCGCCGCCGATCGACTTGCCGAGGCATAACGGCAGGCGGAACGACGAGTCGGCGTAATCGCGCGAGGTGAGCAGTTCGCGCAAATAGACCTTTTCGCGGGTCGGGTTCGGCAGCTCGATGCCGATGGCGTTGCGTCCCGACACCACCGCGACGCGGGCCGACAGCGCGCTCATCGAGCGGGCGATGTCGTCGGCAAGGCTGATGACGCGCGATGACTTTATGCCCGGCGCCGGCTCGAGCTCGTAAAGCGTCACCACCGGCCCCGGCCGCGCATTGATGATCTCGCCGCGCACGCCAAAATCGCCCAATACGCCTTCGAGCGCCGTGGCGTTCTGCTGCAGCGCCTCCGTGGAAACCGTCGACCGGCCGGCTTTGGTCGGCGGCGTCAGCAATTCCACCGGCGGCAAAACATAGCCGCCGCCTAATCGGCGCGGCGCCTTCGGGGCGCGCGGCTTGCGCACGCGCGGCGCCACCTCGGCGTCATCCTCCTCCGCTGCCGCTTCGTCCATGTCGTTGCGGTCGGCTGGCTCGAAACGCGGCTCGAGCCGGCGGCGCGGCATTGCGACCTCGCCGCCGGGCGGCAACGGCGAGCGTCGGCGGCCGAACATGAGCCGCGACAGCCACGCCCGGAAACTCAGCAGGCAATGCGCGGCAAAGCCGAGCGAGATCACACCGGGTTCGTCATCGTCTTCCTCGGCCGGCGCTTCCTCGTCCTCTTGTTCCTCTTGTTCCTCTTCTTCCTCGACCTCGTCGTCATCCTCGTCGATCGGTTGGCGCCAGAGGATGCCGGCAGCGCCGGCAAAGGTGAAGAGCGCGGCCGAGCCGAGCATGATGGCGGCGCCGACGAGATGCGTTCCGGAAAGCGGGGCGTGCAGGAGCATTGCCGGCAGCCGCAGCACGGCGTCGCCGACGACGCCGCCGAGGCCGGACGGCAGCGGCCAATGCGGACTGCGCGGCAGGCAGGAGGCGAAAGCCGCGGTCAGGACGGCACCGGCGAGCCAAAGCAAAACCCGCAGCCGCTCGTGCCGCAACGGCCGGTGGCCGAGCAGGCGATAGCCCCACACCGCGATCGGCAACAGCAGCGCCAGCGAGCCAAGCCCCAATAATTGCATCATCAGGTCGGCGGCGATCGCGCCGGGCAGACCGAGGAGATTATGCACCGGCGCGTCGGTGGCATGGCTCAGCGACGGATCGTGCACCGACCAGGTGGCGAGCGCGAGCGCCGCGATCATGGCCAGGCTGATCAGCGCCAGGCCGCCGACCTCGCGCAGCCGGCGCTGCAACATGCCGCCGAGCTGGCCTGAGAGATAGGCCATTCCGTCGAGGCTGCGGTCGATCATCGACATCGCGACGCCCCGATCTCGACATTGCGGCGAGCTTCAGCGACGAGGCAATCCAGGGCAGGTGCCGGCGGCTCCTGGATTGCTTCGCCTTCGGCCTGCAATGACGAAAAAATAATCGCTGGCATCATCCGATCAGCCCAGCACCTCGACGATGCGGTGCATCGCCTCGGCGGTGATCTCGTTGTTGTGGACCATCGCGACGCGAATGTAGTCGTCGCCGGGATTGGAGCCGTCGGCCTGCTCGCGCGCCAAATAGCGTCCGGGCACCACGCGCAGGCCGCCCTTGCGCCACAGCTGAAGCGTGGCGGCTTCGCTGCCGCCTTGGGCCGAAACGTCGAGCCAGAGAAAGAAGCCGCCGGCCGGCCGCTCATAGCCATAGCGGTCGCCGATGATCTGGTCGGCGAGGTCGAATTTCTCGCGATAAAGCCTGCGGTTCTCCTCGACATGCGTTTCGTCGTTGTAGGCGGCGATGGCGACGCGCTGCATCGGTGTCGGCACCATCGGCGCGGAGACATTGCGCAATTCGAGAAAGCTGCGCATGAAGCTCTTGTCGCCGGCGGCAAAACCGATGCGCAGGCCGGGCAGGCTCGAGCGCTTGGACAGCGAGTGAAAGATGGCGACATTGGCAAAGTCGGCGCCGGCCGCTTCGAGCATGCCGTGCGGCGGCCGGTCGCTGTAAATTTCGCAATAGCACTCGTCGGAGAAAATCAGGAAACCGAAGCGCCGCGCCAGCGCGGTGAGTTTCTCGAGATAGGCAAGATCGGCGACCGCGCCCTGCGGGTTGGACGGCGAGGCGATGTAGAACGCCACCGTGCGGGCCAACAGCGTTTCGTCGAGCGCATCGAGATCGGGCAGGAATCCGGTCGCCCGGGTGGTCGGCAAGAAAACCGGCTCGCAGCCGGCGCCGACCGCGCCGGCGGCATAGGCGGCATAAAATGGATTGGGAATGAGCATGGCGGGACGGCCTTGGCGCTCAGTCACCCAATTCCTGGCGGCAAGCGCGGCGAGGAAAAGTCCTTCCCGGGTGCCGTTGAGCACCAGCACTTCGTTTGCCGGATCGACCGGGCGGGCAAGTTTGTAGCGGCGGTCAAGCCAGCCGGCGACGGCGACACCGAATTCGTCGAGACCTTTGTTCGCCGGATAGCGGCCGAATTCGGCAACGTGCGCCGCAATGATCGGCGCGACGAACGGCGGGATCGGATGCTGCGGCTCGCCGACGGCAAGGCTGATCGGCGGCTTGCCGGGCGGCGTAGCGCCGAGCAATTCGCGCGAGCGCACGAACGGCGACCGCCCGTTGGGCGCGGGGACCGAGGCGGCGCGCGCTTCGGCGCCTAAAGCGATGGAGGCAGATTCGCGGGTCATCCTGTACATCAATCGACAGCGGGGCGGCCCGCCGCATCACCGGTCTCCTAGCATAGGTTCGGCGAGGTTAAGACCCGATTAACCATCGTGTCTGGGTCTTGTCTTTCCGGGGCGCGGGCTTTAGCCCGCGACCCCGGAATCCACAACCACAATTCTGCGCGGGATACGCTCCGCGGCCATTCTGCGCGTCTTTTGGTTATGGATTCCGGGCTCGGCCTTATGGGCCGCCCCGGAATGACCTTACGCCGCGATCTTTACGTATTCGAAATCGCCCGGCTTGTTGTCGATGCCGATGCGCGGCGGCGCGATCCAGCCGGCGAACTGGCCGGGCTCGGTGACCGGCTTCATCAGGCTGCCGATGAAGTCGCCGTCGTCCTTGGACGGCAGCCATCGGCTCTTCTCGCGGTTCCAGGTCGCCTCGTCGACGACCAGCCCCGCCGGCGACACATGCACGTCCTTGAACTCGCCGATCAGGCGGTGGAAGCCGACATGCGGCAGTTCGAGTTTGAAGACGACGCCGGTCTTGTCGATGATCTTGTTCCAGCGGTCGATGCCGCGCTGGCAGTCGGCGGTGTAGTCGTCGCGCAGCCGCATATTGATCGCGGTCAGCGCCGGCTCGTCGACCCGCTTGATCGCGCCGTCGACGAATTTGAGCACCGGATAGGTGGCGTGTTCGAGCCGGTGATCGTCGTCGATCTTGGTTTCCTGGAAGCGGCCCTTGAGGCCGGCGGTGAAGGCGTTCGCCGCATTGGTGGACACCTCCGAGCCGAACAGGTCGAGCGACAGCGTGTAGTGCAGATTGAGCTTCTTCTGAATCGTCGGCAGATCGATGACGCCGAGCGCGCGGATTTTGTCGATCGCGTTCGGATCGTCGATGCCGGCTTCCTTCATCGCCTCGCAGGTGCGCTGGATGGTGCGGCCGACGCCGGTCTCGCCGACGAACATGTGATGCGCCTCTTCGGTCAGCATGAAGCGGCAGGTGCGCGACAGCGGGTCGAAGCCGGATTGCGCGAGGCTTTCCAGCTGCATCTTGCCGTCGCGGTCGGTGAAGAAGGTGAACATGTGGAACGACAGCCAGTCCGGCGTCGCTTCGTTGAAGGCGCCGAGCATGCGCGGCTTGTCGGCGTCGCCGGAGCGGCGCCGCAACAGCTCGGCGGCTTCCTCGCGGCCGTCGCGGCCGAAATATTTCTGCAGCAGATAGACCATCGCCCAGAGATGGCGGCCTTCCTCGACATTGACCTGAAACACGTTGCGCAGGTCGTAGAGCGACGGCGCGGTCTTGCCGAGGTGGCGTTGCTGCTCGACCGAGGCCGGTTCGGTGTCGCCCTGGATGACGACGAGGCGGCGCAGCATGGCGCGATATTCGCCCGGCACGTCCTGCCAGACCGGCTCGCCGTAATGGCGGCCGAACGGGATTTTGCGGTCCTGCTCGCTCGGCGCCAGCAGAATGCCCCAGCGGTAATCGGGCATTTTGACGTAATCGAACTTGGCCCAGCCCTTGGGATCGACCGACACCGCGGTGCGCAGATAGACCAGCGCCTGCTGAAAGCCTTCCGGTCCCATGTCCATCCACCAGTCGATATAGCCGGGATGCCAGCTTTCCAGCGCGCGCAGCACCTGACGGTCCTCGGCGAGATTGACGTTGTTCGGAATTTTGGTGGTGTAATCGACGTTCTGCATGTCCATGGTCGTCCTTCGCTCGCTGGCTCTCAGCACCCTGCGCGTATCGAACACCGGCTTCTGGCCGGTGCCGTAGCGCTTGAGCGCGCCCTCTTCGCCGATCGCGTTCGGGCGCTGGAAAATCCAGTTCTGCCACGCGGTCAGCCGGGCAAAGATTTTCGATTCCATCGTTTCCGGTCCGGCGAAGCGCAGATTGGCTTCGAGACCGGTCAGCGCGTCGGGCGAGAAGCTGGCGCGCTCTTCCAGGAACACGCGCACCTCGTCGTCCCAGTCGATGTCGTCGGGGGCAAAGGTGACGAGCCCGAGCTCGATGGGCGCGGCCGGCGTCGAGCATGCTGCCGCGCCCGGCCTTCGCCGTCTCGACGGCGTCCGGGTTCGCCAAGGAAGCGGCATTGCAGGCGCGTCAGCCCGTTCGACATCGGGTAGGCGCCGAAATTGACATCGCCGAGCGCGATCGCGGCCGGCGGCTTGTTGTCGCCGTCGCGGCTGCCGGCCAGCATGTAGGCGCGGTCGGACGCGAAGCACAGTTCGGCGAGCGTGCCGGCAAAGCAGGAGCCCGGCTCGATCAGCGTGACCAGCGAGCGCGAGGTGAGATCGACGCGCTTGAGCACGCGCTTCCAGAACAGCCGGATTTCACGCGCCAGCCAGTGCGTCTTTGTTGGCGTCGAGGAACTTGTCGTAGGCCAGCACCTGCGCCGGATCGCCCGATGATTTGAAGACGATCGCGGCGACATCGAGCTCGTTGATCCGGATATGGAGGATGGCGTCGTCGAGCTCGCGGGCAAGCGCAAGCGGCCAGAAATCCGCGCCCTGTGCCGCCATGGCATCGGCGGAGGCAGGCGGCGGCGCGGCGGGACCGCGCAACGTTACGGTGGCGAGCCGCGCGGCGCGGTCGAATTCGACCGACAGCGCGCCGTAGTCGACGCCGTCGGCGGTGAAGGCGCGCGGTCAGCGGCGTGAGCGTGATGCCGGCGCTCGGCGCCGTCGCGCGGCGAGCTGCGCGGCGAGCTCCTTGGCGCGCGCGGCGACGCTTGTCGTCGAATTTCGAGCCCGGCACGACGTCATCGACCAGCCGCCATTCGGCGGCGCGCTTGCCTTTGACGCCTTCCTCGGTCGTGCAGAACACGTCGGCATGATCGCGGCGCACTTTGCGCTTGTCGGACACGCGGGTGAGCCCGCCGGTGCCGGGCAGCACCGCGAGCAGCGGCAGTTCCGGCAGCGACACCGCCGCCGCGCCGTCGTCCACCAGCATGATGTGGTCGGTGGCGAGCGCCAGCTCATAGCCGCCGCCGGCCGCGGTGCCGTTGATGGCGCAGATCGATTTCACGCCGGAATGCGCGCTCAGGTCCTCGATGCCGTTGCGCGTCTCGTTGGTGAACTTGCAGAAGTTGACCTTGTGGGCGTGGCTCGAGCCGGCCAGCATGCGGATATTGGCCCCGGCGCAAAACACCCGCGGCTTCCCCGAGCGCATCACCACGACGCGCACCTGCGGATATTCGAAGCGCAGCCGGTCGATGGCGTCGGCAAGCTCGATATCGACGCCGAGATCGTAGGAATTCAGCTTCAGCTCGTAGCCTTCGAACAGCCCGCGCCTTCTCATCGACATCCATGGTCAGCGTGGCGACCTCGCCGTCGACGGCGAGCCTCCAATGGCGATAGCGCGCCGGCTCGGTCTGAAAGTCGATGCGGCTCTTGCCGTTCGCCAGCGGGCGCGGTGCGGTGTGTTCGGCGTCGCCCATGATCTTTTTCGTTTCCGCCCCTGTTCCAATGCTCGTGAATTATAGTGCAGGCCTCCAACGAGGCTGGCCTCAATATGCACTATAATTCATGAGGCGACAACCCCGGAATCGGCGCCGTGTTGTCCCTCGGCATGGTCGCGCAACAGCCGGGTGACGAAGTTTGTGACGGCGTCGAGCGTCGCCTGCGGCGCTTCGCGCTGCGGCACATGGCGGATGCCCGGCAGCACTACGGTTTCGACCGGGCAGTAACATTCGTTGTTCGCCGCTTCGAGCTGGCGCAGCGTGCCGTATTGGTCCTGGTCGCCTTGCACGATCAGGATCGGCACGCGGATATAGCCCAGCGCCTCGGTGATATCCCACTTGCGGAATTCCGGATCGAGCCATGGCTCGCTCCACGAGCGAAAGGCGCAATCGACGTCGGCGTGCCAGCGTTTGAGCTTGTCGCGAAACGGTCCTGCGGCGAAGGCGTCGCAAGCGCGGCGGATTTCGGCGATGCCCATGTCCTCGGTGAAAAAATGCGGCGCCAGCAAAACGAGGCCACGCACGCGATGATCCTGCACGCTGCCGGCATAGATGGCCGCGATCGAGGCGCCGTCGCTGTGACCGAGCAAAAGACCGCGCTGAAAGCCGATGCCTCGAGCACGCGCGGCAGCACCGTGCAGGCTTCTTCGTGCATGAAGCGGGTGGTGCGCGGCAATTGGCCGGGGCTCGATCGGCCATAGCCGGCGCGCGAATAGACGAACACGCCGGCGCCGGTGGCAGCCGCGATCTGATCGGGGAACGATCCCCACAACCCGACGCTGCCCAGGCCCTCGTGCAGCATCACGATGGTCGGCGCCGCGTCCGGCCGCGGCCCGATCATTCGGTATTCGAGCCGCAGCGGCGGCAGATCGAGAAAGCCCTCGTCGGCGAGCGTCATGGCGAAGCTTCTGCCTCGCGCGGCCGAGCAACTGCATCGACCACGCGCAAAAGCTTGGCAAAGCTTTGCTCGACCGCATCGCCCGACGTGTCCACTTCGGCTTCGGCGCGGGCATAATCGGCGCGCCGCGCTTCGAGGATGGCGACAAGATCGGCCATCGCCTGGCGGTTCTGCGCCATCGGCCGGAAATCGCCTTGCGCCATGACCCGGCTCATATGCTCCTCCGGCCGCGCCTTGATCCAGACGGTGTGGGCGCGGAGCAGGAGCAGCGCATAACTGTCCCGGTTGGCGACGATGCCGCCGGCGGTGGTGATCACCGCCGCCTCGTTCGCGGCGATGACGCGGTCGAGCGAGCTGCGCTCGTGGCGGCGGAAAGTCGCGGTGCCGGCCATCTCGATCAGGTCGGGAATGCGCGCGCCATAGTCTTCCTCGACCACGCGGTCGAGCTCAATGAACGGCCAGCCGAGATGCTGGGCCAGCATGCGCCCGAGCGTCGATTTGCCGGCGCCGCGCAGGCCGACCAGCGCAATGCGCCGCGCCCGGTCGGCGCCGCTTGAACGCGCGACGCGGCCCTCGATGAGTTTTTTCAGTTCGGCAAGCTCGCTCTCGGGGACCTGCATCAGGAGGTCGAGCGCCGCGCCGAAGGCTTCGCTCTGCGCGGCGTTGCCCGGCAGCAACGCGGCGGCGGGCAAATCGAACGCCTGCGCGATGGCGCGGATCACGCTCGCCGATGGATTGCCGGCGCCGCTTTCGATCTGCGCCAGATAGCGCTCGGAGGTCTCAGACGCCTGCGCCAACTGCCGGCGCGTCATGCCGCGCTTGGCGCGCTGCCGCCGCACCTCCAGGCCGATGGCGGTGAGAAACATTGCGGCCGAGGCGGTTGGCGCTGGCGCGGCCGCGCGCTTCACAGCAGCTTTGGGCTTGGGTGACGGCATCCGCAGCTTTTATGCACTATAATTCAATGCATTATAATGCAGTATATCGGCCCGATCAGCAAGCCATGCGGCGCATGTTTGCCGGCCTCAACCGAAAATCTTACGCCAGCCGCTGTTTGATTGCTCGGCGTGCGGTTCGATTTCCGGAACGGCGTCGGGCCCCGGATCGTCGGGCGCATGGATGAGCGGGATGATCGGCTCCGGCGCGGGCTCGAACTTCACTTCGGTATTGGGCTCGATCTTGGGCTCCGCCTTGCTCTCCGACGTGATCTCCACAGCGGTGGCCGGTACGTCCACGGTTTCGGCCGGCAGCGGCTCGGGTGTTTGCCGCGACGGTTCCGCCACAATCGCCGCAGCGGCCGTCGGTGCCGTTGGCGCGTGGTCGGGCTCGATCGCCGTGCTCGCGACGGCGCCGGTGATCGGTACGCGCCATTCGAAAGCGTCGAGCCGCCCGGTTACAGGAGAAGCCGCTTGCCAATGCTCCGAGACGTGGCCGTCGGCGGTCCAGGCCGGATCCGGTGCGGCGTTCACGGCGCGCGCCAGCCATTCGCGGGCGCGGCCTTCGTCGTTGCGCTCGGCGCGCTCAAGCGCGGCCATCAACAAAGCCACGCGCTTGGTCGGCTTTTCCAGATAAGGCGCGAGCGCGGCGCGGGCCTTGGCGAATTCCTGCGCGGTGAGCGCGGCGCGGGCCACCGCCAAGGCGCCTTCGATGTGGCCCGGCACTTTACCGGCCAACGCCTCGATCCGCTTTAGTCGCTCGCGCGCCGATTCGCCGGAGCGCAGCTCTGCATAGGCCTTCGCCAGCGCCGGATGCGGATTGGCGCGCCAGGCGGCGTCGATCACGCGACCTGCTTTGCGGATCTGGCCGCTTTCCGCCAACAGCCGGCCGGCGAGCGCCGCCGTCGGCACCAAAGTCGGCGCCAATTTCTGCGCCTCGAGCGCGGCTGCCTTGGCGGCGTCGCGATCCCTGTGTTCGAGCGCGTGGGCTTGCGCCGTCAACAATACGGCGCGCGTCCGGCGATACACCGACCGCTCCAGCGAGCGCATGTTGTTTTCAAGCAATTGCAGCGCGCCGGCCCAATTGCCGTCGCGGCACAGCGCTTCCAGCACCGCGCGGTTGGCCCAATGCAGCGACGGCGCGGTGCGCGCGGCTTCTTCGGCGTAGGCGCGGGCGCCCACCGCATCGTTGTTGCGGCGCGCCTCGATGTAAAGCCCGTGCAGTCCGAGCGGCTTGGTGTCGGCGCGGCCGGCCATGGTGCGAAAGGTCCGGTCGGCGGCTTCGCGATCGCCGGCAAGCTGCGCCGATTGCGCGTTCAACAACAAAGCAAGCGGCTCGTGCGGCGCCAGGCGATTGACGGTAGCGGCGTGCTTCTTGGCCGCTTCGATGTCGCCGGCGCCGATCGCGATCAGCCCATGCGAAATTGCTTCGTAGGCGCGTACGCCGCGACGGCTGCGGCGTATCCGCGACAATATGGCCGGCGACCGCAGGATCAGAACGATAAACCACAACAGCAGCGCCAGGATCATCACGGCGGCAGCGAGCGCGACGGCAAGAACCATCAGCGAGGTTTGGATGCGCAGGCCCTGCCAGACGATCACCACATCGCCGGGCCGGTCGGCGAGCCAGGCGACGCCGACCGACAGCGCACCGATGAGGATCAGAAAAAGGACGATGCGGATCATTGCGACGCCGGTTTGCTTAAGGCTGCCAAGGCATCGGCGGAGATTTGCCGGCTTGCCTGCAGGGCAGCCTGGCGCGTCTTCGCTTTGTCGGCCCACTGCGCGACGACCGGCTTGGCGGAATCCGGCAGCGCCGCAATATCGTTGAGTGCCGCGGCGATGTCGGCGCGCGACGCATCGGCGTCGATCCGGTCGATAACCGCGGACGGCGCGTTCCCCGCCGGCGCTTGCACCGGCGTGATCCGGACGAGATGCCGGGCGTTGGCCTCAAGCCGTCCCAACAAGGTTGTCGCGCCGGACGAGGGCTCGACGGCGTGCTGCAAGGCCGGGACCAGAGCGGCGAGCTCCTGAGACAGCGCCGCGGCGCTTGGCACGCCCGATGCGGCAGAAGCTTCAAGAGGCGCGGTGTTACTTTGCTGCGCGCCGAGCGCTTTCACGGCGGCAAGCTCGGTTTCATACGGCGCGCCGCGCTCGATGGCGGCGTGCAGGGCCTGCGCGGCGAGTGTCAGCCGCGCGGCTTGGTCGTCGCCGCTTGGCGCGGGGTGGCTCGCCACCTCGGCAACACCTTTGACGGTGCTTTCGAGTGCCGTCACGCGGCTTGCCAGTGCGTCGAGGTCGCTCTTTTGAACGGCGGCCTGGCTTGCCTGCGCGGCCTTGTCGCCCGCGGTCTTTGCCGCTTGCGCCGCGCTTGCCGCGGCTGTGGCTTGTTTGGCGGCGCTCTCGCTTGTTCCGGCAACGTCGTCGAGCCGGCGGTTGAGCGCGGTAATCGAATCGCCGAGCGATTTGGTCTGCGCTTCGACGGCGGCGACGCGACCGGTCGCCGCTTGCTGCGTGGGCGCGTTTCGCACCGCGCGTTCGAGCTTGTCGAGCCGCGCCGCGAGGTCTTGCACCTCGCGCGGTGTGGTCGCCGAAGAAGGTGCGGTGGAGGAGGGTGCGGTGTCTTGGCGCGGCGGCAGAATGCCCGAGAACCAGAGCCCGCCGACAACCGCCGCCGCAACGATCGCTCCGACGACTGCGCTCATGGCGTGGATTATGAGTTGGCCAGAGCCGCGCTCCGGGGGCGCAGCCGTTTCCGACGGACTCGATCCTCGTTGAGTAGCGCTATCGCTGCGCCCGCTGCCTGAGGTCGCGGCTGTCGCGCCCGGATCGCTGGCGGGATTTTGGGCCGGATCGGGGACTTCCGTCGCCTTTAATTCGATGGTCGGCGGGTGCCGTTCGTCCTCGCCCGCAGGCTCGCTCGTCATGGCTGTCCTCAAAGCGCGTTCGGCGCGATCGCCGAACCGAAGCCCCTCAACCCCAGCCCGAAACCGGCATAGTACGGCGTGGCGGCGGCGGCAACATGCCCAACAATCCCTAACAAGTCGGCATTGCGGGTTCGGTTCACGCGCACAATGCCAGCAAGGCGGTTTCGTCGGGCGTCTCCGCAACGCGCACGTTGATGGCACCGGCCGCCAATAAGAGCGCGGCGATTTCCGCCGACAGGCAGAAATGGATGGGATCGGCCAATCCGGCTTCCGTTAGGTCCGCCTGGCGCGCCGCGTTGACGTAGGCCTCGGCGCTGCGGCGGGAATAATGCAGCACACCATCGATGCCCGCGGCCAGTGCTGCGGCGGCCTGCGGCGGCAATGATTCGGCGATGTCGGCGCGATAGACCACCGCGGTATGCACGGCAACGCCAAGCTTGCGCAATGCGCCGGCGAGATCGCCGGAACGCGCCGCGCCGGCAAGATAAAGGAGCGAGGCGCCGGGCTCTGCCCGCGCGGCAACAAGGTTCGCGAGTGCCTCGACGTCGCCGTCGGCCGACGTCACTTCGGCAAAGCCCGCCTCGCGCATGGCTTGCCCGCTATGCGCGCCGACCGCGAACACCGGAATGCGGCGCAAGTCGTCACGGCGCGGATGCGCGGCGATCGCGTGGGCGGCGTTGGCGCTGGTGACCAGGATTGCCGACCAGGGGCCGGCGGCAATTTCAACGTCCGGCAAGATTTCGATCGTCAGGAGCGGCGCGATAACGGTGTCGTGGCCGCGGACGCGCAACGCGGCGGCGGTGCGTGCGGCGTCGGCTGCCGGCCGCGTGATGAGAAGGCGCACCGTCAAGCCTGCTCGAAAAAGCCCGGGCCGGCGCGGCCCTTGAGCTCACGGCCCGCATCGGCGCCGAGCGCCGCGGCGGCGGCGCTTGGGCCCTCGCGTGAGACGTCCAGGGCTTCGCTGCCGTCGGTCTTGGCGATCATGCCGCGAAAGCGGACCACGCCGTTAGTCGACCTGCGCGTATCCGGCAATCGGCGTCCGGCAAGAACCGTCGAGCTCGAACAGGAACGCGCGTTCGGCGGTTACAGCGGTGGCTGTGTCGGCATGGTTCACGGCGGCAATCAGCGTCGCAGTCTGGGCATCGTCGGCGCGTATCTCCAGTCCGATGGCGCCCTGAGCGACCGCCGGCAGAAACTCTTCAACCGCAAATATGGCGGTCGCTGCCGCCAGAAGTCCGAGCCGCTTCAGCCCGGCAACCGCCAGCACCGTGGCGTCGATATTCTCGGCTGCAAGTTTGCGCAGCCGCGTCTCGACATTGCCGCGCAGCGGTACGATCGTCAGGTCCGGCCGCAGGTGCTTGAGCAAGGCCTGGCGCCGCAGTGACGCCGTGCCGACCACCGCGCCCGCTCGCAGCTCGCGGAGCGTCTTGGCCGTGCGGCCGATAAAGGCATCGCGCGCGTCTTCGCGCGGCAGAAATGCCGAAAGCACCAGCCCCGCCGGCAATACCGTCGGCATATCCTTCGAGGAATGCACCGCGAGATCGATCGCGCCCGCCAACAGCGCCTCTTCGATCTCCTTGGTGAAAAGGCCCTTGCCGCCGGCGTCCGCCAGCGGCCGATCCTGGATTGCGTCGCCGCTGGTGCGGATCGTCTTGATTTCGACGCGCTCCGGTGCGAGTCCGCATGCTGCGGCAAGACGGCTCTGCACCTCGCGCGCCTGGGCGAGCGCCAGCGGCGAGCCACGCGAGCCGATACGTAAAATTGGCCTTGCGGCCGGGACATCCGTCATCACAGTCCTATAATATACCGATGATCATCCTCGGCATCGAAACGACCTGCGACGAGACGGCGGCGGCGGTGGTTCGCCGCCATGCGGACGGTCGCGGGCAGATTTTGTCCAATATTGTCCTATCCCAGATCAACGAGCACGCCGCCTTCGGCGGGGTGGTGCCCGAAATCGCCGCGCGCGCCCATGTCGAGGCGCTGGATCACATTGTCGTCAGGGCGATGACCGAAGCGCAGACCGACTTTGCCGGCCTTGACGGCATCGCCGCGGCGGCCGGGCCGGGCCTGATCGGCGGCGTCATCGTCGGCCTGACGACGGCGAAAGCTATCGCGCTGGCGCAGCGTAAGCCGCTGATTGCGGTCAATCACCTCGAAGCGCATGCGCTCACGGCGCGGCTGACCGATGGCACAGCCTTCCCCTACTGCCTGTTTCTGGCGTCCGGCGGGCATACGCAAATTCTGGGGGTGCGCGGGGTCGGCGACTATGTGCGGCTCGGCGGCACGGTCGATGACGCCATCGGCGAGGCTTACGACAAAACGGCGAAGCTGCTCGGTCTTGGTTATCCCGGCGGACCTTTGGTCGAGAAAGAGGCGACCCGCGGCGACCCCGCGCGCTTTGCCCTGCCGCGGCCGATGGCCGGCCGCCGTGACGCCGACTTTTCCCTTTCGGGACTGAAAACCGCGTTGCGGCTCGAGGCGCAGAAGATCGCGCCGCTCAGCGACCAGGACGTCGCGGATTTATGTGCGTCGTTCCAGCAGGCCGTGGTCGACGTGATCAAGGACCGGCTGCGCGCCGGCTTGCGCATGTTCCGGACGCGTTTCGGCAAGCCCAATGCGCTGGTTTGCGCCGGCGGCGTCGCCGCCAATCAGGCGATCCGCAAGGTGCTGCATCGCGTCGCCTTCGAAATCGGCGCGGAACTGGTGGCGCCGCCGCCGGCGCTGTGCACCGACAACGGCGCCATGATCGCGTGGGCCGGTGTCGAGCGGCTGGCGCTCGGCCTGACCGATCCGCTCGACTTCGCCGCCCGCCCCCGCTGGCCGCTCGAAGAGGTAGCGAAGGGAGCTGGAGACAAGGCGGCAGCGCGTTAGCTTCTGGCCCGCGGGTGCCGCGTTCCGGAATGGCGATTACTGCTCGAAACGGTCAACGAACCAGCGTAACAGCCGCGTCCAGATTTCGTCTTTGCCGACCGTATCCTCGATGCCGTGCTCGAGGCTCGGGTTGTCGTTGACTTCCATGACCACGATGCCGTGGCTGGTCTGCTTGAGATCGACGCCGTAGAAGCCGTCGCCGATGGGCCGCGCGGCCCGCACCGCGATATCCATCACGTCGGCCGGCGCCTGATCGAGACCGAAGGCGCGGAAGCCGCCCTCGTGCGAGGAGCCGTCGGGCCGGTATTTCACGACCTGCCAATGGCCGCGCGCCATGCGGTACTGGCACACGAACAAAGGCTCGCCGGCCAGCACGCCGACGCGCCAGTCGAAGTCGGTCGGCAGAAATTTCTGCGCCAGCACCAGATCGGTCTCTTCGAACAGCTCGTCGCAGATGCGCTTGAATTCGGCGATCGATTCGATCTTGTGTACGCCGCGCGAAAACGAGCCGTCGGGAATTTTCACAACCAGCGGCAGTCCGAGCTCGTCGATGACCTCGGCCGGATCGGTGTCCTCGCCGATAATGATCGTCGGCGGTATCGGCACCTGGTTCTGCCGAAACAGCTCCACCAGGAACACCTTGTTGGTGCAGCGGATCATCGAGATCGGATCGTCGATGACCGGCATGCCCTCCTGCCAGGCGCGCCTGGCGAAGCGATAGGTGTGATTGTCGATCGACGTGGTTTCGCGGATGAACAGGCCGTCGAATTCGGCAAGCTCGGCAAGCTGACGCTTGGTGATGCGCTCGACGTCGACCGACATTTTCTCGGCGATGCGGGCGAAATGCTTGATCGAATCCGGGCGACGACGGCGCGGTTTTCTCGTTCGGATCGTAGAGCACCGCGAGATCGTATTTGGCGATCGAGCGCGCTTTGGGATCGCGCCATTCGCGCTTGGTGTGATTGTGCAGCGACTCGCGGAAGAACTCGGCTTCACCGTTGGCGAGCCGCGTGATGGTGCGCGGCCGGATGCGGTCGATCGACAGCCAGGTGCCGCCGGTGTCGACGATCACTTCCAGCGCCGGGCAGCGGAACCAATCGAACAACAGCCGGCCGAACGGCTCGAAGCGCGCGTCGCGCGCCAGTCCGAAGCAGACCAGCAGCTTGAACTCGCCGTCGGGCTGGAAATCGGCGCGCCGGGCGCAGCGGTTGAGCTCTTCCTCAAGCTCGGGCAGCGCATGCTCGTAAAGCTTCTGCTCGCGCAGCTCCAGCATGGTCTCGACGGTCGGCACCACGCGGTGGCCGCGCGCCTCGGCCAGCAGCGAGGCGTAATAGCCCTTCGACTGGTAGGCGTAGGAACGGGCGAGATTGACGAGCTTGGGCCGCGCCATGTCGAACAGCCGGGGCCGCGCCAGATATTCGCTGGTGGTGATGACCTTGTGCGGGGTCTCGGCGTTGGGCAGGTCGCGGGGCTGGTCGACCAGGATGACCCAGCCGGTCATGGGCGGGTCCCTTTCCAGTCGATGCCGCTATGCGAAGCTCGGCCGATCATGCGTTCGAAGTCAGCGCGACGCAATTCGTCATAGCCGGAATCGAAACGGGAAGCGACTGCGCCGGCCGCGATGTCCACCACGAAAGCCGATTCGCGGGTCGGAGTCAGGCGGGTCTGTGGCGGGAATCGGCGCGCGAGCGGTTTCTCGAAACGAAGCGCGTCGATGCGGCCGTCGTAATAGCGCCGGCGCCGGCCGAAGAGACGGTAGCCGGACTTTCATACAGCGCGATGGCGCCGCCATCGTCGGCGCGCACTTCAAGCCGCATCGACCGGCAGCCGCGGCGCGCGGCGCTCGTCTCCGCCGCCCTCAGCAGCCGGCGTGCGAGGCCGCGCCGTTGAAATTCGCGGGCGACGGCAATCGTATAGAGGCGGGCCAAGCCTGGAGCCTCGCCGGTACAGCACGAGCGCGCAGCCGGCGACTTTGCCGTCGATCGCCGCGACAATGAGCGTTCGCATTCGGCGAGTGCATGAAGCGGCGAAAGCTGCGCCGCGAAATCCGATGATCGGGCGTGAAGAAGTCCTGCTCGATGCGCGAGCAGTGCATCGAGGTCGGACATCCGGCCGCGGCGAAGCTTGGCAGCTGGTGGCGCGACGCTTTCGTCACGGCGCGCGCGCCTGTCCCTGTTCGATCCGTCGCGAGCATCGTCTCCAGCCGCTCCAGCCGGTCGGCTTCGCCGGGCGGCTTGTCCCAGCGCAGCCGGTTGATGCGGGGAAACCGCATCGCCAGGCCGGATTTATGTCGGGTCGAGCGCTGCAGTCCCTCGAAGGCGACTTCCAGCACCAGGCCCTGGTCGGCCTCATGCACGACTTCGCGCACCGGACCGAAGCGGTCGGTGGTGTTGCGGCGGACGAAGCGGTCGATCTGCAAGAGCTCCTCGTCGGTGAAGCCGAAATAGGCCTTTCCGACCGGCACCAGCTCGTCTCCCTGCTTCGCCATTCTTCCAGACGCCGAACGTATAGTCGGAATAAAACGACGAGCGCTTGCCGTGGCCGCGCTGCGCATACATCAAGACGGCGTCGATGATGAAGGGATCGCGCTTCCACTTCCACCACGGCCCTTTCGGCCGGCCCGGGCAAATAAAGCGCATCGCGGCGCTTGAGCATGACGCCTTCGACCGCGGCGGCGTCGGCGCCGGCGCCTGCGGCCGCCGGATCCTGCCGCGCCGCGGTCAGCTCTTCCCAGGTTGCGAAACCGATCATCGGCGACAGGTCGATCCGCGTCGTCGCCAAGCCGCGCGACAAAATCCTCCAGCCGCGCGCGGCGTTCGACAAAGGGCAGTCCGCGCAAATCCTCGTTCGCCGTCGGCAAGGAGATCGTAGGCGCGCAAATGCGCCGGGAAATTCGGCGAGGAGTTTCGGCGTCACGGTTTTGCGATTGAGCCGCTGCTGCAGCACGTTGAACGACTGCACGCGGCGATCGCGCATGATCAGGAGTTCGCCGTCGATGGCGCCGGGCAGGCGTAGCGCGTCGAGGAGATCGGGGAAAGCTCTTGGAAATATCTTCGCCGGTGCGCGAATAGAGCCGCGCGATCAGTTGTCCGCCGTGCTTGTTGTCCTGCATGCCCGGCGACCGCTTGCACGCGAATGCCGTCCCATTTCCATTCCGCCATGAACTCTGACGCGTCGAGGCTTGGCAGATCGGCATCGTCGAGCGCATGCGCCAGCATCGGCGGACGAAACGGCGCGGGATCGTTGCTCGCCGGCTTCTCGGCGCGGCCTTCGAGCCAGGCGAACAGCTCGCGATAGGGCGGCGCAAGGCCGGGCCAGATCAGCTCGATCTCGTGCGCGTCCTTGTCGGCGAGCGCGGCGACCGCGGCCTTGGCGAGACGCGCCGAAACGCCGATGCGCAAGCCGCCGGTGACGAGCTTGATCAGCGCCCAGCGTCCGGTCTCATCGAGCGCATCGAGCCAGCGCGCGAGCTGTTGCGGCAGTTGCGCCTTGCCGAGCGTGGTGAGGGTTTCGATGACGGTGGTGAGGGAGAGTCTCTTTCGTTTCTCCGCATGGGGAGAGGCGAAGTTCTCGCAGGCCACATCAGCGCGACGGTTTCGGAAAGGTCGCCGACATAATCGTAGGACAGTTCGAACAGCACCGGATCGGTGCGCTCGGCGATCAGGCTGCGGATCAGACCCGGCTTTGGCGTGCGGAAAGCTGAGGCTTCCGGTCAGCGCGGCGAGCGCCCAGCCGCGCTCCGGATCCGGCGTGGTCGAACGGAAATAATCCGTCATCAGCCGCAGCTTGTTGTTGCGGCCCGGTTCATAGGCGAGACGGTCGAGCAGCTCGGCGAAACGGTTCATGCTCGTCGTCTCGCCGGCGGCCGCTTCGCCCGGTTCCTCTTCGTCGCCATAGCCGACAATGTCGAGCGGCCGCGCTTTCAGTCCGCGCGTGCCGCACCAATGCACCAGCGCGTCCTCCTGGCCGTGCGTGACCCAAATTTCGCTGCGCGCCGGTCGCGGCGATGGTCGCCGTCGAGCCCGTTCCAGTCGGCATGATCGGAAATGACCAGCGGCAGTTCGACGCCATATTGGCGGGCGCGGGCGCGCACCCGCATCCAGCCGGAAGCGAAGGCGGTCAGCGGCTCGGGGAAGCGGCGCGTCCACACATCCTTGAGCGCGGACGGCGGGCAGAGCGTGATAGTGCCGGCAAGCTCGGTTTTGCCGGCGCCGCGGACGGGGCGCAATTCGCCGAGCGCGATGCCGCGGCTCGCATAATAATGGGTGATGCTCTCCATCGCGCCGTGCAGATAGATCGGCGCGTGGTAGCCGGCCTGGCGCAAGAGCGCGATCACGCGCTGCGCCTTGCCGAGCGAATAGGCGCCGACGAGATGCGCGCGCTCGGGAAACAGCGCCACCGAGTGCAGGAGCTTGGCGATCTCGCCGTCGGCATCGGTGTGGCGGAACACCGGCAGCGCGAAAGTCGCTTCGGTGATGAAGACGTCGCAGGGCACGAGCTCGAACGGCGCGCAGGTCGGATCGGCGACGTCCTTGTAGTCGCCGGAGGCGACGATGCGCAGCCCATCCGCCGCGACCGCGATCTGCGCCGAGCCGAGCACATGGCCGGCAGGGTGGAAGGTCGCCGTGACGCCGTCGAGCGTGACGCTTTCGCCATAGCCGATGGCCTGCGTCGTGCCGGCGAAATTCTCGCCGTAGCGCAGCCGCATCAGGTCGAGCGTTTCCTGCGTCGCCAGCACGGCGCCGTGGCCGGCGCGGGCATGGTCGGAATGGGCGTGCGTGATCAGCGCCCGCTCGACCGGGCGCGTCGGATCGATATGAAAACCGCCGCGCTTGCAGCATACGCCGGCCGGCGTCGGCACCAGGATGTCTTCGGGACGCATTTCCATTAGATAAACGCTGCACGTCATTCCGGAAGCCGTGCAGCAATGTCCGACACCGGCCCGCTCTTCGTCTCCTCCGGCGACCTGATCGCCGACCGGCGCTATAAGGCGGCGATCGAGCTGGCCTCGCGCGGCGATTTTCCCGCTGCCGCCGATATTCTGGCCCAGACGGTCGAGCTGACGCCGGATTTCGCCACCGCCTGGTTCGCGCTCGGCGCGATCCGCGACCGGCTTGGCGACCGCGCCGGCGCCATCACCGCGTTCGAACGGACCCGCGATGCGGATCCGGCGGATTATCACGGCGCGCGGCTGCAACTGGCGCGGCTCGGCGGCGGTAACGACGCCACGCCGGCGATGACCGAAACCTATGTGCGGCGGCTGTTCGACCAATATGCCGGGCGCTACGACGCCGCGCTGACCGACCGGCTCGGCTATCGCGGGCCGGCGCATCCTGCACGATGCGGTCGAAGCGGCCATGCACGCGGCCGGGCGCGCCGATGCATTTTGCATCCATGCTCGATCTCGGCTGCGGCACCGGGCTCGCCGGCGCCGCGTTTCGGCCGTTTGTCGATCGTCTTGTTGGCGTCGATCTGTCGCCGGCGATGGTCGCGCAAGCGGCGCGCAAAGAGCTTTACGATCGCCTGGAGACTGCCGATCTTTCCGGTTTCCTGCCGAGGAAATCGCCGGCGGCGCGCAGTACGATCTCGTCATCGCCGCCGATGTTTTCGTTTATCTCAATGATCTCGCGCCGATCGTCGCCGCCATCTCGCGCCTCCTGGCACAGCAAGGGATGCTTGCTTTCACGGTGGAGACCCATGCGGGCGAAGGCGCGACATTGTTGCCGACATTGCGTTACGCTTATGGCGAGCCCTATCTACGCCGCGCGGTTGCCGCTGCCGGGCTGACTTTGCTCGATCTGTCGGTCGCCGCCATCCGTACCGAGAAAGGCGTCCCGGTCGATGGGCTCGTCGCGGTGGCAACCCTGGCGTGATATCGGCAATCGCGCAGGGTCTGGCCTCGACCGTCGCCGGCTTCGGCGGCAAAGTTGGACTGTGGCTTTGCTTGAGAAAATCACGCCGCTTCCGGACCTGTTCGCGCGCTGGTTCGCCAGCCGCGGCTGGACGCCGCGCGCGCATCAATTGGAACTTCTGGCCAAGGCGCAGGCCGGCCGCTCGGTCTTGCTGATCGCGCCGACCGGCGGCGGCAAGACGCTGGCCGGCTTTCTGCCGAGCTGGTGGAGTTAAGCGGCCTTGACGCGCTTTCCGCTGCGCCCCTCCGCCGAAGGAAGGAAGCGGCTTATCTCCACCGGCGCGACGTCCGCCGCGCCGGCGGCCTGCACACGCTCTACATTTCGCCGCTGAAGGCGCTCGCGGTCGACATCGCGCGCAACCTGGAAACGCCGGTCGCGGAAATGGGCCTGCCGATCCGCATCGAGACCCGCACCGGCGATACGCCGACCTCGAAGCGCCAGCGCCAGCGCCGCGATCCGCCCGATATTCTGCTGACGACGCCGGAACAGCTGGCGCTGCTGCTCGCTTCCGCCGATGCGCCTTATCTGTTCGGCTCGCTCAAGCGCGTCATTCTCGACGAACTGCATGCGCTGGTGACGTCGAAGCGCGGCGATCTGCTTGTCGCTCGGTCTGGCGCGGCTGTTCCGCGTCGCGCCCGGTCTCGACCAGCATCGGCCTGTCGGCGACCGTCGCCGAGCCGGACGATCTTTGCCGTTTCATGGTGCCGCAGCGCGGCGGCGCGGCGCGCGCCGATCTCATCGTCGCCGAAGGCGGCGCCGCGCCGCGACGTCACGATGCTCGACAGCGAACGAGCGCCTGCCCTGGGCCGGCCATTCCGCGCGCTACGCGCTCGGCGAGCTCTACGCGCTGATCAAGGCGCACCGCACCACGCTGGTGTTCGTCAATACCCGCAGCCAGGCCGAGGGCATTTTCCAGGACCTCTGGCATCTCAACGAGGACAATCTCGCCATCGCGCTGCATCACGGCTCGCTCGACGTGGCGCAACGGCGCAAGGTCGAAGGCGCGATGGCGAGCGGACGGCTGCGCGCCGTGGTGTGCACCTCCTCGCTCGATCTCGGCGTCGACTGGGGCGACGTCGATCTCGTCGTCAATGTCGGCGCGCCGAAGGGCGCGTCGCGGCTGTTGCAGCGCATCGGCCGCGCCAATCACCGCATGGACGAGCCGTCGAAAGGCGTGCTCATCCCGGCCAACCGCTTCGAGGTGCTGGAATGCCGCGCCGCGCTCGATGCCATCGCCGGCGAATGCGCAGGACACGCCGGCGCTCGCGCACCGGCGCGCTCGACGTGCTGGCCCAGCATGTTCTCGGCTGCGCCTGCGGCGAGCCGTTTCTGAGCGACGATCTTTACGCCGAGGTGACGCTGGCGGCGCCCTATGCGGCGCTGAGCCGCGCCGATTTCGACGCCGTGGTCGATTTCGTCGCCACCGGCGGCTATGCGCTCAAGGCCTATGAGCGCTTCGCCCGGATCAGGCAGGGCAAGGACGGCCGCTGGCGCATCGCCAATCCCAACGTGGCGCAGCGCTACCGGCTCAATGTCGGCACCATCGTCGAAGCCGACATGCTCAAAGTGCGGCTGGTTCGCTCGCGCGCCTCGAAAATCATTCCGCGCGGCGGCCGGCTTCTCGGCCAGGTCGAGGAATATTTCGTCGAGACCATGGTGCCGGGCGACACCTTCGTGTTCGCCGGCGAAATCCTCAAATACGAGGCGATCGTCGAAGACGAGGTCTACGTCTCGCGCGCGACCTCGGAGGATCCCAAGGTGCCGGCCTATGAAGGCGGCAAGTTCCCGCTCTCGACCTATCTCGCCGATCGCGTGCGCGGCATTATTTCCGATCCGCGCGCCTGGCGCGCACTGCCGACGCAAGTCGTGCGAATGGCTCGAAATCCAGCAATGGCGGTCGCAGATGCCGGGCCGCCGCGAGCTTCTGGTCGAGACCTTCCCGCGCGCCAACAAGCATTATCTGGTCTGCTATCCGTTCGAAGGCCGGCTCGCGCACCAGACGCTCGGCATGCTGCTGACGCGCCGCCTCGAGCGCGCGCGGCTAAAGCCGCTGGGTTTTGTCGCCAACGAATATGCGCTGGCGGTCTGGGGCATCGGCGACATCGCGGCGCGCATCGCCGGCGGCGAATTCTCGCTCGCCGCGTTGTTCGACGAGGACATGCTCGGCGACGATCTCGAAGCCTGGCTCGCGGAATCGGCGCTGATGAAGCGCACGTTCCGCAATTGCGCGATCATCGCCGGCCTGATCGAGCGGCGCTTCCCCGGCCAGGAAAAGTCGCGCCGGCAGGTCACCATCTCGACCGATCTCGTCTATGATGTGCTTGCGCAGCCACCAGCCCGACCACGTGCTGTTGCGCGCGGCCCGCGCCGATGCCGCGACCGGCCTCCTCGACGTGCGCCGGCTCGGCGAAATGCTCTCGCGCATCAAGGGCCGAATCGTCCATAAAGCGCTCGACCACGTCTCGCCGCTGGCGGTGCCGGTCATGCTGGAGATCGGGCGCGAGGCGGTTTACGGCGAAGCGGCCGATACGCTTCTTGCCGAGACCGAGGCCGAATTGGTGAAGGAGGCGATGCAGTGAGGGACGGCGTTCTGCCCGCTTATTCTCGCACAGGCGGGACGCTCGCTGCCGGGTCCGCGCTCGCGCCGGAACGAGCGCACGAAAACTGTCATCACCGCTCGCCGGCATCACGCTTGTGGCCGACCCGGCCGGCGCGCTTTATTGGCCGGACGAAAAAATCCTCGCGGTGGCCGATCTGCACCTGGAAAAGGGCTCGGCCTTCGCCGCGCGCGGCGTGCTGCTGCCGCCCTACGACACGGCAACCACCTTGGCGCGCTTGGCGCGGCTCGTCGAACGCTATGCGCCGCGCATCGTGATCGCGCTCGGCGACAGCTTTCACGACGGCGGCGGACCGGCGCGCATGCACGGCGTCAGCCGCGCCGCGCTCAAGGCGCTGCAGCGCGGGCGCGATTGGGTCTGGATCGCCGGCAATCACGATCCCGATCCAGCGGACAATATCGGCGGCCGTTTCGCGGACGTCTTGGCGCTCGGCGCGCTGACGTTCCGCCATCAGCCTTCGCCGCATCCCGGCGAGGGTGAAATCGCCGGCCATCTTCATCCGGTCGCCCGCGTCGCTCGGCGCGGGCGCGCCATCAGCCGGCGATGCTTTGCGGGCGACGGCCGCCGCCTGGTCATGCCGGCCTTCGGTGCCTATGCCGGCGGCTTGAACGTCCGCGACCGCGCCTTGGTTTCCTTGTTCGGCGCGCTGTCGTTCACCGCGCATTTGCTCGGCACCGGCAGGCTCTATGCCGTCCCGGCCGCGCGCTGTCTTGCCGATTGAAGTTCAGTTGAATTTGGGCTGCAGCGCGATCGGCCTCGCCGCCACGGCGCGAGTCTTCGTCCGTTCCGCGTGCTCCGGAAGATCCCAGCCGCCGGGCGGCACTCTGACGCTGACGGCGTTTTCCGGCTGCGGTTCGGGCGCCCACTTCTGCACTGCGAGTTTTGCCGCCGCGAGCGCCTGGGCATCGAGATGGGACGCGACTTCGTCGCGCTTTTTGGCGGCATCGGCATCGCCGGTGCTGGCGGCGAGTGCAAACCATTTGTAGGACTCGGCGTAGCTCTGCCCGACGCCGATACCGCGCGCGTAAAGGATGGCGAGATTGTACTGGCTGTCTTTAACGCCGCACTCGGCGGCCTTGCGGAACCATAGCGCGGCGGTTTGGTAATCGGCCGGTCCTTTGATGCCCTCGGCATAGAGGACCGCCAGATTGTGCATCGCCTTGCCGTTACCCTTGGCGGCTGCGGCGGCATAGAAGTCGCGCGCCACGGCAAGGTCCTTCTTCACCACGATGCCTTTTTCGTAGAAGCCGCCGAGGCGGAATTGTGCCGGCGCCAGCCCCTGATTGGCCGCGAGTTCGAACCAGCGCACCGCCTGCTCGTTGTTGGCGGGCACGCCGTGGCCGTCGGCAAAACGCGTCGCTACTTCGAATTCAGCCGCAGCGTCGCCGGCGATGGCTGCGGCGCGCAATCTCGGTCCGCCGATCGTCGCGGGCAATTTCTCGCTGACCATGGCGGGCGCCGAAGCCGGCGGCGGTGCGGTGGCGGCGACATTTGCCGGCGGCTGCAGTTTGCGGAGGCGGCGGCGCGCGTCGCGGCAACGCGCCTGTGATATCGGCCGAATAGTTCTGCAGCCACGATTGTTGTTGCGGCAGTGAGGCGGGTGCCGGAGCGGGCGCGGCGTTGTGAGAGGCCGGGGGCGTCGCGATTGGCGGCGCGCTCGCTCTCTGGCTGGGTTGTGTGCTGGGCGTGGTGGCGGGCGCGTTATCCGATGAAGAGCCGGGGACGGGCAAAACCAGCGGACCCGGCCGCGGCGCGCTGCCGGACGTATCCGGTTCCGGAAGAACGGTAGGCGGCGTCGCCGGCGAAGCCGGTCCTGCGGATGCCGCCGGCGCGTCCGGCTTGGCAGCGCCGCGGTCTTGGAACATGCGCAGCGCGACGTGCAGAAATCCAACCGCGACCAGGACCACACCGCCAGCCACCAGCACTTTGCGCAGACGCGATGGCTTATCGGCCGGCGCGGCGTGGACCTCGGGGCTTTCCGCGCGCGCGCCACGCTCCGGCGAAGCCGCGGCGGCCGCTTGTGCGGCGCGCCGCGCGGCGGCGACGAAATTGACTTTTTCGCCCGGCGCGGGAATGACCGGCGGCCTGGCGAAATCGACCGCAGCTTCCGACGCGGCGATACGTTCGGCCGCCGACGGCATCGCGCGGGGACTGGCGGCGCTGCCGGGTTCGAGCGGGTGATCGGGAGGCAGGAGAGGATCGATCGGCTGCCGTGGGGTTCCGGCGCGGCGTGCCGCCGCCTCGGCGTTCGGCGGCGGCGCCGCAAGCGCCGATCCGAGCATCGCGATCTGTTCGGCAATCCGCTCGGACGCGGGCGGCGGTGCTGGTACGGGTTCGGCCGCCGCGGCCGGTTCGCTTTGCGTTTCCGCCTGCGCCGCGCCCTCATGCATCCCGCTTTCGATCATCGCCAGCCGATCGACGACATGCTCGACGGCGCCATGCACGGCCTCGAGCGAATCCTGGGTGCGCCGCTCGCTGCGTTTGATTTCGGCGACGTCACGCACGATGGCCTCGACGGCGACGGGCTTGGGCGCCGCGACGGCCGGCGCCACGCCGTTCCCGCCACGGATCTGGTCGACATGGACGAGCAGGTCAGCGAGCCCGCGCTCGACCGCTTCCAGATTGCCAAGCCGAGCGTCCGATGCGTCGAGCCGCTTGATCAATTGCGCGATCCGATCCTCAAGCGCGCCGAGCGCGGCGTGATCGGTATGGGTCAGCTGAACCCATTCGAGCTTCTCGATCAGCCCGGATAGGAGTTTCTCCAAGTCGCGCGGCACCGCTTGACCGGCTTCGGCCGATGCGTGCAGCGCATTGGTCAGCGTATCGATGCGGCTCTCCAGCGCCGAAACCGCCTGCCCGCTGGCGGCGCTGTTGGCGACATTGTCCACTTTGGCGGCTAGTGCGCGGACATCTTCCGCGACTTTGGTCAGCGTGTCGTTGGAGGCGACATGCGAAACGATGCCGCGCAAAGCCCCGATCGCCGTTTCGAGCTGCTGCAACGCCGCCGGATCTTCCCTGGCAATGATCAGGTCGACTTTTTGCGCCAGAGCTTTCACTGCATCGTCGAAGCCGACAAGGTTTTCCGCCGGCGTCAGTCCGTGAAGTGAGTCACGGACCTCGTTGAGCCCGCGTTCGAGCCCCGCCAGCACGCCCATATCCACGCCGGCTTCGCGGGTATGGTCGAGCCGGCTGGCCAGCGCCCGCACTTCGATCTCAAGCAATTCAACGGCGCGGCGCGGCAATGCTTCGGTAAGCTGGTGGCCGATGTCCGAAAGATCGCTGCGGATCGATTTGATGGCCCTCTCGAGCTCGTTCGACGGACGCAGCGCTTCGATCCGCGTGGTGAGATGGCGAAGCTGCTCGTCGAGATTACTGAAATCGAGGTACGATTCTGGCGGTTCCTGCCGGCCGGCTGCGGGCGCGGGCGGCGCGGCGGCCGGCGGCTCCATCGGTTCCGGGGCTAACGCAGCGGCGGGGGCGATCGGAGCAATCGGCAAATTGGTGCCATAGAGGGCGCGCTGGCGTTCGGCGATCTCGGCGACGGCATCGTCGACCGACGTCCGTGCACCGGTGCCCGGCATGGGCCGGGCATTTGGGCCCCGCCACGCGGTTGCGGCGTCGCGCGAGAATAAGGCTGCGGCGCTGGGGCGCCGGTCAGCCGCGGCGCGTTCGTCCGCGCCATACGGTCAAGCTGCTGGGTGAGCCGGTCGAGGCGGGCGTGGACTTCGCCGAACTCCTCGCGGGCGAGGGCCGCTTCGCGCTCGATCTCGACTTCGCGCTCGCGCCGGCGACGCCGCGGCGGACCGTTCGTCCTCATGGCGGGGGTGGGCGGCTTCGCGTTCGACATCGGCTTCGCGCTCGCTACGGCGACGCCGCGGCGGTTCGCTGTCGTCATGGCGGGGGCGCGGGTGTTCGCGACCGCGATATTGCGGCGCGATTCCGGCCGCATTTTCCGGCGCGGCGCGTCGCTCCAATCGTCCTCGTCGTCTTCGTAATCAGCGGCCCGCATCGGCTCGCCGTAATGGTTGTCGTCGTCCTCTCGGATGACTTGTTGAGCCATTCTCCGACCGACATGCCGGACCGGTGCGCAGCATTGCGGGCGGCTTCGCGCGCTTCTGGACGGAGGCCTCTCAGATTCCACGGTCCGCCAGATTTCATTTGCGCGCCAAATCACTTCGAGAGGAACGAGATGGCCCTGTTTTGAGCGGGGGCTCGTTAACAGACGAAGCGGAGGGCGCAGTCTTATGTCCTCGGCGAGGACTCTTCAGGATTAGAGTAAACAGGTCGTTAATGTCGGCTGGGCCGGCCTGTCGCCGGGGTTGCCGCTGCTCTGCGGCGGCAACGCAGAGTTCCGTAAATCGCCGTCGTGACGGCGGTCGTAAATCGGCTAGTTTATCGGCCGATCCGCCGGCTGGCGGGCACCGGGGAGGGATATCATGCCGGGCTACAGGGCTCCCGTCGACGACGTGATGTTCCTGTTGGACGACGTGTTCCATATCGATCGCTATAACAACCTGCCCGGCTTTGCCGAAGCCACGCCCGATCGTGATCGAGGCGGTGCTCGGCCGAGGCGGCAAAATTCGCCGAACAGGTTCTCACCCCGCTCAACCGCGTCGGCGACAAGGAAGGCTGCCGCCGGCACGACGACGGCTCGGTGACGACGCCGACGGGTTTTAAGGACGCCTATCGGCGGCTCACCGGCGGTGGCTGGATCGGCATTGTCGGCGCCCGCCGAATTCGGCGGCCAGGGCCTGCCGATGGTGCTGGCGCAGGCGGTCAACGAGTTTCTCTGCTCGGCGAATATGGCGTTCGCCATGTATCCGGGCCTCACCGAGGGCGCGATCGCCGCGCTGCACGCGCACGCTTCGCCGGAGCAGAAAGCGCTTTACCTGCCCAAGCTCGTCGCCGGGCAATGGTCGGGCACCATGAACCTGACCGAGCCGCAATGCGGCACCGATCTCGGCCTGGTGCGCACCCGCGCGACGCCGCAGCCCGACGGCAGCTACAAGATTTCCGGCACCAAGATATTCATCTCCGCCGGCGAGCACGACCTCGTCGAAAACATCGTGCATCTCGTGCTTGCTCGCATCGACGGCGCGCCGGCCGGCACCCGCGGAATTTCGCTGTTCATCGTGCCGAAATTCCTGCCCGACGCCGACGGCAGCGTCGGGGCGCGCAACGCGGTGTCGTGCGGCTCGATCGAAGAGAAGATGGGCATCCACGGCAACGCCACCTGCGTGATGAATTACGACGACGCCACCGGCTGGCTGATCGGCGAAGCCAATCGCGGCCTGCAGGCGATGTTCACGATGATGAACGAGGCGCGGCTCGGCGTCGGCGTGCAGGGCTTGGCGCTGTCCGAGGTCGCCTATCAGAACGCCGCCGCCTACGCCAAGGAGCGGCTCGCCGGCCGCGCCTTGACCGGCGCGAAATTTCCGCAACAGCCGGCCGATCCGCATCATCGTGCATCCGGACGTGCGCCGCATGCTGATGACGATCCGCGCCTTCAACGAGGCGGCGCGCGCGCTGGTGCTGTGGGCTGCGCTCAAGGGCGACGTCGCGCAGCCGCTCGGAAGACGCCAAGGAGCGGCAGGCGGCGGAGGACCATCTGGGCCTGATGACGCCGGTGATCAAAGGCGTGCTCACCGACCAGGGCTTTGCCAATACGGTTGCGGCGCAGCAGGTCTTCGGCGGCCACGGCTACATCGCCGAGCACGGCATGGAGCAATTCGTGCGCGATGCGCGCATCGCCATGCTGTACGAGGGCGCCAACGGCATCCAGGCGCTCGATCTGGTCGGCCGCAAGCTGCCGAAAGACGGCGGCCGGGCCTTGCAGGCTTTTTTCGCCGAGGTGACGGCCTACATCAAGGAACACGGCGCCGATGCGGCCATGGCGCCCTTTGTCACGCCGCTCAATCAGGCGCTCGGCGAATTGCAGCAGGCGACCATGTGGTTCTTGCAGAACGCGCTCGGCAATCCCGATAATGCCGGCGCCGGCGCGACCGACTATATGCATCTCTTCGGCCTGGTCGCGCTCGGCTATATGTGGTGCCTGATCGCCGAAGCGGCAGCCAAGAGGCCAAGACCGAGCCGGCGAGCGGACAGGCGCGGCGGGACGAATGGCGGAGCGGCTGACGACCGGCCGCTTTTTCATGGAACGGATGCTGCCGGCCGCGGCGACGCATCTGGCGCGCATCAAAGCCGGCGCCGCTTCGCACCATGGAATTGCCGGCCGAGGCTTTCTAGCTATTGCAGACAGCGTCGGTACTGCGGCCGCGATGAAGTTTGAGAGGAATTCATGCCCGACGCCTTCATCTACGATCACGTGCGCACCCCGCGCGGCCGCGGCAAGGTCGACGGCGTCGCTGCACGAAGTGACCGCGCTCAATCTCGCCAGCCAGGCGCTCGGCGCCATCAAGGGCCGCAACCATCTCGATACCGCGCTGGTCGATGACGTGGTCATGGGCGTCGTCGATCCGGTCGGCGAGGCGGCGGCCGATATCGCGCGCACCGCGGCGCTGGTCGCCGGCTATGGCGACGAGGTTCCCGGCGTGCAGATCAACCGGTTCTGCGCCTCGGGCCTCGATGCGGTGAATTTCGCCGCGGCGCAGATCATGTCCGGGCCAGCAGCAACATGGCGGTCGGCGGCGGCGTCGAATCGATGAGCCGCGTCGGCATCGGCGCGGCCGGCGGCGCCTGGGCGGTCGATCCGTCGATCGCGGTTGCGCATTATTTCCTGCCGCAAGGCATTTCCGCCGATCTCATCGCCACCAAATACGGATTTTCGCGCGACGACGTCGACGCCTATGCGGTGGAGAGCCAGAAGCGCGCCGCGGTGGCCTGGGACGATGGCCGCTTCAGCCACTCGGTCGTGGCGGTGAAGGACGTCAACGGCCTGACCATCCTGGCGAAGGACGAGCACATGCGGCCGGGCACGACCATGCAGTCGCTGGCCGCGCTGCAAGCCCTCCTTCGTGCAGATGGGCGAACTGGGCGGCTTCGATGCGGTCGCCATCCAGGCCCATCCGGAAGTGGAATACGTCAATCACGTCCATCACGCCGGCAATTCCTCGGGCATCGTCGACGGCGCCGCGGCGGTTCTGGTCGGCAACAAGGAGGCCGGACGAGAAGGCCGGACTTGAAGCCGCGCGCGCGCGTGCGCGCCTTCGCCAATATCGGCTCCGATCCGGCGCTGATGCTGACCGGCCCGATCGACGTCACCAAGAAAGTGCTCAAGACGCGCCGGCATGACGCTCGCCGACATCGATCTCATCGAGATCAACGAGGCCTTCGCCTCGGTGGTGTTGCGCTATCTGCAGGCCTTCGATCTCGATGCCGCCAAGGTCAACGTCAACGGCGGCGCCATCGCGCTCGGCCATCCGCTCGGCGCCACCGGCGCGATGATCCTCGGCACGCTGGTCGACGAGATGGAGCGGCGCAACGTTGCGACCGGGCTGGTCACGCTCTGCATCGGCGCCGGCATGGGCACCGCCACCATCATCGAGCGGGTCTGAGAGCGCATGCCCAAGATCGATATCGCCAAGCTTCCGGTCGAGACGCGCACCGTACCCGAAGCCGTTCGATCGCGTCGTCGTCGGCCGCGAGCGCAAGCGCCTCGGCAATGCCGTCGGGCTCGACCAGTTCGGCGTCAATCTGACGACGCTGCAAGCCGGGTGCGGCGTCGGCGCTGCGGCATTGGCACGAGCAACGAAGATGAGTTCGTCTACATCCTCGAAGGCGAAGTCGTGCTGATCGAGGACGGCGGCGAGATCGTGCTCAAGCCGGGCGACGCCGCGGGCTTCAAGGCCAACAGCGGCAACGGCCATCAGCTCGTCAACCGCGGCAGTCGCGACGCGGTCTATCTTGAAGTCGGCACCCGCTCCAAGCACGAGCGCGTCGACTATCCCGACGTCGACCTGATGGTCGTGCGCGACGACAACGGCATGCGTTACACCCACAAGAACGGCGAACCGTATGGCTGAGAGCAAACCGACCTACACCAATTTCACGCTCGACATCGACAGCGACGGCATTGCGCTCGTCACCTGGAATGCGCCGGGCCGCACGATGAACGTCATCGACGTGACAGTGATCGAGGAGCTGTCGGCCATCGTCGAGGAACTGGCGACCGACGGCGCCGTCAAGGGCGTGGTGATCACCTCGGGCAAGGATACGTTCTGCGCCGGCGCCGATCTCACGATGCTGGAAAGCCTTGAGCCGCACCTTCGCCGAGCTGGCGGCGTCGCAGGGCGACGAAGCGGCCAATGCGCAGGCTGTTCGAGGAGAGCCGCAAGCTGTCGCTGCTGTACCGCCGCATCGAGACCTGCGGCAAGCCGTGGGTCGCGGCGATCAACGGCACCGCGGTCGGCGGCGGTTTCGAACTGACGCTCGCCTGCCATCATCGCATCGCCGCCGACAACGGGCGAACCCGGCTCGGTCTGCCGGAGATCAAGATCGGCCTGTTTCCCGGGCGCCGGCGGCACGCAGCGTATCGCGCGCATGCTGCCGCCGTCCGACGCGCTGCAATTCTTGCTCAAGGGCGATCAGTTGCAGCTCAATCGCGCCAAGGCGATGAAGCTCATCGATGCCGTGGTGCCGCCCGGCGATCTCGATCAAGGCCGCCAAGGACTGGATCAAATCGGGCGGCACCGCCAAGGCGCCGTGGGACGTCGACGGCTTCAAATTGCCGGGCGGCCCGGTCTATTCCAAGGCCGGCATGATGGTGTTCCCGCCGGCGAACGCGATCTATCGCCGCGAGACCTACGACAATTACCCGGCGGCACGCGCCATTCATGCAGGTCGTCTATGAAGGCCTGCAGCTGCCGATGGACCAGGCGTTGCGGGTCGAGTCGCGCTGGTTCGCCAAAATCCTGCGCTCGCCCGAAGCGGCGGCGATGATCCGCTCGTTGTTCGTCTCGATGCAGGAACTGAACAAGGGCGCGCGGCGACCGGCCGTGCCGGCGAAGCCGCTGAAGAAGATCGGCGTGCTCGGCGCCGGATTTCATGGGCGCCGGCATCGCTTATGTCAGCGCGCTCGCCGGGCTCGACGTCGTGCTGATCGACCGCGATCCGGAAACCGCGGAAAAGGGCAAGGCGCATTCGCAGAAGCTGATGACCGATCAGGTCAATCGCGGCCGCGCCACCACCGCCGACCGCGACGCGGTGCTGGCGCGCATCCACCCGACCGCCGATTACGTCGAGTTGAAGGATTGCGATCTTGTCGTCGAAGCCGTGTTCGAGGATCGCAAGATCAAGGAAGAGGTGATTTCGCGGACGCAGAACGTGCTCGGCGAGCAGGCGATCTTCGGCTCCAACACCTCGACGCTGCCGATCTCCTCGCTCGGCGGCCGCGTTCAAGGATCGCAAGCCGCTTCATCGGCATCCATTTTTTCTCGCCGGTCGAGCGCATGATGCTGGTCGAGATCATCATGGGCAAGGAGACCGGCGACGCGGCGCTCGCCGTCGCGCTCGATTACGTGCGCGCCATCCGCAAGACGCCGATCGTCGTCAACGATTCGCGCGGCTTCTACACGTCGCGCGTGGTCGGCACCTATATCCGCGAAGGCCATTTGATGCTGACCGAAGGCGTGCCGGCGGCGATGATCGAGAATGTCGGCCGCATGGCCGGGATGCCGGTCGGGCCGCTGGCGCTCACCGACGAGGTCGCCGTCGACCTGGCCTGGAAGATCCTCAAGGCGACCGAGGCCGATCTCGGCGCCAAGATGATCGACCTCAAGCAAAAGGCGCTGCTCGAGGAGATGGTGGAGAAACGCGGACGCTATGGCCGCAAGAACGGCAAGGGCTTTTACGACTATCCGCAGAACGGGCCGAAGCGGCTGTGGCCGGGGCTGGCCGAGCTGCAGCCGAAAAAGCTCGATCCCGACACCATCGATATCGCGGTCTTGAAGCACCGGCTGCTGGCGATCCAGGCGCTCGAATCCGCCCGCTGCATCGAGGAGCAGGTCGTCACCGATGTGCGCGAAGCCGACGTCGGCTCGATCCTCGGCTTCGGCTTCGCCCCTTTCACCGGCGGCACGATTTCCTATATCGACGGCATGGGCGTCAAAGCCTTTGTCGATCTCTGCAACGCGCCTCGCCAAGGATTACGGCGACCGCTTCAAGCCGGGCAAGCTGCTGATCGATATGGCGAAAAAGGGCGACACCTTCTACCGCCGCTTCCCGCCGCCGCAGCGCAAGGCGGTCGCCTGAAAGCGTCATGAGCGCCGCATTGCCCTCCCACGCCTGCCGCGTATAAGGTCGCGGCCGATTTTCTCCGGGACCCTGCATGGCGCGTGATCAAGTCGACCTGACGCCGATCGAGCGGCGCGACGATCTCGTGAATTGGCTTGCTCAGGGCGTCAAACCCAAATCGCAATTCCGTATCGGCACCGAGCACGAGAAATTCGTCTTCACGCTGGAGGGCCACCGGCCGGTGCCCTACGAGGGCCGCCACGGCATTCGCGCGCTGCTCGAAGGCATGCAGCACCTGCTCGGCTGGCAGCCGATCATGGAGGGGCCGAACATCATCGGCCTGTTCGACGTCACCGGCGGCGGCGCGATCTCGCTCGAGCCCGGCGGCCAGTTCGAGCTGTCCGGCGCGCAGGTCGAATGCGTGCATCAGACATCGAGCGAACTGATGGCGCATCTGGCGCAGGTGCGCGAAGTGGCGCAGCCGCTGCATATCGGATTTCTCGGCATCGGCATGACGCCGGACTGGACGCGCGCGGAAATGCCGAAAATGCCGAAAGGCCGCTACAAGATCATGACCGACCTATATGCCGAAAGTCGGCACGCTCGGCCTCGACATGATGTATCGCACCTGCACGGTGCAGACCAATCTCGACTTTTCGCTCCGAAGCCGACATGGTCAAGAAGCTGCGCGTCTCGATCGCGCTGCAGCCGGTGGCGACGGCGCTGTTCGCCAATTCGCCGTTCACCGAGGGCAAGCCCAACGGCTATCTGTCGTATCGCGCGCATATCTGGAGCGACACCGACAACGCGCGCGCCGGCATGCTGCCGTGGGCGTTCGAGCCCGGCATGGGTTTCGAGCGCTGGGTCGACTATGCGCTCGACGTGCCGATGTATTTCGTCAAGCACGGCGACGAATATGTCGATGCGTCCGGTCAATCGTTCCGCGATCTCTTGGCGGGCAAGCTGCCGGCGATGCCCGGCGCGCGCGCGACGATCTCGGATTGGGCGAACCACCTCAGCACGATCTTCCCGGAGGTGCGGCTCAAACGCTATCTGGAAATGCGCGGCGCCGACTCCGGCTCGCTGCCGAATCTCCTGGCGCTGCCGGCCTTCTGGGTCGGCATTCTTTACGACGATGCCGAGCCTCGATGCGGCGTGGGACCTCGTCAAGCATTGGACCGCGCGAAGAGCGGCAAAAGCTGCGCGACGACGTGCCGAAACAGGGTCTCGCCGCGACGATACGCGGCCGCACCGTGTTCGAGATCGCCGACGAGCGTCCTCACGCTTTCGCGCGCCGGGCTCGACGCGCCCGCAAATGTCTCGACGCCGACGGGCAGGACGAGACGCGCTATCTCGAAGTTCTGGAAGACCGGCTGGAGCGCGGCACGACGCCGGCGCAGGAACTGCTCGAGAAATATACACGGTATGGGGCGGGTCGGTCGATCCGATCTACGCCGAAGAAGCTTATTGAAGGAGGGCTGCGCCCGGCTCGTTCCTTCTCGCGGTGCTACTGATCGATATCGTACAGGCGCTTGGCCTCGATCGAGTGCCGCATTGCACGCTGACGCATTGCCGGCGGCGTCGGCTTTCTCGGCCGCTTTCGGGCCGCGCCCGCCTCTTTCCGGCCGGCCCGTTGAGCGTGCTGAACGTCTTCGGGCGTCGGTTGGTGATGCAACTGCGCGCCGAGGGTCTGTGAAAAGGTCGGGACCGGTCTTGGGACCGGCCGGCAACGCCTTGATCTGCTGTTTCAGCGCGGCAATCTGATCGGTGCAGGGGCCGCTATAAGCGGCGCCGGCGCTGCCGAGTAACGCTGCTGCCGCAATGCCAACCAACATTGCCCGCCGCGGCGGGACTGCCCGTGGCAACGCAACTCGAGGGTCTTGAAATCGGCTCACGATTGACCTCCGATTTACAGGGAGACTATGCCGGTTGCGACTTGAATTTCCATAGGGCTTGCCGCCCGGCAGGGTGTTTGCTGACGTGAGGGCAGGCCTTAAATTTACAATTCATTCATCAACGCGATTTCAACCGGCCGCCCAGCGTATTGGTTATCACTTACTCCGAATAATACCCAGCGCTTCTATGTAATTTGTCGCCTTGATTTTATCTTTACGTCTCCTTGTCACAATCCCACACTTATGACCAAGGCTCCGACCACCGAGGCCCAGCGCAGCAATGCCGAACGGCAGTTGTTCGGCGCCAGGCGGGCATTGGCGCATCTCATCGAGATGTACAACAACGGTCAATGGCGCCACTACTACAAAAAAGAAGAGGCGTTCGCCGAAGCGGTGCGGAACGCGCGTAAGACCGTCGAACAGTGGACCAACATCGTCAATCAGATCGACGGCGTCTCCGTCTGATCTGTTGTAATGGCGTGGCCGCTTTCAGGATGTTTTCGGGTTTGCTTGCTCGAGCGCGGAACCGGCGACCTGGACACCTGAAGTGAATGAGGCCATGATCCCGCTGCTAAAAAATCGGGAGGGTCGGCCTTGCTCGAGCATTTCCACAGTATCTCCGGCGACAGATTCTCCAACGCCGATTGCGCGCCGTTTCGCAATCTTGCACCGGATCCGTGGCCGCGCGTGGAAGCGCTTCTGCAGGCGGCGTAAGTGCCGGCCGGCCGGCGTCGCGGTCAGCTCTCGCCGGCGTCATAGCTCGGGTTCGGCTTTCCCATGGCATCGATTGTCAATGCTGCCTTGTGCGCGCTGGTAGCGGCGGCATTTTACACGGCGTTCGGTTATGCGGTCGGCCGTCACCTGGTGCCGCGCGTGCTGGCGCTCGGATTGGCGCCGGTTCTCGGCTGGGCGGTCGTCAGCGCTACGTCGCTGCCGGTGTTGACCTTGCTGCGCTTTTCGCCACCGACGGTGGCAGGTCTGGCGGCGCTTTTCCTCGTCATCGCCGGCGGCGCGCTGATGACGGCCAGCGCCGACGGCGAGCCCGCGTCACAGCCGGCGGTTCCGTTATGGTGCTATCCGGCCGCCGGGTTGCTGGCGCTCGTTCCCACGAGCGCGATCGTGCCGAAGTTCTCGGCCGGCGGCGTGCATCTCGCCGACCCGATTTTTGATCATGCGAAAATCGCCGCCATCTCCGCGATGATGCGTCAGGGGCTGCCGCCGGTCGATCCGGTGTTCGGCGCGGTCGGCGGATCGGCGCGCCTGGCTTATTATTATCTTTGGCACTTC
Organism: uncultured Alphaproteobacteria bacterium; assembly: GCA_963827465.1. Lineage (GTDB taxonomy): Bacteria > Pseudomonadota > Alphaproteobacteria > Rhizobiales > Xanthobacteraceae > BOG-931. Next base: position 79,109 of record CAWHBC010000048.1, read on the forward strand.
AGCGCGGCGGAACTGGCAATGCCGCTTCGCATCAGTGGCTGGGAAGCCGATATCGGCCTGACCTGGTTCACCGCGCTCGCGTCACTGCTGGCGATGATGGGAATAGCGGTCTGGCTCAGCCAGCGCTCGGGCGCCGCGATTTTGGTTGTCGCTCTTGCCGCCGCGACCTCGCTGCGCCAAACGCTCAGCTTTATCTTCGGCACCTACGCGCTCACGCCGTTTATGGCGTCGCCGACCGGCTTTGCCGGCTGGCTGTTTCAATCCGCCTGGGTGCCGCAGCATCTGATGGCGGCAACCTGCGTGATTGCCGCTCTTGTGCTGATCGTCCATTACGCGGAGCGGCCCAGCGCGGCGCGGTTCGTGGTGCTGGTGCTGACCGTCGTCGCGGGCTTCGAGAGTTCCTCCTATGTCGGCGGCCTGACGCTCGCCGCTGCTGTCGCCGTCGCTGCGCCGATTTTGTTTGGCGCTGTGCGGCCGGTGCGCCGCGTGGCGGTGGCCGGCGGCTTGGCTGGCGCAGCCGCGCTCGCGCTATTGATCGCAGCACCGTTCATTCGCGATCAGTTGGCCGCGGTTGCGGCACGCGGCGACGGCACCCCCATCGTTGTCGATCATTTCGCCGTGCTCGGCGACCTGCTTTCGCCCGCACTCCGCCGCGCGCTCGATTGGCCCGGCTATTGGGTCCTGCTGCTGCCGATCGAGTTTCCGGCCGCCTTTATCGCCGGGCTGATCGGGCTTGTGGGGATGGAGCGGACCTTGCCGTCAGGGTTGCAAAAAACCGCGACCGCGATCTTTATCGGCCTCGCGGGCGCTGGGCTCGTCATGTCCTGGCTCCTGGTGTCAACGGTCGGCGACAACAACGATCTCGGCCTGCGTGCAGTGCTGCCGGCCGCCATGATCCTGATCGTCGGCGCCGCCGCCGGAATGATGCGCGCCCCCAACCGCCCGCTGATCGCGGTGCTGGCGCTCGGCGGGCTCTTGCTCAGCCTGCCGGACACCGCCGTCATGATCCGCTCCAATATCATCGGAACAACCACGGCGAATGCGGAGACCTTTGCCGAGGCGCCCGCCTTGTGGGCGGCGGTTCGCCGCTATGCCGCGCCGACGGCGCGCGTCGCCAACAATCCGCTCTATCTGCAGGACGTGACGCCGTGGCCGGTCAATATCTCCTGGGCGCTGCTCGCCAATCGCAGTTCGTGTTTTGCCGGCCGCGAGATGGCGTTGGCTTTTGCGCCCTTGCCGCCGGCTCGCCGCGAGCCCATCAATACGCAATTCATTCGCGTCTTTGCCGGGCAGGGCACGCCGGCTGATGTCGACGAATTGGCCGAAAAATATCGCTGCGATGTCGTCGTCGTCGTGCCGCAGGACGGCGCCTGGAACCACGATCCGTTCGCGGCAAGCGCCGCTTATCGGCTGGCGGAATCGCGTAACGGCAAGTGGCGGATTTACGTCAGGAACGCGCGTTAAATGCCGGCAAACCAGTTCTCGCCCTGTTTGCTCCAGAACGTCTCGCGAAAATCATTGGTCACTTCGATCGCCCTGATCCATTTGGCGTTCTTGTAACCGAGCTTGGTCGACGTCCGCAGCCGCAGCGGATAGCCGAACGGATCGGTAATGACATCGCCGGCATATTTGGTGGCGAGGATGGTCTGCGGGTGCAGCGCGGTCGCCATGTCGATGCTTTCGGTGAAATTGTCATTGCAAATGAAATAGACGTATTTCGCCGTCAGATCGGCGCCGATGCGGGTCAAAAACGCCCGCAAATTCGGCCCCGACCATTGGCCGATATAATCCCAGCCCTCGACGCAGATATGCCGGATGATCTCTTCCTGCTCCGGCAACTGATAAATCTGCGGTGCCGTCCACGGCTGCTTGTTTTCAATGCGGCCGACAAGCTCGAGCTTCCAGGTCGCGCCGTCGACCGGCTTGACGTCCTCGATGTCGTAATAGGCATTGAAGCGCGGAGGTTTGACCACTTGCGAGGGGAGGAACGTCGGCGCCAGATGGTTCGGACGAAATATCGTCTCCTGCACGCCGTCATTCCAGGCCGATACCGTGCGCAGGAATTTCTGCACCGGAGGTTCCTCGCTGACGTCGCAGCCGGTCAACAGACCAAGCGCGCCGATCCCGGCGGCGCCGCGCAACAGCGCCCGCCGATCGAAGCCATGCCGCAACGCCGGCTCTCGCGGCCGCACAATCGACGGTGTGGGGATTCGGATCGGCATGCGGTCACCGCGTCATTGCGTTGCTTCGGCTTCGGGGGCGATTGCCGGCGCGGCGTCCGTAATGCCGTCGACCACCGCCGGTCCGCCCGTGAGCATGGCGAGGAGGCTGCGCGGCACCAGCAACGCCAAAGTCACGTGCACCAGGATGAAGGCGACGATCGCGGCCATACAGAAGAAATGCACCAGGCGGATGGTCTGGAAGCTGCCGAACAGGCCGGAGAGCTCGGAGAATTGCACCGGCTTCCACAGCGACAGGCCGGAAATCACGATCAGGATGCCGACCGCCATGACGCCGAGATAAAGGAGCTTCTGCACCGCGTTGTAATGGGTCAAATCGTCATGGCCCAGCCGAAAGCGCAGCGCATCGCCAACGGTGGCAAAAACCTCGCCGATCGAGATCGGAAACAATTTGCGCCGGAAGCGCCCGCTGGCGATGCCATATGTCAGATACGCGATCCCGTTGAGCACGAAGATCCACATCCCGAAAAAATGCCATTGCAAGCCGTACTGCGCCCATTTGCCGATCACGAGCCAATCGGGAAAATGCAGAAAGCCGAAGATCACATCGTCGTTATATATCTTCCATCCGCTGCCGATCATGATGAAAATCGCTATCGCATTGATCCAATGCATGATGCGGAGCGGCAGAGGATGCAGCCGGACAATCTGTGCGGCACTGCTAGCAGACGACGCCGGCATCGAGCGATTCCGTGGGTAGCGGTTTGCGGACACTACGGGCGGGTTGATTGATGGGCAAGACAGGCCGGTTCACAAAATCGCGTGGCAAGATTGATTGCGATCATTGTTCGGAGGCGCTGATGCGGTGGTACCGGAGGAATCTCCCTTGGGGATTGATCTGCTTGTTTTCGGCTTTGCTCACCGTGGGGGTCGCGTGGGCCGCGCCGTCGCACGATCCATTCGTCGTGGCGCAGGCGATGATTCCACCCACCGGCATGGGCGCCGAAGACCAGGCGATGGCGGCGGCACATATGGCGGCCGCCGAGCGTATGCAGCGGCGTTTCCCGCAATCGGTTCGCGTCGGCGATCTCATCGGTATCCCGGTGCTTGACGACGATGACCGCACGCTCGGCCATGTGCGCCAAGTCGTTCGCGGTCCTCAGGGCCATATCGAGCTGATCGTCGATTACGGCGGATGGTTCGGCTGGGGTGCGCGGCCGGTGGCCGTGCCGATCGAAGTGGTGGGCATCTTCGGCCGTCAGCTCGCTTCCTTGGATATGCCGCGGAGCGAGTATGCGGCCGCGCCGACTTGGCATGACAACGCCGACACGGTCATCCCCCCGATGCCAGCATCAGCGTGGCGCTCGCCCGCCGATGATGACACGCGATCACGACTTTGTGATGCCGATAACTTTTCGGTGTCTCGCGATTTGATAGCTCTGAAGACGGATGTGATTGGCGCTCGGCCGGCCGCTTTGGCAAGCAAGCGTTATTGCGTTGCTAAATCGATTACAGGGGGCATCGGATGAATCGTGCGGGTCGATCCCGTAACGAATCCGCGCCGGCTGCTGCGGCGGCCGCTTGCGGAATAGCTTTCATGGCCAAGGCGTCGGCACCCGGACGCGCCAAGACCCGCCTGGTTCCGCCGCTGACCTTCGATGAAGCCGCCGCGCTCAACACCGCATTCTTATGCGACGTCGCCGACAATGTTCTGCTTGCGGCTCGCCATGCAACGGCGCACGGCGGCATCGCCGGCTACGCGGCTTTTGGGCCGACCGGCTCCGAAGATTTCTTCCGCCACATTCTGCCGGGGGCGATCGGGCTGGTTGGCGCCTGGCTGCCGAACTTCGGCGATTGTCTATTCCACACCATCGAGCAGATCTTCGCACGCGGGCACGGCGCTGCCGTGGTGCTTAATTCAGACAGCCCGACTTTGCCCACTGCATTGTTGATCGAAACCGCCGCGGCGCTGGCGAAGCCCGGCGATCGGGCGGTGCTCGGCCCATCGACCGACGGCGGCTATTACCTGCTCGGGCTCAAAGCCCCGCACCGCCGGATGTTCGACGACATTACCTGGAGTACCGAACGCGTCGCGGAACAGACGCTGCAGCGCGCCGGCGAAATCGCTCTCGAAGTCCATACCCTGCCGGCGTGGTACGACGTCGACGACGTGGACGGCTTGCGGCGTCTGAACGCGGAATTGCGCGGCGAAAATCCGAACCGGCACGACGGTCACGCTCCGCACCATGCGGCGCAGACGACAAAATTGATCGGCCGGCTGCGGCAGGACCACGATCTCGACGGCCGGATCGATCGCTTGATGCAGAGTGATGAAATGCGCGTATGACGCGCCAAGAGCTGCCCGGGGTGACGCCAATGCAAAAAGCCGCGACGAGACGCACTGTCGATCCGCAACGCTATTTCGAAAGCGCAACGGCGGACAGTGAAGTCCCCGAGCATGAGCCGGTTTGCCTCTATCTGGAGACGACCAACCGCTGCAATCTCTTGTGCACGACGTGCCCGCGCACCTATGAGGAACTCGAGCCGCCCGCCGACATGAGCTGGGAGCTGTTCACCTCGATTGTCGATCAAATCCCGCAGCTGCAGCGCGCCGTCCTGCACGGCGTCGGCGAACCGATGCTGGTCAAGAATTTGCCGCGGATGGTGCGCTATCTGAAGGATCGCGGCACTTACGTCCTGTTCAATACCAACGGCACCGTGTTGAACGAAAAGAACGGGCGCGCCCTGATCGCCGCCGAACTGGACGAACTGCGCGTTTCCTTCGATGCGGCCAATGCGAAGTCCTATCTCGCCATTCGCGGCAAGAATTACTTCAACCGCATCCTCAAGAACGTCCGCGCTTTCCGCGAATTGCAGGAGCGTGAAGGTCACACGAAACCACGTGTTTCGGCGTGGCTGACCGGCCTGCGCGAAACCATCGCCGAGTTGCCCGATTTCGTTCGCGTCGCGGCAGAGACCGGCGTCAAGGAAGTACATTTGCAGCGCATGGTGTTCTTCAACGACAATGCCGTTGGAATGGCCCGGCCGGATCAGGCGCTTTACGAACGGTTGTCGGGCGAGGAGGCTGTGCACGTCGATCGCGCGACCGAACTGGCGCGCAGCCTCGGCGTCGAATTCAGTGCTTCCGGCGGCGCCTCGGAGCCCGGCGTCAGTCTCAAGCGCCGCGACGATGGTTCGCCGTGGTCGCTGTGCCGGCGGCCGTGGACCGTCATGTATTTCACCGCCAACGGCCGCGCCTTGCCGTGCTGCATCGCGCCATTCTCTCAACGCGGCTACGAGAACTACACGCTCGGCGACGCCACGCAGCAGAGCCTGCGCGAGATATGGACCGGTCCGGCCTATGGCGAATTCCGCAAGGCGCTCAAATCAAACACGCCGCCGCAGGCTTGCGCCAGTTGCGGCTTGCGCTGGAGCTTGTAGCGATGGGTCCGAAGCCGGCGCGCGTTGCGGTCGTCATTCCGACATTTAATGAAGCCGAGTCCATCGCTGCCGTCGTCGCCGAACTGCCCCATGGAGCGATTGGCAGGATTATCGTCGCGGATGGCGGCTCGACTGACGGCACGCCCGAGGAAGCGCGCAAAGCCGGCGCCGAGGTCGTTTTGGTCGGCCGCGGTTACGGCCTCGCCTGCCTCGCCGGAGCCAAGGCCGCCACCGGCACCGAAATTATAGTGTTTATGGATGGTGACGGCGCCGACGACCCGGCCGCAATTGCCGCTCTGGTGGCCCCGATCGAGGCCGGCCGGTTCGATTTTGTTATCGCCTCGCGCGCGCGGGGCGATCGTCAGCCGGGAAGCATGGCGTGGCATCAGGTCGCCGCCGGGGTTGTCGCCGGCTGGCTGACCCAGCAGCTTTATGGCGTGCGCTATACCGATATGTGTGCGTTCCGGGCCATTCGCCGCGACACATTGCTGGCGCTTGGCATGCGCGAGATGACGTATGGCTGGAATCTCGAAATGCAGATGCGCGCGGCGCGCACCGGACTTCGCGTTCTCGAACTGCCGGTGGATTACCGCCGCCGCCTTGGCGGAGCCTCGAAGGTCGCCGGCTCGCTCCGCGGTTCGATCAAGGCAGGGCTCAAAATCATGACGACGTTCGCTCGCGTGGCGATGGAGCCGCGGCCGCGTGCGTCTTGATCGTCTTGATGATGTTTAGACCGCGACCTTATTGAGGAAACCGTCGACACTGTCGCGCAGGCTGTCGGCGGCCTTTTCGACGGCCATCGATGCCGTCAGCACCGTATCCGCCGAGCCGCGCATATCGCCGATCGCGCGTGACACGCGTTCCAGCACAGCGACCACCGATCGGGTGCCCATGGCCGCCGTCGTGACGTTGTGGGAAATCTCGCCGGTTGCTGCGTGTTGCTCCTCAATCGAACTCGCGATCGCCGTGGTGAATTGGCGGATTTCGTCCATCCGGCCGGTGATGCTGCCGATGGCGCGCACGGCGCCCTGGGTCGCGGACTGTACCGCGGCAATATGGGAGGCGATGTCGTCGGTCGCCTTGGCGGTTTGCACCGCCAGCGCCTTGACCTCAGAGGCGACCACGGCAAAGCCCTTGCCAGCAGCGCCGGCCCGCGCCGCTTCGATGGTGGCATTGAGTGCCAGCAGATTAGTCTGTCCGGCCACGCTTTGGATGAGCTTGACGACGTCGTCGATCTTCTGCACCGCTTGGGCGAGACCGTCGATGATGGTGTTGGTGGATTGAGCCTCGGCCGCCGCACTGCGCACCACGTCGCTCGCGTTGACCACCTGGCGGTTGATCTCTGCGATCGATTTCGACAATTCGTCGGCGGCGGCTGCCGCGCTCTCGACGCCGCCGAAGGCGTCATTGGACGTTCGCACCGCGCCGGCCGTATGAGTTGCCGTATCGTTAGATGTCGCGGACAGCCCGGCAGCCGTCGTCTTCATCGTGGCGGCGCATTCGCTGACGGTATTGAGCGCGCTTTCGACGCAACCGCGAAACCAGACGATGGCGTCGTCGAGAATGGCGCGGCGCGCCGCCTGTTCGGAAAGCAGCGCGCTGTTGCGTTCGGCTGCCCGGCGGGCCGTGATGTCATGGTGCGTTCCGAGCCAATAGCCGCCGCCGGGTATCGCGCGATTGATCACCGAGATTGAGCGGCCGTCGGTAAGCTCAGAGATGAAGCTGATTTCTTTTCCCGAACGCATCATATCCATGAGTTCGGCACAGTACTGAGCCGGATCGCGGTCGAGATTTCCGGATTGAAAGCGATGCCGGATGATATCGATGAGCTTGACGCCGGGTTTCACCATGGCCGGCGGCATGCCGTAGATTTCACGGTAGCGGGCGTTGCAAACGACCAGGCGGCCCGCGGCATCGAACATGACGGCGCCCTGGCTCATATTATCCAGCGCCAAAGTAAGCATCCGGGCTCTCCGGCCGCGCCGGAGAGCGAACAGAAAGATGGCGCCCGTCCAAACGACAACGGCGCATGCCGTCATGACAACAAGCATCGCGTGCTTCCGCCTGCGATTGTCCACCGCAGCCTTTCCTATGCAACAGCAATTTACGTTTCGTTAATGAACCGCTCTATTGCCCGCGGCGAAAAAGGGGCCGGCCGCTCGTCATGAAGCGGCCGGCCCATAGGGCAAGAAATCCGACGCCAATCAGGCAGCGAGAATTTGCCGGTCGGGATCGAGCCAGAACACCCACACCGCCGAGCCGACGACCAACAGCGCGGCCGCGACGATGAACGGAGCCTGCCAATTGCCGCCTTCGGCGAGAAATCCGAATACGATCGGCGACAGCGCCCCGCCGAAGTTACCGGCCATGTTCATCATGCCGGACACCGTCCCGGAATATTTGCCGCCGGTATCCATCGGCACCGCCCAGGACGGCCCGATGGTGAACTCGAGAAAAAACATCGCAGCGGTCAGGCAGGCGACGGCGACGTAGGCGTCTTCGGTCAGCGCTGCCGGCACGATGCACACGGCGCAGCCGAGCAGGCCGACAATGGCCACGACTCGGCGGCCGATCTTGGCGCTGCCGGTTATTTTCAGAAGCCAGTCGGTCGCGAGACCCCCGAGCGTGTCGCCGACCACGCCGGCCCACAGCGGCAGCGATGCAAAGATGCCGACTTTGATCAGGGTGAAGTGCCGGACCTCGATCAGATAGGACGGCAGCCAGCTCAGGAAGATCCAAAGGCAATAGACATAGGTGAAATAGGCGAACATGATCGCCCACATATTGCCGGAGCCCAGCAAAGTGCTCCACGGCACGTTGGTCTGCTTCTCAATCGGCGGCGGGTTGATCTCGCCACCGGCGCCGCGGCCGCGGATGACCTCGAGTTCGGCCTTGTTAACGAGGCCATGTTCCTCCGGCAGGTTGCGGTAGCTCAGCGACCACCACAGCGACCACAGCAAACCGACGGCGCCGCAAATATAAAAGACCGAGCGCCAGCCGAGCGTCGTCATGAGCAGCACCACGATCGGCGGCGCAATGGCGGCGCCGAGCCGGCTGGCGCTGTGTGTGACGCCCTGCACCAGGCCGCGTTCGCGCCGCGGATACCACAACTGCATGGCGCGGGTGGCGCCGGGAAAAGCGCCGGCCTCGCCGATGCCAAACAGAAACCGTATCGCGATAAACGAGCCGCTGCCGAACGCGGCCGCGGTGGCGGCGGTCATGATCGACCAATAGGCGACCACCCCGGTGAGCACTTTGCGCGCGCCGAAGCGATCGGACAGCCAGCCGCCGGGAACCTGGAACAGCGCATAGGCCCAGACGAAGGCGCTGAAGATGACGCCCATTGTAACTTTATCGAAGCCGAATTCCTTGCTGATCTGCGGCGCTGCAGTTGAGATATTGACGCGATCGAGATAGGTGATGAGGTACATCACGCTGATCAGCAGCAAGACATACCAGCGCCCACGACTCGGTCGATCGCCTGCGGCATCGGCCATGAGTTTCACTCCCCGTTTATGTATTTATTGCCCGGAAACGGCGGCAATTTGCCCGGTTATGCCCGGGTCGGCAAGCGCGCCGTTCGCCGCGGCGTTATAGTGCGGCCCGGACCGCAAAAAGGATGGGATCAGCCGATGATCAAGCGCTACAGCGACCACGCCGCCAACGAGCGCACGTTTCTTGCCTGGGTCCGTACCGCCATCGCGGTGATGGCATTCGGCTTCGTGATCGAGCGCTTCGATTTATTTCTTCAAGTGATGGCATCGCAGATGCAGCGGCAGGTCAACGCGCACAGCCAGAGCTTCGCCAACGTGGCCGGGCTTGCCTTCATCGCCATTGGCGTCGCCATCATTGCCGTCGCCGGATGGCGCTTTGCCCGCACCACCAGGGAGCTTGAAACCGATGACGAGGTCCCTTCCACCGGTGCGCGCTTCGACGTCGCGCTGGCAGGGCTGATCGGTCTCCTCGGCGTTTCGTTGTTTCTCTATCTGTCGCGCGCCGTGCTGCCGGCGCTGTAGTGCCTCAAAATCGAATGGAGCGCAGTCGCGCCGCGGCCTTACTTCGAAACGGACCCGGAGTCCGGCACTTCCTCGGTTATGACCTTGAAGCCCGCCAGCGTGCACGGCCCGAATGAAGTCACGATCGCTACATCGGTGGCGTCGCGGCCGCGCGCCATCAGGATGCGGCCAATGCGCGGGGTGTTGTGGCGCGCGTCGAAGGTGTACCAGCGGTCGCCAAGATAGACTTCGAACCAAGCGGAAAAATCCATCGGCGTCTCTTCCGGCGGCACCCCAATGTCGCCGAGATAGCCGGTGCAGTAGCGCGCCGGCACGTTCATGCAGCGGCAAAGCGTAACTGCGAGGTGGGCGAAGTCGCGGCAGACGCCGCGGCGTTCGGCATGGACCTCCCAGGCGCTTTTGGTCGGGCTGGCGTGCTCATAGCCGAAGGTGATGCGATCATGGACATAATCGCAGATCGTTTGAACCAGCGGCCAGCCTTTCGGAACCTGGCCGAACAGCGACCACGCCATGGCCGACAAGCGATCAGTCTCGCAGTAGCGGCTGCCAAGCAAATAGATCAGCACGCCCACCGGCAGGTCTTCGAGCGGGTGCTGCTCCGCGCCCGGCGCCGTTTCGTCGGGCGTGCCATTGTCCTGCACTACGAAGTCCGCCGCCATGATCAGCCGTCCGGCCGGGGCATGGATCACATGGCAGAAGTTGCCGAAGCTATCGTGATAGGTGTTGGGCACGATCGGTGGAGAGAGCCGCATGCGATCGAGCGTGATGAGATCGGCAAAGCGCGACGGATGGACGCTGAGCGTCATGATCATCGGCGTCGGTTGCGGACAATCGTAGGAAATCTCGTAGCCGGCGCGAATCTTCATCGCTGACTGCCTCGGTCTGTGGCGGCGGCGTCCCGTGCGATGACCAGGGCGGACATCCTGACTTGTGCTACGACGTGCATGCGCGTGCTATGTGTCGCTATGCATTTCTTGGGCCAAATTGCACAGATTGAGGCGATCGTGAGTATCGATGAATGAACTGATTAAGACACTTTTGGCCGCGGGTGAGCCGCGGCCGGTAACGGTTTACAACGCCGCTGGAACATCGCCGTTCCTTTTGGTCGCCGATCATGCCGGCAATTTGATCCCGCGCCTGCTCGGCGGGCTCGGTCTCCCGGAGGCGGAGCTGCAGCGCCACATCGCCTGGGACATCGGGGTTGCCGGCCTCGGCCGCCTGCTGGCGGATGCGCTCAGTGCCACGCTGATCCGGCAAAACTATTCGCGTCTGGTGATCGACTGTAACCGGCCGCCGCAAGCGGCCTCGTCTATCCCCGAGGTCAGCGAGTCGACGGAAATCCCCGGCAATGTCGGTTTGAGTGAGGCGAACAAAGCGGCGCGTGCGAACGAGATTTTTCAGCCCTATCACGATCGCATCGAAGCCGAACTGGCTGAGCGGCGTGCGAGCGACCGGGCGACGGCACTGATCTCGCTGCACAGCTTCACGCCGGTGTTCAAAGGGGAGGCGCGGCCCTGGCATGCCGCCGTCCTCTACAATCGGGATCCGCGTTTCGCGCGCCGGCTGATGGCGCTCCTGAACGCGGAGAAAGAATTCACTGTGGGGGAAAACGTGCCCTACACGGTGAGCGACGCGACCGACTACACCATTCCGGTGCACGCCGAACGGCGCGGCCTGCACCACGTGCTGATCGAGATCCGTCAGGACTTGCTCGCGGACGAGAGCGGGCAGCGCGACTGGGCGCTGCGCCTGGCGCGCCTCTTGCCGCTCGCTTATCGGGAGTTATGAATGAGATAGAAAGTGGTGCCAGGGGCGGCATTGCACTGTCGAATTAAGCCCTTCCACCGCCTAACAAAATCGCGTGCAAGATAGCTCGCTATACTCAGGCGTATACTCAAAAATTCTGCCTCCTTCGGGAATTGAACCACGGACGATAGACGACGATTTAGGAAGGCTTCGGTTTACAAAACCGCTGCTCTACCGCTGAGCTAACCCGGCTTCCTAACGATTTCAGTCACTTAATTTTTGGCCGGAGAATTTTGCTCCGAAATTGCTCCGGCTTTCGTTTGGGTTTGTAGCGTCGTTCGACGCTATGGTGAAGTGGGGACGTGCTCGCGGATTTGGCCCTTACTTTAACCATTACGCCCTCGAAATCGCGTTCGCTCATCGAACATTTGCGTGGGGATCAGACGCTCGTGGATGCGCGTGTTACATGTGGTGATTATCGGACTTGGAGGACCGTGAGGACGCGCGTCGTCACCGCCGGGTCGGCCGGATCGGGCGAGCCGTAGTTAAGGTCGCGGTCGTAGCAATCGATCTTCCAGAAGATCGTCTTGCCGTCGTAGTCGAAGCTACCGAAGTCGTGTTCGCCGTGCGGATCGTTTTCGGCGTGAACTCGGCGAAGGTGTGCACCTGGCGCATAATCTCGGCCTGCTGGTCCTGGCGCAGCGCGGCAATTCCCGCAGTCGGGAAACTGGCGGCAATGGCGGCCTCGACAGCCGTGCGCCGAACCTTGCCGCCGGCACGCCGTTGCCGCGGTGATCAACAGCCGGACCTCCGGCGTCGGATTAAGGCGGCAACGGCGTGCCGGCGGCAAGGTTCGGCGCACGGCTGTCGAGGCCGCCATTGCCGCCATATTCGTGACTGCGGGAATTGCCGCGCTGCGCCAGGACCAGCAGGCCGAGATTATGCGCCAGTGCGCACCTTCGCCGAGTTCTCCTGAAAACGATCCGCACGGCGAACACGAATTCGGTAGCTTCGACTACGACGGCAAGACGATCTTCTGGAAGATCGATTGCTACGACCGCGACCTTAGCTACGGCTCGCCCGATCCGGCCGACCCGGCGGTGACGACGCGCGTCCTCACGGTCCTCCAAGTCCGATAATCACCACATGTACATGCGCCATCCCACGAGCGTCTGATCCCCACGCAAATGTTCGATGAGCGAACGCGATTTCGAGGGCGTAATGGTTAAAAAGTAAGGGCCAAATCCGGGAGCACATCCCCATTTCACCCTAGCGTCGAACGCCGCTACAAACCGGAACGAAGCCGGAGCAATTTCGGAGCAAAATTCTCCGGCCGAAAAATTAAGGGACTGAAATCGTTGGCAAGCCGGGTTAGCTCAGCGGTAGAGCAGCGGTTTTGTAAACCGAAGCCTTCCTAAATCGTCGTCTATTGTCCGTGGTTCGGTTCCCGAAGCAGGCAGAATTTTTGAGTATACGGGTGAGTATAGCGAGCTATCTTGAGCGCAAATCTGCCATACGATGGAAGGGCTTAATTCGACAGT